>NZ_LQQP01000011.1 GCF_001619615.1 Microbacterium sp. T32
CGTGCAGAAGCTCGGCAAGGTGCCCTCCGTCTTGGCCCGTGATGCCCGTGACCAGTGCCCTCTTGCTTGCAGCCATCTGTGATCCCTCTTCTCGACGGCATGACCGACGTCCGATCAACGCCCCTGCCCAGCGTACCGGGGGCGCCGCACGTCCCGCGCCGAGCGCCGGCTTCGTCACCCGGCGGGTGGCACCAGCGCGGCCGGATCCGTCGTGGGCAGCGCGCACGTGAAAGCGCGGCAGTCGTATGCCGTGGCGGCGCCGTCGCGCGAGACCTTGCCCTCGAAGAGCTCGAATCCGGCGCGGGCGAAATCCTGCGCCTGCGCGGGCGTGACCACCGCGACCACGTCGGCGGCGACCCGGCGCGCGGCGTCGGCGAGGGCGGCGTCCGTCTCGCCCACCACGACCACCTGACGCGGCGGTGTCGCGAGGCCGAGGGCGACCTCGAGGATCGCGCCGTACGCGAGCGGCGCCGCGAGGGCGGCGGGTGCGGCGACGCGGACCAGGGTCTCGGCTGCCGCGCGGTAGCGCTCCCCCGCGCCGAGGCGCCAGAGGTCGAGGGCCGCGGCGGCGAACGCCGACGGTCCCGAGGGAGCCGCGCCGTCGCTCGGGACGCCCTGCGGCTGCATCCCCTGCACCGCCAGCACGGGGTCGCCGCCGCCGGGCGGACGGATGCCATCGCCCTCAAGGCACACGTCGACCAGGGCCCGCGCGCGCTCGGCGTACGCGACCTCCCCGGTCACGCGGCCGAGGGCAAGGAGGCCGCGGGCAAGACCGCCGTAATCCTCCAGCGTCGCCGGGGCGGACGAGCGGATCTCGTCGAGCGAGGCGCGGCGGAGCGTGCCGTCGTCGGCGACGTTGTTCTCGAGCACGGTGTCGGCCGCCCAGCGCGCGGCCTCGACGAACCGCGGATCGGTGCGGGCACCGGCGGCGGCGAGCGCCGCGATCGCGTGCCCGTTCCAGCCGGTGACGACCTTGGCATCCAGGGCGGGCGGCGCGAGGTCGGTGCGATCGGCGGTGCGGTAGTACCCGCCCTCGGAGCGCTGGCCGTCGATGATCGACTCGGAGTCCTGAGCGGCGGCGATCCCGCCGGAGGGCAGCTGCAGCACGTCGACGAGGAACCCCGCGGTCTCGGCGGCGGTCGCGTCGTCGCCCGCGGCGAGGGCGACCTCGATGAGCCCGGCATTGTCGGTGAGCATGCGCTCGTAGTGCGGGACGGTCCAGTCGCGGCGCGTGGCGTAGCGGAAGAATCCGCCCTCCACGGGGTCGCGCAGCTCCGACGCCGTCATGGCGGACAGAGCGCGGGATGCCACGGCGCCGGCGTCGGGGACGAGGGACGTCAGCGCGGGGTGCTGGAGCAGCCGCAGCACAGGGGTGTTGGGGAACTTCGGGGAGTCGAGGGAGGCGCCGGCGGCGAACCCGCCGAACTCGCGATCCTCCCGGGACACGATGTCGGTGACGGCGGCGACCAGCGCCTCGGCGTCGGGGATCGCGTCGGCGGCGGCGGGAGCCGCGGACGCGAGGGCTTCGCGAAGAGAGGCACCGGTGGCATCCACTTCTCCCCGCCGCTCGGTCCACGCCTCGCGCACGGCGGCGAGCACCTGCCGGAACGACGGGAGCTGCCCGCGCGGCTGCGGCGGGAAGTAGGTGCCCGCGTAGAAGATGCGGCCCTCGGGCGTGGCGAACGCGGTCAGCGGCCAGCCGAGGTGGGGCGTGAACGCGGAGGCGGCGTCGAGGTACGCCGCATCGACGTCGGGATGCTCCTCGCGGTCGACCTTGATCGCCACGAACCCGTCGTTCACGAGCGCCGCGGTCTCGGCATCCTGGAACGACTCCCGCGCCATGACGTGGCACCAGTGGCAGGTGCTGTAGCCGATCGAGACCATCACGGGGACGTCTCTCTCGGCCGCGAGCGCGAACGCCTCGGGCCCCCACGGGAACCACGCGACGGGATTGTCGGCGTGGAGGCGCAGGTAGGGGCTCGAGGCGTTCGCGAGGCGGTTCAGTGTCTCGTCCGTCCTCAGTTGAGGTCGTCGGGGTGGGTGCCGACGCGGCCGGAGTCGTCGCCCGGGTCGATCTGGTCGATCGCGGCCATCTCGTCGGCGGTGAGCTCGAAGTCGAACAGGTCGAAGTTCTCTTCCAGGCGCTCGCGGCGCACCGACTTCGGGAACACGATGAGGCCGTGCTGGATGTGCCAGCGCAGCACCGCCTGGGCGGGCGACTTACCGTGCGCCTCCGCGGCGTCCTTCACCGCGGGGATCTCGAACAGGTCGTACTTGCCCTGGCCGAGCGGGCCCCACGACTCGATGTGCATGTCGTGCTCGGCGCCCCACGCGCGGATCTCGCGCTGGCTGAGCGCCGGGTGCAGCTCGATCTGGTCGACGACCGGGGTCACGCCGGTCTCGGCGACGATGCGGTCGAGGTGCGGCACGAGGAAGTTCGAGACGCCGATCGAGCGGGTCTTGCCCGCCTCGCGGATCTCGATCATCTTCTGCCACGCGTGCACGTAGTTGTCGTTCTTCGGCGTCGGCCAGTGGATGAGGTACAGGTCGACGCTGTCGAGGCCGAGCTTCTGCAGGCTCTCGTCGATCGCGGCGTGCGGCTCTTCGCCGTCGTGCCGGTCGTTCCAGAGCTTCGTCGTGATGAAGAGCTCGTCGCGCGGGATGCCGCTGGAGGCGATGGCGCGGCCGACACCCTCTTCGTTGCGGTAGATCGCGGCGGTGTCGATGTGGCGGTAGCCGACCTCAAGGGCCTCGGACACGGCGCGCTCGGCGTCGTCGGCGGGCACGAGGAACACGCCGTAGCCGAGCTGGGGGATGGAGTTTCCGTCATTGAGCTGGACAGAGGGAACAGTCATGGCATCCACCCTAGAAGCCCCCGCCGACACCGGATCCGGGGTTGACGCGCTCATGCGAGCGGTGCCGCCGACGCGGCACGCGCGAGCGCCTCGGCGACGAGCCGGACGTTCTCCACGACCGAGCCCGCCGTGACACGCACGCGTCCGCAGGGAGGCGCGTCCGCCGCGGAATCGATCACGAACGGCGCCCCCGCGGCGATGCCGATGCCCTCCGCCGCCGCGTGCACGAGCGCCGCGCGTTCGTCGCGCACCGGCATCCAGAGATTGATGCCGTCGGGGTCGCCGACGTCGATGCCGAGGCGGCGGAGAGCGGCGGCGAGCCGGTCGAGGCGGTCGCGGTAGATCAACCGCGCGGTGGCCACCGGGGCGGTCGAGCGCGGATCGGTGAGCAGTTCGTACAGCACGGACTGCAGCAGGCGCGAGGTCCAGCCGGGGCCGAGCATGCGGCGGCGCACGATGCGGTCGACGATCGCGGACGGCCCGCCGAGGGCGGCGATGCGCAGATCGGGGCCGTGCGATTTCGAGAAGCCGCGCACGTGCACGACCTGGGCCGGAAGCCACAGCGCGAGCGTCACGGGCGGGGCGCTCGCGATGAGGGCGGAGTGGTCGTCCTCGATCACGGTCACCCGCGTGCCGCCGGGGACGCTCAGCAGCACGTTCGCGAGCCGTCGCGCACGCTCGAGCGACATCGACACCCCCGTCGGGTTCTGCGCGCGCGGCTGCAGCAGCACCGCGGACGGTCCGAGGGCGAGCGCGCGGGCGAGCGAGGCCGGGAGCACGCCGTCGGCGTCGGTCTCGAGCGTCACCGGGACGGCGCCGGCGGCCTCGATCAGGTCGAAGAAGTACGGGAACCCGGGCGACTCCACCGCGACGCGGTCGCCGAACCGCACCACCTGATCGAGGGTGCGGGAGATGCCGTCGAGCGCGCCGTCCACGACGGTCAGCGCCTCGACGCCGCGCACGGGCCACTGGTCGCGGAGCACGTCGTACAGATCGGGCAGCACCGGCAGGTCGTGATAGCGGCCGGTGTCGGCGCGCGGACGGGCGAGGGCCAGCGCCCGCTCGATCGAGGGCAGCATCGCGGGGTCGGGGGTGCCGAGAGACAGGTCGAGCCGGAGCGCCGCGACGTCCCGCCCGGCCCCGAGGCCGCGGGGTGCGCCGGGCACGCGCTCGGCCGCCATGCCCTGCACCCGGGGACTCAGCCACTCGCGGCGTTCGGCGCGGACGAAGGTGCCCGCCCGGCCGCGCGAGAACACGACGCCCGCGTCGGCGAGCGCGCGCCAGGCCGACGCGACGGTTCCGGTCGAGACGCCGAGGGCCGCGGCGACGTCGCGCACGGTGGGCAGCCGCTCCCCGGGCGCGAGCGTCCCGTCGCTGACGAGACGGGCGATCTCCGCCGCCAATCCCGCCGACGTGCGCTCGACGAAGGAGTCGGCCGGAATCATCGCTTCCCCAATTTACGGCGGTGTCACTCGTGGAAATCGTCGAGAAATGTTCAGGCGCGACAGTAACAGAACTGGGGCCTTCGCCCGTCGGCAGCGACGGAGGCGAGTCGCGACGCCCCGGGGGAACGAGGGGACCATGACGACGGTACGCGCCGCGATCACGCAGACCACCTGGACCGGCGACAAGGCGTCGATGCTCGACAAGCACGAGCAGTTTGCGCGGGATGCCGCGGCGCAGGGCGCCGAGGTGGTGTGCTTCCAGGAGCTGTTCTACGGCCCCTATTTCGGTATCACGCAGGATCAGAAGTACTACCGCTTCGCCGAACCCGCGGACGGGCCCATCGTGCAGCGGTTCGCCGCGCTCGCGAAGGAGCTCGGCATCGTGAGCGTCCTCCCCATCTACGAGGAGGCGCAGACCGGGGTGTACTACAACACGTCCGTGCTCGTCGACGCCGACGGCACGGTCCTCGGCAAGTACCGCAAGAACCACATCCCGCACCTCGACAAGTTCTGGGAGAAGTTCTACTTCCGACCGGGCAACCTCGGGTACCCCGTGTTCGACACGGCCGTCGGCAAGGTCGGCATGTACATCTGCTACGACCGCCACTTCCCCGAGGGCTGGCGCGAACTGGGCCTCAACGGCGCGCACATGGTGTTCAACCCCAACGCCACCAAGCCCGGGCTCTCGAACCGACTGTGGGAGGTCGAGGGCCCCTGCGCCGCCGTCGCCAACGGGTACTTCGTTCTGCAGCCCAACCGCGTCGGCCGCGAGGACAACGAGTACGGCGACGATGCCGTGACGTTCTACGGCACGAGCCAGGTCATCGACCCGCGCGGCAACCTGGTCGGCGCCGCCGGTTCGTCGGAGCACGAGGAGATCCTCATCCGCGACCTCGATCTCGACCTCGTGCAGCAGATGCGCGACGACTGGCAGTTCTACCGCGACCGCCGTCCCGACACCTACGGCGAGATCGTGGAGGCGTGAGATGACCACGACCCTCCTCACCGGCGGCACGGTCGTCTCGGCGACCGGACGCTCCGCCGCCGACGTCCTCCTCGACGGCGAGACGATCGCCGCCGTCCTCGCGCCCGGCTCGACGCTGCTCGGTCATGACCTCGCGGCATCCGTCGATCGGGTGATCGACGCCACGGGGAAGTACGTGATCCCCGGCGGCATCGACGCCCACACCCACATGCAGCTGCCGTTCGGCGGCACGAGCGCGTCGGACACGTTCGAGACCGGCACCCGCGCCGCCGCCTGGGGCGGCACGACGACGATCGTCGACTTCGCGGTGCAGCGCGCCGGCGAGCGCGTACAGGACGGCCTCGCGCACTGGCACGAACTCGCGGCGGGCAACTGCGCGATCGACTACGGCTTCCACCAGATCGTCGGAGGGGTGGATGCCGACTCCCTCGCGGCTCTGCCCGGGCTCGTCGACGAGGGCATCTCGAGCTTCAAGATGTTCATGGCGTATCCGGGCGTCTTCTACGCCGACGACGCGCAGATCCTCCGCGCGATGCAGGTGGCCGCGGACACCGGCCTCCTGACGATGATGCACGCCGAGAACGGCCCGGTGATCGACGTGCTCGCCGAGCAACTGGTCGAGAAGGGCAAGACCTCCCCCTACTTCCACGGCGTCGCGCGCGCCTGGCAGATGGAGGAGGAGGCCACGCACCGCGCCATTATGCTGTCGAACCTCACCGGCGCGCCGCTGTACGTCGTGCACGTGAGCGCGAAGCAGGCGGTCGAGCAGCTCGCGTGGGCACGCGACAACGGCCACAACGTGTTCGGCGAGACCTGCCCGCAGTACCTCTACCTCTCGCTCGAGGACCAGCTGGGGGCGTCGAGCGAGGAGTGGGGCGACTTCGAGGGCGCGAAGTGGGTGTGTTCGACGCCGTTGCGGTCGAAGCACGAGGGCCACCAGCACCACATGTGGCAGGCGTTGCGTACCAACGACATCCAGATGGTCTCCACCGACCACTGCCCGTTCTGCATGAAGGACCAGAAGACGCTCGGTCAGGGCGACTTCCGCGCGATCCCCAACGGCATCGGCTCGGTCGAACACCGCTTGGACCTCATGTACCAGGGCGTCGTCACCGGCCAGATCACGCTCGAACGGTGGGTGGAGCTCACCAGCACGACCCCCGCGCGCATGTTCGGCATGTACGGCCAGAAGGGCGTCATCGCCCCCGGCGCCGACGCCGACATCGTCGTGTACGACCCGGCCGGGCACACGTCCATCGGGGTGGGCAAGACCCACCACATGAACATGGACCACTCCGCGTGGGAGGGCTTCGAGATCGACGGGCACGTCGACACCGTCATCTCCCGCGGCAAGGTCGTCGTCGACGACGGCGCGTACCTCGGCACCAAGGGCGACGGGCGTTTCGTCAAGCGCGGCCTGAGCCAGTACCTGGTCTGAGAGGGGCTCCCATGGATTTCGGCGTCGTCCTGCAGACCAACCCGCCCGCGGCCCGCACGGTGCAGCTCGCGCAGCTCGCCGAGGCGCACGGCTTCAGCCACGTGTGGACGTTCGACTCGCACCTGCTGTGGCAGGAGCCGTACGTCGTGCACTCGGCGATCCTCGCGGCCACGCGTCGGGTCACGGTGGGCCCGTTCGTCACGAACCCCGCGACCCGCGACTGGACCGTCACGGCATCCACGTTCGCGACCCTCAACGAGATGTACGGCAACCGCACGATCTGCGGTATCGGCCGCGGTGACTCCGCGGTGCGCGTCACCAACGGTCGCCCGACGACGCTGAAGGCGCTGCGGGAGTCGATCCACGTCATCCGCGAGCTCGGCAACTCCCGCGCCGTCGAGTACAACGGGGCGACGCTGCAGTTCCCGTGGAGCCGCGGATCGAAGCTCGACGTGTGGGTCGCCGCCTACGGTCCGCTCGCGCTCAAGCTCACCGGAGAGGTCGGCGACGGCTTCATCCTGCAGCTCGCCGACCTCGACATCGCGGAGTGGATGATCACGACGGTCCGCCGGGCCGCGGAGAACGTCGGCCGCGACCCCGACGAGATCGCGTTCTGCGTCGCCGCCCCCATGTACATCGGCGAGGACACACCGGAGAGCCGCGCGCACATGATCGAGCAGTGCCGCTGGTTCGGCGGCATGGTCGGCAACCATGTGGCCGACATCGTCGCGAAGTACGGGGAGGGCTCGGACGTCCCCGCGGCGCTCACCGACTACATCGCGGGACGCACGGGCTACGACTACAACTCGCACGGCAAGAGCAGCAACGACCACGTCGACTTCGTCCCCGACGAGATCGTGGAGCGGTTCTGCGTGCTCGGCACCGCGGAGGAGCACATCGCCAAGCTCGAGAAGCTGCGGGCGCTGGGCGTCACGCAGTTCGCCGGCTACCTCCAGCACGACAACAAGGAGGAGACGATGCGGGTCTACGGCGAGACCGTCATCCCCGCGCTCACTCCCCCGGTGACGGCGAAGTGGTGACCGATCAGGCGATCGCCCCGGGGTCGGTGACCTCGATCGTCCCCGACGACGGCGGTGGGATGCCACGCGCCCGCCGCCGTCGCGGTGTCGGCCTCGCTCGCGTGGGCTGGGGCGTCGCCGGGGTCGCCGCGGTCGTGGCGCTGTGGGAGCTGTACAAGCTGCTCGGGCCCGCCGAAGGCGTCACCGTCGGCGGCGACGGCTCCGCGGGATCCGGCGTCATCCTGCTCCCCCGCACGCACGACCGGGCCATGCCGCACGTGTGGGACATGATCGCGCGGATGTTCGCGCCGACCAGCGGCGGTGACACCCCGCCCCTGATCGTCTCGGTGCTCGAAGCCGCCGGGACGACCCTGGGCCTCGCTGCCCTGGGGTGGCTCATCGGCGTCGTGGTCGGTGGCATCCTGGGCATCGTCATGCAGCGCTGGCGGCTCGTGGAGTGGGGCCTGCTGCCGTGGATCGTGGTGAGCCAGATCGTCCCGCTCATCGCCTTCGCCCCCGTCGTCAACGCGCTCGGCAACCAGATCGACCGCGCCGGGGTCTTCCCGTGGCCGCAGTGGTTCTCGGTCGCGCTGATCGCCTCGTACCTGGCGTTCTTCCCGGTCGCCATCGGCATGCTGCGCGGCCTCGAAGCCCCCGACGCGCTGCACCTCGACCTGTTCCACGCGGGAGCAGCCGGCTGGTGGGCGACACTGATCCACCTTCGGCTCCCCGCCGCCGTGCCGCACCTGCTGCCCGCCCTGCGGCTCGCGGCCGCGTCCGCCGTCGTCGGTGCCGTGGTCGCCGAGGTGTCGATCGGGCTGCGCGGCGGCATCGGCCGCATGCTCATCCAGCTCGCAGGACAAGCCTCATCCGACCCCGCGGCCCCCTGGGCGCCGACGTTCGGCACCGTCGCCATCGGGCTCGTCGCCGCCGCGGGCGTCGCGCTCATCGGTGCGACTCTGCACCGTTTCCGTCGCGGAGAGGAGATCCGATGACCGCACCCGCCGTCCACGCCGCCGGCGTAGGGAAGGTGTTCCCCTCGACCGGTGGCGAGGTGACCGCCCTCACCGGGGTCGACCTCGACGTCGCCGCCGGCGAGTTCGTCTCGCTCATCGGCCCCTCGGGCTGCGGCAAGTCGACGCTGCTGCGTCTCATCGCCGACCTCGACACGCCCAGCGCGGGCGACCTCGCCATCTTCGGCAAGCCCGCCCGCCAGGCGCGCATCGACCAGGACTACGGCATCGCGTTCCAGCAGGCGGGGCTCCTGCCGTGGCGCACGGTCGCCGCGAACATCGCGCTGCCGCTCGAGCTGCACCGCTGGAGCCGCGCCCGCCGCGACGCGAGGGTCGCCGAACTCACCGAGCTCGTCGGGCTCTCGGAGTTCGTCGGCCGCTACCCCGACCAGCTGTCCGGCGGCATGCAGCAGCGCGTCGCGATCGCCCGCTCGCTCGCGGCCTCCCCGCAGCTGCTCCTCATGGACGAGCCCTTCGGTGCGCTCGACGAGATGACCCGTGAGCGCCTGCAGACCGAGCTCGCGCGCATCGCCGCCGAGACCGGCGCCGCGGTCGTGTTCGTCACCCACTCGATTCCCGAGGCGGTGTTCCTCTCCGACCGCGTGGTCGTGATGAGCCCGCGCCCCGGGCGCATCACCGACGTGATCGATACCCGCCCCGGGCGCCCCCGCGACGAAGCCCTCCGCGAATCGCCCGAGTACTTCACCCGCGTCACCACCGTGCGCGAAGCGCTCCACGGTGCTCCCCTGCAACGGGCGAACGAACGATGACCGCCACCCGACTCCCGGCCTGGCTGCGGTTCGCGGCGCCCGTCGCCGTCGGGCTCCTCGGGCTCGGCGTGTGGTTCGCGTACGTCGCCTCGGGCAGCGCCCCGCGGATGCTTCCCGATCCCGGTGCGATCCTCGGCGAGTTCGTCGGCAGATTCCCGCTCATCGTGGATGCCGCCGCGATCACCGGCACCAACGCGCTGGTGGGCCTCGTCGCCGGCACCGTCCTCGCCGTCGCGCTGGCCGCCCTGGCCGCGACCTGGCGCCCCGTGGACGGCATGACCGCTCCCCTGGTCGCCGCGCTCGCCGTCGTGCCGATCGTGGCGATCACCCCGATCCTCAACACGATGTTCGGCGCCTCCAGCCAGTTCGGGCGCGAGGCGGTCGCCGCCATCGCGGCCTTCGTCCCGGTGTTCGTCAACACGCTCCGAGGGCTGCGGCAGACGCGTCCGGTGCAGCGCGACCTGTTCCGCGCGACCGCGGCGTCGGGCGCGCAGACGTTCCGCTTCCTCACCCTCCCCACCGCACTGCCGTACCTGCTCACCGGCATCCGCGTCGCCGCGTCCCTCGCGGTGATCTCCGCCCTCGTCGCCGAGTACTTCGGCGGCCCCTCCGACGGCATCGGCACCGCCATCGCCACGTACGCGAAGTCGGGGCGCGCCGCCCTCGCCTGGGCGTTCGTGGGCGGCGGCATCGTGATCGGTCTCGTCTTCTTCCTCGTCACCTCGCTGCTCGAACGCGTCGTCGCACGGCGCCTCGGTGCGGGGCGTCCGCCGGCCTGACCGGCATCCTTCCCGTCCGCCCTCGACAGAACAGGTTCCACCGCTCCACACCTGCACCACCCGCACCCGAAAGGACTCCCATGACATACAGCACACGCCGCGCCCTCAGCGCGGCCGCGGGGATCGCCGTGGCATCCCTCGCCCTCTCCGCCTGCGCCGGCGGTTCCAGCGCGCCCGCCGAATCGAGCGCCGACTTCACGCCGCTGACCTCGGTCAAGCTGCAGCTGCAGTGGCTGCCGCAGGCGCAGTTCGCCGGCTACTACGTCGCCCTCGACAAGGGGTACTTCCAGGAGGAGGGCTTCGACAAGGTCGACGTCGTCCCCTCCGGCGGCGACATCGTCCCGCAGGACGCGCTCGTCGCCGGTGACGTCGACTTCGCCGTCGCGTGGGTGCCGAAGGTCCTCGGCACCATGGAGAACCAGGGCGTCGAGCTCACCGACATCGCCCAGGTGTTCCAGAAGTCCGGCACGACCCAGGTGTCGTGGAAGGACTCGGGCATCACCAAGGTCGACGACTTCGAGGGCAAGCGCATCGGCTCGTGGGGCTTCGGCAACGAGTGGGAGATCTTCGCCGCGATGGCCGACAAGGGCCTGGATGCCACGACGGTCAAGATCACGACCCAGGACTTCTCGATGAACGCGCTCCTGGACAAGGACGTGGATGCCGCCCAGGCGATGACCTACAACGAGCTCGCGCAGCTGCTCGAGACGGTCGACCCCGCCACCGGGAAGCTGTACACGATGGACGACATCAACGTCATCTCGTACGAGGACACCGCCGGCGCCATGCTCCAGGACGCCATCTGGGCCGACACGAAGCGCCTCGCCGACGACCCCGCCTACGCGGACGCCGCCACGCGCTTCCTCAAGGCCGTCATCAAGGGCTGGGTCTTCGCGCGCGACAACCCCACGGAGGCCGCGGACATCACGTACAAGGCCGCGACCGCCCCCGGCGTGAGCGCCTTCCCCGTCGGACCGACCCACCAGCTGTGGCAGATGAACGAAGTCAACAAGCTCATCTGGACCGGCGGCGACTTCGGCGTCGTCGACTCCGCCGCGTGGGACAAGACCGTCAAGGGCGCGCTCGCCGCGAAGAACCAGGACGGTCTCAACCTCATCACCACCGAGCCCCCGGCGTCGGCGTACTCGAACGACTACATCCAGAAGGCGCTGAGCGCGCTGAAGGACGAGGGCGTCACCGTGGACGGCGACTACACGCCGATCGACGTCACCCTCACCGAGGGCGGCCAGTAACCGTCCGCGGGGCGGCCGGGATTCCGGCCGCCCCGCGTTCCCCCTCTTTCCCGGAACGGCGTGGTTGACTACCCGGATGACGCAGCCCCCCGCGCAGCACGCGCGCCGTAAGCCCGAGTCCGGGTGGCGCCGTGGAGCGAAGACCCTGGCGATCGCGTTGACCGTCGCTGTCGTCGCCGCCGTCGCCGTCGGCGGCTTCTACGCCTGGTCGTTGACCGAGCGCCTGCAGGAGGCCGCGGTCCCACTCAAGGACGCCCCCGAGCAGCCACCGGCCCTGAGCACGTACGACCAGCCGTTCTCGCTCCTCGTCGTCGGCACCGACGAGTGCGACGACGAGGTGAAACAGGCCTTCGGCGCCCGGTGCAGCGACCCGGGGAACGAGGGCTCGCGCAACGACGTCAACATGCTGCTGCACGTCTCCACCAACCCGCGCCGGGTGACCGTCGTGTCGTTCCCGCGCGACCTGCAGATCCCGATCCCCGCCTGCACCGGCACCGACGGGTCGGAGTTCGGGGGCGCGTCCAAGGCCCCGATCAACAGCGCGTACGAGGACGGCGGTCTCTCGTGCGTCGCCGACACCGTCTCGCAACTGAGCGGCCAGAGCATCCCCTTCGCCGCCAAGGTCAGCTTCGGCAACGTCGTCAACATCACGGACGCGATCGGCGGCGTCGAGGTCTGCATCGGTGGCGAGGGGATCGACGATCCGGATGCCGGTATCGACTGGCCGCCCGGACCGCGGGTCGTCACGGGGTACGACGCTCTGGCGTTCCTGCGCACCCGCAAGGGCATCGGCGACGGAAGCGACCTCGCCCGCATCGGCAACCAGCAGCAGTACCTCTCGCGGCTAGTGAACAAGCTCCGCAGCGACGAGGTGCTCTCCAACCCCGCGACGCTCATCACGCTCGCCAACACCGCGGTCAACAACATCACGCCGAGCCAGAGCCTCGCCGACCCGATCCGCATCGCGCAGCTCGCCTACACGCTCAAGGACGTGCCGTTCGACGACATCACGTTCGTGCAGTACCCCGTCGTCGACGACCCCGCCGACCCGAACCGCGTGATCCCCGACGAGGCCTCCGCCGCGATCCTGTGGGACGCGCTCGACCGTAACGCCGCGCTCACGCTCACGGGCGAGGCGGGGGCGAACGGCGGCGTGATCGCCGATCCGTCGGTGCCCACCCCCTCCCCGACGGAGACCGCCCCGGATGCCGGGACGCCGGATCCCTCGGCGAGCGCGAGCGCCGGCCCGGGCACGGTCGACCTCCCAAGCAACATCAGCGGATCCAAGGCCGACCAGGCCACGTGCTCCGCCGGGAACGGCTGACCGGGGTCAGTCGAGGTGCGCGGCGACGTAGGCCGCCATCGCGTCCCGCACGACCCGGGCCTGCTCCGCGCCGCCGAAGTTCGCGGCGAAGCGGGGATCGTCCACGTACAGGTCGCCGAGACCGCGGTAGGCCTCGGCCCCCGGCACACGCCCCCACTGCTCGGCGATCCAGGCGTAGTGGGTGCGGATGAGGTCCTGGAACTCCGTGGCATCCGGAGCCAGGCCGCGCTCCGCGGCTCGTCTCACGGCCGCGATCACGTCGTGGCCGTGCGCGTCGTCGGCCCGGCGTTCGGCGGGGCTCATCGCGGCGCGGCGAGCGGCACTGCGCTCCCACGCGTCGTCTCCCCAGCGTTCCCGCACCTCGCTCTCCCAGCGCGAGTCGTCGACCCCCGCGAGGACATCGTCGATGTCCATGTCCTTCCCTTCTTCCAGCGCGGCGAGGGCGTTCCTCACCGCCGTGATGCGGCGCTCCATCCCGGAACGCGCCTCCTCGAGCGCGGCGACGTGCGCGCGCATGGTCTCGCCGAGCGACTGCTCGTCGGCGAGCGCCCGGGCGATGTCGGGCACCGGCAGGCCGAGGGCGCGCAGGGCGCGAATCCGGTACAGGCGCGCGATCTCCGTCTCGCCGTAGAAGCGATAGCCGTTCGCGGCGACGCGGGACGGGCGGAGCAGCCCGACGCTCTCGTAGTGACGGAGCGTGCGGCTGGTCACCCCGGCTGCGCGGGCGACCTCGGCGATGGGCCATTCGTTCATGGCATCCACTGTGTCGGTTGACGTAACGGAAGAGTCAAGCCCGGAAGGGATCCTCCCGACCGCGCGCGCGATACGCCACGATCGAGGGGTGAGGAACATCGCGCGGTCGACGATCCTGCTCCTGCTCTCCGCCGTGGTGCTGACGGGCTGCGTTCCAGAACCGGCTCCGACGCCGTCCGTGAACCCGGCGACGCAGACACCCACTCCCACGCCCAGCCCGACCCCGACCCCGGATCCGCTCGCCGGACTCAGCCTCGAGGACAAGGTGGGGCAGATGTTCATGGTCGGGACGTCGGTGAACGGCGCCGACGCGACGACGGTCGCCGCGGTGCGCGACGACCACATCGGCGGCATCTTCCTCCAGGGACGTTCGGATGCGGGCATCGCGGCCACCGCCGACCTCGTCCGCGGCTTCACCTCTCTCGTCCCCGCCGGGCGTCCTGCGCTGTGGGTGTCGACGGACCAGGAGGGCGGCGACGTCCAAGTGCTCTCCGGGCCCGGGTTCGATGGCATCCCGTCCGCTCTCGACCAGGGGCAGCAGGATGCCGCCACGCTCCGCGCGAATGCCGCGACGTGGGGTCGCCAACTCGCTGAGGCGGGGGTGAACATGAACCTCGCGCCCGTCGCCGACGTCGTCACGAGCCCTGAGACCGCCGGGAGCAACCCGCCGATCGGGCAACTGAACCGCGAGTACGGCTACGACGCCGCGACGGTCGCCGCCAAGGCCGGCGCGTTCGCGCAGGGGATGCGCGACGGCGGCGTGCTCCCGACGTTCAAGCACTTCCCCGGACTCGGGCACGTGGGTGAGAACACCGACACGTCCTCCGGGGTGACCGACGACTTCGTCACCGCCGACGGCCCCGACGTCGGGGTGTACTCCACGGTGCTGAAGAAGGGCCCGGCGGTCGCGATGCTGTCCACCGCGATCTACGCCAAGATCGACCCCAACGCGCCCGCGGCGTTCTCGCCGACGGTGGTCGGGGTGCTCCGCGGCCGGGTGGGCTTCGACGGCGTGATCACGACCGACGACCTCTCCGCCGCGCAGCAGGTGCAGCCCTGGTCGCCCGCCGACCGCGCGACGCTGGCGGTCGCCGCCGGCGTGGACCTGCTGCTGGTCTCCGCCGACCCGTCGGTGTACCCCGAGATGCGGCAGGCCGTGCTGGCGCGCGCGCAGGCCGACCCCGCGTTCGCCGCGAACGTGGATGCCGCCGCCCGCCGCGTGCTTGCCGCGAAGGCAGCGATGCCGTCCCCGGACGCGTGAGGGGTCAATATTTGTCGCTTCCGGGCTCCCGAAGCGACAAATATTGACCCCTCACGCGGGTGCGGGCGGAGGCGCAAGGGGCGCGGGGCGTCAGTGCGGCGCGGCCGACCTCACGCCGCGATAGGCTGAAAGGCTGTGTCCTCCCCCGAACCCGTCATCGTCTACCCGCCCGAGCTGCCCGTCAGCGCCGCGCGGGACGAGATCGCGCGCGCCATCCGCGACCACCAGGTCGTGATCGTCGCCGGCGCGACCGGGTCGGGCAAGACGACGCAGCTGCCGAAGATCTGTCTCGAGCTCGGCCGCACGTCGATCGCCCACACACAACCGCGCCGTATCGCCGCGCGGACGATCGCCGAGCGCATCGCCGAAGAGCTGCAGGTCCCCCTCGGCACGACCGTCGGCTACAAGGTGCGGTTCACCGACAAGGTGTCGGCCGACACCCGGGTCGCGTTGGTGACCGATGGCATCCTGCTCAACGAGATCCACCGCGACCGGCTGCTGCGCCGCTACGACACGATCATCGTCGACGAGGCGCACGAGCGGTCCCTCAACATCGACTTCCTGCTGGGATACCTGCGGCGGATCCTGCCGCAGCGACCCGACCTCAAGGTGATCGTCACGTCGGCGACGATCGACCCCGAGAGCTTCGCGCGGCACTTCGCCGCGCCGCCCGCCACACCCGGCGGGGAGCCCGTGCCCGCGCCGGTCATCGAGGTGTCGGGGCGGACGTATCCGGTTGAAATCCGGTATCGGCCCCTCGACGGGGCGGACGATGCGGGCGAAACTCCTGAGATTCCGGATGCCGCCGACTCCGCTGCCCCGACTTCCCGCGGCCCGGCTGCCCGAGCGCCGCAGAAAGTCAGGAGTTCGGCGCGCGCTGGCCGCGACACCGACGACCCCGACGAGGTCGGCGCCGTCGTCGCGGCCCTCCGCGAGCTCGATCGCGAGCCCGCGGGCGACGTGCTCGTCTTCTTCCCCGGCGAAGCCGAGATCCGGGACGCGGCGGATGCCATCCGCGGGGCGTATCAGAAGGATGCCGCCCCGACCGAAGTCCTCCCCCTGTACGGCCGCCTGTCCGCTGCCGAGCAGCACCGGGTGTTCGAGCGCTCCACGGTCGCGGGAGTCCGCCGCCGCGTCATCCTCGCCACCAACGTCGCCGAGACGAGCCTCACCGTCCCCGGCATCCGGTACGTGGTCGACACCGGCACCGCCCGCATCTCCCGGTACAGCAACCGCTCGAAGATCCAGCGGCTGCCGATCGAGGCCGTGTCGCAGGCGTCGGCGCAGCAGCGGTCGGGCCGCGCCGGTCGCACGTCCCCGGGCGTCGCGATCCGGCTGTACTCCGAGGAGGATTTCCTCCGCCGCCCGGAGTACACCGAGCCCGAGATCCTGCGGACGTCGCTGGCATCCGTCATCCTGCAGATGTTGTCGCTCGGGTTCGGCGACATCCAGGCGTTCCCGTTCCTGACCCCGCCCGATTCTCGAGGTGTGAAGGCCGCGTTCGACCTCCTCGTCGAACTCGGGGCCGTGAAGCTCCCGGCGCCCGGGTCCCGCGCCGACGCCACCCGCGACGTCCGCGAGGACGGCGACCCGTCGCGACAGCGCCGCGACCGCCGGGACGACACCGGCCCGCGACTGACCGCCATCGGTCGCGAGATCGCGCGGCTGCCGATCGACCCGCGCTTCGCCCGCATGCTGCTCGAGGCGCGCGGTGCCGACGTGCTGCCCGAGGTCATGGCGATCGTCGCCGGGATGTCGATCCAGGACGTCCGCGAACGTCCCGAGGACCGCCGCGAGGAAGCCGACCGCTTCCACGCGCGCTTCACCGATCCGACCAGCGATTTCCTGTCGCTGCTGAACCTCTGGGAGTACCTGCACGAGAAGCAGGCCGAGCTCGGGTCGAGCGCGTTCCGGCGCCTCTGCCGCAACGAGCACCTCAACTACGTCCGCGTGCGCGAGTGGGTCGACGTCCACCGGCAGCTGACGTCGCTGCTCGGCGCGGGACGCGGCGAGCAGCGCGGGGCGAAGAACCATGTCCCACAAAGGGCTGCCTCGGGCCGCTCGAGACCGCACCATTCGGGACATACCGCGTCAGAAGGGGGACGCGGGGACGCCCCCGAGGGCCACGCGCAGGGGGATGCCATCCACCGCGCGATCCTGTCCGGCCTCCTGTCGCACATCGGCATCCTGGATCCGCGGACGATCGCAGCGCCGAAGGACCGCAAGACGCCCGGCGACACCCGCCCCACGAAGGGCGAGTACATCGGGGCGCGCGGCGCGCGGTTCGCGATCTTCCCGGGCTCGGGGCTGAAGAAGAAGCGGCCGTCCGCTGTCATGGCGGCCGAGCTCGTCGAGACCTCGCGCCTGTTCGCCCGGACCGTCGCGGCGGTCGACCCGGCGTGGGCGGAAGACCTGGCCCCCGACCTGGTGAAGCGGTCGCTGAGCGAGCCGCATTGGTCGAAGGATGCCGGCTCCGCCGCCGCGTACGAGAAGGTCACGCTGTTCGGGGTCGAGCTGGTCGGCCGACGCCGCGTGCAGCTCTCGCGCTTCGACCGCCCGCTCGCGCGCGAGATGTTCGTGCGGCACGCACTCGTCGAGGGCGAGTGGGACCCGTCGGTGCTCGACAAGCGTCTCACCGCGTTCCTCCGCCGCAATCAGGAGCAGCGCCGCCTGCTCGAGAAGATCGAGGAGCGCGAACGCCGCCGCGACATCCTCGTCGGCGACGAGGCGGTGTTCGCGTTCTACAACGCGCGCATCCCCGCGGACGTCACCGACGTCCGCTCGTTCGAGACCTGGTGGAAGGATGCCTCGAACCGCACGCCGCACCTCCTCGACCTGCGCGAGTCCGACCTCACCGGCGACCGCGCGCAGGGCGACGACCGGGCGTTCCCCGCGCGCTGGCGCCAGGGCGACCAGACGCTGAACCTCGCCTACCGCTTCGAGCCGGGCGCCCCCGACGACGGCGTGACGGTGGTCGTCCCGCTGCCGCTCCTCGCGCAGCTGCGGCCCGACGGCTTCGACTGGCAGGTGCCGGGGATGCGCGACGAGCTGGTCACGGCCCTGCTGCGCGCGCTTCCCAAGACGATCCGTCGCAACGTCGTGCCCGCCGCGGACTGGGCGGAGAAGTTCAGTGCCGAGCTCGCCGAGAAGGGCCCCGAGCACGCGAACGGCCTGCCCAGAACCACGCTCGTCGACGCGCTCGCGGCGCAGGTGCAGCGCGTCGCGAACCAGCGCGTGAGCGCCGCGGACTTCGAACTCGACCGCGTGCCGGGGCACCTCATGATGTCGTTCCGCGCCGTGGATCCGCGCGGGCGGGCCGTCGGCTCGGACCGTGACCTCGGGGCCCTGCAGCGGCGCCTCGCCGACCGCGCGCGCTCGAGCGTGGAGTCGACGATCGCGCGCCCTCCGGTGCGGACGGCCGCGGCGCGGGTCGCCGAGGCATCCCCCGCCTTCGCCTCGCGGGCGAAGCTCACGACCTGGGATTTCGACGAGCTCGCCGAGGTCGTCGACACCCCGGTCGCCGGGGGCGTCGTCCGCGGATACCCCGCGCTGGTCGACGAGGGCGACAGCGTGGCACTGCGCGTCGAGGCGACGCCCGAGGATGCCGCGCGGCACACCCGTGCCGGCATCCGTCGACTGCTGCTGCTCGCCGTGCCCTCCCCCGCGTCGTACGTGCTCGACCACCTCACCGCGAACGAGAAGCTCGCGCTCGCGGCCTCCCCGTATCAGAACGCGAAGGCCCTCATCGAGGACGCGCGCGTCGCCGTCGCCGACGACGTGCTCTTCCGCCACGCGCCGAGCGGTGTCGTGCGCACGCGGGCCGAGTTCGAGCGCGTGCGCGACGCGTTCTCGGCCGCGTCGGTCGAGCAGACGTTCCAGGCGGTGTCGCTCGTCGCGAAGATCCTGCTCGCGCAGCGCGAGGTGGAGAGGGCGATGAAGGATGCCTCGTCCATCACGCTCCTCGGAGCCCTCAACGACGTGCGCGGGCAGCTGCAGGGCCTGATCTTCCCCGGCTTCATCTCGCGCACGGGCCTCGCCCGCCTCGCGCACCTGCCGCGGTACCTCGCGGGCGCCCTCGAACGCGTGAAGACCCTGCCCGACAACCCCGGCCGCGACCGCCAGCGCATGACCGAGTACGAGCGCGGGGCCGCCGGGTTCGTGGAGGCCGGGGGCGTGACGCCGCTCCCCGCCGACGCCGCGGCGCACCTCGTGCAGACGCGCTGGCTGCTGGAGGAGTTCCGCGTGAGCCTCTTCGCCCAGCGTCTCGGCACGGCCGAGCCGGTGTCTCCGCAGCGTCTGGCGAAGGCGCTGAAGGGCGCGTGAGGGGTCAATTTCTGTCGCCTCGGAGCGCTCCAGGCGACAGAAATTGACCCCTCACGCGCGGATCACACCCCCAAGAAGCCACCCCACGTCCGCAACAGCGCCTCCAGGGTGGCGCGCTGCGCGGGGGTCAGGGCGCCGAGCAGGCGCTCCTCGTTGCGCACGTGGGCGGCGAACGCCTCGTCGATGACGCGCACCCCGGCGGGAGTCAGCGCGACGATGCGCCCGCGTCCGTCGTCGTCGCTCCCCCGACGGACGACCAGACCGGATGCCGCGAGCCGATCGACGCGCTTGGTCACGGCGCCCGTTGTCACCATCGTGGTGCGCGCGAGCTCGCCCGCCGCACACGCATACGGCTCGCCCCGACGACGGAGGGCGGCGAGGATGTCGAACTCGCCCTCGCCGAGCCCGTGCTCGCGGTACACGCGCAGCAGCTCCTCGCGCAGACGATCGGCGACGCGATGCAACCGTCCGATGACGTGGAGGGGCGAGACGTCGAGGTCGGGCCGCTCCTCGCGCCACTCCCCCACGATCCGGTCGACGCGGTCGAAGTCGTTCATACGACCCACTTTATCTTCCCCGGAAGCTACTATGTCTTCCATGGAAACTACCTGGCGCGCGGTCGCCCTCACCGCCGTCGCCCCGATCGCCTGGGGCGCAACGTACGTCGTCACCCGGCATCTCCTCCCCGCGGACGCACCGCTGTGGGGTGCGGCGCTGCGCGCCCTCCCGGCCGGCATCCTGCTCTGGCTCCTCGCCCGCCGGATGCCACGGGGAGCGTGGTGGTGGAAGGCGCCGGCGCTCGGAGCGCTGAACTTCGGCGGCTTCTTCGTCCTGGTGTACGTCGCCGCGCAGCTCCTGCCCTCGTCCGTCGCGGCGTCGATCATGGCGCTCGCGCCGTTGGCGCTGGCCGGTCTCGCGTGGCCCCTGCTGCGGCAGCGCCCGACAGGCCGCTGGGCGATCGGCTCCGTTCTCGGCATCGCCGGTGTGATCCTCATCGTGGGCCTCGGCGCCGACGGGGTCTCCCCCGCCGGGGTCGTGGCATCCGCGGTCGCCCTCCTGTCGTCGTCGCTCGGCGCGATCCTCACGACGCGGTGGCGCGACGACACGCCGCTCCTCGCCACGACGTCGTGGCAGCTCACCGCGGGCGGGATCGCCCTGATCGCCGTCGCGGCCGTCGTGGAGGGACCGCCGCCGCGAGTGGATGCCACCGGGGTCGCCGCCTATACCGGGATCGCGGTCGTGGCGACGGCCCTGGCGTTCGTGTGCTGGTTCACGGGGCTCCGTCTCCTGCCGGCCGGGACCGTCGGCCTGATCGGCCTGCTCAACCCGGTGACCGGCGTGCTCCTCGGCATCGCCGTCGGCGGCGAGTCCCTCGGCGCGGGCCAGCTCCTCGGCATCCTCGCGGTCCTCGCCGCGATCGCGGTTTCGCGCCCGCCCATGCCCACGCCCACGCACACGCGCACGCACACGCACACGCGCGTGAGGGGTCAATTTCTGTCGCCACAGATCACTCCAGACAACAGAAATTGACCCCTCACGCGGGAGAGATGCGGCTCAGGACGTGCGCAGCGTCACCGAACCGATCGTCGCCTGAACATCGACGCGCGGCGTCGCCGCGGGCGAGGTACGCAGGCCGTTGTCGATCGACCCCGGCCCCTCGCTCGTGAACCGGTACGTGTCGTCGGGCAGCCCGATGTCGGCGGAGCCCGCCGTCACCTCGACGCTCGTGCGCGCCGGCGCCGAGCCGGTGAGGTCCGCCGTCAGGGTGCCGCCGGTGACCTCGAATCTCGCGGCATCCACGCCCTCGACGTCGGCGGTTGCCGAACCGCCCGAGACCGAAACGGTCAGCGCGCTCGCGCTCCCGGTCACCGTCGCGCCGCCGCCCGTGACCTGCACCTCGACATCGCCGTAGTCCCCGCCGAGATCGAGGCTGCCCCCGGCGACCTCGACCCGGAGGTCGAGGTTCGAGCGCTCGAGCTTCTTCGGGAGCGTCAGGGTCGCCTCCGCCCCGTTGCCCCAGTCGGCGAACGACCGACGCGGTGTCGCGACCTTCAGGGTCTCGCCGCGCTGCTCGAGCGTCCACCCGCCGATGCCGCTCCCGTCGAGCTGTGCTTCCGCGACATCGGCGAACGCGACCGTGAGCGCCCCGCCGGTTACCTGGATGTCGAGGTCGCGCACGCCGTCGACGGCGCTCTGCTGCACCGGGGCGCCCGCCTCGCTACCGCGCAGGTCCCGCACCGCGGTGAATCCGGTGCTCACGAGCGTCCCGAGGATGATGCAGCCGCCCACGATGATCGTCCCGATCGCGACGGTGAGAGCGGCCTTCGACCGCGGAGGCGCGGCCGGCGCGGTCGGCGGCACCGGCGTCGGCTCGAGGGGGGTCTGAACGGTCATGAGGATGCTCCGGTGGTGTCGTGGCCCAGGTGGACCAGTGCGGCGATGACGCGGCGGTTCCCCGTCTCGTCCTGCTCGAGTCCGAGCTTGGTGAAGATCGCGGTGATGTACTTCTCGACGCTCGCGGGCGAGACGAACAGGGCCTGCGCGATGGCCTGGTTCGACCGCCCCTCCGCGATCAGCGCGAGCACCGCGCGCTCGCGCTCGGTGAGCGCTTGCAACCGGTCGTCGCGCCGCCGCCGCGCGAGCAGCTGCCCGACGACCTCGGGGTCGAGGACGGTGGCCCCGCCCGCGATGCGAGCGACGGCGTCGTGGAAGTCGCGGACGTCGGCGACGCGGTCCTTGAGCAGGTAGCCGAGCGACCCCTGTCCGTCGGCGATGAGGTCGCTCGCGTACTCCTCCTCGACGTACTGCGACAGCACGAGGACGGCGAGCCCCGGATGCCGCGACCGCAACGCGATCGCCGCGCGGATGCCCTCGTCGGTCCAGGTCGGCGGGAGCCGCACGTCGAGGATGCAGAGGTCGGGGTCCGTCTCGGCGACGGCGGCGTCGAGGCCGGACGCGTCGGGGAGAGCGGCGACGACCTCGTGGCCGTCGTCGGCGAGCAGGCGGACGAGGCCCTCCCGCAGGAGGACGGAGTCCTCGCAGATCAGGATGCGCACGGGACCGTCACCTCCACCGTCGTCGGGCCGCCCTGCGGGCTGTCGATGCGCGCGGTTCCGCCGGCTGCCGTGACGCGGTTGACGATGCCGTCGAGGCCCCCGCCCGGGACGATGCGCGCCCCGCCGAGTCCGTCGTCCTCGACCCGGGCCCACAGCGACCCGTCGTCGCGCACCCGCACGTCGACGCGGCAGTTCCCGGCCCGCGAGTGCTTCGCGGCGTTGGTGAGCGCCTCCGCGATGGAGAAGTACACCGCCGCCTCGGCCGCCCGGCTGCATCGGCGCGGCAGGCGCACGTCGAGGGTCACGGGGATGTGCGACCGCGATGCGAGCGCCGAGAGGGCGGCATCCAGTCCCCGATCTTCCAGGACGGACGCGTGGATGCCACGTGCCAGCTGCCGGAGTTCCGTGATGGCCGATTTCGTCGAGGCGTGTGCTTCGGCGACGAGGGCCTTCGCCGCCTCGGGGTCGTCGTCGATCTTCGTCTGCGCGAGCCCCAGGGTCATGCCGATGGAGACGAGCCGGGGCTGGACCCCGTCGTGCAGATCGCGTTCGATGCGTGTGCGCTCCACCTCGGCGGCGCGGACGGCACCGGCGCGCCGCGTGTCGGACGTGCGGGCCTGCTCCTCGAGCAGCGCTTCGCGGGACGGCACGAGGATCGCGCGGGCCAGGACCCCGTGCAGCAGCCCGAGCCCGACGAGGGCGCCGACGGCGACGAGGGCGAGCAGCGCTCCCACGAGCGGGCCCGCGACGCCGTTGAGTCGCAGCAGGCCGAAGAAGGAGACGGGGGTCCACCCGAAGATGGGGCTGACGGCGAGGGCGAGCCCCCACGCGACAGCTCCGACGAGCAGAAGGGCGACCACACCGAGAACGGTCGAAACCGTGAAAGACGCGATCGCGCGCCACTGCCGCGGGTCGATCGCCTGCAGCCAGATGGTGTGGAGCACGCCGACGAAGCCCGGCTTGGGGCTGCGCCGCACGCGCAGGGCGGGCAGCTCGAAACCGTAGAGCCCCTCGAGACGCGCCTGCTCGAACCACGCGACCGCGTAGAGCGCGTACACGAGACCGGCGAGCACGACGACGCCGATCAGAACGGCGAAGAGGAGCCCGACGCCCGCACCGAGCAGGCTGAACAGCCCACCGAACACGGCCGGACCGATCGCGCCGAGCGCGGCGAGCTGGGCGATGGCCCCGGCGACGTGCCCGGGCGAGGAGATGCGCACCGACGTCCGCGGCGCCGCGCTCCGGAGCGCGGGCAGCGGCGGCGGGGAAGGAGGAAGGACGGATGCCGTGGTCATGTGTCCCACGGTAGGACGCCGCCCGTATCCGGGTCAGCCGGGCCAGCCCGCCTCCTCGTTCGGGTTATCCCTAACGACCCCTCTTCGCGCGAAAGGAACACCCACGGGCGGTGCGATTAGCGTCATCTCCGCGTTCGAGCTGAGGCAAAACCCACCCGCGCCGCCTTCACGGCACGGAGCGCTGGTCATCATTGCGCACGGGGCACCGTGATCGAACGAGGAGAATCCATGCAAGACCTGCATGCCGGGCGGGCGTCTCACCACCCCAGCGCGACGCAGGGGTCGGCACGAGGGGTCGAGATCCGCACGCGGACCGTCCTGCCCCGTTCGTACGCCCGTGGCCTCGGCGGCCAGCGCCGCTTCGCGCACATCCCGGGCGCCGTCCTCGACCTCCAGCGGATGAAGGAGTTCGCGGGCGAGGCCGACTTCCGGGTCCTGGAGGGCGATCCGGTCCGACTGGCGATCCACTCGGTGGCCTTGCCGGCGTACACGATCGCACACATCCGTTCGGCGCCATTCACCATCGAGTGGTCACGCGAGGACGCGGACGCGAGCAGTCGCTGCGTCTTCGTCTTCGTCCAGTGCGGCGTTCTCGAGGTGAGCGGCACGGGGGTGGAATGGACGACCGACGGCGGCGGTCTGTGCGTCATCTTCCCCGGTCCGTACCCCGTTCGCATCCGGGGTCGTGAGGACAGCGAGATGATCTTCTTCTCCTTCGACAGTGCCGAGATCGAACCGCTCTCTCTCGATCCCCACACCATCGGCCCGCTCTCGGCGACCTCTCCCGTGTTCCGCTCGGCGTACGCGTACCTTCAGGCGGCATCCCTGGATCCGATGCCGACCCCCGACGACGCCCAGGAAATGGGCATCCTGCGCGCACTGACTCGTGACGTGGCCCGCTCGCTCGTCCTCGCTTCCGCCCGCACACGGCATCGGGATCGACTGCTCTCCGAGGCGCGGAGGATCATCGCGCAGGAGTACCGGGATACTCAGTTCTCACCCACGCGCCTGGCCGCAGAACTGCGCGTCTCACGCAGCACCCTCGAACGCGCTTTCCGCCATCGCTCGCTCCTCGTCGCACAGGAGATCCGGCGCCATCGAGCTCACCACGCGCTGTCCTTGATCGCCGGCGATCCGGCGCTGAGCACCGAGATGATCGCACGAGTGAGCGGCTTCGGATCGCGATCGGCGATGAGCCGGGCCCTCCGCGAGATGGACGCCGTACCACCCGAGCGCGTTCGCGCGCTCGGACGCGACACCCCGCACGGTTAGCACCGCTCCCCGGCGAGGGCAGCCTCCGATGCCCCGCTCCCGCGGGCGGTCTACCATCGTGCGATGGGCAGGTCCGGCGACCCTTCGCCACCCGAGCCTCCCCTCTCGGTGTCAAGAAGCGACCACACGATGACGAACGACCACTCCGATCTGTTACCGCACGACCTCACCCTCGGGTGGACGGATCTGCAGGGACAGCATCGTTTCGCCCAGCGGAGCGATGCTCCCTCCGACCGTCTGCGCCTTCAGACCTTCGTCGAAGGGATGGGACTGCGGGTCGCGGAGGGTGACATCACGCGCCTGCGCATTCAGGCGGTCCGCTTCAACTGGTGCCTCACGGCCCACGTGGTATCCGGGCCGTTCGTCGTCGAGTGGTCGCGCCAGCGGGTCAACGCGCGCAACCGCTGCGTCTTCCTCTTCGTCAACCGCGGCGCAATCGAGATCACCGGGCCAGGATCGTATTGGAGTGCCGACGGCGGAGGCCTGCACCTCATCTTCCCCACCACCGACCCGGTCAGCGTCCGCGCCGTCTCAGACGTGGAACTCATCTTCTTCTCGTTCGACATGACGGAGATCGAACCCGTTCGGCTCGTGCCGGACGGCGTGGGTGACATCGCGCCGACGGACACGGTCTTCCGAGCCGCATACGCCTACCTGCAGGCGGCGGCGTTCCAGTCGCCCACCGGGGAGGAGGAGGACCTCGGCGTGCTCCGCTCGCTGACCCGGGACGTCGCGCGGGCGCTCGTCCTGGCCTCGACGAGTTCTCTGCCCGGCGCAGATCTGTTCACGCGCGCGCAGGCGCGCATCAGCCACGAGTACCGGAATCCGCAGTTCTCGCCGAGTCGACTCGCCCGGGATCTGGACGTCTCTCGAAGCACCCTCGAACGGGCCTACCGTGCGCGCGACCTCCGAGTGGCGCAGGAGATCCGCCGCCACCGCGCGCGGCACGCGATGGCGCTCTTCGCGAGCGGTCCCGACCTTGCTCTCGATCTGGTGGCAGCAGCCAGCGGGTTCGGTTCGCGCTCGTCACTCCAGCGCGCCTTCGAGGACGTCTACGGGACGCCGATCGATCGCACCCGCTTCGACGGCGCCGCGATCGGCTAGCGTCCAGCGAGCGTCATGCGGCCCGCCCTGCCCCCGGCACGACGGACGCCCCGCCGCGCGAGGCGACGGGGCGTCCGAAGAGCGTGAGGATCAACCGCGGGTGCGGTTCTTGTTCCACACGTCGAAGGCGACGGCGAGCAGCAGCACCAGACCCTTGATGAACTGCTGGACGTCGGTCGAGATGCCCATGAGCGACATGCCGTTGTTCAGCACACCCATGACCAGACCACCGGCGATGGCACCGACCACGCGGCCCACACCACCCTGCACGGCGGCGCCACCGATGAACGAGGCGGCGATGGCATCCAGTTCGAAGAGGTTTCCGGCGCCGGGACCGGCCGAGTTCAGGCGACCCGTGAACACGATGCCGGCGAGAGCCGCGAGCACGCCCATGTTCACGAAGAGCAGGAAGTCGACGCGACGGGTGTTGATGCCCGACAGCTTCGCGGCGGTGCGGTTGCCACCGATCGCGTAGATGTGGCGACCGAAGACGCTGCGGCTCATGACCGTCGAGTAGCCGATGATGAGGAGCGCCAGGACGACGAGCACGATCGGCGTACCGCGCGAACCGGGCGCGACACCCAGCAGGTAGGTGAGGTACGCGATGAGCGCGCCGCCACCGATGACCTTGACGAGGAACGCCGCCATCGGCTCGTTCTGCAGCTCGAGCGCCGCACGCTTCGCGCGCTGACGCACCTGCGAGAAGACGAACAGCACGAGGGTCAGGGCGCCGAGGGCGACCGTGATCCACTCCGCGGGCGAGGTGGCCGCGGGGAACAGCTCCGGGAACAGGTAGCCGCCGCCGAGCTGACGGTACTCGGTCGGGAACGGGGTGATCTGCGTGTTGCCGAGCGTCATCTGCGTGAGACCGCGGAACAGCAGCATGCCGGCCAGCGTCACGATGAACGCGGGGATCCCGATGTACGCGACCCAGAAGCCCTGCCACATGCCGACCACCGCGCCGAGCACGAGGGAGAGCAGGATGCCGAGCCACCAGGGCAGGCCCCACTGCACGATGAGCACGCCCGAGACGGCACCGACGAAGGCGGCGACCGAGCCGACGGACAGGTCGATGTGCCCGGCGATGATGATCATCACCATGCCGATCGCGAGGATCAGGATGTAGCTGTTCTGGACGATGATGTTCGACACGTTGCCCGCGGTGAGCAGACGCCCGCCGGTGAGCGCCTGGAACAGCAGCACGATCACGATCAGCGCGATGAAGATGCCGATCTCGCGCAGACGCGAGGTGAAGAACTGCACGATGTTGCCGGTTCCCCCGGCGGCACCGCCCACGGGGCCCTTCGGCGTCGCCGGCCCCGTCTGGGTCGTGGTGTTAAGCGCTGACATGGTCGGCTTCCTTCTCCTTCGTCATGAGCACCATGAGGGCCTCGGGTGTGGCTTCTTCGATGGGCAGCTGGCCGGTGATGTGGCCTTCGCTGAGGGTGTAGATGCGGTCGCAGATGCCGAGGAGCTCGGGAAGCTCCGACGAGATCACGAGCACCCCCTTCCCCTGCGCCGCGAGGGAATTGATGATCGTGTAGATCTCGTACTTCGCGCCCACGTCGATGCCGCGGGTCGGCTCGTCGAGGATCAGCACCTCCGGGTCGGAGTACAGCCACTGCGACAGGACGACCTTCTGCTGGTTGCCGCCGGAGAGCTTCCCGACCACGACGTCCACCGTGGGCGCCTTGATGTTCATCGACTTGCGGTACCGGTTGGCCACGAGGTACTCCTCGTCGCCGTCGACCCAGCCGCGCTTGGTCAGCTTGCGCATCCCGGCGAGCGAGATGTTGCGCTTGATCGTGTCGATCAGGTTGAGGCCGGCACCCTTGCGGTCTTCCGTGACGTACGCCAGGCCGCTGCGGATCGCCGCGGGAACCGTGGACGTGTCCGCCTTCTGGCCGCGGACGTAGACGTTGCCCGAGATGCGCGAGCCGAAGCTCTTCCCGAACACGCTCATCGCGAGCTCGGTGCGGCCGGCGCCCATGAGCCCCGCGATGCCGACGACCTCGCCGGCGCGCACGTTCAGGTTCGCCTCGTGGATGACGACGCGGCTGGCATCCGTCGGGTGGTGGACGGTCCAGTCCTCGATGCGCAGGACCTCGTCGCCGATCTCGACGTCTCGGTCGGGGTAGCGGTTCTCGAGCTCGCGGCCGACCATCCCGCGGATGATGCGGTCCTCGCTCGTGCCGCCGGTGGCGACGTCCAGCGTCTCGATCGTGCGACCGTCGCGGATGATCGTGACCTCGTCGGCGATCGCGCGGATCTCGTTGAGCTTGTGGCTGATGATGATCGACGTGATCCCCTGCCCCTTGAGGTGGCGGATCAGGTCGAGCAGGTGCTCGGAGTCGTCGTCGTTCAGCGCGGCGGTCGGCTCGTCGAGGATGAGGAGCTTGACGTCCTTCGACAGCGCCTTGGCGATCTCGACCAGCTGCTGCTTGCCGACGCCGATCTCGTTGACGGGCACGTCGGGGCTGTCGCCCAGACCCACGCGGGCCAGGAGCTTGGATGCCTCGCGGTTGGTGGCATCCCAGTCGATGAGGCCGCGGTGGGTGATCTCGTTGCCGAGGAAGATGTTCTCCGCGATGGAGAGGTAGGGGCTGAGAGCCAGCTCCTGGTGGATGATGACGATGCCGGCCGCTTCGCTGTCGCGGATGTCCTTGAACTCGACGGTCTTGCCGTCGAAGACGATCTCACCGCGGTAGTCGCCCGCGGGATAGACGCCGCTGAGCACCTTCATGAGAGTGGACTTCCCTGCGCCGTTCTCGCCGCAGATGGCGTGCACGGTACCGCGTTCGACGGTGAGTGACACGTCCGCCAGGGCGATGACGCCGGGGAACTCCTTGGTGATCGAGCGCATCTCGAGGATGGTGCTCACGAGGTCCTCCTTGCAGGACCGGCTCTGCGCCGGGTGGGGGTGAGGGAACAGGGGCCTCCGCCGCGCCCGGGGAATCGGTCGCGGCGGAGGCGGTGCGGGAGGGCCGGAGCCCTCCCGCGGAGATCACTTCAGGTCGTCGGCGGTGTAGTAGCCGCTGTCGACGAGAACCTTCTCGTAGTTGTCCTTCGTGACGATCGTCGACTCGAGCAGGTACGAGGGAACGACCTTCTCGCCGTTGTCGTAGGTCTCGGTGTCGTTGACCTGGGGCTCGGTGCCCTTGCGGATGTCGTCGACCATGGTCACGGCCTGCTTGGCGAGCTCGCGCGTGTCCTTGAAGATCGTCGAGTACTGCTCACCCGCGATGATCGACTTGATCGAGCCGACCTCGGCGTCCTGACCCGTGATGACCGGCAGCGCGTTGGCCGCGTAGCCGCCGGAGGTCAGGGCCGAGATGATGCCGATCGAGAGACCGTCGTAGGGCGAGAGCACACCCTGGAGCTTGGTGCCCCCGATGACCGTGAGGATGTTCTCCATGCGCTTCTGGGCGGTCTCGGGCAGCCAGCGGAGGATCGCCGCCTGACCGAACTCGGTCTGGCCCGAGGGGACGACGAGCGTGCCCTTGTCCATGTAGGGCTTGAGCGTGTCCATCGCGCCCTTCCAGAAGAAGGTGGCGTTGTTGTCGTCGGGGCTACCGGCGAACAGCTCGATGTTGAAGGGGCCGGCGGCGCCGGTGTCCTTGCCAGAAGCGTCGAGGACGCCGAGGCCCGTGAGCAGCGACGTGGCCTGCTGCACGCCGACCTTGTAGTTGTCGAACGTCGTGTAGTAGTCGACGTTCTTCGTGCCGTTGATGAGGCGGTCGTACGCGATGACCGGGATCTTCGCGTCGGCGGCCTGCTGCAGCACGTCGGTGAGGGTGGTGCCGTCGATCGAGGCGATGATCAGGGCCTTCGCGCCCGAGGAGATCATGTTCTCGATCTGCGAGACCTGGGTGGGGATGTCGTCGTTGGCGTACTGCAGGTCGACCTGGTAGCCGAGGTCCTCGAGCTGCTTCTTGACGTTGTTGCCGTCGGCGATCCACCGCTCCGACTGCTGCGTGGGCATCGCGACACCGATGGTGCCGCCGGCCTCCTGCGCGTCGCCGCCGCCGCTGCCGGTACGGTCGCCCGCGCAGCCCGCGAGGCCGATGCCGAGCGCCAGGACGCCCGCTCCCGCGATCGCCTTGAGCATGCTGTGCTTCTTCACTCTGGTTCCCTTCGTTGGGTTGGATGTCACGGCCTCTCCCCCGCGGAGCCGACCGCTGCAGCGCGGACGGCACGCCGTTCACGCGGCCGGCGGGGCGAAACGAGGCCGATCGGCGAAGCGGGTGTAGCGCATCGTTCGAAACGTCTTCGTCTCGACGGAGTCGCTCCGCAGCGAGTCCCGTCGGCGTGGTGTGGCGGTGATGTGACCGTTCACATTGTGTGTGCGATGCTACCCCGCGCATCGCTGTCCATGTCAAGTCCCCGTGCGTTCGACGAACAGCCGTTGCCAAACCGTGACGTCTCAGCGGTTCGGCGGAGCCGTCGACGAGCGGACGATGAGGCGCAGATGATCGGGTTCCGGCATCGACTGACCCTCGTGAGAAACGCCCAGGTCGGTGAGAAGATCCCACATCGCGCGCTGGCCGATTCCGGCGAAGTCCTGTCGCACCGTCGTGAGCGGCGGCCACAGATGCGCGGCCTCCGGAACGTCGTCGAAACCGACCACCGAGATGTCCTCCGGGACGGATCGTCCGATCACCCGGACGGCATGCATGAAGCCCAGAGCCATGTGATCGTTGCCCGCGAAGACGGCCGTGGCATCCTCCGTCCGGAGGAGCTCCAACCCTGCCTCGAAACCGAACTGCGCCGACCAGTCCCCCAGGATCGGCGGGCGCGGCGACAGGTCCTGGGCGTCCATCTCGGCGAGGTATCCCCGCATCCGGTGGTCGGCCTCGAGCCAGTCGCGCGGGCCGGCGATGTGCAGGATGCGGGAGTGCCCGAGGTCGACCAGGTGGCGCACCGCCGCGCGAGCGCCGGCGACCTGATCGTTGAACGTCGCGGTCGGGGTGGCGGGTCCCGTGGAGGACACGATGCGCACCGGAACCGGCAGCTTCATCTCGTCGAGGATGGGGACGACCCGCGTCTGCGGGGCGACCGCGATGAGCCCCTCGATGGACTGCGCGACAAGGTGGTCGATCGACGCGCGGACGTCGTCGGGGGCACTCGTGCCGAGATTGGTGAACGTCAGGCGGTAGCCGGCCCGGCGCGCGGCGGATTCCGCCGCCTGCACCATCGACGACACGCCGTGGGTGGTCGTCCGCGGCCCCAGCACGCCGATCAATCGCGTGCGACTCGTCGCCAGAGCCCGGGCCGCCTGGTTCGGCACGAACTTCAGCTCCGCGATGGCCTCGCGCACGCGTGCCGCCGTTTCGGGGCGCAGCTGCGGGCTGTTGTTGATCACGCGCGAGACGGTCTGGTACGAGACCCCCGCCAGACGTGCCACGTCGCGGATACTCGGCGCCTTGGCCGCGGCATCCGGGATGTCGGTCTCGCTCATCGATCTCGCTTCTTTGCGTCGCCGATCGCGTCGTGACCGGTCACACGAGGATAGCCGACGCGCGCCCACTCGCCGGTTCGGGCCGGCTCAGGATGCCAGCAGGGCGCGGTAGAAGCGGATGCCGCGCAGCCACACCTCGACGCGGATCCGCTCGTCGGGGGCGTGCAGCGCGTCGCGCTCGGCCCGCGTCAGGTGGAACGGCGCGAACCGGTAGACGTGCTCGGTGAGGCCGGTGTAGAAGCGGCTGTCGCTCGCCCCGAGCTGCAGGTACGGCAGCGGGACAACGTCGTCCCCGAGCGTCTCCCCCACCGCCGCGGCGAGACGCCGCCATGCGGCGCCCTGCCACGGCGACACCGGGGACGGATCGCCGCCGTGGCGCAGCTCGATGTCGATGAGCGGGTCGGCGATCGCGCGGCGTAGGTGGATGGCGGCATCCGAGATCGTCTCGCCCGTCAGCAGCCGGACGTTGACCGTCGCGCGCGCCGCCGTCGCCAGGACGTTGTCGCCGGCGGAACCCTCGAGGCGCGTGACGACGGCGGTCGTGCGTACGAGCGCGTTGGTCTCGGGCCCGAGGAACGCGAAAGCCGCCGTGAGGAGCGGGCCCGTCAGCGCCGCGCGGCGGAACACGGTCCGCAGGGGCTCGGGTGCGTGCGCGGCCGCGGTTGCGAGCATGGCGCGCACCGGGGGCACGAGCCGTCGGGGGAACGGATGCCGCTGCACCCGGCCGATCGCGCGAGCGAGGCGCGCGGTGGCGGGGAACGACGGTGGCGTCGAGGCGTGCCCGCCCGCCTCGCGTGCGATCAGGTCGAACGTCGCGCTGCCGCGCTCGGCCACGCCGATCATCGCCGTCGGTGCGGTGACGCCGGGCAGCGCTCCCTCCACGACCGCACCGCCCTCATCGAGGACGAGCGCCGGTCGGACGCCGCGCTCCGCGAGCAGCGCGGCCATCGCCTGAGCGCCTTCGCCGAGCGTCTCCTCGTCGTGGCCGAACGCGAGCCACACGTCGGTGCGTGGGACGACGCCCTCCGCCAGTGCTTCCTCGACCGCTTCGAGGATCGCCACGAGTGCGCCCTTGTCGTCGATCGCGCCGCGGGCGTAGATCGTGGCATCCGTCCCCTCCCCCTCGACCGCGGCCGCGAACGGGTCGCGCGTCCAGGGCTGGCCGGCGGTGTCGACGACGTCCTGGTGCGCCAGGAGCAACAACGGCTCGGTCGGCGACTCCCCGCGCCACCGGTACAGCAGCGCGTGGCCCGCGACGATCTCGCGCTCGAGGTGGGCGTGCACCAGCGGGTAGAGCCGCTCGAGCGCCGCGCGGAACTCCTCGAACCGCGCGAAATCCGTGTCCGCGGAGTCGGCGTGCGACACGGTCGGGATGGCCAACAGCTCGCGGAAGCGCTCGACGGGCGTCATGACCCGAGCCTACGCGGGCGGCGTTCGTGCTGCGCTCGGCGTCCGCCCGGCGCGAGGCGTCCGTCCTGCGCTCGGCGTCCGCCGGCGACCGCGGGAGCGCACCCACCGATACGGTGGAGCCATGACCGGACTGCACTGGGGCATCCTCGCCACGGGCGGCATCGCGCACGCCTTCACCTCCGACCTCCGCACCGCGGGCCTCGACGTCGCCGCCGTCGGCTCGCGCTCGATCGAGAGCGCGCGAGCGTTCGCCGATCAGTACGGCATCCCGCACGCGCACGGTTCCTACGAGGACCTCGTCGCCGATCCGGACGTCGACATCGTGTACATCGCCACGCCGCACCCGGCCCACGTCGACAACGCGCTGCTCGCCCTCGACCACGGCAAGCACGTGCTCGTCGAGAAGCCCTTCACGCTCAACGCCGAAGAGGCCGCGGCCATCCGCGACCGCGCGGCCGAGAAGGGGCTCCTCGCCATGGAGGCGATGTGGACGCGGTACCTGCCCCACATGGTGCGGATCCGCGAGATCCTCGCCGCCGGCACCCTCGGCGAGGTCCGCGTCGTTTCCGCGGACCACACCCAGAAGATCTCCACCGACCCGCAGCACCGCCTCAACGCCCTCGAGCTCGGCGGAGGGGCACTGCTCGACCTCGGCATCTACCCGGTGTCCTTCGCCGTCGACGTCCTCGGTCTGCCCGAGAGCATCACGGCCTCCGCCCGGCTCTCGGATGCCGGCAGTGACGCCGAGGTCGCGACGGTGTTCGTCCACCCCGGTGGAGGCCTGTCGACCACCGTGTCCTCGTCGCGCGGCGCCGGCATGAACGTCGCGCAGATCGTCGGGACCGAGGCGCGGATCGAGATCGACCGTGTCTGGTACACCCCGACGACGTTCCGGGTCGTCGGCCCCGACGGCACGGTCGTCGAGGAGTTCGACGGGTCCGTCGACGGGCGCGGAATGCAGTTCCAGGCGTTGGCCGCCGAGCGCCTCGTCGCCGCGGGCGCGACCTCGAGCGACGTGTTGTCGATCGACGACACGGTCGCGATCATGGGCGTGCTCGACGAGGTCCGCCGACAGATCGGTGTGGTCTACCCCGGCGGTCGCTGAGCGGGCTACCCGCCGCCCCGCCCCGCGGGAGAGACTGGGAGCATGCCGGATCCTCAGAACGCCCGCGTCGCCGTCTACCTCGACTTCGACAACATCGTGATGTCCTGGTACGACCGCGTCCACGGTCGGAACTCGTACTCGCGCGACCGGCAGAAGATCGCCGAGAACCCGATCGACCCCGAGATCGCGGAGCGCTTGACGAAGGCCACGATCGACGTCGGCGCGATCATCGACTACGCGGCATCGTTCGGAACCCTCGTCCTCACCCGCGCCTATGCGGACTGGTCTGCCCCGGTCAACGCCGAATACCGCTCGCAGCTCGTCGCGCGCGCCGTCGACCTGGTGCAGTTGTTTCCCGCCGCGGCATATGCGAAGAACGGCGCGGACATCCGCCTCGCCGTGGATGCCGTGGAGGACATGTTCCGCCTTCCCGACCTCTCCCACGTCGTCATCGTCGCGGGTGACAGCGACTACGTCCCGCTCGCGCAGCGGTGCAAGCGCCTCGGACGCTACGTCGTCGGCATCGGCGTCGCGGGGTCGACGGCGAAGTCGCTGGCGTCCGCGTGCGACCGCTTCGACAACTATGACGCGCTGCCCGGCATCCCGAAGCTCGCCGACACGAAGAAGGATGCCGCGCCCACCCGCCCCCGTGCTCGCAAGCGCTCGCAGGATCCCGCGGTCAACCTTCTCGAACGCGCGATGCAGCTCGAGGGCGAGCGCGCGGACGGCGAGTGGCTGCACGCCTCCGCCGTGAAGGACCTCATGAAGCGGCTCGACCCGTCGTTCAGCGAGAAGGCGCTCGGGTTCCGCAGCTTCTCGGACTTCCTGAAGGCGCAGACCGACCACGTCGAGGTCGACGAGGACTCGAACATCGTGCAGGTGCGGCCGGTGTCGCGCGCGGCGTAAGCCCCACCCGGCGCTCGGCGTAACGGTTCAGCGCCGCTCGGCACTCGGCGTAACGGGTCAGCGCCGCTCGGCGCCCGGTGCCACGTGCGCGAGGACGCTGCCCCACACCGCCGACAGCGTCACGTGTCCGTTGATGGTGTCGAGGTCGTCGCCGTCGATGACCTCGAGCCGCGCCTCGCGGATGCGACGGGCATACCACTCGCCGTCGTGCACGCCGGCCGGTCCGTCGCCGCCGACCACGATGAGGGTGTCGGCGACGACGTCGTCGAGGAGCGGGGTGTGCAGGTCGCGGCTGAGCGGATCGGACGGACTCTCCACCCCCACGATCGCAAGCCGGTCGACCATGGACCCCATGACGGCAGCCAGGTGGATCGCGATCGGCCCCGCCGACCGCTCCCCCACGAGACCCACCGACGTTCCGGGAACCTCGCGTTCGAGGAGCCCGCGCAGAGCGTCGAGCGTCAGACCCGCGGGCGTCTGGCCACCGAACGCCGGCGGATCCTCCAGCTCCGGGGCATCCAGGCCCACCGCGACGATCCGCACGTCGAAGCCGGAGGTCACGCGGGTATCCGGATCGATGGTCGAGACGTCGCCCGTCCGCAGCACCACGACCGCGCGCGGGGCGCCCGGGGTCCCGAAGCTCCGGTATTCGAGTTCTCCGTCCAGCCAGGGCACGCGGCTCATCGGATCATCCTTCCTCGGGCTCAGCGCCCTGCTCGTCCGACGCGGCACCCGCCTGCGCGGGAACCGTCCCCGCACCGGGCAGCATCGCGCGGAGCGTGTCGATCGTGTCGGCCTCGGCGACGGGTTTGTCCGGCCGATACCCCTTCACCCGTGCGAAGCGCAGCGCCAGGCCACCGGGATACCGGGTCGAGCGCTGGACCCCGTCGATCGCGATCTCGACGACGGTGTCGGGCACGACCCGGATGCCACCGGGAACACTGCCGATCTCCCGCTCGGCGAAGTGCGCCGTCTGCCACCGCAGCAGTTCGTCGGTGAGGCCCTTGAACGTCTTCCCGACCATGACGAAACCGCCGGGCTCACCGAAGGCGCCCTCGGGGTCGTGCGCGCCGAGGTGCAGGTTCGACAGCCACCCCGAGCGACGACCCGACCCGCGCTCCACTCCGAGCACGACGAGGTCGAAGGTGTGGACGGGCTTGACCTTCAGCCAGCTCTTGCCGCGTCGCCCCGCGGTATAGGCGGCATCCACGCCCTTCACCATGACGCCCTCATGTCCGGCTCGCAGGGCATCTCGCGCGAACTCCTCCGCCGCCACCGGGTCGTCGGTCACGATCGACGGGATCCGGAACTCGGGCGCGATCCGCTCGAGCTCCGCCCGGCGCACCGCGAGCGGCTCGTCGAGGAGATCCCTCCCGTCGACATGGAGGAGGTCGAAGAACCACGGCCGCAGCGCGATCTCGCGCGCCGTCTCCGCGCCGAAACGCGCCATCGTGTCCTGGAATGGCCGCGGCGCCCCGTCGTCGTCGAGCGACAGCGTCTCGCCGTCGAGGATCACGTCCGCCACCGGCAGCGCCCGCGCGACCTCCACGATCTCGGGCACTCGATGCGTCACGTCGGCGAGCGTGCGCGTGAACACCCGCACCTCGTCACCGTGACGGTGCACCTGGACGCGTGCCCCGTCGAGCTTGTACTCCACCGACGCGAGCCCCGCGACGCCGAGCGCCTCCGCCACCGACGCGGCGGTCGAGGCCAGCATCGGTTGCACGCCGCGCCCGACGACGAGACCGATGGATGCCACTTCCTCCGCCGTTCCGCCCAGCGCCACCGCCGCGGTCTCGCCGAGGTCGCCGGAGAGCATGGCGGCACGGCGGACGAGCGTCCCGTCGCGATCGGAAGCTCGGGCGATGGCATCCAGAAGCACGCCCTCCAGCGCGCCCGTCCGCAGCTCGCCCGTCATGACGCGGACGAGGAGGTCCCACTCGTCGGCGGTGGCGCGGGCCGCGAGGTCGTCGAGCACCGCGATCCGCGCCGCGGCCGACCCGCTGCCGGAGATCTCGACGAGGCGCGAGAACGCCGCATCGACGTCGGCGACGGTCAGCGACGCGGACTCCGCGTGCACCCCGCCGCGGGCGGCGAGGGTGCGCCACCCGATCCCGAGACGCCCCTGACGCGGCGCGGCGGTGAGCAGACCCACGGCCGGCACGACCTCTTGCGGGGCGAGTCGGCCCAGCACGTCGGCGAGCGCGTCGACCTTCGCGAGCCGCGAGCGCGTGGCCGCCGCCGTCGCCAGCGCGACCTGCAGTTCACCGAGGAGCATGGAGGCATCCTGGCATCCCCCTCCGACATCGCCGGTCGGCTTGCGCGCGGAGGTTACGGATGCCATCCCGAGAAACGCGATCCCCACAGAGAAACGCCGCGGCAGCCCGTTTCCTGCCGCGAATCGCCTTTATCGCGACCGCAGGGCGGCGACCAACCCGCCGAACGTGACGTGCCGGCGCTGATCACACGGCGCCCCGCTCCGCAACCCCTGACGACCTCGGCGGTCGGTGGCGTGTGCTGGACTCCTCCCCCAGGAACGAGGTCCCATGAACGCTCCCGCCACCGCCGAACAGTCCGCCCGCACTGCCCGCGAGGCCTTCGGATGGGACGCGTTGCTGCCGGGGCAGGCCGAGGCGATCGACGCCGTGGTCGGCGGACGCGACACGCTCGTCGTGTTCCCGACCGGCGCGGGCAAGTCGGCGGTGTACCAGATCGCGGGATGCGAACTGGGCGGGGTGACCGTCGTCATCTCGCCGCTGCTGGCCCTCCAGCGCGACCAGATCGCCTCGATCGACGCCGCCCCCGACGCGCCCGCCGCCGTCGCGCTGAACTCGCGCACGGGAGCGAGGGCGCGCACCGCGGCCTGGGCCGCGATCGAGAGCGGCGAACCGGTGTACGCCTTCCTCGCCCCGGAGCAGCTCGCGAATCCGGAGGTGTTCGAGCGTCTGAAGACGGCCGACGTCCGGCTCGTCGTCGTGGACGAGGCGCACTGCGTGTCCGCGTGGGGCTTCGACTTCCGACCCGAGTACGCGCGGATCGGCGACGCCGTCGACGCGCTGGGGCGTCCTCCCGTGCTGGCCTTGACGGCCACGGCATCCGGTCCCGTCCGGGATGACATCGTCGCGAGCCTCGGGATGCGCGATCCTCACCTCGAGGTGCGCGGCATGGATCGCCCCGAGATCCACATGTCGGTCCGCCGCCACGAGCACGACGCCGACAAGCGCCGCGCCGTCGTGGAGGACGTGAGGGATGCCGACGGCCCGACACTCCTGTACGTGGCGACGCGCAAGGCGACCGAGGCGTATGCCGCGGAGCTCACCGAGCACGGGCGCCGGGCCGCGCCGTACCACGGCGGGATGGCGCAGAAGCGGCGCGACGAGGTGCACGCGGCTTGGAGCGCCGGCGAGCTCGACGTCGTCGTGGCCACGTCGGCGTTCGGGATGGGCGTCGACAAGTCGGACGTGCGGTGGGTCATCCACGCCGACGTGACCGAGTCGCTCGACGCGTACGCCCAGGAGATCGGCCGGGCCGCGCGCGACGGACAGCCCGCGCGCGCCGTGCTGCACTACCGCGCCGAGGACTTCTCGTTGCGGTCGTTCTTCGCCGGCGGGCACAGCCGACGCGCCGACATCTCGGGCGTGTGGGACGCACTCGTGCACCGGAACGTCCCGGTCCGCGCGAAGGACCTCGCCGAGGGGAGCGGGCGCTCGACCCGCGCGATCGGGCGAGTGCTGACGCAGCTCGTGGCGTGCGGACTGGCCGTGGCCGGCCCCGAGGGGATCTCCGCCGCGGCGAAGGTCTCCGCGGGCGATGCGGTCGCCGCGGTGCGCGAACGCGACGACGCCGAGGAGCGCGTGCGCGCGTCCCGCATCGAGATCATGCGCGGCTATGCCGAGACCGTCCACTGCCGACGGCGCGCGCTCCTCGAGTACTTCGGCGTCGAGGCGAGCGAGCACTGCGGCACCTGCGATCGCTGTGATGGTGCGGATGCCACTTCCCTCGCCGCCGTGGACGCCGAGCCCGACGACCTCCGCGTCGACTCGATCGTCGACCACCACGAGTGGGGAACCGGAAGGGTGATGGCCGTCGAGGCCGACCGCCTGACGGTGTTCTTCGCCGATCACGGCTACAAGGTCCTGGCTCGCGCCGCGTTCGACCGCGGCATCCTGGAACTCGGCGACGCCGCGTAGCGCCGCGTCGGCGGGCCGGGGAGGGCGGGGCCGCGAGGACGGGGTGGCTTCGTGGCCCCGGGGCCATCTCCACCGCCCCGGGGCCACGCACGTCGCCCCACCCCGCAGTGGAGCGCACCGTGTCCCGGTCACTCCCGCGTCGACCACCACGCCCAGGCCACGAGCGGTGCCTGCAGGAACAGCCGCACGAAGCGCGCGCGATCGGTGCTCAGCCCCGGCGCGGAGCGACCGGTGCGCCACTGGTGAACGTTGCCGGGGAACACGGCGACGAAGAACGCCGCGACGGCGGCCCCGATACGACGTCGCTCGCGCGGCAGCGCGACGAGTCCGGCCCCGAGGAGCACCTCAGCGGCCCCGGATGCCACGACGATGGCGTCCTTGTCCGTGTGCAGCATCTTCGTCGCCCAGTCCGGGACGACGATGCGGTACCCGCGGCGACCCCACGTGACGTGGCTGATCCCCGCGGCGACCAGCAGCAGGGCCAGCGCGCCGCGCGCGGCGGAACGGACCGGGGCACCTCGACGTCGTGGCATCCGGTCAGTCTGCCATCCGGTGACGCCCCCGGGGCTGCGTCAGAGCGGCGTCGGACCGGTGCGCCGCACGAACTCGACGTACTCCGCGACGGTGTCCTCCGGGACGATCGCGCGCAGTACCACTTCGTCCACCCCGACGGTGTACGCCTCGAGCGCGGGGCCGAGATCGGTGACATCGCGGATCGTCGTGTCGGCGGCATCCACCCCCATCCGGGCGAAGTTCGCGGCGTAGTTCGGGAACGAGGCGTACCGCGCGGTCTCGGCGTCGAGCCTCGCGCGCGCGGCATCGACGATCGCGGTGCGCACGTAGACGGCGACATGGGTGTCGGGCGCGAGTTCGCGCAGGGCCGCGGCCTGCTCGGCCGCCTCGGTCGGCGGCACCCAGTTCAGCAGAACGCCCTCGGCGCGCTCGACGGCGAGCCGCCGCATCCGCGGCCCGAGCGCGCCGACGAGCACGCGCGGGACCCCCGCAGCGTGCAGGACGTCGATGGCGTCGCCCACGCGGGCGAGCGCCCCCTCCTTCGCGATGCCCGAGCCGATACCCAGCGTCAGGCGATCGAGCGGAAGAGCGAGGGATGCCACCTCGGCGGCGATCTGCGCGGCGGGCCGCCGATCCACGGGCACGACGCCCGTCGCGAGGTGGAGCGTCCGAGTGACTCGAGCGGCCGCGGCGAGCGCCGCGAGCGCGTCACCGTCGGGGGTGTCGTTGATCCACAGCGTGTGGAACCCGGCCGCCTCGACGGACGGGGCGATCTCGGCGATCGCGTCGGGGCCGAGCGTGCCGGCGAAGCCGATCGAGACGACGCCCCGGCTCACGAGACTCCCCCGGCGGCCGGGATCTCGGCGGCGACCTGGCCGACGGCCGAGAAGAACACGTGCAGATCGACGTCGTCGGTGGGCAGCAGCACGACGTCGTCGACGCCCGCGGCCTGGAACCGCGCGACGCCCTCGGCGACGTCGCCGACGGATCCCGCGAGCGCCCGGTCGGCGGCATCCGGTCGGTCCTTCAGCACCGCGCCCACGCGGTCGGACGCTCCGGGCCCGAACGCCGTCAGGACGTACGCCACGACATCGGGGCGGCCCTCGCGGCCCGCCTCCGCCCACCCCGCGTGGACCGTGCGCACGGCCTCGGCGACTTCTTCCACGGTGTGGCGGCTGTCGAGGATCACGCCGTCGGCGACCGCACCGGCGAGGTGCAGCGTCTTCGGCCCCTCCGCGGCGGCGTACACCCGCGGCGCGACGACGGGTGGCCAGTCCAGCGACACGTCGCGCAGCTTCACGTAGCGCCCCTCGGTCGTCACCGTGTCGCCGGCGAGAAGGCTGCGCAGCGCGGGCAGCTGCTCCTGCATGAGCGTGAGCGGCGAGGCGGCCTTGGCGCCGATCTGCCGCATCCAGTCCTGCACGCCGTGCCCGAAGCCGGGGAGGAGGCGCTCGGGGAACATGCGCTCGATGGTCGCGACCTCCATCGCCGACGCCGCGACATTGCGGAGGGGGAACGGCGCGATGCCGACGCCCACGCGCAGGTGGTCGGTTGCGGCGAGCGCCGCGGTCGCCGCGGCCCAGGCGGACGAGCGGAAGCAGTCCTCCCACAGCCACAGCTCGGGGACGCCCTCGCCCTCGGCGACGCGCGCCGCCTCGCGGAGCTCTTCGGGGGGATGGGGGTACGGGCTGAAGATCGTGCCGATACGACTCATGCCCTCTACTCTGCCCTGCCCCACCGACATTGTCGGCGTGGAGACTCGGCATCCGGCATAACTCCTGCACACCGGCGCGGGGCCAGTCGGAACGGCGACAGAACGACCGGCCCGCAGGAGTTGTGCACCGCGAACGCAGACGAAAGGCCCCCGGAACCCGAAGGTCCCGGGGGCCTGACACCGTGACTTACGCGGCGAGCGCCTCGACGGCGGCCCGCACGATGAAGCCGGCGTCCGTGGCATCCACGGTCACCGCTCCCCCGTCGACGAGGTCGCCCGCGACGAACAGGTCGGCGATGCGGTCGTCGATCTCGCGCTGGATGACCCGGCGCAGCGGCCGCGCCCCGTACTCGGGCTCGTACCCGACCTCGGCGAGGCGGTCGACGGCGGCATCCGTCACCTCGAGCGACACCTCGCGCGACGCGAGGCGCTTCGACGTGCGCTCCAGCAGCAGCCGGACGATGTCGCGAAGCTGCTCCTTCTCGAGCTTGCGGAACATCACGATGTCGTCGATGCGGTTGAGGAACTCGGGCCGCATCGCCTCGCGGAGCTTGCCCATGACGCGGTCGCGCAGGTCGTCGTCGGCGAAGTCGCGTCCGGTCGTGGTGAACCCGATGGCTCCCGAACGGGATGCCAGGTACTCGCTGCCCAGGTTCGAGGTCATCACGATGACGGTGTTGCGGAAGTCGACCGTGCGCCCCTGGCCGTCGGTCAGGCGCCCGTCGTCGAGCACCTGCAGCAGCAGCGTGAACACGTCGGGGTGAGCCTTCTCGATCTCGTCGAACAGCACGACGGAGTAGGGGTTCCGGCGCACCCGCTCGGTCAGCTGTCCGGCCTCGTCGTAACCGACGTATCCCGGAGGGGCACCGATGAGCCGCGACACGGTGTGCCGTTCGCCGAACTCGCTCATGTCGAAGCGGATCACGGCGGAGTCGTCGTCGAACAGAGACCCGGCCAGGGCCTTCGCCAGCTCGGTCTTGCCGACGCCCGTGGGGCCGAGGAACAGGAACGATCCGACGGGCCGACGCTCGTCGCCGAGCCCGGTGCGGTTGCGACGCACGGCCTTGGCGACCGCGGTGACCGCGGCATCCTGTCCGATGACCCGGCCGTGCAGGTCGTCCTCCAGGTGCGACAGGCGGCCGCGCTCGGTGGCGGTCAGACGCGACACCGGGATGCCGGTGGACCGGCTGATCACCGCGGCGATCTCGGGCTCGTCGACCACCGCGTCGGGACGCGGCGCGGACGTCGCCGTCGCCAGACGCTCCTGCACCGCGGTGATCTCGTCGCGGATGCGCGAGGCCTCCTCGTAGTGCTCGGCCGAGACGGCGGCGTTCTTGTCGGCCTCCAGGACGGCCAGCCGCTCGACGAGGGCCGTCGTGTCGACCGCGACGCCGAGGCGCAGGCGCAGACGCGCGCCCGCCTGGTCGATGAGGTCGATCGCCTTGTCGGGCAGCACGCGGTCGGGGAGGTACCGGTCGCTCAGCTCCACCGCGGCGCGCAGCGCGTCGTCGGTGTAGGTCACGGCGTGGTGTGCCTCGTACGCCGAACGCAGGCCCCGCAGGATCTCGACGGCGTCGGTGAGCGACGGCTCGCCGACCCGCACGGGCTGCAGACGCCGCTCGAGGGCGGGGTCCTTCTCGATCGTGCGGTACTCCTTCAGCGTGGTGGCACCGATGAGGTGCAGCTCGCCCCGGGCCAGCCGCGGCTTGAGGATGTTCCCGGCATCCATCGCCCCTTCGCCACCGGCGCCGGCGCCCACGATCGTGTGCACCTCGTCGATGAAGACGACGAGCTTGCCGGACTGAGCCGCGATCTCGTCCATCGTCTGGGTCAGACGCTCCTCGAAGTCGCCGCGGTAGCGGGCACCGGCGAGCATCGCCGCCAGGTCGATCGAGACGACGCGGGTGTCGCGCAGCTGCTCGGGCACGGCGCCCTCGACGATCGCGCGGGCGAGTCCCTCGACGACGGCGGTCTTGCCGACGCCGGCCTCACCGATCAGCACGGGGTTGTTCTTCGTGCGGCGGCTGAGGATCTCGATGGTCTGCTCGATCTCGTCGGCGCGCCCGATCACCGGGTCGAGGCGACCCGACGCGGCGAGCGCCGTGAGGTCGGTGCCGAACCGGTCGAGATTCGGGGTCGTGGATGCCGTCTCCTCGGGCGCCGTGGCCTGCTCGCCGCCGACGACGGTCTCGCGCACGCCCTGCGTCAGGGCCTCGGCGGTGACACCGGCCTGCGCGAGGATCTGCCCGGCGGGGGCGTCCTGCGCGAGGACGAGCGCGAAGAAGAGGTGGTCGGGGTCGACGTAGGTCGACCCGGCGGCGCGGGCGACCTGGAACGCGTGGAACAGCGCGCGCTGGACCGATCCCGCCACGACGGCACCGTCGACGTCCGCGGCGGGACCGGCGGCCGGCAGACGGCTCTCGGCGGCGCGGGCGATCGCGGCGGGGTCGGCGCCGAGACGCGCGACGGCGTCGCGCGCGGGCGCCTGTCCGACGAGCACGTGCAGGACGTGCAGCGCGTCGAGTTCGCGCTGGCCGCGGCCGAGCGCATAGCGGCCGGCCTCCTGCAGAGCCTCCTGGGTGCGGGCGCTCAGGAACCGGCTGAGGTCGATCGAACGCTCGGCGCGCGCCCGCTCACCGGCGAGGTAGCGCGCGAGGAACTCGTCGAACGACTGGGCGCCGTTGTCCCCGGCGCCGGGGGTGACATCTTCAGGCAATTCCGTCTCCTGTGATACGTGAGTGGAGTCGACTCAAGTTTCTTACTTGAGTGGCTGCGTATCAAGTTCAACGGGAGGGCTCCGAGGATATTCCCGGCGAACGGTCTCAGGCCAGAAGGCGCGGATCCGGCTCATTCCACAGCTCCACGGTCTGCAGCAGCCAGAACACCGCGAACAGCACGAGCGCCGCGGCCTCGCCGACGAACACCCACGGCACCGGGCGCGTGACATCCACTCCCCCGACGGCCAGCACGAGCGTGGCCGCGAGTCCGACGAGCGCGATCAGGATGCCGACCGCCACCGCCGCGTACGCGGGGCGGAACCGCTCCGGCGCCCGCTGGGGTCGCCACGCGGCGATCGCCGCCACCGCGCCGATGAGAAGGAAGAAGCCCACGGCCGCGACGTTGTGCGCGAAGAGGAGGAACGCGTCCCGAGCGGCGAGCGCCCACGCCCCGAGCCCCACGACCACGACGACCACCGCCGCCGCGGTCACCGCGACCCCGCGCGACATCGTCCCCTGCACGATCGACAGCACCACCCCCGCGGCCACCCCGACCAGGACCACGGATGCCACGCTCACGCCGTTGTTGAACACGGCGGGGAGCACTGCGGGCGGGACGCACCGCACGGCCTCACCGCACACGTCGGCCTCCACCGTCGTCGGCACGACCGCGATCACGAGCGCCAGGACCGCGGCGACATCGAGCAGCCCCTGCTCGACACTGTGGCCCGAGAGCGCGACGAAGGCCGCCGCGACGACGAAGAGGCCCGCGACGAACATCGGCCCCGCCGGCGTGTAGTACGCCGCGCTCAGCGATGGCAGCGATCCCCCGACGATCTCCTCCACCGTCACCGCGACGGCGAGGAGCAGCGTCGCGGCGAGGATCGTCAGGCGCACATATCGGTAGGTGCGCTGCGTCGACGTCGTGCGGATGCGCATGCGCACATCCTGGCAGGGGCCTCCGACGTTCGACGGCACCTCTGCGAGAATGCCCGGATGCGCGAGTTCCTCGAGGGTGCCCGGATGCTGCTCCGCGGCCTCGGCCAGTGGCGCCGCTCCCCCGGGGCGATGGCGCTCGGCCTCATCCCCGGGTTCCTCGTTGCCCTCGTCTTCGGCGCGGCGCTCGTCGGCTGGGGCATCCTCCTCGGCGAGGTCGTGGACGACTGGACCCCCTTCGCGAACACGTGGGACCCGATGTGGGCCACCGTCCTGCGCACCGCGATCGTCGTCGCGTCGTTCGGCGCGGCCGCGTTCCTCGCGATCGTGTCCTTCACCGCGGTGACCCTCGCCGTCGGCGAGCCGTTCTACGACCGGATCTGGCGCGCCACCGAGCTCACCGCCACGGGACGGATCCCGGATGCCGACGATGGCTTCTGGCGCGCCGCAGGCGACGCCGTGCGCCTCATCGTCCGCGGGGCGTTCGCCGCGCTCGCCGCGTGGCTGCTCGGTCTCATCCCCTTCGTCGGCGGCGTGCTCGGCTTCCTCGTCGGTCTGCTGCTCACCGGCTGGCTCCTCGCCGACGAACTGACCTCGCGCGCCCTCTCGGCCCGCGGACTCGACCGCCGCGCCCGTCGCGCCGTGCTGCGCGAGAACCGCGCGCGGGCGCTGGGCTTCGGCGTCGCGACGCAGCTGTGCTTCCTCGTTCCGCTCGGGGCGGTCGCCGTGATGCCCGCCGCGGTGGCCGGCAGCACGCTCTGGACGCACGCCGCGCTGCGCGAGACGACCGGCACGGCGGACCGGGCGTCCGACGCGGCACGATAACCTGGACCGACCGAAGGGATCCCCATGTTCATCGTCTCGCTCATCCTGTTCGTCGGCGGCATGCTGCTCACCGGCCTGTCGTTCTCGCTCGCCGCGCCCGCGCTGTTCTTCGCCCTCGGCATCCTGCTGGTCGCCGCCTCCCTCGCGCTGCCGTTCCACTTCGGCACCCGCTGATCCCCCACTCGGTGCCCTTCTCGTTCGACGACCTCCGCCGCTGGCCCGACCTCGAGGGTCCGGACCTCGTCGCGGTGGATGCCGCCGACCGCCTGATCCTCGACGAATCCGAGGCCGCCCGGGCAGAGGTGCCCGAGGGCGGCCTCGTCGTCGTCGATGACGCGTACGGCGCCCTGACGCTCGCCGCTGCCGCGGCCGGGGCGCATGGCATCCGTGTTCATCAGGACGCGCTGACGGGCGAGCGCGCGCTCGAGGCCAACGCCGCTCGCGCCGGACTCGACGGCACCTTCACGTCTCACCCGCTGGATGCCGACCTCCTTCGCGACGCGCGGGTCGTGCTGCTGCGCCTCCCCCGCGCCCTGCGCGCGCTCGATGACATCGCCGGACTCATCGCCGCACACGCGCACCCCGACGTCGTCGTCTTCGCCGGCGGACGCCTCAAGCACATGACGCTCGCGATGAACGACGTGCTGCGCGCGCACTTCGACCGCGTCGACGTGACGCACGCGCGGCAGAAGTCGCGCGTGCTCGTCGCCCGCGGCCCGCACGACGGCGCCGACCCGCAGCCCGAGGCCGCCACCGTCGACGGCCTCGAGGTGCGCGCATTCGGCGGCGTGTTCGCCGGCGCCTCGATCGACATCGGCACGCGCCTCCTCCTCGCCCACCTCCCCGACCCGAGCGACGGCGCGATCGACTTCGCGTGCGGCACCGGACTCGTGGCCGCGGCGTGGGCGCTGCGGCATCCATCCGTTCGGATCGTCGCGACGGATCGCTCCGCCGCCGCCGTGGCCTCGGCCCGCGCGACCGCCGCGGCCAACGATGTGGGCGACCGCGTCGAGGTGGTCCGCGACGACCTGCTCGCTTCGCGTCCGGATGCCAGCGCGACCCTCATCGCGCTGAACCCGCCGTTCCACAGCGGCGGTGCGATCACCGAGGGCATCGCCCCGCGGATGTTCGCCGACGCCGGGCGGGTGCTGGAGCCCGGCGGCGAGCTGTGGACCGTGTGGAACTCCGCGCTGCAGTACCGCCCCGCGCTCGAGCGCCTCGTCGGCCCGACGCGTCAGGTCGCCCGCGACCGCAAGTTCACGGTCACGGTGTCGACGCGCCGCTGACCCTCAGCGCCCCGCCCCGCGTCCCACCTCTGGCGGTGCATGTCCCAAAAGGTGCGGCTGCGACCACCGCAGTCCGCACCAAGTGGGACATGGCCCTCAGCCCTTGCCGCCCGGCGGGCCGACCACCAGCAGCACGACGAAGATGAGCGCGACGGCGAGCAGGATCAGGATGCCGAGCACCCACGGCCGCCGCAGGAAGAACCGCAGCACCCGGTCGAGGGGCCGCTGATCGCGCGGGTCGTCGCCCGCGTCGAGCCGCCACGCTCCGCGCAGTCGCCCGGTGCGCTGCAGCCAGATCTCGGTCGGGACGGTGGCGTACGGGATCACAGCGCTGACGATCGCCACCGCTGCCGGCCCGAGCCCCCACCGCTGGTTCAGCGCGACGAGCACCGCCGTCGCGCCATAGGCGAGGAACACGAACCCGTGGATGCCACCCCCGACCGTCACCGCGATGGGTAGGTCGGCGGTGGCGCGCAGGATGAGCCCCGCGATGAGAAGCGTCCACGAGATCGCTTCGGCGATCGCGAGCGTGCGAAACAGGGTCAGGGGCGTGCGGAACACGTCTCTCCTCGTTCGGGGCCGGGGCTTTCCACCCTACGGAAGCACCCGCGCGATCACCCGGCGGACGTCTCGACGTCGAGGCAGGCCGCCCTCACTCGATCGGCTCGTCGTCGTGGTCCAGGGTGGGATCCGACTTCTCCCCCTCGGCCGCGGTCGACGTGTCGGGCTCGGGACCGGGGTCGATCGGCGGCTTCTGGCGCTCGGCATCCATTCCCCCACCCCACCGTTTCCGGGGCGCCACCGCCAGGGTCTTGACGGGGGATCACGCGACGTAGGCTGGTCGGGTGGCGGAATCCCGGGGGCGCGTGTGGACCGGGGTCATCCGCATCGGGCCACACGGCGGCGCGCACCGGGTCGCGGCTCGGGCAGCGCTCAGCGTCGGCGTCCCACTCCTCGTCCTCCTGCTGATCGGCCGCCTCGACCTCAGCGTCTACGCCTCGTTCGGCGCGTTCGCGGCGCTCTACGGACGCCTCGACCCGCCGCGCCGGCGCGTCCGGATGCAGGCGACGGCCGGCGGCATCCTGGTCCTGTCCATGCTGCTCGGAACGCTGCTGTCGGCCCTGTCCGCACCCGCGCTCGCGAGCGTCCTCGTCGTCGCCCTCCTCGCCGCGGCCGTGACGCTGTTCGCGTACCGAGCGCAGTGGCATCCACCCGGCGCACTGTTCACCGTGTTCGCCGCGGGAGCGTGCGCGAGCTTCCCGGCTACGACAGCGACGTTCGGCCTCGTGCTGCTCGTGGGTGTGAGCAGCGTACTGTGGAGCCTCCTCGTGACGACGGTGTTCGTCCTCGTGCGGCGCGGGTCATGGCGGCTGCCGTCGCGGGACACTGCGCCGATCGGCTCCGTCGCGTGGGAGATGACCGCCACGGTCGGTGTCGCCGCGCTCCTCGCGGGCGTCGCGGGCGTGCTGCTGATCGGCTCGCACTGGTACTGGGCGATGGTCGGTGCGGTCGCCGCAGTCGGCGGCGCGCACGTGACCGCGCGGCTCATCCGGGGCGTCCAGCGCCTCGTCGGAACACTCGTCGGCGTCCTGATCGCCGCGGGTCTCCTCGCGCTGAACCTTCCGCCGTGGGCGGTCCTGCTCGCCGCCGTCGTGATGCAGGTGGGCGCGGAACTGTTCGTCGGCCGCAACTACGGCATCGCAATGGTGTTCATCACCCCGCTCGCGCTGCTGATGATCTCGCTCGCCTCGCCCGCCGCACCCGACGCGCTCTTGCGCGATCGCGTGCTCGAGACCGTGATCGGCGTTGCTGTCGGAACGATCGTCGCGATCGTGTCAGCCGCCCTGCGGCGACGTTCTGCCGTCTGACCCGAAGGAGACCCGGATGCCGGACCCCACCCCCGTCGCCCTGACCGTCGTCGGCGCGATCAACGTCGACCTCACCGCCCGCGTCGAGCGTGCACCCGGCCCCGGCGAGACCGTCGCCGGCGGCGTGCTGCAGCGCGGACCCGGCGGCAAGGGTGCGAACCAGGCCGTCGCGGCCGCACGCCTCGGCGCCGCGGTGCGCCTGGTGGGCGCCGTCGGAGACGACCTCGACGGACGCGGTGTCCGCGCGCAGCTGGCATCCATCGGTGTCGACGCGTCGACCGTGCAGACCGCTGACGCCGCCACCGGCACCGCCCTCATCGTCGTGGATGCCACGGGCGAGAACTCGATCGTCGTGTGCGCCGGCGCGAACGCCGCGATCGACGCCGATGCCCTCGGGATCGAGGTCGGTTCCGCCGTACTCGCGCAGTTGGAGGTCTCGGATGCCGTGATCGCGGCCGCCGCCGACACCGCCGGGTTCTTCGCCCTCAATGCCGCCCCCGCGCGCCCGCTCCCCGCCGGGGTGCTCGAGCGCGCGGATCTGGTCATCGTCAACGAGACGGAGTACGCGCAGCTCCCCGAGGTGCACGACGCTCCCCTGCTGTGCGTGACGCTCGGAGCCGCGGGCGCGCGGCTGTACCGGCACGGCGAGCTGGTCGCGTCCGCGCCCGGCGTGTCCACGACCGTCCGCAACACCGTCGGCGCCGGGGACGCATTCTGCGCGGCGCTGGTCGTCGGTCTGCTGCGCGGCGATGCTGAGGAGGTCGCCCTCGCGCGCGCGTGCGCTGTCGGGGCTGCCGCCGTCGCAGACGATGCGTCGCAACCCGATCTGCACCCCCTCGACGCCTACGGGGTGTCCGCGTGAGCCGCCGCCCGATCCTCGTCGATTGCGACACCGGCATCGACGACGCCCTCGCACTCGCGTATCTGCTGGCCGAGCCCGCGGTCGAGATCGTGGGCGTCACGACCGTCTCCGGGAACACGGATGCCGCCCGCGCGGCCGCCAACACCATCTCGCTGTTCAATCTCGCCGGGGTTCACGACATCCCGGTCGCCGTGGGCGCGCACGACTTCCGCGGGCGCGACTACGCCGGCGGAGCCCCGCACGTGCACGGCGAGGACGGCGTCGGCGGGATCGCGTGGGCCGCGGGCGACCGCTCCCCCGACACCCGCGCCGCGGTCGAGCTCATCGATCACCTCGCCGCACGGCATCCGGATCTCACCGTCCTGGCCCTCGGCCCACTGACGAACCTCGCCGCGTACGCCGAGACGCCCGGCGTCGCCGCGTTCGACCGGCTCGTCGTGATGGGCGGCGCGTTCGGCCACTCCGGCAACGTGACGGCGTGGGCCGAGGCGAACATCCACAACGACCCCGAGGCGGCCGCGATCGTCTTCGCTCAGGACTGGGACACCACCCTCGTTCCCCTCGACGTCACGATGACGCAGACCCTGGATGCCACCGACCTCGTGCGCCTCGAGGCGATCCCGGGCGCCGTCCCCGAGGCGCTGGCCGCGATGCTGCCCGCCTACCTCGACTTCTACGAGGGCCGGGTCTTCCCCGACCGCCGCTGCGCTCTGCACGACCCGCTCGCGGCGATGGTCGCGGCGGGCGTGCTGCGTGGGGTCAGCGTCGCGTCTGGGCAGGTGGAGGTGCGGCTCTCCGGCGGGGAACGCGGGCGGACCGTGTCGTCACGCTCGTCGTCGACTCAGCGCTGGGTGCGCGGCATGGAGGGGTCAGCGGTGGAGCTGCTGCTGGACCGGCTCGAGGGGCGAGAGTGGGTGGGCTGAGTTCCAGTGGGCGAGGCATGGCCGTTGAGGTCCGACTAACAGAGGCCCCCACCGACAAAGCCCGCCACGGCCATCCGAAGTGCCCAGGCGTTTGACTCTCCGCCGCTGCGCCGTTTTCAGCGGCGATGGCGCTAGCCTCGATTATCGCCCAGACAAGCGCCGCCCCTGCCATGTCTACTTCAGTTCGTAGGCTGGCGACGCGGCGCCTACCCGCCAAACCGTCTCCTCAGGGCACATTCGTGCTTGAACGTGTCCCGGGGATCCGTCTCGTTCCCGTACGTTTGTCGCTATCGTCTGAAGGAGCGCACGGGTCTCCTTGACGTCCTTGGGCGGCGTTGGCTTCTGTGGTCTCGCGGTGATGAAAGCCCGTCCCGAAGCCTTCACGATGCGATCAATGTCGCGTTGCTTGGGCACGGAGCGCTCGGCGCCGAGACGGAAAGGGGTGAGAACTGCAAGAACGTCCGGCTCGAGAAAATCCATCCACACGGGGCCCCAATGAGAACTTTGCGAACCATGATGCGCGACCTTAATGAGCCGCGCTCGACGCTCCGGGGTGTGCGACTCATGTACTCGGCGCCAGCCGCACGCCGTGGGCCCATTGAGGAGATCGCCACCAAGTAGTAGCGCTACATCAGCCACCTCTACCCAGAGTGCCACGGTGTACTCGTTTGGATCCGGAGCGGCTAGTCGCACCCGCATATCCTCTCGGGCTGAACCTTCGGCGATTGCCCGCACGGATCGGTTCTGTGCTTCGTCCGAGGGGGACAGTGCGGTCACCTTGAAACCAGGGGCCGATCCAGTTGCAGCGACTTCAAGGAGGACCTTCTGCTCGCTTGCTCGAAGTAGGTGCGGGGCTCCGGCTCGGCCCCGACGCATCACCTCATCGAGGACCGTCTTGTACTCATGGCGCACAGACGGGACAAGTTGGTCCTCAATACTCGCGTCCGCAGCGACCGCGGCGAAAAATTCCGAACTCGTGAATGCTGCTGACGTCACAAACTTTGCAGCCTTGGCCGCCGCGTAGATGTCGCCGACACCAGCCGTGTGATCGTCGTGAGCGTGCGTGGCTACCACGAGCACCACCTGCGTCGCCACGTCGACTCCGAGTCGCTCCAAGTAGTCCAGTGCCGGGTGCAGTCCCGCCCGCTCGTCGTAACACGAATCTACGGTGAGCCACCGGCCGCCGCCGAGGTGGACGACGATCGCTTCACCGCGACCGGGGCCGAATATCGAAACCTCGATCTCGTCAGCCCGCGGCGGTGACATGTCGACTGGAGACGGCAATGATCAGCCCATCAGCCCTTCGAGTTCAACGAACATCTTCTCGCCGTCTGCGTCGAAGCGCGCCACATCGGCTCGCGACCACTTGCCTAGCCGCCGAAGACGAACAGCGCTCGTCTGATGAGGCAGGCCGCCATTGGCGGGCCGAACGGTGCGCTTTGTCACGTAGATGACATCCCCCAGGCCAATGTCGTCCGTCCCCGCTCCAACCTCAGACTTGAAAAAGTCCCCGAGTACCGGACCGCCGGGAGTGTGCTGGTCAGGAACGAGTTCGGCCGTGAACATGTCGCCGGCCACCTCCACCACTCTCCCGGTCCACGTCAGCAAGCCGGAGACGCGGAACTCGTTTGGTGCTGCGCGACGCCCGAACTTGGTCGTCGTCGCCGTTAGTGAACCCTCCCCCGAACGCACGGTTGCCGAGTCAAAGGATGGATCAGACCCGACGACAGACGCGCGGCGAGTTTGGACTGCCGCTTCGCGGCGAGGCCGGGGCGAGACCGTCCCATCCGCCCAACCCACTGCACTGCTTGGCGTCTCAGGAGGGTCATTCCGACCGGACACGGCGGTCTGCGGGATGACAGGTGTGCTCAACCGAGGTCCCCTTTCGCTAGAGAACTGACCTTCTTTGTGATCGCCAGCCAGTTGTCATCCGTGCTTTGCCATCTGTCGGTCAAGATTTGAATAGCCGCAAGGCGCTTCTCGTTGGTCGGGGACGTTCCCGCCTGACCGTACGAGTATGCATCCTCGCGAGACGAAGGTAAGGAATCCCAAGAATTGAGGTCGAAATGCTCATTTACTGAGACGTAGATTCCGGGCTTAACCAGCATTGATGGTTCAACGCGAACGTTTGTCTGCCCGGACCAGCTATCCATTCGTGCGCCCCACATTAGAACCGAACGGAGCCCAGGAAAATCGAGGACGTCAGTCCATACATCTTTCGGCGCTATCGCATCCCCGACGCGGTGTAGCGCGTCCTCCGAATCGCAGCGCGTGTGCACGTCTCTGTTGATACCCAACGCGTTCGCAGGATAGCCCTCCAGGGTCCTCAACATACCGACGGCAGCGTCTCGAAGCCGCGGAACCTCTTCCAACGCAACCGTCTGAAGCTGTATGTGGTCGGATGAGGCCGTGAAGTCCAGCCATGCCATGCGCAGCGTTGTGTTTTCGGGTGAGATGATCGTCACTTCCGAATCTTCGAACTCGTCAGCTCCGATGAGTTCCGCGTCCCGAAACCAAGAGGGAGTGAAAAGTACCGGGTTGAAGACCCCACGTATCACAACGCTCACGCTCTCGAGCGTGACGTCCAGTCCACGGTCAGACGCATGGTTGGGCATAGCATCACTATGCCATCTAAGCCATGACTGTGGGCCAGTGTTGTACCATCATCACCCGGCAACGGGCGCATCTCGCCTCCTCGCGTGCCAGGTTCCCTAGCATCCGTATGGCCCGCATGCCTATGAACATACAGTGAGCGGCACAACAACGACAGGCCCCACACGATCGCTCGCGCGGGGCCCTTCGTCAAAACCAGGTCAGAAGTCCCAGTCGTCGTCCTCGGTCGCCTCGGCCTTGCCGATGACGTACGACGAACCCGACCCCGAGAAGAAGTCGTGGTTCTCGTCGGCGTTGGGCGACAGGGCCGACAGGATCGCCGGGTTCACGTTCGTCACCGACGACGGGAACATCGCCTCGTAGCCGAGGTTCATCAGCGCCTTGTTGGCGTTGTAGTGGAGGAACTTCTTCACGTCCTCGCTGAGGCCCACCGAGTCGTACAGGCTCTGCGTGTAGTGGGTCTCGTTGTCGTACAGCTCGTAGAGCAGCGAGAACGTGTAGTCCTTGATCTCGTCGCGGCGGGCCTGGTCGACCTGCTCCAGACCGCGCTGGAACTTATAGCCGATGTAGTAACCGTGCACGGCCTCGTCGCGGATGATGAGGCGGATCAGGTCGGCCGTGTTGGTGAGCTTCGCGCGGCTCGACCAGTGCATCGGCAGGTAGAAGCCCGAGTAGAACAGGAACGACTCCAGCAGGGTCGAGGCGACCTTGCGCTTGAGCGGGTCGTCGCCACGGTAGTAGTCCATGACGATGTGCGCCTTCTTCTGAAGGAACTCGTTCTCGGTCGACCAGCGGAACGCCTCGTCGATCTCCTTCGTCGAGCACAGCGTCGAGAAGATCGACGAGTAGCTCTTCGCGTGCACCGACTCCATGAACGCGATGTTGGTGTACACCGCCTCCTCGTGCGGGGTGATCGCGTCGGGGATGAGCGAGACCGCACCGACGGTGCCCTGGATCGTGTCGAGCAGCGTCAGGCCGGTGAAGACCCGCATCGTCAGCGTCTGCTCTTCGGGCGTCAGCGTGTTCCACGACTGGATGTCGTTGGACAGCGGCACCTTCTCGGGCAGCCAGAAGTTGTTGACGAGACGGTTCCAGACCTCGAGGTCTTTGTCGTCCTGGATGCGGTTCCAGTTGATGGCCTGAACGTGGTTCAGCAGCTGCAGCTTCTCAGCCATGGTGTCCTCAATGAGTATTCGTGATCAGCGGATCAGAGCATGCACGAGACGCACTCGGTCATGTCGGTGCCCTCGAGCGCCAGCTGACGGAGGCGGATGTAGTAGATCGTCTTGATGCCCTTCTTCCACGCGTAGATCTGGGCCTTGTTGATGTCGCGGGTGGTGACGGTGTCCTTGAAGAACAGCGTCAGCGACAGACCCTGGTCCACGTGCTGCGTGGCGGCGGCATACGTGTCGATGACCTTCTCGTAGCCGATCTCATAGGCATCCTGGTAGTACTCCAGGTTGTCGTTCGTCATGAACGGCGCCGGGTAGTAGACGCGACCGAGCTTGCCTTCCTTGCGGATCTCGATCTTCGACGCGATCGGATGGATCGAGCTCGTGGAGTTGTTGATGTACGAGATCGAGCCGGTCGGCGGGACGGCCTGCAGGTTCTGGTTGTAGATGCCGTACTGCTGGACGGATGCCTTGAGCTCGCGCCAGTCGTCCTGGGTCGGGATCGGGATGCCGGCGAACAGCTCCTTCACCTTGGCGGTCTGCGGCTCCCACACCTGGTCGGTGTACTTGTCGAAGAACTCGCCCGACGCGTACGTCGAGTCGGCGAAGCCGTCGAACGACGTCCCGCGCTCGATCGAGAGGCGGTTGGACGCCCGCAGCGCGTGGAACAGCACCGTGTAGAAGTAGATGTTCGTGAAGTCGATGCCCTCTTCGGAGCCGTAGTGCACGTGCTCACGAGCGAGGTAGCCGTGCAGGTTCATCTGGCCGAGGCCGATCGCGTGCGAACGGTCGTTGCCGTCCTCGATCGAGCGGACCGAGGCGATGTGGCTCTGGTCGCTCACCGCGGTGAGGGCGCGGATCGCGGTCTCGACCGTGAGGCCCAGGTCGCGGCCGTCCATCGCCAGGGCGATGTTCATCGAGCCGAGGTTGCAGGAGATGTCCTTGCCGATGGCGGCGTACGAGAGGTCTTCGTTGTACGTCGTGGGCGTGTTGACCTGCAGGATCTCCGAGCACAGGTTGGACATGTTGATCCGACCCTTGATCGGGTTGGCCTTGTTCACCGTGTCCTCGAACATGATGTACGGGTAGCCCGACTCGAACTGGATCTCGGCGAGAGTCTGGAAGAACTCGCGCGCGTTGATCTTCGTCTTCTTGATGCGCGGGTCGTCGACCATCTCGCGGTACTTCTCGGTGACCGAGATGTCGCCGAACGGCTTGCCGTAGACGCGCTCGACGTCGTACGGCGAGAAGAGGTACATGTCCTCGCCGTTCTTGGCGAGCTCGAACGTGACGTCGGGGATGACGACACCCAGCGACAGCGTCTTGATGCGGATCTTCTCGTCGGCGTTCTCACGCTTGGTGTCGAGGAAGCGCAGGATGTCGGGGTGGTGGGCGTTGAGGTACACCGCACCCGCGCCCTGGCGGGCTCCGAGCTGGTTGGCGTAGCTGAAGCTGTCTTCGAGGAGCTTCATCACGGGGATGATGCCCGAGGACTGGTTCTCGATCTGCTTGATCGGGGCGCCCGACTCACGGATGTTCGACAGCAGCAGGGCGACGCCGCCGCCGCGCTTGGACAGCTGCAGCGCCGAGTTGATGCCGCGGGCGATCGACTCCATGTTGTCTTCGATGCGGAGCAGGAAGCACGAGACGAGCTCACCGCGCTGCGCCTTGCCGGCGTTGAGGAACGTCGGGGTGGCCGGCTGGAAGCGGCCCGAGATGATCTCGTCGACCAGCTGCACCGCGAGACGCTGGTCGCCGTCGGCGAGCGCGAGGGCGGTCATCACGACGCGGTCCTCGAAGCGCTCGAGGTAGCGCTTCCCGTCGAAGGTCTTCAGCGTGTAGCTCGTGTAGTACTTGAACGCGCCGAGGAAGGTCTCGAAGCGGAACTTCTTGCCGTACGCACGGTCGTTGAGCTCCTGGATGAACTCCAGCGAGTACTTCTCGAGCACCTTGGGCTCGTAGTACTCCTTCTCGACGAGGTAGTCGAGACGCTCCTTGAGGGAGTGGAAGAACACGGTGTTCTGGTTGACGTGCTGCAGGAAGTACTCCCGCGCGGCCCGCTTGTCGGCGTCGAACTGGATCTTGCCGTCGGCGTCGTACAGGTTCAGCATCGCGTTCAGGGCGTGGTAATCCAGCCCCTCGAAACGCGCCTCGGTCTTGAAGTCCACGTCGCTCAGCCCTACTTCCACCACTGTTCCAATCCTTCGGTGACGCGCTCGACGTCTTCTGGTGTGCCGAATACTTCGATGCGATACAAGTGCGGCACGGAACACTTGCGGCTGATGACGTCTCCGGCGAGGCAGAACGCGTCGCCGAAATTGGTGTTGCCCGCGGAGATGACCCCGCGGATGTGACGTCGGTTGCGCTCCTCATTGAGGAAGCGGATGACTTGCTTGGGGACGGCGCCCTTCTCGACGCCGTGGCCGACACCTCCGCCGTAGGTGGGGGTGACCAGCACGTAGGGTTCGTCGACGTGGAGCGGCGGGTCGGTCGGTCGCAGGGGGATGCGGACGGCCCGCTTGCCGAGCTTCTCGATGAAACGTGCGGTGTTTCCCGACACGCTCGAGAAGTAGACGAGCAGCGGAGCCTCGGTCTCCGACAGGACAGCGCTCATGAGAACCCTCTGAGCCCGTCGGGGGTCAGGCGAGGCGCGAAGCCAGCTCGTCGATCTTGTCGGGACGGAAGCCCGACCAGTGGTCCTCGTCGGTGATGACGACGGGGGCCTGGAGGTACCCGAGCGACTTGACCTGCTCGAGCGCCGCGGGGTCCTCGGTGACGTCGAGCACGTTGTATTCGATGCCCTTCGAGTCGAGTGCGCGGTACGTCGCGTTGCACTGGACGCAGGACGGCTTGGTGTAGACCGTGATCGCCATTTCGTTCTCTCTCCCCTGGAAAATCGTCGTCCGACCGCTCGGAGCGGGCCGGGAGCTCAATACTACATATGGGGACGGACATCGGGGGGAACCACAAGGGGTAGTAGTTACACGGATGTGATTTTCCACCGCTCTCCCCATATACAACACAGGTTGTCCACGATTTCATCCACAGGCGGCGGCCCTGTTTCGACCTCGCCGAGGCCCGCCGTTCCGCGGATTTCTCGCCTCCTTCCGGCATCCGTCCACAGCTCGGACGTTAGACGGGGGTTCCGACATCGCACAGGGGGTGGATATCTCGCTTCGGCGTGTCGCGGCGTGTCGCTCCGACCTCCGCACCACCGACCGACCGCGATGTCGGGGGCACCGGGTAGCGTGGTGCGGTGGCCGGCTACCGCGTACTCCTCAGAACCCCCGGAGTGGGGCGCATCATCGCCGCGCAGCTGACGGCGCGGTTCCCCAACGGCATGATCAGCCTCGCCGTGCTCCTGCACATCGAGCACGTCACCGGTTCATATGGGGCCGCGGGACTCGTCCTCGCCGCCACGAGCGTCGGTCAGGCGATCGCCGGCCCCGTCACGAGCCGTTGGATGGGCCGCTGGGGCATGCGGCGCGTCCTCACCGTCACGCTCGTGCTGTGCGCGGCCGCCATCGCGGCGATCGCGCTGCTCGTCGTGCCGCTGCCGGTGTACATGGCCCTCGGCTTCGTCGGCGGTCTCGCCACTCCCCCGGTCCAGTCGGCCGTCCGCACCATCTATCCCAAGATGGTCAACTCGTCCCAACTGACGCCGCTCTACTCCCTGGATGCCTCGCTGCAGGAGATCATCTGGGTGCTCGCGCCCGTGCTCATCACGCTCGTGGGCACGCAGGCGGGCACGGTGCCCGCGCTCCTCCTCATCGTCGTGATCCTCCTCGGCGGCGGCGCGTGGTTCATCCTCAGCCCCGAGGTCGGTCGCGTGCGCATCCCGCGGAGCCGCCGCGCCCTCGGCAGCGTGCTGCGCAAGCCACCGGTGATCCTCGCCACCGCGACGGGCTTCCTCCTCATCGGCGCGTGCGCGGCCGTCGAGGCCGGCGTCGTCGCGACGTTCTCGCACGGCGGTCTCGAGGCGGGTCTCGTGCTCGCGGTCTTCGCGATCGGAAGCCTCAGCGGCGGCCTCGCGTTCGGGCACATCCCGATCGGCCGCTGGGCGATGGCGCGCCGCCTCGCGATCGTCACCGTGGGCCTCAGCCTCACGGTCGTGTCCCTCAACGCGTGGTGGCTCGGTGGGACCCTGCTCATCGCCGGCGCGGGCATCGCCCCCGCCCTCGCCGTGATGTTCGCGATGACCTCCGCGAGCGTCCGCTTCAGCGAGACCGCCGAGGCCTACGGCTGGATCGGGACCGGCCAACTCATCGGCGCCGCCGCGGGTTCCGCGGTGGCCGGCTTCCTGGTCGACGGCGTCGGTCCGCAGGGCGCGTACGTCGCCGCCGCGGGCTTCGCGGCGGCGGGGCTGATCGTCTCGGTGCTGTTCGTCCGCGGATTCCCCGACCTCCGCCACCGCGACGCGAGCCCCATCCCGGACACCGAGCCGGTGCACACCGTCACGTGAGACCCCGACGCACTCAGTGCGTGCGGCGCAGGAGCTCCAGCACCGCCAGCGCGTAGGCATCCGCGGGTTCGGGGTGGTCGAAGACGAGCGTCGTGCCCCCGATCGAGATCTCGACCTCGTGCGTGTCGGACAGCCTCCGCAACGACCGGAACGCCGAGCGCAGCATCTCGCGCAGCTGCGCCTCGGACGGCAGCCACAGCGCGTCCTCGGTCGCCACGGAGTCCAGCGCCCACTCGGTGGTGCCGTTGAACGCCAGGATGCGTCCGGTCGGGTAGTCGCGCGGTTCCACCGTCATCTCGCTCACGGTGAAGATGTCGGCGTCGAACTCCGGCTCGTCGAGTTGGAAGCGGTCGCCCGACCGCGGATGCCACACCAGACCGGCCTCGCGCAGCGCCAGGGCCATCTCGGTCGAGATCATGGCATCCATTCTGGGGGTGGACGAGGGAGTCGGGGCCGCACGAAGGGACGGGACAGAATGGATGCCATGCCTGCTCCCGTGACACTCCCCCGCCTGTCCTGGGGCGCCGTCGGCCGCCCGACCGTGCTCCTCGCGCACGGGCTCGGATCCGACGGCGCGCTGATGTGGCGTTTCGGCACCGCCCTCGCCGACGCGGGATGGCACGCGGTCGCGGTCGACCTGCGCGGCCACGGCGACGCGCCGCGCGCGCTCGACTACTCCCTCGCCGCGTACTCTGCGGATCTCGCCGCGACGCGTCCGGAGGCCGGAGGCTCGTGGGACGCCGTGATCGCCCATTCGCTGGGCGGTGCCGCGGCGACGCTCGCCGCGGCGGGCGACCCGACCTGGACGCGCCGCCTCGTCCTCATCGATCCCGCGATCCACCTCGCCGAGCGTGACCGCCAGACGGTGCGGGCCAGTCAGGAGCAGGCTTTCGCCGACCCGACGGTCGCCGCGGTGCGGGCCGAGCACCCGACGTGGCATCCGCTGGACGTCGAGCTGAAGGCGCGCGCGACGCAACGCGCCAGCCGCTGGGCCGTCGAGCAGACGAGCGAGCAGAACGCCACGTGGGACGTCCGGGCGGAGGCGGCGGCGTTGACCGTGCCGACGCACGTGATCGGCGCCGACCCGGCCGTCTTCTCGATCTTCACCGGCGCACTGGCGGAAGAGGTGCTGCGGAACCCGATCGTGACGATGTCCGTCGTCGAGGACGCCGGGCATTCGCCGCACCGCGACCGTCCTGACGAGACGGTGGCGCAGCTCCTCGCGGCGCTCGGCTGACACCCACGGCCGCGATGTCGGAGCGGAGGACCAGAATGGATGCCATGTCCTCCGCGTTCGATCCCGCTCGGTTCCTCCCCGACGACCTGCTCGCGCGGCTGCGCGAACGCGCGCCGGTGCACGACCGCGACAACACCTTCCCCGACGCCGACCTCGACGATCTGCGGGCCGCCGGGTACCTCGGCATCCTGTCGCCCGAAGACTTCGGCGGCGCGGGCCTCTCGCTCGCCGAGGCCGCGGTCCTGCAGCAGCGCCTCGCCGGCGCCGCTCCGGCCACGGCGCTCGCGGTGAACATGCACCTCGTGTGGACGGGCGTCGCCAAGGTGCTGCGCGACCGCGGGATCGACGACCTCGAGTTCGTGCTGCGCGGGGCCGCGGCGGGCGAGGTGTTCGCGTTCGGCATCAGCGAGGCCGGCAACGACCTCGTGCTGTTCGGCAGCGACACCGCCGCCGCACCCGACGGGGAGGGCGGCTACCGCTTCACCGGCACGAAGATCTTCACGTCCCTCTCCCCGGTCTGGGACCACCTGGGCGTGCACGGGCTCGACACCACGTCGCCCGACGCGCCGAAGATGGTGTTCGCGTTCCTCGAGCGCGACGAGAACGTCGTCTCGCGCGACGACTGGAACACCATGGGCATGCGGGGAACGCAGAGCCGAACCACCGAGCTCCACGGCGCCCACGCGCCGGCGAACCGCGTCGTGCGCCGACTCGACCCCGGCCCTCAGCCCGACCCGCTCGTGTTCGGGATCTTCGCGGTCTTCGAGATCCTGCTCGCCTCGGTGTACACCGGTATCGCCCGACGCGCGCTCGACCTGTCGGTCGACGCCGCGCGCGCCAGGCGGTCGAAGAAGACCGGTGCGAGCTACGCGGCCGACCCCGACATCCGCTGGCGCATCGCTGACATGGCGCTCGCCTACGACGCGTTGCCCCCGCAGATCGCCGCGCTCAGCGCCGACGTCGACGACCGCGTCGACCACGGCGCCCGCTGGTTCTCGCTCCTCGCGGGCGTGAAGCATCGCGCGGTGACCGCGGCGAAGACCGTGGTCGACGAAGCCATGCTCGTCAGCGGAGGGTCGTCCTACTTCGCCCACACCGAGCTCAGCCGCCTGTACCGCGACGTCCTGGCCGGGCAGTTCCACCCCTCCGACCCCGAGTCCGCGCACTCGGCACTCGCCACGGCCTGGCTCGGACCGGTCGACGCCTGATGGCGCGCACACCCGCGGCGCTCCTGAGCCCCGCCGACCAGGAGCGCCTCTGGGCGCTCCGGCGCATGAAGGCGGTCGCGCTCGGTGCCCTCGTCGGCATGGCCGTCATCTTCGCAATCGCCTTCGCGCTGCAGCGCGACATCGAGTGGCTGCAGTACGTCCGGGCCGCGGCGGAAGGCGGCATGGTCGGCGCGCTGGCCGACTGGTTCGCCGTCACGGCGCTCTTCCGGCGGCCGCTCGGCCTCCCGATCCCGCACACCGCGATCATCCCGCGCCGCAAGGACGAGATCGGCCAGCAGCTCGGGGAGTTCGTCGAAACGAACTTCCTCGAGGGCGACGTCGTCCGCACGAAGCTCGAGGCGACGCCCCTCGCGGCGCGCGCGGGCGCATGGCTCGCCGATCCGGCCCACGCCGAGCGGCTCGCCGCGGAAGGCGCGGCCCTCGCCTCCAGCGTCCTGCGTGCCCTGAGCGACGACGACGTGCAGGGCCTCATCGAAGACCTGGCGCGCGAGCACCTGCTCGAGCCCGACTGGGGTCCGTCGGTCGGCGGGTGGCTCGAGCGCGTCGTGGACGCCGACGCGCACCACGGCGCCGTCGACCTCGCGCTCGACAACATCGCGGTGTGGCTCGGCAACAACCGCGAGGTGTTCCAGGGCCTGGTCTCGCGCCGGCTCCCCTCGTGGGTGCCGAGTCTCGCGTCGCGTCTCGTCGACGACACCGTCTACCGCGAGGCCGTCGGGTTCGTCGACGCCATCCGCGCGGACCCCCACCACCAGGCCCGCATCGCGATCGACCAGTACCTCGCGCGCCTCGCCGACAACCTGCAGCACGACCCCGCCACCCGGATGCGCCTCGAGGAGGCCAAGGCATCCATCTTCGACAGCCCGCGCGTGCGCGGTCTCGCCGCCGACGCGTGGAACACCGCGAAGGCCGGGCTCCTCCGCTCCCTCGCCGATCCCGAGAGCGCGCTGCGCCGCCGCGCCGCCGCGGCCCTCGCCGACGTCGGTGTGCGGTTGCAGAGCGAGGAGTCGCTGCAGCGCCGCGTCGACGGCTGGGTGACCGACGCGGCCGTGTTCCTCGTCGAGCGCTACCGCCACGACATCGCGTCGATCATCACCGACACGGTGGAGCGGTGGGATGCCGCCGAGACGACCGAGAAGATCGAGCTCATGGTCGGGCGCGACCTGCAGTACATCCGACTCAACGGCACCGTCGTCGGTGCTCTCGCGGGACTCGCGATCTTCACCGTCGCGCACCTCGCGTGGGGGTCGTGACGTTCCGAAAAGGGACGAAACTCCTCGCTGGGTCACGGCCTCGCTGGGTACCCTGAGCGCGTGAACTCCGGTTCGGGGGCCGAGCTCCTCTTCACCTATGGAACCCTCCAGCTGCCTGAGGTGCAGCTGGACACCTTCGGGCGCCTGCTCGCCGGCGAGGACGACGTCCTCCACGGCTACCGGCTCGAGTGGACCGACATCGACGACGACCGCGTCGCGCAGTTGTCGGGGCTCGCGTCGCATCCGATCCTGCGGCGGACGGACGATACCCGGGACCGCGTCTTCGGGCGCGTGCTCGCGCTGACCCCGGAAGAGCTCGACGCCGCCGATGAGTACGAAGTGTCGCTGTACCGACGGGTCTCGGTGGTGCTGGCCAGCGGCATCCGCGCCTGGGTCTACGTCGGCCACTGAGGCTCCTCCTCGCACGGGACACGCCGAGCGCGCCATCCCCGGTTTGCGGCGGGTCGCCGTCGATATCCTCGTCTCGGATGCCGGTTCGACCCTCGCGCCCCGCGCGCTCCGCGTCCGACTCCTCACGGCAGCGAAGCGGAGAGACGATGATTCAACTGATCCTTGCCCGGCACGCCAAGTCGGACTGGGCGGACGAGGGCGTCGCCGACCACGACCGGCCGCTCAACGACCGCGGACGCCGCGACGCGCCGGCGATGGCGCGATCGGTCCTGCGCCGGGGCGTGCGCCCCGAGGTCCTGCTCTCCAGCACCGCGGTGCGGGCCTCGAGCACGGCCGCCGCCTTCGCGGAGGAGTTCGAGGTCGACGTCACCGAGCAGTCCGAGCTGTACCTCGCCGACGCCGACACGCTGCTCGAAGCGGCGCGCGCCACCGGTGCGCGCGAAGTCATGGTCGTCGCACACGACCCGGGAATGAGCGAACTCGTCTCGCGCCTCGCGGAGCGCGACGTACGGATGGTCACGTCCGCGGTGGCGGTCTTCACGTGGCACGAGGGCGACTGGGACGACGTCGGCACGACCTCCCCGGACGAGTTCGAGCTCCTCACGCCCTGACGTCCGCCGGACTCCTCACACGGTCCCGCCGACGGCGAACGCCCGCGCGAGCACGTCCTCGGGCCGCCCGTCGTCGTGCTCGGCCCACCAGGTGAGCGCGGAACTGGCGACGGCGGCGAGGGCGTGCGCCCGAACGACGGCGGCGAGTTCGCCACCCTCCGGGTCCTGGCTGGCGAGGAATCGGTGGATCTCGTCGGTGAGCGCCGTCAGACGGGGGTCGGCGCGAAGGTCGAGCGCCGGGGTGGCATGGATGACACGAAGCCTCCGGCGCGTCACCTCGATCTGGTCGTCGGGGAAGACCGACGCCGTCACGTAGGCCGATCGGAGCGCCGTGAGCGCATCCGCACCGTCTACGCGCAGGGCGGCGCGGAAGCGTGCGACGAACTCGTCGAGCCCACCCCAGACCAACGATTGCTTGCTCGGGAACAACCGGAACAGCGAGCGCCGGCTGACGTCGGCTTCGCGCGCGATGTCGTCCATCGAGACCGCGTCGAACCCTCTCTCGTCGAAGAGGCGGAGGGCGACGAGCGAGACGGCACCCGGGGAGATCGTGCGCGGACGACCGGGGGAACGGGTCATGGCATCCTTTCGGCACTCAGTGCTATAACGGTGCTGACGCGCCTCGCGCCACCCGATCTCGAGGAGGAGTTCTCATGTCACCGTCAACCGCCGGACGTTTCGCCGACAAGACCATCATCGTCACCGGAGCCGGATCGGGCATCGGACGCGCCACGGCCCACCGGATCGCGCAGGAGGGCGGCCACGTCGTCGCCACCGACGTGATCGCGGAGCGCCTCGAGGCCCTCGCCGCCGAGCTCGCCGGTCTCGACGTCGCCACCGTCGTCGGCGATGTCTCGTCCGCCGACACCATCGCCGCCCTCCTGGATGCCGCGGGCGACCGCATCGACGGCCTCGCGAACATCGCCGGGATCATGGACGGCTTCCTGCCTCCGAGCGAGGTGGACGACGCGACGTGGGAGCGCGTGTTCGCCGTCAACCTCACCGCGCCGATGCGCCTCACCCGCGCCGTGCTGCCGCGCATGATCGAGGCCGGCGCCGGATCGATCGTCACCGTCTCGTCGGAGGCGGGCCTCCGCGGCTCGGCGGCCGGCGTCGCCTACACCTCGTCGAAGCACGCCGTGGTCGGGTTCACGAAGAGCGTGGCGTTCTTCCACGGCCCGCAGGGCATCCGCGCGAACGCGGTGGCTCCCGGCGCCGTCGCGACCAACATCGAGGCGCCGATGCGCAGCGAATATGCCGGATCGCGGATCGGCCCGCTCATGCAGGTCGTGATTCCGCCCGTGGCACAGGCCGAACAGCTCGCGGCGGCGATCACGTGGCTGCTCAGCGACGACTCCGCCAACGTCAACGGCGCGATCCTCCCGAGCGACGGCGGCTGGTCCGCGATCTGACGCGCACCGACGGCGGTGCCCCGAGGCGCCGCCGCCCCGCCCGTCGAGTGTCCAAGACACGCCGTTCGCACCCACACGCACGCGGCGTGTCGTGGACACTCGATCTCGGCACACGGGCACCGAGCGCGCGCGGCCGCGACCCGCGCGTCAGCGCACCACGAGCCGCGGCACCACCAGGCGATGGGCCGCACCCGCCGTCGCGGGGCGCGGGGCGACGACCGTGCCCTCCTCCCCCATCAACAGGTCGAGGGCTCCGGATGCCACGCGCTCGGGCAGCTGCTCGACGCTGGAGAGTCCGAGCGCCTCGGCGGCAGGGGTGTTGTCGAAGCCGACGACGGGGATGTCCGCGCGCCCGGCGACCGTGCTAGCCAGGTGCGCGCCGATGGCGAGCGAGTCGCTCGCGCAGACGATCCCGTCCACATCGGGGTCCCGGGCGAGGCCCTCGGCGATCACGTCGCGGGCGAGCGCGACGCTGTCCTCGACGACCCAACGCGGACCCGCGGCCGCGCCGACGCTCTCGCGCCAGCCGCGCTCGCGTTCATCGCCCGTGCCGGATCCGGTCGGCCATCCCAGGAACGCCACGCGCCCGCGACCGCCGGAGAGCAGATGCTCGGTGGCCGCGCGCGTCCCGGCCGCGCCGTCGACATCCACCCACAGGTGCGCGGGGGCGGCGACGTCGTCCTCGCCCCACGGACGCCCGAACGACACGAACGGCAGCCCGCGCTCGTTCAGCCACCCCGTGCGCGGGTCGCCGTGGAAGGTGCCGGTGACGACGACGGCATCCACTTCTCCCCCCTCGAGCAGATCGCCGAGGCGCTCGATCTCCTCCTCCGCGGTGCGCGCGGCGTAGAGGAGCACCCGCATGTCGCGCGCGCTCGCGCGCTCGGTGAGGGCGTGGACGAACCGGTCGAGCACGACGCCGGCGATGCCGCCCGCGTACGGATCGAGATGGATGCCGATGGTCGAGCTCCGGCGCGTCCGTAGTCGCCGCGCCGCCGCGTGCGGGCGGTACCCCAGCTCGGCGATCGCCGCCTCGACCCGGATCCGCGTCGCCTCGCGCACGATGCCGGGGGTGTTCACGACGTTCGACACCGTCTGCCGCGAGACCCCCGCGATGCGCGCGACGTCCTCGACGGTGGGGGCTTTCGTCATCCCGTCCTCCCGGTGTCTCGACGGTCATCGTAGGTCTGGCGCGACGGCTTGACAGCGCGGCCCGCCGCTCCGTACTTTAGTCGGACCAGAGTTTGAACGTTCAAACTCTCGGCCCTCCGGGCACCGCGGAGGGGTCGCATGCCTCATCGAAGGAGAGAGACACATGACACGGCACATCGCCCGCACCTGGCTCGGAGCCGGAGCGCTCCTGGCCACCGGGGCCCTGACCCTCACCGCCTGCGGTTCGGGCTTCAACGATTCCGGCAGCGCCGAACAGTCCTCCGGCGGCTCGCTGTCGATCCTCATCGGCTCGTCGGGCGACGCCGAGACCCAGGCCGTCGAGGACGCCGTCGCGGCGTGGTCGAAGGAGTCCGGTGTCGACGCGAAGGTGCAGGTCGCGAACGACCTCCCCCAGCAGCTGTCCCAGGGTTTCGCGGCAGGGTCGCCGCCGGACCTCTTCTACCTCGCGCCCGACGCTCTCGCCGGCTACGCCGCGAACGGGTCGATCGCCGCGTACGGCGACGACCTCGCGAACAAGGACGACTTCTACCCCTCGCTCGTCGACAACTTCACGGTCGACGGCAAGTTCTACTGCGCACCCAAGGACTTCTCGACCCTGGCCCTCGTCATCAACACCGACCTGTGGTCGGCGGCGGGACTCACGGATGCCGACATCCCGAAGACGTGGGACCAACTGGCATCCGTCGCCCAGAAGCTCACCGCGGACGGCCGCGTCGGCCTCGCGTTCGGCGCCGAATACCAGCGCGTGGGCGCGTTCATGGCGCAGGCGGGCGGCGGGATGCTCAGCGACGGCAGGGCCACCGCCGACAGCTCGGCCAACGTCGAGGCCCTGCAGTACGTCAAGACGCACCTCAACGACGGCACCTTCGCGTTCGCCTCCGACGTGGGCGCCGGGTGGGGTGGCGAGGCCTTCGGCACGCAGAAGGCCGCGATGACCATCGAGGGCAACTGGATCACCGGCGCTCTCACCGCCGACTACCCCGACGTGAAGTACACCGTGGCCGAGCTGCCGGCCGGCCCCGGCGGCAAGGGGACCCTGCAGTTCACCAACTGCTGGGGTATGGCCGCCGACAGCACCAACCAGGACAACGCCCGCGCCCTCGCCGAGTACCTCACCGGCACCGACCAGCAGCTCGCGTTCTCGAAGGCGTTCGGCCCGATGCCGTCCATCCAGTCCGCCGCCGACGCATGGTCGAGCGCGAACCCGAACCTGACGGCGTTCCTCGCCGGAGCCGAGTATGCCCAGTTCCCGCCGAACATCGCGGGCGCGGCCGACGTCATCACCGACTTCAACGCCCAGCTGGAGTCGCTGAAGACCGGGGACCCGCAGGCGATCCTCACCACGGTGCAGGGCAACCTCGAGGCGATCGCCAAGTAGGCGCGACCGTCCATGACCGCTCTCACCACCGCGCCGCGCCGCGCCGGGTCCTCCTCCTCGGGGATCCGGCGCGGCGAGGCCGCCGCCGGCTGGCTCTTCACCGCCCCGGTGCTGATCATCCTCGGCGTGTTCCTCCTCGTCCCGGTGCTCATGGCGCTGTGGGTGAGCTTCTCCGACTGGACCGGCCGGGGCAGCCCCTTCTCCTCGAACGTGAACTTCGTCGGTCTCGACAACTACGCCGCCGTGACCACCGGCGGAGGCCTTGCCGAACGCGACTTCGGCACGGCCCTGCGCAACAACGCCTGGTACGTGCTCCTCGTCGTTCCGCTGCAGACCGCCCTCTCGCTCTTCCTCGCCGTCCTCGTCAACCGCGCAGTGCTGCGCGGTCGCGGGTTCTTCCGCACGGCGTTCTACTTCCCCTCCGTCACCAGCTCCGTCGCGATCACCGTGCTGTGGCTGTTCCTCTTCTCCACGTCGGGCGCGATCAACGAGGTGCTGTCGTGGCTGGGCATCAACGGCCCCAACTGGTTCAGCGACCCCTCCGGCATCGTGCACAACGCCCTCGCGGCGATCGGCGTCGCGAACGGCCCCGCCGCCCTCACCGGGAACACGTTCCTCGGCGTCTCGTGGTGGGACTGGCTCGGCGGACCGTCGGTCGCGATGTCGGCCTTCATCCTCATGGCGGTCTTCACGACCTCGGGGACCTTCATGCTTCTGTTCATCGCGGGCCTGCAGAACATCGGCGGCGACGTGCAGGAGGCCGCGATGATGGACGGTGCGAACGGGTGCCAGCGCTTCTGGCGCGTCACGCTCCCCCAGCTGCGGCCCGTCCTGTTCACGGTGCTGACCTTGGGACTCATCGGCACGTGGCAGGTGTTCGACCAGATCTACACCGGCACGCAGGGCGGACCGGGCAAGACGACCCTGACCCCCGCCTACCTCAGTTACTCGTCGGCCTTCCTGTCGCAGCAGTGGGGTCAGGGTGCGGCGATCGCGTTCGTGCTGTTCGTGATCATCGTCGTCCTGACGATCCTGCAGCGCTGGGTTCTGCGTGAACGTCCCGTCTCGCGTCGTCGCGCGCGGCAGTACGAAGTGCGCACCCCGAAGGGAGGCACGCGATGACCGCCACGGCATCCCGCGAGGTCACCGTCGCCGCGGAGCAGGTCGTCGGCAGCCCGCGCCGCAAGCCCGCAAAGCACCGCATGTCGGGCAAGGCGCTGCGCTGGCAGATCGCCCTCTACGCGCTGCTGTGCGTGCTGGCGCTGATCTACATCTACCCGTTCCTCGTGCAGGTGGCGACGTCGTTCAAGCCGGATGCCGTCGCCGCGGCCGATCCGATCTCGCTCGTGCCCCAGCCCTTCACGTGGGCCGCGTACGAGAGGCTCTTCCTCCGCTCCGACTTCCCCGTCTGGTTCGCCAACTCCGCGGTCGTCACCGTGTTCGTGACTCTCGGTCGCGTGTTCTTCAACTCCCTCGCCGGGTACGCCCTCGCGCGCTTGCAGTTCCGGGGGCGCGGGATCGTCTTCGCGGCCCTGGTCGCGGTCATGGCGGTCCCGGCGGTGGTGCTGCTGATCCCGAAGTTCCTCGTGATCAATCAGCTCGGCATCTACGACTCGTACGCGGGCATGATCCTCCCCTTGTTGGTGGATGCCGCCGGTGTCTTCATCATGAAGAACTTCTTCGAATCGATCCCGCCGTCCGTCGAGGAGCAGGCGCGCATCGACGGGGCGAGCACGTTCCGCATCTTCTGGTCGGTCGTGCTGCCCATGGCGCGACCGGCGCTGATCACGATCGTGATCCTGTCCTTCCAGGGATCGTGGAACGAGCTGAGCCACTTCGTCATCTCGACCCAGTCGCCCGAGCTCACCACCCTGACCAAGGGCGTCGCGTCCCTCGCGAGCGGACAGCTCAGCCAGGGCAGCCAGTTCCCCCTCAAACTCGCGGCCGCGGCCATCATGACGATTCCGGTCGCCGTGGTGTTCTTCGTGTTCCAGCGCCGCATCATGAACGCCAGTGAAGGAGCCGTCAAAGAATGACCACCGCCCCCGCCGCCTCGACGGACGCACCGACCGCCCCCGCCCCCGCCGATCCCGCGCCGCTGCAGCCCCTGCTCAGCGACGCCGTGATCGTGCTGCGGGCTCCGACGCAGGTGTGGTCCGACCGCGACGGAGCCATGGGCACGGCCGCCGTGCACGGGATCTACCACGGGGACGTCCGGCACGTCCGGGCGCTCACCGCGTCCTGCGACGACTCGCCCATCGAGTGGATCTCGACAGCGCCCGACGGTCCCTCGCGGATCGTGTTCGGCGGCGTCCTGCGCGGGATCGACGACACGACCCCCGATCCGAAGGTGCGGCTGCTCCGCGAGCGCACGGTGGCCGACGGCCGCGTCGCCGAGACCTGGACGCTCCGCTCCCGTGTGGACACCGTCATCCGCACGACGCTGCGGTTGCGCTTCCACCCCGAGTTCGCGCTGCTCCACGAGGTGAAGTCCGGCCACGCCCGGCCGCAGCGGACCGAGGTCGCGATCGAGGCGGGATGGGCGCGCGTGTCCGCCGGACCTCAGGCGCTCGAGCTCACCGCGGCCGGGGCCGAGGTGGCATCCGGTTCCGAGTTCGTCGAGGCGGCCTGGGAGGTCGAGGTCCCCGCCTTCGGCGAGGCCGCCGTGACGTGGGAGCTCGCCCTGCGCGACGACACGCTCGTCGTCGGCGGAGCTGCGGCTCCGGCGCGCTGGGATGCCGCGTCCGTTGCCGCCCAGGCCCGCGACCCCCGGCTCGCGCGCTGGCTGATGACAGCGCTCGGCGACCTCGACGCCCTCCGCCTCGTGCTCCCCGACGACCCCGCGGACGAGTTCTTCGCGGCCGGCGCCCCGTGGTTCTTCACGCTTTTCGGCCGCGACTCGCTCTGGGCCGCGCGCCTCGCCCTCCCGCTGGACCGCGACATCGCGGCATCCACTCTCCGCGTGCTCGCGCGCCTGCAGGGCGAGGTCGACGACCCGCAGACCGCTCAGGAGCCGGGCAAGATCCTGCACGAGCTGCGCTCGTCGTCGCTCGAGATTCCGAGCGAGGGCATCTCCCTGCCGCCCCGGTACTACGGCAGCGTCGACTCCACCCCCCTGTGGATCTGCCTGCTCGCCGACGCGTGGCGCGCCGGCCTTCCCGACGACGAGGTCCGCGCGCTGCTCCCCGCGCTGCGCGGCGCTCTCGGCTGGATCCGCGACAGCGGTGACAGCGACGGCGACGGCTTCCTCGACTACATCGACCGTCTCGGAACCGGGCTCGCGAACCAGGGGTGGAAGGACTCCGGCGACTCGATCCAGTGGCGCGACGGCTCGCTCGCCGACGGTCCGATCGCCCTGTGCGAGGTGCAGGGATACGCGTACGAGGCCGCTCTCGCCGGCGCCGCGCTGCTCGCCGAGTTCGGCGACGAACAGGATGCCGCTGACATCGCCTTCTGGCGCGAATGGGCCGCCGACCTGAAGACGCGCTTCGCCGAGGCCTATTGGATCGAGACCCCCGAGGGCCGGTACCCCGCCGTCGCCCTGGATCGCGAGAAGCGGCCGGTCGACACCCTCACGAGCAACATCGGTCACCTGATCGGCACGGGAATCCTGGATGCCGACGACGAGGCGCACATCGCTCGGTTGCTGCGTCACGAGTCGATGTCGAGCGGCTATGGCATCCGGACCATGTCGACCGGAGCCGCCGGGTACTGGCCGCTGTCGTACCACGGCGGCAGCGTGTGGGTGCACGACACCGCGATCGCCGTCCATGGCATGCAAAGGGCGGGGCTGCTCGCCCCGGCGCGCGCCGTCGTCGAGGAACTGCTGGATGCCGCGGAGGGGTTCGCGTACCGCGTCCCTGAGCTGCACTCCGGCGATCCGCGCTCCGAGACCTCCGTCCCGACGCCGTATCCCGCCGCGTGCCGCCCGCAGGCCTGGTCGGCGGCGGCCGCGGTGGTGTGCCTCGAGGTGCTCGAGTCGCGCGACTGACCCCTCCGGTGTCCAGGACACGCGGATGCCGCCGCGGCGCGTCCGCGTGTCTTGGACACTGAACCTCGGCGCTGCGCCGCACAGCGCGCGGCGTCAGGCGACGGGCGCGACCGTTCCGCCGGTGAGACGCACCAGGTCGTCGAAGGTCAGCGGGAACACGGTGTGCGGCGTGCCGCCGGCGGCCCAGATCTGCGGGAACGCCGCGAGATCCTCGTCCACGATCGTCGTGAGCGGCGCCGGATGACCGGTGGGTGCGACGCCGCCGATGGGCTGACCCGTCGCGGCGAGCACCTGGTCCGGTGTCGCCCGACGGATGCCGCCGCGCCCGAGTCTCGCGGCGAGAGCCGCCGTGTCGACCCGGTGCGCGCCACTGGTCATGACGAGCAACGGTTCGTCGTCGCTCCAGAACACGAGGCTGTTGGCGATCGCGCCCACCGGAATCCCCAGTGCTTCTGCGGCCAAGACGGCCGTGTGCGCGGCGTCGGGAAGGACGACGATCTCCCCGGCGATCCCCGCGCGCTCCAGCGCGGCGGCGACAAGACGGCTACGGGTGGGGAGGGACTCGCTCATCGCGCCAGCATATTGCTCGGTCACGTCCGGTCGTCGGCCACAATGTCGGACACAATGGAGAGGGATGCCGCAACGCCGCGGCATCCATGAGAGAGCCGCCCACAAGGCGACCGACCGAAGGATCGCGATGACCACCGCCCTGCCCCTGCCCGATTTCGCCCACGAGCGCGTGGAGGTGAGCACGGGGCGCCGCAGCGGCCTGTTCATCGCCGTCGCGCTGCACTCCTCCGTGCTCGGCTCCGCTCTCGGCGGCGCCCGACTGTGGACCTACCCGCACTGGAGCGACGCGCTCGGTGACGCCCTCCGCCTTTCGGCCGCGATGACGTTGAAGAACGCCGCGGCGGGACTGGATGCCGGCGGCGGCAAGTCGGTCATCGGGCTGCCCGAGGGGACCGTGCTCGACGCCGACCGTCGCCGCGCCGCGTTCCTCGACCTCGGCGACGCCGTCGAGAGCATGGGCGGCCTGTACCGGACCGCGGAGGACGTCGGATCCACGACCGAGGACATGCTCGTCGTGAGCGAGCGGACAGCGCACGTCGTGGGACTCCCCGACGCGGTCGGCGGATCGGGCGAGCCGGCCGGACCCACCAGCCTCGGCGTGTACGCGTCGCTCGCGGCCACCCTCGAGCGCGTGGTCGGGTCGGACGACGTGCGGGGACGCCGGATCACGATCGCCGGTCTCGGACAGGTCGGCGGCCGCTTGGCCGAACGTCTCGCCGCCGAGGGCGCCGTCCTCACGGTCACGGACGTGAACCCCGACAAGCGCGCGCTGGCCGCGCAGCTCGGCGCGGCGTGGGTGGAGCCGGGCGACGCGCACTTCGTGCCGGCCGACGTCTTCGTCCCCGCGGGCATCGGCGGCGTGCTCACCGACGACGTGATCGATGCGCTCGACGCGCGCGCGGTGTGCGGTCCCGCGAACAACCCGTTGGCCGACCGGTCCGGCGCCGACCGCCTCGCCGCACGCGGAGTGCTCTACGCCCCCGATTTCGTCGTCAACGGAGGTGGCGTGATCTACCTCGACCTCACGGCCAAGCAGCTCGGCTCGCGGGAGTCGATCATGGCCCGCGTCGCGGGGATCGGCGACACTCTCCGCCGCGTCTTCGACGAAGCGGACAGCCGCGGCGTGACGCCTCTCGCCGCAGCGGAGGGTCTCGCGGCAGAGCGACTGCGGACGGGCGCCGGCGCGTTGGTCTGACACAAAAGAATGAACCCCGGATGCCGAGGCATCCGGGGCTCATTCTTTGGGGGTCAGTGGGCGGCGTCGTATGCCTCGAGCACTGCCGCCGAGATACGCCCGCGGGAATTGATCGAGTAACCATTCGACTCGGCCCACGCGCGGACGTCGCCCAGGTCGCGGGCGGATGCGGAACGCGCCTTCGTCGTACGACGCGCGGGGGCAGGCGCAGAACCGAGCGTGCGACCGGCGGCCACGAACGGCTCGAACGCCGCGCGGAGCTTCGACGCATTGTCTTCGGAGAGGTCGATCTCGTACGCGCGACCCTCGAGCGAGAAATGAATCGTGGTGCCGTCGTCGATGACGGTCCCGTCGAGATCGTCGATGAGCTGCGTGATCTGCTTTTTTGCCATGCCGCGATTGTAGATCCGGCGGATGGGTGAATTCCGTGAGACGACGGCGAGTTCACCCGTCGAATAACCCCATCGGTCCCGGTTCAATCATTCCCGGAAGAACGCCGCGCCCCACCCTCGATTGCGGTGATGCGGTGGTCCTCACCGTGGGTCAGTTCGGTCGTCAGGAAATCCTCGTCGCCAGGCAGGCGGAGGGAGAACTCCGAGAATGCCGAAATGCGAAGCGCGACCTCGTCTGTCGCCGCATCGAGCACGTGACCGCCCACCCGACGATCATCGCTGAGGTAGTGCAGATGCAGCCCGGCCACCGTGATTCCCTGGTATATGCGCGGCATCCAGAATCCGATCATGACACCCGACTGGTCGGCGCTCTCGGTTTCGATCTGCTCGGCCGCGACCTCGCCGAGCGGACGAGGCTCCTGCTGCCGCCGGGTGACCCGCGTTCGGACACGGGAGAAGACACCCTCGATCCGCACGGCGTGGAACAGGTTCCGACTGAGCAGCCGCTCCTCCACCGCCGCCGTCATGCCGGCGAGCTCCAGACGGCCGAGCGTCACGGCCGCGACGTCGCCGAAAAAGCAGACATCGACGAACGGCACGGCTTCGTCGTCGCTCATCCGCCGGGGTACCGCATCCACGGTGCATTCGAAGGCCTCGCCATCGAGGAGGATCACCTCGCCGCCGAGACCCTCGCAGCACCCGACGCCCGTGTCACCCCACTGGCGGACTTCCGAGATCGGAACGCCCGAAGAGTACACACCCTCCATGAGCGCGTCGAGCACCGCGAACTGCGTCACGGCACCCACGCTCATCGGGAGCGATCCCCGCCGAGCAAGGAATTGCCTCTCTCAGGAATTCGCCGCGCGGTAAGCCTCGAGGATCGGGGCAGGGACGCGACCGCGGTCGCTCACCGTGTGACCGTTCGCGCGCGCCCATTCCCGCACCGCTGCGAGATCGACGTCGCTGGAGCGGCGCGAAGAACGCCCACGACGCGGGGCCGAGGCCGACCGACCGACCGCACGGGCAGCGTCGACGAACGGCGCGACGGCCGCATAGAACTTGTCCGCATTGCGGTCGGAGAGATCGATTTCGTAGGAACGACCCTCGATCGAGAAAGTGATCTGCTTTCCGCCGCCTTCTTCGAGGACGGTTCCGTCGAGATCGTCGACAAGATGCGTGATGTGCTTAATCGCCATGATGCGAAAATGCTACACCTTTGACGCTATGAATCCCGTGGACCTGTGGATGTGATATCGCAGTCTCGTCGAGATCGCCAGCGTTAGCGACTCAGGGACGAAGGTACTAACGTCCTCGGGTGGCGTTCGGTCCGGAGCGCCAGGACGGAGGAAGTGACGAGTGAGCGTTTTTCGCACCAAGTCCATCGAGCAATCCATTGCCGATACCGATGAGCCGGAGTTCCGGCTGAAGAAGTCGCTGAGCGCCCTCGACCTCACGGTGTTCGGGGTGGGCGTCGTCATCGGCGCCGGTATCTTCACCCTGACCGGACGCGCGGCCCACGACGTCGCGGGACCGGCGATCGTGATCAGCTTCGTGGTCGCCGCCATCGCGTGCGGTCTCGCGGCGATGTGCTACGCCGAATTCGCGTCCACGGTTCCCGTGTCGGGCTCGGCCTACACCTTCTCCTACGCCTCCCTGGGCGAGCTGTTCGCGTGGATCATCGGATGGGACCTGATCCTCGAGATGTTCCTCGGAGCCAGCGTCGTCGCCCAGGGATGGAGTGCGTACCTGAGCGCATTCCTCGAACAGCTCGGGATCGTGCTTCCGGCCGCCGTGTCGTACGGGGGCGTGGTCGATCTGCCGGCGGTACTGCTGGTCCTCGTGCTGGGCGGACTCATGACGGTGGGCATCAAGGAGTCGCTGCGGGTCAACCTCGTCCTCGTCGCCGTGAAACTCTTCATCGTCCTGTTCGTGATCGTCGCAGGTCTGATGTTCGTCAACCCCGCCAACTATCAGCCGTTCGTCCCCGACAGCGTCCCGACGGAATCCACCTCCGGCCTGACGCAGCCGCTGCTGCAGTTCCTCTCCGGCCTCGAACCCGCGACGTTCGGCGTCGGAGGCATCCTCGCCGGCGCGGCGCTGGTGTTCTTCGCTTACATCGGCTTCGACGTCGTGGCCACGACCGCGGAGGAGACCAAGAAGCCGCAGCGCGACATGCCGATCGGCATCATCGCCTCGCTCATCATCTGCACGATCCTCTACTGCGCCGTGGCGCTCGTGGTCACCGGCATGGTGTCGTACCGCGACCTGGACCCCGCGGCCGCGCTCGCCAACGCCTTCGCGTTCCACGGACAGGGGTGGATGGCCACGGTCATCTCCGCCGGAGCCGTCGCGGGCCTGACCACGGTGGTGCTCACGCTCCTCATCGGTGCGACGCGCATCATCTTCGCGATGTCGCGCGACGCGCTGCTCCCCCAGCGGCTGGCAAAGGTGCACCCGCGCTTCCGCACCCCGTGGGTGATCTCCCTGATCGTCACCGTCATCGTCGCGGTCGTGGCCGGGGTCACCCCGGTCGGGGTGCTCGAGGAGATGGTCAACATCGGCACGCTGTCGGCGTTCGTCCTCGTCTCCGTCGGCGTGATCGTGCTGCGGCGCACGCGCCCCGACCTGAAGCGCGGTTTCCGCGTGCCGTGGAGTCCCGTGCTTCCGATGCTGTCGGCGCTGATCTGCACGTACCTCATGCTCAACCTCTCGGTCGAGACCTGGCTGCGGTTCCTCATCTGGCTCGCGATCGGCTTCGCGATCTACTTCGCCTACTCGCGGCGCCATGCGCGCGTGGGGACCGGCGAGTTCCTGGATCCCGCGAAGCCCGGCGTGGTGGGTCCGCCGAAGGACTGACCTGTCCCATCGGATGCCACGACTCGACGCCGGGTCGTGGCATCCGATGTTCTCAGCCCGCGGTGAACCGCTGCAGGCCCAGGACGCCGAGGAGACGGATCTTCTCCTCTGCCTCGCTGCGCGGCTCCGGCGTCAGGACGAGGAGCGCCTGGCCGCGGTCCTCGGTGAAGAGGACCTGGCAGTCGACCTCGATGTCGCCGACTTCAGGGTGCACGAGGACCTTGTGGTCGGCGAACCGCTGGGCGACCTCCTGCCGCTCCCAGAGGCGACGGAACTCCTCGCTCCGCGGGAGGATCTCGGCCACGAGCTCCCCCGCGACGGACGTCGGGCCGAGGATCCCGTACGCCGAGCGGAGCCCCGCCACGATGGCGCGGCTCTGGCGCTCGCGGTCACTCTCCGGATAGATTTCGCGATCGGTGTGCGGGGGCACGAACCACCGCCACGCCTCGAACCGCGCCCATCCCCGCGCGCCGACGTGGTCCCCGAGCAGGGCCGCGGCGAGCGCGTTCTGCGCCAGGGTTTCGCCCGCGTGCGAGATCACCAGCGCGGGCGTATCCGAGAGCCGCGCGAAGACGCGCTGCAGAGCGGGCGAGACATGATCGGCGCGTCCGAGCCGGTCGGGCACGGCGTGCCCCGCGAGGCGGAAGAGGTAGTCGCGTTCGTCGCGCGTCATCCGGAGAGCCCGGGCCAGCGCGGCGAGCACCGCGGTGCTCGGCTGCGGCCCGCGCTGCTGCTCGAGGCGCGTGTAGTAGTCGACCGACATCGCAGCCGCCGCGGCGACCTCCTCGCGGCGGAGTCCGGCCGTGCGCCGGCGCGGACCCTGCGTGAGGCCGACGTCCTCGGGGCGCAGCGCTTCGCGACGCGCACGTAGGAACTCCGCCATGCCGATCCGATCCATTCCTCCATCCTGCTGCGCCGGGGGAACGGCATCCAGGGATCCCGGGTCCCCCGATCGGGCGGACCTGGATGCCGCCCGCCCGGCGACGAAGACTGGCGGCATGAACATCACCGGAAACACCGTCTTCATTCCCGGCGCGACGAGCGGGATCGGCCTCGCCCTCGCCGAGCGCCTCCACACCGCCGGCAACACCGTCATCGTGGGTGGGCGCCGTCAGCAGCTGCTCGACGAGATCGCGGCGACGCACCCCGGAATCGACACGGTTCGCATCGACACCGCCGACGCCGCCTCGATCACGCGGGCGACGCAGGACGTCCTCGCGCGTCACCCTCGGCTGAACGTGCTCGTCACGATGGCGGGCATCATGCGCGTGGAGGACTGGGCGAACGACACGGACGTGCTCGCGTCCGCCGAGGAGACCATCACGACCAACGTCCTCGGCCCGCTGCGCCTGATCTCCGCTCTTCTCCCCCACCTCCGGCAGCAGCCGGATGCCACCGTGATCACCGTCTCGTCCGGACTCGCGTTCGTGCCGCTACGCGCGACGCCGACCTACAACGCGACGAAAGCGGCGATCCACATGTTCACCGAGACGCTGCGGCTGCAGCTCGAGGGCACGACGGTGTCGGTGCGCGAGCTGGTGCCGCCGTCGGTCGCGACCGACCTCCTGCCCGGCCAGCGCGACAGCGCGTTCGCGATGCCGCTGGACGCCTTCGCCGATGAGGTGATGGCGATCCTGCGCGACCGCCCGGATGCCCCCGAGATCCTGGTGGAGCGCGTCGGCTTCCTCCGTCACGCCGAGGCACGCGGGGAGTACGCCGAGACGATCCGCGCGCTGAACGCCGCCGACCCGCACGGACGCTGACGACGACACCCGGAAAACGCAGCGTCGGACGCATCCCCTAGGGTGAGGGAAACGACCACCACTGCTCTGGGGGGCTTCATGGGGATCGCACGCACGTGGGTCTTTCCGATTCTTCGCATTCTGCTGGTGGCGGTCATCGCCGCCGCCCTGATCAAGCTGGCGTTCTTCCCCGACGGTCCGGCCGAGGCCGACCCGGCGCAGCCGACCGGGACGATCACCGAGCCGCATGTCACGGTGACATCCGGAACCATCACGAACGACGTCGTCATCAAGGCGACCGTCTCGGCCGACCCGGCGGTGCCGCTGAAGTCGACGGCGGCCGGAACCGTGAACAAGATCTTCGTGAGCCAGGGCGCCTCCGTCGCGCAGGGTGACGTGGTCTTCAACGTGAAGGTCCCGATCGAGCGCGACCCCGCCGACAGCGTGGATGCCGAGGGCAAGCCGAAGCCGGCGATCTTCCGGTACGAGGACGTCGAGGCCCCCATCGCCGGGACGCTGAGCTCCCTCTCGGTCATCGAGGGCCAGGAGTTGACGGTGGGGGCGGCGACGGGCAACGTCGCTCCCCCGACCTTCTCGGTCTCCGGCAGCCTCGAGCCCGCTCAGCAGTACCGCCTGCTCAACCGTCCGGGCGACGCGAGCGTCACGATCACGGGCGGCCCCGCGGCCTTCACGTGCACCAACCTGCGCATCACGACGCCGCTGGCGGGCAGCAGCTCGGGCGACGCGTCCGGCGCGTCGGCGGGGAGCGCACCCGGCGGTTCCGGGGGCGCATCGGGCTCCGGAACGACGGCGACGTGCGCGGTGCCGGGCGACGTCACGGTGTTCGCCGGCCTCGCGGCCGAGATGACGATCGCCGGCGGCACGGCCGAGAACGTTCTCGTGGTGCCGACCACCGCGGTCCGCGGCGCGGCGCAGAGCGGCACGGTGTGGGTCACGACCCCGGACGGCGCGGCGACGGAGCGCCCGGTGGCTCTGGGCCTCACCGACGGCACCCAGGTCCAGATCACCGACGGCCTCACCGAGGGCGAGGAGATCCTCGAGTTCGCACCGGGGGCCATGGCCGCTTCCCCCGACGGGTGCACCCCGTATCCCGACGGCTCGGTCGTCTGCACCGGCCCGGCGCCACTGCCGTGAGTCTGCTCGAACTCCGCGAGGTCACTCGCACCGTGATCCCCCCGGACCAGCCGGCGCTCACGATCCTCTCCGGCGTCGACATCACGATCGAGCCCCGCGACCACGTCTCGATCGTGGGACGCTCGGGTTCGGGCAAGTCCACGCTGCTGAACCTGCTCGGCCTGCTCGACCTGCCCACGAGCGGCGAGATCACCTTCGACGGCGATTCCGTCCGTCGACTGTCGGTCGCACGGCGTGATCGACTGCGAGGTGCGGCGATCGGGTTCGTCTTCCAGCAGTTCAATCTGCTCCAGGGCCGCACCGCCCTCGAGAACGTCACGATGCCCTTGCTCTACTCGACGGGCCGCACGTTCTGGCGGCGCACGAGGATCGCCGCCGAGATGCTCGATCTCGTCGGACTCGGGCACCGCCTGCAGAGCATGCCCGACCGCCTGTCCGGCGGCGAGCAGCAGCGCGTGGCCATCGCCCGCTCGCTCGTGCGCGGGCCGCGCCTGATCCTCGCCGACGAGCCGACCGGCGCCCTCGACCTCGACACGGGGCAGAGCGTCATGGAGCTCATCGACCAGGTCGCCGAGCAGACCGGGGCCGCGCAGGTCATCATCACGCACGACCCGATGATCGCGCGGCGCGCACGACGGCATTTCCGCCTCGATCGCGGCATCCTGACCCCCGTCGACGACCCGGCCTTCGAGCCTCGGACGCGACGCGAGGTGCGGGAGATGGCGCCCGACACGGCCGAGCCCGAGTCCGACCTCGTGACCGGGGAGCAGAGCTGATGCGGGCCGTGTCGAGTTTCGTCGGCTCGCTGCTCGAGGCGTGGCAGGAGGTCCGGGTCCACCGCACGCGGGTTCTGCTGTCGCTCATCGGTGTCGCGGTGGCGGTTTGCTCGCTGACGACGGTGGTGGCGCTCGGGGCGATCGTCCAGCAGGCGAATCAAGAGATGAGCGAGCGCCAGACGGGACGGCCGGCCAGTCTGAGCATCTCGGCGTTCACCTCCACCGGTCAGATCGACCCCGCTCGTATGGATGCCGCCTGGAACGACGTGGTAGAGCGATACGACATCGCGTACGCCTCCCGCGCGCAGCAGAGCACGCAGATGGTGCCGTTCGTCAGCGGTGTCGAGCAGGTGCCCACGCAGGCGGTGGACCAGCCGTACGGCGAGATGCACCGGGTGCGGATGCTCGCGGGCGCATGGTTCACGACCGCTGACACCGAGCAGCTCGCGCCGCGACTCATCGTGAACGAGGTGTTCTGGGACCGCATGGGGCGCCCCGACCTCGCCACTCACCCTGTCGTCGCTCTCGGCGGTCAGGCGGTTCCCGGCGGGACCTCCGGCATCGCACCGGGTGGGACCATCGCGGTCGTCATCGGGGTCACACCCTCGCCGCAATGGGACACCTTTCCGTCGATGATCATGCTCGCGGACCAGATGCAGGCGGTGCAGGATGCCGCGATCGGCCGCAACGGCGCTGACGCCGCGGCCGGGGATCCGTACGGCGGCTCGCCGCCATCGCAGTACGAGATGTGGGTACCGCCCGAACTAGCCGAGCAGCTGACGACGATCATCACGCGCGATCTCACCGCCGCGCTGGGTGATGGCGCGCAGGTCAGTGTCAACCGGCAGGACTGGGCCGCTTACGGCGACGACCCGTTCCTCGTCACCAAGATCGTCGTCATCGGCATCGCGGTCCTCGTGCTGCTCCTCGGCGCCCTCGGGCTGGTCAACATCGCGCTCGTGACGGTCAAGCAACGCGTGCGCGAGATCGGCATCCGGCGCAGTTTCGGAGCGACCGCGGGCCGCGTGTTCTTCGCCGTCATGATGGAGAGCGTGGTGGCGACGGTGGTCGCGGGAGCCGTCGGGGTGATGGCATCCATTCTCATCGTGCAGTCGCCGTGGCTCCGCGACGTCGTCGGACAGGGCATGGTCAGCGACTTCCCGCCGTTCCCGGTCGGCGCCGCCGTGACCGGTCTCGCTGCCGCCACTGCCGTCGGCGCGCTCGCCGGGCTGCTCCCGGCCCTGGTCGCCGTCCGGGTGAAGGTGATCGACGCGATCCGGTACTGAACGACGGCGACGGAGCCGCTCGTTGTACCTGGGCGACCCCCAAAATCATTCGCCCAGGTACAACGGCCTGAAAGAGAACGTAGCGGGTTGCGAGTCAGATGTCCACCTTTGGAATGCCAAGTTCCAAGTATCGAGATTGTGATGTTGAATAGCGGAATGAGTTCTCCAGGATGGGGCGCGTCCGGGCGCGCCAACAGACAGCCGGCCGACGAGACGCGGCAGGCGGCTCTCACCACGGCGCTGTCCATGCTGGCGGAGTCCGGGCTCACCGTCAGCCTGGAGCACTTGAGCATCGAGGATCTGATCCGGACAGCAGGTCTTCCCCGCAGCACCTTCTACCGCCTCTGGCCCGCCAAGGAGCGCTTCTTCGCCGACCTCCTCGTGGAGCTGGCGACGTCGTCGGACTCGCACGATGCCATGTTCTATCCCGAGACCCAGGTGGCCGCCAACGCCGTCATCATGGACAACCAGCACCTCCTCGTCTCGCATGAAGGTCGCGTGGCGGTCCTCCGCGAGGCGGTGCGCGTCGCCGGGCGCATGAACTTCGAGCACTTCAGCGAGTCGGTGGGGTGGCGGACGCACGTGACGCTCGTCGCGTCAGCGAGCAGTCTCGCCGATGAGGACACCCGTTCGCGTCTCGTCGAGGCTCTGCAAGAGACCGAGAACATGTTCATCGCGCGCACCGCCGAGTTCTACGGCAGCGCCCTGAGCGGACTCGGATTCTCGTTCCTCCCCGGCGCCTCAGCGGAACTGCTCGCCGGCCTCGGCGCGGCGGTCGTGGAGGGCCTCGCGCAGCGGCGTCTGGTGAACCCGGATCTTGCCGACACCATCATCAGAAAGCCCGGGCTCAACGGGGAGCCCGTCGAATGGCATCCCGCCGCCCTGGGTTTCTGGGGCATCCTCGAAGCCCTCGTCGACCTCGAGCCCCACGACGCGTGAGGCCGCTCGCGCACACGGGATGTGCGCGGGCGGCCTCAGGGTAAAGCGTCAGTCGCTGGACACGACCTTGGATGCCGCCAGTTCGCGGCCGTACGACACGGCGTCGCCCTCGGCCTTGATCTTCAGCGCGAGCGTGGTGTCGGCGAATGCATCGAGCGCCGGGTTCACACCCACAAGGGTGAAGGGACGCTCCACCACGCGCAGGTCGAGACCCCACACGTCTTCGAGCACGCGACGGAGCCAGCCCGTCGAGTGATCCCAGCCCTCCTTCGGCGTGCCCGGCGCGTAGTTGCCGCCGAGCACGGTGACGAGCGTGGCGGGCTTTCCACGCAGAGCGGTGCCCTGCGGGTCGATGCGCGGGTCGGTGTAGGCGAGGTCGAACCACGTCTTGAAGTGCTGCGAGACGCCGTAGTTGTAGAGCGGAACGGCGAACAGCAGGGCGTCCGCTCCGATGAGCTCGTCGGCGAACGTCTGCGCGAGCGCCTCAGCCGCGCGCTGGCCCTCGGTGCGCTCCTCGGGGGCGACGAACTTGCCCGTCACGGCATCCGCCCAGGCCGTCGCCGGGACGGGGTCGACGGCGAGATCGCGTCGGGTGACGACCGAGTCGGGGTGGGCCGCGACCCACTCCTGCTCGACGAGGTCGGCGAGCGACCGGCTCGCGCTCGATGCGGGCAGGATGCTGGCATCCAGGCGGAACAGGGACATAAGGCTCCAATCACGAAATGGATAGTCGCTATGAAAAAGAGAGCGGCTAGCGAGACTGTAGCACGCGTACGATGGAGTCATGACCGAGATGTCGGATGCCGAGCACGGCCCGTGTGACGCCGCTGTCACGCTCGCCTTTTCGGTGCTCGGAAAGCGCTGGAACGGCATGATCCTGTCGTCGCTCGGCGCAGGAGCCACGACGTTCGTCGGCCTCCGACGGGCGGTCACCGGCATCAGCGACGCGGTGCTGTCCGACCGCCTGGCGGAGCTCGCGACGGCCGGTCTCGCCGAGCGTCGTGTCGAGCCGGGCCCGCCCGTCTCGGTCTCGTACCAGCTCACCGACGCGGGGCGACAGCTGCTCCCGGTGCTCGATCAGCTCGGCGCATGGGCGCGCGAAAATCTGACGCCCGCCCACTGAAGCGCCGGCGGCGTGCCGAGACCCGCAGTTCGGTTCCCGTCACGCCGCGGACCGATCACTCATCCCGGGCGGGCGTCTCGTCGCCGTAGGACGCGCGAGGGTTCCACCCCAGAAGTGAGCGGCTCGCGAGGACCGATGCACGTGCCCAGTGATGCGCCCGCGCCCACCGAATTCGCCCCGAGACCAGCGTCATGGGGTCGCTGTAGGCCCAGTGGGGGGCGAACACGGGCGACCGGCGGCGATTTCCGTCCCTTCGGGTGAGATGGAGCAATGCCTCCGTGGCCCCGAGGCTGACGGCTGCCTTCACCCCTTGCACGACCGACGGCAGCGGAGCGCCCGCCACCGTCGCGCGGAACGTCGCGAGGTCGCCGTAGGACGGAACGTACGGCACGCATCGGCTCAGGTCGGCCTCTCGCGTCGCCGCCTCCGCAAGGGTGATGTCGGCCGGGAGCCCCATCATCTTCTCGAACGTGTGACGGCTGTCCGGCGCGAAGGATGTCGCGATCGCGCCGAACCCGATGTTCATGACCAGGAGGTTCGGGATGCCATGCCGGCGCGCGGCGCGCGCGAGCGCCGTCCCCACGTGCAGGTAGCGCAACTCCGACTCGTCGAGCACGAGGTCGGCGCCCGCGACGAACTCGTCGGCGTTGTCGACGGTGACCCCCTCGGGGAACGCGACGACCCGCGTGCCCGGGCGGATCTTGGCGATGGTCTCCCGCAGAGCGTCCACCTTGAGCCGTCCGTAGGTGTCGGTGTTCGCCCACGCCACACGGTTGGAGTTCTCCGGCTCGAAGATCTCCGGGTCCGCGATCCGGACCTCCTTCGGCCCGGCCATCATGACCAGAGCCACCGCGAGGTCGAAGCCGTCTCCCCCGGCCCCCGCGATGGCGATCGTCGAGTCCTGGAGGAGCTGCTGTTCGCTGCGGCGCCAGAAGCCGAGGTTGCGGCGGAACTCGGGAGGCACGGGCGCCTGCGGCGCGCGACGTTCGAGGGTCATCGGCCGACCTCCCCCCAGAACCGGACCGCACCCTCGGAGACGTCCAGGGCGTCGATCTCGTCGAGGCCCCCGAGGTTGGCCGCCGAGACGATCGGATCGAGCTTGATGGCGACGTTGACGCCCTGGTACTCCTCGAGCCACACGGGCTCGGCAATGCGCGACACCCCGACTCCCATGATGCGAAGCACCCGTTCCAGGGGACGTTCGACGATCGCATACACGTCGTCGTCCGCGCCGATCTGCCGGATGTGCGCGATCGTCGACCGCAGCATCTCGCGCAGCGCGAGGTGCTGCTGCGCAGGGTCGTCGAGCCGGCCGATGTAGCGGGAGACTTCGACACCGGGGCCGTCGAGCCCCAGACCGAAGAGCTCGTCCGCGGGCAGCGGCCGGTTGTCGCCGCGGCGACGCTCGATCTGGCGCACACAGGCCACGGCGACGGGATGCGGGCGGCGGTTCTGCAACACCAGCCTGGCCGTCGAGCGCTCGTCGTCGTCGTCGATGTCCACCCCGTACGTCAGCTCGCTCAGGTCGAGCATGCCCGTCTGGGTCGTGTAGACCTCCGTCCGGAGGTCGAGGTAAGCGGAGAACAGCGGGTTGGAGCGCAGGCCGAATCCGAGTTCGATCAGCGCGAACTCGCTCCCCGGGCTGAGGTCGAAGACGTCGGTGTGGACGGGCGGTGTGATGTCCGCGTTGCGGACCCTTGTCTTGGTGGCGGCCATGGCCGGATTCCTTTCGTCGGGATGACTCGACGCTAGAAACCGGACCCCCGCGGGGTCGTGACAAGAAAGTGACACCCCCTTATCAGCGACGGACTCCCCTACGCGGTCGAGCCGCCCGGACGCAGCATGACGATCGACGTCCCGGCATCCTCACGTGCGACGAGGAGTTGACGCGCGCGGGGCTGGATCCACGGAGCGGCACCGATGATCAGCTGGGTCAGTTTCTTGATGCCGGCGTCGGACCACCGTCGCACCGTGCGCGGGTCGACGAGCCGGGTGAGCGCTACCCCGACGTCGTGATTTCCGAGCGCACGCACGATGAAACTCGCCGTGGCCAACTTGATGTCATCGAGCGGCCCGTACGCCTTCCGGAGACTCCGGAGTTCCCGTTCGATGCCCTCCCGCGCGGGGTGGTGGCTCGTCACGTCGCCGCCCACAGCCTGAGCATGAGCCGGTTGCCCAGCGTTTCGACGCTGTCCGGGCTCGCGCCGCCGACGAGTCGAACCGAGAACTTCGGCCACAGCTCACCGCGCCACTGCACCGTCAGCGACGTCTCCCTCTCGTCGTATGCCAGCCCAAGAGGCATCCCGCACCGCAGGCGAATCCGCGCACCGTCCTCCGCCACGCTCCACGACAGCGGACGCACCGTCCGCTCATCCCCGGAGAGCACCTCCACGACGGGTTCGCGCATGACAGCGACGGCCGGATGGTGGGCGTGAAAGGCGACGGTGACTCCGTCTCGCTCTGCGATGAGGATCGCGGTGAACTCCGGCACCGCTTCGATCGTCCAGTTCGTGGTGATGAGTCTCGCGAGCGCTTCCAGTCCTTCGTCGCTCAATCTCCGCGCCTGACGCTGGTCCACGGACAGTTGCTGTCCGGCCTCGGTCAAGCGGTGCAAGTGCGTGTCACCGTCGCTGGAGAACCCCAGCGACGCTGCGGCCGCCGTGATGGAGCGCTCGTCCGACCCGTCCAGCAGGTGGTGAGACAGCCGCGTGTAGGCGAGGAACGGATCACCGGCTCCGAGCAGCTCGCACAGCGTCGGCGCCAGGCTCAGCGCGTCGACGGTGACGGCTCCACTGCGTTTGCGGAGTCGCTTCAACTCGTCCAGGACGAGCGCTCGGATCGAGTCATCGCTCACGGTCGACCACTTTCCTGCCTCTCGGGCGGGTGATGACGATCGAACAGATCGATCGCACCACAACCGGAAGGATACTCACGGCCACCATCGAGCGCCGTCACGGGACCTTTCGCCCGCACCATCAGGGCAACGACGAGCAACGGCGCCTCTCCCGAGGGAGAGACGCCGTTACGAGGTGGTGGACCTGAGGGGATTCGAACCCCTGACCTCCTCGATGCGAACGAGGCGCGCTACCAACTGCGCCACAGGCCCGGACAACTCGACAACACTATCACGCGCCCCTCGCCCCGACCGACCCGGCCGAGCGCCCGGGCGTGCCGCGCGAGAGTCCTACTGACCCGACGCGCGGCGCTCGAGGAGCTGACGCACGTGGTCCTCGATCTCGGCGTCGTCGACGTAGCCCATCGACGCGTACGGCGAGACGGCGGCCGGCCGTGCGACCTCGATCGGCGTCGGCGCCTGCGCGGCGGCGATCTCGCGGGCGACCTGTTCGCGAGCGGCCGCGCGCAGGGCCTCGCGGGCGAGCTGCTCATCGACGGTCGCCGCGGCGCGCGAACCCGCCGACGCGACGAGCGGACGCGGCAGCTCGCGCGGCGTCCACGTCGGACGCGGCGCGGGTGCGGCCGCACCGAAGTCCTGCACCTCGACCGCGGCACGCTGCACCACCGTCGCCACGGGACGCGCCGTCGCGCGGGCTGCGACGCGCGAGAGGCGCTGCAGCACGACGAGAGCGAGAACGACCGCCACTCCCCCGACGACGAGCAGCAAGGGTGCCGCGCCGAACGACACCTGGATGCCACCGGCCACCGCCGCGACGATCCCGAGGCCCGCGAACACGGTGGTCGCCAGGCGGAAACGCCGACGCGCCCGGGCACGGCGCAACTCCGGTCGCGCGACCGCGGCCGCACGCTCGGCGTGCGCCCGCTCGACGGCGGCGGCCTGCTCGGCACGCGTCTTCTCGAGGGCCGCTGCCCGCTCGGCCTTGGCGACCTCGACGGCGGCGGCGCGCTCCGCGCGGGCGAGCTCGATCGCGGCGGCCCGCTGTTCCTTCACGAGATCGCGGTCACGGGCGGCTTCCAGGCGCGCGACGTCGAGCCGGGCCTTGGCCTCGGCGAGGTCGGCCTGCGCCTTCTGCGCCTGGACCTGACGCGCGATCTTCTGCTGCTGGTGCGCGGTGCGAGCAGTGAGTTCGAGGTGGACTTCCCGCGGCGTCTCGGCGGTTTCCGCGAGAACGCGCAGCGCCTGGTTGAGTCGCACGGCGTTGCGCTCGGCCGACGTGAACCGGTGCCGGCTCTGCCACGACGGCAGGAGGTACACCAACCACAGCGCGACCGAGACGAAGACGATCACCCCGCCGCCGAGAACCTGTCCACCCATGGCACCACGGTAGGTCACGCCGAGGTCACAGCTCGGCATCCGTCCGCGTGTCGCCCCGCGAGGCGCGAGACATCGGACGCGGGCCGTGCCCCCGGAGTGCGGCCGGCTACAGCCGGTCGGCGGGCGGGATGGATGCCGCGTCCGGCGGGACCTGACCGCGATCCCACCGGTCGAGGACGCCGTACGGCACCTCTTCGCGCACCAGAGCGAAGGAGTAGTGATCGCGCCAGTCGCCGTCGATGTGGATGTAGCGGCGACGGAGCCCCTCGTACCGGAACCCGAGCTTCTCGACCACGCGGAGGCTCGCGTGGTTCTCCGGCCGGATGCAGATCTCGACGCGGTGCAGGTTGAGCTCGGTGAAGCAGACGTCGGTCGCCATGGCGACGCTGATCGTTGTGATGTTGCGACCCGCGTACTCCTCGGCGACCCAGTATCCGATGGTCGCGGACGCCAGTGAGCCCCGCGAGACACCCCACACGTTGAGCTGACCGGCGACCTCGTCGTTCCACTCCATGACGAAGGGGACGCCGAGGCCGTCGCGATACTGCTGCAGGAGACGGCGGATGCCGAGCCGCATGTCGAAGGAGACGGGCCCGTCCGGGCTCGTCGCCTCCCACGGTCGCAACCACGAGCGGTTGTCGATCAGCTCCTGCTGGAGGACGCGCGCGTCGCGATTGCGGATGAGACGGATCGACACCTCGCCGTGCCGTCGTGGGACGGAGAGATCCATGGCATCCCGTCGGGTCAGAGACCCGCCGCGAACTCCTTGAACCACGGACGGAGGGCCGGGCCCAGGTCTTCGCGGTCGGAGGCGAGCTGCACGATGGCCTTGATGTAGTCGACACGGTCGCCGGTGTCGTAGCGGCGGCCGCGGAAGATGACGCCGTACACGCCGCCGCCGTCGCCGCCGCCGTTCGCGAGTTCCTCGAGCGCGTCGGTCAGCTGGATCTCGCCGCCCTTGCCGGGCTGGGTGTGCTCCAGGATGCCGAACACGTCGGGGCCGAGAACGTAGCGGCCGATGATGGCGAGGTTCGAGGGGGCGTCCTCGGCCTTGGGCTTCTCGACGAGCTGGGTCACCTTGACCACGCCCTCGTCCTCCGTCGGCTCGACCGCGGCGACACCGTAAAGGTGGATGTGCGCGGGGTCGACCTCCATCAGGGCGATGACCGTCGCGTTGCGCTTGGTGTACTCCGCGAGCATCTGCTCGAGCAGCGGGTCGCGCTCGTCGATGAGATCGTCGCCGAGGAGAACGGCGAACGGGTGGTCGCCGACGTGGCTGCGCGCGCGGAGCACCGCGTGCCCGAGCCCCTTCGGCTCGCCCTGGCGCACCATGTGCACGTCGGCGAGGTCAGACGAGTGCTCGACCTTGGCGAGCTTGTCGTGGTCGCCCTTCTCGCGCAGCTTCGTCTCGAGCTCAGGCATCGAGTCGAAGTGGTTGGCGATGTTGTTCTTGTTGCGTCCGATGATGATGAGGACGTCGCTGATTCCGGCCGCAGTCGCTTCCTCGACCACGTATTGGATCGCGGGCTTGTCGACGACCGGAAGCATCTCCTTCGGCATGGCCTTCGTGGCGGGAAGGAAGCGAGTACCGAGTCCAGCGGCCGGGATCACGGCCTTGAAGGGCTTGTTAGGCATGCGCATACCCTACTGGTGCCATGCGACAGCGCTGTTACCAATTGCGCACCCCCGTACACTTGGGGCATGCCCGACAGCATCGAGCAGGCGAAACGCGCACTCCGCGCCGACCTGCGCGAACGACGCCAGACCGTCTCCGCACACGGGCGCGAAGTCGCCGAGGCCGGCGTCAAGGAGCAGCTCGACGCCCTCGTCGACCGCCTCGGCGCCCGCAGCATCTCCTGCTTCCTGTCGACGACCACCGAACCGGGTACGCACGCGTTCGTCGCCGGGGCGGTGGCACGTGGCATCCGGGTCCTCCTTCCCATCACACGCGAGGACGGTCTGCTCGACTGGTCGGTGGCGACTCCGGATGCCGAGATCGCCGAGGGTCTGTTCGGGTTGCCGGAGCCGGTCGGCGACGTGCTCGGGCCTATGGCGGTCGACGACGTCGATCTGCTCGTCGTCCCCGCGGCCGCGGTGGACCGGAGCGGAATGCGTCTCGGCTGGGGTCGCGGCTATTTCGACAAGACCCTCGGGTCCATCGAGAAGTGCCCGCCCGTCTACGCCGTCATCTTCGATTCCGAGTTCGTCGACGACGTGCCGCGCGACGTGCACGACCAGCCGGTCTCGGGCATCGTCACCCCCACGCGCACGGTCACCCTCGACCGCTCTCACGCCTGAACACCGAAGGAAACCGAATGCCCACCTACGCCTACGCCTGCAAGCAGTGCGGCCACCGCTTCGACGCGGTGCAGTCCTTCTCGGATGCCGCTCTCACCGACTGCCCCGTGTGCGGCGGTGAACTGCGCAAGCAGTACGGCTCGATCGGTGTGACCTTCAACGGCTCCGGCTTCTACCGCACGGATTCGCGCGGATCGAATGGGGCGTCGTCCGGCGCGGCATCCGGAACCACGGGCGGATCTTCGACATCATCGTCGTCTGAGTCGACGAAGACCGCGTCCACCCCGGCATCCTGACCCTCGCCGACCCTGCGGACGCGGCCGGAAGGGGAGCCTCGTCATGATCAAGGGATTCAAGGAGTTCATTCTCCGCGGAAACGTCATCGACCTCGCCGTCGCGGTGGTCATCGGCGCCGCGTTCACCGCGGTGGTCAACGCCATCGTCAGCGCAATCATCAATCCGCTCATCGAGGTGTTCTACGTGCCGAACGCGAACGGCGACTTCGGTCCGGAGATCACCGGGCTCTACGGGCAGACGGTGGTCTTCCCGCTCGGCTCGCTCCTCACCGCGGTCATCAGCTTCTTCGCCGTCGCGCTGGTGGTCTACTTCGTCTTCGTCTTCCCGATGAACCGGTGGAAGGCGCGTGCCGCGGTGCGGGCGGGCGTGGTCGAGCAGACCGATGAGCCGAAACTCCCGACCGAGCAGGAGCTGCTCGTGCAGATCCGCGACCTGCTGGAGCGCCAGCCGCGCGGCTGAGCCGCCCCACCTCCACCGAGAAACGCTTCTCGCGGGAGGAAACGGCCCGTCGCGCCGTTTCGCACCGTGGGAAGCGTTTCTCGCGTATCGGGGGCGACGCGGGCGTCAGTAGTGCGGCGGAACGTCGCGCAGGAGCTGCGCGTCGTTGGGACCGGATGCCGCGGGTGCCGACGGGCGCTCCCGCGTGCGGTCGTCCGCGGGTGCGGGTTCCGCGCTCGTCCCGGGTGCCGGGAGCAGCCGCGCGCGCCGGGCGCCGCGGACGCGGACGATCGGTTGGCGCTCGCTCGCCGAGACAGCGGGATCGGTGGCATCCGGGGTCGGGGCCACCGCGCTCACCCGTTCAGGTCGAGGGGTTCGGTGGTGGTGCCGGGAGCGGCGGCGTCGTCCGGGGCGGCGCCGAGGAGTTCCGCGATCCGGGATGCCACGCCCGCGGGGTCGCTGTACAGGTCGAACGCGTGCACGCGCACGTAGTGCCACCCGAGCCGCCGCAGGATCTGCGGCCGCAGCCGCAGCGTCTCGCGGAGCGTCTCGCCGATCGTCTCGGGATCGCTCTCGGCCACGACCGCCTTGCCGCGGTACCGCGCGACCAGCGGAAGAAGACCCCGGTAGTCGAGGTCGACCTCGATGCCGAGCCGCCGCAATTCGCGCGCGAGCGCGCGGGTGAGCGGGTCGGCGAGGTCTTCGAGCCGCGACTCGCGGCCCCGACCGGCGAGATTGCCGAGGATCCCCATGAGGGTTGCAGCGCCGTGCTCGAGGCGGCCGTCGTCGAACGCCGAGGGGCGGATCGAGGAGACGATCACCATCGAGCGCCGTGCGCGCGTCATTCCGACCGTGAGGAGCCGCTCCCCGTCGGGCGTCGACAGGTCGCCGAAGTCGCTCAGGACGCGCCCGTGCCGGGTGAGACCGAAGCCGAGCGAGAACACCACGCGGTCGCGGCTCTCGGCCACGGACTCCTCGAGGGTCAGCACGGCGAAGGGCTCCGCGGCATCCCGCGAGATGAAGGCCGCGACGTCGGATCGCCCGGCGAGCGCCGCCTCGACCGCCGCCCGGACGCGCTCGGCGTGCTTGCGGCTCGCGGTCACGACCATCAGCGACTCGGACGCGCGGTTGACCGCGTGCTCGACCACGAGGGTCACGACGCGCGCGACCTCGGCATCCGGACTCTCCACGGCACCGCTGACGGGGTCGGGCGCGCCGACGCCGTTCTCGACGTAGTCGACGCTGAGGCTGCCGCGTCCCAAGTACGAGCCTGCCCACGGAAGGGAGACGATCTCGCCGCCGTAGAAGGCGTCGTTGACGAGCTGCGCGAGATCCTCGCCGCCCGCCCGGTAGCTGCGGGTCAAGGTCTCGACGGGGAGCAGCTCCGCGATCCGCTCGAACACGGACACGTGATCGAACGGGACGTCATCCGCCTCATCATCCGAAACCGGCACGAGCGACGCGCTGACGCGGAAGGGCGTCGGCTTCTGGATCACCGGATCGCCGAACAGCACGACCTGGCGCGCCCGCAGCAGGGCCGGCGTGGCCTCCGTGAGGCACAGGGCTCCGGCATCCGCGATGATCACCGTGTCGAACGCGAGACCAGTCGGCACGTCGGGAACCTCGTACGGGGATGCCAGCCACACCGGCGCGAGCGTCCGGAGCAGCGTGGGCGCGGCCTCCGCGATCTCGTGGGCGCTGTGCAGTCCGTCCTTGAGGGAGTTCTTGAGCGCCTCCGCCTCGTCGGGGTGATCGACGATGCCGATACGCCACTGCTTCGCGAGTTCGGCGGCGAGCAGGGGCCCTGCCGCGGCGGCGTGGGCCTCGTCGACCAGGCGGAAGTCGCGTTCGAGGCGATCGACCACGCTCGTGTTCGCGCCGAGGAGAGCCCGGTCGCTCCGCAGCAGGTGCTCGAGGGCGGACTGCCACCAGGCGAACTCGAGTTCGTCGCCGACGCGGTCCTCGGGGACGTGCCGCACCGACAGTTCGACGAGGAGCTGTTCGAGGCCGAGCCGGGCGAGTTCGCCGCGCAGCTGCGCACGCTCGACGAGGTTGTCGAAGAAGGTCGACTCGGCGGCGAGACCGGCGAGGGTACGCACGAGGATCTGAACCGGCAGGGTCGCGAGACGGTCCGAACCCTGGCGACCCAGGATCTGGTCGAGTTCGCCGAGCATCGCGTCGACGCGCTGCCACCCGACGTGCACATCGGCGAGCCCGAGCGGGACCTCGGGGGTCACGCCCGCATCGACGACGCGCTGCCACTCGGTGCGCTGCTGCTGGATCCGGACGAGCGCTTCGTACATGTCGGGCACGTGGACGCCCGGGCGCACGTACTCCTTCGACAGGCGACGCAGGCGACGGCGGTTGGGACCGCTCATCGCCGAGGAATCGCGGCGCGGCGAGTGCGCGTCGATCAGTTCGCCGAGCGGACGCTCGAACACCGTGGGGCTGAACCGATCGAGCGACTCGCGGATGCCCTGCAGGAGCTTGAGGTACGCGCCGAGCTCCGACACGGTCTGGAACGGCCGCATGCGCGTCTGCGCGATGAGCTCGTAGCCGCGCTCGAGGAGGCGCGGGACGTCCTGCGCGTGCAGCTTGCCCGCGAGGTCGTGCGCGGCACGCGCGTCCTCGGTCCGCGTGAAGCTGACGCCGTACCAGGGCGAGTCGTCGGGGCCGAAGCGGAACTCGCCCAGCCGCGCCGCCGTGGCCAGCGCCTTCGCGGCGGCGTCACGGCGTCCCGCCAGACGCTCGAGGGTGGCGAGGTCGAACCGGGCCGTCGTCGACGGCGGAGGGGAGACGGATGCCAGTGCCGTCAGCGCGCGGAGGACGTCGAGGGTCGACACCCCCAGTGCGAGGTGCGGCTCGGTGACGGCCGACCGGTAGTCGCGCAGCACGGTTCGGAGGCGGACGAGCGCGTCGTCGATCTCGGAGACCTTGGGCTGCTCCGCCTTCTCGTTGCGGCCGATCGCGCGGATGAGATCGCGGCGCACGTGCGTGGGAGAGACCGCCAGCCCCGTGAGCCCCACACCGGCGAGACGATGACGGATGCCGTCGAGCGTCGACCGTCGCGCGCTGACGACGAGCACGCGCTTGCCCGCGTGCACGGCCTGGCCGATCGCGTTGATGACCGTCTGCGTGCCGCCCGTGCCAGGCAGCGTGTGGACGGCGAGGGAGTGGCCGGCGGCGATCCGCGCGAGAACCCGTTCCTGCTCGGCATCCGCGTCCAGGAGGAGGGTGTCGGCCGCGGGCGTCCGCTCGTCGGGGCTCGTCAGCACCGGATCGGCGGGCCGGACCATGATGCGGGCGCGATCGTCCGGGTGGCCGGCGAGCGCGTTGAGCAGCGGGGCGTCGAGGTGCTCCGTCTCGCGCGCCATCCCCGATCCGACGTCGGCGAACGACGAGATGATCAGGCGCGGGTGGACCACGAACGTCGGGACGTGGGTGGTGAGCCGGCGCAGGTGGTCGATGACCGGCTGCGGCTTGAACACGCCCTGGTCGTACGCGAGGCCCGCGAGCGCGGTGCTGTCGATCTGGATGCCGAGGTGAGTGCGGAACGCGCGGGCGAGCTCGGGGTTCATGACGAACGCGCCGTGGAGCTTGAGCTCGAAGTCGCCGTTGTGTCGGCGGATGGCGAGCGGGCGCAGCAGCACGGGGGCGGACCACTCCACTCCCCCGATCTTCCATGCGGCCAGGCCCACGGCCAGGTGCACCGGCTCGAGTCCGCGGGCGGTGCGCAGTTCGACGTTCTTCGCCGTGATGCGTTCGGCGGCGATGCGCGCGGTGCGCAGGGCCACCTCGTCACGGAAGAGGTTGGACAGCAGCGTCGCTCGGCCGGTGATGAACTGCGGCAACGAGCCGGGGTGGGCCTTCGTGATGTCGATGCCGGCGTCGCGGGCGTCGTCGAAGCGCAGCAGCGTCGAGCGTCCCCCGAGGGCCGCGGCCTCCGTGCGGATGCGCTGGCGTTCGGGGTCGGCGACGTGACGAACCACGATGCCGGGCTCCGACAGTCGCAGCTCGCCCGGATCGATCGACGCCGGAACGTCGCCCTCGGCGCCCGTCACGACGCCGTCCTCAGCTCGCCACACACCTGTCAGACTAAGCCGAGCACCCGTGGATGGTGCGCAGCGGGCCCGAGTTTCGCGGGATTGCACGAAACGCCGAACGATCGGCCCTTCCTCCCCCGTGGCCCGATTCGCGGATCCATCCACCGATCGGGTCCGCCACCCTGCGGCGTCGGAACGGCGTGATGAGGATGAGGGAATGAGCACAGCCACCAGCACCGTGTACGACGGCCCGTTCGCCCCGATCCTCCTGACCTTCCTCGACGACGCCCTGGTCCATCTCGACGTCGCCCACGATGGCGTCGACGTCGCGCGGGCCGCGATCGCCCACCGGCTGGGCGTGGTTCCCGACCCCGATCCAGGACCCGCTCGGGATGCCATCGCCCAGTTGGACGAGTACTTCGACGGTCGACGTCAGACGTTCGAGATCCCTCTCGACTGGCGCCTCGTCACGGGGTTCACACGGGACGCGCTCCAGGCCGTACGACGTGTCCCATACGGGGAGGTCGCCTCATATGGGGAGGTCGCGATCATGGCGGGCTCCCCCGGCGCCGCGCGGGCCGTGGGCACCGCATGCGCCAACACGCCGTTCTCCATCGTCGTGCCGGTGCATCGCGTCGTGCGCGCCGACGGATCGATCGGCGAATACGGCGGACACCCCGAGGTGAAGCACTTCCTGCTCGATCTGGAGAACGGCGTCGCGGATCGGTTGCGGACGCCGGCGTAGCGCGGCGTGGGGTCAGCGCAGCGGCTGGCCGCGGAACCGAGCGGAACGGCCTGGCCCGGCCCGGCGCGTGGGCCGGACCGGGCGAGGACGCGATCAGTGGTTCGAGGCCTTCTCCGCGCCGAAACCGGTGAGGGAACGCACGTCCATCTCGGCGGCCTTGCGCGGATCCTCGGTCTGCTTCGACGTGATCGAGCCGAGCCAGCCCAGGAGGAAGCCGAGCGGGATCGACACGATGCCCGGATTGTTCAGCGGCCAGATCGCCACACCCGTGTTCGCGAACACGCTGGTCGGTCCGCCCCAGAACACCGGCGAGAGGAGGATCAGCACGAGCGCCGACCCCAGCCCTCCGTACATGCTCCACACGGCACCGCGCGTGGTGAAGCGGCGCCAGAAGAGCGAGTACAGGATCGTCGGGAGATTCGCCGACGCGGCCACGGCGAAGGCGAGCGCGACGAGGAACGCCACGTTCTGCCCCTGCACGCCGATCCCGCCGATGATCGCGAGGATGCCGATGACGATGACCGTGCGCCGCGCCACCTTGACCTCACCGTCGGGCGGGACGTTGCCCTTCTTCACGACGTTGGCGTAGATGTCGTGCGCGAAGGACGCCGCCGCCGTGATCGTCAGGCCCGCCACGACCGCGAGGATCGTCGCGAACGCCACCGCCGAGATGAACCCGAGCAGGATCGGTCCGCCGAGCGCGAGGGCCAGCAGCGGCGCCGCCGCGTTCACTCCGCCGGGCGCGGCCAGGATGGCCTCGGGCCCGACGAGGGCACCGGCTCCGTAGCCGAGTACGAGCGTGAGGAGGTAGAACAGACCGATCAGCCAGATCGCCCACACCACCGAGCGACGAGCCTCCTTTGCCGTGGGCACGGTGTAGAAGCGCATCAGGACGTGCGGGAGGCCCGCTGTGCCGAGGACCAGCGCCAGCGCGAGCGAGAGGAAGTCCCACGGGTTCGCGCCGTATTGCAGGCCGGGCCCGAGGATCGCCTCGCCCTTCGGCGATGCGGCGACCGCGCTCTCGAGCAGCGTGTTGAGGTTGAACCCGTTGATGGCCAGCACCCAGATCGTCATGACCACGGCCCCACCGATGAGGAGGAACGCCTTGACGATCTGCACCCACGTGGTGCCCTTCATGCCGCCGATCAGGACGTACACGATCATCAGGATGCCGACGACCGCCACGACGATCGACTGGCCCACACGTTCGGTGATCCCGAGCAGCAGCGACACCAGGCCACCCGCCCCCGCCATCTGCGCGAGCAGGTAGAAGAAGCACACCGCGAGCGTCGTGATGGCCGCAGCCATCCGGACCGGCCGCTCCTTCAGGCGGAACGACAGCACGTCGGCCATCGTGAACTTGCCGGTGTTGCGCATGAGTTCGGCCACGAGGAGCAGCGCCACCAACCACGCCACCAGGAACCCGACCGAGTAGAGGAACCCGTCGTACCCGTTGATCGCGATCGCCCCGCAGATCCCGAGGAAGGAGGCCGCCGACAGATAGTCGCCGGCGATCGCGAATCCGTTCTGGGGGCCGGTGAAGGAACGCCCGGCCGCGTAGTAGTCGGCCGCCGTCTTGCTGTTCCGGCTCGCCCGGATCACGATGAACAACGTCACGGCGACGAACGCACCGAAGATCGAGATGTTCAGGACCGGGTTGTTCTCGACCGTCTGAACCGCCGCGTGGACGGTGGCGAAGACCTCGTTCACGACTCACCCCGTTCGGCCCGCTCGAGTTCCACGCGCAGACTCTCCGCGCCGGGGTCGAGTCGCCGGTTGGCGTACGCGACATAGCCCATCGTGATCGCGAACGTCGTGACGAACTGCCCGAGACCGAAGACGAGGCCCACGGTGACGGCGCCGAACACCGGCTGCGCCATGAAGTCGGGAGCGAAGGACGAGAGCAGAACGTAGACGAAGTACCAGACGAGGAACGCCACGGCCATCGGGAAGATGAAGCTGCGCTGCCGCCGCTTCAGCTCCCGGAACGGGGCGGACTCCTCGACCGCGATGTAGTCGACGCCGCGCGGGGCGCCGTCGATCCTGTTGTCCGTCATGTGGCCTCCTTGCCTCATGAGACCGGCGCATCGGCGCGCCGGAGGGGGGAAAACACCGGGTCGGAGGGCCTTCCCGGTGGTAGGGTCGACGCTACGAAAGGCGGCGACGCAGCCGTCACCCCCGGAAGTAGGTAGTTCGTGGGAACACCGATCGCACTCCGAGACGACGTGACGCTGGTGTCGCACGCCGTGACCGAACTCGCGCGGCGCACGCACTTTCCCGTCGCTTTCGGTGGCCTGGAGCACGACGGCGCCGTCCACGTCTCCACCGTCGTCGGAGCCCGCACGCGCAGCATCGAGGGGCTGGTCGTCCACGCCGAGCGGGGTCTCGGCGGTCGGGCGCTCGTCGAGCGGCGCCCCCGACTCGCCCTGGACTATCGCACCGCACGCACCATCACCCACGACTACGACCGCGCCATCCTCGGGGAGGGCATCGCGACCCTGTTCGCAGTGCCCGTGCTCGTCCGGGGCAGCGCCCGCGGCGTTCTGTACTGCGGCTCCTGGGCGCAGGCACCCCTCGGTGAGCGCGAGGCGCGCCCCGCCTTCGACATCGCGGGCGAACTGGGCACCGAACTGCGGGTGCGCGACGAGGTGGACCGCCGTCTCGCCTCCCTGAACCCCGGTGACGACGGCCTCAGCGCGGGCGCGCGCGAGGAGATCCGACAGAGCTACGCCCAGCTCCGCAGCATCGCCGCCACCGTCCCCGACGAAGGGGTGCGTCGCCGCCTCGAAGAGTTGGAGTCCCGCCTCGCCGCGCTCTCCGGCGACAGAGCGATCGAGCCCGAGATCACTGGCATCCACCTCTCCCGTCGCGAGTTGGACGTCCTCTCCTGCGCGGCCGTCGGGGCCACGAACGGCGAGATCGCGGCATCCCTTCACCTGCGCGAGACGACCGTGAAGTCGTACCTCGCATCGGCGATGTCGAAGCTGGATGCCTCCACCCGACATGCCGCCGTCGCGCGGGCGCGCCGCGCCGGACTGCTTCCCTGAGAGCCGCGCGGAGCGCCCTGAGTGCTCCGTGAGAATCCCCTGGCAATGGCGCCGTGAGGTTGAGACCGCGCCCGATTCTCGGAATCGTGGCTGGCCCCTGACGTCGACACAGAAGGAGAGTCACCCATGCTGACGCTCACCGAAGAGGCCACCACCGCCGTCAAGACCATCGCCGCCCAGCTGCCGGATGCCGCCCAGGGCGGTGTGCGCATCGAGGGCGCCGGCTCGCCCGAGTCGCAGTTCCGGCTGTCCGTCGTCGACGGTCCGGAGCCCCAGGACGCCGTCGTCGAGAACTCGGGCGCCCGTGTCTTCCTGGACGCCGACGCCGCTCAGGTGCTCGACGACCGCGTGCTCGACGCGCAGATGGACGGGCAGGGTTCCGTGCAGTTCGCGGTGACCACCCAGGCGTGAGTCCTGTTCGATGATGCCCCGGCCGCGCGCCGGGGCATCATCGTGTCGGGCGCCGTGGTCAGGCGGGGCCGCGCCGGATCCAGGCGACGACGAAGATCACCAGCCCGGCGACCAGCGCGGCGAGCACCCACAGGACCACGAGGTAGTCGATCCACGAGCCGATCGGCGGGGATCCCGGCAGGAAGTTGCGCAACGGGATCGTCGCGAACAGCATCGCGCCCATCCACCCCAGCGTGGTCACCTCGACCTTGCGCCTCCCCCGCAGCACGAGGATCGCGACGACGAGGACGAGCGCCGGGATGATCACCATGAGCGTGAGCAGGACGATCCCGAACGCGATCGTCGACCCCGAGCGCGAGACCGCGATGTCCACGGCGTTCACACCGTCGCCTACGGGCGTCTCGGAGACGGTGATGTCCCAGCCCGGGATGCCACGTTTCGACGGCTGCACGGTCGTGGGCAGCGGGGTCGACTCCCCCGCCGCATCGTCCTGCAGAGCCGTCATGATCGAGCGCACCGCGTACCGGTCGAACGGCCAGTTCTCGATCTGTCCGTCCATGACCAGCGACGTCTCGATCGGCGAGATGAGGTCGCCCTCGGCGAACTGCGTCGCCTTCGACCCGGCGACCGCGCGGAGACGAGGACGCCGAAGGGCCGGTGCGCGATGAGGCCGTTCGTCACCGTCCCGTCCTCGCCCTGCGTGGGCAGGATCGACACGGTGAGGCGGTTGGTCGCGGCATCCATCTTCTCCGGCGTCAACGACAGCGCCACCGTGTCGCCCGAGGTCTCTCCGTCGGCGCTGCCCACGATGTCGCCGCTCCCGGCGTACAGACCCACGACGGTCGCGTAGAGCGCGACGAACAGGACGACGGAACCGACGGTCCAGAGGACCGGGCGGCGGCGAGAGGACGCGGGGCTGCTCACGGAGTCAGTGTGACAGAGCGCGAGGACGGGCTTCGGTGCCCCCGACAGGATTCGAACCTGCGACGCCCGCGTTAGGAGTGCGGCGCTCTATCCCCTGAGCTACGGAGGCGGGACTGCCTTCCAGCCTACTGCGAGCGTGCCGCGGCGCCGACGCGGAGCTGGGCGGCGAGCGCGGCATCCCACTCCCCCGGCTCGGACAGCACGGCTTCGCGCACGTCCACGCCGCTCGCGTCGACCGTCGCGACGCACACGAGCAACGACTCCAGCACGACGTCGTCGTGCGCGTCGCGGCGCAGGATCGACGAGGCCGGGTCGGACGTGGATGCCTCGACCACCGCGAGCCACGGACCCCACCAGTCGTCGTCCTCGGCGATGCCGGCGCGACGGAAGTCCTCCAGCCAGCGACCGACCCGCGGCGTGGTCGGATCGTCGGGACCATCGTGCGCGATCATGTGCGTGCCGGGCGCCAGGCGAGTGCGGCGGGCGGCGAGGCCGTCCCATTCCACGACGGTGGCGCCGTCGGCATCCACTTCCACCAGGTTGAAGCCTCGCGTGACCGGGGCTTCCGGGAGCGACCCGGCGACCGACTGCAACGGGATGCCACCCCGGCTCACGACCTCGTCGTCCGACCGCCCGGACAGGTCCTCGCGGTTCAGCAGCACGGCCAGGCGTCCCGCGCGCGGATCGGCAGCGAGCCAGGCTCCGCCCGCGCGCTCGTCGCGGATCCCCCGCACGGCGGGCTGCTCCGGCCACCAGGCGCCGAGACGACGCCACGGACGGTTCCGGTCCTCGTCCCGGACGGCCAGCACCCGGACGGGCTGACCGCTCTCGCGCGGGACGTCCACGACCACGGTGCACATTCCCTCCACGCTACCGGCGCGGGGGCCGCGGTGGGCGGGTGCGGCGTACGGACGAGGGCTCAGCGCACGGCGTCCGGCTCCCGTGACGCCACCGCGCGCCCCTCGACCTGGGAGACTGGGCCCATGTTCGTCGTCGTGGGAGTGACCGGAGGCATCGCCGCCTACAAGACCGTCGGGCTCGTCCGGCTGCTGGTGAAGGCGGGGCACGATGTGCACGTCGTACCGACCGACGACGCGCTGCGGTTCGTCGGGCTGCCGACGTGGGAGGCGATCAGCCGCAATCCCCTCACGACCTCCGTGCACGAGGACGTCGCTCGCGTGCGGCACGTGTCGTTGGGACAATCCGCCGATCTCGTGATCGTGGCGCCCGCGACCGCGAACACCCTCGCGTCGATGACCGCGGGGCTCGCGTCGGACCTCCTCGGCACCACGCTCCTCGCGACGACCGCTCCGGTCGTGGTCGCGCCCGCGATGCACACCGAAATGTGGCGGCATCCCGCGACCGTGCACAACATGGACGTGCTCCGTGCGCGCGGCGTGCACGTCGTCGGCCCCGCGGACGGCGCGCTCACCGGAGGCGACAGCGGTCCCGGGCGGATGTCGGAACCCGAGGAGATCGTCGCGGCCGCCCTCGCCCTCGTGGAACGTCCGCGTGACCTGTCGGGGCTCTCGGTGCTCGTGAGCGCCGGCGGCACCCGCGAACCGATCGACCCCGTGCGTTTCCTCGGCAACCGGTCCAGCGGCCGCCAGGGCGTCGCGATCGCGCGTGCCGCCGCCGACCGCGGCGCCACCGTCACCCTGGTGGCGGCGCACCTCGACGCCGATGTCCGCCCCGATCCGCGCGTCGAGGTCATCTCGGTGGGCACGGCCGACGAGCTGGGACGGGCGATGGATGCCACCTCCCCCGACGCCGACGTCGTCATCATGGCCGCGGCGGTCGCCGACTACTCCGTCGCCGCGGTCTCGGAGCACAAGCTCCGCAAGCAGGACACCCCGGGCGGTCTGACCCTCGAACTGATCGAGAACCGCGACATCGTCGCGGGGCTCGTCGCAGCCCGCCGACCGGGCCAGACCATCGTCGCGTTCGCCGCCGAAACCGTCGACAGCCAGGACGAGCTACTCGAGCGTGCCCGCGCCAAGGCCGCTCGCAAGGGCGTCGACCTCCTCGCCGCGAACGCCGTCGGCTGGACGAGCGGCTTCGAGACGGCCGACAACGCCCTCAAGATCATCGGGCGTGACGGCGAGGTCGTCGGCGAGGCAGCCGGCTCCAAGGCGGAGACGGCCGACGCGCTGCTGGACGCCGTCCTGGCGGCGCGTTGGCGCTGAGGCTGCGCGGGCCTGGCACGCGGTCGACGCGGGCGCACCATGCCCGCGCCGACACTCCGGCGGTGAGTCAGTAGCCCGTGGAGTACGACAGTTGTTCGATCAGCGGGGCGAGCGAGCTGAACAGCGTCACCGCCCAGATCACGACGGCGATGATCGTCACGAGCGTCACCGCGATCCATCCCCAGACCGGTCCGAGTCCCTTCCCGGTCTGACGCCGCAAGATCACTCCGCGCCCGATGATGTACACCGCACCGCTGGAGACGACGAGGACGAAGAAACTCCACGCCCAGTGGAAGGGCTTCTGGATGCCGCGGGCGCGAAGCTGACGCCAGTCGAGGTAGGAGAACAGAACGGTCAGTCCGGCGATGACGAAGCTGAACGCGGAGCCCCCGGCCGAGACGGCCAGCGACGCCGACGCGGCGTAGGGAGCCTGCTGCGGGTAGATCGAGGCGTACATCGACTCCTGCAGGTAGGTCGCCCAGTCGAAGAGGAAGAGCGGGATCAGCGCGACGAGCGGCAGGACGACGACGAGCCAGATCCAGACGGTGTTCGTCGGGATGTCGGCGCGGCCGGATGACGGGGCCGCGTCTGCGGGCGAGCCAGGGTATGCGGGTGCGCCGGAGCCGGGGTAAGCCGGGAAGCCGGAGGCCGCGCCGTAGGACGGGGTTCCACCGGAGGGGGCGGCAGCGGCACCGGCGTGGGTCGGAGCGTCCGAGCCCGGGGCGACCGGCGGAACCGGCGGGGCGGCCGGCTCGGCGGGTGCGACGGCCGGCGGGATGGCCGGCTCGGCGGGGGCGGCCGGCTCGGCGGGAGCGGCGGCCGGCGGGATGGCCGGCTCGGCGGGGGCGGCCGGCTCGGCGGGAGCGGCGACCGGCGCCTCCGCAGCGGACGGACGCACCTCGTCGGTCCACCCGGTGCCGTTCCAGCGACGGAGTCCGCCGCTCCCCGCGGGGTCGGGGTACCAGCCTTCGGGCGGAGTGGGCGTGTCGGTCATGTCGTTCCCCCTGTGATGCTGCGGCATGGCGTGCGTGTCCCCCCGAGTCTAGTGACGGCCCCCGACGTCATCGGAAGTCCCTCGAGGCGTGCGAGACCCCGACACGGAGATCGGTGAACCCGTCGGCGACGACGTTCGTGACCCCCTCGACCGACCTCTCGAGCATGCCCCGCACGATCAGCGCGGGCGATTCGCGCACGATCCGGCGGTACCTGTTCCAGACCCCCACCGAGCACACGATGTTCATGAGGCCGTGCTCGTCCTCGAGGTTGAGGAAGGTGATCCCGGATGCCGTCGCCGGCCGCTGCCGGTGCGTGACGAGCCCCGCCACCTCGACGCGGCGGTCGGTCTCGGCCGAGCGCAGTTCCCGCGAGGTGAGCACGCCGCGCGCATCGAGGGCCGAGCGGAAATGGGTGAGCGGATGGTCGTCGGTGGAGAGCCCCGTCGCCCACAGGTCGGCGGCAAGGACCTCGTAGCTCGACGGGTCGGTGAACAGCGGAGGCTGCACGAAGGCGACCGAGTCGGGCAGGAACTCGGGCCGGTCCAGCGCCGCCGAACCCGACAGCCAGATCGCCTCGCGTCGCGAGTGCCCGAGGCACTCGAACGCCCCGGCCGTCGCGAGGGCCTCGAGCTGCGCGGTCACGAGCCCCGTGCGGCGCACGAGATCGCGAAGGTCGCGGTAGGCGCCCCCGCGCTCCCGCTCCGCGACGATGCGTTCGGCGACCTTGGCCCCGATGCCCGTGACACCGGCGAGCCCCATCCGCACCGCGAACGCCCCGTCGCGGCGGTGCGCCTCGCTCTCGTCGGGTGCGGAACGGTCGAAGTCCCCGGTCGGCGGCTGGTCGGCGCACGTGCACGCGTCCAGCCCGGTGGCGGGGCGGCGGCGGTCGGCATCCGGGCTCCCGGACTCATCGTCGAGCGGCTCGAGTCCCGCCTCGACTCCGGACCGCAGCAGATCCGGGCGCCGCACCCGCACGCCGTGGCGGCGCGCGTCGGCGGTGAGCGTCGCGGGCGAGTAGAACCCCATCGGCTGCGCGCGCAGCAGGCCCGCGAGGAACGCCGCCGGGTAGTGCAGTTTGATCCACGAGCTGGCGTAGACCAGCAGCGCGAACGACAGCGAGTGGGACTCGGCGAACCCGAAGTTCGCGAACGCCTGGATCTTGGCGTACAGCTCGTCGGCCACCGCGCCCACGAGCCCGTTCTTCGCCATGCCGGCGTAGAGCTTCTCGCGCAGCGAATCGATGCGCTCGAGGCCGCGCTTCGACCCCATCGCACGTCGCAGCAGGTCGGCATCCTCGGCGGTGCAGTTGCCCACGGCGACGGCCATCTGCATGAGCTGCTCCTGGAACACCGGCACGCCCATGGTGCGCTTGAGCACCGGCCGGAGGTTCTCGTGCACGTAGGTGATCGGCTCCTGCCCGAGCTTGCGTCGCACGAAGGGATGCACGGCGCCGCCCTGGATGGGCCCCGGGCGGATCAGCGCGATCTGCACCACGAGGTCGTAGAACCTCCGGGGCTGCAGGCGCGGCAGCAACCCCATCTGTGCGCGGGACTCGACCTGGAACACCCCGATCGAATCGGCGCGGCACAGCATGTCGTAAACCGCCTTCTCTTCCTTCGGCAGCGTCGACAGCTCCCACCGCTCGCCCGTGGCATCCCGGATCAGGTCGAAGCAGTACTGCAGCGCCGCGAGCATGCCGAGCCCGAGGAGGTCGAACTTCACCAGCCCCATCCACGCGGCGTCGTCCTTGTCCCACTGGATGACCGTGCGGTTCTCCATGCGGGCGTGCTCGATCGGCACGACCTCGCCCACCGGACGATCGGTGAGCACCATGCCGCCGGAATGGATGCCGAGATGTCGAGGCGCCTTGAGCAGCTCGGACGCGAACTCGATGACCTCGTCGGGGATGTCGTGGTCGGCACCGGTCTCGAGCGTCGCGCCCCAGCGTTCGACCTGCTTCGACCAGGCATCCTGCTGGCCCGGGGAGTGGCCGAGGGCGCGGGCCATGTCGCGCACCGCGTTCTTGGGCCGGTACTGGATGACGTTCGCGACCTGCGCCGCACGATCGCGACCGTAGGTCTCGTAGACCCACTGGATGATCTCTTCACGGCGATCGGAGTCGAAGTCGACGTCGATGTCAGGCTCTTCGTCGCGCAGACTCGACAGGAAGCGTTCGAACGGCAGGCGGTAGAAGATCGAGTCGACCGCGGTGATGTCGAGCAGGTAGCACACGGCGCTGTTCGCCGCCGACCCCCGCCCCTGGCACAGGATGCCCCGCCGTCGGGCCTCGGCGACGATCCCGTAGACGATGAGGAAATAGCCCGGGAAGTCCTTCATCTCGATGACCGCGAGTTCGCGCTCGATACGATCGCGATCGGCGGCGGAGAGCTTCGGATACTTCCGCGGCACGGCCTCCCACACCAGATGCCGGAGCCACGACATCGGCGTGTGCCCCTCGGGGACCGTCTGCTTCGGGAGCGCGGGCTTGGCCCGGCGCAGCGGGAAGGCGAGCTCGTCGGCGAGCGACACGGTCCGTGCGACCGCTCCCGGATACCGGGCGAACCGCGCCGCCATCTCGGCCCCGGAACGCAGGTGCGCCCCGGCGTGCGCGGGCAGCCACCCGTCGAGCTCGTCGAGACTGCGATTGGCGCGCACCGCAGCGACGGCCGCGGCGAGCAGCTCCTTCTGCGGGGCCGCGTAGTGCACGTTGTTCGTCGCGAGGACGGGGAGGCCGCGCTCGGCGGCGAGAGAAGCGAGCAGGTCGTTGTGGGCCGAATCGAGCGGGCTGCCGTGGTCGATGAGCTCCACCTGCACGGACTCGGGTCCGAACAGATCGACCAGGCGGTCGAGCGCGCGGGCGGCTCCCGCCGGACCCTCGGATGCCAGAGCCTGACGCACGCTCCCCTTTCGGCATCCGGTGAGCACCGCCCACTGCGGATCGGTACGGCCCCCGGCGCGTTCGGACAGGTCGGCGAGGTCGTAGACCGGGCGCCCCTTCTCGCCGCCGGAGAGCTGCGCGTGCGTGATGGCGGCGGCGAGCCGGTGGTACCCCTCTTCACCTCGGGCGAGCACGAGGAGATGGGAACCGGCGGGATCGGGCTGACCGTTCTGCGGCCCCGGGAGACCGAGCGAGAGCTCGGCGCCGAAGACGGTGCGCACGGCGCGGGCCTCCGCCGCCTCGGCGAAGCGGACGATGCCGTAGAACCCGTCGTGGTCGGTGAGGGCGAGCGCATGGAGCCCGAGCTTCTCGGCTTCTTCGACGAGTTCCTCGGGCGAGGACGCCCCGTCGAGGAAGGAGTACGACGAATGCGCGTGCAACTCGGCGTACGGAACGGCATCGGCAGGGCGCTCGATCGTCGGGGGAACGTAGGGACCGCGCTTGTGCGACCACGCCGGGCTGTCGCCGCCGTCGCCGTTCGCCGGGGCGGAGACCGGTCGGCGCGTGTCGCTCAGCGCGCGCTCGAGCTCCGACCACTTCACGGGGGGATTGTGGAAGCCCATCAGCGCCCTCCTCTCCGCCCGGACCCGAGGACGAGGAGCGCGGGCAACGTGACCGGCGCACGAGTCGCGGCCGCTCCGGAGGCCACACGCGCCGCGTCCCGCCGCTCAGTCATAGCGCCCCTCCGCCCGCCACTCGCCCTCTTCGACGACGAGCAGCCACGCGCCGCCGTCGGCGTCGACCACCTGGAACCGGTGGGCCCGCCGTCGCCGCAGGGGATCCCACCCGCGTTCGCTGATCGGCCAGGGCCCCGCCCACTCCCGGATCCGCACTCGTCGCCCTCCGGCCTCGAGGATCGCCGGTGGTGCGCTCAGCACATCGCGCTCCCCCACCGTCACCGATGCTCCCGCGACGTCGGTGACCTCCACGAGTCGCGGCTCGGGATATACGGTCGCCGGCAACGGATCGGGAAGGCTCCCCGGCCAGGGCCGGGCACGGTCCTTCGCCGTGACCGCCCGGTCTCCCCACGGCACCAGCACCTGCCGTTCGGCCAGCCAGCGCCCTCCGCCGACGACGGGGGTGACGACGGCGCGGTGCCCGAGCATCGCCTGCACGCGGGAGAGGGCATGGTGGACCCGCTCGTCCGGACCGGCGCCGAACAGCCCCTTGGCGTGGTGGGCCGCGTCGTCGACCGCCTCGGGCTCGATGGACACCCCCGCCACCCCGCTGCCGAAGATGCCGCGACCGTCTTCCGCGAGCTGCCAGCGGACGCGGTCGACCACGGCACCGGCGTCGAAGGACCCGGGGTGCAGCCACACGCGTTCGCTGCGCTCCCCCCGCTCGCCCGAGAGCACCACGCGCAGTTCGGTGCACACCAGGTTCTGCTCCCCCAGGCGCGCGATGAACTCCTCCGCGGCGACACGCATGCCGAAGGCGATCTGGTCGGCGAGTTCGAGCGGCGGCTCGAAGGCGACCTCGCGGCGCAGTTCGGGCGGAGGCGTACGGGGCTGCACCGGCTGGGAGTCGCGCCCGGAAGCGAGAGCGTGGAGTCGGGCCCCGCGTTCGGCGAAACGCTCGCGGACGCGCTCGACCGGCATCGCGGCGAACTCGCCCAGGGTGTGTACGCCGAGACGGGCGAGCAGGCTCGCCAGGTCGACGTCGTCGAGCGTGGTCACCGGAAGCGGGGCGAGGAACGCAGCCGCCTGCCCGCCGGGCACCACGCGCACCGGGTCGTCGGCCCGGGTGACGCGGGCGGCGTGCTCGGCGGTGAAGACGCCGTCGGCGACGCTCGCGCGGGCGTCGGTGAACCCCTCGGCCGCGAGCAGTCGGACGAGCATGCGTGCCGCTTCTTCTTCGCCGCCGTAATACCGCGCCGGACCGCGCGCGCGAAGGGCGCAGAGTCCGGGGCGCACGATCTGCACGCCCGGGGCGTGCTCCTCCACCAGCGCCACCACCGGGGCGAAGACGCGCGCGTCACGGACCGGGTCTGCGGCGACGACGATGACGGACGGACAGAGAGCCTGGGCATCACGGCGTCGCTGGCCACGCCGAACGCCCTGAGCGCGCGCCGCGGCCGAGCACGCGACCACGGCGTTGTTCTCGAACACCGCCAGGGGCGCGTCGGCCCGTGGTGGCCGTGCCGCCTCGCGGCGATACGCCGACACCGGCCAGTCGGGGAGCCACAGCACGAGGCTGCGCGTGGGTTCGCGCATCATCCCGCCGCCCTCTCCCGGTACTCGGGCCGGTACGCCGCGCCGTCGCGCGGGACGAGCCGCTCGGTGGGTGCGCCGAGCAGCTCGATCGAGCCGTCGGCCGCGGGCAGCAGCATGCGCGCCCGCCGAGCCGTGGGCGTGCGCTTGCTGCGCACCGACACCGTGAGCTCACGCCCGGCGAGATAGCCGTGCCCCTGCCCGAGCCCCGCCCACCGCGGATCGGCGACGTCGATCACGGCCTCCGCCTGCGGCCACGGGCCCTGCACCAGCAGCACGGTCCCGCGATCGCGCAACCGCGCCGCGAGCCGGGTGGCTTCGGTTCCTCCTCGCGCGGTGTTCGCCCCCGCCGGAGGGCGCACCGCCACGACCGGCAGGACCTCGGCGATCGTGGCCGTGACCGCCAGCCAGCGCGGCCCGGGATCGGGGATGAAGACCAGCCGGTCGAGGTCGAGACCGTACTTCTCGGCGGCTTCGGCGCCCAGTTCGGGCATGCCGACGACGCCGCACCACGCCCCGTCCTGCGAGGGCCGAGCCATGAGCGCCAGCAGCAGCGACATCGAGCGGGCGATCGCGTACGCCGACCCCGACCGTAGACCGCCGCCGGGAAGCAACGAGGTGAAGGCGGGATGCGTCGGCAGCACCGGCGCGTCCAGGCGACGCCCCTGCATCCGCTCGAGCCGATCCCGGAGCGCGTGGATGTCGGGAACGGCCTCCGCCTGGTCTCGCACGATCGCCCTCACTCCCACAGGTTAGAACATGTGTTCTACACTCTCAATCCCTGTGGTTCGAAGATACGATCACCCTCCGACATCGCCGTGAGCGGCTCAGATCAGGTCGGCGGTCCCCACGATCCGGGCGAATCCGCCCTGCTGCAGCACCAGCCCGGTCGCGGCCATGAGCTCGGCCGCCGAGCGCGTCACGGTCCCCGCGCCCGCGACCTCGGCCGACAGATCGAAGGTGCGGGTGGCATCCAGCACGACGGCCACGTCGTAACCGAGGTTGCCCGCCATCCGCGCCGTCGTCTCCACGCACATGTTCGTCTGGATGCCGCAGATCACCAGTTCCCGGATGCCGCGCTCCCCCAGCCACGCGTGCAGATCGGGGTCGCCGTAGAACGCCGAATTGACGTTCTTGGTCACGAACAGCGCCGGCTCCACCGCTGCGACGACGTCGACCAGGGCATTGCCCGGCGACGAGGGATGCAACGGCGACCCTTCCGAACGCGAGTCGTGTCGCACCACGACGACGGGCTCCCCGTCCGCCTCCCAGCGCGCCACGAGAGCGCCGACGTTCGCCTCGCAGTCCGGATTGGCGGTCGGACCCCAGAAATCGAGGTCGTCGAAACCCCGCTGCATGTCGATCACGAGGAGAGCACGAGTCATGCCTCCATCACACCACCGACCGGGACGCCGCGGGCGCAACAGAGCGGACGACCACCGTCGGGAAACCGCCGCGAACTCGAGACCGGCGACCGCACGACGTCAGCGATCCTCACGACCTCAGTCGCGCACGGCCATCGGGAACTGACGTTGCGCGAATCACCGAGCAAGCGCGCGAGACCGAACGGAGCCAGACGGATGCCACGCCCCCCC
>NZ_LQQP01000012.1 GCF_001619615.1 Microbacterium sp. T32
GACGGAGGGCACCTTGCCGAGCTTCTGCACGAGAAGGGCTACGAAGTCTTCGGTCTGATCCGCGGACAGAACAACCCGCGAAAAGAGGCGACCGTCGCGGAATTCCCCTATGTCACGCTGATCGAGGGCGATCTGATCGACCCCACCTCGCTGGTCCGCGCCGTCGAGACGTCGGATCCCGACGAGGTCTACAACCTCGCCGCCGTCAGCCACGTCGGATACTCGTTCAAGAACCCCACCCTCACCGCCGACGTGACGGCAAAGGGCGTGCTGAACGTTCTCGAGGCGGTCCGCATCACCGGCCGCACCGAGCGCACCAAGGTCTACCAGGCATCCACGTCCGAGATGTTCGGCGGGCTCGACTACAACCGCCCCGGAGCCGGCTACAACGAGAACTCGCTGTTCCACCCGCGCAGCCCCTACGGCGTCGCGAAGCTCTACGGCCACTGGATCGCGAAGAACTACCGCGAGAGTTACGGCATGTTCGTCTCCTGCGGCATCCTGTTCAACCACGAGGGCGAGCGCCGCGGCGTCGAGTTCGTGACCCGCAAGATCACCCACGCCGTGGCGCGGATCAAGCTCGGCCTGCAGCCGAACATCGAGCTCGGCGACCTGTGGCCCAAGCGCGACTGGGGGTACGCCGGAGACTACGTCGAGGGCATGTGGCGGATGCTGCAGCACGACACTCCCGACGACTTCGTCCTCGCGACCGGTGAGACGCACTCCATCGAGGAGTTCCTCACGCTCGCCTTCGCCGAGATCGGCATCGACGACTGGCGCCCCTACGTCGTCCAGAACCCCGCGTTCATGCGACCGGCCGAGGTCGACATCCTCCTCGGCGACCCCTCGAAGGCGGAGAACGAGCTCGGCTGGCGCCGCGAGGTCGACTTCCCCGGCCTGGTCCGGCTCATGGTCGCGCACGACCTGGCGGAACAGGCCCGGTTGCACGGATGACCCGAACCCTCGTCGTCACCGGCGCCGCCGGATTCGTCGGCGCCCACCTCTGCCGGATCGCGGCCGAGGCCGGCTTCTCGGTCTTCGCCATCGGTCGGGAGGAGCGCGTGCCGGATTCTCTCGACGGCATCGCGGACCAATACGTGGGTGTGGACCTCACGGAGGAGTGGCCCTCGACAGCACCGACGGACGCAGATGTGGTCCACCTCGCGGGCCTCGCGGCCGTGGGCGGCTCGTTCAGTCGCCCGCAGCTCTACCTCTCGGCCAACAGCGCCATGGTCACTCACCTCGGAGAGGCGCTCCTCCGCGGCTCCGGCGGAGGCCGAGTGGTCGGCGTCAGCTCCGGTGCGGTCTACGCGGCGACCCCCGGTGCTTCGGTCATCGACGAGTCGTCGCCCCTGGGGTTCACCTCGCCCTACGCCGTGAGCAAAGTGCTCGTCGAGAACCAGCTGGCCTACTACCGCGGTCGGGGTCTCGACACGGTGGTCGCTCGACCGTTCAACCATTCCGGTCCCGGCCAGGGCCCCGGTTTCCTCATCCCCGACCTCGCGCGCCGGATCGCGGAGCTGCCGGCCGGTGCGACGGTGACCACGGGGTCGCTGGTGACGCGTCGTGACTACACCGACGTGCGTGACGTCGCCCGCGCTTACCTGGCTCTCATCACCGCGCCCACCCTGGATCACGCTCTGTACAACGTGGCCTCGGGCTCGGCCCACTCGGGTAAGGAGATCCTGGCGACGATCTGCGCTGTGCTGGAACGTCCCGTTCCCGAGACGCGCACGGATCCCGACCTCATCCGGCCGAACGATCCTGCATCCATCACCGGGGATGCGGAACGCCTGCGACGCGAGACGGGATGGGTGCCGCGCATCCCGTTCGCGCGGATGATCGCGGAGAGCGTGTCGTCGGTTCTCGCCTGACTCCCCGCGCCGAAGTTCGCAGAATCCCGCGTTCTTCGCAGAATTCCGGCCGAATCCTGCGAGCTTCGCGCGGATCTGCGAACGAAGGCGGGCCGCGGGGTCAGATCCAGCTCGGCATCCAGTTGTGCAGGCGCCAGAACTCGTAGGGCACCGGCAGCGCCGTCCACACCGGGTACCAGAACGCCGAGAGGATGACGCACACCGCGAGGAACACGACGACCCAGGCCTGCCCGGTCGCCCGGGGCATCGACCTCGGGCCCCGCGCGAGATCACGCAGCGCGAACGTCAGCGCCAGCACGAGGAACGGCACCATCGCCACCGTGTAGAACTGGAAGATCGTCCGCTCGGGGTACAGCAGCCACGGCACGTAGGTCGCCGCGAGGCCCATGAGCACGAGGCCGTACCGTCCGTCGCGCCGCAGGACGAACCGCACCAGAAGATAAATGGATGCCACGATCCCGGCCCACCACAGCAGGGGGTTGTCGATGCTCGAGATGGCCTCGGTGCAGCCGCTGGGGAGCTGGCATCCGTTCACTCCGAAATCGTCCTGGTGCCAGTACATCGAGGTCGGGCGGATCATCAGCGGCCACTGCCACGCAGGGCTCGCGTACGAGTGCGGCGTCGACAGGCCCACGTGGAACGCGTACATCGACTGGTGGTAGCCCCAGAGGTTCTGGAGCGGCAGCGGCACCCACGCCCAGAAGCCGGTGGCGGGCGTCGCGTCGAGCGCGTGCCGGTCGTAACCGCCGTCGGTGAAGAGCCACCCCGACCAGCTCGCGAGGTAGACGACGGCGGCGAGCGGCACGAGCTGCACGAACGACACGAGTCCCTGCCGCACAGCGTCGACCGGCCACTGCACCACCCCGGCGCGACGGCGGGCGAGGGCGTCGGTGATCACGACGTAGATGCCGATGCCGGCGATGACGTACAGCCCCGACCACTTCACCGCCGTGGCCGCGCCCGCGGCGAGGCCGGCGGCCAGCAGCCACGGGCGGTTCCAGAACAGCGGGCCCCACGTCGACTCGCGCGGCTCGCGCGCCGCCCACCGCTCGCGCATGGCCCGCCGGTCGAGCGCGAGGAACCACAGTGCCAGCACGATGAAGAACGTCAGGAAGCCGTCGAGCAGCGCCACGCGGCTCAGCACGATCCCGAGGCCGTCGATCGCCAGGAGACCGGATGCCACGGACGCGAAGACGAGCGACCCGGTGAGCGTCTTCGCGAGCAGGTACACCAGCAGGACCGTCGCCGTGCCGAAGACGACCGCGGCGATCCGCCACCCCGTTGAGGAATCCGCACCGAACAGCGCCATGCCCGCACCGATGAAGACGCGGCCGAGAGGCGGGTGTACGACGTAGCTGCCGACCCCCGTGAAGAAGTCCGTGTCGCCCGCGGCGAAGCGCTCGTCCGCGCCGCCCGGCCAGTTCGACGGGAACCCGAGGAGCCACTGGCTCCAGCCGTCCTTCACGTAGTACGTCTCGTCGAAGACCAGCTGGTGCGGGTTGCCGACGTTCACGATGCGCAGCAGGAAGGCGATCAGCGTGATGATCGTCGGGGCGAGCCAGCGCCACCGCCGTGCGCTGCGGGGATCGGCGAGCAGGCTGTCGCGCCAGCGATCGAGGCGCGTCCGTTCGTCCGAGGACAGGAGCGGGGGGACGGCGGTCACGGCCCCCAGCATAAGGTGGGGCGGTGATCATCCTGGCGGCGACCCCCATCGGAAACCTGGGCGACGCGTCGCGACGCCTGGTCGAGGCTCTCGAGAACGCCACGGTCGTCGCGGCGGAGGACACCCGCACCACTCAGCGGCTGCTCGCCGGTCTCGGGATCGCGAACCGGCCGCGGCTCCTCGCGCTGCACGACCACAACGAGAAGGAACGCGCGGGCGAGCTCGTCGAACTCGCCCGCGAGGACGACCTCCTCGTGCTGAGCGATGCCGGCATGCCGACGGTCAGCGATCCCGGGTACGGGCTCGTCGCGGCCGCCGCCGCGGCGGGTGTCACGGTCACCGCGATTCCCGGCCCGAGCGCCGTCGTCACCGCCCTCGCCGTCGCCGGGCTCCCGACCGACCGCTTCGCGTTCGAGGGGTTCCCGCGCCGTAAGCCGGGCGAGCGCCGCCGGGCGTTCGCCGACCTCGCCGCCGAGACGCGGACCCTGGTGTTCTTCGAGTCGCCGTCGCGGCTGGCATCCACTCTCGACGATCTCGCGTCCGCGTTCGGCGCCGACCGTCCCGCCGCGGTCTGCCGCGAGCTGACGAAGCTGCACGAGGAGGTGCGCCGCGGCACGCTGGCGGAGCTCGCCGCCTGGGCGGCCGACGGCGTGCGCGGCGAGATCGCGATCGTCGTCGGCGGTGCGTCCGCGCGCGAGGTGGCGTTCCCGGATGCCGTGACCCAGGTGCTCGAACTCGTGCGCGGCGGCGCACGGCTCAAGGAGGCCGCGGCCGAGGTCGCGTCGCTCACCGGGCACTCGTCGCGCGAGCTGTACCAGGCGGCGCTCGCCGTCAGGGGCTGACGCCGACACACGGCCGGACGTGTCGGCCGTCCCCCGTAGAATCCTGGGGTGACTTCCGGCCGATCGTTCTACATCACCACGCCGATCTACTACCCGAGCGACGTGCCCCACATCGGGCACGGCTACACGACCGTGGCGGTGGACGCGCTCGCGCGGTGGCACCGGCAGTCCGGTGACGACACCTGGATGCTGACGGGTACCGACGAGCACGGCCAGAAGATGATGCGCGCCGCCGCGGCGAACAACCACACGCCGCAGGAGTGGGTCGACAAGCTCGTCAGCGAGTCCTGGTTCCCGCTGCTGAAGACCCTCGACGTCGCCAACGACGACTTCATCCGTACGAGCCAGCCGCGTCACGAGGAGCGCGTCGAGAAGTTCGTGCAGGCGCTGTACGAGCGCGGCTACATCTACGCGGGCGAGTTCGAGGCGCTGTACTGCGTCGGCTGCGAGGAGTTCAAGACCGAGGCCGAGATCGTCGACGGCGAGGGCCCGTTCGAGGGTCTGAAGGTCTGCGCGATCCACTCGAAGCCCCTCGAGCTGCTGCAGGAGAAGAACTACTTCTTCAAGCTCAGCGAGTTCCAGGAGCCGCTGCTCGAGCTCTACCGCTCGGTGCCCGACTTCGTGAGGCCCGACTCCGCGCGCAACGAGGTCGTCTCGTTCGTGAAGAACGGTCTGAAAGACCTCTCGATCTCGCGGTCGACGTTCGACTGGGGCATCCAGGTGCCGTGGGACGACTCGCACGTCATCTACGTGTGGGTCGACGCGCTGCTGAACTACGCCACGGCCGTCGGCTACGGCAGCGACCCCGAGGAGTTCGCGCGCCGCTGGCCCGCGTACCACGTCGTGGGCAAGGACATCCTGCGCTTCCACGCCGTGATCTGGCCCGCGATGCTCATGGCGGCGGGGCTCGAGGTGCCCCGCGGCGTCTTCGCGCACGGCTGGCTGCTGGTCGGCGGCGAGAAGATGTCGAAGTCGAAGCTCACCGGTATCGCACCGACCGAGATCACCGACGTCTTCGGTTCCGACGCGTACCGCTTCTACTTCCTCTCCGCGATCGCGTTCGGACAGGACGGGTCGTTCTCGTGGGAAGACCTCTCCGCCCGCTACCAGGCCGAACTCGCCAACGGCTTCGGCAACCTGGCATCCCGGTCGATCGCGATGATCGAGCGGTACTTCGAGGGGATCGTGCCGCCGGCGGGGGAGTACACCGACGCCGACCTCGCGATTCAGAAGACGGTCGCGGATGCCGCGAGCAACGCTGACGCGGCCATCGAGCGGTTCCGCATCGACGAGGCGATCGACGCGATCTGGACGATCGTCGACGCGCTGAACCAGTACATCACCGAGAACGAGCCGTGGGCGTTGGCGAAGGACGACGCGCAGCGCGAGCGCCTCGGCACGGTTCTGTACACCGCGGCCGAGGGTCTCCGCGCTCTCGCCGTGCTGCTGTCGCCCGTCATGCCGATCTCGACCGAGAAGCTCTGGATCGCCCTCGGCGCCGCCGAGAGCATCGGGCGTCTGCAGGACCAGCCGCTGCGGGAGGCCGGTGCGTGGGGCGTGCTGCGTCCGGGCACGTCGGTCAACGGTCTGTCGCCGCTGTTCCCGCGCGTCGAGCAGGCATGAGCACGCCTGTCGAGCGGCCCCGCGGCACGATCGAGGGCGGCGACCCGAGCCAGTACGTGCGCGAGCGGTCGGCCGACGGTCGGCGCGACGTGAGCTACCCGCCCGCACCCGAGCCGCTCGGCGTGCCCGTGTACGACAACCACACGCACCTCGAGATCGAGGACGGCGAGACCGGCCTCTCGCTCGACGAGCAGCTCCAGCGGGCGCTGGCCGTGGGCGTGCACGGCGTCGTCCAGGCCGGGGGAGACGTCGACTCGTCGCGCTGGTCCGCGTGGGCCGCGGCCACGCATCCGCGCGTGCTCGCGGCGGTGGCGATCCACCCGAACGAGGCGCCGGCGTACGCCGCTGCGGGCGAATTGGATGCCGCGATCGCGGTCATCGACGAGCTTGCGGCAGAGCCCCGGGTGCGTGCCATCGGCGAGACGGGCCTCGACTTCTTCCGAACCGAGGCGGATGGCATCCCGGCCCAGCTCCGCTCGTTCGAGGCGCACATCGCCCTCGCAAAGAAGCACGGCATCGCCATGCAGATCCACGATCGCGACGCCCACGACGCCGTTCTGGAGACGCTGGAGCGCGTCGGCGCCCCCGAGAAGACGGTGTTCCACTGCTTCTCCGGCGACGCCGACATGGCCCGCATCGCGGCCGACCGCGGGTACTACCTCTCCTTCGCGGGCAACGTCACGTTCAAGAACGCCCAGAACCTGCGCGACGCCCTCGCCGTGACCCCGCGCGAGCGGATCCTCGTCGAGACCGACGCGCCGTTCCTCACCCCGGCGCCGTACCGCGGCCGCCCGAACGCGCCGTACCTCATCCCGGTGACGCTGCGCTTCCTGGCACCCGAACTCGGTATCGACGTCGACGATCTCGCCGCCCAGGTGGCCGCCAACACCCTCGAGGTGTACGGGGAGTTCTGACCCGCTGCGACCGCTCTGCGTCGGGGCGTTGACTCAGTGATCCGCGTATCCTCAGTTCGCCCGGGGTGGATCCCGCCGAGGTCGTGCGGATCGCGGAGGTCATGCCGGCGGCTCGCGTCGCGGCCGTGGCTCAGTGATTCGCGCACGCTCAGTCGTTTCGGGGCGGGTGCCGCTGAGCTTGTGCCGATCGCGGAGGTTGTGCCGGCGGCTCGCGTCGCGGCCGTGGCTCAGTGGTTCGCGCACGCTCAGTCGTTTCGGGGCGGGTGCCACTGAGCTTGTGCGGATCGCGGAGGTTGTGCCGCAGCGCACACGGCACCAGACACGACGGAGGCCGGCACCCCTCGGGGCGCCGGCCTTCGCAATTCGTCAGGCCTTGCTCTTGTCCTTGCGGACGAACAGGGTCTCGGTCTGCTCGAGTTCCATGCCCTTGGTCTCGGGGATCCGCAGCGCCACGTAGAGGAACGACAGCGCGGCGAACAGCGCGTACATGCCGTACGTGAGCGGGAGCGACCAGCCCGACATCGCGGGGAACGACACCGTGATGGCGAAGTTCGCGATCCACTGCGCACCCGCCGCGACACCCAGCGCCTTGCCGCGGATGCGGCTGGGGAAGATCTCGCCGAGCAGCACCCAGACCAGCGGACCCCACGACGCGCCGAACCCGATCACGAAGACGTTCGCCGCGACCAGCGCGATCCCGCCCCACGGGGCCGGCAGCGACACGTCATCGCCGCTGCCCTGCGCGAACGTGAACGACAGGGCCATCGCGGCCAGCGACACCGTCATCAGCACGGAACCGGTCAGGAGGATCGGCTTCCGGCCCACGCGGTCGACGAGGAAGATCGCGACGAAGGTGACGACGACGTTCGTGACCGACGTGATGACCGAGATGAGCAGGGAGTTGCTCTCGTCGAAGCCGACCGCGCGCCACAGCGTCGTCGAGTAGTAGAAGATCACGTTGATACCGACGAACTGCTGGAACATCGACAGCAGGATGCCGGTCCACACGATGCCCTGCAGACCCAGCACCGGTCCGCGCAGCGACACGTTCTTGTTCTTGCGGTCGGTCTCGATCGCGCTCGTGAGCTCGTTCATCGTCTTGTCGAGGTCGGCCGGGGGCACCAGGCGCGAGAAGATCGCGCGCGCTTCGTCCTTACGGCCCTTCGCGAGGAGGTAGCGCGGCGACTCCGGGACGGTGAACGACAGGATGCCGTAGACGGCGGCGGGGATCACGCCGACGAGGAACATCCAGCGCCACGCCTCCATGCCCAGCCACAGTTGGTTCGCGGCGCCACCGGCGGAGGTGGCGAGGAGCGCGTCGGAGAGCAGCGCGCCGAAGATGCCGAGCGTGATCGCGAGCTGCTGCAGGGACGCGAGCGAGCCGCGGATCTGGCGCGGCGCCACCTCGGCGATGTATGCGGGCGCCACGACCGAGGCGATGCCGATGCCGAGGCCGCTCATGACGCGCCACAGGATGAGGTCGGGGACGCTGAACGTCAGCGCGGCACCGATCGACGACACGAAGAACAGCACGGCACCGAGGAGCATGACCTTCAGTCGGCCCCAGCGGTCGGAGAGCGCGCCGGCGATGACCGCGCCCACCGCGCAGCCGAGCAGCGCGACGGCCACGACGAAGCCCGTCAGCACCTGGCTCAGCTCGAAGTTGCCCTGGACGGCATCCACGGCGCCGTTGATGACGGAGGAGTCGAACCCGAACAGGAACCCACCGACGGCGGCGGCGATCGAGAGTCCAACCGCTCGTCGTCCGTAGGGACCGCGGAGGGTGAAGGCATTGGCGGGGATCGACTGCGTCTGGCTCACCCACCCACGCTACTGCCGTCTGCGCCCCAGGGCGGCGACTGGCGGTCGCCCTGGTTACAGTGGAACAATGCCCGTTTCGCTCCTCGGTGCCGCCGAGATCCGCCGGCTCGCCGCCGACCTCGACGTCACGCCGACCAAGAAGCTGGGGCAGAACTTCGTCGTCGACGCCAACACGGTCCGAAAGATCGTGCAGGCCGCGCGGGTCGAGGCATCCGATCGGGTCGTCGAGATCGGGCCGGGACTCGGCTCGCTGACGCTCGCGATCCTCGAGACGGGCGCGTCGGTCGTCGCCGTCGAGATCGACCACCGGCTGGCCGCGCGGCTCCCCGAGACCGCGGCCGCGCACGATGTGCCGGCCGAGCGTCTGACCGTGATCGACGCCGACGCGCTGCAGGTGCGCGAGCTCCCCGGCGCGCCCGAGGTCCTCGTCGCGAACCTGCCGTACAACGTGTCGGTACCGGTGCTGCTGCACTTCCTCGAGACGTTCCCGTTCCTGCAGCGCGGCGTCGTCATGGTGCAGGCCGAGGTGGGGGAGCGCCTCGCGGCCCCGCCCGGATCCAAGGTGTACGGCGCCCCGAGCGTCAAGGCCGCGTGGTACGGCCCGTGGCGCCTGGCCGGAACGGTCTCGCGCCAGGTGTTCTGGCCGGTTCCGAACGTCGACAGCGTGCTGGTCGGATTCGAACGGGATGCCGAGCCCCGCGGCGACGAAGACCTCCGGCGCCGCACGTTCGCGATCGTGGATGCCGCCTTCCAGCAGCGCCGCAAGATGCTGCGGCAGGCTCTGTCGAGCGTTCTCGGCGGGTCTGCCGCCGCCGCGTCAGAGGCGCTGGAGGCCGCGGGCGTCGATCCGACGCTCCGCGGCGAGCAGCTCTCCATCACCGACTTCGTACGCATCGCCGCGCTCTAACCCCCGGCTTCCCCCCAGGGTGGTCGCGCCGCCGATCCCGCGCTCTCGCGTGAGTCGCCACGTCTTGTCGCTTCTCCGCGGGTAGAGGCGACAAATCGTGGCGACTCACGCGTCTGCGCGTCCCGTAATTTCTCGTCGCGTTCATCACGAGTTCCCGAAACATGCCGGTAACATTTCTGCTCAACCGGGAGCATCACGCCGGGCTGAGGCCGTACCCGACGGCCCGAAGGGATCGAGATGCGCTTTGCCGAACACCCTCGCGCCGAACGCGTGCTGCTCCACCTGAGTGACACGCACCTGCGAGCGGGCGGCGCCCCGCTGTACGACCGCGTCGACTCCGAGGAGCACCTCTCCCAGGCGGTCGCCGCGATCGAGGCATCCGGAATCCGTCCCGACGGTCTCATCTTCACGGGCGACCTCGCCGACTTCGGTGAGGACGACGCGTACGCCCGCGTGCGGGCGATCGTCGAGCCCGCGGCAGCGCGTCTGGGCGCCCCCGTCATCTGGGTCATGGGCAACCACGACGACCGCGCGACGTTCCGCTCCCATTTCCTGCCCGGCGAGAGCGGCGACCCGACGGCCCCGGTCGATCGCATCGACGAGCTCAACGGCCTCCGCGTCGTGACGCTCGACACGTCGGTCCCCGGTCACCACCACGGCGAGGTCACCGCCGCCCAGCGCGAGTGGCTCGCCGACGTGCTGTCGGTGCCCGCGCCCCTCGGCACGATCCTCGCGATGCACCACCCGCCGGTGCCGAGCGTGCTCGACCTGGCCGCCACCGTCGAGTTGCGCGACCAGCGGCTCCTGGCCGACGTGCTGCGCGGCAGCGACGTGCGGGCGATCCTCGCGGGACACCTGCACTACTCGACGTTCGCGACGTTCGCGGGCATCCCGGTGTCCGTGGCATCCGCCACCTGCTACACGCAGGACCTGATGGTGCCGGTCGGGGGGACCCGGCCGCAGGACGGTGCCCAGGGCTTCAACCTCGTCCACGTCTACGACGAGACGATCGTGCATTCGGTCGTCCCCGTCGGCGCCGCCGAGGTGCTGCAGTACGTCGACGCCGCCGAGTCGCAGGAGCGCCTGCGGTCGGCCGGCATCGTCGTGCCGGCCACGGCGGAGCTCAGCGGGCGGGTGTCGCCGCCGACGACGCCGCTACCGATCCTGCGGTGACCGCCTCGGCCTTCTCCCACGGCGCCGCCACGGGGAAGTAGCGCTCGAGGCAGGCGCGGAGCGCGGGCACGCGGACCTCTTCGGGGATCTCGGGCACGCTGCCGTCGTTGAGGCAGAACATGTCCGTGTCCCGCCGCGAGACGAGCCGCTCCATCTGACGGAGGGCGTCGAGCTGCGTGGTCTGGACGTAGCGCGTGCGGGGCTCGGTCGTGATGACCGCGCGACCCGTGGCCAGGGCGTAGTAGTGGTACAGGCTGTTCGTCACCGAGATGTCGGTCGCCGAGCGGAAACGGCTCGCGGCGGTGCGGGCGTAGTCCTCGGCGAACTCTCGCTCCAGCTCGTACGCGACCGAACGCCGGAGCGGCGTGGCGCAGTGCTCGAGGTCAAGCGTGGTGACCCGACCGAAGCGCTCCTTCAGCAGCGCGCGGTTCACGCGCAGCCCGTTGTCGTGGCCCGAGCGGTCGACGTGGGCGGGACCGCTGCCGATGCGGATGCCGCTCTCCACGAACCGGGTGATGCCCGCTCCGCTGAAGAACAGTTCCGGCGTGACGGGACGCCCGAAGAACATGTCGTCGTTGCTGTAGAGGAAGTGCTCGGCGAGGCCCGGGATGCGGTGCAGCTGTGCCTCGACGGCGTGCGAGTTGTGCGTGGGGAGCACTGACAGGTCGGCGAAGAACTCCTCGCTGCGCACGATCGTGACCTTGGGGTGGTCGGCGAGCCACTCGGGCGTGGGGGAGTCGGTCGCGATGAAGATGCGCCGCACCCACGGTGCGTACATGTGGACGCTCCGCAGCGCGTAGCGCAGCTCGTCGACCTGGCGGTAACGGGCGGCGTTGTCGTCGCCGTCGCCGACGACGTAGCCCTTCATGCGCGCGGCGCGCTGGCGCTGGAACTCGCTCGACGAGCCGTCGACCCACGAGAAGACCATGTCGACGTCTTCCGTGAACTCGTTCGGGTGGGGGTCGAACATGCCCGCGACCGTGCGCCAGCGGCGTCCGTAGCGCTCGACCTCGACGAGATCGAGGTCGGCTGCGGCGAACTTCCGGCGTGTGAGCGCGCTCGGGCGCGGAGCCTCGACGGTCTGCGCCCCGAACCGCCACAGCTCGAGGCGCGGCGCGAGTGCGGAACCGTAGCGGTACGAGCCCTCCGTCGACGTGCGGGGACGGAACACGGCGTAGGCCTCGACGGCGTTGCGGCTGGGGCGGACGCTGTGCGCCGGCACCGGTTCCTCGCCGCGGGCCTTGAGGTACACGGGACCGAGCTCGGGGTCGCGCAGCGCCGCGAGCGCGGCGTCGGCATGCGCCGTGTCGACGACGATCTTCGGTCGGCGATTGGCATCCCGCACCAGCATCACCTCGACGCCCGCCGCCTCGATCGCCGCGGCGACCGTGAGCAGGTCGTCACGCTCGGCGTCCGCCGGGGTGGAGCGGTCGTCGACGACGTGCAGGATGCCGTCGACCATGCGGATGTCCGCCCGGGAGAGGAGGGCGCGCCAGGGATCGGTTTCGACAGAAAGGGGGACCATCGATCGCATACTGTGCCTCCTCGGGGGATGTGGGGACGGTTCGTACACCGTAGGGATTACGGCGTTACGTGCGCGTTTCGGCGGCGGCGCCGAACGGCGGTGAGCGGGGCACTACTGTCGAAGAGTGACTGAGATCGCCCGCTCCGGACCGACCGCCATCGACCCGTTGCTCGCGGGTCGGACGACGTCGGGCCGACGTTCCAGTCTCGCACACGGTGGCGCGACCGGGGCGCGCGCGGGACGGTCTGCCCGATGAGCGGCTCGTCCGCAGAGGTCCGCGTCCGCGCGCCCGGGAAGATCAACGTCTTCCTCGAGGTCGGCGACGTCGCCGACGACGGTTATCACGAGGTCGCCACGGCGTACCAGGCGGTTTCGCTGTACGAGGAGATCACGGCCGTCCCCGCCGGCGGCTTCACGATCGAGATCGCCGAGACCTCGACGGTCGACGTCGAGGGCGTCCCCACCGACGAGCGCAATCTCGCGCTGCGCGCCGCCCGGATGCTCGCTCGGGTCGCCGGGGTCGAGGACGGCGTGCATCTCACGGTCCGCAAGGCGGTGCCGGTGGCGGGCGGGATGGGCGGCGGGTCCGCCGACGCCGCGGCCGCCCTGGTGGCCTGCGACGCCCTGTGGGGGATCGGGATGCCGACCGCCGAGCTCGCGCGCCTCGCGGCGCAGCTGGGCGCCGACGTGCCCTTCGCGCTGCTCGGCGGAACCGCGATCGGCACGGGCCGCGGCGACGAACTGAGCCCCGCGCTGGCATCCGGTCGCTTCCACTGGGTCCTCGTCCCGAACGACCAGGGGCTGTCGACCCCGGTCGTCTACGGGGAGCTCGACGCGCACCGCGCGCGCCACGCGGTCGACATCGGACCGGCGCCGCGCGTCCCGGCCGTCGACCCGGACGTGCTGCACGCGATCCGCCAGGGCGACGCGCACATGCTCGCGGCGACCGTCCGCAACGATCTGCAGGCGCCCGCGCTGCACCTCCGACCCGATCTCGGACGCGTGCTCGAGCGCGGAGAACGCTCCGGTGCCCTCGCCGGGCTGGTCTCGGGCTCGGGCCCGACGCTGGCGTTCCTGGCGGCCGACGAGACATCGGCCATCGATCTCCAGGTGACCCTGAGCGCCGCGGGATATCCCGCTCTGCACGTCCACGGTCCCGTCGCGGGCGCGCGTGTGGTCTGACCAGGGGGCACCATAGCCCAGGTCGTCACACGCGGCAATCTGACCTTTCGTGTCGGGGCCCCTCGCTAGCGTGTCCCAGGTAGCCGCAGACCTGCGAGCGCCGTGCCCGCACGCGGTCACGAAGAGGGAGGATCCCCATGAAGGCAGTACTCGACGGCGTCGTCATCGCCGAAGCCGACCGCGACGACCTCGTCCCCATCGAAGGCAACTGGTACTTCCCGCCGAGCGCGATTCGCGAGGGCGCGCTCTCGCAGAGCCCGACGCCTTACACGTGCCCCTGGAAGGGCGCGGCCCAGTACTGGAACGTCTCGCTCGACGGTGCGGACCTGCCCGACGGCGCCTGGTCCTACCCCGACCTGCGTCCCGGCGCGGTCGACCGTGTCGGCACCGACTTCGCCGGCTACGTCGCGTTCGACCGGAAGGTCGTGGTCTCCGACTGAGTCGGGTACGCGCATGATCGAGTTCTCGACCGTCTCGAAGGTCTTCCCCGACGGCACCCGCGCCGTCGACGACTTCAGCCTCGTCATCCCGTCCCGCAAGACGACCGTCTTCGTGGGATCGTCGGGCTGCGGCAAGACCACCCTGCTCCGCATGATCAACCGCATGGTCGAGCCCTCGTCCGGAACCATCTCCATCGACGGTGACGACATCGCGTCCCGGCCACCGGTGCAGCTGCGCCGGAGCATCGGCTACGTCATGCAGAACTCGGGTCTGCTGCCGCACTTCACCGTCGCGGAGAACATCGCGACCGTGCCCGTGCTGCAGGGCGAGAACCGCAAGAAGGCGCGCACCCGTGCCCTCGAGCTCATGGAGACGGTGGGCCTCGACACCGCGATGGCCGACCGCTACCCGAGCCAGCTCTCGGGCGGCCAGCAGCAGCGCGTCGGCGTCGCGCGCGGTCTCGCCGCCGACCCCAACATCCTCCTGATGGACGAGCCGTTCGGCGCGGTGGACCCGATCGTGCGCGACGAACTGCAGCAGGAGCTCATCCGCCTGCAGAACGACATCGGCAAGACGATCGTGTTCGTCACTCACGACATCGACGAAGCGTTCCTGCTCGGCGACCAGGTGGTGCTGCTCGAGAAGGGCGCTCAGGTCGCACAGGTCGGCGCACCGAGCGAGATCATCGAGCGCCCGGCGAACGACTTCGTCGCCAGCTTCATCGGAGCGGTGAAGGGCAAGCGCGCCCTGCATCTTAAGAAAACCGAGCGTGGCACGGTCGTCGTGGATGCCGAGGGACGCACGCAGGGCGCTCTCGTGGAGGAGCCGCGCGCGTGACCTGGGTCCTCAACAACCTCGGCCTGATCGGCGAGCTGGCGGTCGCGCATCTGCAACAGAGCCTGATCGCGCTGGTCGCCGGTTTCGTCGTCAGCGTCCCGCTCGGCTGGTTCGCCTGGCGCTACCGGCTGGTGCGCAGCAGCGTCATCACGATCACCGGTCTGCTCTACACGATCCCCTCCCTCGCGCTGCTGATCCTGATGCCGGTGATCACCGGCTGGTACTCGATCGTGAGCCCCGTGAACCTCGTGGTCGCGCTGGCGATCTACGCCGTCGCGATCCTCGTGCGGGCTGTCGCGGACGGACTCGATTCGGTGGATGCCGGCGTGCGCCAGGCTTCGACCGCCCTGGGCTACAGCTCGTTCCGGCGCTTCTGGGCCGTGGAGTTCCCGCTCGCGGGTCCCGTGATCCTCGCCGGGCTTCGCGTCGCTTCGGCGAGCACGATCGCCCTCGCGACCGTCGGGATCCTGGTCGGCATCCAGAACATCGGCTACCTCTTCACGAACGGCCTGCAGCGACGGATCCTGCCCGAGGTGTTCACCGGCGTTCTCGCGGTGGTCGTGATCGCGCTCGTGATCGACCTGCTTCTCGTTTTGGCTGGACGACTGCTGATGCCCTGGACGCGGGGGACCAAGACCGTCTCCCGTCAGGCCAACCGGACGCTGGTGAAGGCATGAACCTCATCGGCGAAGCGTTCGCCTGGATCTTCTCGGGCAACCCGGGCACGGGCTTCGACTCCATTCCCGCGGCGATCGGCGTGCAACTGCTGTACACGCTCGTGTCGGTGCTCGTCGCCGCGGCCATCGCGATCCCGCTCGGCTGGTACATCGGTCACACCGGGAAGGGTCGAAAGACCGCCGTCGCGATCTCGGGCGCCGCGCGCGCGATCCCGTCCTTCGGCCTCCTCATCCTGCTGACGCTGCTCCTCGGTGTTCTCCACAAGCCCGAGGCGGCCGTCATCTCGTTCGTCATCCTTGCGATCCCGTCCCTCCTCGCCGGCGCCTACACCGGCTTCGAGGCGATCGATCGTCGAGTTCTGGATGCCGGGCGGTCGATGGGCATGACCGAGGCGCAGATCCTGTGGCGCATCGAGGTCCCGCTCGGTCTGCCGCTGCTCGTCGGAGGCATCCGCGCCGCTACGTTGCAGGTGCTGGCCACCGTGACGATCGCCGCGTACATCGGACTCGGCGGGCTCGGGCAGTACATCATCGCGGCGATTCCGCTCCGCCGTTTCGACATCCTGATCGGCGGTGCGATCCTGGTCGCGGTGCTCGCGCTCGTCACCGACGGGTTGTTCGCCCTGCTCCAGCACCTCGTCGTGCCCCGTGGCATCCGTGTCGCCGGTGCCGCCTCCCCGCGGGCCCGGTCGGCCCGTGAGCGTCGAGCCGAGGCCGTCGCCGTCGGCGTTCCGGCCACCCCTCCCTCGGCTTCCTGACTCACCCGATTCCCCACCACCAGAAAGAGGAACCATGTTCACAGCACGAACTCGCAAGGGTCTCGGCGTTCTCGCCGGACTCGCGGTCGCCTCGCTCGCCCTCGCCGGATGCGGCGCCTCGAGCGACCCCCTGAGCAACAACGGCGGCGACGCCAGCGCGTCGTCGGCGGAGATCGTCGTCGGCTCGCAGGCGTACTTCTCGAACGAGATCATCGCCGAGATCTACGCGCAGGCCCTGGAGAACTCCGGCCTCACGGTCAAGCGCCAGTTCCAGATCGGTCAGCGCGACGCGTACATCCCGCTGCTCGAGGACGGCACGGTCACGGTGTTCCCCGAGTACACCGGTAACCTCCTGCAGTTCTTCGACAAGGAGACGACGGCCCGCACCTCCGACGAGGTCTACGCCGCCCTGCCGAAGGCGCTGCCCGAGGGCCTCGAGGTGCTCGACCAGTCGTCGGCCACCGACCAGGACTCGTACACCGTCACCAAGGCCTTCGCGGATGCCAATGGGCTGACGACGATCGCGGACCTGGCCAAGGTCACCACGCCGCTGACCCTCGGCGGCAACGCCGAGCTGGCCGAGCGTCCGTACGGTCCGAACGGCCTGAAGTCGACCTACGGCGTGAACGTCCAGTTCTCGGCGACGGGTGACACCACGGTCGACGACCTCGTCGCCGGCACGATCCAGGTGGCGAATGTCTACACCGCCGACCCGCGCATCAAGACCGACGACCTCGTCACGCTGGAAGACCCGAAGGGCCTCTTCCTCGCGTCGAACGTCGTCCCGGTCGTGAACTCGAAGGTCGCGTCGCAGGTGTCCGACGTCCTCAACAAGGTCTCCGCCGCCCTCACCCCCGAGGGCCTCGTGGAACTGAACGTGAAGTCGACCGTCGACCAGCAGTCGTCGGCCGACATCGCGAAGGCCTGGCTCGCCGACAACAACCTCTGAGCCGAAGCCACACCAGCGGGGCCGTCCGGGAATCCGGGCGGCCCCGCTGCGCGCGTCCGGGCCGGCCCGCGAGCCGCGTAGCCTGGGACGGATATGGCACATCTGCTCGGGGGCGAAGCCCTGCACCTGGAATACCCGACCAAGGTCGTGTTCGACTCCGTCTCGCTCGGGGTGAACGAGGGCGATCGCATCGGCATCGTCGGTCGCAACGGCGACGGCAAGTCGAGCCTGCTCGGAATGCTCGCCGGCATCCGCGAGCCCGACGGCGGGCGTGTGACGGTGCGCGGCGGGGTGACCGTGGGCGTCCTCGACCAGCAGGACACGCTCGACGACGACGACACGATCGGCCACGCGGTCGTCGGCGATCGGGCCGAGCACGAGTGGGCGGGGGACGCCCGCACGCGCGACGTCATCGCCGGTCTCCTCGGTGACCTGCCGTGGGACGCGCGCCTGGGCGGTCTGTCCGGCGGCCAGCGCCGCCGGGTGGCGCTCGCTCGGCTGCTGTCCGGTGACTGGGACGTGCTGTTCCTCGACGAGCCGACCAACCACCTCGACGTCGAGGCCATCACGTGGCTCGCGGGGCACCTCAAGAAGCGGTGGGCTCCGAACGCGGGCGGCCTGCTGGTCGTCACGCACGACCGGTGGTTCCTCGACGAGGTGTGCAACACGACGTGGGAGGTGCACGACCGGATCGTCGAGCCGTTCGAGGGCGGCTACGCGGCGTACATCCTGCAGCGCGTCGAACGCGACCGCCAGGCGGCATCCATCGAACAGCGCCGGCAGAACCTCGCGCGTACGGAGCTCGCGTGGCTGCGCCGCGGCGCCCCGGCCCGCACGTCGAAGCCGAAGTTCCGCATCGACGCGGCGAACGAGCTCATCGCCGATGTCCCCGAGATCCGTGACAAGGTCGCCCTCCAGTCGCTCGCGGTCGCGCGTCTGGGCAAGGATGTCGTCGACCTCCTCGACGCGGGTGTGACCTACGGCGACCACACGGTGTTGCGAGACGTCGAGTGGCGGATCGCGCCGGGCGAGCGCACCGGCATCCTGGGGGTGAACGGCGCCGGCAAGTCGACGCTGCTGAGCCTCATCACCGGAACGCTCGAACCCACGACAGGCCGCGTCAAGCGCGGCAAGACCGTCAAGGTCGCGACCCTCACCCAGCGCCTCGACGAGCTGGAACAGCACATGGACGATCCCGTGCGGGTGGTCATCGCGGGCCTGCGCACCACGTACTCGTTCGGCTCGGGCTCGAAGGCGCAGGAGCTGACGCCGGGCCAGCTCCTCGAACGGCTCGGGTTCTCCAGCGCGCAGCTCTCGACGCCGGTGAAGGATCTGTCGGGTGGCCAGAAGCGACGCCTCCAGCTGCTGCTCATCCTGCTCGACCAGCCCAACGTGCTGATCCTCGACGAGCCCACCAACGACCTCGACACCGACATGCTCGCGGCGATGGAAGACCTGCTGGACTCCTGGTCGGGCACCCTCATCGTCGTCTCGCACGACCGGTACTTCCTCGAGCGCGTCACCGATCAGCAGTTCGCGATCCTCGACGCGCGTCTGCGCCACCTCCCCGGCGGCGTCGACGAATACCTGCGCCTTCGGGCGATCCAGGATGCCGAGCCGTCACGCTCGACGACGACCGAGGCCGTGGCATCCCCGGGTCTCCAGGGTGCCGACCTGCGCGCCGCGCAGAAGGAGGCGTCGGCGACCGAGCGGAAGATCGAGAAGCTGCAGGCGCAGATCGACCGGGCGAAGGCGGCGCTCGCCGACCACGACCAGGCAGACTACGTCGGGCTCGGGAAGGAGATGCAGCGCATCTCCGAGTGGGAGTCCGAGCGCGACGAGCTCGAGATGCGCTGGTTCGAACTCACCGAGGCCATCGGCTGAGATCGACCCGTGGCGGTGTCAGTGGAAGCCGTACTCGAGGATCACGATGAAGATGCCGAGCATGGCGGTCGCCACGGCGCCCAGAATGCGCCCGAACAACGGAGCGCGGCGGCTCTGGAAGGCGTGATAGCCGAGGAGGGCGAGCATGATGAACGCCGTCAGCATGCAGGAGTCGACGGCGTCGTGGATCGTGGCCCCCGTAGCCCACGAGACCGCAAGGACGATGATCGACGGCACCGACGCGTAGAGCATGCCCGATCCGTGGCGCAGGGCGTTCCGCAGCGCCGCCCGGAACCCGTGTTCCGAATGCTCGGTGAGGGTGTGCGCGAAGACGTGGGCGATGAAGAACACGATCAGGCTCGCGACGGACGTCGCGAGCATGTCCTCGATGCTCTCGGCGTGATCCTCGGCGATGGTGACGAACGCGGTGAACACGATCAGTCCATAGATGGCCGCGGGGGAGCGGAACCGCACGTCGACCCAGGCGAGCACACGCCGCCACGGCGTCGGCGGGTTCTCCACCGGGGCGCTCATGCGTCGAACCCCATGCTGAGCTTCCGCAGCAGCGTCGCCAGGCGGTCCCGGTCGCCGCGCGACAGGCTCTCCAGCAGCAGGGCCTCGGCATCGACGAGGCGGGTGATCGCGGCGTCCACGCGCACGCGACCGTCGTCGGTCAGGGTCACCAGGATGCTCCGTCCGTCGCCGGGGTCGGCCTCGCGCCGCACTAACCGGCGGGCGACGAGCCGGTCGATGCGATTGGTCATGGTTCCGCTGGAGACGAGCGTCTGCTGCAGCAGCTGCTTGGGGCTGAGCTGGTACGGTTCGCCGGCCCGGCGGAGGGCGGAGAGCACGTCCCACTCCCACGACTCGATGTCGCTGCGGCGGAACGCCTCCTTGCGGGCGATGTCGAGGTGCCGGGAGAGGCGCGCGACGCGCGAGAGCACCTCGAGCGGGGAGAAGTCGAGGTCGGGTCGCTGACGCACCCACGCCTCGACGATGCGATCGACCTCGTCGCTGTCCCGGCTCACCCGTTCATTATGTCGAGAACGCCGCGGGTCAACGCTCCCGTGTCGCCGTCTGGCAGACTTGACCGGTGCCCGCGGGGCACGGTCCGCCGTGGTGTAACGGCAGCACGACAGCCTTTGGAGCTGTTAGGTCCAGGTTCGAATCCTGGCGGCGGAGCATGACCTCATCGACCGAGCTCGCCGTCGTCGTCCTGGCTGCGGGGCAGGGCACCCGCATGCGATCCCGCATCCCCAAGATCCTGCACGCGGTGGGCGGTCGCCCTCTCGTCGGACACGTGCTCGACACCGCGGCATCCCTCGATCCCTCCCGCATCGTGGTGGTCGTGCGCCACGAGCGCGACCTCGTGGCCGAGACGATCACCGAGCTCGCACCGGGCGTCGTGATCGTCGATCAGGACGAGGTCCCCGGTACGGGGCGGGCGGTCGAGGCGGCCCTCGGCGCGCTCGAAGACTTCGCGGGCGACGTGCTAGTGCTGAGCGGCGACGTTCCGCTGCTCGAGTCGCACACGCTCGCCGAGCTCGTCGCGACGCACCGCTCCGGCGGCTCGGCCGTCACCCTGCTCACCGCCCGCGTCGATGAGCCGCACGGCTACGGTCGGGTGATCCGTGACGAGGTCGCCGCCGTGCACCGCATCGTGGAGCAGAAGGATGCCACGGCCGACGAGGCCGCGGTCACCGAGATCAACGTGGGCGTCTACGTCTTCCGTGCGGCGCCGCTGCGCGAGCACCTCGCCCGCGTGGGCACCTCGAACGCGCAGGGCGAGAAGTACCTCACCGACGTCGTCGCGCTGCTGCGCGAGGCCGAGCTCGGGGTCGCGGCATCCGTCACTTCCGACGCCGCCGCGGCGCTCGGCGTGAACGACCGCATCCAGCTGTCCGAGGCCGGGCGCACGCTCAACGCCCGGACGGTGCAGCACTGGCAGCGCGAGGGCGTCACAGTCGTCGACCCGGCGACGACGTGGATCGACGTGACCGCGGTGCTCGCACCGGACGTGACCCTCCTGCCGAACACGCACGTGCGCGGCGCGACCGTGATCGCGGCCGGCGCGACGATCGGCCCCGACACGAGCCTCGTGGACTGCGAAGTGGGCGAGGACGCCACGATCACCCGCACCGACGCGACCCTCGCGGTCGTCGGACCCGGCGCCACCGTCGGACCCTTCGCGTATCTCCGGGCGAACGCGCGGGTCGGCGTGAACGGCAAGGTCGGCACCTTCGTCGAGGTGAAGAATTCCTCGATCGGCGAGGGCAGCAAGGTCCCGCACCTGTCGTACATCGGCGACACCGAGATCGGTCGCCACGTCAATCTCGGCGCGGGTGCCATCACCGCGAACTACGACGACATCACCAAGCACCGCACCGTGATCGGCGACGAGGTGCACAGCGGTTCGCACAACGTCTTCGTCGCGCCCGTTACGATTGGGGATGGCGCCAAGACCGGTGCCGGCGCGGTGATCCGTAAGGACGTTCCCGCCGGTGCGCTGGCACTCAGCGTTGCACCCCAGCGGAACATCGAGGGGTGGGTCGAGAAGAATCGACCGGGCACCGGCGCGGCGGACGTCGCCGCGCGGGCCCGGGGTGAACAGGAAGCGCGCGATGGCTCGTAAGAAGAACCGTGTAGATCTCGACCGCGACAACGACATCGCCCCCGGGCTCGTCGCCAAGACCAAGAAGCGTCTCGTCGTCGCCTCGGGTCGCTCGCACCCCGAACTCGCGAACGCGGTCGCCCGCCACCTGGGCACGGAGCTCGCCCCGACCGAGCACCGCACCTTCGCCTCGGGCGAGATCTATACGCGCTTCGAGGTCTCGATCCGCGGGTGCGACGTGTTCGTCGTGCAGTCGTTCGGTCCACCGGTGAACGAGTGGCTCATGGAGCTGCTCATCATGCTCGACGCCCTCAAGCGCGCCTCCGCCAAGCGCATCACCGTCGTCGCCCCCTACTTCCCGTATTCGCGCCAGGACAAGAAGGGCCGTGGCCGCGAGCCCATCAGCGCGCGCCTCGTCGCCGACCTGCTGAAGACGGCGGGTGCCGACCGCATCATGAGCGTCGACCTCCACGCCGCGCAGATTCAGGGCTTCTTCGACGGCCCCGTCGACCACCTGTTCGCCAAGCCCGTGCTGCTCGAGCACTTCGAGCAGGGACTCACCGGCGAGGATCGCGAGACGCTCACGGTCGTCTCGCCCGACATGGGGCGCGTCCGCGTCGCCGATACGTGGTCCGACAGCCTGGGCGCTCCGCTCGCGATCATCCACAAGCGTCGCGACCCGAAGGTGGCCAACCAGGTCTCGGTCCACGAGATCGTCGGTGACGTCGACGGACGCACGTGTCTGCTCGTCGACGACATGATCGACACCGGTGGCACGATCCAGAAGGCCGCCCAGGCCCTCAAGGCGAGCGGTGCCCGCAAGGTCATCGTCGCCGCGACCCACGCGATCTTCAGCGATCCCGCGACCGAGCGCCTGCAGGACCCCGCGATCGACGAGGTCGTCGTGACCGACACCGTGCCGCTGCCCCCGGAGCGTCGGTTCGACCGCCTCACGGTCCTCCCGATCGCCCCGCTGCTGGCGCGCGCGATCCGCGAGGTCTTCGAGGACGGCTCGGTCACGAGCATGTTCGGCGGCGACGCCTGAGATTCATCGCGGGCGCACAGGTTCGGTGAGGTCTGAACCAGGTCCGTTTCGAGATCGTGTGTTCATCGTGAGCATCCCCCGCTCCGCGAGGCACGACCGAAAGAGGACCCTCATGATCCGCACGACCGCCGTCCCCCGCCCCATCCGTGTCGGTACCGCCCTGCTGGGCGTCGCCGGCGTGGTCACGCTCGCCGGTTGCTCCGGCACGAACGCGGACGCCGCCGCTCCGGCGCCCGCGGCGTCGTCCGCGGCGAGCGCTCCGAGCACCGGTTCGAGCGGAGCTGCCGCGTCGAACGGCACGTACTCCGACGGGACCTACGAGGCCACGGGCCAGTACTCCACGCCCGAGAGCGTCGAGAAGGTCGACGTGACCCTCACGATCGCCGGAGACAAGGTCACCGACGTCACGGTGACGGGCGACCCGCAGGCCGCGGAGTCCCGCCGGTACCAGAGCGAGTTCATCGGCGGCATCAAGGACGAGGTCGTCGGCAAGTCGCTCGACGAGATCTCCGTGACCAAGGTCGCCGGCTCATCGCTCACGAGCGGCGGGTTCATGCAGGCCGTGAACGCGATCAAGTCCGAGGCGAAGGCCTGAGACGGTGACCTCGCCGACGACGACCGGCGCGGTCTGGACGTTCGACGCGATCGGCACGGCCTGGTCGATCGACACCGAGGAGCCGCTGTCGGCCACCGCCCGCGCCGCCGTCGCGACGGTCGTGAACGACTTCGACCGGGAATGGTCGCGCTTCCGCGACGACTCGCTCGTGACGGCTCTCGCGGAGGGCCACGTGGCATCCCTTCCCGCGCCCGACGACACGGATGCCATGCTGTCGCTGTACGACGAGCTCGACGTCGCGACGGGCGGGGCCGTGAATCCGCTCGTCGGTGACGCCCTGGGCCGACTCGGTTACGACGCGCGGCTGACTCTCGCGCCCTGGGGTGCGCCGGAACCCGTGCCCGACTGGCGCGACATCGTGACGTGGGGGAGTGGCATCCTGTCGCTGTCCCACCCGGCGACGCTCGACGTGGGCGCAGTGGGAAAGGGCCGGCTCGTCGATCGGGTGCTGCGGGAGGTGCAGCGGCATGTCGGCGGCGACGTCGTCGTCGACGGTTCGGGTGACCTCGCGGTCCGCGGGATGCCGGTGCGCGTGGGACTCGAGCACCCGTACGATCCCGCGCGGGCGATCGGGGTGGTCGAGGTCCGGGACGCCGCGCTGTGCGCATCGGCCGTGACGCGGCGCGCGTGGGGCGACGGCCTGCACCACGTCCTCGATGCGCGGACGGGTGCGCCTGTGCGGGCCTACGCCGCGACGTGGGCGATCGCCGACACGGCGATGCGCGCGGACGCCCTCGCGACGGCCCTGTTCTTCGACGGCGGCCCCGAACTCGCGGCGGCGTGGGGCGCCCCCTGGGTCCGCATGCGCACGGACGGCCGCGTGGAGTGGTCGCCCGGATTCGACGGGGAGATCTTCTGATGACCACCACCCTCACAGCTTCCTCCACCCGCGTGCGCGGGGTTCTCGGCCGCGTCTCGATGTATCGCCTGGTGCAGTCGTCGCTCGGTCTCCTGGCCGTGATCGCGCTCGGGCTCTCGTTCGCCGGGCTCGTGGTCCCCGACCCGCTCGAGATCCTCGCCAGCGCCGCGGTGCTCGTCGTCGCGTGCGCGGCGGCGGATCTCGCCGCGCAGAGTGTGCTCCGGATGCCGCGCCGCCTGGAGTCCTCGCTCATCACCGCCGCGATCCTCCTGTTCGTGCTGCGCCCGACGGTGGAGCCGCTGGGCCTGGTCGGGCTCGTCGTCGCCGGGGTCGTGGCATCCCTGTCGAAGTATCTGCTCGCGTGGCGCGGGCGCCACGTGCTGAACCCGGCGGCGACCGGCGCGGCGGTGCTCACGATCCTGAGCGTCGCGGTGCCCGATCTGGGCGGTTCGGCGTGGTGGGTGGGCTCGCCGTGGCTCGCCGGCCCCGTCCTCGTCCTGGGACTGCTGATCCTCGCGCGCACCGACCGGCTCGCGGTCGTCGCCGTGTTCTGGGTCGTGGCCGCGGTCGTCGCGTTCGTACGGACCACCGTGCAGTTCCAGTCCGCGGGGTTTCCCGTCGACGTGACGACGGTGATCCTGCAGGTGGCGTTCTCGTCGCCGTTCCTGTTCCTCGGCGCCTTCATGCTGTCCGAACCGCTGACCCTACCGCCGCGGCGCTGGCAGCAGTTCGTCGTCGCGGTCGTCGTCGGCGTGCTGGCCGGGTGGCCGATCGCGATCGGCGCGATCACCCTCGGTCAGGAGCGGGCCCTGCTCATCGGCAACCTCGTCGCGTTCCTGTTCTGCCTGCGCGCGGCCGTGCGGTTGCGCGTCGAGGGACGCCGCGACCTCACCCCGACGGTGCGTGAACTCACGTTCCGCGCCGAGCGGTCGTTCTCGTTCTCGCCCGGACAATACCTCGAACTCGATGTGCCGCACCGTCGGCCCGACGCGCGCGGAACCCGACGCGAGTTCTCGATTGCCTCCGCGCCCGAGGATCTTCCGACGGTCCGCATCGCGTTCAAGGACGGCTCGCAGTCGTCGTACAAGCGCGCCCTGGCCGAGGTTCCCGTCGGGGCGACGCTCGCGGTCACCGGCGTGTGGGGCGACTTCGTGCTGCCGTCGCGGCCGACCGCACCCGTACTGCTCATCGCCGCCGGCATCGGCGTGACGCCGTTCGTGTCGCAGCTCCGGCACCTCGCGGCGACCGGGCAGGACCGCGATGTCGTCCTCGTGTACGTCGTGTCCGAGGCGAGCGAGCTCGCCTTCCGCGACGACATCGCCGCCAGCGGCATCCCGGTGGTCGTGTTCTGTCGGGACGAGCCGAGCGATCTCCCGGCCGGGTGGGTGTGGGCCGGTCCCGACCGGGTGGATGCCGACGGGCTCCTGCGCGCGGTCCCCGACATCGCGCTGCGCACGGCCTACGTCTCCGGACCGCCGCGGCTCATCGCGGACCTGGCTCCGGCACTCTCCCGCGCCGCCTCGCTCACTACCGACGCGTTCGCGGGTTACTGACCTCGGGGTGGTGCGGGCGGGAGAGCGCAGACAGAGTGGATGCCGTGTTCTCCTTCTTTCCCCCGGACGAGCCCGCGAACGATGAGGCGATGGACGGGCGCGTCCCGGAACGCGTGCCGGCCTTCGAACCGCCGAGCGACGAGCTCGCGGTGCCTTTCGCGACTTCGACGATCGTCGGACGCGGTGACGACGTCGTCATCGTTCTCGCGGGCGCCCGGGTGCATTCGGACGGCGTCGAGTTCCTCATCGACCTGTACCTGCGACGGGGTGCGCGGGATGCGCGGCAATGGCAGCTGACCCAGATGGACTTCGCGGGCCATTGGGGGATGGCACTGCCGGGGCCCGATCGCCTGCGCTTCGGTCTCGCGCTCGGCAACGGCGAGCGCCTCTTCATCGACGACCGTTTCGAGGGGACCGGGTGGCGAGGAGCCGGGGAGTCACACGCTGCGGATGACGGTACACGGCGGCACCGGGGGCGAGGACCGCTTCACGGCGCACGACGGCCTGTGGCTGTGGCCTCTCCCACCCGAGGGGCCGCTCGAGCTGGTGGTGCAGTGGCCGGCGTTCGGAATCGCGGAGACGCGGGTCGTGCTCGACGGGACGGAACTCCGGTCGCTCGCCGGCGGCGTGCGGCCGATCTGGGACTGACGCCGGAGCACCGCGGAGGAATCGGCTCAGGCGGGGTCGCGGGGCTTCGCCGGGAGGCGCACCTCGAAGGTCGTGTCGCCGGGAGTGCTGCGGACCCCGATCGTGCCGCCGTGCGCCTCCACGATCGCCTTGGCGATCGACAGGCCGAGGCCGGTGCCGCCGGTCTTGCGGTCGCGGGAACGGTCGGCGCGCGCGAAGCGCTCGAACAGCTGCGCGGCGACGGACGGGTCGATGCCGGGGCCGTCGTCGTGCACGCGCAGGACGGCGTCGTCGCCCTCGCGCGTCACCGAGACCGTGACCTCCGTGCCGGCGGGCGTGTGCGTGCGGGCGTTGGCGAGCAGGTTGGCGACCACCTGATTCAGCCGTGAGACGTCGCCGGCGAGCTCGACCGGTTCGGCGTCGACGTCGATGGTCCACGAGTGGTCGGGACCCGCGGGGCGCGCGTCGCCGACGGCTTCGACCGCGAGCCGGGTCAGGTCGACCGTCCCGTAGACGAGTTCCTGTCCCTCGTCGAGACGCGCGAGCAGCAGCAGGTCCTCCACGAGGGTCGTCATCCGCAGCGACTGCGCCTGGATGCGCTCCAGCGACTGCTCGGTCGTCTCGACGGCCATCGCGATGCGCTGACGGCTCTCGTCGTCCTGCGCCTGCCGCATGGCCCGGAGCGACAGCTCGGAGAACCCTCGAATGGATGCCAGTGGCGTGCGCAGTTCGTGACTGGCATCCGCTACGAACCGGCGCATGAGGTCTTCGTTGCGCTGTCGGGCGCTCAGCGAAGCGTCGACGCGATCGAGCAGCGTGTTCAACGCGGCGCCGACCTGACCGATCTCCGTGTGCTCGTCGACCTGATCCTCGGGCACGCGTTCCTCGATCGACACGTCGCCCTGGTCCATGCGCAGGGAGGCGACGCGGGTCGCGGTGTCGGCGACGGAACGGAGCGGACGGAGTCCGAGCCGGATGATGATCGCGATGACGACCGCGAGCAGCAGGAGACCGCCCGCCGTCACCAGAGCGACGGTGGTGAGGATCGCGCCGATGGTGCCGGTGACCTGAGACAGCGGAAGGCCGACGAAGAAGTAGCTGTCGCTCCCGGGCGCGGGGAACGCGCGGACGAGGTACTCGCCCAGGCTGGGCAGCTCCACCGTCTTGGCGGAGGGGGCCGCCCCCCGCAGACTGTCGACGATGCGGGAGAGGTCCGCGGTGCTGAGCGCGCGCGCCCCGGCATCCTCGACGACGGCGCCCGTGACGCCCGTGCCCGGTGAACTCATCACGAGCAGGGTGCCCGAGTCGAACCGACCCGAGTTCAGCACGTCGTCGGCGGAGTTCTGGAAGACGATGCGGGGCTGGATCCCGGATGCCGCGTCGGTCACGGCGGCATCCAGGTTCGTGATCAACACCTGACTGAGGATCGCGCTCGTCGAGATGCCGATCATCACGAGGATGAACGCGACCATGCCGATGACCGCCGTCATCAAGCGCGCCTGGAGCGTCCACGGTCGCTTCAGACGAAATCGCAGACCGTCGCGCTGCGGCGCGGGAGAGGAGTCGGTGGGGGAGGCGCTCACTGAGGGGCTTTGATCATGTAGCCGACGCCGCGCACGGTGTGGATGAGCGGCTCGTGACCGGCGTCGATCTTCTTGCGGAGGTACGAGATGTACAGCTCGACGACGCTGGAGCGCCCGCCGAAGTCGTAGTTCCACACACGGTCGAGGATCTGCGCCTTCGACACGACGCGGCGCTGGTTGCGCATGAGGAAGCGGAGCAGTTCGAATTCGGTCGCCGTGAGCTCGATCTCGACGCCGCCGCGGATCACTTCGTGGCTGTCCTCGTTCAGCGACAGGTCGCCGACGCGGAGGATCGGCTCGGAGTCGCGCGTCAGAGCGGTACCGGCGCGGCGCATCAGACCGCGGAGCCGCGCGACGACCTCCTCCAGGCTGAAGGGCTTCGTGACGTAGTCGTCGCCGCCCGCGGTGAGACCCGCGACCCGGTCGGCGACGGCGTCCTTCGCGGTGAGGAACAGGACCGGAACGTCGTTGCCGGAGTGCCGGAGGCGCTGCAGCACGGCCATGCCGTCGAGGTCGGGCATCATGATGTCGAGCACCATGGCATCCGGTTCGAAATCCCGGGCGGCCTGCAGCGCGTCGAAACCGGAACCCGCCGTGCGGACGTCCCACCCCTCCATACGCAGAGCCATCGACAGCAGGTCGGTGAGCATCTGCTCGTCGTCGACGACGAGGACGCGCAGGGCGCTGCCGTCGGGGCGGGTGAAGGCGGGTGCGCTGGCGGTCGCGGTCATGGGACTCATTGTGCGCTCGTAGCTATGAGCTTTCTATGGCGAGGGCTATGCGCTCGCTGTGAGAACGGACAGCGCGCGCGATCAGCGCGCCGACGAGCACGCCCAGCGCCGCCCCGGCGGTGTTCGCGACGACGTCGCGCACGTCGGCCACACGGGTGGGGAGGAAGAGCAGCTGTGTCGTCTCGATCATGGCGCTGAGGGCCAGGCCGCCCAGGATGCCGTGCCACGGCCGCCCGCCCCAGGCGAGGACCAGAAGCCCCAGGGGGACGAACATCACGACGTTCGCGGAGAACTCGACGACGTCGAACGTCACCCAGGCCGTCGGCGGCCACGCGGCGAGGATCTCCAGGAATCGCCGGATGAACCCCGCCGTCTCGGCGTCGTAGGGGACGGGCCGCAGCGTCATCCACCACACGCCGAACGCGTACAGCGCCGAAGCGGCGACGAGCAGTGCCCGCCGCCGCTTCGTCCGGACGTCCGTCAGTGGGTGTCCTCGGCCTCGATCTCGGTGCGGTCGCCGGACCAAAGGGTGTGGAACGTGCCCTCCTTGTCGATGCGGCGGTACGTGTGCGCGCCGAAGAAGTCGCGCTGTCCCTGGATGAGGGCGGCCGGGAGGCGGTCGGCGCGGAGGCCGTCGTAGTACGCCAGCGACGAGCTGAACGCGGGGGCGGGAATGCCCGCGGCCGCGGCCAGCGCGACGATGTTGCGCCAGGCGTCCTGCGCGCGGCCGAGGGCCTCGACGAAGTACGGGGCGGTCAGCAGCACGGGCAGGTCGGCGGTGTCGTCGTAGGCCTCGGCGATGCGGTTGAGGAACTGCGCGCGGATGATGCAGCCGCCGCGCCAGATCTTCGACACCGCGCCCAGGTCGATGTTCCAGTCGTACTGCGCGGCACCGGCACGGATCTCGTCGAAGCCCTGCGAGTACGCGACGATCTTCGACGCGTACAGGGCCAGACGCACCTGCTCGATGAACGCGTCGGCGTCCTCGCCGGCGAGCAGATCGGTGCCCGACGGACCCGGGAGCTCGCGGGAGACGCTGCGCTGCTCGGGGTGGCTCGACAGCGACCGGGCGAAGGTCGCCTCCGCGATGCCGGAGACGGGCACGCCCAGGTCGAGGGCGGTCTGCACCGTCCACGCGCCGGTGCCCTTGGCGCCCGCCTGGTCGAGGATCACATCCACGAGCGGGGCGCCGGTCTCGGCATCCGTCTGTCGCAGGACCTCGGCGGTGATCTCGATGAGGTACGACTCCAGCTCGCCCCGGTTCCATTCGGCGAAAACATCCGCGATCTCAGCGGGGGTCTTGCCGGTGGCGCGGCGGATGAGGTCGTAGGCCTCGGCGATGAGCTGCATGTCGGCGTACTCGATGCCGTTGTGCACCATCTTCACGAAATGGCCGGCGCCGTCGTGGCCGACGTGCGTCACGCACGCCTCGCCCTCGGCGACAGCGGCGATCGAGGTGAGGATCGGTCCCAGCGTCTGCCACGACTCGTCCGAGCCGCCCGGCATGAGGGAGGGGCCATTGAGGGCGCCCTCCTCGCCGCCGGAGACGCCCATGCCGACGTAGTTGATTCCGGTGTCGCGGACGGCCTTCTCGCGGCGGATCGTGTCGGTGAACAGCGCGTTTCCGCCGTCGACGATGATGTCGCCCGGCTCGAACACCTTCACCAGTTCGTCGATGACGAAGTCGGTCGCCCGGCCCGCCTTGACCATGATGATCGCGGTGCGGGGCTTCGACAGGGAGGCCGCGAAGTCCTCGTACGAGAACGACGCCACGAACTCCGCCTCGGGGTGCTCGGCGACGAGGTGTTCGGTCTTGTCGGCGCTGCGGTTGAACACCGCGACCGTGTTGCCCTCGCGGCTGGCGAGGTTCCGCGCGAGGTTCGAGCCCATGACGGCCAGCCCCACGACACCGATGTTGGCGGTGCCGTCGCCCTCGCCCCGGCCGCGGGAGCCGGCCTCGGTGGTGGGACGTTCCACCTCCTCGATGCCGGGCGCACCCTCGTGCACCTGAGCGGCCTCGTGCGGTGCCTGATTCTGATCGGTCGACGTCATTCGTTGCTCCGTGTTCACGTGCGAAGGGAGGGGTGGCGGACGAGAGTCACGTGCCCCCGCCACTTTATCGGCTCGCTGCGACACCGATCCGGCGTCCGCGCGGACCGCTCAGGCGGTGGGGGAGAGGTTCAGTCGCGCGATGACCTCGTCGACCTGTTCCTGCGGCGTGAGGTCGAGGTCGATGTGGATCGCCCGCTCATCGGCATCCGGGATCTCCAGGGTGTCGAACTGCGAGGTGAGGAGCGCGGGCGGCATGAAGTGCCCCTGGCGGCGCAGGAGACGCTCGCGCACGAGGGTCGGGTCGCCCAGCAGCAGGACGAAGGTCACCCCGTCGCGCCGCAGCACGTCACGGTAGCTGCGCTTGAGCGCGGAGCAGGTGATGACGCCGGGGCGTCCCGCCGCGATCTCGCCGTCGATCCACGCGGCGACGCGGTCGAGCCACGGCCAGCGGTCGTCGTCGGTGAGGGCGTGCCCGGCCGCCATCTTCGCGACGTTGGCGGCCGGGTGGAGGTCGTCGCCCTCCTGGAAGTCCCAGCCGAGGCGACCGGCGAGCATGCCGGCGACCGTCGACTTTCCGGTTCCGGCCGGTCCCATGAACACCAGGACGGGGGCGGGGGAGGTCATATCGGGGTCCTTCCGGTTCTCAGACGAACACACTGATCGCGAGCACACCGGCCAGACCCGTGACGGAGATCAGGCATTCCAACAGCGTCCAGGTCTTCAGCGTCTGCGGGATGCTCAGACCGAAGTATTCCTTGATGAGCCAGAAGCCGGCGTCGTTGACGTGGCTGAAGAACACCGACCCGGCACCGATCGCGAGCACGAGGAGGGCCGTCATCGGAGCGTCGAGCGACTCGGTGAGGGGCTGGAGGATGCCGGCGGCGGTGATCGTCGCGACGGTCGCCGAACCGGTCGCGACGCGGATCACCACGGCGACGAGCCACGCCAGCAGAAGCACGGAGACGCTGGAGCCGGCGACGAGGTCCGCGATCACCTTGCCGATGCCGGTGTCGACGAGCACCTGCTTGAAGCCGCCGCCCGCGCCCACGATGAGGAGGATGCCGGCGATGGGGCCGAGGGAAGAGCCGACGACGCCGGTGAGACGCGCACGGTCGAAGCCCGCGCCGCGGCCGAGCACGACGAAGCCGACCAGCACGGCGAGGAGCAGCGCGATGACCGGAAGGCCGAGGAAGTCGATGACGACCTTCCACACGTCGGTGGATCCCGGGGCCAGGATGTCGGCGAGCGCCTTGAGGAGCATCAGCACGACGGGGAGCAGGATGCTCGCGAGCGTCGCACCGAACGAGGGGCGGCGGACGGGGGCCTCGCCCTTCTCCTCCGCCGAGACGAACAGGTCGGGCACGGGAACCGGCGCCCACCGCGCCGCGATCGGCGCGAACAGGGGTCCGGCGATGATGACGGCCGGGATCGCGACGATGACGCCGAACGCGAGCGTGAGGCCGAGGTTGGCATCCAGTGCATCGATCGCGGCGAGCGGGCCGGGGTGCGGCGGGACGAGGCCGTGCATGGCGGAGAGACCCGCGAGGGTGGGGATCGCGATCTTCATCAGCGAGGCGCCGGAGCGGCGGGCGACCAGGATGATGACGGGCACCAGCAGCACGAGCCCGACCTCGAAGAACATCGGGAGACCGATGATGGCGCCGATCAGGCCCATGATCCACGGCAGGCTCCGCGGCGTCGCCCGCGCGACGAGCGTGTCGACGATGCGGTCGGCTCCGCCCGAGTCGGCCAGCAGCTTCCCGTAGATCGCTCCGAGCGCGATCAGGATGCCGACTCCGCCCATCGTCGAGCCGAAGCCGCCGGTGAAGCTCGTGACGGCTGTGCCGATCGGCATCCCCGCCACGACACCCGTGGTGAAGGCGCCGATGGTCAGCGCGAGGAAGGGGTGGAGTTTGCCCCACGTGATGAGCACCACGATCAGGGCGATGCCGATCAGGGCGGCGGTGACCAACTGCCCGGCCGGAGCGGCGGGGGCGGTGGACTCGCTCGCGGCGAGTACGAGGGCGGTGGGGAGGAGATGTGTGGCCATGAGCGTCCTTGGTCCGGCGGCGGCGGCGATGCCGATTCGTATTTGTCGTACATAAAAACATAGATCGGTCGTTTATGCACGACGAATATTTGCAACGATTGTCGTGACGTCTGGCATCATCGATGCATGACGACCGCTGGTCCCGGCGCGGGGACACTGCACGACGCTCTCGTCACGCGCATCGGCGCGGACATCGTCCAGGGCCGTCTGCCCGCGGGATCACGCTTGGTGACGGGCGACCTCGCCGAGGGGTCCTCGCGCGGTGCCGGGCGCGAGGCGGTCCGGGTGCTCGAGGCGCTCGGCCTCGTGAGCGTGCGCCGCAAAGCCGGTGTCGTCGTCCGTCCGGCCACCGACTGGAACGTCTTCGCGCCGGAGATCATCGAGTGGCGGCTCGGCGGCCCCGCGCGGGGCGCGCAACTGCGCGAACTCAGCGAGCTGCGCAGCGGCATCGAACCGCTCGCGGCGCGGGGCGCGGCGACGTCGGCCACCGCGGCGCAGCGCGAGGAACTGGTGGCGTCCGTCCTCGAGATGGCCCGCACCGAGGGTGCCGCCGACGAAGCGGACTACCTCGCCGCGGACGTGCGGTTCCACCGGACGCTGCTCGTCGCCTCGGGCAACAGCATGTTCGCGGCCCTCGGCGACGTGGTCGAGGCCGTGCTCACCGGCCGGACGCGGCACGAACTCATGCCGCACGACGCCAACCCGCACGCGGTGCGGTGGCACCAGGATGTCGCCTTCGCGATCGCCGCGGGTCGCGCGGAGGAGGCGGCGCAGGCGATGCGGCTCATCGTCCGTGAAGCCGGGGATGCCATGGCATCCGCGATCTCCGACGGCTGAGGGGCGCGGTCGGTCCGGGGTCGGAAACCCTCGGGACGCGCGTCAGTGCTTCTTGTATCCCGCGTTGCGGCCCATGGAGAAGAGGGCGCCGACGGTGCCGACGAGTCCGATGGCCGCGATGCCGCCGATGACCCAGAGCACGACGTGGGAGAAGAAGCCGCTGTCCATGGTGATCCTCCGGGTAGATGGGGTTTCCATCGTACCGTCGCGTCGTCGCCGCCGATGACACGGGCGGGTCGTGCGAAGGACGACGCGCTGGTAGACTTCCGGGGAACTTCGGCGAGGGATGCGTCGTCGTGCGCCCGACGGGTGCGCGTGGCATCCGTGATCGACGCGGTGATGCAGGCTTCCGGCTTTCCTCACGCGCTCGCGTTCGAGTCGAATCCAGACCACATACGCGCGGACATGATCCGCTCACAAGCTGCGGGACCTGTGCCCGCGAGGAGAACAACATGTCGGAAGACAACAAGGTCGTGGCCGAGCTGCGCGAGAACTTCGGCAAGGGCTTCGCCCGCCGTCTGCGCGCCGCCGGCAAGATCCCTGCCGTCATCTACGGTCACGGCACGGAGCCGCAGCACGTCGCGCTGCCCGGCCACCAGGTGTCGCTGCTCATCCGCCGCGCCAACGCGCTGCTCGACCTCGACATCAACGGCAAGAGCCAGCTCGCGCTCGTCAAGGACGTGCAGAAGGACCCGGTGCGCCAGATCGTCGAGCACATCGACCTCCTCGTCGTCCGCAAGGGCGAGAAGGTCGCCGTCGACGTCCCCGTCGTCGTCACCGGTGAGCCCTTCCCCGGCACCGTGGCCATGCTCGACAACGCCACCGTCTCGCTCGAGGTCGAGGCCACGCACATCCCGCAGAACGTCGAGGTCTCGGTCGAGGGTCTCGAGGACGGCACGCAGATCACCGCCGCCGACCTCACGCTGCCCTCCGGCGCCACGCTCGTGACCGAGCCCGAGACGCTGATCGTCGCCGTCTCGGTGCCGCTCGACACCCTCGCCGCGGAAGAGGAGATCGCCGAGGCCGACGCCGAGATCGCCGAGGAGCAGTCCGAGGAGTCCGAGGCTGCGGCCGAGGCCGAAGAGAACTGATCTCGACGGGCCGCGCGAGCGGTCCGTGATCGACGAGGGGGCGTGCTTCACGCCCCCTCGTCGTCGTACCGGGGTCCGCGCACGGACCCGGAAGGATGGATGCCATGGCGGACACCTGGCTGATCGTCGGTCTCGGCAACCCGGGATCGCGGTACGAGGCGACCCGGCACAACGTCGGGCAAATGGTCGTCGATGAGCTGGCCGGTCGTCGTCGCGAGGCGTTCCGTGCGCACAAGGCGAATGCTCGGGTCGTGGAGACGTGGTTGCGTCCGGGTGCGGCGAAGCTCGTGCTCGCCAAGCCCAACAGCTTCATGAACGTCTCGGGCGGTCCGGTGTCGGGGCTCGCGAGGTTCTACGACGTCGAACCCGATCACGTCGTCGTCGTCCACGACGAGCTCGACATCCCGTTCGACGCGATCAAGCTCAAGACCGGGGGAGGCCACGGCGGGCACAACGGCGTCCGTGACGTCGCGAAGGCCCTCGGGACTCCGGACTTCCCTCGCGTGCGGGTGGGCATCGGTCGCCCCGTCGGACGCCAGGATCCCGCGGACTGGGTTCTCGACCCCTTCGGTGCGAAGGAGCGCGAGACGCTGCCGATCCTCGTGTCGGACGCCGCCGATGCGGTCGAGACCCTCGTCGAGGACGGTCTTCTCGCCGCCCAGCAGCGCTTCCACGCGCCGCGCTGAGCCCGCGTGGTGCGGCCTCACGGCTGTACCACCGCACCCGTCCCTCACCGCCCGGCTCCCGAGTCCCGGGCGCGCATCGCCCGTGACAGCGTGACGGTCCCGAAGATCGCCGCGGCGACGCCGCTCAGGCAGCCGCCGAGACAGCAGAAATCGCCGACCGCGGCGACCGCGGGGTCGTCGTCCCGCAGCGTCATTTCGCCGATCGCGAGAAGCGCCGCGCTGATCGAGCCGTAGACGAGGAACGGGACGAGTCGAGACGGGCGCGGGTGTGTCCCCTCGTCGGTCGCGCCGGCGTCGGAGGCGGGGGTATCCGTCGATCGTGACTGGGGCATCGGTGTCCTCTCCTGCGGCGAGCGGCCGTGAGGCCTCCGGCGAGGCTAGGCGGGATGCTCCGATGCGCGCGGAGGAGAGTGCGGGATCTGTGGATGAATCCGTGTGATCCCGGCCTGTGGAGGAGGGGTGGCGCGCGGTCATCGCCGGGTGCAGGGCCCGGGCGCGCAGAAAGGCCCCGACCGAAGTCGAGGCCTTTCGTGGTCCGTGCTCAGGAGATGTACGGCGCTGCGCCGACGCCCACTCCGACGGTGAGGAAGATCAGGACGATACCGCCGCCGATCACCGCGAGCACGATCGCCGCGATTCCCCAACCGCGACCGCGATTCTTGACCGTGGCGACGATGCCCTGGATGAAACCCCACAGGGCGAATGCGCCCCAGACGAGGAAAGCCGCGATGGTGAGGAGGCCTGCGGCGATTCCCATCTGCTGGACAGACGGAGGGACGCTGTCGTAGTCGAGGGTCCCGGTGCCGGTGGAGTAGTCGGCGTACTGCGTCAGGCCGCCGGTCTGCATTCCCCCGATGGTCGCGAGGATAGAACCGATGATGATGCCGACGAGCGCGGCGACGAAGGCGATGAGGCCGAGCCGGCTCGAGCCCTTGGGGCGCGCGGCGGGGGCGCCGTACGCAGCGGGCGGGGCGCTGTAGCCGGCCTGCGGCGCGGTGTATCCGCTCTGGGCCGCTTCGGCGCGCGTGGCCGGCGGCGGGTTGTACGGCTCGGGGGGCGGCGGTGTGCTGGTCACGGTGTGCTCCTCTGATCGACGAGGACGAGGACGTCCTGGTGCCGTCAGTTTATGGAGTCGCCGTAAGTTCGCCACGAGGATCGACACGTCCTTGACGAAAGCGGTAATGCTCAGGCAAGGGACCCGGCGGACGCGGCCGCCCCGGCGGCGAGGGCGACGAACACCAGCAGTCCGAACACGAACGGCCCGAACGCCGACACCAGGATGGCGGCGATCCCGGTTCCGCGTCCCAGGTTCCGCGCGGTCGCCACGATGCCGATGACGAACGCGGCGATTCCGAGCGCCGTCCCCGACCAGAATGCGATCTCGCCGAGCAGGACGAAATCCCGCACGGGCGACAGTACGCGCCAGTCGAACGTCTGCCCGCCGCGGGCGACGAACTCGGCCCCGGCGCCGCGGGCGACGATGAACGCGGCGAACCCGGCGACCACCGAGGCCAGCACTCCCGCGAGGAGGGCGAGCACGAGGCCGATCGCCCCCAGCGGCCGGGGGCGGGATGCCGTGGGCGGCGGCGTCAGCAGCGTTCCGACCGGGGGCGCCGCGTGCGGGGCGGCGAATTCGGGCGAACCGGGCGAGGTCATGACCTCACTGTACGACCCGCGAGCCGGGGGCGCCGAAGCTTCCGCGCGGGGCGATCTCCGGCCGCGACGGCCCCGTTCGCGCGCCCGTGTCCACAGCTCCCGGAGCCCGTGTCCGCGCCCCCGCGTAGGATGTGTCGAGTGACAGTTCCCGGGATCGTTCGCGCCCTCGAGCAGGCTGAGTCGTACCGGGAGGCCGCTGCCGCGGCATCCTCCGATCTGTCTCTCTCCGTCGTCGACGGGCTCGACGCGCCCGTCATCGCGGGTCTCCTCGAGCGTCGGCGTACGGGCGGCGCGCCCGGTGCCGTTCTGGTGATCGCGCCGACCGGTCGTCGCGCCGAGTCGCTCGGCCCCGCCCTGGATGCCGTGCTCCCGGGCGCGCACGTTCTGCACTTCCCGGCGTGGGAGACGCTGCCGCACGAGCGTCTGAGCCCCAGCCCCGAGACCGTCGGCCGCCGCCTCGACGTCCTGCGCCGGATCGCCGCGTGGGACGGCTCGGTTCCGCTCGTCGTCACCGCCTCGGTGCGCAGTGCCCTCCAGCCGCTCGCGCCGGGCCTCGGCGACGTCGAGCCGGTCGAGTTGCGCGTCGGTGGTCGCGGGCACGAGCTCGAGACGGTGACCACGCGTCTCGTCGAACTGGCGTATCACCGCGTCGACATGGTGTCCCGCCGCGGCGAGTTCGCGGTGCGCGGTGGCATCCTGGACGTCTTCCCGCCGGTCGCCGACCACCCGTACCGGATCGAGTTCTTCGGTGACGAGGTCGACCAGATCCGCGCGTTCTCCGTGGCCGATCAGCGTTCGCTGCCCGGCGAGGTGTCCGACGTCTCGCTGGTCCCCAGCCGCGAGCTGCTGCTGACCCCCGCCGTCCGCGAGCGCGCCGCCGAGCTGCGCGACGGCTACCCGGGTCTCCGGCAGTTGCTCGAGAAGATGGCCGAGGGGATTCCGGCGGAGGGCATGGAGTCGCTCATCCCGGTGCTCGTCGACGACCTCGTGACGCTCGTCGATTACCTGCCCGGTGGCAGTGCCGTCGCGCTCGTCGACCCCGAGCGGTCGCTCGCCCGCGCCACGACGCTCGGCGACACCAACCGCGAGTTCCTCGAGGCCGCGTGGTCGGCGGCCACCGCCGGAGCAGACACCCCCGTCGATCTGGGCGCGGGCGACTTCGTCACGCTCGACGACCTGAGAGAAATCGCCGGGGGCCGTGGCGGCGTGTGGTGGCGACTGAGCGCGTTCGACTCCGGAGCGGCGGATGCCGAGGCCGAGGGCCTCGTGGTGGGCGACGACTCGGCGCACCGGGTGAAGGCCGACCCCGTTCCGTCCTTCCAGGGCAACGTCGATGGCGCGACGGCACACGTCGGGGAGCTGCTCGCGGACGGGTGGGCCGTCGTGGTGACGGCATCCGGTCCGGGTCTCGTCGACCGCGCGCGCGACGTGCTCGCCGAACGCGGGATCGCGGCGCGCAAGGTCGATGACGTCCGCACGCCGCCCGAGCCGGGCGTGGCGCACGTCGTGTGCGCCTCGCTGGAGCGCGGGTTCGAGCTGACCGAGGTCAAGTTCGCCGTCATCACCGAGACGGAGTTCTACGGGCGCTCGGTCGGGAACGACAACCGCGGCGCGAAGAAGCTCGCGTCACGTCGGCGCAACGTCGTCGATCCGCTGCAGCTCAAGCCCGGCGACGTGGTCGTGCACGCGACGCACGGCATCGGCAAGTTCCTCGAGCTCACGCGCCGCGAGGTCTCCAGCGGCGGCCGCAACGCAGTGAAGACGACGAAGGAGTACCTGGTCCTGGAGTACGCGCCGTCCAAGCGCGGCTACCCGGGCGACAAGCTCTTCGTGCCCACCGATCAGCTCGACCTGCTGTCGAAGTACGTCGGCGGCGAGGCGCCCGTGCTGTCGAAGATGGGCGGGAGTGACTGGGCCGCGGCCAAGGGGCGCGCGCGCAAGGCGGTGCGCGACATCGCGGTCGAGCTGGTCAAGCTCTACTCGGCGCGCATGGCGGCGAAGGGGTACGCGTTCGGCCCGGACACGCCGTGGCAGCGGGAGCTGGAAGAGGCGTTCCCGTTCGCCGAGACGCAGGACCAGCTGCAGACGATCGACGAGATCAAGGCCGACATGGAGAAGCCGATCCCGATGGACCGGCTGCTCTCCGGCGACGTCGGGTTCGGCAAGACCGAGGTCGCCGTGCGCGCCGCGTTCAAGGCGATCCAGGATGGCAAGCAGGTCGCCATGCTCGTGCCGACCACCCTGCTGGTGAAGCAGCACCTCGAGACCTTCGCGGAGCGCTTCGCCGGCTTCCCCGTGACGGTGCGTCCGCTCTCGCGCTTCCAGACCGACAAGGAGGCGAAGGCCACGCTCGCGGGGCTCACCGACGGCACGGTCGACATGGTCATCGGCACGCACCGGATCCTCACCGAGAAGGTCATCTTCAAAGACCTGGGCCTCATGATCATCGACGAGGAGCAGCGATTCGGCGTCGAGCACAAGGACGCGCTGAAGAAGCTCAAGACCAACGTCGACATCCTCGCCATGAGCGCGACGCCCATCCCGCGCACGCTCGAGATGGCGGTCACCGGCATCCGCGAGATGTCGACGCTCGCGACGCCGCCGGAGGATCGGCATCCGATTCTGTCGTATGTCGGCCCGCGCAACGACAAGCAGATCGCCGCTGCGATCCGGCGCGAGCTGCTGCGTGAGGGCCAGGTGTTCTACGTGCACAACCGGGTCTCGTCGATCCAGCGGGTCGCCGCGCACCTCGCCGAGCTCGTGCCCGAGGCCCGGATCGTCGTCGCGCACGGGCAGATGGGGGAGCACGCGCTCGAGCAGGTCGTCGACGACTTCTGGGAGCGTCGCGCCGACGTCCTCGTGTCGACCACGATCATCGAGACCGGCCTCGACATCGCCAACGCCAACACGATCATCATCGACCGGGCCGACAAATACGGCCTGTCGCAGCTGCACCAGCTGCGCGGCCGCGTGGGCCGCGGCCGCGAGCGCGCGTACGCGTACTTCCTGTACGACGAGATGAAGCCGCTGTCGGAGACCGCAGCCGACCGCCTCGAGACGATCGCCGTCAACAACGACCTCGGCAGCGGCATGCAGGTCGCTCTGAAAGACCTCGAGCTGCGCGGCGCGGGAAATCTGCTGGGGGCGGAGCAGGCCGGACACATCGCCGGCGTCGGGTTCGACCTGTACCTGCGCATGATCGGCGAGGCCGTCGCGACCTTCCGCGGAGAGGACACCGAGGGGCCCACCGAGCTGCGCCTCGAACTCCCCGTCGATGCGCGTCTGCCCGAGACGTACATCGACAGCGAGCGGCTGCGCCTCGAGGCCTACCAGAAGCTGTCGGCCGCGGCATCCGCCACCGCCAAGGACGACGCGATCGACCTCGTGATCGAGGAACTCCGCGACCGCTACGGCGAGCCGCCCGCGGAGGTCGAGGGCCTGATCGCGGTCGCGCGTCTGCGGCGTCGCGCCGCGCAGGCCGGTCTCGCGGACGTCGTGGCCATGGGCTCGAACCTCCGCATCGCCCCGGCGCACCTCGCCGACTCGATGCGCGTGCGTCTGCAGCGGCTATATCCGAAGGCGAAGCTCGTCGCGAACGGGGATGCCATGGTCGTCCCGCTCCCGCCGGATGCCGACGACGCGAACCTCATCGCCTGGGTGCGGCAGCTGCTCGACGCGCTGTGGCCGTTGCCGGCCGAGAAGGCGACCGAGACCGCGACGGCCTGAGCGGGACTACGCTGGCGGGCACCGACGGGAAGGACGGCGCCCATGCGCTTCGCTCATCTCGGGGCCGAGCCCCGCATCCACCCGGACGCCGTGATCGCCCCCACCGCGGTCATCAGCGGTGACGTCACGATCGGACCCGGATGCCAGGTCCTCCACGGCGCGGTCCTCACCGCCGAGGGCACCCGGATCGTGCTGAGGGAGAACACCATCGTGATGGAGAACGCCCTGCTGCGGGCCAGTTCCACCCACGCGGTGCATGTCGGCGCGCACACGCTCATCGGCCCGATGGCGAGCGTCGCGGGAGCCGACGTCGGCGACGAGGTGTTCCTCGCCACCGGCACCCGCGTGTTCAACGGCGCGGAGATCGGCGACCGCAGCGAGGTGCGCATCAACGCGATCGTGCACCTGCGCACGGTGCTGCCGCCCGAGACGGTGGTGCCGATCGGCTGGGTCGCGGTCGGCGACCCCGTGCAGCTCCTCTCGCCGGACCGGCACGACGAGATCTGGGCCGCGCAGAAGGAGCTCGACTTCCCCGGGTACGTCTTCGGTCTCGATCGCGAGACGCCCGACCTGATGGTGCAGCTCACCGAGCGGTACGGCCGCAGCCTCGCGCGCCACGCGCACGACAGACGCCTCGACTGAGACGGAAAGCGCCGACACCCCGAGGGACGCCGGCGCTTCCGTGTAGAGCCGGATCAGCCCGTGTTCTGCAGGCCCGCCGCCACACCGCTCACCGACAGCAGCAGCAGGCGCTGGTGCTCGGCATCCGGGGTCGGGTTCTCCGCGTGGGTGTCGCGCAGCGCGCGGAGAGCCCGCAGCTGCAGGAGCGACAGCGCGTCGACGTAGGGGCTGCGCATCTTCACGGCGCGCTGCAGAACGGGCTTGTTGCCGAGCAGGTCGCCGCCGGTGATGCGCTCGACCCACGAGCGGGTGAGGAGCATCTCGTCCATGACGAGCCGGGCGAGGTCGTCGCGGTCGCCGAGCGCGAGGTAGCGGCGGGCGATCCGGGCGTCGGCCTTGGCGAGGCTCATCGCGACGTTGTCGATCATCGTGCGGAACAGCGGCCAGCGTGCGTACGCGTCGCGCAGGCGCTCCTCGTCGCCGACGGCGTCGAGCGCCGTTCCCAGGCCGAACCATCCGGCGAGGTTGATGCGAGCCTGCGTCCACGAGAACACCCACGGGATCGCCCGGAGGTCTTCGAGCGACTCGACCGAGAGTCCGCGGCGAGCCGGGCGCGAACCCAGTGCCAGGTGCCCGAGCTCCTCCATCGGGGTCACGGTGGCGAACCACGGCGCGAAGCCGGGCGCCTTCACGAGCGCGAAGAACCGCTCGCGCGAGGCGACGTCCATCGTGGCGGCCACGTCGGCGAACGCCTCGGCCGCCTCGCGGTTGCGCGTCTCGATCGAGGGAGAGGATGCCGTGAGCACCGCCGCGGCGACCTGGTCGATGTGGCGCATCGCGATGTCGGGGTCGCCGTACCGGGCGAAGATGACCTCGCCCTGCTCGGTGAGCTTGAAGCGGCCGTCCACCGAGTGCGGGGGCTGCGCCAGGATCGCGGAGTTGGCCGGGCCGCCGCCGCGTCCGAGCGCGCCGCCGCGGCCGTGGAACAGCGTCAGCTCGATGTTCTCGGCCTGGGCCCACGTCGAGATCTTCGCCTGCGCCTCGTACAGCGCGAGGTTCGCGGCGACGGGGCCGACGTCCTTCGACGAGTCGGAGTAGCCCAGCATGACCTCGAGGCGGCGGCCGGTGGCATCCAGTCGCGCGACGAATGCGGGGTGCGTGACGATCTCAGCCAGGATGCCGGGGGCCGCCTGCAGGTCGGCGAACGTCTCGAACAGCGGGATGACGTCGAGCACCGGCGGCGTCTCGCCCGGGCCCATCGCGTACGACGCGAGCTCGTGCACGTTCGCGAGGTCTTCCGCGGACTGCGTGAACGACACGATGTAGCGTCCGGCGGCGCGGGGGCCGAAGCGCTCCTGGACGTAGGCGATCGAGCGGAACACCTCGAGCACCTCTTCGGCCAGGTCGCTGCGCTCGCCGCCGGCGCGCAGCTCGTCGAGCACCTTGCGGTGGACGGCGGAGTGCTGGCGCACCTCGAGCTCGGTGAGGTGGAAGCCGTACGTCTCGACCTGCCACACGAGCCGCTGCAACGAGCCGTACGCCTGGCGTGCGGCGCCCGCGGCGACGAGCGAGTCCTGGACGGTCCGGAGGTCGGCGAGGAGGTGCTCGGGGTCGCGGTAGGCCAGGTCGGCGTTGCGCGTGCGGGTCGCGGCGATCTTCCGCGCGATGAGCAGCAGGATGCGGCGGTGCGGCTCCGCGGGGGAGCGCTCGGCGATCTCGGCCGCGGCATCCTCGTCCGCGGCACGCAGGCGGTGCCACAGCGACAGCAGCGCGTCGCTCGGCGGGGTGGACTCGGCATCCAGAGTCAGTCCGCGACCGACCCGTTGGGTCGTCCGTTCGAGGCCGAGCAGCACGTGCTCGCTCGCGATCGCGGCGGCCTTACGGGTGACGGATGCCGTGACGAAGGGGTTGCCGTCGCGGTCGCCGCCCACCCACGAGCCGACGCGCACGAAGGGCTTCACGATCGGGGCCTTGGCGCCGGCGTCCTCGCCCTGGAGGATGTCGTCGATCCGGCGGTAGACACGCGGCACCGCGGTGTAGAGCGTCTCGTCGAACACGGCCATGACGGAGCGCACCTCGTCGACCGGGGACGGCTTCTCGCGGCGCAGCGGGGCGGTCCGCCACAGCGTGTCGATCTCCTCGAGCATGCGCCGCTCGGTGCGGCGGACCTCGGTGTCGTTCTCGGCGGCCGCGTCGTGCTCGCCGAGCAGCTCGGACAGGCGGCGGATGCTCGTCGAGATCGCGCGGCGGCGGGCCTCGGTGGGGTGCGCCGTGAAGACGGGGTGGAAGCGGAGCGCCTGCAGGCGCGCGAGCGCGGTCTCCTCGCCGACCTCGGCCGACAGGCTCTCGAAGGCCGCGGCGATCGTGTCGGGGGTGCCGCTGCGGGACGGGCGGTCGCCGCGCTCGCGGAGGACGCGCACACGCTGGTGCTCCTCGACGAGGTTGACGAGGTGGAAGTAGGCCGTGAAGGCCCGGGCCACCTCGTCGGCGCGGGCGATCGAGAAACCATCGGCGATCGCGGCGGCCCGTTCGAACGCCTCGGGCGTCTCGTCGGTGTACGCCTGGATCGTCGCGGTCCGCAGCTCCTCGACGTCCTCGTACAGGCCGGGGGAGCCGCTCTCACGCAGCACCCGGCCCAGCAGGGAGCCGAGGAGGCGCACGTCGGCACGCATCTGCTCGGGAAGCTCTTGGCCGGCTTCGAAGCGGCCCACGAGGTCGATCGCCTCGGTCGGGGTCAGTTCACGCACACGGCCCAGGATAGTTGCGTCACGTTGCGGCCAGATCACGTGCTCCCTCTCACGCGACACAATGCAGGAGAATCCGCGTCGGGCCCGCAGGGGTGCCGCGGGATTCCGGGGCGTCGGGGGCTCGGCATCCGGAATCTCCTTCGTCGTGTCTGCCGCCGGTCCCGGCAGAACTCCGGCGCGTTGGCGGCGCGCGGGCCTCACACGTCTCGGCACGCGGGATCCGCAGGAGTTGTGCCGGGCCTGCGCGCCCGCAACCCCGGGGCGGGGGATACTCGGGGCAGCGGTGCACGGATGCCGCCGGAGGAGGGACCGTGAGCGACGACGCGCTGCGCGAGGCCGCCGAGACGATGCGCGCGGTGCGCGAACGCTGCGTGTGGACGCAGACGATCGACCACCGCGACCTCGTGCCGTACCTGGTCGAGGAGAGCGCCGAGGTGATCGACGCGGTGGAGTCCGGCACGCGCGCCGACCTGCGGGAGGAGCTCGGCGACCTGCTGTGGCAGGTGCTCTTCCACGCCGAGATCGCCGCAGGCGACCCGGAGGATCCGTTCGACATCGACGACGTGGCCCGCGGACTGACCGAGAAGATGGTGCGCCGGCACCCGCACGTGTTCGGCGACGCCGTGGCATCCACTCCCGAACAGGTTCTCGTGCACTGGAACGCGGCGAAGGCGGCCGAGAAGCGCGAGCGCACGAGCGTCCTGGACGGCGTCTCGGAGCACATGCCGTCGCTCGCCCTCGCGCAGAAAGTGCTCGGCAAGGCCGCGCAGGTCGGCGTGGTGGCGCCCGCGCACCGGCTGGCCGACCCGGCGACCGAGGCCGAGTTGGGGGACGCGCTGCTGGTGCTCGTGCAGCAGGCCCGCGAACACGGCTGGGATGCCGACCGCGCCCTGCGCGAACGTCTCCGCCGCCTGTCGGCCGAGGTGCGCGCGGCCGAGTCCGGGGTCTGAGGCCGGCCAGATCACGTGATCTGGCCGAGATCACGCGTCGCGACGCCCCATGGCGGGTGCTTTCGGCGAGTGCACGTGATCAGGTCGAGCGCCCCCGTCCCGGCCGCCCGCACCGTGAGCGCTGGGCCGGATCGTGGGCACTCGGCGCAGCGGCGCGCGGGCGCCGCGCGCGAGCCTGGAACAATGGGGACGTGGCATCCGTGAACCCGCCGCGCGGCATGCGCGACTTCCTCCCCGCTGACAAGGCCCGACGCGAGCGCGTGCTCGCCGTGATCCGCGAGCGCTACCGCGCGCACGGCTTCGACGAGATCGAGACGCCCGTCATGGAGGAGTACTCGCGGCTGCACGCCGGCATGGGCGGCGACAACGAGAAGCTCTCGTTCAGCATCCTCAAGCGGGGAATGGATGCCGAGGCGATCCGCGGTGCGGCCGAGGATCCTGCCGCGCTCGCCGACCTGGGTCTGCGCTACGACCTGACCGTGCCGCTCGCCCGGTTCTACGCGACCAACCGCGCGCAGCTGCCGACGGTGTTCCGCGCCATCCAGATGGCGCCCGTGTGGCGGGCGGAGCGGCCGCAGAAGGGCCGCTACCGCCAGTTCGTGCAGTGCGACATCGACATCATCGGCGACGCGTCCGCGCGCGCCGAGGCCGAGCTGATGACGGCGAGCCTCGACGTGCTCGACGCCCTGGGGCTCGAGGGCGGCATCGTCCGGGTCAACGACCGCCGTGCGCTCGACGCGATGCTCGACGTGTTCGGCTTCGCCGCGGACGAGCGCCCCGGCGTCCTCATCACCATCGACAAGCTCGACAAGATCGGGCCGTCGGGCGTCGTGGCCGAGCTCCGCGAGCGCGGCACGACTCCGGACGCCGTCGACGCCTTCGCCGCCTACCTCGACCGGCCGAGCGCCGACGACGCCGGCTTCGATGCCGCGGGCATCCGTGCGGCGCTGCCGGCCGGCATCCCGGACGAGATCGTCGACCACCTCGTCGCCCTCGGCGACACCGTCGCCGCCGCGCGCGGTGCCGAGGCCCCGCTGCGCTTCGACCCGTTCCTGGTCCGCGGCATGGGGTACTACACGGGCACGATCTTCGAGCTCGCGCACCCGAGCGTCGACTACTCGCTCGGCGGCGGCGGTCGCTACGACGGCATGATCGGCCGATTCCTCGGACAGGACGTGCCGGCGGTGGGCTTCTCGATCGGGTTCGAGCGGATCGTCGACCTGCTCCAGGATGCCGACGACTCGGGCTCCCGCTCCCTCGTGCTGGTGCATGATCGCGACGTGCCGCTCGCGCAGCTGCTGCGGATCAAGGCCGCGCTCGTCGCCGACGGCGCCCGCGTGCGCCTCGAGCAGCGGCCGAAGAACATGAAGGCGCTGCTCGAGCGCTCGAGCGCCGACGGCTACACGTCCTTCGCGACGGTCGGCGCCGACAGCACGATCGACTCGCTCGAGATCAAGCCGCTCGGCTGACGGGGAGTCCCGTCAGGCGACGGCGCTGATCAAGGCCTGATCGGGGTGCTCGGACGCGAGCCGTTCCAGGCGCGCGGCCGTCGCGGCATCCCTCGGGGAGAACCACACCACGCGGGATCCCAGGCTCTCGTCGACCCACGCGCTCGCCATCTCCAGGTGCAGCTCGCCGACGCGATCGTTCACGATGTGCTTCACCGAGTGGCGTTCGCTGCTCACGTCGCCGCGGCTCCACAGCTCGGCGAAGCGCGGCGAGACCCGCTCCAGGTCGGCGATGAAGCGCTGCCACGACGGCTCGTCGTGATGCCGGCCGTACGCGGACCGCAGGCGCGCGGCCATGCGGCGTTGCGCGTGCTCGAGGTCGACGTGCGCGCGCTGCCATGTCTCGTCGGTGAAGAGCAGCACGGCGCAGTTCCGGCGCTCGGCCGGAACGTCGTCGAGGTCGTCGAACAGGTACCGGTACGACCGGTTGTAGGCGCGGATCTCGAAGCGCGACGTCTGCAGCGCCGCGGGGTACGGAAGCAGTTTCTCGAGCAGGTCGAGGTGCGGGGTGTCGACGCATCCGCGCGCTTCGCGCTCCGGTCGGGGGAGGTCGGCGAGCGCGAACAGGTGGTCCCGCTCGTCGTCGGTGAGTCGCAGAGCCCGGGCGATCGCTCCGACGACCTGGGCGGATGCCGCGATGGGGCGGCCCTGCTCGAGCCACGTGTACCAGGTGAGGCCGACCCCGGCGAGCTGTGCGACTTCTTCGCGGCGCAGCCCCGCGACCCGGCGGCGGGAGCCGTCCGGCAGGCCGACGTCGGCCGGCTGCAGCCGTGCGCGCCGACCGCGGAGGAACGCCGCGAACTCCGCGCGCGCGTCGTCGGATCGGGTCATGGCGTCTCCTTCCGACGCGAGCATAGGCGGCGAGGCGCTCATGAGCCGCGCTGAGGGGAGTGGTCTCGGTACCAGGATGAGGAGGCTCCTGGTACCAGGATCCCGCACCCATCATGCTGGCACCATGACCACTTCCGCGCACCCCGCCACCGGCGCGTCGCCCGTGCCGATGGCATCCCCCTCCCCGGCGGTCCCCACCTGGCGCTACATCGGGTTCCTCCTCGGACCCGGCGTCGGCACGTTCGCCTTCAACGCGGTCACCGTCATCCTCCCGACGCTGCGCGATCGCTTCGGTTCCGACGACGTCTCGCTCGAGCTCGTCATCGCCGGGTACGGGGTCCCCTTCGCGGTGCTGCTCATCCTCGGCGGGCGCCTCGGAGACCGCTTCGGACGTCACCGTCTCTACACGGTGGGAATGGGTCTGTTCCTCGTCTCGGCTGTCGCGTGCGCGTTCGCACCCTCCGTTGCGATGCTCATCGTGGCGCGAGTCGTGCAGGGAGTGGGGGCCGCGCTCTGCACGCCGCAGGTGCTCGCCACCATCCAGGCGACCTCGCGCGGAGCCGCGCGGACCCGCGCGATCGCGGCCTTCGGTGCGAGCGGCGGCATCGGCTCGGCGGTCGGCCAGGTCGCCGGTGGCGCGCTCGCCGCGACGAGCTTCGGCGTGGTCGACGGCTGGCGGGCGGTGTTCGTCGTCGTGGCGCTGGTGGCCGCCGCCGCGATCGCGCTGGCGCCCCTCGCGCCGCGGAGTCGCTCGCACGAGCACGTCGCGATCGACCTGGTCGGAACCGCCGCGCTGGGCATCGGCATCCTGGCCGCGTCCGTCGCGCTGACGTTCGGCCCGGCGTGGGGCTGGTCGTGGCCGGTGTACGTCGTGCTGTTCGTCGCCGCGGTCGCGCTGGTGGCGATGTGGCGGCACCAGGATGCCGTGGAGCGCAGCGGTCGCGTGCCGCTCCTGCCTCCGAGCGTCCTGCGTCTGCGCCCGCTGCAGCTCGGGCTGCTGTCGGCGGCGCTGTTCTTCGCCGGATACTCGGCGCTCCTCTACGTCTTCCCGCGCGCCGTGGAGGCGGGCGGCATGACGTCGCTGCAGGCGGGCCTGGCGCTGCTGCCGTTCGCGGTGGTGTTCGCGGCGGTGTCGCTCACGGTCGCGCGTGTGCAGGCGCGCCTGGGCGACGCGACGCTGGCATGGGGTGTCGGCCTGCAGCTCGTGGCCCTGGTCGCGATGTCGGTGACCGTGGTGCTGGCCTGGGGTTCCGACATCGGCCTGTGGCTGCAGCCGGCCCTGGTGATCCTGGGGGCGGGCCAGGCGCTGATCTTCTCGCCGCTGACGCAGCTCGTCGTGCGCGAGGTGCCGGTGCGGGCCGCGGGGCTGTCGGGCGGCATGTTCAGCACGGCGCAGCAGATCGCGCTGTCCTTCGGCGTCATCGTGATCGGCGGGGTCGTGTCGTTCACGCACGTCGCGGGCCGCGACGAACTGCTCGCCGGCCTCGCGCTCGACATCGTCCTCGCCGTCGCGGTGCTCGTGCTGGCGCTCGTGCTGCGGGCGCGGGGTCGGCGGCACGCCGAGGGCTGAGCCGGGAAGGGACCCGAGCCGGGCGCGGGGCCTGAGCCGCGCGGGACCGGGGGCCCCTTGGACGTCACCCGCCGTTCACCCCGGCGCGATGGAATGACACCATGCGCAGGCGTCGGCCGATCACCGTCACCGTCGCGTCGTCGGTCGCGGTGCTCGGCACGGCGGCGGTGGGGGTGCGCACCCTCATCGCCCGACAGGCCGCGATCGCGCGTCGCCGCATCGGCAAGCCCCTCGGGGAGCAGGCACTGGATGCCGACCGCGTGTGGCGCCGCAAGAAGCATCCCGGTCCGCCGGTCGAGCTCCTGCTGCTCGGGGATTCGATCGCGGCGGGTCTGGGCGCCGGCCACCGGCGCGACACGCTCGGCGCCCGGCTCGCGAAGGGCATCGCCGGCGCGGAAGGACGACCGGTGCGGCTGCGGACCGCCGCGGTCGTCGGGTCCGAGAGCTCGGCCCTCGCCGGGCAGCTCGCGGCGGTGCCGGCGGACTATCGCGCCGACGTCGCGGTGATCGTCGTGGGCGGCAACGACGTGACGCACCGCATCCCGGCATCCCGTGCCGCCGAACAGCTCGAGGTCATCGTGCGCGCGCTGCGCGACACGGGCGTGCCTGTGGTCGTCGGAACCTGCCCCGATCTGGGGACGCTGCGGGCGATCCCGCAACCCCTGCGGTCCCTCGCCGCGCGGTCGTCGCGCCAGCTCGCGGCGGCTCAGGCCGCGGCGGTGCACCGCGCCGGGGGCCGCGTCGTCCCCCTCGCGCGGGCCGTCGGGCCGGTGTTCGCCGAGCGTCCGGACGAGATGTTCAGCGTCGACCGCTTCCACCCGAGCGCCCTCGGGTACCGCCGCACCGCCGAGGCGCTGCTGCCCGCGGTCCTCGCCGCGCTGAAGCCCGCGGCGGTCCCGGTCGGCGGTCCAAACTCCTGAGTTTCGCGCGTCGGGCCGGTCGGGGACGCCGCTGCCGGGCGGAACCGTCCGAAAACTCAGGAGTTTCGCACGCGGCGCCGGCCCGCCGACCCCGCGTCGGTCCCGGCAAACGCATAGCCACCCGGCCTACCGTGACCGCACGCCTCCTCTGACCGTTCTCCTGACCACCTGGCACGCCGCGCCCGTTCCGCTCGGCGTGATCGTCGTGGCATCCGCTCTCTACATCACCGGGGTCGTGCGGGTGCGACGTCGCGGGGAGAACTGGCCGGTGCTCCGCACGATCGGCTTCTTCGCGCTCGGCCTCGCCCCCTACGCCGTCATCGAGTTGGGCTTCCTCGGGGCGTACTCGTCCGAGCTGCGGTGGGCGTTCTCGACACGCATCGCGCTGCTGATCTTCGCGGTCCCCGCCGGCATCGCGGCCGGCCGCCCGCTCGACCTGTACTCGCTCGCGACCGGTGATCGGGGGCGCGCCCGCCTCGACCGACTGCTCGCGACGCGCCTGGTCCGGATCACCGGCAACGCGATGGTCGCCACCGTCGTCATCGCCGCCGTGTTCTGCCTGTTCCTGACGCCGGTCGCCGGCATCCTGCGCGTGAACCCCGTCATCGAGGCCTCGCTCGGGATCGTCGTGCCGCTGGTCGGACTCGCGATGGTGCTGCCGATGATGGCGCTCGGCGCCGTCCACACCGGCACCTTCATCGCGATCGAGTTCCTGCTCGCGTTCGTCGAACTGCTCATCGACTCCGTGCCGGGACTCCTGATGCGCCTGAACGACTCGGTGCTCGACCTGATCCCGGATGCCACGCAGGCGGTGGCGTGGTGGCCCTCGACGCTGCACGACCAGCACCTCGCCGGCGACCTCATCTGGTTCATCGCCGAGTTCGCCGACGTGCCGATCCTCGTGATCCTCATGGTGCGCTGGATGCGCACCGACCGGGCCGAGGCGAAGAGCTACGACGACCTGTCCGATGAGGACTACGACGAAATGACGCGGGCCCACCTGCACGGACCCCGTTGACCCGCACGGTTCGCATCGTCAGGCTGGGGGAGTGCCCACCCACGACGACGTCGACGGCTTCCTGACCGACACCCTGATCGGTCACGACCCGGTCCTGGATGCCGCGCTCTCCGCGCAGCAGGACGCCGGACTCCCGGCGATCGAGGTGTCGCCGGTCAGCGCGAAGCTGCTGCACCTGCTGGCGCGGATCAGCGGCGCACGCCGCGTGCTGGAGATCGGGACGCTCGCCGGGTACTCGACGATCTGGCTCGCGCGAGCGGTGCCCGACGGCGGTCGGGTCGTCACGATCGAGGCGGAGGAGCGCAACGCCGCCATCGCCCGCGCGAATCTGGAGCGGGCGGGGGTCGCCGACCGCGTCGACATCCGCGTGGGCCGCGGCACCGACGTCCTCCCGAGTCTCGCGAACGAGGAGCCGTTCGACCTGGTCTTCGTGGATGCCGACAAGGAGTCCAACCCCGCCTACCTCGACTGGGCCGCGCGGCTCGGCCGTCCCGGCACCGTCGTTGTGCTCGACAACGTCGTGCGGGCCGGAGCGGTCGCCGATCCGCCGCCCGGGGACACGAAGGTCGCCGGGGCGCGCGCCGGCGTCGTGATGCTGGGGCAGGATCCGCGCTTCGACGCCACCGCGCTGCAGACGCTCGACCGCAAGGGGTGGGACGGCCTCGCGATCGCGATCCTCACCGACGCCGTGGCATCCGGGACCGCGTCGTGTGTCGCGTGAGGTTTCCGGGCGTTCGTGGCCCCGGGGCCACATCCGTCGCCCCGGGGCCACGCCCGGCGCCCCGAACCGGCCCCACGCGCGGCGACCGCGGTCACTAGACTCGATCCCGGACCGACGACGCTCCGCCCTCTTCCACCCAGAACCAACGAGGAGTCCTTCGTGGCACTTATCGAGGCTGTCAACGCGCGCGAGATCCTGGATTCGCGCGGTAACCCGACCGTCGAGGTGGAGGTGCTCCTCGACGACGGCATCGTCCAGCGCGCGGCCGTCCCCTCCGGCGCGTCCACCGGTGCTTTCGAGGCCTACGAGCTGCGCGACGGCGACAAGAGCCGCTACGGCGGCAAGGGCGTCCTCAAGGCCGTCGCCGCGGTCGTCGACGAGCTCGGCCCCGCGATCGAGGGTGTCGAGGCCAGCGAGCAGCGCATCATCGACGAGATCCTCATCGAGACCGACGGCACCGAGAACAAGTCGCGCACCGGCGCCAACGCCATCCTCGGTGTCTCGCTCGCCGTCGCCAAGGCCGCCGCCGACAGCGCCGACCTGCCCCTGTTCCGCTACCTCGGCGGCCCCAACGCGCACCTCCTGCCCGTGCCGCTGTTCAACGTCATCAACGGCGGCGAGCACGCCGACAACGGTATCGACTTCCAGGAGTTCTTCCTCGCGCCCATCGGTGCCGACACCTACGGCGAGTCGCTCCGCTGGGGCACCGAGGTCTACCACCTCCTCAAGGGCGAGCTGAAGTCCGCGGGCTACAACACCGGCCTCGGTGACGAGGGCGGCTTCGCCCCCGACCTGCCCAGCAACCGCGAGGGCCTCGACTTCCTCATCCGCGCGATCGAGAAGGCCGGCTTCACCCCCGGCCAGGACATCGCCGTCGGCCTCGACGTCGCTGCCACCGAGTTCTACAAGGACGGCGTCTACACCGTCGAGGGCAAGGCGTGGAGCGTCGACGAGCTGGTCGACTACTTCGCCGACCTCGTCGCGAACTTCCCGATCGTCACGATCGAGGACGCGCTCGCCGAAGACGACTGGGACGGCTGGAAGAAGCTCACCGAGACCATCGGCTCGAAGGTCCAGCTCGTCGGCGACGACCTGTTCGTCACCAACCCCAAGCGCCTCAAGCAGGGCATCGACCTCGGCGTCGCCAACTCGCTCCTGGTGAAGGTCAACCAGATCGGCACGCTGTCCGAGACCCTGGATGCCATCGCCCTGGCGACCCGTTCGGGCTACACGTCGATGCTGTCGCACCGGTCGGGCGAGACCGAGGACACCACGATCGCCGACCTCGCGGTCGCCGTGAACGCCGGCCAGATCAAGACCGGTGCGCCGGCCCGCAGCGAGCGCGTCGCGAAGTACAACCAGCTGCTGCGCATCGAGGAGGACCTCGGCGACGCCGCCGTCTTCGCCGGCCGCTCGGCGTTCCCCCGCTTCAAGGGCTGAACGCACCCGCGTGAGGAGGGGGGAGCCGCAAGGCTCCTCCCTTCGTCGTTCCCGGGCCCGTCGTTCCCCGGGACGGAAGCCGAGCGGATGCCGTGAGCCCGGCGCGTCACCGGGGTGCCCGGGGCGCGCGACATAGAGTCGGATACCGTCCGGGCGCGCACGTGCGCCGGTGAGGAAGGAGACGTCGTGGATCGACCGACGCTCCCGTCCCCGCGAGGGCGGAACGAGACGCCGGCGGCCCCGGCCACGAAAGCGCGCCGCCCGAAGGCGCCGGTGAAGCGGGAACCGGTGCGGCCCACCCCGGCGCGCGCGCCGCGCGTCGACGTCCGGGAGTGGCTCGGGGGACTGCGCATCTCGGGCTTCGTCGTGATCATGCTCGGGCTCGTCGTGCTCGGGACGTTCGTGCTCGTGCCGACCGTCGGGACGTACATGAACCAGCGGCAGCAGATCCAGGCTCTCCAGAGTGCTGTCGCCCTGAGCCGGAACGAGGTCGCCGACCTGCAATCCCAGCGCGAGCGCTGGTCCGACCCCGCGTACATCACGACCCAGGCGCGCGAGCGACTGTTCTACACGATGCCCGGTGAGGTCGTGTACCTCATCGACGATGACCTGCCCGCGTCGCAGGCCCCGCAGGAGCAGCAGGACGTCTCGCAGGACGTCGGTCAGACGCGCACCGACTGGATGTCGCAGCTGGTGCGGTCGGTCACCTCGGCCGGAGCGGCGCAGGTGGCGGCACCGACCATCGGCGTCCCCGACCCCGCGCCGACCCCCTGATCGACGCTCCCGGCCAGGCTTGTCGGGGGCGCCGGGTACCCTGGAACCGATGAGTACGCCGCCCCTTCCCCCCGCCTCCGACGCCGATCTCGACGTGCTGCGGTCGCAGCTCGGTCGTGTTCCGCGCGGGGTGATCGGCATCGCAGCGCGCTGCGTGTGCGGGAACCCGACCGTGGTGGCGACGTCGCCCCGTCTCGACGACGGCAGTCCGTTCCCCACCTTCTACTACCTGACGCACCCCGCGGCGACGGCGGCGATGTCGGTGCTCGAGGCCGGGCACGTCATGAAGGAGTTCACCGACGAGCTCGCCGCCGACGACGACCTGCGCGCGGCCTACGCGGCGGCGCACGAGGCGTACCTGCGCGATCGCGCGGCCTACGGCGAGCCGGAAGAGATCGCCGGCATCTCGGCGGGCGGGATGCCGACCCGCGTGAAGTGTCTGCACGCTCTCGCCGGTCACGCGCTCGCGGCCGGCCCGGGCGTGAACCCGATCGGCGACCGCGCTCTCGCGCGGGGCACGTGGTCGCCCGAGCGCTGCGAATGCGAGACCCCCGGGGCGGGCGGATGAGACGCGTCGTCGCGGCCGTGGCATCCGTCGTCCTGGGCGCGGTGCTGCTGACGGGCGCGGCGGCGACTCCGACTCCGCAGCAGTCGACCGACCCCACCCGAGCCGCGGAGTACTGGCTCGACCAGTACGGCATCCGCGAGGCGTGGAAGACGACGCGCGGTGCGGGCCAGAAGATCGCGATCATCGACACCGGGATCGCCCGCGGACCGGTCGAGTTCACGGGCGCCGTCGCCGGCGGCACCGACGTCTCCGGCGTGGGAGCGGCCGACGGACGCACGCCGGTCGGCGCGGTGGACGCCAACCACGGCAGTTGGGTCGCCTCGCTCGCCGCGGCGCGCGGCACGGGCGACCAGACCGGCATGATCGGCGTGGCGCCGGACGCGCAACTGCTGTCCATCTCCGTCGGCTTCGGCTCGGTGACGTCGAAGCCCTTCACCGAGCAGATCGTGGATGCCATCCACTGGGCGGTCGACCAGGGCGCCACCGTCATCAACATGTCGCTGACGACCAACACGCTCGACTGGGACCCCAGTTGGGACGAAGCGTTCCAGTACGCGTTCGATCACGACGTGGTCATCGTCGTCGCGGCGGGCAACCGGGGGAGTGGGACGTCCCGCGTCGGTGCTCCCGCGACGATCCCCGGCGTGCTCGCCGTCGGCGGGGTCGACCCGTCCGGCACGGCGAGCAACGACGCGTCGACGCAGGGCATCACCATCGGCCTGTCGGCTCCGAGCGAGCGCCTCCTCGGCGTCTCCGCCGACGGCACCCTCGTGCAGTGGAACGGGACGAGCGGCGCTGCGCCCATCGTCTCCGGGATCGCGGCCCTCGTCCGCGCCGCCCATCCCGATCTGAGCGCCGACAACGTGCTGAACCGGCTGATCCGCACCGCCAAGCCGGCCGCCGGCGCGGCACCGGGCCAGGACAAGCTGTACGGCTACGGACTGGTGGATGCCGCCGCCGCGGTGTCCGCCACCGGCGTGCCCACGGTGTCCGCGAACCCGCTCGGCGACCTCGCGGAATGGGTGCGGCTGTACCGCCGTGCGAACGCCCCCGCGCCCACCGGCTCACCGACCGCCGCGCCCGTCGACATCCCGCCGCTGCCGCCGGTCGAGTCGGCTCCACAGGCGGCCTCCCCGCTCCTCCCGACGCGCGACAGCCTGCTGTACGGGACGCTGCCGCTCGCGGGGGCGACCCTCGCCGCTATAATGATCACGCTCGGCGTCAGTGCTGCTGCCCGGCGTATCCGTAAGGCGCGCACATCTCGCGAGCCGAGCCGCATCACAAACCAGGAGTCTCTTCCATCGTGACCAGCACCGTGCCCAAGATCCTCATCGTCGGCGGAGGCTACGCGGGTTTCTACACCGCGTGGAAGCTCGAGAAGCTCCTCGGCCGCAACGAGGCCGAGGTCACTCTCGTCGACCCGCTGCCGTACATGACCTACCAGCCGTTCCTCCCCGAGGTCGCGGCCGGTGAGATCGAGCCCCGCCACGTCGTCGTCGGCCTGCGCCGCCACCTCAAGCGCACCACGGTCATCGCCGGAAAGGTCACGGGCATCGAGCACGCGACCAAGACCGCGACCATCACCCCGATCGTGGGCGACGAAACCTGGACCCAGGAGTACGACCAGATCGTCGTGACGGCCGGTGCCGTCTCCCGCACGTTCCCGATCCCGGGCATCGCCGAGAACGCGATCGGCCTCAAGACGATCGAGGAGGCCGTCGCGATCCGTGACCGTCTGACCTCGAACTTCGAGAAGGCGTCGGTGCTCCCCGCCGGTCCCGAGCGCGACCGTCTGCTCACCGTCGTGGTCGTCGGTGGCGGCTTCGCGGGCATCGAGGTGTTCGCCGAGCTGCGCGCCTACGCGTCCTCGCTGCTGAAGCAGTACCCGACGCTCACGTTCGACGACACGCACTTCCACCTCATCGAGGCCATGGGCCGCATCATGCCCGAGGTGTCGCAGAAGACGAGCGAGTGGGTGCTCGCCGACCTCGCGAAGAAGGGTGCGTTCGTGCACCTCGACACGCAGGTCAAGGGCGCCGTCGACGGCGTCGTCGAGCTTTCGACCGGTGAGCAGCTGCCCACCGACCTCATCATCTGGACCGCGGGTGTCATGGCCAACCCGACGGTCGTGCGCGGCAGCGACCTTCCCGTCGAGGAGCGCGGTCGCATCCGCACCCGCCCCGACCTCCGCGTCGGCACCGAGGAGGAGTTCGTCGAGGGTGCCTGGGCCGCCGGTGACGTCTCGGCCGTCCCCGACCTGTCCGGTGGCGGTGTGGGCGGCTTCTGCGTCCCGAACGCGCAGCACGCGGTCCGCCAGGGCAAGCTCATGGCGAAGAACATCGTCGCTGTGCTCCGCGGCGAGCAGCCCAAGCAGTACTTCCACAAGAACCTCGGTGCCGTCGCCGGCCTGGGTCTCTACAACGGTGCCTTCCAGTCCGGCAAGATCGCCCTCACCGGCCTCCTCGCCTGGTTCGCGCACCGCGGCTACCACGGCCTGGCCATGCCGACGTGGGAGCGCAAGTTCCGCGTCGTCGGCGACTGGGTGCAGAACTTCTTCCACGGCCGCGAGACCGTGTCGCTCGAGGCGGTCCAGAACCCCCGCGCGACCTTCGAGGAGTTCGCGGCGCGTCCCCGCCCCGCGCAGCCCGCCGCCGAGGCCCCGGCCGAGAAGAAGCCCGAGGCCGTCGCCGCCAAGTGACACCGCTCGAAACCCCCGCACCTCACGTGCGGGGGTTTCGTCGTTTCCGGATGCCGTTCGCCCGCGCGCTACGGTGGAGCGAGGCATCCGCCCCCGTAGCCCAATGGCAGAGGCAGGCGACTTAAAATCGCTCCAGGTGTGGGTTCGAGTCCCACCGGGGGTACTGCGGGGGCGTCGTTCGGCCGTATCGAGGCGCCAGCGTGCGTATCGACTGAGAGTCGTGCCCAGGCCCCTGGTGGGAGGTGGCCGCGCCGTTAGGATTGTCCGGGCAGTCGTCGAACGGAGAACCGGAACATGTGGGAGTGGCTCGTTCCCCTCATCGTGATCGTCGCGATCCTCGTGATCGCGGGAATCTATCTGTGGGCGACGTACAACTCGCTCGTGTCCCTGAACGTGCGGGTCGACGAGGCCTGGAGCGACATCACGGTCCAGCTCAAGCGGAGGGCCGATCTGCTCCCCAACCTCATCGAGACGGTGAAAGGCTACGCCGCCCACGAGAAGGCGGTCTTCGAGAACGTGACGCGGGCGCGCGCCGAGACGATCTCGGCGCAGAGCCCCGCCGAAGCGGGAGTCGCCGAGGGCCACATGCAGCAGGCGCTGAAGTCGCTGTTCGCGGTGGCGGAGGGCTACCCGCAGCTCCAGGCGAGCCAGAACTTCCTGCAGCTGCAGCAGTCGATCGTCGACACCGAGGACAAGATCCAGGCCTCGCGCCGGTTCTACAACGGCGGCGTCCGCGAGCTGAACACCAAGATCAAGGTGTTCCCCAACAACCTCTTCGCCCGCCAACTGGGCTTCCAGGCCCGCGAATTCTTCGAGGTCGTCGACGGCGCCGCGATCTCGGAGCCGCCGCGCGTCCAGTTCTGACGTCTACTTCGGTGCCCCCTCCGCCGCCACGGGCGAGGGGGCACCGTCGTTCGCGGGTGCGGAAGGGTGCTCGTGCCGCTCCGCGGCGAGGGCACCGGCCAGGGCGTCCGCGGCATCGCCCCATCGCGACACCGTGACCCTCTCCAGTCCCTGCCACTGGGCGGCGGTCCGCAGTTCCGCGGCAAGCCGCTCGGCGGCATCCGCGGGTGCGCCGTGCTCCCACCACGCGGACTGCACGCGCAGCGCGGAGGCGGCCCGGTCGGCCTTGAGGTCGATGCGCCCGACGACGTCGTCGCCCACGATGACGGGCAGCGAGTAGTAGCCGAAGCGCCGCTTCTCGGCCGGGGTGTAGATCTCGATGCGGTAGTCGAAGTCGAACAGACGCTCCGCGCGGTCGCGGAACCACACGACGGGATCGAACGGCGTGAGGAGGGCCGTCGCATCGATACGGCGGGGGCGGGCGGCATCCCGGTGCAGCCAGGCCTTGGCGGGCCTGCCGGCGACCGTCCAGCCCTCGACGGACACGGGCTCGAGCTCGCCGGCGTCGACGAGGTCACGCACGGCGGACAGCACCGCGGGGCGATCGCGGATGCGCCAGTAGTCGGCGAGGTCGGCGGCGGTCGCGACGCCGTACGCCACGGCCGCGCGGCGGATCAGCTCGGGGATCGCCTCGGATCGCGGCACGGGGGAGTCGAGCGCCTCGGACGGGAGCACGTCCTCGGCCAGCGCGTAGCGCCGCTCGAAGCCGCGGCGCCCGGCGATGGCGACGTCGCCCACGAGCCACAGGCGCTCGAGCCCGTTCTTCACGTCGTCCCAGCCCCACCAGGATCCGCGCGACCCCTCGCGGGCGTCGTGCTCGATCTCGGCGGGCCGCAGCGGCCCGCGCGCCGCGAGCTCGTCGCGCAGCCATCGCAGCAGGCCGGCGTTCGCGCGGGCCCAGTCGTCGTCGCCGTACTTCTCGCGCGCGGCGTCGCGGCGGAACTGCAGCAGCGGCCAGTCGGCGACGTCGACGAGGGATGCCACGTGCGCCCATGACTCCACCCACCGCGGGCGCCGCGAGAACGCGAGGCGGTCGAGGAGCCTCGTGTCGTAGGCGCCGAGGCGGGCGAACAACGGCATGTAGTGGCTCCGCGAGAAGACGTTGACGGAGTCGATCTGCAGGATGCGCATGCGCTGCAGCGTCGCGGTGATCTGGCGGGTGCCGACGGTCGTGGGACGGGCACGGCCGAACCCCTGGGCGGCGAGCGCGATGCGACGCGCGTCGGCGCGGCGGAGGGTCGTCGTCATACATGCCAGCGTAGGCATGACCGCCGACATTCCCGGCGTTCCCCGAGACCGGGCGGAGGTAGGCTGACGGGATGACCGGAACCGATCCCGAGGACCGCGGATCGTTCTTCGACGCCCTGCGTCGACGCACCGTCTCGAGCGATCTCTCGCCCGCCGTTCCGCCCGCTCTGCGGCAGACGACGGCCTACGCGTGGCGACTCCTCGTCATCGCGGCCGCCCTCGGCGTGGTGGTCTGGCTGGTCATCCAGCTCAAGCTCCTCGTGGTCCCGTTGCTCGTGGCGATCCTCGTCACCGCGCTCGTCTGGCCGGCGTTCTCGTTCCTGCTGCGGCACCGGTGGCCGCGCTGGCTCGCGATCGTCGTCACTGTGGTCGGCACGATCGCGATCATCTCGGGTCTCGTGTGGCTGGCGGTGTGGCAGATCACGCGCGAGTTCGGTTCCGTCCAGGAACGGACCGTCGCGGCCGTCGGCCAGTTCCGCCAGTACCTCATCGACGGACCGCTGCACCTCAGCGCGCAGCAGATCGACGACGGCCTGCAGCAGGCGGGGTCCTTCCTGCAGCAGCAGGCCGAGGTGCTGTGGACGGGCGCGCTGGCGATCGGGACCACGATCGGCCACGTCGCCACCGGTGTCCTGCTGACGCTGTTCATCCTGCTCTGCCTGCTCGCGGACGGCGGCGGCATCTGGCGCTGGACGACGCGGCTGTTCCCGCGGGCGGCGCGTCCCGCCGTCGACGGTGCCGGACGCGCGGGTTGGCGGACCGTCATCACGTACGCGCGCACGCAGCTCCTCGTCGCCACGATCGACGCCATCGGCATCGGCCTCGGCGCATTCCTGCTCGGAGTGCCGCTGGCCATCCCGATCGGCGTCCTGGTGTTCCTCGGCGCCTTCATCCCCTTCGTGGGGGCCGTGGTCACCGGAGCGCTCGCGGTCTTCATCGCGCTGGTCTACAACGGTCCGCTCATCGCGCTGTTCATGCTCATCGTCGTGCTGGGCGTCCAGCAGATCGAGAGTCACGTGCTGCAGCCCATCCTCATGGGTTCGGCCGTGAAGGTGCACCCCCTCGCGGTGGTGCTCGTCGTCGCCGGGGGCGCCATGATCGGCGGCATCCCCGGTGCGCTGTTCGCGGTGCCGCTCGCCGCGTTCGTCAACGTCGTCTCGGTGTACCTCAGCAGCCACGCGTGGCGGGATGGCGACGGCTCCGTCGACTCCGCCGACCTGATCTGGCGGACCGTGCCCCGCGACCGCGGAAGGAGATCATGAACGACACGCCCACCCTGGCCGAGTTCGAGGATGCCGCGCAGACCCTGCGCGGCATCATCACGCGGACACCGCTCGACGAGTCGCAGCACCTGAGCGAACTGCTCGGCGTGCCGGTGCACCTCAAGCTCGAGAACCTCCAGCGCACCGGTTCGTTCAAGATCCGTGGCGCGACGTACCGCCTCTCCCGACTCACGGCGGAGGAGCGAGCGCGCGGCGTCGTCGCCGCGTCCGCGGGGAACCACGCGCAGGGGGTGGCTCTCGCGGCGCAGCAGCTGGGGATCTCGGCCACGATCTTCATGCCGCTGGGCGTGCCCGTGCCGAAGCTCCTCGCGACGCGCGGCTACGGCGCCGAGGTGATCCTGGAGGGCGCGACCGTCGAGACGCCCCTGCGCCTCGCGGCCGAGTTCGCCGAGCGCACGGGTGCGGTGCTGATCCCGCCGTTCGACCACCGCGACATCATCGTCGGCCAGGGCACGCTCGGGCTCGAGCTCGTGGAGGACCTGCCCGACCTCGACACGATCGTCGTCGGCATCGGCGGCGGAGGGCTGGCCGCCGGTGTGGCCGCCGCCGTCAAGGCGCGCGCGGCTGCCGAGGGCCGCGAGGTGCACATCATCGGGGTGCAAGCCGAGAACTCCGCCGCGTACCCGACGTCCCTCGCGGCGGGGCACCCGATCCAGGTCCCCACGACCCCGACGATCGCCGACGGCATCGCCGTCGCCCGCCCGGGCGACCTGCCCTTCGAGCTCATCCGTCAGTACGTCGACGAGGTCGTGACCGTCACGGAGGACGACATCGCCCGCGCGCTCCTGGTACTGCTCGAGCGCGCCAAGCAGGTCGTCGAGCCCGCGGGGGCGGTCGGAGTCGCGGCGATCCTGGCCGGCAAGGTCCGGGCCGGGGGAACCGCGGTCACCATCCTCTCCGGCGGCAACATCGACCCGCTGCTGCTGCAGCGCGTCGTGGCCCACGGGCTCTCGGCATCCGGTCGCTACATGTCCCTGCGGATCCCTCTTCCCGACCGTCCGGGCCAGCTCGCGCGCGTGTCGGACCTGCTCGCACAGGTCGGGGCGAACGTCATCGAGGTGCTGCACACACGGCACGGGCAGGGGCTGCAGATCAGCGAGGTCATCCTGCAGTTGAGCGTCGAGACGCGCGGGGCCGAGCATCGCGCCCTCGTCATCCGCACGCTCGAGGAGGCCGGCTTCACCGCCACCGTCGTGCCCGACTGAGACATGCGCTGTGCCGGGGCGGCATCGGTGCAGTGGGGCGTCTCGTGACCGCCCCGGTGCACGAATCACGCCCCGACGTTGCGCCGCGATAACGCGAAGAGCCGCTCACCCCGACCGGGGGAGCGGCTCTGGACGTCTCCGCGTCACTGACCCGAGTACGTCTCGACCTTCACGATCTCGACGGCGATCTGCTTGCCGTTGGGCGTGGTGTACGAACCGCTGTCGCCTTCCTTGAGGCCGAGGATCGCCGCGCCGAGCGGGGAGGCCTCGCTGTAGACGTCGAGCTCGGAGTCGGCGGCGATCTCGCGGTTGCCGAGGAGGAACTTCTCCTCGCCGCCGGCGATGATCGCGGTCACGACCGTGCCGGACTCGACGACGCCCGTGCTCTCGGGGGCCTCGCCGACCTTGGCGTTCTTCAGCAGCGCCTGGAGGGTGCGGATGCGGGCTTCCTGCTTGCCCTGCTCGTCCTTCGCGGCGTGGTAGCCGCCGTTCTCCTTGAGGTCGCCCTCTTCGCGGGCGATTTCGATGCGCTTGGCGATCTCTTCGCGGCCGGTGGTCGAGAGGTGCTCGAGTTCGTGGGCGAGACGGTCGTAGGCATCCTGGGTGAGGAACGTCACCTGAGCGTCGCTGGACACGGTGGTCTCCTTCGTCGATCGAGCCGGCGGGAGGGGCGACGAACGCGCGGTCCCGCCGGGACATATGTCGAACGCCCCGGCTTCGAGCCGGGGCGCGTCTGAGAAACCGAGACTACGGCACCCAGCAGGAGTTGACAAAACCCGTGGTCGCCAGCGCAACGGTCGGGATCTCCTCCGAGAACGCCTGGGTGTGATCCTGGGATGCCGGGTACTCCACGACCCGCCACCCGACCGTCCCGTGGTCCTCGTCCTGGGCCTCGAGGGCGCACGCGACCGGCTGCCCGACGGGGGCGGAGATCTGGAACGAGATCGTTACGCGCTCGGCATCCGCCACCGAGAACCCGGTGTCGGTCGTCGAGACGGACCCGAGAGTGTTGGACACTGTGACCCATCCCAGCGCGACCGTCAGTCCGAGCGCCACGACACCGACGATGCTCCACTGCACGATGCGCCGTCGCGGCGACCGGGTGCGGCCGTAGCGATCGTCGAGCAGGGCTTGCGTCGTCATGGTCTCCCCGGGCTTTAGGCTGGACTTCCAGGCTACGCGCTTCCGCCCGGACCGAAGGACTCCATGCTCACCGCGCTCGCGGCCCTCGCGGCCACGCCCACCCCCGCGTCGACCCCCGACGAATCGATCGTGACCCCGGGGCCGCTCGGCTTCGCCGCGGTCGCGTTCGTCGCCGTGGCGGTGTTCCTGCTCGTGTGGGACATGCTGCGCCGGATCCGTCGCGGCCGCTACCGCGAAGAGGTCAACGCCGAGCTGGATGCCGAGGAGCAGGCGCGCGCGGCCGAGGCGGCGAGCGAGACCGACGACGAGGACATCGACCGGGACGCTCCCCGCAGCTGAGCGCTAGCCCCCGTGGTACGCGGGGGCGAGGGCGATGAGCAGGCACGCGGTCCAGTGGCACAGGAATGCCAGCACCGTGCACACGTGGAAGATCTCGTGGAAGCCGAAGTGGCCGGGCCACGGGTTCGGGCGCTTGAGCGCGTACACGACCGCACCGACCGTGTAGAGCACGCCGCCGACCACGACGAGCACCATCATCGCGACGTTCGCGTCCAGCAGGTCGACGATGTACATCACGGCCGCCCAGCCGAGGGCCAGATACAGCGCGACATACAGCCACCGCGGGGCGTTGATCCAGAAGACGCGGAACAGGATGCCGAGAATCGCGCCGCCCCAGACGATTGACAGCAGCAGCACCGTCTTGGGCGTCGGGAGGGCCAGCACCGCGAGCGGCGTGTAGGTGCCGGCGATGAGCAGCAGGATGTTCGCGTGGTCGATGCGCTTGAGGACCGCCTTGGTCGCCGGCTTCCAGTTGAACCGGTGGTACAGCGCGGAGTTGCCGAACAGCAGCATCGAGGTCGCCATGAAGACGGCCGAGGCCCACTTCGCGGGGGCGCCGTGCGCGAGCGTGATCAGGACGATCCCCGCGGCGATCGCCACCGGGAACGTGCCGGCGTGGATCCAGCCGCGCCAGGTGGGCTTCAGATCCGCCTGCGCGCCGACGGCTCCCGCTTCCAGGAGCGGAAGCTGGGGCATCTCGGGTCCGTCGGTCGGGGTGGTGGATGTCACGCGTCGAGCCTACGTCGGGCCGCATACCGGACCCCGTACATGGAGAGCGTTCTGTGAGCAGACGCCCAGCGACGCGCCCCACGGCGCCGGACGCGGACGCCGCGACGCGGTAGCGTAGGCGGGTGGCGCGCGTGTGGAGGAACGAGGGACGGGGTCCCCTCTACCGGCTGTACATTCAGCGCCTCCGTCGGCAGATGCCGACCACCGTGCCGCACCACGTCGCCATGATGATCGATGGCAATCGCCGGTGGGCGCGCCAGCTGGGTTTCGACAGCGCCGCACACGGCCACCGCGCCGGGGCCGCGAAGATGCACGAGTTCCTGCGGTGGTGCGACGATCTCGGCATCCGGGTCGTGTCGCTGTACCTGCTGTCGAACGACAACCTCCGCAAACGCGATCCGCGGGAACTCGACGACCTCATCGACATCATCGCGGAGCTCGCCCGCGAACTGTCGCACGAGCCCGACTGGCGCGTGCAGCACGTCGGGCGCTCCGAGGAGCTGCCGCCCGCTCTCGCCGAGGTGCTGCACGAGGTCACCGAGCGCACGCGTTCGCACACCGGGCTGCACGTCAACCTCGCCGTCGGGTACGGCGGCCGCAGCGAGATCGTGGATGCCGTGCGCAGCATCATCGCGAAGCACGACGAGCGCGGCGGCACGCTCGAGGAGCTCGCGGCGAGCCTCACGCCGGAGCAGATCGGCGAGCACCTGTACACCGGCGGCCAGGCCGACCCGGATCTCGTCATCCGCACGTCCGGGGAGCAGCGCCTGAGCGACTTCCTGCTGTGGCAGTCGGCGCACTCGGAGTTCTACTTCGTCGAGGCGCTGGGGCCGGATCTGCGCGAGGTGGACTTCCTGCGCGCCATCCGCGACTTCGCTGCGCGCGATCGCCGGTTCGGTCAGTAGCCGCCGATCCATCGTTTACGCAGTCGTCATTTTTCCGGGCGTGTTTGCGACCCCGGCGGGGTGCGCGAGGCCTTACGGTGAGGTCATCGGGCACGGAGCCCGATCGAGTCGGCCTTCGGATCGCGACTCGTGACCCACAGGTCGACTCGTGACAGCCGGGTGAGACACCCGGGTCGGGAGTGGGTTGTGACTGCACGAGCACCGTACGACCAGCGGAACGTCGACGCTTACGTCGCTGACAGCAGTGTTTCGGAATCGGACGCCTCAGCCGATCAGGCTCTGCGCACGTACGTTCTGGACACCTCCGTTCTGTTGAGCGATCCGCGGGCGTTCTTCCGCTTCGCCGAGCATTCGGTGGTGATCCCGGTCGTGGTGATCACCGAACTCGAGGGCAAACGCCATGATCCCGAGATCGGCTACTTCGCGCGGCAGGCGCTTCGCCATCTCGACGAACTGCGCATCGAGCACGGGCGCCTCGACTTCCCGGTGCCCGTCGGCACCGACGGTACGCTCCGGGTCGAGCTCAACAACACCGACCCGTCGGTGCTCCCGTCGGGCATGCGGCTCGGCGACAACGACAGCCGCATCCTCGCGGTGGCGATGAACATCGCGCGCGGCGGCGTCGAGGTCACGGTCGTGTCCAAGGACCTCCCGATGCGCGTCAAGGCCGCGTCCCTCGGCCTGACCGCGGAGGAGTACCTCGCCGAGCAGGCGATGGACTCGGGCTGGACCGGTATCGCATCGCTCGACGTCTCCGGCGATGACCTCAGCGACCTGTACGAGGCGGAGGTCGCTTCGAGCGACGACGTCCGGGGGCTGCCGGTCAATACCGGCCTCATCATCCACTCGGAGCGCGGCTCGGCGCTCGGCCGCGTCACCGGCGATGGCGAGTTCCGCCTCGTCCGCGGCGACCGCGACGCGTTCGGCCTGCACGGTCGCTCGGCCGAACAGCGCATCGCCCTCGACCTCCTGCTCGACCCGGAGGTGGGCATCGTCTCGCTCGGCGGGCGTGCCGGCACCGGCAAATCGGCCCTGGCGCTGTGCGCGGCGCTCGAGGCGGTACTGGAGCGCCAGCAGCAGAAGAAGATCATCGTCTTCCGTCCGTTGTTCGCCGTCGGCGGGCAGGAGCTGGGGTACCTGCCCGGCGATCAGGCGGAGAAGATGAACCCGTGGGGCCAGGCGGTGTTCGACACGCTCGGCTCGGTCGTCTCGGGCAACGTCCTCGAGGAGGTGCTCGCGCGCGGTCTGCTCGAGGTGCTCCCGCTGACCCACATCCGCGGACGCTCGCTGCACGACGCGTTCGTCATCGTCGATGAGGCGCAATCGCTCGAGCGCAACGTGCTCCTCACCGTGTTGAGCCGCATCGGGCAGAACTCCCGCGTCGTGCTCACCCACGACGTCGGTCAGCGCGACAACCTGCGCGTCGGTCGCCACGACGGCGTCGCCTCGGTGATCGAGACGCTCAAGGGCCACGCGCTCTTCGGTCACGTCACGCTCACGCGCTCCGAGCGTTCCGCGATCGCCGCGCTCGTGACCGAGCTGCTGGAGGCCGGCGAGCTGTCCTGACCGAAGCGCTGTCGGGGCCGGGATGCCAGGCATCCCGGCCCCTTTCTCGTCCGTGCCGCACAGATGAGAGGTTTCTCATCTGCAGCTCTCGGGATTCTCACGGGGAGCAACCAGAGTGGTGTCAACGGCGAGGGAAACTTTGCCGCCGCCCCCGGCGGTTCCCCCTGATAAATGAAGAGAGACCGGTTCGCCGAGCAGGCCACCGACGTTTCGGGTACGTCGGAAGACCGCCGCGGATCATCTCCCCAATCCCCCCGGTTTCCCCCCACCGGGGGTTTTTGGGTTTTCGGCGTCTATTGCCAGCGGTAGCCCGCGCCGCGGACCGTGGCGATGCGGGCCGCCCCGAACTTCGCGCGCAGGTAGCGCACGTAGACATCGACGACGTTCGACCCCGGGTCGAAGTCCAGGCCCCACACGCGACTCAGCAGCTGCTCACGGCTGAGCACCTGACCCGCGTGACGCAGGAATTCCTCGGTGAGAGCGAACTCGCGTGCGCTGAGGTCGACCTCACGGCCGCCGATCGTGGCGCGGCGGGTGAGGACGTCGAGCGACACGTCGCCGTGGGCGATCGTGATACTTCCCAGGGGTGTGGGCTCGCGGAGACGCGAGCGCACGCGGGCGAGGAGCTCGTCGAACTTGAACGGCTTGGCGACGTAGTCGTTGGCGCCCGAGTCCAGCCCGTCGACCGTGTCCCGTGTGCTCGTCCGGGCGGTCAGCATGATGACCGGAATGGGGGAGCCCTGCCCGCGCAGACTGCGGAGGACCTCGAAGCCGTCCATCGTCGGGAGCCCCACGTCCAGCAGCACGAGGTCCACCTCACCCGACAGCGCGGTGTCGAGCGCCTCGGCCCCGTCGTCGACGATGAGGGTCTGGTAGCCGGCGGCCTCGAGACCCTTCGCCACGAACGCCGAGATGCGCTCCTCGTCCTCGGCGATGAGGATGCGGGTCATCCGGTGGCCTCTCTCTGCAGGACGACGTCGCCGGCGCGGACCGGCGTGGGGAGATCGGTCGGGGCGTGCGTGCCGCCCAGGGGGATGTGCAGTGTCACGGTCGCGCCGCCGCCGGGGGTGTCGGCGACGCTGCAGGTTCCCTCGTGCGCCTTGGCGATGGCATCCACGATGGAAAGTCCCAGGCCGGACCCGTCGACTCCGCGCCGCGTCGAGACGCGATCGAACCGCCGGAACACCCGGTGGCGTGCGGCGGGAGGGATGCCGGGGCCGTGGTCGCGTACCCACAGGTTCGCGACCGTGCCGTCGGTGGAGCTGCCGAGCTCGATCGGGCTGCCCGCGGCGGTGTACTTGGCGGCGTTGTCGGCCAGCTGGAGCCAGGCCTGCACGAGCCGGTCGTGGTCGCCGACGAACGTGCCGCGGCCGCGGGCCTCGACCGTCCAGGTGTGCTCCGGGATGGCCGCGACCAGCTCGCCGACGCGGTCGGTGAGAGCGCCGATGTCGATGACCCCCGACGACAGCGACCCGCTCTCCACATCCGCCAGGGCGTCGATGTCGTCGACGAGCCGCGAGAGCCTGTCCAACTCGGCGATGCCGAGGTCGCGTGTTTCGACGACGTCGTCGGGGTCGGCGGGGTTCATCGTCTCGAGATGCCCGCGGACGATCGTGATCGGCGTCTTCAGCTCGTGGCGCACGTCGTCGAGCAGTTGGCGCTGTGCCTCGACCGACATCGCCAGCCTGTCGAGCATCGAATTCACCGAGGCGGTCAGGTCGGCGATCTCGTCGTTGCCGTCCGCGGACACGCGGGTGCCGAGGTCGGCGATCGTGATCGCGTCGGTGGTGTCGCGGAGCTTCCGGAGCGGCGAGAACAGCCGACCCGTGACGAACCAGCCCGCCACTCCCACCGCCAGCAGCACCGCCGCACCGGCGATCGCGTACGTCGTCGTCGAGAGCGTGACGAGCTCCATGCGCTGGTCGATGGAGATGGCCTGGACGATCGAGGCATCGCCGTCGTGGACGGCAGCGAACAGCACGGGACCGGCGGCCGACGACAGGCGACCGCGCGTGTCGCCGCGATCCAAAGCCGCGCGCAGGTCGGTGAGGAACCCGGTGTCGCCGGCGAGGGGCAGTCCCGGTGGGGCCGGAGTGGACGCAACAACGGTTGTGTCATTCAGCGCGAGGGTGCCGTCGGTGCGCCCGGGGACCGCCGCTGCGACCAGGTCGGCCGGGTCCTGACTGCTGACCGACACCGTCGACACGAACCCGTCGAGTTGCCGCTCCGCGTTCGCGATGACGCGAGCGCTCTGGACGAAGAACGTGACACCACCGGCGAGGATGAGCCCGAGCAGCACGACGCCGAGGATCGCCGCGAGGAGCCGCACGCGCGCCGAGACGGGTCTCGAGCGGGGGGTCATCCTCCGATTATGGCGGTCCTCGGCGTCGAGGGCGGTGTCGTTGCGCGGGATCAGCCCGGGTGGGTCATCGACAGGAGGTCGAGCTTGGCGTCGAGCACCTCTTCGGTGATCTCGCCGCGCTCGACGTAACCGAGGTCGAGGACGGCCTCACGGACCGTGATGCCCTTGGCGACGGAGTGCTTCGCGATCTTCGCCGCGGCCTCGTAGCCGATGACCTTGTTCAGCGGCGTGACGATAGAGGGCGACATGCCCGCGAAGGCCCCGGCGCGGGCGACGTTGGCCTCGAGGCCGTCGATGGTCTTGTCGGCCAGCACCCGCATGGCGTTCGAGAGGAGGCGGATCGACTCCAGCAGCGCGGTGCCCATGACGGGGATCGCCACGTTGAGCTCGAACGATCCGGACGCACCGGCCCACGCGACGGTGGCGTCGTTGCCGATGACCCGCGCGCACACCATGAGGGTCGCCTCGGGGACGACGGGGTTGACCTTGCCCGGCATGATCGAGGAGCCCGGCTGCAGGTCGGGGATGTGGATCTCGCCGAGGCCCGTGTTGGGGCCCGAGCCCATCCAGCGGATGTCGTTGTTGATCTTCGTCAGCGACACCGCGATCGTGCGCAGCGCGCCGGAGGCCTCGACGAGCCCGTCGCGGTTGGCCTGCGCCTCGAAGTGGTCCTTGGCCTCGGTGATGGGCAGCTCGGTCTCGGCTGCGAGCAGCTCGATGACCTTCTGCGGGAAGCCCAGAGGGGTGTTGATGCCGGTGCCGACGGCCGTGCCACCGAGCGGCACCTCGCCGACGCGGGGGAGGGTCGCGCGGACGCGCTCGATGCCGAGACGCATCTGGCGCGCGTAACCGCCGAACTCCTGGCCGAGCGTGACGGGCGTGGCATCCATCAGGTGGGTGCGGCCCGACTTGACGATGCCCTTCCACGCCTCGGCCTTCGCCTCGAGCGCCACCGCGAGGTGGTCGAGCGCCGGGATGAGGTCGTCGATGAGGGCCTGGGTCACGGCGATGTGGACCGAGGTCGGGAAGACGTCGTTCGACGACTGCGAAGCGTTCACGTGGTCGTTCGGGTGGACCGTGTCGCCGAGGATCCGGGTCGCGAGGGTCGCGAGGACCTCGTTCATGTTCATGTTCGACGAGGTGCCGCTGCCGGTCTGGTAGGTGTCGACCGGGAAGTGCGCGTCGTAGGCGCCGGTGATGACCTCGTCCGCCGCCTGGGCGATCGCGTCGGCGATGCGCGGGTCGAGGGTGCCGAGCTCCTTGTTCGCGAGGGCGGCGGCCTTCTTGATGCGGGCGAGCGCGGCGATCTGCGTCGACTCCAGCCCCGAACCCGAGATCGGGAAGTTCTCCACCGCGCGCTGTGTCTGCGCGGCGTAGAGGGCGTCCTTGGGCACCCGCACCTCACCCATGGTGTCGTGTTCGATGCGGTACTCGATGTCGGTCACGTCGTCGTTCCTCCAGATCGTTTGTCGTGCGGTCTCAGGCCGCGTGGGCGTCGTCGACGTCGCCCACGCTCACGACGGGGACGGCTTCCCCGTCGGCAAGTCGGTAGTTGGCTCCCACGACCGCCACCCGGCCCTCGGCCACGGCTTCGGCGATGAGCTCGGAAGCACGGAGGAGGTCGGCGACGGTGTGGCGCAGGTGTTCGCGGCCCACGAGCTCGGCATCCACGTGATCGGTCGGGCGGCCGGCGGCGGCCTCCTCGCGGATCACGCGGCGCACGGCGGGGACGATCGGCGCGATCTGGCGCCAGATGTACGGGGGCAGGTTCGGGGCGTCGACGGCGGTGCTGTCGATCGCGGCGCCGACCGCGCCGCACGCGTCGTGGGCGAGCACGACGATCAGGGGCACGCCGAGGACGCCGACGGCGTACTCGAGGCTGCCGATCACGGAGTCGGAGATGACCTGGCCGGCGTTGCGGACGACGAAGAGGTCGCCGAGGCCCTGGTCGAAGATGATCTCGGCGGCCAGGCGCGAGTCCGAGCAGCCGAACAGCGCCGCGGTGGGGTGCTGCGAGTTCGCCAGCTCGGCGCGACGTTCGACGTCCTGTCGGGGGTGCGCCGGATCGCCCGAGACGAAGCGCCGGTTCCCCTCGAGCATCTGGGTCCACACGGCCTGGGGGGTCAGGGCATCGCTCACGGGGTCTCTCTCAGTTCTCGAACCTGGGCGGTGACGGATGCCGCGGCGATCGCGGTCGTTTCGGGGCTGGCGTCTCCGTAGATCAGCACCTGATCGGGGCCGGCCGGGGTCGACAGGGCGTAGGTGACGTTGCCCGCGCGTTCGGGGTCGCTCGGGCGGTAGACGTTCCAGTCGATGCCGTCGATCGCGACGGTCTCGGTGCTCCGCGCCCCGCCGAGGATCTGCGCGACCCATTCCTCGCCCGTGTCGAGTCCCTGCGCGACGCGCACGAAGCCGGACTCGCCGGAGCGGACGTACACCATCGTCCACGCCTCGGTGCCGCCCTGGCCCTCGGTGGTGGCCTGATTGACGCGCCAGCCGTCGGGGAGCGACGGCGACAGGGCGGGGCGGCCGATGTCCTTCGACAGGTCGGCGGCCAGTGCCGCGACGTCGGGCTGCGGACGCGGGGCGGGTTCGCCGCGGGGCACGGCCGCGATGACGACCAGCACCACACCGACGGTGACGAGCAGCGCCGCGATGAGGTTGCGGAAGGTCTTGCTCGAGCGGTATCGGCGCGAGGATTCGGCCTTGCGGGCGGCGGTCTCCTCCGGCGTCTCGGGGCGGCCGAGCTCGGCGACGACGCGGGCCATCAGGACTCCTCGCCCTCGCCGCGGGCGGCATCCAGCCGACGCTTCGCGCCCAGCAGCCACTCCTCGCAGCGGGCCGACAGCTGTTCGCCGCGTTCCCACAGCGCGAGGGACTCCTCCAGCGTCGGAGCGCCCTGTTCGAGTTCGGCGACCACGCGGACCAGCTCGTCGCGCGCCTGCTCGAACGACAGGGATGCCACGTCGGCGGAGGGGCCGGAAGGCGTCGCGGTCATGGCATCCATCTTAGGCTCGCCCGCTGGACGGACCGCCGTCGCCGGGGGAGTCCGCCTCGACGACCGGGCCTGTGGAGGAGGAGCCGAAGGCACCCTCGGCGACGGTGACGACCACGCGGGTTCCGGCCGGGGCCTGCGTCGCGTCCCGCACGATTCCGCCGCCCTCGACCTGCGCGATGGCGTAGCCGCGCGCCAACGTCGCCTCGGGCGAGAGCGCCCGGAGGGATGCGCGCAGCTCGCGCGTGCGCCGTTCCTCGCTCTGCAGGCGGCGGTCGACGACGTCGCGTCCGCGGGTCGCGAGCATCCAGACGTCCTGCGCCCGGGCGGTGAGCATCGCGTGCGGCGTGCGCAGCACCGGCCGGGAGCGCAGCTGTTCGAGCTGCGCGATGTCGTGCAGCACGCGCTGGGTGAGTCGGTTCGTGAGGCGGGCCCGCAGCTGCGCGACGAGGGCGCGCTGCTCGCTCACGTCCGGGACGACGCGCTTGGCGGCATCCGTCGGCGTCGAGGCGCGAACGTCGGCGACGTCGTCGAGGAGAGGACGGTCGTTCTCGTGTCCGATCGCGCTCACGACCGGAGTGGATGCCGCGGCCACCGCGCGCACCAGTCGCTCCTCGCTGAACCCGAGCAAGGTCTGCGGATCCCCGCCGCCGCGCGCGATCACGATGACGTCGACCTCGGGGTCGGCATCCAGCGCCCTCAGTGCGGCGAGGGTCTCGGGGACGCACCGGTCGCCCTGCACGGCGGCGTAACGCGTGCGGAAGCGCACCTGCGGCCAGCGCAGTTCGGCGTTGCGGTGGACGTCCTTCTCGGCATCCGAGTTCTCGCCCGTGATCAGACCGATGCAGTGGGGGAGGAAGGGCAGCTTCTTCTTGCGCGCGGGGTCGAAGAGCCCCTCGGAGCGCAACTGCGCGCGCAGCCGCTCGAGGCGCTCGAGCTGCTCGCCGAGGCCGACGTGCCGCATCGCCGAGACGGCGAACGAGAAGTCGCCGGTGCGCGGGAAGTAGTCGGCCTTGACGCACGCCACGACGTGGTCGCCGACCTCGAAGTCCTTCGGAAGGCGAGCGAGCGTGCTCGACCAGATGCGGAAGGCGACGGTCGACTCGCTGCCGAGGTCCTTGAGACGTCCGAAGACGTTGCCCCCGCGGCGGTTGAAGGACGTGATCTCGCCCTCGACCCACACCGAGCCCCACCGCTCGATGAACCCGCGGATGGTGTCGTTCAGGCGCGACACCGACGTGGGCGCCTCGTTCTTCGAGTCGCGCGGGTGGACGGAGTCGGCCGGGGGCGCCTGGCCCTCGACGGCTTCGGGTCGGAAGGAGGTCATGCTCTCTCAGGGGGTCGGTGATGGGCGGTTCGGCCGTCGTCCAGGGGCGCCCCGGTAGAATCGAGGAGTGAGCACACCTGCCGTCCACCTGCCCGTTCCCCGGATCCCGGGTCGACGCGGGCGGCTCCAGGATATCCCCGTCCACGGACAGAAGAAGGTGCTGTTGGCGGCGCCCCGCGGCTACTGCGCGGGTGTGGACCGCGCGGTCATCGCCGTCGAGAAGGCACTCGAGCGCTACGGCGCGCCGGTGTACGTGCGCAAGCAGATCGTGCACAACGTCCACGTGGTCACCGAGCTCGAGAAGAAGGGCGCGATCTTCGTCGACGAGGTCGACGAGGTGCCCGAGGGCTCGCACGTCGTGTTCAGCGCCCATGGAGTCTCGCCGGCCGTGGTGTCGGCGGCATCCGATCGGCACCTGCAGGCGATCGACGCGACCTGCCCGCTCGTGACGAAGGTGCACCGCGAGGCCGTTCGCTTCGCCCGTGACGACTTCGAGATCCTTCTCATCGGTCACGAGGGACACGAAGAGGTCGAGGGCACCGCGGGCGAGGCTCCCGAGCACGTCACGGTCGTGAACTCGCCGGAGCACGCCGACACCGTGGAGGTGCGCGACCCGTCGAAGGTCGTGTGGCTCTCGCAGACCACGCTCTCCGTCGACGAGACGATGGAGACCGTCCGTCGTCTGCGGCTGCGCTTCCCCGAGCTGCAGGATCCGCCGTCCGACGACATCTGCTACGCCACGCAGAACCGCCAGGTCGCGATCAAGAAGGTCGCACGCGACGCCGACCTCGTGATCGTCGTGGGCTCGGCCAACTCCTCGAACAGCGTCCGGCTCGTCGAGGTCGCGCTCGAGCACGGGGCCAAGGCCGCGTACCGCGTCGACTACGTCGACGAGGTGCGTCAGGAATGGCTCGAGGGCGTCGAGACCGTGGGTGTCACGAGCGGCGCCTCCGTACCGGAGGTGCTCGTCACCGAGGTGCTGCAGGAGCTCGCGGGTGCGGGCTACCGCGATGTCGAGGAAGTACGCACGGCTGAGGAGGACCTCATGTTCTCTCTGCCCAAGGAGCTGCGTCAGGATGCCTCGGGCAAGCGCGACCAGCGTGCCCTGGGCGGCCGGGGCCGCGCGTGACCGACGGCGACGAACGACCGCGGCCGCAGTACGGCGAATACGCGACTCCGGAGGAGCAGCGTGCGCGGATTCAGCGTCCTGAGGTGACCGAGTCGCTCGAGGCGGGAGTGGCACCGGCCCCCGAGCCCTCGGCCGATCCCGTTCACCCGGCTGCCCAAACGCGGGGCGCGCTCGCCGACCGCGTCGTGACGGTCGGCCTGCTGGTCTACGGATTGCTCAATGTGGTCGGCGGGATCATCCTGTTGCTCGACTTTCCCGAGTTCGCGGATGGTTACGCCCGATCCCTCGGTGTCGACGCCACGTACACGGCGTTGTCCGCCGGGCACGTCTGGGGCGCGGCCGCAGCCATCGTCCTCGGTGTCGGGTATCTGGTCACGGCCTGGCTCACGTGGCGGCGCCTGCGCCGCGGACGTATCGCCTTCTGGGTGCCCGTCGCCGGAGCCATCGTCACGGCGATCCCGGCGGCCGTGTGCATCTCCATGGCTTTCGGCGCCGATCCCGCCTACGTCTCCGGGCTCTCGCAGCTTTTCCTGAAATGAACCTCTGGGCCCGGCATCCCGTGTTCTCCTGAGGACGACAGGAGGGAGCCGGCGATGCGAGACGATCACGCGCAGCTGACCGCGTTGTACGACGCGCACGCGGCACCCGTCTGGCGCTACGTGGTCAGTCTCACGGGCGACCACGCCGGTGCGGACGACGTCGTGCAGGAGACGCTGCTGCGCGCCTGGCGCACGCCGCGCGTCATGGCGGACGATCCCTCGCGCCTGCGCTCGTGGATGTTCACCGTCGCCCGCAACATCGTCATCGACGACGCCCGCAGCGCGCGTCGTCGCCATGAGCAGCCCGTCGATGAGCTTCCCGAGACGGCAGGCGGAGACGACACGGATGCCATGTTCGACGCGCTGCTCGTCGAGGAGGCGCTCGCGACCCTCACTCCCGACCATCGGGCGGTCATCGTCTCGGCCTACTACGGCGGTCGCAGCGTCGCGCAGGCGGCAGAGGAGCTCGGCATCCCCGCCGGAACCGTGAAGTCGCGGTTGCACTACGCCGTGCGCGCGCTGCGCCTCGCGCTGCAGGAGAGGGGCGTGACGCGATGACCTCCGAACACGAGCGTTTCGCCACATGGGACGGTGCGTACGTGCTGGGCGCGCTGTCGGCCGCGGATCGCGGCGAGTACGAGCGGCACCTCGACGAGTGCGTCCTGTGCCGCGCTGCGGTCGCAGAACTCGCCCCCACCGCCGGGCTCCTGTCACGGCTCTCGCCCGAGCGGGCCCGCGCGGTCGACGGCGGGGATCCGGCCCTGCGCGCGGCCCCCCGTGCGCCCGACCCCGCCCTCCGCGGACGGGTGGTCCGCACGGCGCGGCGTCGCCGACGCCGGACGGTCGCGCTGTGGGTGGGTGCGGTCGCCGCGGCTCTGGTCGTGATCGCGGTTCCGAGTGTCGTGGCGCTGACCAGCACCCCGACCGACGCCACGGGCACCGTCTACGCCCTCGACGATGTCGCGGGCGCGCCGCTCGAGGCATCCGTGAAGCTCACCCCCGTCGAGTGGGGCACGCGCATCGATCTCGTGTGCAGCTACACCGGTGAGGTGTTGGACGCCCCACCCGGCGGCTGGCCGTACGCCCTCGCCGTCACCGACGACTCCGGGGCGACGACGATGCTCTCGACGTGGCGCGCCGGCCCCGGATCGACGACCGAGCTGAGCGCGGGCACCGACGTGTCGGCATCCCGGATCGACTCCATCGAGATCCGCACCGCCGACGGCGACCGCGTCGTGATGCGCCGCGACTTCGGCAGCCCGTAGCATCGACGGATGCCGAGCCTCCTCGCCGTCTGCGCCGTCCACGCCCTGCGCCCGGACTCCGGATCCGTCGGGGTCACCGCCATCGACAAGCGCGCGCTCGACGGCGCGGTGCGGATCGGTCCGCTGGGCGTGCGGGCGGACGTGCAGGCGAGCCGCAAGCATCACGGCGGCCCCGACAAGGCCGTCTACGCCTACGCGCAGGACGACGCGGATTTCTGGTCGCGCGAACTCGGGCGCGAGCTCGCCCCCGGGTGGTTCGGCGAGAACCTGCGGGTGGACGGCATCGACGTCAATGCCGCGCGGATCGGCGAAGTGTGGCGGATCGGCGAGACCGTCCGGCTCGAGGTGACCATGCCGCGGACCCCCTGCGCGACGTTCGCGCGCTGGGTCGGTGGCGCGGCGTCGCGCGGCTGGGTGAAGCGGTTCTCGGACGAAGGCCGGCTCGGCGCCTACCTGCGGGTGCTCCGCGCCGGCGAGGTGCGCGCCGGGGATTCCGTCGAGGTGGTGTCGTCGCCGCCCGGCGCCCCCACGGTGCTGGAGATGTACCGCAGCTGAGGCCCACGCCGACTTCGGGCGCATGTACGCCAGATCGCGCGGTCGGCGCGCATTTCCCCGAAGTCAGCGACCAGTCCGGAAACGCACGAACGCCCCGGCCGGAGCCGGGGCGTTCGTGGCGGGGATCAGCCCTGCGACTTGCCGAAGGAGCCGAGCTGCTTCGTCGCCTCGACGACGCGGACTGCCATCGCCGACTCGGCGACCTTGCCCCACGCGCGCGGGTCGTACTGCTTCTTGTTGCCGACCTCGCCGTCGACCTTCAGGACGCCGTCGTAGTTGGAGAACATGTAGCCCGCGATCGAACGGGTGAAGGCGTACTGCGTGTCCGTGTCGATGTTCATCTTCACGACGCCGTTCGAGACGGCCAGCGCGATCTCGGCGTCGGTCGAGCCGCTGCCGCCGTGGAAGACGAGGTCGAGCGGCTTGGGGCCGGTGCCGAACTTCGCGGCGATACCCTCCTGGATCTCGCCGAGCAGCTCGGGGCGCAGCTTCACGCCGCCGGGCTTGTACACGCCGTGCACGTTGCCGAAGGTGAGGGCCGAGATGTAGCGGCCGTTCTCGCCGAGGCCGAGACGCTCGACGGCCTTCGTGACGTCGGCGACCGTGGTGTACAGGGCCTCGTTGGAGCCCTCGTGCGCGACGCCGTCCTCTTCGCCGCCGACCACGCCGACCTCGATCTCGAGGATGGCGTTGATGTTCTTGAGGCGGGGGAGAAGCTCCGCGGCGATGTCGATGTTCTCGTCGAGCGGCACGGCGGACCCGTCCCACATGTGCGACTGGAAGATCGGGTTGCGGCCGGCCTTGACCTCTTCCTCGGATGCCTCGAGGAGGGGGAGCACGAACCCGGGGAGCGCGTCCTTCGGGCAGTGGTCGGTGTGGAGCGCGACCGTGATGGGGTAGTTCTTCGCGACCTCGGTCACGTACTTCGCGAACGCGAGCGCGCCGGTCGCGCGGGCCTTGACGGTGTGACCGGCGAAGTAATCGGCGCCACCGGTGGTGACCTGGAGGATGCCGTCCGAGCCGGCCTCGGTCAGGCCCTGGAGCACGGCGTTGATGGTCTGCGAGCTCGAGACGTTGATCGCGGGGTAGGCGAAGCTACCGGCCTTGGCGCGGTCGAGCATGTCGGCGTACTGCTCAGGGGTGGCGACGGGCATGGAGGTGCTCCTTGGTCGTGACTGGGACACCGTCACTCTAGCGAAGGCGCACGATCATCACGGGTCGCCGCCGCAAGGAACGGGGGCGTTCTCTTGTTCCGTTAAGAAATGCGATTCCTTCGATCCAGAGCGCGCCAAATCCCGGGATTGTCGCCGGGTCGCTGATTACAGTGGGCAACATGGTGAGCCTGACGTCCGACATGAGTCCCCTGCATCCCGATCGGAACCTGGCTCTCGAGCTGGTGAGGGCGACCGAAGCCGCCGCGATCCGCGCCGTTCCGTTCATCGGTCGTGGCGCCAAGGAAGCCGCCGACGGTGCCGCCGTCGACGCGATGCGCGCCTTCTTCAGCACCGTCAACTTCGACGGCACGATCGTGATCGGCGAGGGCGAGAAGGACAACGCCCCGATGCTCTACAACGGCGAGCGGGTCGGCAACGGCAAGGGCCCTCAGTGCGACGTGGCGGTCGACCCCATCGACGGCACCTCGCTGACGGCGGCCGGGCGGCAGAACGCGCTCTCGGTCATCGCGGTCTCCGACCACGGATCGATGTTGGATGCCTCGAGCGTGTTCTACATGGACAAGCTCGTCACCGGTCCGGCCGGTGTCGGCGTCGTCGACATCCGCCTCCCCATCGGCGAGAACATCCGCCTGCTGGCCAAGGCGCTCGGCAAGCCCGTGGACGAGATCGTGGTGTCGGTGCTGAACCGGCCCCGTCACGAGCAGCTCATCGCCGACATCCGCGAGGCCGGTGCCGGCACGCGTCTCATGAGCGACGGCGACGTCGCCGGTGGAATCAACGCCGCCCGCCACAACGCCCGCACCGACATGTGCGTCGGGATCGGCGGCAGCCCCGAGGGAATCGTCACCGCGTGCGCCATCAAGGCGCTGGGCGGCCACATCCAGGGTGTGCTCGCGCCGCGCGACGACGCGGAGAAGGAGAAGGGCCGCGACGCCGGCCTGAAGGTCGACGGCGAGGTCTACGAAGCGGACGACCTCGTGAAGGGCAAGAACACGATCTTCGTCGCCACCGGCGTGACGGACGGTCAGCTCGTGCAGGGCGTCCGCCGCGACGGCGACTTCATCTACACCGAGAGCGTCGTACTGCGCGGAGCGTCCGGAACGCTCCGACGCATCTCGTCGGAGCATCTGACGTCGAAGTGGCTCTGACGCGCTGACTCGAGGGGCACCGCGCGCCCGTGCGCGACGCGCCGCGTGTCACCGTACTCGCAGATACAGCCGGGCGTGTCGTTGCGCAAGCGTGACTCCCGCTTCAGGCCGCCTCTGGCAGAATCATCTGCAGTGTCAACGGCGACGCTATGTTCTTCCGAGACCCGAAGGGGGATCGTTTCATGGCAGCTCCGACGAACTCCACCGCACCTCAGACGGGTGCCCAGGCGGTGATCGCCAGCGCAGTCGACCCCGCGCGGCGTCCCGACGTCCTGCTCCGCAAGCGCCTCGACGAGGGCCACGAGATCAGCGCGTGGTGGATGATCGGTGCCTTCGTGGGTGTCTCCGCCGCCGTGGTGAGCCTGCTCAGCTGGGTTCCCGGCGGTTCTTGAGCGCCACCCCTCACTCGTCCTGAGGCAGACCCGCCCGGGCGCGGATGCCACCCAAATCGGCCTGCGCGATCCCGATCGCGGGTGGATCCTGCGTGCCGGACTCGTCGAGCAGCTCCGGGGCCGTCCATCGTCGGGGCGCCGCTTCGAGCGCGGCCGGGGCGGTCACCGCGTCGAGCTTCGTCTCGTCGACCCCCGGGAACTTTCGCGCCGTGACGAGCACGCGTGACTCGAGCGACCCGGCGAACTTGTTGTAACTGTCGACCGTTCGCTCCAGCGCGCGCCGCAGGTCGCCCGCGTGCCCGGCGAGCACCCCGATGCGGTCGTACAGTTCGGTTCCGAGCGCGAACAGCGTGCGGGCTTCGTCGGACACATCCTGCTGCGTCCACGTGAACGCCACGGTCTTCAGGACGGCCCAGAGGTTCACCGGAGAGGCGAGCGCCACTCGTCGGGTGAAGGCGTACTCGAGGAGCGTCGGGTCGTCGTCGAGGGCCGCCGACAGGAGTGACTCGCTCGGGAGGAAGCAGATCACGAACTCGGGGCTGCTCGTCAGGCCCGCCCAGTACGTCTTGCGCGCGAGCGCGTCGACGTGGGCGCGGACGGCCTTCGTGTGCTTGGTCATCAGGGCGGAGCGGCGGGCGCCCTCCTCGCCCGCGGCGGTCACCGGGATCGCGCTGGCCTGGAGGTACGCGTCGAGGGGGACCTTGGCATCCACCGCCAAAGCCTTCCCGCCGGGCAGCCGCACGACCATGTCGGGTCGACCCGCGCCAGCGTCGGAGGTGATCGAGGATTGCAGGTCGAAGTCGACGTACCGCGTGAGTCCCGCGGCCTCCACCACACGGCGCAACTGTGTCTCGCCCCATACACCCCGGGTGCTGCCCGAACGCATCGCGGAGGCCAGGGCCTCGGTCGTCGCACGGAGCGCCTCGTCGGCCTCGCGCGAGAGCCGCAACTGCTCGCCGAGCGCGGAGTACTGCTCGACGCGCTCGCGCTCCAGGCCGTCGACCTTGCGCTGCATCGCGTCGAGGGTCTCGCGCACGGGGTCGAGGGCTCGGAGCACCGTCTGCTCCCGGCGCTCACGTTCTTCGCGCGCGGCCTGATCCGCGCGGGTCTGCCCCACGAGGTCGCGATACAGGGCGCTCTGATGCTCGAGCTGTGCCTGCACTCCGGCACGCGCGGCATCGGCGGCGGCGACCCGCGCGGCCAGGTCGACGCGCTCGGCGGCTGCCCGCGAGGTCGCTCGGGCGGTGCCGAGGAACCAGCCGGCGGCGGCCCCCACGGCGAGGGCGAGGATCGCGAGGATCAGGGCGATGGCATCCATGTGCTCAGTGTGCCGGAGGGTTCCGACATCGCCCGGAAGCGCGGCGGGAGCAACGCCCCGACGCGTGGCGGGAGCAACGCCCGGATGCGTGGCGGGATCAGGCGACGGCGCGCTCGATCCGGGGTGCGGCGGCGATCTGCGACACGCGGACGCCGAGGTGCGCCGCGAGCGCGTGGACGTCATCGGCGCCGGCGCGGCGGGCGCAGTCGATCGTGATCTCGGCGCACGCCACGGCGTCGGCGAGCGCGTCGTGGTGCGCGAAGGGCGAGCAGCCGGCCTCGGCCGCCACGAGCGGGAGACGATAGGAGTCGAGCGTGTACGTCTTGCGCGACATCTGCACGCTGCAGAGATAGCGGTACGGCGGGCACTCGTCGCCCGTCACGGCGCACGCGCGCCGCAGCACCGACATGTCGAACCCGGCGTTGTGCGCGACGAGGACGTCGGCTCCGGCGAACGCGGTCAGGCGGGCGAGCTGCGTACTCCAGTCCGGCGCGTTCCGGACGTCGATCGGGCGGATGCCATGGATACCGACGTTGATCGGGGCGAAGGTGTCGTGGCCCGCCGGCGGCTTGATGAGCCACGCGGCGGTCGCGACCACCCGCCCGTCGCGCACCCGGGCGAGACCCACCGCGCACGCGGACGCACCGCTGGAATTCGCCGTTTCGAAGTCGATCGCGGTGAAATCCAGAGCCACGCCTCCACCCTGCGTCGCGACCGCCGCGCGGCAGGGGAGGCGCGCCGCGTTTCGCCGCGGGCCGTCCGGCGGACGTCGTCCGTGCCAGGCCGTGTCGTGGCATCCGGAGTCGGCGTGGCGAGCACGCACATCGCGCGACGGTCGGGCCAGGGACGCCCCGGCATAGGCTCGGAGCATGACGGAACGAGAGAAGTCGACGTCGTTCGGACAGGCGGCCGCGGCCTACGAGTCGGGGCGGCCCGGGTACCCCACCGAGGCGGTCGCCTGGCTGCTCGCGCCGGTCCGCGAGCCGGGCCGCGCTCTCCGCGTCGCCGATGTGGGCGCGGGGACGGGCAAGCTGACGCGCGCCGTCGTCGAGCTCGGCGCCGACGTCGTGGCGATCGACCCGGATGCCGCGATGCTGGCGTCGCTGCGCGAGAACGTTCGCGGCGTCCCGACGTTCGCCGGTACCGCGGAGGACCTTCCGCTCCCGGACTCGGCTCTCGACGCGGTGGTCATGGGGCAGGCGTGGCACTGGGTCGACCCGGACACGGGTTCCCGCGAGATCGGGCGGGTGCTGCGCAGCGGGGGAGTGCTCGGCCTGATCTGGAACATCCGCGACGACCGCGTCGAGTGGGTGCGGCGGTTGACCGCGGCGATGGGCGGATCGAACGCCGAAGTGCTGCTGGCCACCACCGGTCCCCGTGTCGCGGACCCGCTCGGCGACCTCGAACATCGCTCCTGGACGTGGAGCCGCTCCATCACGCTCCCGCAGTTGCGCGACCTCGTGTTCTCGCGGAGCGACGTCATCACGGCGAGCCCCGAGGACCGCGCCCGCATCGATGCCGCCGTCGACGGGGTCGTGGCATCCATTGCCGAACTCGCCGACGGGGGAGCGGTCGACCTGCCGTACGTCACCCACGCGTTCCGCGCGCGGCGTCCCTGACGCCGTGGGGGCGGCGCGGGCCGGGTAACCTGGACTCCCGTGGCTCTTACCATCGGAATCGTCGGCCTTCCCAACGTCGGAAAGTCGACCCTCTTCAACGCCCTGACCAAGAACGACGTGCTCGCGGCGAACTACCCGTTCGCGACGATCGAGCCGAACGTCGGGGTCGTGAACCTTCCCGATGCGCGCCTCCAGCAGCTCGCCGACGTCTTCGGCAGCGAGCGGCTCGTCCCCGCGGTCGTGTCGTTCGTCGACATCGCCGGCATCGTTCGCGGTGCGAGCGAAGGCGAGGGCCTCGGCAACCAGTTCCTTGCGAACATCCGGGAAGCGGATGCCATCGCCCAGGTCGTGCGCGGCTTCGCCGACGACGACGTGGTCCACGTCGATGGGCAGGTCAACCCCGCGAGCGACATGGAGACGATCAACGCGGAGCTGCAGCTCGCCGACCTCCAGACGCTCGAGAAGGCGATCCCGCGCTACGAAAAGGAGATCAAGGGCAAGAAGCTCGACCCCTCGGTGCTCGAAGCCGCCAAGGCCGCGCAGGATGCGCTCCAGCGCGGGCAGCTGCTCTCGGCATCCGGTCTCGACCTCTCCCCGATCCGCGAGCTGGGACTCCTCACCGCGAAGCCGTTCATCTTCGTCTTCAACGTCGACGAGTCCGTCCTCACCGACCAGGCCCGCAAGGACGAGCTCGCCGCGCTCGTCGCGCCCGCGAAGGCCGTCTTCCTGGATGCCAAGATCGAGTCCGAGCTGATCGACCTCGACCCGGAGGATGCCGCCGAGCTGCTGGCATCCACGGGTCAGGACGAGTCGGGACTCGACCAGCTCGCCCGCGTCGGCTTCGACACCCTCGGGCTGCAGACCTACCTCACGGCGGGCCCGAAGGAGGCGCGCGCGTGGACGATCCCGAAGGGCGCCAAGGCGCCGCAGGCGGCCGGCGTCATCCACACCGACTTCGAGAAGGGCTTCATCAAGGCCGAGGTCATCTCGTTCGCCGACCTCGTCGAGCTCGGCTCGGTCGCAGAGGCCCGCGCGAAAGGCAAGGCGCGGCTCGAGGGCAAGGACTACGTCATGCAGGACGGCGACGTGGTGGAGTTCCGCTTCAACAACTGACATCCCGATGGCCGAGCCATATGTGGCGGCGCGGCTCCCCGCTGTTGATACCTGGGACCCTGTTCATTTCTGCCTACCTCGGCGGGCTGGGCTCGGTCGCCGAGGCGTGCGCGAAGGGCAAGGCGCGTCTCGAGGGCAAGGGCCGCTCGTTCAAGAGGGCTACTCGGTGAAGTTCCGGCTTGACGAGTAGCGTTAATAACGGATGCCGTTATATCCTGGCTCCGTGATCAGGTCGTTCGGCAGCAGGGACACCGAACGATTGTGGCGTCGTGAGCGCGTGCCGGCGATCGATCCGAGGATCCATCGAGTCGCACTTCGCAAGCTCCGCCAGGTGGGCTCGGCGGAGGCCCTCGAGGATCTTCGCGTTCCGCCCGGCAACCGGCTTGAAGCACTGAAGGGTGACCGCGCCGGTCAGTACAGCATCAGAATCAACGACCAGTGGCGGATCTGCTTCGTGTGGACCGACGCTGGACCAGAGGAGGTGGAGATCGTTGACTATCACTGACAAGATCGAGCCAATTCACCCGGGCGAGGTCCTCATGGAGGACTTCATCGAGGGATTCGGCATCACTCAGAACAGGCTCGCCGTGTCCATCGGCGTCCCGCCGCGGCGGATCAACGAGATCGTCCACGGCAAGCGGGGGATCACCGCGGACACCGCGCTGCGGCTGGCGAAGTACTTCGGCACGTCAGCCGAGTTTTGGATCAACCTGCAGAGCCACTACGAGCTCGACCGTGCGGAAGACGCCGCAGGAGAACAGATCGCAGCGATCACCCCCTTGCAGGCGGCTTAGCACGTGCCGGACATTGCGATCAATATCGTCGCGCATGATGAGTTGACCGCCCATGACTTCTCGGGGTTGCGCCAGCTCTTCGATACCGAGTAACTGAGGGACTTCGGCGAGTGGGACCCCGACACGCCGCATGGATATGCCCGGCATGCTGTTCGTGTCATCGCTCAGAGAAGCGGTGAGACAGTCGGTCATGTTGGCTGGTCGAGACGAACGATAGACGTCGGCGGCGACGAGGTAGGCATCGCTGGTGTCGGGGGTGTACTAGTCGCGGATGCTGTGAGGGATAAGCGCGTCGGAAGCCTCCTCATGGCAAGCGCTGCGGAGGCAATGCGGACGGCCGGTGGCCTTGACTTCGGGTGTCCTCGTCCCTCCGGTGCTCGAGGCGTACCACCGCGCCCGGCGATGGGCCTCTGGCGCCGAGCACTCTGTCGGTGCCACCATCGGGCATGACTTACGCCGTCGTCTCCGTGCACTACCCGAAGCCCGAGCACCGGGCGGCTGTGATCGACTCCATGCAGCGCTACAGCCGGGTCGCCCGCGAACAGGCCAGCCTCGAATGGACGGGTGTCGTCGACGACGGCAGCGGTCGCCTGGTCGGGATCGCCCTGTGGACGTCGGAGGAGGCCGCGGCGGCCGCGCGGCCGGCGCTGATGGCGGAGGTCGGCGACGACCCGTTCGAGACGTGGGACGAGCGTCCGATTGACGGGCTTCGCGGCGACGTCGTCTGACGGATGCCGTCGGCTCGACGCCCTGCGGGAGGACATGAGGCACCGCTTCGCTAAAGTCAGCGCGTGCCCTCCACGCCCGCGGTCGCACCCGACCCGCATCCTGCCCGGCGCGGTCGCGCCCGGGCCATCCTGGCCGGATCGGTGCCGAACCTCGTCCAATGGTTCAACCTGTACGTCTACGCGATCTTCGCGCCGTACTTCCGTACCGAGTTCTTCGACGCCGAGTCGCGCGACTCCCTCATCTACGTCTACGCGCTGTTCGCGGTGACGTTCGTCGTGAGGCCGGTGGGCTCGTGGCTGTTCGGCAGATTCGCCGACACGCGAGGCCGGATGGCAGCCCTCGTCGCGGCGGTCGCCCTCATGTCGGCTGGATCGCTCGCCCTCGCAATCGCGCCGACCGAGCGGGTCGTCGGGGCCTGGGCGGCTGTGATCCTCGTCGTCGTGAGCATCGTGCAGGGGATCGCCGCCGGGGGAGAGTACGCGGCCGCCACCGTGCTGCTGTCGGAGTCCGGCACCCGCGGCCACCGCGGATTCTTCGCATCCTTCCAAGGGGCGACCATCGTCGGGGGACTGGTGCTCGCGCAGGGCTCGCTCTTGGTGCTCCTGCTCGTCGGTGATCGCGCCTCCGTGTCGGAATGGGGCTGGCGGGTCGCCTTCGCGGTCGGCGGCGCCGCGGGCTTGGCATCCCTGTGGGGGGCACGCGGACTTCGGCACACGGGATCCACCGCGCGCGGGGCGGACTCGCCCGCGCCCTCGACCATGTCGGAGCTGTTCCGCTCGCACTGGCGCCCGCTCGTGTGGGTGATGCTCCTCACGGCCGGAGGGAGCGCGGCGTTCTACACCGCGACGGTGACGGTTCCCTCGCTCTTCCGTGAGACCGCTTTCGGCGCGGGCAGCGCGCCGGCGGAACTCGCGGTTACGGGAGTGGTCTTCGCGGCTTTCGTCGTGCTCATGCTCCTGCAGCCGCTCGGCGGAGCGCTGAGCGACCGGATCGGGCGGAAGCCGCTCCTGGTGGCCTTCGGAATCGTGGGGGTGCTGGGGACGGGTCTGCTGGTGACCGCGGCCGCTCGAGTGGCCTCGCCCCTGGCGGTTCTCGGCATCCTGGTTCTCGCCTTCGCGGTTCTCACCTGCTACCTGTCGGTGAACGGCATCGCCAAGGCGGAGGTGTTCCCCGCCCACATTCGCGCGCTCGGGGTCGGTTTCGGGTACGCGGTGGCCAACTCGCTCTTCGGGGGTACCGCTCCGCTGATCTATCACGCCACGGCGGGCGAGGGCGGCGTCGGCTTCGTCGTGTACCTGACGGTGCTGCTCGGGGTGACGCTGGTCGCCGCTCTCGCGATGCGCGGAGGGGCCGCGACCGCCCTGGATGCGCCGCGGGGGTAGCGATCGTGAGCCCCCGGTCGCGTGACCGGGGGCTCGAGTGCCCGGCGTCAGCCGCCGATCGGCGTCGGGTTCGAGGGGTCGGGCGGGACCGACGAGGAGAACGGTGCACCCAGCTGTCCCGGGTGCGTCAGGCGCCACCAGAGGGTCGGGGGTTCGAGCGTGCCGACGATCTGGACGTCGGAGGACGCGGTGTTCGGGCCCGCGCTCCAGGTGACGGTGCCGACGGTTTCGCCGTTGGTCCACGTCTGCGGCGTCGCGATGTTCGCCGCCGTCGCGACCGGGGTGTCCGACCACGTTCGCAGCGTGGCCGTGCGGCCGAGGACGACCTCCGCCTCGGCGCCCCACGCGGTCCGGACGTGCCCGATCCGGTCGCCGGCGTTCCCGACCGTGACGTCGTGGAAACCGGCGCTGATGCTCTCCAGAAGCGCCGCGACGTCCTGGTCCGTGCTGTCGTGCGTCTCGCCGCCGAGGCGGACACCGGTGATCTGCAGGGGCGGGCCGATGCCGACGTCGAGGAGCGAGCTGAAGAGGAGATTGAACGTCCCCTCGCCGAGGTTGCCGGTCTTGAGCCCGCGAACGCCGTCCCTGCCCAGCAGGTCGTTCGTGTTCGTCACCGTACCGGGACCGTTCGGCAGCGAGATCGAGGTCATCCCCACGATTCCCGCGAGGGCGGGATTGGCTTCGGCGATCTTCCCGATGGCGACGAGGTCGCGCGGCGTGGAGGTGTTGCGTTCGTCGAGGCCGGTGGCATCCACGATCCGCGTCGAGGTGAGGCCGTTCGCGGCGAGCCACGCGTTGGCGGCATCGACGTAGGCGCCCTCGGAACCGTATCCCCAACGGGCGAGGGCGACGGCGTAGTTGCTCGCGGACGGGAGGAGCATGGTCGCGAGCGCGTCGTGCAACGACAGCGAAGAGCCGTCGGGCATCTTCGCGATCGTCGCGCCGCGGACGTAGAACTGGTCGTAGAGGTCGGTGTCGGCCTCCGTGAACGACACCGTCGGGCCGGGATCGTTCGGTCCGTCGAGGGGATGCCGGTCCAGGACGACGAGGGCGGTGATGAGCTTCGCGATGCTCGCGGTCGGCCGCGGATCGTCACCGCCGGACGCAGCCCACGCGCCGTCCGTGTCCGAACCCATGTATTGCTCGCCGCCCGTGATGCTCACACGCATCGACCCCGACGATGGGAGGTCGATGTGGGCCGCATCGCCCGGTGCGACGGCCGGCGGCTTCGTCGTCAGCGTGGGGGCAGGCAGGGGAGCGGTCGACGCCCACCAGACGTATCCACCCGCGCCGGCGAGTGCCACGAGGACCGTGACCAGGAACACGACCAGCGCGATGCGACCGGCGCGACCGGACCCGGATGCCGCGGGCGCCTCCTCCAGGAGATCGGCGAACATCGTCAGCTCGTCGGTCTTGCTCGGTGTTTCCCCCATGGCATCCCCCCGCCTCGAACCTAACCCGTCCGGCCCGCTTCCTCACCCTCGCGCGATTTTCAAGCCCCCCGAGAATCCGAGCGAGCGCGCCTAGCGTGGCGGCATTCCGGAATCATCCGGGCCACCAAGCGGAAGGAGTCGGCCATGGGTCTCGACGACAAGATCAAGAACACCGCAGAGGACGTCGCCGGTAAGGCGAAGGAGGGCTGGGGCAAGGCCACGGGCAACGAGCGTCTCGAAGCCGAAGGCCAGGCCGACCAGACCAAGGCCGACCTCAAGCAGGCCGGAGAGAACGTCAAGGACGCCTTCAAGTAAGTCGCCCCCGGAACGCCCCGACCCGCGGACACCTCCGCCGGTCGGGGCGTCCGTCGTTTTCGGGCACCGGAGATCGAGATAATGGCCGAATGACCACCGCCGTCTCCGGAACCCCCGTCGTCCTCCGCGCCCACGGCTATGAAGCCGCGATCGCGAGCGTGGGCGCCTCCCTCCGATCCTTGACCCACGAGGGGCGCGACCTCGTCGTCCCCTTCGCCGCCGACGAGGTGCGCCCGTACTTCCGCGGTGCGACCCTCGCGCCGTGGCCGAATCGCGTCGTGGACGGTGCGTACGTCTTCGGCGGTGAGGAGTACCAGCTCGCGCTCACGGAACCGAACCGCGGCCACGCACTGCACGGGCTGCTGGGCTGGGCGGACTGGTCGGTCGTCGACGGCGATGAGGAGTCGGTGACGCTCACGGCCGTCGTGCCCGCGCAGGCCGGCTACCCGTGGTGGGTCGAGGTCACCACGACCTACCGACTCGGCCCCGACGGGCTCGCGCAGACCGTCCGCGCCACCAACCGTTCGGAGGACCCCGCGCCGTGGGGCACCGGGCCGCACCCGTATCTCGTTGCCGGCCCGGGCGCGCTCGACACGTGGACGTTCGAGTTGCCGGCCGACACCGTGCTCGAGGTCACGCCGGACCGGTTGGCGCCGGTGGGCCTGGCATCCGTCGCCGTGGACGCCGAGCGATTCGACTTCCGGGCTCCGCGCGTGATCGGCGCCGTCGAGATCGACCACGCGTACACCGATCTGATCCGGGATGCCGACGGCCGGGCGACCGTCACCCTCACCGACCCGTCGGGCACCGGTGTGGCGCTGTCGTGGGACGCGGGCTGCGGCTGGGTGCAGATTCACACCGCCGACCGTCCCGAAGGCCCCGACCACCCGGCGAACCGGGCGGGACTCGCGGTCGAGCCCATGACGTGCGCTCCGGATGCCTTCAACGACCAGGCCTACGACTTCGCCACGGGCCTCGTCGTGCTCGCGCCCGGCGAGAGCCACGAGGTCGGCTGGACGATCTCCGTCCGCTGACGCGAAACGACGCCGCCCCGGTCACTGGACCGGGGCGGCGTCGTGCATTCCTGGCGTCAGACGACCTGGGTGCCGCACATCCCGCACATACCGTCGGCCGAGACCTCGACGAAGCACTCGGGGCACATCGCCCGGACGGGACGGTCGGTGACCGGCGTCGGCTTGGGGGAGGCGGTGCGGCGCTCGGCGCGCGGTGCGGACGCGCGCGGCTTCTTGAGCGGAATCGCCGCGGCGGGAGCCGGCGCGGGAGCGGGCTTGTGCGCCTCGCAGTAGAACCGCACGAACCCGCCGTGGTGCTTCGGATGGCGGTGCTTCACCGCCCACAGCTCGGTGCGGTCGAACAGCTCTCCGTCGGGACCGCATCCGACGCAGCGGGTGGGCTCACCGGGGACGACATCGGCGACGACGACGGGCACGTCGAAGGTGATGGCATCCCTCCAGTCCGAGGACGAGACGATCTTCATGGGGGACCCTTCTTCGGCGGTTCGGGCCGCCTCACCCTCAACGGTACGCGCCTCCGCAGCGACGCGGGGACGTCCGATGGGTGCACAAGGGGTGGACTCGGAGGCGGACCCTCCCGATAGGTTGGCAGGAATCGGTCCGGTCAGTCATCGACGGTGGCATCCGGTCTGCGGGACGGAAGGGGAGTCACCATGCCCGAAGCGCCCGAGGTCGTAGCGCTCACCCTGTTCCTGCGCGAGCGGCTCGCCGGTCACGCCGTCGTCGCGGTGGAACTGGCGGAATTCCGCGCCCTCAAGACGCGGGCGCGGCCGCTCGACGCCCTCGTCGGACGCACCGTCACGGAAGTCACGCGGTACGGCAAACACATCGACCTCGACCTCGATGGCATCCACCTCTCCCTCGGATTCGGCCGGGCCGGGTGGGCGACGTGGGACACGGACCCTCCGGACGGTGCGGCCCTGATCGCCACTGTGGCCTTCGACGACGGGGTGCTCGGCATCACCGACGCGGGCGACTGGCTCTCGGTGCAGCTGCCCGTCGTGGACGACCCGCTCGAGGTGCCCGCGGTGGCGAAGCTCGGACCGGATGCCGCGGATCCGGCGTTCTCCCGCGAGGATCTCGCCCGAGCGCTCGGGAAGCGTCGCAAGCAGCTGAAGGCGCTGCTGCAGGAGCAGGAATCGCTCGCCGGGATCGGCAACGCGTATTCGGACGAGATCTTGTACGTCGCTCGGCTGTCGCCGGTGGCGCACGCGGCGTCGCTGACCGACGACGAGGTGACGGGTCTGCACGCGGCGCTGCGTTCCGTTCTCGACGAGGCGGTGGCAGCCCGCCGCGGGGTTCCGATCGCGGAGCAGAAGGCCGCGAAGGTCGCCGCGATGCGCGTGCACGGCCGCACCGGCGAGCGGTGCCCCGACGGCGACGGAACGATCGAGGACATCCCCGGCACGAAGGGCGGCGGCCAGTACTGCCCGTCGTGCCAGCCGCTTTCGGCGTGAGGCCGGGGGCGGTTCGCCCCGCTGCGCGGCGTCGGCGATCGTCGCACTGTCCGTTGCCGCGGGCGGATCGCGGCTGAGGTTGTGCGGATCGCTGAGCGTGTGCCGGGCCACGGGGATGGATGCCACGACCGGTCGGTCAGTGATCTGCGCTGTGTCAGTTCGGTTCGGGGTGTGGCGGCTGAGGTTGTGCGGATCGCGGAGGTTGTGCCGGGACCCGGGAACGCCGCGGGGCCCCGAGCCGCAGCCCGGGGCCCCGCGAAGAGGCCGTCAGGCCGTCTGGCCGGCGTGCGCGCCCTCGGCGAATTCCTCGACGAGCTTCGCGTTGAACGCGGGGAGATCGTCGGGGTTGCGGCTCGACACCAGGCCCTGGTCGACGTGGACCTCCTCGTCGACCCACGTGGCGCCGGCGTTGCGCAGATCCGTCTGCAGCGTCGGGTAGCTGGTGAGCGTGCGGCCCTTCAGGACGTCCGCCTCGGTGAGGATCCAGCCGCCGTGGCAGATCACGCCGACCGGCTTGTGCTGGTCGAAGAAGGCGCGCGCGAAGCGCACGGCATCCTTCACGATCCGGATGTCGTCCGCGTTCTGCACGCCGCCCGGGAGGACGAGGGCGTCGAAGTCGTCGGCCGTGGCCGAGCCGACCGGGAGGTCGACCTTCTGCTCGTGGCCCTTCTCGCCCGTGACGCTGCCGTCGGCGGGCGAGACCAGCACGGCCTCCGCGCCGGCCGCGGTGACCGCGTCCCAGGGGCTCGTGAGCTCGCTGTCTTCGAAGCCGTCGGTGAGCAGGAAGGCGATGCGCTTTCCGGTGAGGTCCGTCATGGGGACTCCTCTCGCAGGGATCGGGGATGCCACAACGCTAGGAACCGCTTCGCTCCGGGGAACGGGGGTTGCGGATGCCGTCGACCCGGGGTACCGCGAGCCTCTCCGACTCATGGTGCCGGGGCATCTGCGCAGGCGTACCATGGAGGGATGTCCGGTGACACCACCCCTGATACCGAGACGCCGTCGAAGCCGCTCCTGACGCTTCTGACCTCACCGGTCGACGACGACGCCCCCGCTCCCGCGTACTGCTGCAGCGGCGGTTCCTGCTCGCTGACCTGAGCGCTCTGCGGGTTCAGTGCCCGACGGGGGCCGCACCCTCGATCTGATCGGCCGGCTTGCGGATGACGAACGAGCCGACGATGAGGGGCAGCGAGACGATCGCCGCGATCATGAACGCCATGCGCGCGCCGGCCGCGTCTCCCTCGGCCCCGCCGCCCGCGCTCGCGGAGACGCCCGCCAGGACGGTGACGAGCAGCGCGATGCCCGCGGCCCCGGCCACCTGCTGCACGGTTCCGACCACGGCCGAGCCGTACGAGTAGAAGCGCGGCTCGAGAGAGCCGAGCGACGCGGTGAACAGGGGCGTGAACGAGAGCGCGAGGCCGATCGACAACACGGTCTGCGCGACGATCAGCAGCAGGAACGACGTGTCGGTGCCGACCGTCGAGTAGAACCAGAGCACGGCGCTCGTGATGATCGCGCCCGGGATGAGCAGGATCTGGGTGCCACGTCGGTCGTAGATGCGGCCGATCAGCGGACCCGCGAGACCCATCGCGAGCGAGCCCGGGAGGACGGCCAGCCCGGTCTCGAGCGCGGTGCGACCGAGGACGTTCTGCAGGTACAGCGGCACGAGCGTGATCGCGCCGAAGAACGCGAGCGACATGACACCGAGCTGCACGACCGAGAGCGTGAAGTTCAGCGAGCGGAAGACGCGCAGATCGAGCAGCGCGGCGTCGGCGCGCTGCAGGCGCACCTGCCGCCAGCCGAACAGCGCGAGCGCGACGACGCCCACGGCGAAGGACGCGACGAGCGTCACCGTCGCGGTCGCGGCGGCGTCCGTGGCATCCGTCGATCCGCCGTGACCGCCGCCGATCTGGCTCAGACCGAACACGATGCCGCCGAATCCGAGCGCCGACAGCACGACGGACACGACGTCGATCGGGGCTTCGCGCGTCTCACCGAGGTTGCGGATCCATCGCGCGCCGACGAAGAGCGAGACGAGCGCGATCGGCAGGACGATCCCGAAGATCCAGTGCCAGCCGAGCGAGTCCAGGACGACGCCCGACATCGTGGGGCCGATCGCGGGAGCGAGTGCCATCACGATGCTGACGCGCCCCATCATGCGGCCACGGTGCTGCGGCGGCACGATCGTCATGAGCGTGGTCATGAGCAGCGGCATCATGATCGCGGTGCCGGAGGCCTGGATGACGCGCGCGGTGACCAGGAGTTCGAAGCCGGGGGAGAGGAACGCCACCAGGGTGCCGAGCGAGAAGAGGCTCATCGCGGTGATGAACACCTGACGCGTGGTGAACCGCTGCAGCAGGAAGCCCGTGACCGGGATGACGACCGCCATCGTGAGCATGAACGCTGTCGTCAGCCACTGCGCCGCGACCGCGGTGATGCTGAGGTCGCGGATGAGGTGCGGGATCGCCACGTTCATCGTGGTCTCGTTCAGGATGGCCACGAACGCGGCCACGAGCAGCAGCCAGATCACCCTGTTCTGCTCGGCGGTGACACCGGTATCGGATGTCGGCGGGGCGGTGGGGGTTCCGGTGGTGGCGGCCATGGCGAGATCCAATCCAGGGGAGGGCGTCGTGGCGTCACGAAAGCGACGAACGTCAGACGGCAACAGCGACGGCGGGATCGCTATTCCCATCGAGGGACGACGGGGGATGCCGTGCGTGGAGGCCGAGTCTATCGGTGGCCCCCGACATCGGCCGGCGCGTCCCGATGTCGTCGGTCGGACGTAGGCTGACCGGCATGAGCATGGGCGGCGGCATGGGCGGAAGCATGTTCCGCGGTGTGTACGCGGAGAGTCAACGGCAGCGGAACGCCGAGGCGCCGCGCGTGCCCGACCTCGGCCGGCGCGTGGCCGCCCTCTTCCGGCCCTACCGCGGACGCATCGCGGTCACGATCGTCCTCGTCGTCCTCGGCGCGGCCCTCGCCGTCATCCCGCCGCTGCTCGTGCAGCGCATCTTCGACGACGCGCTCTTCCCCATCGACGGGTCGCCGGTCGATCTCGCGCTGCTGACCGAGCTCGTCGCCGCGATGATCGTCCTGTTCCTGCTCTCCGGAGGGCTCGGCGTCGCGCAGACGTGGTTCACCGCCACCGTCGGCAACCGTGTCACGGGCGATCTGCGCGTGCGGCTGTTCGACCACCTGCAGGCGATGGAGCTCGGCTTCTTCACGCGCACCAAGACCGGTGTCATCCAATCTCGACTGCAGAACGACGTCGGCGGGGTCTCGGGTGTTCTCACGAACACGGTGACCAGCATCCTCGGCAACTCCGTGACCGTCGTGGCCTCGCTCGTGGCGATGATCCTCATCGACTGGCGGCTCACGCTCATCGCGGTCGTCATCATGCCGATCCTCGTCCTCGTCCAACGGCGCGTCGGGCAGGTGCGCGCTCGCATCGCCGCGCAGACGCAGGAGTCGCTGTCCGAGCTGTCGGCCATCACGCAGGAGACCCTGAGCGTGTCCGGCATCCTGTTGTCCAAGTCCTTCAATCGTCAGCGCACCGAATCGGAGCGCTACGACGCCGAGAACGCCAACCAGGTCCGGCTCCAGGTGCGGCAGGCGATGAGCGGCCAGCGCTTCTTCGCGGTCGTGCAGGTCATCATGGCGAGCGTCCCCGCGATCATCTACCTCGTGGCGGGCAGCCTGCTCGGCAGCGGCGTGGGCACGCTCACGGCAGGCACGATCGTCGCCTTCACCACGGTGCAGGCACGCCTGCTCATGCCACTCATGGGGCTCATGCGCGTGGCGCTCGACGTGCAGACCTCGGCGGCGCTCTTCGCGCGCATCTTCGAGTACCTCGACCTGAAGCCCGCGATCGCCGACGCCCCCGACGCGATCCCGGTGTCGGCGGCGCCCGGACCCGTGGGCCGTATCGAGTTCCGCGACGTCGTGTTCCGGTACCCGGATGCCGCGGAACAGGGGCGTCCCACCCTCGGCGGAGTCTCTTTCGTCGTGGAGCCCGGCGAGCACGTCGCGTTCGTCGGCCCGTCGGGTGCGGGGAAGACGACGATCCTGTACCTGACCCCGCGCATGTACGAAGCGAGCGGTGGGTCCGTGATGTTCTCGGGCGCGGACGTGCGCACCCTCGAACGCGCGTCGATCATCGACAACATCGGCATCGTCTCGCAGGAGACGTACCTCTTCCACGCCACCGTGCGCGAGAACCTGCGGTACGCCAAGCCCGAGGCGACGGATGCCGAGATCGAAGCGGCGTGCCGGGCGGCGAACATCCACCACGTCATCGCCGGGTTCGAGGACGGGTACGACACGATCGTCGGTGAACGCGGGTATCGCCTCTCGGGCGGCGAGAAGCAGCGCATCGCGATCGCGCGCGTGCTGCTCAAGGACCCGCCGGTGCTCCTGCTCGACGAGGCCACGAGCGCGCTGGACACCGTGTCGGAGCGCATCGTGCAGGAGGCGCTCGAGACCGCCGCCCACGGCCGGACGACCCTGTCCATCGCTCATCGTCTGTCGACGGTGATCGGCGCCGACCGTATCCACGTCGTGGACGCGGGCCGCATCGTCGAGTCCGGAACCCACTCGGAACTCCTCGCCGCGGGCGGCCTCTACGCCGGACTCGCCGCCGAGCAGCTCGCGGCCTCGTTCGTGCTCACCGAGGAAGAGCGCGAGCGCGCCGGTCTCGCCCGCCCCGCCCTGGCGTCGCGCCGCGGCGACCAGCCGCCCGCGTAGGGCGTCGCCGCAGTCGCGGCTCACGTCCGGTCGGGCCGGCGTCACCGGCGGGGAGTTGAGTGTCCAAGACACGCGGAGCGTGGGCCGTGGCATCCGCGTGTCTTGGACACCGAAGCGTGGGGCGCGCGGGCGCGCGCTGCCCACTCAAGTGCGGCACGCGAACGTGCCGCACACTAAGCGGGCAGCGTCTCCCGGAACGACTCGAGGGCGATGCGGTACGCGGCGTCGGGGTGGGTCTCGGCGATCCGCAGCAGCGGCGGCAGGTCGAGAGCGCGGATGAGGCGCCCGCGCTCACTCACGGCGGCATGCGCGCCCGCCGCGCGGAGGACCGCGATGCCCTCGCCGAGCGCGTCGAGGTAGTCGCGCAGCACGACGACCTCGTCGAGGCGCTGCGTGATCGATCCGCCGTTGCGGCGCTGGCGCCACTCCACCACGACGTCCGGCACCACGTCGAACGTCGTCGCGAGCGTGTACATACGCTGCGCGACGACCTGGTCCTCGTAGTAGCGCCCCTCGGGGAAGCGCAGCCCGTGCGTGTGCCAGAAATCCGTGCGGCTCAGCTTCGACCACGCGACGATGTTCCCGGATGCCGCGGGGTGCTCCGCCAGCGTCGTCGCGGTCCGGGCCGGGTCGGTGGCGGCCGCCACCCACGGCTGCACGTCGCCGGCGACGTACCCGGGGCCGTCGGCATCGGGCCGGAGCCGCACGTACGCGCCGACCACGAAGTCGCTGCCCGAGGCGTCGAGCGTGTCCCACAGCCGCGCCAGGGCGTCGGGCCGGAGGCGATCGTCGGCGTCGAGGAAGGCCGTATACGGCGTCTCGATCCGGTCGAGGCCGCTGTTCCGGGCGGCTCCCAAGCCCCGCGGCTGTCGGTGCTCCACCAGCGAGAACCGCGGGTCGGCGGCTGCGGCGTCGGCGAACAGGCGGCGGGTGTCGTCGGTGGAGGCGTCGTCGACGAGCACAGCACGCCACCGGTCGAAGGACTGCGCCTGCAGGGAATGCAGGGCTTCACCGGCGAACTCGGCCACGTCGCGGCCGGGGACGATCACGGTGATCGCGGGGGAACTCACCCGCGTGATCCTACGGCGGTCACCGCCTCGGCGACGGCGATTGCCACGGCGTCGAGATTCTGCGTCATGTGGTGCGGAAACGTGAAGCGTACGGCGGTGCGGGCATCGTCCGGATCGAGGCCGAGTGCCAGCAGCACGTGCGACGCTTCGTCGCTGCCCGCGGCGCACGCCGAACCGCTCGACGACACGACCCCCCGGCGTTCGAGTTCGAGCAGCACGGTCTCGCCGTTGACGCCGGGGAAGACGAAGCTCGCGGTCGCGGGCAGGCGGTGCTCGGGGTGCCCGGTGAGCCGCGCGCCGGGGACGGCGGCGAGCACGCCGCGAATGAACGAGTCGCGGAACCGCGTCGCCCGCTCCGCTTCCGCGACCCGCTCGGCCTCGGCCAGCGTCAGCGCCGTCGCGAACGCCACCGCGCCGGCGACGTCCGGCGTGCCGGAGCGTCGGCCGCGTTCCTGCCCGCCGCCGTGCATCAGCGGTTCGAGGGGGAGGCGTCCGCGGACGGCGAGGATGCCGGTGCCCTTGGGCGCGCCGATCTTGTGCCCCGCGACGGTGAGGGCGTCGGCGTCGAGCCCGGCGAGCGGCAGCCACCCCGCGGCCTGGACGGCGTCGAGGTGCAGCGGCACGCCCCGGGCGTGCGCCACGGCCGCGAGGGCCGCGGCATCCTGAACCGTCCCGACCTCGTTGTTGGCGTACCCGACGCTCACGAGCGCCGTGTCGTCGCGCAGCGCGGCGGCCAGGGTGTCGGGCGAGAGCGTCCCGGTGGCGTCGACGGGCGCGTACGTGACGTCGACGCCGTGCAACCGCGCGAGGTAGTCGGCCGACGCGAGCACGGACTCGTGTTCGATCGCGGTGGTGACCAGGTGCTTCTTCCCAGAGCCGAGCACGAGCCCCTTGATCGCGGTGTTGTTCGACTCCGTGCCGCCCGAGGTGAAGACGACGTCGCCCGACCGCATCCCGAGGATCGCGGCCACGCGCGCGCGGGCGTCCTCGAGAGCGGATGCCGCGGCCTCGCCGACCTCGTGATGGCTCGACGGGTTGCCGAACCAGCGCGTCAGGTACGGCGCCATCGCCGCGACGACCTCGGGGCGGACCGGGGTCGTCGCGGCGTTGTCGAGGTAGAGGCTCACGTTGTGCGGATGCGGATGTCGAGGCCGAGGTCGAGGGCCGGCGCGGAGTGGGTGAGCGCACCCACGGAGATGACGTCGACACCGGTCTCGGCGATCGCGCGCACCGTGTCGAGCGTCACGCCTCCGGACGCCTCGACGACGGCGCTCCCCGCGATCTTCTCGACACCCGCGCGCAGGTCGTCGAGCGAGAAGTTGTCGAGCATGATCGTGTCCACCCCGGCCGCGAGCAACGCGTCGATCTGGTCGAGCCGGTCGACTTCGACCTCGACGTGCGTCGTGTGCGGGAGGCGCGCGATCGCGCTCTCCAGGGCCTGCGTGAGCGGCAGACCGGATGCCGCGAGCACGGCGAGGTGGTTGTCCTTCGCCATCACGGCATCCGACAGCGAGAACCGGTGATTGTGGCCGCCGCCGTCGCGGACCGCCTGCCGCTCGATCGCGCGAAGCCCGGGCGTCGTCTTGCGGGTGTCGACGATGCGCGCGCCGGTGTGCGCGACGGCGGCGACATAGCGGCTCGTGAGGGTGGCGATGCCGGACATGCGCTGCACGAAGTTCAGCCCGATCCGCTCCGCGGTGAGCACGGCCCGCGCCGGACCGCTCACCACCGCGAGCACTTCGCCGGGTACGAACTCCGCGCCGTCGGTGACGCGGATCTCCACGTCGATCGTCGGATCGGTCAGCGTGAACGCGGCGCGGAAGACCTCGGCGCCGCTGAACACGCCGATCTCGCGGGCGACGAGCTCGGCGCGCGCGGTCGCGTCGGCGGGGATGAGCGTCTCGCTCGTGAGGTCGCCCCACGGGGCGTCCTCCTCGAGGGCGGCGGTGACGACGCGGTCGATCGCGGCGCGGGTCAGCATGCGAGGGCCTCCTCGGCGGGGAGTGATGCCACCGCGGGAGCCGTCTCATCGGAGCGGAAGTGCGCACCGACCGAGCCGGTGCGGGCGAGAGCGGCGGCGACGACGTGACGGGCCAGCAGGAGCAGCCCGGCGTCCTCCACGGACCGGGGCTGCGCGTCGGCGGCCCACGCCGTGAGGATGCCGGCGGCGCGCCCCAGACCCGCGGCGTCGCGGACGAGTCCCGCGTGCTCCCACATGAGCTGCTGCAGCGCCGCCCGCGAGAAGGCGGGCGCGTCCGTCGCCGGCTCGACGTCGGGGAGCGCGACGGCCGCGGGCACCGCGACCGGGGTCCATGGGCCCCCGATGCCCGCGGCATCTCCGGCGCGCGCGCCGAACACGGCGCCTTCGAGGAGGGAGTTGGATGCCAGTCGGTTCGCGCCGTGCACACCGGTCCGCGCCGTCTCGCCGACCGCGTACAGTCCCGGCACCGTGGTCCGTCCGTCGAGGTCGGTCACGACACCGCCCATGAGGTAGTGCGCCGCGGGGGTGACGGGGATCGGCTCGCGCGACCAGTCCAGTCCGCGCGCGCGGACGGCGGCGTCGATCGTGGGGAAGCGTCGCGCGAGTCGCTCGGGGCCGAGGGCCGTGGCATCCAGGCGGACCGGACGTCCGCCCTGCGCCGCCATCGCCCGCGCGTTCGCCCGGGCGACGACGTCGCGCGGGGCGAGCTCGCCGTCGGGGTGCGCGTCGAACGCGAAGCGGCGTCCCTCGTCGTCGATCAGGGTCGCGCCGTCGCCGCGGACCGCCTCGGAGACGAGGAACGGCTCGCCCGCGGCCAGCGCCGTGGGGTGGAACTGCACGAACTCGAGGTCGGCAACGGCAGCCCCGGCGCGGAGGGCCGCGGCGATGCCGTCGCCGGTGGCCGAGGTCGGGTTGGTGGTGTGGGAGTAGAGCTGCCCCGCGCCGCCGGTGGCGAGGATCACCGCGTCGGCGCGCAGACGCTCGACCGCGCCGTCCGCCTCGACGTCGATTCCGACGACGCGACCGTCCTCGATCACGAGGTCGCGCAGCAGCGTGTGCTCGCGCACCTCGACGCTGCTCGCGCGCACCGCGGCGCCCAGCGCCCCCTGGATCGCCGCGCCCGTGGCATCCCCTCCGGCATGCAGCACACGCGGACGCGCGTGGGCCGCTTCGAGACCCCGGGCGAAGTCGCCGTCGGCCGCGCGGTCGAAGGCGACACCGCGCCGGACGAGTTCGGCGATGCGGTCGGGTCCCTCGGTCACGAGCGTCCGTACGGCGTCGGGGTCGTTCAGGCCCACGCCGGCGGTGAGGGTGTCCGCGATGTGCGAGTCGACGGTGTCGTCGGCGGCGGTGACGGCGGCGACGCCGCCCTGTGCCCACCGCGTGTTGGTGTCGGCGAGAGCGCCCTTGGTGATGACGGTGACGTGGCATCCCTTGTCCGCCGCGTGCAGGGCCGCGGTGAGACCGGCGATGCCGCTGCCGACCACGATCACGTCGGTCATTTCACGGCGCCGTTCGGCTTGGCCGCGAGCATCCGTTCGAGGGCGACGGTGGCGGGTTCGGCGACGTCGGCCGGAACCGTGATGCGGTTGACGACCTCGCCCGCGACGAGCGACTCCAGCACCCACGCGAGGTAGCCGGGGTGGATGCGGTACATCGTCGAGCACGGGCACACGACCGGGTCGAGGCAGAAGATCTCGTGCTGCGGGAACTGTGCGGCGAGACGCTGCACGAGGTTGATCTCGGTGCCGATCGCGAAGGTCGTGGGCTCGTCGGCCGCGGCGATGGCCTTGCGGATGATGTCGGTGGATCCGGCCTCGTCGGCGGCGTCCACGACGTCCATCGGGCACTCGGGGTGCACGATGACCCGAACGCCGGGGTGCTCGGCGCGGGCCTTGTCGATCTGCGCGACGCTGAATCGGCGGTGCACCGAGCAGAAGCCGTGCCACAGGATGACCTGGCTGTCCTCGAGCTGTTCGGCCGTGGAGCCGCCGAGCGGGCGGCGGGGGTTCCACATCGGCATCCGGTCGAGCGGCACGCCCATGGCCTTCGCGGTGTTCCGGCCCAGGTGCTGGTCGGGGAAGAAGAGCACGCGGCGGCCGCGGGCGAACGCCCACTCGAGCACGGTGCGCGCGTTGGATGAGGTGCACACGATCCCGCCGTGACGACCGACGAAGCCCTTGATGGCGGCGCTGGAGTTCATGTACGTGACCGGGATCACGGGCAGGAGACCGTCGGCATCCGGCGTCTCGAGGTCGCCGAGCACGTCGGCGAGCTGCTCCCAGCACTCCTCGACCTGGTCGATGCTGGCCATGTCGGCCATCGAGCATCCGGCGGCGAGGTTGGGGAGGATCACCGACTGCTCGGGGCGCGAGAGCAGGTCGGCGGTCTCGGCCATGAAGTGGACGCCGCAGAAGACGATCGCCTCGGCCTCGGGGTGGGCCTTCGCGGCGTTGGCGAGCTGGAACGAGTCGCCCACGTAGTCGGCGTGCCGCACGACCTCCTCGCGCTGGTAGAAGTGCCCGAGCACGACGACCCGGTCACCGAGCGTCGCCTTGGCTGTGCGGATACGCGCGTCGAGTTCGTCGTCGGACGCCTCGCGGTACTCGCGGGGGAGCTCGCCCTGGCGCGGCGCGCCGGTGGGGATGACGTCGCCCATCGACGAGCCCGGGCCGTACCCCGGACGCGTGTCGAAGTCCCAGGGGCCCACCGCGAGGTCGGTCGTACAGGTCGCGTCTGTCGACGCGCCGGAGACGATCGCCTGGATGACGTGGTCGACCGACGGGTCGATCTCGGGGCGAGGCTGCAGGGTGAGGGTTGTCGTGCTCATGGGCGGTCCGATCAGTGACGGGACGTGAGCGGGCCGCGATCGGCGAGCTCCACGTCACGGTTGTAGCGGTACAGGCGGGCGGGTCGGTGGCTTCCGGTGCGGAAGCGTTCGGTCGGGATGACGGTGTCGGAGGTGTCGATCTGCCGACGGAAGTTCGCCGGGTCCAGCCGTCGGCCGAGGATCGTCTCGGTGACTTCGCGCAGGTCGGCGAGGGTGAACTCGTCGGGCAGGAGTCCGTGCGCGATGCGGCTGTAGCCGACCTTGTTGCGCAGACGCCACAGCGTGTACTCGACGATGTCGTTGTGGTCGAACGCGAGCGCCGGCAGGTGCGTGGCGTCGAACCACTCGACGTTCTCGGGGGCGTCGCCCTCGCGGGCGTGCGCGGCGACCTGCGCGTCGACCTCGTCGGAGCGCAGCAGCGCCCAGTAGACGATCGAGACGACGCGCGTGGGGGAGCGGTCCACCGCGCCGAACGCGTAGAGCTGCTCGAGATAGCTCGGGGTGAGTCCGGTGGTCTCTTCGAGGGTGCGGGATGCCGCGGCATCCAGGCTCTCGCTCGGGTCCAGCCATCCGCCGGGGAGCGCCCAGCGGCCGTCGTACGGATCGCGCGTGCGTCGGACGAGCGGGAGGGAGAGGACGGGTTCGTCGTGGGTGTCGCGGCGGACGCTGAAGATCACGGTCGACACCGCGACGCGCACGTCCGCGTCGCGGGGTTCGGGGCGAGGGGTTCGTGTCATTGTGACCATATCTCCGAGCACGATCTTAGTGTCATCGTGACCCGAACCACAAAACGGGACTCTCCCAGCGCCGCCGCGTACCCTGGCGCTCGACCCTGGAGGTACGGATGCCGGTTGTCGACATCGTGCTGATCGTGCTCCTCGCGCTGGCTCTCGTCGTGGGCCTCGCGCGAGGATTCCTCGCCACGATCGGCTTCTTCGCGGGCCTCGCCGTGGGCGGAGCCGCCGCATTCTGGCTGATCCCGTACGTCGGCTCGTGGGTGACCGATTCGATGTGGCGCGGCGCCGCGATCGTCGCCGCCGGCGTTCTGCTGCTGCTTCTCGGCGCCGCGCTCGGCACGGCCGTCGGGAACGCGCTCCGGCGGGGCGCCGACCGCATCAGACTCCGTGTGCCCGAGCGGATCCTCGGCGGGGTCGTGAACCTCGCCGCGGCGGCGCTCGCGCTGTCGTTCTTCGCCGGCACGCTCACCACCGCGGGTGTCCCGGTCGTCTCCGCCGCGCTCGCGTCGTCGAACGTCGTCCGCACGATCGACCGGCTCACCCCCGACCCCGTTCGTTCCGCACTCGCGCAGTTGCGCGGTGCGGTCTTCGCCGACGGCATCCCGCGCCTGGGTCAGCTCATCCAGATCGGTCCGGTGCAGAGCGCCCCGGCGATCGCGCTCGACGACCCCGCCCTCACGCAGGCGGCGCAGTCGGTCGCCCGCATCACCGGCACCGCGTACGCGTGCGGCATCACCGCGAGTGGATCCGGGTTCGTCGTCGGCGACGACCGCGTGCTCACCAACGCGCACGTCGTCGCGGGCGTCGACGCGCCGCTCGTCGAACTGCCGGGCCGGGAGGCGAAGGAAGGACGCGTCGTGTACTTCGACCCGACCGACGACCTCGCCGTCATCGCGGTGGACGGACTGGATGCCGCGGCCCTCCCGGTCGTCCCCGCGCTCGGTGTCGGCTCGGCCGCCGTCGTCCAGGGCTACCCGTACGGCGGACCGTTCACGTCGGGGAACGCGCAGGTGCTGTCCGAGGGCACGGTTCCGGTCCCCGACATCTACGGCGACCAGTCGGCGCCGCGCGAGATCTACGCGCTCGGCGCGGTCGTGCGGCCGGGCAACTCCGGAGGACCGCTCCTCACCCCCGAGGGAGAGGTCGCCGGTGTCGTCTTCGCGCGCTCGGAGACCGATGACAACGTCGGCTACGCGATGACCTCCGCCGAGATCGACCCCGTGCTGGCCCAGCTCGGGTCGCTGTCCGCGCCCGTGGCATCCGGCAGCTGCACGACCCGCTGACTCGCGGAGGACTGTGTTCCGGGGCGGCGCCTCGGATATGCTGGCGCCCACAAGTCCACACCGGCCCCATGATCGATGCGGGAGAGCTCCGGCGAACGCAGCCGGGCACCGAAGGAGCAAGCCTCCCCGCCAATCTCTCAGGTACGCGTACCGCGTCGATCGGGCCACTCTGGAAAGTGACCCGGGTGCACCGGCCGGGTCCGCCGACGGTGAAAGCCCCGCGTCGCTGAGACGCCCCGGGCGAAACTCTCAGGTTCATGACAGAGGGGGAGTTCTCAGGCGTCGACCGGCGTCTGACCGTCCTTCTGAACGGCAGAACTCATGACCGACACCCCCGCTCCACCGCGCTCGTCTCCTTTGCACGATCGGCACGAAGCCCTCGGCGCCTCGTTCACCGACTTCGGCGGCTGGAACATGCCCGTGCGCTACTCCTCCGACCTCGCCGAGCACCGTGCCGTCCGTGAGGCCGCCGGCCTCTTCGACATCTCGCACATGGCCGAGTTCTGGGTGCACGACGGCGAGGCCGCGGAGTTCCTCGACTACGTCCTCGCGGGCCGCGTCTCGGCGATGAAGCTCGGCAAAGCGAAGTACTCGCTCGTCCTCGCCGAGTCCGGCGGGATCATCGACGACGTCATCGTCTATCGGACGGGCGAGAAGTACTACCTCGTGATCGCGAACGCGAGCAACCGCGACGCCGTCGCGGCGGCGTTCGCCCGGGCTCGCGACACGTGGACCGGCGGCGCGCTCCCCGAGGTCGACGACGTCACCGACCGCGTCGCGCTGGTCGCCCTTCAGGGACCGCGGGCGCGCGGCATCCTCGAATCCGTCCCGGCGGTCGAGATCCTCAGCACGCCGCTCGACGAACTCGGCTATTACGCCTTCACCGAGGGCACGTTCGACGGAGACTCGCTGTTCATCGCCCGCACGGGCTACACCGGCGAGGACGGGTACGAGCTGCTCGTCCCGGTCGAGCGCGCCGGCGACCTGTGGGATGCGCTCCTGGATGCCGGGACCCCGGCGGGACTCGTCCCGTGCGGCCTCGCGGCTCGGGACACCCTGCGGCTCGAGGCCGGCATGCCGCTGTACGGCCACGAACTCTCGCGCGACGTGACGCCGGCGCAGGCCGGGCTCGGCCGCGTCGTGGCCGCCGACAAGCCCGTGTTCGTCGGCAAGGACGGCCTCGCCTCCGTCGCCGCCGACGCCCCGGTCCTCGTCGGACTCGTCTCCGAGGGCAAGCGCGCCGGCCGCGCCGGTTACACCGTGCTCCACGGCGACGACGTCGTCGGCGAGATCACCAGCGGCGCCCTGAGCCCCACCCTCGGCCACCCCGTCGCGATGGCCTACGTCTCCCCGCCCGCGGCCGAACCCGGCACCACCCTGACCATCGACGTGCGCGGAACACGCATCCCCGCGACCGTCACCGCCCTTCCCTTCTACCGGAGGAACGCATGACCGACCTGACCGCACTCCGCTACACCTCCGAGCACGAGTGGATCGCCGTCGACGGCGACATCGCCACCGTGGGGATCACCGACTTCGCCGCCGAGAAGCTCGGCGACGTCGTCTTCGTCGACCTCCCCGCGGCCGACTCCGCGGTCAGCGCGGGCGACGTCTGCGGCGAGATCGAGTCCACCAAGTCGGTCGGCGAGCTGTACGCCCCGCTCGACGGCACCGTCGTCGAGATCAACGACGCCGTGGTCGACGACCCGTCGCTCGTCAACGCCGACCCGTTCGGCGACGGCTGGCTCGTGAAGATCCGCCTCGGCGGCGACCTGCCCGCCGACCTGCTCGACCGCGCCGCGTACGAGGACCTCACCGCATGAGCCTGACCACCTCCCCCCGCACGGATGCCGCGGCGCCCGCCGCCTTCACCGATCGCCACATCGGCATCGGCACCCGCGACCGCGCGCGCATGCTCCAGGTCGTCGGGTACGACAGCGTCGAACGGCTCGTCGAGACCGCCGTCCCGGCATCCATCCATGTCCGTCCCCGCGAGACCAGCGACCTGCCGCCCGCCGCGACCGAGGCCGAGGCGCTCGCCGAGCTCCGCGAGCTCGCGTCGGCGAACCGCTCCGCCCGCCCGATGATCGGCCTGGGCTACTACGACACGTTCACGCCCTCGGTCATCCAGCGGAACGTGCTGGAGAACCCGTCCTGGTACACCGCGTACACGCCGTACCAGCCGGAGATCTCGCAGGGACGGCTCGAAGCGCTCATCAATTTCCAGACGATGGTCACCGACCTCACCGGTCTCGCGACGGCCAACGCGTCGATGCTCGACGAGTCCACCGCGGTCGTGGAGGGCATGCTCGTCGCCCGCCGCGCGTCCAAGGCCAAGACCGATGTCTTCCTCGTCGACGCCGACGCGCTGCCGCAGACCAAGGCACTGCTCGCCCACCGGGCCGCGGCCGTCGGCATCGAGCTGGTCGAGACGTCGTACGACGGAGAGATCCCCGAGAGCTTCGGCGCCTTCGTGCAGTACCCCGGGGCCACCGGGCGGGTGTGGGACTTCTCCGACGTCGCGTCGGCCGTCCACCGCCACGGCGGTCTCGTCGTCGCCGCGGCCGACCTGCTCGCGCTCACTCTTCTGCGCTCGCCGGGGACCCTCGGCGCCGACGTGGCAGTGGGGACGACGCAGCGCTTCGGCGTGCCGCTCGGTTTCGGCGGTCCGCACGCCGGATACATGGCCGTCCGCACCGGTCTCGAGCGCCAGCTCCCGGGCCGTCTCGTGGGCGTGTCGGTGGATGCCGCGGGCAACCCCGCCTACCGCCTGTCGCTGCAGACGCGCGAACAGCACATCCGCCGCGAGAAGGCCACGTCGAACATCTGCACCGCGCAGGTGCTCCTGGCCGTGATGGCCGCGATGTACGCGGTGTACCACGGGCCGGACGGGCTGCGCGCGATCGCGACCCGCGTCGCGCGGACCGCCGACGCCCTGGCATCCGCTCTCGTGTCGTACGACCTCACGCTCGCGTCCGACGCGTTCTTCGACACCGTGCGCGTGCACGTGCCGGGGCGCGCGCAGGACGTCGTCGACCGCGCCCGCGAGCGCGGCTACCAGCTGCTGTGGGTCGACGACGCCACGGTGGGCGTCTCGGTCGACGAGACGACGACGGATGCCGATGTCACCGCGATCGTGGCATCCTTCGGGCTGCCCGCGGTCGAACTGCCCGCGGGGGAGGCGCTGCGCGGTGTTCCCGAGCGGCTGCACCGCGACGACGCATATCTCACGCACCCCGTCTTCCACGCGCACCGCAGCGAGACGGCGATGATGCGGTACCTCAAGACGCTCGCCGACCGCGACTACGCGCTGGACCGGGGCATGATCCCGCTCGGCTCGTGCACGATGAAGCTCAACGCCGCGACCGAGATGGCGGCGGTGTCGTGGCCGGAGTTCGCGCGCGTGCACCCGTTCGCGCCCGAGGCCGACGTGCACGGCTACCTCGCGATGATCGAGCAGCTGGAGCGTTGGCTCGCCGAGGTCACCGGCTACGACGCCGTGTCGCTGCAGCCGAACGCCGGCTCGCAGGGGGAGCTCGCGGGGCTCCTCGCGATCCGCGGCTACCACCACGCCAACGGCGACACCGAGCGCACCGTGTGCCTCATCCCGTCGTCCGCGCACGGGACGAACGCCGCCTCGGCGGTGCTCGCCGGCATGCGGGTCGTGGTCGTCGCGTGCGACGAGGCGGGCAACGTCGACCTCGACGACCTGCGGGCCAAGATCGCGCAGCACGCCGACGCCCTGTCGGCACTGATGATCACGTACCCGTCGACGCACGGCGTCTACGAGCACGACGTCCTCGAGATCACGCAGGCCGTGCACGACGCCGGCGGACAGGTGTACGTCGACGGCGCGAACCTCAACGCGCTGCTCGGCTTCGCCCGCTTCGGCGACCTCGGCGGCGACGTGTCGCACCTGAACCTCCACAAGACGTTCGCCATCCCGCACGGCGGCGGCGGACCGGGCGTGGGTCCGGTGGCGGCGAAGGCGCACCTCGCGCCGTTCCTGCCGTCGCACCCGTTCTCGCAGCGCGCCGATCACGCCGGCGGCGTCTTCGACGGCGGACCGGTGTCGGCCGCGCCGCACGGATCGGCCGGCATCCTGCCGATCTCCTGGGCGTACGTGCGGATGATGGGGGCCGAGGGACTCCGGCAGGCGACCGCGGCCGCCGTGCTCTCGGCGAACTACATCGCCGCGCGCCTGCGCGAGCACTACCCGGTGCTGTACGCCGGCGAGGGCGGCCTGGTGGCGCACGAGTGCATCCTCGACCTGCGTCCCCTCAAGGACCAGACCGGGATCACGGTCGACGACGTCGCCAAACGCCTCATCGACTACGGCTTCCACGCCCCGACGATGTCGTTCCCGGTGGCCGGCACCCTCATGGTCGAGCCGACCGAGAGCGAGGACCTCGCCGAGCTCGACCGGTTCGTGGATGCCATGATCGCGATCAAGGGGGAAGCGCTTGCTGTCGCCGCGGGGGAGTGGCCCGCCGACGACAACCCGCTCGTGAACGCCCCGCACACCGCGGAGGCGGCGGTCGCGAACGAGTGGCTGCACGCCTACCCCCGGGAGACGGCGGTGTACCCGCAGCGCTCGCTCGTCCGCGGCAAGTACTGGCCGCCGGTGCGCCGCATCGACCAGGCGTACGGCGACCGCAACCTCGTGTGCTCGTGCCCTCCGCCGGAGGCGTTCGCGTAGGCGGAGCGGGTCCCCGGGGTCGTGAGCCGCGGCCCCGGGGAACCTTCAGGGGCGTTGGATAAAGTGCGCTTGTGCACCTCGAGCAGTACCAGCAGACCTCGATGACATCGCGACGCCGCCTCGCGCGGCTGATCGTCCTCACCGCGGCCGCGGCGCTCGCCGTGACCGGATGCTCGGCGCCGCAACCGGCTCCCGCGGAGCAGCCGCCGGCACGGACGACGTTGACCGTCGGTGTCGTCGGCACGCCGACGAGCTTCAACGCCGCCACCGCCCACGGGGACACGGCCGCGAACCAGGCGCTCAACGCCCTGATGAACGAGAACCTCGGGTCGCTCGACGGCGACCTGCAGGTGGTCCCCAATGACGGGCTGGGGCGCATCACCCGTGTCGAGGGCAACCCGCTCAAGGTCACGTACGAACTGTTCCCGGATCGCGTCTGGTCGGACGGTACGCCCATCACCCTCGACGACCTCATGTTCGGCTGGGCCGTCTCGTCGCACTACTTCGACGACGCGACGTACGACGCAGCGGGGGCCGTGGTCTCGGGAACGCGGTACTTCGACACGGCGACCCCCGCCGACCCGAACGCGCGCACCTCGCGTCCCACCCTCGACCGCGCCGCCGACACCCTCACCCTGACCTACGACGAGCCCTTCGCCGACTGGAACCGCCAGTGGCTGCTGGATCGCCCCGTGCACGTGATCGCGGCCAAGGCCGGCGTGACCGTCCGCGACCTGATGACCGCGATCCAGACGACGCCCGAGGGGGACCCCGCCGCCCCCGTGGCGCCCAACGCGGTCCTGAGCGCCGCGGCCGCCGCGTGGAACACCGGGTTCGACGCCGCGGCGGACGGCACCCTCGACGTGTCGTCTGCGGTGGCGTCCGGCCCGTGGACGGTCGGGGAGGCGTCGAGCACCTCCGTCTCGCTCGTCCGGCGCGACAGCTACCAGGGTGCGCACTACCCCGGTCTCGAGGGACTGACCGTGCGGTTCTTCCCCGACCACGCGTCGCAGGTCGCCGCGCTGGCGTCGGGGGAGGTCGACATCGCCAACATCGGCGACCCGGATCCCGAGGACCTCACGACGCTCGCCGATGCCGGCGTGACCGTGACCACCGGTCCCACGGCGCAGACGATGCAGCTGCGTTTCGCCGACGCCACCTCCGATGAGCTGCGCAAAGCGGTCTTCCTTTCGATCGACCGCGACCAGCTCGTGAAGGACGTCGTCGGCACCGAGCGTTCCGGCGCGCGCCCGCTGCAGTCCTTCCTGTCGTCCGCAGCCACCGGGCAGGTGTACCAGCAGCTCAGTTCCGACAACGGTTCCCCGGGCACGGGCAGCGATGTGGGCGGGGCTCGATCGGCGCTCGACAATCTCGCGGCGGTCTTCCGCGTGTCCTACGACCCCTCCGACGACACCGCCGCGGCGGTGTTCGCCCACCTCGTGACGATGGGGGCGGACGCCGGGATCGCCGTCCGCGCCTCCACCGCCACGGAGATCCCGGATGCCACCCTCGCCTGGGTCGGCGAGGACGAGAGCCTCTACCGCTCGGCGCGTGACCGGCTGGCCGAGGGCGTCACGTCCGTCGACGCGGAGAAGACGTTCGACCAGATGACGCGCGAGACCGACCCGGTCGACGTGCTCGCGGCCGCGAAAGACATCGACCGCGCGCTGTTCGCCGAATACGCCGGGGTGCCGCTGTTCGAGCGGACGGGCGCCGTCGCCGTCGGCAAGGGCATCGGGGGAGTCACGTACACGTCGGAGCCGAACGGCATTCCGCCGTCGTTCTGGTCCTGGACGCCTCCGGCGACGTGACCGCCCGACCAGCCGGGGCCGAGCGCTCGGCCGTCGGGCGGGGCGCTAGGCGGTCGGGCTGGGCGACGGCGCCGGGGGAGCGAAGATCCCCGGCCACCACGCCGCTGCCAGCGGGTAGCCGACGAATGCGATCACGTCGATGAGCGTGTGCGCCACGACGAGCGGCATGACGCGTCCCCAGCGCCGGTAACACCAGCCGAAGACGAGACCCATCACGACATTGCCCAGCGCCGACGGCCATCCCTGGTACAGGTGGTAGCTGCCCCGCAGGAGTGCGGTCGACACGAGGATCCACGTCCACGACCAGCCGAGGCGGCGCAGTCGGTCGAACAGGTAGCCGAGGAAGATGACCTCCTCGGTGAGCCCCGCCCGCAGCGCCGCGAGGACCAGCAGCGCGATCACCCACCACGAAGAGTCCAGGGGGGCGGGCACCACCGTGATGCTCTGCCCCAGGAGGCGTCCCACGGCGTACACGCCGATGCCCGGCACGCCGATGAGCGCGACGAGGGCCACGGCGCGCAGCACGTCGGAGCCGAAGCGTCGGAAATCCAAGCCGATGCGGCGCAGCGCGTTGTCGGCCGGCTCCCACAGCAGGTAGACGGCGAGGGCCACGAGCGCGAGCGAGAAGAAGATCCCGAGGAACTGGTACAGCGCGTCCCAGAACGGCTCATCGCTCCGGGAGGGATTCAGCTGGGTCTGCTGCTGGGCGATCGGGGCGCGCGTCGCGGCCCGGACGAACGAGACGACCGAGTAGATGGCGGACTGCCCGACGCTCACGAGCAGGACGAGCACGACCTCCCAGGGGAGCTTTCGGCGACGGAAACCGTCTTGTTCGATTCCGGGATCGTTGAAGCCCACAGAGCGCGGCATGTTGTCAGATTGCCACATGAAGTGCCCCTCGAATTAAAGGTATGTAACGGTTTCCCCAGGCGTTTTGACCAACGCAGAGCGTTTACCTATCGTTTCCGTATCCACGGCCCCCCTCTGTCATGTCCTGTCTTGACGATCGGGGGTGCCCGTCAAACCTTGCACAGGAGGCAAAGTGTCTGAAAAGACTCGGCGCACGCGCGCCCTGGCGGCGGGAGCAGGTGTCGCCGTCGCGGCGCTCGCGCTCGCCGGCTGCACCACCACTGCCACGCCCGACGCGGGCGCGAGCAGCGGCGGTACCATCACCATCGCCACCACGAACGCGTTCACCTCGTTCAACGGCGACACCCCCGAGGCGAACCTCGACACCAACGGCATGGTGGGCTACCTCACCGGTGTCAGCGGCGGCCTCGGTCTCGGTGGTTTCCAGCGCCTCGACAAGGACTTCAGCGTCCTCGACAACACCGACTTCGGAACCTACGAGAAGGTCTCCGACGACCCGCTGACGGTGAAGTACACCATCAACCCCGGCCTGACCTGGTCGGACGGCGAGCCCATCAACGCCGACGACATGCTCGTCAACTGGGCCATCAACTCGGGCTACTACGACGACGCCAAGATCGACGCCGAGTCGGGCGAGGTCACCAGCGGCACGCAGTACTTCACGCTCGCGGGCAGCACCGCGGGTCTCGACACGACCGCGTTCCCGACCATCGGCGACGACAACATGTCGATGACCCTCGTCTACTCGACGCCGTTCGTGGACTGGGAGCTCGTCAACCCGATCGGCAAGCCGGCTCACGTGCTCGCCGAGAAGGCCGGTGTCTCCGAGGAAGACTTCATCAAGGTCCTGAAGGACACCCCGAAGGGCAACCCGGACGCTCCCGTCACCCCCAACGCCACGCTGAAGGCCGCGGCCGACTTCTGGAACAAGGGCTACGACGTCACGGCGATGCCGACCGACCAGAGCCTCCTCGTCGCGAGCGGTCCGTTCATCGTGACCGACTTCACCCCCGAGCAGAGCATCACGCTGGGCAAGAACCCCAACTACAAGGGCAGCATGTCGCCCAAGTACGACCAGTTGATCATCCGCTTCATCGGTGACGCCAACGCGCAGGTCACGGCTCTCCAGAACGGTGAGGTCCAGGCCATCCAGCCGCAGCCCTCCGCCGACACGCTGACCGCACTGAAGAACGCCAACGCCACGGTCCACTCCGGCAGCCAGCTGTCGTACGATCACGTCGACCTGACGTTCGCCGGTGTGTTCGCCGACGCCAACGTCCGCGAGGCCTTCCTCAAGACCATCCCGCGCCAGCAGATCCTCGACTCGATCATCACGCCGATCAACCCCGACGCCGAGGTGCTGAACTCGCAGATCTTCCTCCCGACCGATGGCGACCAGTACAAGACCGCTGTCTCGGCCAGTGGCTACGACAAGTTCGGCGAGCCCGACATCGAGGGGGCCAAGGCGCTGCTGAACGGTGCGACCCCCACGGTCCGCATCCTCTACAACACCAAGAACCCGAACCGTGTCGACAGCTTCCGCGCCATCCAGCAGTCGGCGCAGCAGGCGGGCTTCAACATCGTGGACGCCGGTTCGCCCGACTGGGGCAAGCTCCTCGGCAGCGGCAGCTACGACGTGTCGATCTTCGGTTGGATCTCGCCGGGTGCCGGTAACGCCGCGCTCCCGCAGATCTTCAAGACCGCGGGCGGCGGAAACTACAACAACTACAGCAACGCCACCGTCGACAGCCTCGTCGACGAGAGCCAGGTCACGACCGACAAGGACAAGCTGGCCGACATCAAGGTGAAGATCGACGCGGAGACGGCCAAGGACTTCTACGGTCTGCCGCTGTTCCAGCTCCCCGGTGTCTTCGCCGACAACGGCACCGTCACGGGCATCGACTACTTCGGTGGCCAGACGGGCATCGTGTGGAACGCACAGGAGTGGACGCTCAACGGTTGATGAGCCGCTGAATCCCTCGTGAGGCGCCGGAGTCGCTCGGCTCCGGCGCCTCACTTCGTGTGCGCGCGGCGTGCCACCCCCTGCGCTGCGCGACTATCCTTTCCAGGACGCCCACAGGCGTCCTCCACCCGATCGAAAGAAGTCCTCCCGCGATGGTCGGATTCATCCTCAGGCGCATCGCCGTCTCGATCCTGGTCCTGCTTGCAGCCTCGTTCATCATGTACGTGCTGTCCGCCAACTCCGGCGACCCCCTGCAGGACCTGCGCGACAGCTCCGCCGCCAACCGTGACCAGCTCATCGCCGCCCGTGTCGCGGCCCTCGACCTCAATGTCCCCGTACCGTTGCGGTACTTCCTCTGGCTCGGCGGTGCCGCCGGCTGCCTCATCCCGTTCGCGGGGACCTGCAACCTCGGCCTGACGATCTCCAACGCCGCGGTCACCGACATCCTGCCGACCGCCATCGGTTCGACCCTCCAGCTCGTGACAGCGTCGTTCGTGCTGGCGATCGTCCTCGGCATCGTCGTCGGCGTCGTCTCGGCCCTCCGCCAGTACAGCGGCTTCGACTTCGGCATCACGCTGCTGAGCTTCTTCCTCTTCTCGCTCCCGTCGTTCCTGGTCGCCGTCCTCCTGAAGGAGTTCCTGGCCCTGGGCTTCAACGACTTCCTGGCGTCGGCGACCTCCATCCCGATCTGGCTGATCATCCTGCTGGGTGTCGTCATGGCGGTCATCTGGCAGGCCATGATCGGCGGCGACGTCCGCCGTCGGCTCATCGTCGCCGTGGTCGCGGGCCTGGCCACCATCGCGCTGCTGGTGTACTTCGACCTCACCGACTGGTTCCGCCACCCCGGTTTCGGGCCGGTCGGTCTGCTCCTGCTGATCGGTGGAGTCGTCGTGATCACGACGGCGCTCATCTCCGGATTGAGCAACCGCCGCGCGCTGATCGTCGCGGCGCTCAACGGTGCGATCGCGTACGTGTGCCACTTCGCCCTCCAGGGCCTGTTCGACATCTCGACGTTCGCGACGATCATCATCCTCGGCGTCGTCGCGGTGGCCGTGGGTCTCATCACCGGATATGTGCTGGGCGCTCCCGACCGGGGCATGGTCGCCCGTATCGGCGGCATCGTCGCGTTCTTCTCCGGCGCGCTCGTCGTGCTCGACCGTTACATGCAGTCGTGGCCGCAGTACATGGCCAACCCGCGGATCAACAACCGTCCCATCGCGACGGTGGGTGCGGGTACTCCCGGGTTCACCGCGGACATGTGGGTCAGCGGGATCGACACGTTCACCCACCTGCTGCTGCCGACGATCTCGCTGCTCCTCATCTCGTTCGCCGGTTACACGCGATACGCGCGTGCCGGAATGCTCGAGGTGATGAACCAGGACTACATCCGCACGGCGCGCGCGAAGGGCCTCCCGGAGCGCACGGTCATCCTGCGGCACGGTCTTCGGAACATGCTGATCCCGATCGTGACGCTCGTCGCCACCGACGTCGGTGCGCTCCTCGGTGGTGCGGTCATCACGGAGCGGGTCTTCGCGATCTCCGGCATGGGCGCGTTGTTCGTCACCTCGATCCAACGCGTGGACGTGAACCCCGTGATGGGGTACTTCATCGTCATCGCCATCACCGCGATCCTGTTCAACTTCCTGGCCGATCTCGCCTACGCCGTGCTCGATCCCCGCGTGCGAGTGGTCGCATGATCGCCGCCGTCCGATTCCCGGAGGTCTCCCGATGACCCAGATGCTCCCCGAGCCCGCGAACGTCGATGCTCCGCCGCCGTCCGACGAGCGGAAGACCGTCGGCGTCAGCCAGGGCCGCCTCATCCTGCGGCGCTTCCTGTCGAACAAGATCGCCGTCGTGTCCGGCATCCTGTTCATCCTGCTCGCGCTGTTCTCCATCTCCGCGATCGGTATCGGTCCGATCCCCGGCTGGTGGAAGTACGACTACACCTCGCTGAACCCGCAGAACGACGGCGGGGCGCCGACGCTTTCGCTGTGGCCGCTCTCGTTCGGTGACCACCCGTTCGGTCAGGACCGCATCGGCATCGACTACTTCGCCATGACGATGCGCGGCATCCAGAACTCGATCCTCGTGATGGTCATCATCAGCCTCGTGGGGACGGCCGTCGGCACGATCATCGGTGCGCTGGCCGGCTACTACCGCGGCTGGCTCGACGCCGTCCTGATGAGAATCACGGATGTGTTCATCGTCATCCCGGTCATCGTCATCGGCGCCGTCGTCGGTCGCGCGACCGGTGGCCTGGGTGTCGTGCCGCTGGCGTTCTTCCTCGCCATGGTGTCGTGGACGACGATCGCCCGTCTCGTGCGCGCCGAGTTCCTCTCGCTGCGTGAGCGCGAGTTCGTCGAGGCCGCCCGCGTGGCCGGGGCGAGCGACGCGCGCATCATCTTCAAGCACATCCTCCCCAACGCGATCGGCGTGGTGATCGTCGCGGCGACCCTGTTGGCCGCGTCGGCGATCCTCCTCGAGACGGCGCTGAGCTACCTCCAGCTCGGAGTGCGTCCGCCGGACGTTTCGCTGGGCCTGATCATCTCCGACAACCAGTCGGCCTTCCAGACGCGCCCGTGGCTGTTCTGGTGGCCCGCGGTGTTCATCGTCGCCCTCGCGGTGCTGGTGAACTTCGTCGGCGACGGTCTGCGCGACGCGTTCGACCCGCGTCAGAAGCGCTTCTCGCTGCGTCGCACGAAGGAGCAGGCCGCTCCGTCGACCACGGCGCCGGCCAGCGTCGAGGGACGCGTGCACCCGGAGACGCCGTCGTCATGACGCGAGGCGTCGCCGCGATGTCAGCCCAGCACGATCGCCAGCACGATGCCGACCGCACCCGCGGCCAGCACCAGCAGGTTGTCGAGCCGGGCGCGGACACGGACGGGAACCGTCTCGGCGATGCCGGCCTCGACACGGCCGGCATCGCGCAGGGCGTGCCAGCGATCACGGACGAGGGCCGCGGCGCGTCCCGAGTCGGTGTTCGGCAGCTCGCCGGGGCGCGTGTTCGGCGCGACCTGCCCCTCGCTGCGACGGTAGGCGCGCGCCGCGCGCAGCGATCCGGTCGCGCCGGGCGCCGGAGCGGCGGTCACGGCGATGCGCCGTCCGGGCGTGTGCAGCTGCAGCGCGTAGCGCGTGTCGACATGGATGAGCGCGGCCCACGGCACGCGATAGCGCAGCGCGATGTTGTCGACCTCCACTCCGTCGTCGTCGACGGAGACCGAGGGCGACCACAGGATGCCGTAGACCAGCGCCGCGGCGCCGAGCGCACCGGCGATCACCGCGGCGGGGGCGAGCGTCACGGCGGGAGCGGTCAGCAGACCGATCGCCACCGCGGCGATGACCGCCCACACGATGCCGCACAGGATGCGGGTGAACGTCGAACGGAACGTCTGGCGTGGCATCCCCTGATTCTTTCATTCCCCGATCACTCACTCCCGCTCCGCGGGACGGAGAGGACAGCCTCATGAGCACGACCGAGAAGGCGGGAATCCCCGCGCTCGAGATGACCGACGTCAGCGTCGACTTCGCGGTGGACGACGTCTGGGTCCCGGCGGCGAAGAACCTGACGTACTCCATCGCCCGCGGCCAGGTCGTCGCGGTGGTGGGGGAGTCGGGTTCCGGCAAGAGCGTGAGCTCGATGGCGGTGCTCGACCTCCTCCCGCGCAACAGCCGTGTCCGCGGCAGCATCAAGGTCAACGGGCGCGAGGTCACCACGCTCTCGACCTCGCAGATGCGTCAGCTGCGCGGACCCGAGGTCGCGGCGATCTTCCAGGAGCCGATGACCGCGCTGAACCCGGTGCTGACCGTGGGGTCGCAGATCATCGAGGCGCTGCGCGCGCACACGACGATGGCGCCGTCCGAGGCGAAGGCGCGGGCGCTGGAGCTGCTGGACATGGTCGGGCTCCCCGACCCGCAGAAGGCGTTCGCGTCGTACCCGCACCAGCTGTCGGGCGGTCAGCGTCAGCGCGCGATGATCGCGCAGTCGATCAGCCTCGAGCCCGCGCTCCTCATCGCCGACGAGCCGACGACCGCGCTCGACGTCACCGTCCAGGCCGAGATCCTCGACCTCATCCGCGACCTCCGCGACCGCCTGGACTCGGCCGTCCTCCTCATCACGCACGACATGGGCGTGGTCGCCGACCTCGCCGACTGGATCGTCGTGATGAAGAACGGCGACATCGTCGAGCAGGGGAGCGCGGCGCAGGTGCTCGGCGACCCCCAGGACCCGTACACGCAGGAGCTGTTGGCATCCGTCCCGCGTCTGGGCGAGACGCTCGAGGGCGAGGCGACGGTCGACGTCGTCGAGTCGCTCGCGGCGGCCGTGGCCGAGGGACCCGCACGGACCGAGACGCTGCGCCTCGCGGCCGCGGCTCCCGAGCTGTCCAACCCGGTGCTCGAGCTGCAGAACGTGTCGATCGAGTACGGCAAGAAGGGTCGCGTCGCCGCGTTCCGCGCGGTGGACGACGTCACGCTCGGGATCGCCGAGGGCGAGATCGTCGGCCTCGTCGGCGAGTCGGGGTCGGGCAAGTCGACGATCGGACGGGCCGCGATCGGCTTGCAGCCCATCGCCGAGGGGCGTCTCGTGGTCGACGGCGTCGACATCTCGAGCGGATCGCGCAAGCTCATCAAGTCGCTGCGTCGCCGCGTGGGCATCGTGTTCCAGGATCCGTCGTCGTCGCTGAACCCGCGCCTCCCCATCGGCGAGTCCATCGGTGAGCCGCTCTTCCTCGCGGGGGAGGCGAAGGGCGCCGCCCTGGACGCCCGCGTCGAGAAGCTCCTGGACGAGGTGCGCCTCCCGCGCAGCTACCGCAACCGCTACCCGCACGAGCTGTCGGGCGGCCAGAAGCAGCGCGTCGGCATCGCCCGCGCGCTGTCGCTGCAGCCGCGTCTGCTCGTGGCGGACGAGCCCACCAGCGCGCTCGACGTCTCGGTGCAGGCGCGCGTGCTGGAACTCCTCAGCGAGCTGCAGCAGGAGCACCGCTTCGCGTGCCTCTTCATCAGTCACGACCTGGCCGTCGTGGATGCCATGGCCGACCGCATCGTCGTGCTCAACCGCGGCAAGATCGCGGAGCAGGGCACGCGCGACCAGATCCTGCGCTCCCCGAAGGAGCCGTACACGCAGCGTCTCATCGCGGCGATCCCGGTGCCCGACGTCGAGGTGCAGGCCGCCCGTCGCGAGCTGCGTCACGAGCTGCTGAAGAACACTCCGGCATCCTGATCCGGACGCCGAAAGGGGCGGCATTCCTGAGGGGATGCCGCCCCTTTCGCGTGCGTCGCCGGGAGCGGGGCGGGCGCCCGGTAGACTGAGGTGGCCCGATTCCGGGCGCAACCCCGAATTTTCCTGGAGACCCTCCATGGCGCACGCCCTTCGTCCTGGCCTCCGTAACGTCGCGATCGTCGCGCACGTCGACCACGGCAAGACGACCCTCGTCGACGCCATGCTTCGCCAGACGAACTCGTTCGGCGACCACGCGCACGTCGAAGAGCGCGCGATGGACTCGAACGACCTCGAGCGTGAGAAGGGCATCACGATCCTCGCCAAGAACACGGCGATCACGTACAACGGCGCCCACACCGACGTCCCGGTGACGATCAACGTCATCGACACCCCCGGTCACGCCGACTTCGGCGGCGAGGTCGAGCGGGGTCTGTCGATGGTCGACGGTGTCGTGCTCCTGGTCGACGCGTCGGAGGGCCCGCTGCCCCAGACCCGCTTCGTGCTGCGCAAGGCGCTCGAGGCGAAGCTCCCCGTCATCCTGCTGGTCAACAAGACCGACCGTCCCGATGCGCGCATCGCCGAGGTTGAAGAAGAGGCGCATGACCTGCTCCTGGGGCTCGCGTCCGACCTCGTCGACGACGTCCCCGACCTCGACGTCGACGCGCTGCTCGACGTGCCCGTCGTGTACGCGTCGGGCCGCGCGGGCGCCGCGTCGCTGAACCGCCCCGCCAACGGGTCGCTCCCCGACAACGACGACCTCGAGCCGCTCTTCGGCGCGATCCTCGAGCACGTCCCGGCCCCGTCCTACGACGACGAGGCGCCCCTGCAGGCGTGGGTGACGAACCTCGACTCGAGCCCGTTCCTCGGCCGCCTCGCGCTGCTGCGCATCTTCAACGGCACGCTGAAGAAGGGCCAGACGGTCGCGTGGGTCCGCCACGACGGCTCGCACTCGAACGCGCGCGTCACCGAGCTGCTGCTGACCAAGGCGCTGGAGCGTTTCCCCGCCGAGTCCGCCGGCCCCGGCGACATCGTCGCGATCGCCGGTTTCCCCGACATCACGATCGGTGAGACGATCGCCGACCCCGAGGACGTCCGGCCGCTGCCGGCCATCACGGTCGACGACCCCGCCATCTCGATGACGATCGGCACGAACACCTCGCCCCTCATGGGCAAGGTCAAGGGCCACAAGCTCACCGCCCGCATGGTCAAGGACCGCCTCGACCGCGAGCTCATCGGCAACGTCTCGCTGAAGGTCGTCGACATCGGACGACCGGATGCCTGGGAGGTCCAGGGTCGCGGCGAGCTCGCGCTCGCGATCCTCGTCGAGAACATGCGTCGCGAGGGCTTCGAGCTCACCGTCGGCAAGCCGCAGGTGGTCACCAAGCGCGGCGAGGACGGCAAGCTCAAGGAGCCGTACGAGCACCTCACGATCGACGCTCCCGAGGAGCACCTCGGCGCGATCACGCAGCTGATGGCCGCACGCAAGGGCCGCATGGACAACATGACGAACCACGGCACGGGTTGGGTGCGCATGGAGTTCGTCGTCCCGTCCCGCGGCCTCATCGGCTTCCGCAGCGAGTTCCTGACGATCACGCGCGGTACCGGTATCGCCAACGCGATCTCGCACGGCTACGACGACTGGGCCGGCACCATCACGACCCGTCAGAACGGCTCGATCGTCGCCGACCGCATGGGCGTCGTCACCCCGTTCGCGATGATCGCCCTGCAGGAGCGCATGAGCTTCTTCGTGCAGCCGACCGAAGAGGTCTACGAGGGCATGGTCATCGGCGAGAACTCGCGCGCCGACGACATGGACGTCAACATCACCAAGGAGAAGAAGCTGACGAACATGCGTTCGTCGACCTCGGACTCCTTCGAGTCGATGACCCCGCCGCGCGTCCTGACGCTCGAGGAGTCGCTCGAGTTCGCCCGCGACGACGAATGCGTCGAGGTCACGCCCGAGAAGGTGCGCATCCGCAAGGTCGTGCTCGACGCGACCGAGCGCGGCCGCGCCGCCTCGCGCGCCAAGCGCCAGGATGCCAACGCCTGAGTCTTCGCTCATCCGTTTCGCGGTCGGGCTCCGGGAAGGGGCCTGCAGGCATCGCCCCCGGGGTTTCGGTGTCCAGAACACGCGGACCGATTCGCGCGCCGTCCGCGTGTCTTGGACACGGAACTGGCCTGCCGCCGCTCGGTGAGCGGTGTCATCCCCGTTCAGTGTCCAAGACACGCCGCTGGGCCCGTGTCGCGAGCGGCGTGTCGTGGACAGTGGATGCCGCCCGCGCGCCGCCGCGACCCGTGTGGGTCAGCGCGACTCCGACACCAGCACCGCGCTGGTCCCGGGGGCCAGTGCCTCGAACACGTGCGGCGCGTCGCCGGCGTAGGAGAGGTAGTCGCCCGGGTGCAGGTCGTACGGCGCATCCACCGGGCCGACGCGGCCGCGGCCTGCGAGCAGCACGACGTGCTCGACCGTGCCGCGCTGGTGCGGATCGGACAGACGCGGCTTCCCGGGCTCGGCGCGCAGCAGGTAGATGTCGCGGCGCGCGTGCGGTGGGCTCGCGGACAGCAGCACGGCGAGGTAGTCGGCGGCGGACGCCGGCACCGCGGCGGACGGGGCGTCGCCCGCGCGGATGAGCGTGGGGGAGTGCACGCCCTCGTCGACGAGCACCGCGAACGGCACCTCCAGCGCGGTCGCCAGGGCCCACAGGGTTTCGACGCTCGGATTGCCGCCGCCGTTCTCGAGTTGCGAGACCGTCGCTTTCGCCACCCCGGCGCGCCGCGCCAGTTCGGACACGCTGAGATCGCGCCGCTCGCGTTCGCGGCGGAGGGTCGTGGCGATGCGGTCACCGAGGTCGCTCATGCGTTCATTATGCTCGTCGCTCGTTCGACTTGACGAACGGCGCGGCGCGTTCGAGACTCTGATCATGCGTTCATCAGAGCGAACACCGTCGCGGGCCGCGGCGCGGCAGGGTCTCGCCGTCGCCCTCGCCACCAGCGCGTACGGCATCTCGTTCGGCGCGCTGTCCGTGGCATCCGGTCTCGATGTCTGGCAGACCTGCGTGCTGAGCCTCCTCATGTTCACCGGTGGGTCGCAGTTCGCGTTCGTCGGCGTGCTGGCGGCGGGCGGCGCGGGGGCGGCACCGGCCGCGATCGCGTCCGCGGGACTGCTCGGCGTGCGCAACGCCGCGTACGCCATGCGGATGTCGCCGGTGGTCGGCCCGGGACGCGTCCGGCGCGCCGCCGCGACCCCGTTCACGATCGACGAGTCGGTCGCGGTGTCGCTCGCGCAGTCCGACCCCGTCGCGCGTCGCGTCGGCTTCTGGGTGACCGGCGTCGGCATCTGGATCGGCTGGAACGTCACGACCCTCGCCGGTGCGCTCCTCGGCGACGTCCTCGGCGACCCCCGGACGTGGGGCCTGGATGCCGCTGCCGCCGCGGCCTTCCTCGCGTTGCTGTGGCCACGGGTGCGGGGGCGTCAGCCCCTCGCGGTCGCGATCGGTGCGGCGGCCGTCGCCGCGGTGCTGACGCCGTGGGTCCTGCCCGGCATCCCGGTCATCGCCGCGGCCGGAGTCGCGCTCGCCCTCGGCTGGTTCGACTCCCGTCCGTCGCGCGCAGCGGACGATGAGGGGCGGATGCCATGACCCTGTGGACCGCCGTGATCGCGGCATCCGTCCTCTGTCTGGGGCTCAAGGCGGTCGGGTACGTGCTGCCGCAGAGCTGGCTCGACGCTCCCCGTCCCGCGCGGATCGCCGATCTGTTGACGGTCGCGCTGCTCTCCGCGCTCGTCGTCGTGCAGGCGCTGGCCTCGGGTCCGGCGATAGTTGTAGATGCGCGGCTCCCCGCGGTCGGGGTCGCGGCGCTCCTGCTGTGGGCGCGGGCGCCGTTCCTCGTCGTCGTCGCGGCCGGCGCCGTGACCGCCGCGCTCCTGCGGGCGTTCGGCTGGGCCACATGAACCCGCACCTAGACTGACCGCGTGGGTTCCGGAATCGTGCGCGTCATCGGTTGGGTCGTCGCTTTCCTCGTGGGTGCCGTCTACGGCACGGCGGCGACCGTGGGGCACGCCTTCCGTCTCGGCGTCGTGCCGGTCGGATTGATCCTCGCGACGATCGGGTGCGCGGGGCTCCTCATCGCGCTCCGCACGTTGACGCAGGACCGGGTCAACGCCATCGCCGGGGGCCTCGGCATCATCGCGGCCACCTTCCTGTTCTCGCAGGTCGGTCCCGGCGGCTCGGCGATCGTCGCCGCCGCGACGCCCGACACCGAGTGGATCGCGATCGCCTGGACGTTCGTGGGCCCCATCCTTCTGGCGCTCGTAGCCTTCTTCCCCGACGTATCGAAGCTGCGCGCCGAGCCCGCCGACGGATCATAGGACACGGCCGTGCGGCCCGGCGCCCGTCGCTGTCCCGCGTAGACTGAGCGGGTGACTTACGTGATCGCCCTCCCGTGTGTCGATGTCAAAGACCGCGCCTGCATCGACGAATGCCCGGTCGACTGCATTTATGAGGGTGAACGCTCGCTCTACATCCACCCCGACGAGTGCGTCGACTGCGGTGCGTGCGAGCCCGTGTGCCCCGTTGAGGCCATCTACTACGAGGACGACCTTCCCGAAGAGTGGTCGGACTACTACAAGGCGAACGTCGAGTTCTTCGACGACATCGGATCTCCCGGCGGTGCCGCCAAGGTCGGCGTGATCGCCAAGGATCACCCCGTCATCTCGGCGCTTCCTCCGCAGAGCCACTGACCCGTGGGCGTCGCCGACCTCGCCGACTACCCGTGGGACGCGGTCGCGCCGTACGCCGAGCGCGCCCGCCGTCACCCCGCGGGCATCGTCGACCTGTCGATCGGGTCGCCCGTCGACCCGACCCCCGCCGTCGTCGCCGAGGCCCTCGCCGCGGCGACCGACGCGCACGCGTACCCCCAGACCATGGGCACCCCCGCGCTGCGCGAGGCGATCGTCGACTGGTACGCCCGCCGCCGAGGAGTCCCCGGGCTCACCCCCGCGCACGTGCTTCCCACCGTCGGCTCGAAAGAGCTCGTCGCCCTGCTGCCCCTGCTCCTGGGCCTCGGTCCCGGGGATGCCGTCGTGCACCCGCGCGCCGCGTACCCGACGTACGAGGTCGGCGCCCGTCTCGTCGGCGCGGAGGCCGTGGCATCCGACGATCCGGCCGAATGGCCCGAGAACACCCGGCTCGTCTGGATCAATTCGCCCGGGAACCCCGACGGTCGCGTCCTCTCGACCGACGAACTCGTGGATGCCGTGACCCGGGCCCGCGCGCTCGGCGCGGTTCTCGCGTCCGACGAGTGCTACGCCGAACTGGGCTGGGACGCGCCGTGGGACACCGCGGGCGTGCCGAGCGTGCTCGACCCGGCGGTCGTCGGCGACGACTTCGCCGGCGTGCTGTCGGTGTACTCGCTCAGCAAGCAGTCGAACCTCGCCGGTTACCGTGCCGCGTTCCTCGCGGGCGACCCCGAGATCGTGGCGCGCCTGCTGACGGGCCGCAAGCACCTCGGCCTGATGCCTCCCGGCCCCGTGCAGCGAGCGATGACCGTCGCGCTCGGCGACGACGCGCACGTCGCCGAGCAGCGAGCGCGCTACGCCCGCCGTCGCGCCGTCCTCAAACCCGCGGTCGAGGCTGCCGGCTTCCGCGTCGACCGCAGCGAGGGTGGCCTGTACCTCTGGGCGACGGAGGGCCGAGACGCCTGGGAGAGCGTGGGGCGCCTCGCGGACCTCGGCATCCTGGTCGGTCCCGGGCACTTCTACGGCACACATTTCCCGCAGCACGTGCGCTTCTCGCTGACCGCGACCGATGAGCGGATCGCGGCGGCGGCGGAGCGTCTGACCCCCTGAGCCCCGGAACAGTGGGATCCCTCCATCGGAAGGGGGCATCCTTTGGCGGTGTCATCTGTACGTCGTCGGCCCCGATAGGCTGTAGGGGCACTCCGAGCGGGTCACCCTCCGCCGAGCGCCGTGTCGGGAACCGCGCAGATGGATCCCGGCCGAGGACCACGGTCCTGACCACATGGGCGACCAGAAATCGCAAGGAGGCGCGGTGAGCGACGCGGGTACGGAGCACGACAAGGCCACCCTCACGGTGGGGGGCACCACCGCCGAATTCCCGGTTCTGCGGGGCACCGACGGGGTTCCGAGCATCGACATCGCGTCGCTGACGAAGCAGACCGGTCACACCACGCTCGACTACGGCTTCGTGAACACGGCGTCGACCAAGTCGAACATCACGTTCATCGACGGCGACCAGGGCATCCTGCGCTACCGCGGCTACCCGATCGAGCAGCTCGCGCAGAACAGCACGTATCTCGAGGTGGCCTGGCTCCTCATCTACGGCGAACTGCCCTCGGCATCCGAGCTGGCGTCCTTCGACGAGCGGATCCGCCGCCACACCCTGCTGCACGAAGACCTCAAGCGTTTCTTCTCCTCGCTTCCCCCGACCGCGCACCCCATGTCGGTGCTGTCGGCGGCCACGGCAGCTCTCTCGACCTACTACGAGGCGGAGTCCGACCCGCACAACCCCGAGCACGTCGAGCTCAACACGATCCGGATGCTCGCGAAGCTCCCGGTGATCGCGGCCTACGCGCACAAGAAGAGCATCGGCCAGGCATTCCTGTACCCCGACAACTCGCTGAGCTTCGTCGACAACTTCCTCAAGCTGAACTTCGGCGTGCTGAGCGAGATCTACCAGGTCAACCCGGTCATGACGAAGGCGCTCGACCTGCTCCTGATGCTCCACGCCGACCACGAGCAGAACGCCTCGACTTCGACGGTGCGTCTCGTGGGTTCGACCGGTGCGAACCAGTTCGCGTCGATCTCCGCCGGCATCCAGGCCCTCTCCGGTCCGCTGCACGGTGGCGCGAACGAGGCCGTGCTGCAGATGCTCGGCCGCATCCGTGACTCCGGCGAGAGCGTCGAGCGGTTCGTCGAGCGCGTGAAGAACAAGGAAGACGGCGTGAAGCTCATGGGCTTCGGGCACCGCGTCTACAAGAACTACGACCCGCGCGCAAAGCTCGTGAAGGGCGCCGCCGACGAAGTCCTCGAGGCGCTCGGCGTGAGCGACCCGCTGCTCGACCTCGCCAAGGAGCTCGAGCAGATCGCACTGGAGGACGACTACTTCAAGGAGCGTCGCCTCTACCCGAACGTCGACTTCTACACCGGCGTCATCTACAAGGCGATGGGCTTCCCGACGCGCATGTTCACCGTGCTCTTCGCGATCGGCCGCCTGCCCGGCTGGCTCGCGCAGTGGCGCGAGGCCATCACCGACCCGCAGACGAAGATCGGCCGCCCGCAGCAGCTCTACACGGGGGCCGCGCAGCGCGATTACCCCGGCGTCTGATCCGCCGTCGACGCCCCGTCCCTCTCGCGAGGGGCGGGGCGTTTCGCTGTGCGCCGGGTGTCGCCGGCGCAAGATCAGGGATTCGAGCAAGGTCAGTGCGGTCTGGGCGGATGTGGCTGAGTCTGCGCGGATCACTGACTTTGTGGAGCCGGGCCGCAGGGGGATGCCGGGCCCTTGGCGCCCGCGCTCGCTCAGTGATTCGCGCGATGTCGGTCCGATCCAGGCCGATGTGGCTGAGCCTGCGCGGATCGCTGACTTTGGCGAGCCGGGCCGGAGGGTGGATGCCGCCCCCCGGTGCCCGCACGCTAGGTTCGGTGCATGTCGCGTCTGTTCGTCCGCCGTCCGTCGCCCCTCCTCGCCGAGGGTGAGCTCACGCACCTCGACCGCGTGCCGGTCGACGCCGAGCTGGCGCTCGCGCAGTGGCGCGGCTACGTCGACGTCTTCCGCAGCCGTGGCTGGGACGTGATCGAGATCGAGCCGGCGGACGCGCAGCCCGACGGCGTGTTCGTCGAGGATGCCGTCGTCGTGTTCGGTGACCTCGCCGTGCTCTGCCGCGCGGGAGCCGAATCCCGCCGCGGCGAAGCGCCCACGGTGGCGGCGGCGGTCGTGGCATCCGGACTCGAGGTCGCCGAGATCGCAGAGCCGGGCACGCTCGACGGCGGCGATGTCCTCAAGGTGGGCCGGACGGTCTACGTCGGTGCCTCCTCGCGGACCAACGCCGAGGGGATCGCCCAGCTCCGCGCGCTGCTCGCGCCGCGCGGCCGGAACGTGGTCGACGTCCCCGTCACCAAGGTGCTGCACCTGAAGTCGGGGGTGACCGCGCTGCCCGACGGCACGGTCGTCGGCTACGCGCCGCTCGTCGATGACCCGGCGGCCTTCCCGGTCTTCGCGCCCGTCCCCGAGGAGCACGGCACCGCGGTCGTCGTGCTCGACGAGTCCACGGTGCTGATGTCGTCGGACGCCCCCGAGACCGCCGCCGCCCACCGGGCGCGCGGACTCGAGGTCGTCACCGTCGACGTGAGCGAGTTCGAGAAGCTCGAGGGGTGCGTCACGTGCCTCTCGGTGCGCGTGCGCGACTGACGTCGCGCCGCGTCAGGCGTGCAGCGCCGCGTTCAGGGTGACGCCGACGCCCGCTCGTGTGGAGGCCTCGACGGCACCCGTGAGCGAGTTGCGACGGAACAGGATGCCATCCCGCCCCGACAGCTCGCCCGCCTTGACGGTGTCGTGGCCGACGCGCACCTTCGTGCCCGCGGTCACGTACAGGCCTGCTTCCACGACGCAGTCGTCGCCGAGCGAGATGCCGATGCCGGCGTTGGCGCCGAGAAGCGTGCGCGCGCCGATCGAGACGCGGTGGGTTCCGCCGCCGGACAGCGTCCCCATGATCGAGGCACCGCCGCCGATGTCGGAGCCGTCGCCGATCACGACGCCCTGCGAGACGCGCCCCTCGATCATCGACGTGCCGAGCGTGCCGGCGTTGAAGTTCACGAAGCCCTCGTGCATGACGGTCGTGCCGGGGGAGAGGTACGCGCCCAGGCGCACGCGCGACGCGTCGGCGATGCGCACCCCGGGCGGGGTCACGTAGTCGAGCAGGCGCGGGAACTTGTCGAGTCCCTGGATCTGGATGCCACGGCGCTGGAGCGTCGCGCGGAGCCGCGTGGCGTCATCGGGGTGGATCGGTCCCGCGTTCGTCCACGCGACGTTCGGCAGGTGCGCGAAGATCCCGTCGAGCGAGAGCTCGTTGGGCCGGACCAACCGGTGCGACAGCGCGTGCAGGCGCAGGTACGCGTCCGCGGTCGAGGCCGGAGCGGCATCCGCGTCGATCGTGAGACGCACCACCTCGATCCGCACCGCGCGTCGCTCGTCCGTGCCCGCGAGCGCGTCGAGGCCGTGGTCGGCGCCGGTGTCGGAGGTGCCGAGGGCGGGCGCGGGGAACCAGGCGTCGAGCACCGTGCCGTCGGAGGCGATCGTCGAGAGGCCGGTACCGGTGATCTGTCGTTCGTTGGTCACTCAGACAGGCTAGCGGGGCGCCCTGGGTAGGATCGGACGCATGCCGACGCTCGATCTGACCGCCACTTCCGTCGAGATCACGCGAGCGATCTGCGACATCCCCAGCGTCTCGGACGACGAGACCCCCTTGGCGGATGCCATCGAGGCGGCCGTGTCGGGATACCCCCACCTCGAGGTGATCCGTGACGGCGACACCATCGTCGCGCGCACGTCCCTCGGACGTTCCCGGCGCGTGGTCATCGCGGGGCACATCGACACCGTGCCGATCAACGACAACCTGCCCACGCGCGACGTCGAGACCGACGGCGAGCCGTTCCTGTGGGGACGCGGGACCGTCGACATGAAGGCCGGCGTCGCCGTGCAGCTCAAGCTGGCCGTCGAGCTCACCGAGCCCCCGGTCGACATCACGTGGATGTGGTACGACCACGAAGAGGTCGACTCCTCCCTCAACGGCCTCGGTCGTCTGGCACGGAACCGCCCCGACCTGTTCGTCGGCGACTTCGCCATCCTCGGCGAGCCGAGCAACGGCGAGGTCGAAGGCGGCTGCAACGGCACCCTGCGCGCGATCGTCCGCACGACCGGCGTGCGCGCGCACAGCGCCCGCTCATGGATCGGCGAGAACGCGATCCACAAGGCCGCCCCGGTCCTCGCCCGCCTCGCGGAGTACCGGGCCCGCGAGATCGAGGTCGAGGGTCTCGTGTACCGCGAGGGTCTGAACGCGGTGCGCATCAGCGGCGGCGTGGCCGGCAACGTCATCCCCGACGCCTGCGAGGTCGAGGTGAACTATCGCTTCGCCCCGAGCCGCGACGCCGCGACCGCCGAGCGGGTCGTGCGCGACGTCTTCACCGGTTTCGACGTCGAGATCGTGGACGTCGCCGAGGGCGCTCGGCCCGGATTGGATGCCGATCTCGCCCGGGACTTCGTCGCCGCCGTCGGCGCGACGCCCCAGCCCAAGTACGGGTGGACCGATGTCGCGCGGTTCTCGGCCCTCGGCATCCCGGCCGTCAACTACGGACCCGGCGACCCCCACCTCGCACACCACGACGAGGAGCGCGTGCCGCTCGCCCAGATCGAGACCGTCGAGCGCGGCCTCCGCTCCTGGCTGACCGGATCGTGAGCACCGCGACCGCGACGTCTCCGCGGGCACGGTCCTGGCAGGGCTGGCCCGTCGCGGCGCGCATCGCGGTCATCTACGTCGCCGCGCGGCTCGTGACCACGGGGTTCTTCCTCATTGCGGCCGCGCTGTCCGGGCCGGGTTCGCGCTACGGCGTGGATCCGTCGCTCGGACAGCTCGCGCTGGGCTGGGACGCGCAGTGGTACTGGTTCGCGGCGGTGTCTGGCTACCCGAGCGTCCTGCCGCTCACCCCGCACGGCGACGTCGCAGAGAACGCCTGGGCGTTCCTGCCCGTCTACAGCTTCCTCTCGGCCGGGCTCGGCAGTGTGCTGGGCTCGTGGGGTGCGGGCGCGGTCGTGATCTCCCTGCTGTCGGGCTTCGGCGCGAGCGTCGTCCTGCACGGGTTGCTGCGCGACCGTATCGGTGACTCCGCCGCCCTCTGGGCGGTGACGTTCTTCGCCTGCGGGCCGCTCGCCGCCCTCTTCCAGGTGGGCTACGCCGAGTCCATGTTCCTGTTCCTTCTGTTCCTGGCGCTCCGCTGCGTGCAGCTGCGGCGGTGGGGCTGGCTCTACGTCCTCGTGCCGGTGATCGGCTTCACACGTCCCGGCATCCTGGCGTTCGCGCTGTTCCTCGGGCTGTACGGGGTGTATCGCTTCGCGCGACGGCGCGTCGACGCGTTCCCCCTGCGCGAGATGGCGCACCTGGTGGGTCTCGGAGCCGTCGCCGTCGTCGCGGGCTTCGCATGGCAGGTCATCGCGGGCGTCGTGACCGGCGATCCCCGCGCCTACCTGGCGACCGAGCTGGCGTGGAGGCGGAACTGGATCGCCGGGGCGGGCGACCAGTTCGTGCCGGTGGAGGGGTGGATCCAGGGTGCGGGTTTCTGGTTCACGCAGTGGGGTCTCGGTCCGGTGGCCGGCGTCGTGGCGCTCGTGCTGCTCGTGCTGGCTGTGACGGCGGTGCTGCTGTTCTCCCCGCAGGTGAAGCGCCTCGGAATCGAGCTGCGCCTGTGGTCCGCGAGCTATCTCGTCTACCTGCTGCTCGTGTTCTTCCCGCAGTCCAGCATCTTCCGTCTCCTCGTGCCGCTCTCACCGTTGTGGGGAGCCCTCGCCGTGCCGCCGTCGCGGGCGTGGCGGATCGGCGTCCTGGTCGCGGCTCTGCTCGGCCAATGGTGGTGGATCTACAACATGTACGGCCTCGGGAACACCTTCTGGCAGATCCCGTGACGGCGCGTGACCGGCGCCACATCGGTCGCTGCCGTCGGGCCACTCCGAGGACCGACTAAACTAGTCCCTAGACCAACGACGAAAAGGGGGCCGCGATGGCAGCCATGAAGCCGCGTACCGGTGACGGACCTATGGAGGCCGTGAAGGAGGGCCGGCTGATCATCGTGCGTGTGCCGCTCGAAGGCGGCGGACGCCTGGTGGTGTCGGTCAATGACGCCGAGGCCAAAGAGCTCTACGACGTGCTCGGCGGAGTCGTCGGCGCAGCCTGACGAATCCTGCACGAAGGCCGGCTCCCCGCGGGGGCCGGCCTTCGTCGTACGCGGCGGGTGATCCGACCGCGATGGTCAGGTGAGAGGGGTGACCGTCGTGAGCTGCAGCAGACCCTCGCCGGTGGTGGACAGTGCACCGAACACGGCGGGTGAGCTCTGCACCTCTTGGATCAACGATCGGTACGCCGTCGTGACGGCGTCGCGTCGTACCGGGTCGGCGACGGCGCCCCCTGCGAGGACGCGCGGGACGAGGACCGTTCCGCCCGCGCGCACAAGCCGCAGGCCGTGCTCGACGTACTCGATGACGCCCTCGGCGTCGGCGTCGATGAGGACGATGTCGTAGGACGCCTCGTTCATCCGGGGCAGCACATCGGCGGCACGTCCGGTGATGAACCGGGCACGAGCAGCGGGAATCCGCGCGTCCGCGAACGCCTGGCGCGCGGCGCCCAGGTGTTCGGGCTCGCTGTCGATGGTCGTCAGGGTCGCGCGCGGCGAGCCGTGCAGGAGCCAGAGTCCGGAGACCCCGCCACCCGTGCCGACCTCGACGACGTTGAGGGCTCGCGAGGCGGCCGCGAGCACCGCGATCTGCGCGCCGACGGCGGGACTGATCGGCGCCGCACCCAGCTCCAGCGCGTGCGCGCGAGCGCGGGCGATGTGCTCGGGTTCGACCGTCGACTCCTGCACGAACCGCTCGTTCGCCTCGTAACCGCTCACGTGGACCTCCTCGCCCAGGCTAGACGGGTGGTCCGTCTCGACGGCCGAGGCGCGGCGGGTAATCTGAATCCATGTTCTTCGGGCTGACCATCGAGAAGCTTCTGCTGATCGGAGTGATCGCCGCCCTCATCATCGGACCCGAACGTCTCCCGAAGTACGCCGAGAGCCTTGCGCGGCTGACCAAGCGCGCGCGAGAGACGATGCAGGGCGCGAAGACGCGCATGCGCGACGAGATGGGGCCGGAGTTCGACGAGGTCGACTGGCGCAAGCTCGACCCGCGTCAGTACGACCCGCGCCGCATCATCCGCGAGGCCCTGCTCGATGACACGCCCACGGCCACGATGCGTGCGGCCGGTGCCGCCGCTCTCGCGACGCAGGCGGCGACCGACAAGCCGGCCTTCGTCGCCGGAGAGACGCCGCCGTTCGACGACGAAGCGACCTGACCTCAGTTCACGCGCAGCGGCAGCGACCGACCGGGCAGTCCCCTCGGGCGTACCGCCAGGGCCGCCGCAGCGGTGTCGATCGCGATCGCCGCGGGGTCGTCGGGCCGGGCGATCACGACGGGACGCCCGTCGTCGCCCCCGGTCCGCAGGGCCGGACTGAGCGGAACGGATGCCAGCAGCGGCACGTTCACCCCGTCGCTCGAGAGCGCACGGGCCACCGTCTCGCCGCCGCCCGAACCGAACAGGTCGAGCAGCGTGCCGTCGGAGAGGGCCATCGCCGCCATGTTCTCGATCACGCCGATAGGAGTCTGGCCGGTCTGTCGAGCCACGAGGCCGGACCGCACGGCGACGTCCGCGGCCGCGGCCTGCGGAGTCGTGACGACGAGCACGTCGGCGTGGGGGAGCAGCTGACCCACCGAGATCGCCACGTCGCCCGTGCCCGGCGGCATGTCGAGCAGCAGCACGTCGAGGTCGCCGAAGTACACGTCCGTGAGGAACTGCTGCACGGTGCGATGCAGCATCGGCCCGCGCCACGCGACGGCGCCGGCGGCCTCCTCGCCCGGGCGGCGCAGGAACATGCCGATCGAGATGACCTTCACCCCGTACGCGACGGGCGGGAGGATCAGGTCGTCCAGGCGGGTCGGAGCCGGCGGCAGCCCGTCCGCGTCGACCAGGCCCAGCAGACCCGGGATCGAGAAGCCGTGGACATCGGCATCCACGAGTCCGACGCGAAGGCCCCGGGCCGCGAGGGCGACGGCGAGGTTCGCGGTCAGCGTCGATTTGCCGACGCCGCCCTTGCCGCTCGTGACGGCGATGACGCGCGTGAGGGAGTCGGGGCCGAACGGCATCTCGCGTGCCGCGCGCCCGCCGCGGAGGCGCTCGGTGAGTGCGCGGCGCTCGTCCGGCGACATCACGCCGACGGCCACCTCGACTCCGGATACGCCGTCGACGGACGCCGCGGCAGCGCGGACGTCTCGCTCGATGCGGTCCGCGGCGGGGCAGCCGACGATCGTCAGGGCGATTCCGACCTCCGCGACGCCGTCGCGAACGGTGACGTCGCGCAGCATGTCGAGTTCGCCGAGGGGACGGCGCAGTTCGGGATCGGTGACGGCGGCGACCGCGGCGCGCACGCGGTCGGCGACCGCCTCGCTCACGGGGTGGCCGGTTTCGGTTCGGCGCTGTCGTGGTCGTCGAGGCGTTCCAGCGCGGCCTTCAGCTCGGCGCGCAGGCTCTCCTTCGTGATGACCTCGTCGGTGAGATCGCGCACGGCCATGCGCAGCGCCACGATCTCGCGGGCGAGGTACTCGGTGTCGGCGAGGTTGCGCTCGGCGCGCTGCCGGTCCTGCTCGATCTGGACGCGGTCACGGTCGTCCTGCCGGTTCTGCGCGAGCAGGATGAGCGGTGCCGCGTACGACGCCTGGAGCGACAGGACGAGGGTCAGCGCGGTGAAGCCGATGTCGGCGGAGTCGAAACGCCAGTCGTCGGGCGCGATCGAGTTCCACCCCATCCACACGACGCAGAACAGCGTGAGCGACAGGAGGAAGGTCGGGGTGCCCATGGCGCGGGCGACCCACTCGGTGAAGCGGCCGAACCGGTCGCGCGAAGGCTGCGGCGCGCGCGGAGCCAGCATTCCGGTGCGCCCGCGCGGGGCGTCGAGGGCGGTCTGTCGTTGTGCACGTGCCATCAGCGCCTCCTCGGGGTCTGCATGGGGATCTGGGGGATGCTCGCGGTCGCGAGCGGTCTGATCGTCGTCTTGGGTTTCGGATCGTCGCTGTCGTGCGTGCGCCAGTCGTCGGGCAGCAGGTAGTCGAGCACGTCGTCGATGCTGACGCAGCCGACGAGACGGTGTGCCTGATCGACGACCGGCAGGGAGACGAGGTTGTAGCTCGCGAGCAGGCGCGCGACTTCGGCCGCGGAGGCGTCGGCGGGCACCGGCTCGAGCGTGTCGTCGATGATCGCGCCGAGCCGCTCGTGCGGCGGGTAGCGCAGCATGCGCTGGAAGTGCACCGTGCCGAGCAGTCGGCCCGTGGGCGTCTCGTACGGCGGGAGGGTGATGAACACGGATGCCGCGAGCGCGGGGTGCAGCTCGTGGCGCCGGATCAGCGCGAGGGCCTCGGCCACGGTGGCATCCGCGGACAGCACGATCGGCTCGGGGGTCATGAGGCCACCGGCGGTGTCGGGACCGTACTGCAGCAGGGCGCGGACGTCGTCGGCCTCCTCGGGCTCCATGAGCTCGAGGAGCTGCTCGGAGCGGGACTCCGGCAACTGGCCGAGGAGGTCGGCCGCGTCGTCGGGCTCCATGGCATCCAGGATGTCGGCGGCGCGCTCGTCGCCCAGCTGCTCGAGGATGTGGACCTGCTCGTCCTCGGGCATCTCCTCGAGGGCGTCGGCGAGGCGGTCGTCGCTGAGTTCTTCGGCGACCTCGATGAGGCGCTCCTCGGGGAGGTCGAGGAGCGTGTTCGCGAGGTCGGCGGGCTTCAGGTCGGAGTACGTCGCGACGAGCTGCTCGGCCGACTGCGCCTGCCCGGGCGTCTGCTGCTCGCGGACGTCGTTCCAGCCCGCGAACGTCGTCGCCCCCTTCGCGAACGGCGATGCACTCGTGCGTGGGCGGCGGAGGAAGAGCTGACCCACGTCCCATTCGCCGAGGCGGTTGCGTTCGATCGCGACGTCTTCGATCACGGCGTCGCCGGAGCCGTCGACGAGGTGCACGCGGCGGCCGAGCATCTCCGCCATGACACGGACTTCGCCACCGCGCTGCTGGAAGCGGCGCACGTTGATGAGGCCGGTCGTGATGACCTGGCCGGACTGGATGGATGTCACGCGGCCGATGGACACGAACACATGTCGGCGTCCGGGGATCTCGACGACGAGGCCCACGACGCGCGGTGCGGCGGAGGCGCGGTAGATGACCACGACGTCCCGCACCTTTCCCAGGCGGTCTCCCGCGGGATCGAACACCGTGCAGCCCGCCAAGCGGGCGACGAAAACCCTCTGCGTGCTCACCGTCCCAGCGTAGTCCGCGTTCCGTCGGGGGCATCCATCGCGCCCACAGGACCGCGTGACAAGATGAGAAAATGAGCATGTTCGGGGGACCCGCCGGCACGGCAACAGACGATCTCGGGCAGGCGGTCGCGTCGTTTCCGAAGTACGAGAACGCGCAGAAGGCCGTCTCCGCCCTCATCGCGGGCGAGGTTCCCGCGCGGGACATCACGATCGTCGGCACGGGACTGCGGTCGATGGAGCGCATCACCGGTCGCCTCGGCTACGCCACGGCGGCACGCTCCGGGGCGCTGAACGGTCTGATGCTCGGCCTGCTGTTCGCGTTCATCTTCGTGCTCGGTACGCCGAACGCGCAGATCTCGGCCTTCGTCGGTGTGCTGCTGGTCGGGATGGCACTGGGCATGCTGCTGAGCCTCGGCACGTATTCGCTTCTGCGGCGCCGCCGTGATTTCGCCTCGGTCACGCAGGTGGCCGCCGACCACTACGACGTGTTCGTCGCGGCGTCGAGTCTGGCGAAGGCTCGCGGGATCCTCGGGACGTCGGGCGCGATCCGCACCGAGGTCGTACGACCTCCTGCCCCCGACGCCGCCCCGCCGCAGTACGGCGAGCGCGTGACGACTCCCGGCGCGGCGGCGCCCGCGGTGCCTCCGCGTCCGCCGGTGCCGCCGCGCCCCGCGGACGACGAGCCGCCGCGTTACGGGGAGCGCATCGCCCCGCCGGCTACGGCGCCCGGCGCTGAGGCGCCGTCCGCGCCGCGGGAGCCCGCGCCGCAGCACTCTTCAGACGTCGAGCCGGAGCCTCCGGCGTCGGCGGAGTCGGGGGAGCCGAACGCGGAGCCTGGCACACCGCGCGAAGTCCGGTGACGCCCCGCTCCGTTCGCATTCCCGTGGCGCTGCCGACGGGCGATGCCGAGGTGTCGGGTCTGTGGGCGGACGTCCCGGGAGCGACCGCGACGATCGCCCTCGCGCACGGAGCGGGGGCGGGCATGACCCACCCGTTCCTCGAGGGTCTCGCCTCGGCCCTGTCCGACTCAGGCATCGCGGTGCTCCGTTTCGTCTTCCCGTACGTGGAGGCCGGACGACGGATGCCAGGCCCCGCCGCCCATGCGGTCGCCACGTGGGCGGGCGTCCAGGGGTGGCTCGAGGCCGAGGGCGTCGGTGCCTTCGTCGCCGTCGGCAAGTCGTACGGCGGGCGGATGGCCTCGGTCGCCACGGCCGATGGAGCCGCGACGCCTCAGGCCCTCGTGTATCTCGGGTACCCGCTGCATGCGCCGGGCCGTCCGGACAAGCCCCGCGCCGAGCACCTGCCGCGGATCACCGTGCCGCAGCTCTTCGTCGAGGGGGAGAACGACCCGTTCATCGCCCCACGTGAGCAGTTCGAGGGCGTCGTCGCGACGTGCCACGACGCGCGCGTCCACTGGATCGAAGGCGCCGATCATTCGTTCGCCGTGAAGGGGAAGCGGCGACCGGCGGAGGAGATCGGCGCCGGGCTCGCCGGTGTCGTGGGGGAGTTCGTCAGAGGCCAATCAATTCCCTGACCGTGGGATTTCAGGTCATCCGAGTCTTCGATTCCGCATCGGGAAATGGCGAGCAGCTCGATCGCTTTTCCGCCATCAAGTGTTGATTCTTCTACGGAAAGGGTCATTCGTGGCGTCTTTCGAACGAGGTAGATGTACGGTTCCTTCGTCGGCACGCCGAGGTCTTCCTCGGCCCACTCCGGAAGCCTTGTGGGTATCTGATCTAGAAATTCAACGACATCTAGATCAGGCGGAACCGCGACCGTCCACTGGCCCGTGAAGAAGGCCCCGTCTCCGGTACCCATCACAAGGGGATCATCGCAGCTGTAGGGCTTGAACTCAGGAGTCCGCTCGATACGGCCGTGATCGGGAATCAGGGCGACGACTTCATCCATTGCGTCGAGCGTTTCCTGCCTTACTTCGGCAAAGGTGGGTTGGCCGAAGACCGTGCACCCGGTGAGCAACAAGGCGCCCACAACGATGCCGGTGAATGTCACCGCACGGATCATCCTTCGGCTCCCCGGCGCCGCAGCGTCTGTGCCACCTGATTGAGAACCTTTCCGTTGATGGATTCGTCCCCGCTCATCAGCGCCGTGTGATGCTGCACGCTGTCGCGCACGATGCCGACGAGCACACCCGGATCACGGGTCATGCCCAGGTCAACGAGCTGGGGGATGTTCGGCCAGGGGAGCCCCGAATCGACGATTTGCACGCCCGGGATCGTCTCCGGCGCGACCGTGAAGCCGAGGGGGCCGAGCCCGACGCCCGCGTAGTAGCGGTTGATGTCGTCGATCGCCTGCGTCGCGAAGTACTGCGTTCCGGGATGGGGTTCGTAGGGTCCGATGGCACCGACGCTCGCCGCGAGGAATCGAGCGTCGACCGTTCCGCCGTGCTTCTCGGCTTCGCTGCCGACCCCGCCGCCGTAGGAGTGCTCGTAGCTCATCGTCCAGAGCTCGGGGTGGGTGGCATCCACTCCCTGAAGGAAGCGTGCGTATTCTTCGCCGCGCTGTTCGGCGAACCGATTCCATTCCGGGCCGGCCGTCACGAAGTCGTCGAGTTGCGGCATGGGCCCGGTGAGAACGGTGAAAGCCACCACCGACCCGCCGCCGGACCCCACTTGCCACTCCGCGAAATCGGTGACGGGGCGGTCGGACATGAACGCGTCCGGATTTGCGTTCGTGCCGGGGAGGACGAAGAGCGCCGCCCTGGCCGTGGACGGGTCGCCGGCCATCTCGATCAAGGAACCGTGCTCCGGGTCCCAGGCGTACAGCTGCTTCCTCCCGCTCACCACGTCCTCGAAGTACGCGATCTCGCGGTCGAGGCGCGCCCTTTCCGCGCGGCGGTCGAGGACTTCGAGCGCGTTCGCGCGCGAGCGCGGGGCGCGCAAGGCCTCGAGAGCCTGTCGCTCGGCGCGCAGCTCGCGCAGATGGTCGCGCGCGCGGCCGCGGTTGACGTCCACACGTTCGGCGATCGGCACGCCGTCGAGGTTTCCGATGAGGGTGGGGAGGGCCGTGACGATGGCCGCCGCGACCCGGGGGTCGAGGCCCGCCCACCACCGCGCGATCTCTTCGGGCGCCGTGCGACCGAGGATGACGGACCATTCGGGATGCCGCGACAGCAGGCCGGCGGCATCCGGTGCCGCGGCGAGCCGGTCGAGGATCGCGCGACCGACCGTGTCGGTCGGAGACGCCGGCGCATCGGTCACCTCGGGGCTGGCCCAGGCGACGAGCGATGTCCAGGACACGTCCGGGATGGCGCGCAGGGCGCGCGCACAGCGCTCCGTCGCTTCGTCGTAGCGCTCAGCGAGCGCGGCAGCGTCGCGGCGGAGGGCGTCCTGCCACCTTTCGCGGGCGAGACCGTTCATCTCCGCGCCCCGGTCGGCGGCGTCGTCCTCCCAGACGGGGGCCGGCGCTCCGGAGGCCTGTGCGTTGAGGATCAGCGCGCGCTCGTATGCGAGATCGTCGAGATCGTCCGCGTAGTGTTCGAGCGCGCGGCACGCGGCCTCGAGCCCGGCGGCGATCTCGCGACCGACCGGTCGCGTGCTCGTCAGGGACTGGTGCAGGACGTCGGCCTCGGGTGCGTGGTACAGCTGCGGCACCAGATTCCACGTGAGGAGCGCTTCCTGCAGGGTCAGCTCGTAGTGGTCGGCCCGGTGCCGCAGCGCTTCCGTCGCCTGACGCACCTGCTCGGAGTTGGCCGGTGGCTCGGGCACCAGCGTCTGACCCGTCACAGCCGTCTCTTTCCGAAGACCGTGGGATCGAAGGGATTGCCATGGCCCTCGACGGCCGCGCTGTGCATCCCCGTCGCCGCTGCCATCTCGGCGTCCGCCGTCACATAGGCGAGGACCGCCGACTGCAGGGCCGCGATGGCGGAGCGACCGCGGCCGACGATCCGGTGCGCCAGGTCGACGCGCGCGTCGGCGACCTCGACGAACCCGACGTGCGCGGACGTCGCCCCGACCAGGGCCTGAGCCACGGCATCCATCGCCCTCCGGAGGGAGGCCGCCACCTCGTCGAGGTCGTCGAAGCAGCCGCGCAGACGTTCGGCCACGCTGAGCACCTGCGGGGGATCCACCGAATACGACATGCGCGGGATCGTAGGGAACCCGCGGGGGCCGTGATTTCACCCTGTGGACAACGGCTCAGCGTCCGGCGGCGTACCCCTGCATTCCGCGGGGATTCGCCGCGGCCCACAGCAGACCGTCGGCGTCGCGCCCGACGGCGCTCACCCGGCCGAGGGCCCAGTCGCCCGCGCGGCGCACGCGGTGGCCGCGACGTTCGAGTTCCTCGACGACGGTGTCGCCGATCCGGTCCTCGACGACGACGCCCGACGGTGTCCATGTCCGCGGCCAGAACGAATCGAGGACCGCGGTCGTGTGCAGCGACGGGGCGTCGATGGCCTGCTGCGGCTCGTATGCCCCGACGAGCATGCGCAGCAGCACCGGCAACTGCCACGCGTCCTGCTGGTCGCCGCCCGGCGATCCCAGGGCGATGACCTCGTCGCCGCGGGTCAGCGTCGTCGGAGTGAGCGTGGTGCGGGGCCTCCGACCGGGGATGAGGGATGCCGGGTGCCCGGGGATCAGCCAGGTCGCCTGCAGACGCGTCCCGAGGCAGAAGCCCAGGTCGGGGACCGCGGGGGAGGACTGCAGCCATCCACCGGAAGGTGTCGCGGACACGACATTGCCCCAGCGGTCGATGACGTCGAGGTGGCAGGTGTCGCCGCGCGTCTGCCCGCGTCGGTCGACCGTCGGCTCGCCGGTGCCCGCGCTCGTGACCCCGGCATCCGTGCGCAGGGGCGGCAGGACGGGCGTGCGGCCGTCCGGAGAGCCGGGGCGCAGCTCGGCGCTCGCGGTGTCGTCGACGAGCGACGCCCGCCCCGCGAGATAGTCGTCCGCGAGGAGTGCGTCGATGCCGACCGCGGCATCCGCGTCACCGAACCAGGCGTCGCGGTCGGCGTAGGCCAGCTTCTGCACCTCGAGGAGGGTGTGGGCTCCGGCCGCCGTCGACGGGTCGAGGAGCTCGTCGTCGAGGGGGTCGAGCATCCGCAGCGTCTGCAGCAGCGCGGGCCCCTGCGTCCACACGCCGGCCTTGAACACCCGCCAGCCGCGGAACCTCGCCGACACGGCCGGTTCGAAGGAGGCGCTCCAACCCGCGAGATCGGCGTCGTCGAGCACGCCGGGATGGTCGGCGCCGTCCGAGTGGCGGTGGGGCGTGCGCACGAACGCCGCCGCACGCGGCAGCACTTGCGTCATCCACTCGCGACGGGCCGCGTCGATCCGGGACTCCCGGCCGTCGACGCGCCCGCTCACAGCGAGGAGCCCCTCCAGCACGGCGGCATACGCCGGGTTGCGGACCACGGTGTTCGGAGCCGGCGCCGCGCCGGTCGGCATCCACAGGTCCGCCGACGTGGTCCAGTGGTCGCGGAAGAGCTCGGCCACCCGGCCGATCGTCACGGCGGCGCCGGCGACGAGCGGGTGTCCGTCCCGCGCGTAGCCGATCGCGTAGTCCAGGACGTCGGCGAGATCCCACGTGCCGTGGTCGCGGAGGAGGAGCAGCCACGCGTCGACCGCGCCCGGCACCGCGGCGGCGAGTCCGCCCGCGCCGGGCACGAGGTCGAGTCCGCGCGCGTGGAACGCCGCGATCGACGCGCCCGCCGGCGCGGGGCCCTGCCCCATCAGCACCCGTGGCTCGTCGGTCCCCGCGGGGCGCACGATCGCGACGAGGTCGCCACCCGGACCGTTCAGGTGCGGCTCGACGACGTGCAGCACGAACGCCGCGGCGACGGCGGCATCGAAGGCGTTGCCGCCCCGCTCCAGGACGGATTGTGCGGTCGCGGTGGCCGTCCAGTGCGTGGATGCCGACACGCCGAACGATCCGCGCAGCGTCGGACGCGTCGCGAACGACGCGGGTGGGGTGAAGCTCACCGGGCGAGCCGCGCGATCCAGTCCTCGACCTCGTCGGCCGTGCGGGGGATGCCGGCGGACAGGTTCACCGGCCCGTCGGAGGTCATCACGATGTCGTCCTCGATACGCACGCCGATGCCGCGGTACTCCTCGGGCACGGTGAGGTCGTCGATCTGGAAGTAGAGGCCCGGCTCGATCGTGAAGACCATGCCCGGTTCCAGCAGCCCGTCGTAGTACATGTCGCGCCGCGCCTGCGCGCAGTCGTGCACGTCGATGCCGAGGTGGTGGCTCGTGCCGTGGACCATGTAGCGCCGGTGCTGGCCGCCGCGATCGGCATCCAGAGCCTCCTCCGCCGTCACCGGGAGCAGACCCCACTCCGCGACGCGGGCGGCGATGACCTCCATGGCGGCCTCGTGGATACGGCGGAACGGCACGCCGGGGCGCGCCGCGGCGAAGGCGGCGTCGGCAGCCTCGCGCACTGCCTCGTAGACCCTCCGCTGAACCTCGCTGAAGCGCCCCGACACGGGGAGAGTGCGGGTGATGTCGGCGGTGTAGAGGCTGTCGACCTCGACGCCGGCGTCGATGAGGATGAGGTCGCCCGGGACGACGGCACCGTCGTTGCGCGTCCAGTGCAGGTAGCAGGCATGCGGACCCGAGGCGGCGATGGTGTCGTACCCGACGGCGTTGCCGTCCGCGCGTGCACGGCGGTGGAAGACGCCCTCGACGACGCGCTCGCCCCGCGGGTGCTCGATCACGTGGGGGAGTTCGGCGATGATGTCGTCGAATCCGGATGCCGTGACCTCGACGGCGAGGGCCATCTGGGCGAGCTCGTACTCGTCCTTCGCCAGGCGCAGCTCGGAGACGAACCGCGTGAGCTCGTCGTCCACTCCCACGACGCGGTCGTCGTCCGTGGCGACGAATCCGTCGACGTGGGCGGTGGCGAGGCCCAGGTCGGAGGCGACACCGGCCAGCGCGGGGCGCGGACCGATCCAGAACTCGCCGATCGAGGCATCCGCGTAGAACTCGGGTGTGGTGCGGTCGGCACGCTCGCGGAAGTACAGGACCGCCTCGTGGCCGTCGTCCCGCGGCTCGAAGACCAGGACCGAGTCGGGCTCGGAATCCGACGCCCACCCGGTGAGGTGCGCGAATGCGGAGTGGGCGCGGAACGGGTAGTCGGTGTCGTTGCTGCGCTGCTTCAGCGAGCCCGCGGGGATCACGAGCCGGTCGCCCGGGAACGCCTCGGACACGCGGGCGCGGCGGCGCGCCGCCCACGCGGCCTGCTCGCGCGCCGGGGGCAGCGACTCGGGGCGCTCGGCCCACCCGGTCGAGATCGTGTCGAGGAAGCCGCGCGGGAACGGCGCCTTACGGTTGGTCGTCGTCTCGACGGGCTTCGGCTCTGCGGGGGCGATCGTGTCGCGGTCGGCGGGGGAGTCCATGCGTCCAGTCTCGCACTGCACACCGCAGCGCGCACCGTCAGCTGGCGGTGCGCTCCAACTGCACGACCATCGGACGGTGGTCGCTTCCGGAGCCGTCGAGGGTGCGGAGCACGACGGAACCGGTCACGGCCCAGTCCGGAGTCGCCATGACGTGGTCGATCGGCGCGCCGAGCAAAGCCGGCACGTCCGTGGGCCACGTGCCGACCCCGCCGCTGCCGCTCTCGGACGCCGCGTCGCGGCAGCGGCCGAGCGTGCCGCCGTCCTCGCCCAGGCCGGTCATGTGGTCGAGCGTGGCGTTGAAGTCTCCGGCGAGGATGACGTTGTCCGTCGCGCACTGATCCGCGAGCCACTTGAGGTCGGAGTTCCACTGCGCCATGTAGTCCTGCCGCGGGGCGACGGCGTGGGCCGCGACGATGATCGGACCGTTCCCCGACACGGGCATGGCGACCGCGCTCGGCACTGTCGAGGTGTTGCTCGACCCGTCGAGTGAGGACTGGATGACGCTGTAGTCGCCGAGCTCCGGCCGGATCAGGACGGTCGTGGACGTGGCATCCCATCCGGTCGTGCCGTACTCGGCGTGATGCGCCCACATCGGCTGGCCGAGATCGCGCATGAGTTCGGCGACCCGCGCGCCGGTGTCGATCGTCGTCTCGGGGAGCGTGACGACGTCCGCCTTCATGGCGACCGCGAGTTCCGCGATCGCCTCCGCGGACGTCGCCTCGCCCGCGGTGTTCCAGGTCATCACGCGCAGGCTCGTCGCGGTCTTCTCGGGCAACGCGTCGGACTGGGTTCCGCGCTGCAGCACGGACGCGCCGTTCACCCCTGCCGCCGCGACGAAGACGAGGGCCACCGTCAGCGCGACGACGCGCAGCGGGCGGAACAGCGCGAACAGGAGCGCGAGCGCCGCAGCGGCGGCGAAACCGCCCGCAAGCGGGAGGCGGAACGAAATCACCTGGGCCAGCGGAAAGGTCCGCTCGATCCCGAAGAGGGTCGGCCAGGTCACCGCCACGGCCAGCGCGGTGCACGCGAGCGCGAAGAGGATCCCGAACAGCCGACGCACGCACCCGACCCTAGGCGAGGCGCCTGGGAGATCCACGGATGCCACCTCTCCGACGCCTCCACGCGAGCGACGCCGCGCCACGGGCGGACGGTACGCTCGACGGGTGGAGCGCGATCGACGATTCGAGGGACCGAGTGACCTTCACCTCCACTCGACACACTCCGACGGCACCGAATCACCCGCCCTCGTCATGGCGGCCGCCCACCGCCACGGTCTGCGGACCGCGGCGCTCACCGACCACGACACGACCTCGGGGTGGGCCGAAGCGGCTGAGGCCGCGTCGTCGCTCGGTATGACGTTCCTGCCCGGGATGGAGCTGTCGGCGCAGCACGAGTGGCGCAGCGTCCACCTGCTGGCCTACCTCGTCGATCCGGACGACGACGCGCTGCGGGCGATGACCGATCGCATCCGCTCCTCCCGTCTCGACCGGGCGCAGATCATGGCGGAACGCATCTCGCGCGATTTCGACATCGACTGGGACGACATCGTCGCGCAGACGACCGACGGCGCGACGGTCGGGCGTCCCCACATCGCGGACGCGCTCGTCGCCCGGGGGATCGTCGCCGACCGCACCGAGGCGTTCGCCGGCATCCTGCACCCGCGCAACGAGTACTACGTATCGCTCTTCGCGCCCGATCCGGTGACCGCGGTCGAGCTCGTCGTCGGGGCCGGTGGCGTGCCGATCATCGCCCACCCGGCCGGTCGGGCGCTGCTGCCGCGGCCGGTCCTCGAGCGCATGCTCGCCGCGGGCCTCGCCGGCTTCGAGCTGCGTCACCGTGAGAACCTCCCGGATGCCACGGCCACCCTCGCGCGACTGGCGGTCGAACGCGACCTGATCGTCACCGGGTCGAGCGACTACCACGGCCTCGGAAAGCCCAACCTCCCCGGCGAGAACACGACCGACGACGACATGGTCGCGCGGATCATCTCGGCCGGAACGGGCTCCGCTCCCGTTTACGCCTGACGGCCGCGGCCCGTTCGAGGCGCACAACTCCTGCGCTTCGGCGCGGCGGCGGCGTTCGTGCATGCTGCCGCGAGCGGTATTCAGGAGTTGTGCGGCCGGCTGCGAACGACGACGGCGCCGCCCCTCGAAAGGGACGGCGCCGACAGGACCTACCGACTCAGGCCACGGGCGCGGCGTTCGTGCCCGGCCCGCCGCTGCGACGGCGGCGGCGACGACGCGGAGCCGCGTTGCCGTCGTGGTGCTCGCTGCCTCCGCCGTCGTGCGTACCGGCGCCCCCGGCGCGCGGCGTCGACGAAGCCCCCTGCTCGCCCGACGTACCGGACCCGCCGCGGCGACGACGGCGACGACGCGGGGCGCCCTCGGCCGTGGCATCCGTCCCCTCCGTTGCCTCGGGCTTCTCGGCCTTGGGAGCCGGTGCCGCCTTCGGCGCGGTGACGAGGCGGCCCTTCGTGCCCTCGGGGATGTCGAGGTCGGTGTAGAGGTGCGGGCTCGACGAGTAGGTCTCGATCGGCTCGGGCTGACCGAACTCCAGGGCGCGGTTGATGAGCGCCCACTTGTGCAGGTCGTCCCAGTCGACGAACGTCACCGCGATGCCGGTCTTTCCGGCGCGGCCGGTGCGGCCGGCGCGGTGCAGGTACGTCTTCTCGTCATCGGGGATCGTGTGGTTGATGACGTGCGTGACGTCGTTGACGTCGATGCCGCGCGCGGCGACGTCGGTCGCGATGAGGACGTCGCGCTTGCCGGCCTTGAACGCCGCCATGGAGCGCTCGCGCGCCTCCTGGCTCATGTCGCCGTGCACGGCCGCAGCGTTGAAGCCGCGGTCGCCCAGCTCGTCGACGAGCTTCTGGGCCGCGCGCTTGGTGCGCGTGAAGATGACGGTCTTGCCGCGACCCTCGGCCTGCAGGATGCGGGCGATGACCTCGTCCTTGTCGAGCGAGTGGGCGCGGTACACGAGGTGCTTGATGTTGGCCTGCGTGAGGCCCTCGTCGGGGTCGTTCGCCCGCATGTGGATGGGGTTCGACATGAAGCGACGCGCGAGCGCGACGATCGGCCCGGGCATGGTCGCCGAGAACAGCTGCGTGTGGCGGACCGCGGGGACCTTCTGGAAGATCTTCTCGATGTCGGCGAGGAAGCCCAGGTCGAGCATCTTGTCGGCTTCGTCGAGGACGACCTCGACGGCGCCCGACAGGTCGAGCAGACGCTGGTTGCTGAGGTCGATGAGACGACCCGGCGTGCCGACGACGATCTGCGCACCGGCCTTGAGCTGGTCGATCTGCCCCTCGTACGCCTTGCCGCCGTAGATCGCGACGACGCTCGTCGCGCGGTTCTGGGTCAGCATGTCCATGTCCTCGTAGACCTGGACGGCGAGCTCGCGCGTGGGGACCACGATGAGCGCCTTCACGCCGGGCTCGGGGTTCGGCCCGAGGCGCTGGACCACGGGGATGCCGAAGCCGAACGTCTTTCCCGTTCCGGTCTTGGCCTGGCCGATGATGTCCTGACCCGGAAGGCCGAGGGGGATGGTCTGTTCCTGGATCGGGAAGGCATCCACGATGCCCTTGGATGCCAGGGCATCGACGATGTCCTGATCGACGCCGAGCTCGGCGAAAGTCGTCATGAGCGTGCCTGATCCGGCGGTGAGAGACCGCCTGGGGAGTCGGATCCACGCCCTCCACTCGTCCACAGGCGCGGGGCCCCGATCCATCGCCGGGGTGTGTCCACTCTACCCGGCGCGTGTTTCGGGGGTCCGACGCCTAGGCTGTAGAGCGTGTTCGAGTGGTTCCGTCGTCGCCGACCGGTCGGTCGGACGCTGCAGTTGCGCTCCCGCGGAGACCTCGGCGATGCGATGCGCGTCGACTTCGCCGAACTGGCTCCCGACCTGGACACCTTCCTCGGTCAGGCCGCCTATCTGCAGCTCGGATTCTTCGAGACGCTGAGCGAGCTCATCGCGTCCACGCCCGAACTCGCCGAGAAGGAATCGCTGTCCCGCGCCGCGGGCGCGGCGCTCATCAAGCACCAGGAGATCGTCGCGCTCATTCGCGAGCGCGGCGCCGATCCGACGCAGCTCATGCTGCCGTTCCGCGAGGCCCTCGACGCGTTCCGCCGTAACACTCACGGCGTCCGTCCGCAGGAGACGATGCTGTCCGTCCACATCACGGCGGGCATGCTCGACGACTTCTACCTCGCGCTGTCGTCGAGCTACGGCGAGACGGGGCGCCGGGTCGCCCGCATCCTGCAGGCCGACGACGATCGTCAGGCCATCGTCGACATCCTCGGGGCGACGATCGCGAGCGACGAGGAGTGGCGCTGGCTGCTCGCCCTGTGGGGGCGCCGGCTGGTGGGCGACACGCTCCTCGTGGCGCGCGCTGCGCTCACGCACTCCCGCCTCGACAGCGCCGAAGAGGCGAAGGTCGAGCCGGTGTTCACGGAGCTCATGGGCGCCCACGCCCGACGAATGGATGCCATGGGCCTGGCGGCCTGAAGCGGTCGGGCGCCTCGACGCTGGGCGTTCGGGTGGCGCGAGGTCGGTGGGACCGCCGCTCGGTGGTTCAGGCGGCGCGGCGTCCGCGGAGGGCGGCGTCGCTGCGCTGGCGTGCGCGGGTCAGCGCGGGAACCAGGATCAGCGTCGTCACGGCGGGCGCGACGATCGCCACGATCCACGGGACCGGGGTCCCGGCTCCGAAACCGGCCCACGTGAGCACGGTCCAGGACACGCCGGATGCCGCTGCCCCCGCGAGTGGGGCGAGGAGCGCGCCGCGCTGGTCGCGGTGCGGCAGGGCGTAGTGGACGGCGAGACCGACGACCGCGCCGAAGATCAGCCCGAGCAGGATCTCCACGGCCGTGGGGTCAGGCGACGAAGCCGACGCGACGGGCTTCTTCGGTGCCGAGCTCGATGAAGGCCAGGTTCGCGGTCGGGACGATGTAGGAATTGCCCTTGACGTCGGTGAAGGTGACGTGGGTGGCGGACTGGTCGAGCGCGGCGGCGATCGACGACTTCACGGCATCCGACGAGTCGGCGGTCTCGAAGTTCAGTTCGCGGCCGGTGTTGGTGATGCCGATTCGGATCTCCACGATGCGTCCTTTCCGCCCGGGTTTCTCGGTTCCACCCGGCGCGATGATTTGACTCTACGACACCCGCGGAGGGGGGTTCCGCGCGCGGGGGCGCGCTTCGCGGACGGCGAACGGGGCGGGTCGCGGGGCCTGTGTCGGAGGCCCCGGCTAGCGTGGAACGCATGCAGGATCCGGATGCCGCCACCCTCCCTCGCGAGGAGGCGAAGGCGCCTGTCGTCGGCGGCGACCGGTGGTCGGCGCGGGCGCTGGATCCCGGCGACCTCGACCCCGAGCAGCGGCTCGTCGTCGCGTGGGATCCGGAGGCGAGCGGTGCCGTCGTGGGGGCGCCCGGGTCGGGGAAGACATCGACGCTGCTGTCCCGGGTGCGGTCTCTCGTCGATCGGGGAGTCGACCCCGACCACGTTCTGGTCCTGACGCCCACCCGACCCGCGGCGACCGCCCTGCGCGACCCGCTGGCTCTCGCGGTGGGCCGCGCGACGGCCGGGGCGCTCGCGCGGTCGGTGGCGTCGTTCGCATTCCAGCTCGTGCGCGGAGCGGAGGTCCGCCGCGGCGCCGAGCCCCCGCAGCTGCTCACCGGTGGCGACGAAGACCAGATCATCCGCGAACTGCTCGAGGGCGACGCGCTCGACGAGGCGGAGGGGCGTTCCCGATGGCCCGAATGGCTGGGGCCGGCGATCCGCGCCACGCGCGGCTTCCGTGGCGATCTGCGGGCGTTCCTCGCCGAGTGCACCGACCTCGGCATCGCGCCCGAAGACCTTCCCGCGCTGGCCGAGCGCCATGGCATCCCGGTGTGGGCGGCGGTCGGTTCCTTCGCTGCCGAGTACCGCGCAGTCCGGTCCGAGATGCGTGGTGCCCACCGTGACGCCGCCGACCTCGCCCGCGAGGCCGTCGCGGTGTTCGACGAGGCCGCGGCCGACCGCGAACTGCTGGGGCGATTCGCCTCGATCCGCTGCATCCTCGTCGACGACGCGCAAGAGCTCACGTCCGGCGGGATCGACCTGCTGCGGGCGTGCCGTGCGCGCGGGATCGGCGTCGTCGCGTTCGGCGATCCCGACGTGGGGTCGGGGGCTTTCCGCGGCGCGACGCCCGAGAACTTCGCACGGCTCGCGGCCGAACTGGGCGGTCTCGTCGCTCTCGGCGACCCCCATCGCGGCACGGCCGAGCAGATCGACCTCGTCCGCGGGGTCGCCGCGCGGATCGGCGCGGCCGGCGTCGTCGCCCACCGCCGTGCGCCGGTCGGAGCGGCGCCCGAGGGATCGGTGCGCACCTTCCTTCTGCGGTCCCCGGCCGAAGAGGCCGACGCGATCGCCCGCCTGCTGCGCGAGCGCCACGTCCTCGACGGCGTGCCGTGGAGCTCGTGCGCCGTGATCTCTCACGACTCCCGCCAGGTCGCCGCTCTCGAGGCCGAATTGGCCGCGCGCGAAGTGCCCGCGCGAGCCAGTGGACCCGGCGTGGCACTCGGCGCGCAGCGCGCGGTGCGCGACCTCGTCGCCCTCGTCGAGCTGGGCATGCGCGACCCCGACACCTGGACCGCGGATGCCGTCCTCGATGCGCTCCTCGGCACCTACGGCGGGCTCGACCCCATCGAACTGCGGCGCCTGCGTTCCGCCCTGCGGCAGGAGGAACTCTCCGCCGGGGGCACGCGCTCCGGTGCGGAGCTGCTGGCGTCGGGGCTGCGGCATCCGCTCGACCTCGCGACCATCGACACGCGCGAGGCACGCCGGGCGACGCGGCTCGGGGAGACGCTCGCCGCTCTCCGGTCTCAGGCCGACGCGCACGCCACGGCGCACGAACTGCTCTGGACCGCGTGGGAGCGGAGCGGGATGTCCCGTCCGTGGCGCGAAGCCTCGCGCGGACACGGTCCGCTCGCCGAGCAGGCCGACCGCGACCTCGACGCGATCGTCGCGCTGTTCCAAGCCGCCAAGCGCTTCACCGAGCGCGAGCCCGACGGGGAGGCCGCGGTGTTCCTGCGGTCGGTGATCGACAGCGACGTCGCGGAGGACCGGATCGAGCAGCCCGCCGTCGTCGACACCGTCCGCGTTCTCACCCCCGCTGCGGCGGCCGGAACCGCCTTCGACACGGTCGTCGTCGCCGGAGTCCAGGAAGGCGTGTGGCCCAACACCCGGCTGCGCGGCGGACTTCTCGAGACGTGGCGCCTCGCCGATGCCGTGCAGTTCCCCGACCTGCCGGCCGCGGGGATGCTCGACCGTCGCCGCGCCGCGATGCACGACGAACTGCGGCTGTTCGTGCGCGCTCTGTCGCGCGCGCACTCGCGGCTCATCGTGACCGCGGTCGACGACGACGACACCGGTCCCAGCGTGCTCTTCGAGATGCTGCCGACGCCCGAGCCGGCATCCGCGGTTCCGGAGCATCCGCTCTCGCTGCGCGGCCTCGTGGCGCGGCACCGCCGCACCCTCACCTCACCCCGCTCCCCGGCGCGCGAGCGCCGCCACGCGGCGGGTCAGCTCGCCCTGCTCGCGGGCGCCGAGGTCGCGGGCGCGGCACCCGAGCAGTGGTACGGCGTCGCGCCGCCGAGTTCGACCGCACCGCTCCGCGACCTCGAGCGAGAGGACGTCCGGGTCTCGCCCTCGCGGCTGCACGCCCTGGAACAGTGCGAGCTCGACTGGGTCATCGGCGACCTCGGCGGGGATCGCAGCGGAACGACCGCGGGCATCGGAACGATCATCCATGCCGCGTTGGAAACCGCGGCGGCGGGCACCGAGGACGAGCTGTGGAGCGTCGTCGAGGAGCGCTGGGGCGAGCTCGTCTTCGACGCGGCCTGGCGCGAGCGCGCCGAGCGCGTGCGCGCCCGCGAGCTCGTGCGGCGCCTGGCGACCTACCTGCGGCGTTTCGACGACGCCGGGGGGCGCCTCGTCGGGGCCGAGCGGCACTTCGAGGTGGCCATCCCCGTGGAGGACGCGGGGGAGCACGGCGCGATCCTGAGCGGCGACATCGACCGGGTCGAGGTCACGCCGTCGGGTGAGGTCGTCATCGTCGACCTCAAGACGGGCAAGAACGAGCCGCAGACCGACGCGAAGGTGGCCGACAACCCGCAGCTCGCGGCCTACCAGCTCGCGTTCTCGTCGGGGGCGATCGAGCAGGTCGCCGGGATGCCGCCGGGCGGCGCGAAGCTCCTCGTGCTGCGTCCGACCGCCGCGACCAAGGACTACGCCGAGCCGCACCAGCCACCGTTCGACGAGGCAGCGCGCGAGCAGTTCGTCGAGCGCGTGCAGCGCGCGGTCGGGGTGATGCGCGGGCACAGCTTCGCCGCGCCGTACGAGGTGCACTGCCGCGACGAGTTCTCGTTCGGCCTGTGCCGCATCCACACCGTGTCCGCGGTGAGCGCGTCGTGACGGCGGTGCTGTCCGCCGCGACGATCGCGGCCGCACTCGGGCAGTTCCCGCCCACCGCGGAGCAGACGGCGGTCATCGAAGCGCCGCTGACGCCTGCGCTCGTCGTGGCGGGCGCCGGCAGCGGGAAGACCGAGACCATGGCGGGGCGCGTCGTCTGGCTGGTCGCGAATGGGCTCGTCCGCCGCGACGAGGTGCTCGGTCTCACCTTCACCCGCAAGGCCGCGGGGGAGCTGGCGGAGAGGATCCACCGGCGGCTGCACCGGCTGTCGGAGTTCGAGGCGCGAGGTCTTCTGCCGGAGCTGCCCGCCCTGCACGCCGCCGGGCGCCTGGCGGTGTTCGCCGACCTCGCCGCGCTGGACGGGGCGCGCGCCGACGCGGAGCGGCGACGAGTACTCGACGAGCTCGCACTCGAACGCGGCGTCGCGCGTGAGGCGGCGGGGGACGACGACCAGCTCCTGCACCGCCCGACCGTGTCGACCTATAACAGCTTCGCCGACGCGATCGTGCGCGAACACGGCCTCCGCATCGGCCGCGACTCCGAATCGGCGGTGCTGTCGGAATCCGCGGCGTGGCTCCTCATGCGCAAGGTCGTGTTCACGTCGGACGACCCTCGCTTGGAGGAGCGCCAGGAGTCCCCGCGCACCCTCATCGACGCGGCACTGAGGATCGCCCGCGACAGCGTCGACAACCTCGTCGACCTCGACCGCCTGGCATCCTTCCCGGACGAATTCGGACGGATCGTCGAGCGTCCCTCGACCTCCGCGCGCGTGAGCGTCTACAAGGACGTCGCGGAAGCGGCATCCCGAGTGTCCGCGCTGGGCATGCTGGCCGATCTCGCGGCCGCCTACGACCGCGAGAAGGCGCGGTTGGGCGTCATGGACTTCGCGGACCAGGTGGCGGGCGCGCTGCGGATCGTGCGGGAGCACCCCGCCGTCGTCGACGAGCTGCGGTCGCGCTACCGGGTCGTGCTGCTGGACGAGTATCAGGACACGTCGGTCGTGCAGACCGACCTGCTCTCGACGCTCTTCGCATCGACCGGCGTCATGGCGGTCGGCGACCCGCACCAGGCGATCTACGCGTGGCGCGGCGCGAGCGCGGGCAACCTCGGCGGGTTCCCCGCCGCGTTCGCGCCGGACGGCGGATGCCAGACCTTTTCGCTGCTGACGAGTTGGCGCAACAGCGCGCGTGTCCTCACCGCAGCCAACGCCGTGCTGGCGCCGCTGGCGAGCAGGTCGCCCGTCGCGGTGGAGGAACTCCGCTCGCGGCCCGGGGCACCCGAGGGGGTCGTCGAGGCGATCTTCGAGCGTGACCTCGACACCGAGGCGGATCGCGTCGCGGAGTGGTTCGCGGGTGTGCGCGCGGCCCGTGCCGCCGACGGGCGTGCGACGACCGGAGCCGTGCTCTTCCGCAGCAAGAAGCACATGGTGCGGTTCGGGGATGCGCTCGGGCGGCGTGGCATCCCGCACCGGATCCTCGGGCTCGGCGGACTGCTGACGACGCCCGAGGTCGTCGATGTCGTCTCGGCGCTGCGCGTGATCAGCGACCCCGAGGCCGGGTCGGCGCTCATCCGGCTTCTCTCGGGGCCGCGCTGGTCGATCGGCCTCGCGGACCTGCGGGCGCTCGCGCAGCTCGCGCGCCGTCTGGCAACGCACGACGTGGCGCTGCAGCCGCTCGCTCCCGAGGTGGTCGACCGGCTGCGCTCGACCCCGGGCGCCGACCGGGCGTCGCTCGTCGACGCGCTGGATTTCGTCGCTCGGCAGACCGACGGGCACGGGTGGCTCGCCGACATCACCGCAGAGGGGCGTGCGCGGCTGCGCGAAGCGGGCGCGGTGTTCGCGGGCTTGCGCCGCAACATCGGCGCCCCGATCCCCGAACTCATCCGCCTGATCGAGACCGAGCTGCGGCTCGACATCGAGCTGGCCGCGAACGAATCGCGCGGTCCGGCGCGCATCGCCTCGGCGCAGCTGCGCGCGTTCGTCGACGAGATCCGCGGGTTCCTGGCCGCGGACGAGTCGGGGTCGGTCACGAGCCTGCTCGCGTGGCTCGATCACGCCGAGCAGGCCGACGAGTTCGCCCCGCGCACCGAGCCGCCCGAAGACGACGTGGTGCAGCTGCTCACCATCCACGGGTCCAAGGGACTCGAGTGGGATGCCGTCGCAGTCGTGCGCCTCGTGACCGACGAGCTTCCCTCGCTCGCGCGTGACACCAAGGGGTGGCTCGGGTTCGGCATCCTCCCGTCCGAGTTCCGCGGGGACTCCGCGTGGCTGCCGGTCCTCGGCTGGCGGGGGGCCGAGACGCAGCAGGAGCTGAAGGCTGCCATCGACGCGTTCGTCGAGGCCAACCGGGCGCGGCAGCTCGACGAGGATCGGCGGCTCGCGTACGTCGCGTTCACGCGGGCCCGCGACCATCTCCTGCTGTCGGGGTCGAGCTGGTCGGGCACCAAGCGTCCGCGCACCCCGAGCGTCTTCCTCGACGAGGCGACCGCGGCGCTCGGATTCGAACTCGGCGTCGGCGACCCGGGCGAGGATCCGTATGACGGTGAACGGCGCCTGCTGCACTGGCCGCTCGACCCGCTCGGGTCCCGGCGCGTCGCAGTGTCCGCGGCCGTCGAGGAGGTCGCGGCGGCGCGAGCGCGCCCCGCGGAGGAGCCGGATGCCGACCTCGAACTGCTCCTCGCCGAGCGAGCCGACCGTCTGCGCCCGTCGCACACGCCGGCACCGACCCGGATCCCGGCGTCGAAGTTCAAGGACTTCGTCGCCGATTACGGCGGAGCTGTGGAGGAGCTGCGCCGCCCGCTCCCGGAACGGCCGTACCGGCAGACCCGGCTCGGGACGCTGTTCCACGCGTGGGTCGAGAAGAGGTCGGGGATCGTCGGATCGGGCACGGGCCTCGACGACGCCGGCCTGTGGGACGACGAGGACGACGGTGCCTCGACCGCCGACGCCGCTGAGCTCCAGCGCCTGCGGGAGATCTTCGAACGGTCCGAGTGGGCGGGTCTCCAGCCGCTCGAGGTCGAGACCGAGATCGACTTCGTGACGACCCGGCTCGACGGTCGGCCGCACGTCGTGATCTGCAAATTGGATGCCGTCTACCGCCACGGCGATCGCTACGAGATCGTGGACTGGAAGACGGGTCGGCCGCCGACCACCGACGCGGAACGCCGTTCACGGATGCTGCAGCTCGAGCTCTACCGCGAGGCATACCACGCGAAGCACGGGGTGCCGTTCGACCTCATCGACGTGACGCTGTTCTACGTCGGGGATGAGGTCGTCCTGAGGGGGTGACGGCGCCGGGCGCCGGTGGGTCGCCCCGTCTCCGGTGTCTACCGCGAGGCGCCGACGGACGGCGGGGTCGAAGCGCTCAGGCGTCGTCGCGCGCCACGCCCCACCGGCGGAGGGCGGCACGGCTGGCGCGCGCGGCATCCTCCTCGTCGTCGATGGCTTCGTGCAGCTGTGCGGCGTCGATGACCTCGCCGGTGTGTTGGGGCTCCGCGGCGGAGTCGGCGTCGTCCCGCGACGTCGCGCTGTCGGTCTCAGCCGGACCACCGACCGGAGCAGGAGTCCAGCCCTCGAGGTCGATCGGCGCGGTCGGGCCGGGCTCTTCGTCCTCGGCGTCGCTCGCCCCGAAGTCGGTGCCGTTGGAGGTGCCCGCCGGGGAGGCCACGTCGCGCTCGCGTTCGGCTTCGAGGTAGAGCGCGAGGGCCTCCGGGTCGTAGGCGTCGGTCTGCATCGAGGTGTCGACCGCGGACGCCGCCGCGGGCGGGACACGCTCGACCAGAGCCAGGGCGTCGTCGATGTCCGATCGGGTCGACGCGACGATGTGGTCGCCCCGCACGCCGTCCGCGAGGGCTTCCAGCAGAGCGACCGCATCGGCCACGACGTCGGCCTCACCGGCGTCGTGCCCGTGGACGAGCCATTTGGCGAACTCGAGTTCGGCGTACAGGCGGGCGCGCTCGCGCAGCAGCGGGTCGGGGGAGCGCACCCCGGATGCCGCGTAGCCGTCGTAGACGTCGTCGGTCGCGGTGGGGGCGGACGCGAGCCACCGCAGGTCGACCGCGGGGTCGCCGACGCTGAGGCCCGACCAGTCCAGGATGCCGCTCACGTGCGGAACCCCGTCGGCGTCGTCGACGAGGAGGATCGACGCGCTCGTGGCTCCGCCCAGGATGACGGCCGACTCGAAACGCCAGAGGTCGGGCTCGCGCAGCGCGCGGCGCCAGCGCATCATCAATCCGTCGGGGACGCGCCCCGTGGCATCCGCCCGATCCAGGAGGCGTGCGACGTCGTCGCGGACCTGCTCGGGAGCGCGCACCGGGAGTCCGTCCGTGCGCACGATGGAGACCGGGAGAGCGTGCACGGCGGCCAGGGCGGCGCCGATCGCGGGAGCGTAGCCGGGACCCTTGGGCAGTTCGGCGGGGTCGATGCGGTAGCCGTCGATGACGTCGACGACGAGAACCCGGTTCACGCCCGACCCGTTCTCGCCCACGATCTCGGGCGCCCGGAAGGGCAGGAGAGCCCGCACGCCGGAAGTCAGGGCGTGCAACGCCCTCGCTTCGGCGGCGAGGACCGCGGCCGCGTCCTCGTCCGTCGGCATCCGCACGACGACCGTGCGACCGTCCTCGAGCGCGAGCAGCGCGGAGTCGAATCGGCCGGCTGCCTTCTCCGTCAGCGGGGACGTGCTCGTCACACCGATTCCGGGAAGGGCCGTCGTCGCGGACGCGGCTAGAGTGAAGGGCGAGCGGGCCATGCCCCCAGGGTAGGTCGGTCGCTCACCCGATCCCCCCTCGCCACGCCCTTGAGAGAGGTGTTCGATGCCGCTGCCTGTTCCCGCGGTCCCCGGTCACTGGCCCGGAGGGGCCCTCGACCGCGCGGGAGCCGAACGCGACGTCGACGGCCTGCTCCTCGACGCGCGCGAGGCGTCGGACACGCGCGTGCTGGCGGTGCATCGCGATGCCGCGCCGGTGATCGAGGCGCGTCTGTCGCTGGTGCCGGTCTCGGCGATCACGAACGCGATCGAGTGGGCCTTCCTCGGACGCTCCTCCGATGGCGCGGCCCTTCTCCTCGCGGTCGTGGAGGAGCAGTCGGATGCCGTGGTCCCCGCGGAGGCGCGCTGGGAGCCCCTGCGCTCTGTCGGGGGCGACCTGCCCGCGGACGAGGCCGAGATCCTGGGCACCGCAGTCGCTCTCGCCGGCTGGCTGCGAGATGCCGCGTTCTGCCCGGCGTGCGGAACGCACACCGTTCTGCGGCAGGCGGGGTGGTCGCGACACTGCCCGAACTGCGGCCGCGAGCATTTTCCGCGGACGGACCCGGCGGTGATCGTGCTCGTGTCATCGGCCGACGATCCGAACCGTGTGCTCCTCGGAGCCAACGCGGCCTGGGGTGGGAGCCGGTACTCGTGCTTCGCGGGTTTCGCGGAGGCGGGGGAGTCGCTCGAGGACACGGTCGCGCGGGAGGTGTTCGAAGAGGCGGGCGTGCGTCTCGCCGACATCGAGTACCGCGGTTCACAGGTGTGGCCGTACCCGCGCTCGCTCATGCTCGGGTACCGCGCTCGGGCCATCCGAGACGACGAAGCGCGCGCCGACGGCGCCGAGATCGCCGACGTGCGGTGGTTCGACCGGTCCGAGGTCGGTGCGGCCCTGCGGGGCGAAGCCGAGGTGCAGCTTCCGGGCGCGGCATCCATCGCCCATCGTCTGATCGATGACTGGTACCGGGAACTCCCGTGAGCGTGGACCCCCTCAGCGGACTCGACGAGCACCAGCTCGAGGCGGCGCGCGCTCTGCGCGGGCCGGTGTGCGTCCTCGCCGGCGCCGGCACGGGGAAGACGCGCGTGATCACGCGACGGATCGCGCACGGCGTCGATACCGGCGCGTATTCGCCCCAACGGGTGATGGCCGTGACGTTCACGGCGAAAGCCGCGGGCGAGATGCGCGGCCGTCTGCGCGAGCTCGGGGTGACCGGGGTGTCGGCTCGCACGTTCCACGCGGCGGCCCTCGCCCAGGTCAACTTCTTCTGGCCGACCCTGGCGGGCGATCAAGCGCCGACGATCATCGACAACAAGGTCCGCCTGCTCGCCCACGCCGCCGACGGCGTCGGGCTGGCACCCGACACCGCGACGCTGCGCGATGTGGCCGGCGAGATCGAGTGGCGCAAGGTCACGATGCGCTCGATCGACCAGTACGCGGCCGAACGCCCCGGCGGGGTCGGTCGGCTCGACGTCGATCAGGTCGTGGCCCTCCAGCGCTCGTACGAGAAGCTCAAGGACGAGCGACGCCAGATGGACTTCGAGGACGTCCTGCTGACCTGCGCGGGGATGATCGAGGCCGAGCCCCGCGTGGCTGCCGCGGTCCGCGAGCAGTACCGGCACTTCACGGTCGACGAGTACCAGGACGTCTCGCCGTTGCAGAATCGGCTGCTCGAACTCTGGTTGGGCGACCGCCGAGACCTGTGCGTGGTCGGCGACGCGAGCCAGACGATCTACTCGTTCACGGGCGCCGACTCGCGCTACCTGCTCGATTTCGCCCGCGTCCACGAAGACGCCCGCGTCGTGCGTCTGGAACGCAACTACCGTTCGACGGCCGCCGTGCTCGCCGTCGCGAACGACCTCATGCGCGGTCGCGCCGGCGCCCTCGAGCTCGTCGCGGCGGGCACCGAGGACGCGCCCGTTCCCACCGTTCGCGCGTTCGACGACGAAGAGGCCGAGGCCGCGGGGGTCGCCGCGGCGATCGCCACCGCCGTCCGTGGCGGGGCGGACCCCCGCAGCATCGCCGTGCTCTACCGGTCGCACGCGCAGTCGGCGGTCCTCCTGAACGCGCTGGCGAAGCAGTCGATCGCGGCCACGGTGCTCGGCGGCCGGAAGTTCTTCGACCTCCCCGAGGTGCGCCAGGCGCTCATGGCGCTGCGGGCCGCGTCGGTCGCGCCGCTGGAGACGGGCTTCCTCGCCACCGTTCGCGACGTCCTGCGCAGCATCGGCCTCACCGACGAACCGCCCGCGGCCGGCGGCGCGCTCCGCGACGCGTGGGAGGCCCGGGCCGCCCTCCTGCGGTTGGCGGAAGAAGCGCCCGAGGGTACCGATCTGCGTGCGTTCACCGACGATCTCCAGGCCCGCGCGAAGGACCAGCACGAACCCGCGACGCGCACGGTGACGCTTGCGACGCTGCACGCGGCCAAGGGTCTGGAATGGGATCATGTCTACCTCATCGGGGTCAGTGAGGGCCTGCTGCCGATCTCGTACGCCCAGACGTTCGAGGCCGTCGACGAGGAACGACGTCTGGCGTACGTCGGCGTCACGCGGGCCGCGCGAACGCTGTCGGTGAGCTGGTCTCGCGGTCGAGGGCGATCGGAACGGACGCCGTCGCGGTTCCTTCGAGAGATCGGCAGCGGCAGTCTTCGCTCGGCCGATGGGTTCGCCAGACCCGCTGGAGCGAGTCGGCGCGCAGCTCCAGCGAGCGCGTCACGGGGTCGATCCGACCGCTGACCAGGTGCCGCGCGGCCCTTGCCGCTTCCGCCGCGAGAGTTACGTCGGTGTCCGGCCGGGCCCGCGCGAGGAGTTGCGCGGCGATCAGCGGCCACGAGGCGTCCTCGCGGCGGCGCACGGCATCCAGGCAGCTCAGACACGCGGTGAGCCCGGGCGCGATCACGGGTCCGACGGTCGCCGTCGTCGCGCTCAACACGAGCGGGAGGTGCACGACGTCGCGCCGCGAGAGCTCGACCGTGCGGCGCGGGTCCACGCGATGCGCGGCCAGCACCACGACCCGCGCGCCATCCGGTACCGGGTGGGTCGCCGGTCCCGCCCAATCGATGCGAGGCGTCCGAGCGGGGAACGCCGCGAGGACCGCCCGGACGGTGCGGGCCGGAAGATCGTCGGCGACCTGAACGGCGAGCGGGGCCGTTCGTCGGCGCCGGGCGAGCGCGGGGGAGACGGCGGCCAGCAGGTCCTCGGCGTCGAGATCGTCGCCGCCGTGCAGGCGCACCACGGCGCGAAGGGCGACGCGCGAGGTCCCGGCCTCGAGCGCCGTCAACGCGGCGTCCGTCCACGGGAATCGGTGGAGCAGGTGGCCGCGGGCCGGGGCGCCGAATTGCACGGTGCCGTCGTGGCGCCAGAGCGGGGGAGCGGAGGGATCGAGTCGGAGCATGCCCCGATGATGGCGGCCCTCAAGGGCCTCTCCGCGGTTGTCCCCAGGGCGCTTCGTGAGAAAGCGCCCTGGGGAGGAGGGCTCAGACCGGCCGCTGGTCGCCCGGCGTGGGGTCGTCGTCTTGGTCGCGACCGGTATCGCCGGCCGCGTCGCGACCGTAACCCCCGGCCGCGTCGTCGCCGTCGCGGTCGAAACCATCGACGAGTCCCGCGGTCTCCTCGGCGATCAGCTGAGCGAGCGCATCGTCCATGGCATCCGCGGGAGTCGCCTCGCCGCGCGAGGCGGCCGTGAGCCGGGCGATCAGCCCGGCGGGGTCGTCGATGTCGTCCGCCGACGGCATGAGATCGGGGTAGTCCCACATCGCGTCGCGTCCGGCGACACCCACGGCATCCGTGACCGCGCGCCACATCGCCGCCGCTTCGCGCATGCGCCGGGGGCGCAGTTCGAGGCCCACGAGCGAGCCCAGCGCCTGCTCCGCGGGTCCGCCGACGGCGCGGCGACGGCGCACGGCCTCCGCGATGCGCGCGGCCGAGGGGAGCCGCGAGGTCGCGTCCTCGGTGACCACGTCGACCCAGCCCTCGATCGTGGCGAGGAGGTTCTCGAGGCGGGTCAGCGCCGCCGTCTGCTCCTCCGACCGCTGCGGCAGCAGGGCGCCGCTCTCCAGCGCGCCGCGGAGTTCGTCGGGCTGCGACGGGTCGAAGCGCGACGCGAGTTCCTCCAGCGCATCGGTGTCGACGCGGATGCCGTGCGCGAACTCCCGCACCTGCGAGATCACGTGCAGCCGCAGCCACTTGGCGTGGCGGAAGAGGCGGGCGTGGGCGAGTTCGCGGGTGGCCAGGTACAGCGCCAACTGGTCTTCGGGAATCTCCAGGTCGCGACCGAAGTCCGCGAAGTTCTGCGGCAGGATCGCGGCGTCGCCGTCCGGCATGACCGGGATGCCGACATCCCCGCCGCCCACGACCTCGGTCGACAGGCGTCCCACGACATGCCCGAGCTGCGTGGCGAACAGGGAACCGCCGACGGTCCGCATCAGGCGGCCGGCGCCGGCGATGAGGTCCTGCATGTCCTCCGGCGCCTGCTGCCCGAGCGCTTCGGTGAGGGCGTCCGCGATGCTCGTGGCGACGGGTTCGGCGAGCTCCTGCCACACGGGGAGCGTCGCGCTGACCCACGCGCCGCGCGTGACGGCCTTGGGCGGGCGGGGCAGGTCGGAGATCGTGGTCGACTCGCCCAGCCACAGCGCGGCCAGCGCGAAGGCCTGGTCGAGGTCGGTGCGCTGACCCGTGGACACGCCGAGGCCGTCCTGGTTCGCGATGTGCAGCGCCTGCCGCTCGGCGAGGCTCCAGTCGATGCCGTCCTGCGCACCGGAGAAGGCGCCCTGCAGCTGGCTCATCACGGCCTGCATCATGGCCGGGTCGATCTGCATGCCCGACAGACGCGACAACTGTTCGGGATCGAGGCCGGACGTGTCGCCGGACATCAGGCGCCGCATGAGCTCCTGGAACTCCTCCTCGGGGCTCCGGTCGTCGTCTGCCACTTCAGCCGCCTTTCAGCCGGGTCTGGGGGAACGGGATCTACGCTAGTCGCACGTTTCCTCGCTCTCCTCGGCTCGGCCCTTCGCCGCTTACGCCGCGCGCGAACGACCCGGCAAAGGTAGGACCCGTGACCCTGTTCGACGAGAACGCCTCCGTCGTGCCCGCACCCCGCCGCCGCTGGAGCCGCTCCACGGTTCTCGGTGCGTGGTCGCTGGTCGTGGCCGCGCTCATCCTCTTCGTCTTCACGTTCCTCCCGTCGTCGTACGTCATCCAGCAGCCCGGTCCGGTCCTCAACACCCTGGGCACGTCTCCGGATGCCGACGGCAACGAGGTTCCGCTGATCACCGTGCCGGACGAGCAGGACTCGACATCGCAGGGTCAGCTGGATCTGCTGACCGTACAGATCAACGGGAATCGCGAGCGCACACCCAGCTGGATCGAGTTGGCGCAGGCGTGGTTCGACCCGTCGCGGGCCGTGGTGCCGCTGGATCGCATCTTCCCCGCCGGCCAGTCCACCGAGCAGCGCAACAACGAGAACGCGGCGATGATGACCGACTCGCAGCTCGAGGCGTCCGCGGCCGCGCTGCGCCAACTCGGGTACACGGTGCCGCAGGACGTCGTGGTCGGCACGGTCGCCGACGACGGCGCCTCCTCCGGCGTGCTGCAGGTCGGCGACGTGATCACGTCCGTCGACGGCGCCGGCGTCGCGAGCGTCGATGACGTGCGTGCCGCCGTCCAGACGGCAGCGGGGTCCCCGCTGACCCTGGGCATCGAGCGCGACGGCTCGGCCAGCTCGGTGTCGGTGACACCGCGTCTCACCGACGTGAACGGACAGCAGCAGTGGCTCCTGGGGGTCGGTCTGACCCTCAGCTTCGACCTGCCCGTCGACGTGAAGATCCAGATCAACAACGTCGGCGGCCCGAGCGCCGGCATGATGTTCGCGCTCGGCATCATCGACAAGATGTCTCCCGGCGACCTGACCGGCGGCCAGCACATCGCCGGCACCGGCACCATCGACGCCGACGGCAACGTCGGCGGGATCGGTGGCATCCGTCAGAAGCTCTACGGGGCGCGCGACGCCGGCGCGACCTGGTTCCTCGCCCCGCAGTCGAACTGCAACGAGGTGGTCGGGCACGTGCCCAGTGGCATCCGGGTGTTCGCCGTGTCCAAGCTCCAGGATTCGCTGACCGTTCTGCAGACGATCCGCGACGGTGGTGACCTCGACGCCCTCCCGTCGTGCGACGGGACCCCCGCCGCCACATCCTGAGGGGATCGTCAGTATGCACGGCTTACCCTCAGAGGCCGACACCTAGGATGGACGCGTGACCACGACCTCAGCGCCGAACCAGGCCACGCCCCCGAACCGTTCACGACGGATCATCTCGATCACGCTGGCGGTCATCGCCGCCCTGGTCGTCGCGTTCTTCGTCTTCGCGAACCTCTACGCCGACTGGATGTGGTTCTCGCAGCTGGGATTCACCGAGGTGTTGACCACCCAGTGGATCGCGCGCACGGTGATGTTCGTCGTGGGCTTCCTCGCCATGGCGGTGCCGGTGTGGGGCGTCATCCAGCTCGCCTACCGCCTGCGTCCCGTCTACGCGCGGTTGAGTTCGCAGCTCGACCGCTACCAGGAGGTGGTCGAGCCCCTGCGGCGTCTGGCGATGTGGGGCATCCCGATCTTCTTCGGCTTCTTCGCCGGCTTCGCCGCCTCCGCGCAGTGGGAGACGACGTGGCTGTGGTTCAACGGCGTGTCGACCTCGACGACCGACCCGCAGTTCGGCCTCGACACCGGGTTCTACCTGTTCGGGCTGCCGTTCTACACGAGCGTCCTCGGGTTCGCCTCCGCCGTCGTGCTCGTCTGCCTGCTGCTCACCGCCGTCGTGTCCTACCTCTACGGGTCGGTGCGCGTGGGGCAGCGCGAGCTGCGCATCTCCAAGGCCGCGCGCATCCAGCTCGCCATCCTCGCCGGTCTGTACTTGCTCCTGCAGGGCGGGAGCCTGTGGCTCGACCGCTTCACGACGCTCATCAACCAGGAGGACCGGATCACCGGTCCCGGGTATGTCGGGGTCAACGCAGTCATCCCGGGCCAGACGATCCTCGCGATCGCGGCGGTCATCGTCGCCCTCGCCTTCTTCGTCACCGCCTTCATCGGCCGCTGGCGCTACCCGCTGATCGCGACGGCGCTGCTCGTCGTCTCGGCGATCGTCGTGGGCGCGGCCATCCCGTGGGCGGTCAACACCTTCCAGGTGCGTCCGAACCAGCTCGCGCTCGAGAGCCAGTTCTATCAGCGCAACATCGACAGCACGAAGGCCGCGTACGGCATCGACAACGTCGAGAAGGAGAACTTCGAGGCCACGACGACGGCGGAGGCCGGCCAGCTGCGGAACGACGCGGCATCCACCGCGCAGCTGCGCATCATGGACCCGGCGATCATCAGCCCGACCGTCCGGCAGCTCGAGCAGTACCGCGCGTACTACCAGTTCGGTAACCCGCTCGACGTCGACCGGTACGAGATCAACGGCCAGAGCCAGGACACGGTCGTCGCCCTGCGCGAGCTCAACGTGGGCCAGCTGGGGGATGCCGCGACCTGGCAGAACTCCACGCTCGTGTACACGCACGGGTACGGCATGGTGGCCGCGGCCGGCAACGAGCGCACCGACGACGGTGACCCGGTGTTCCTCGAGCAGGCCATCCCCGGAACCGGGTTCCTCACCGATCTCAACTACGAGCCGCGCATCTACTTCGGGGAGCAGTCGCCGCAGTACTCGATCGTCGGTGGCCCCGAGGGCGGGGAGGACATCGAGCTCGACTACCCGATCGGTGCGGACGGCGGCAGCGAAACGCGCACGACCTTCCGCGGCAACGGCGGCCCGAGCGTCGGCAACGTGTTCAACCGCCTCATCTACGCGCTGAAGTTCCAGTCCGAGCAGATCCTCTTCTCCGACTACGTCAACCAGGACTCGCAGATCCTGTACGACCGCAACCCCAAGGAGCGCGTCCAGAAGGTCGCGCCGTACCTGACGCTCGACGGCGACCCGTACCCGACCGTGGTCGACGGACGCATCAAGTGGGTCATCGACGGCTACACCACCAGCGCGAACTACCCGTACTCGTCGAGCGTGTCGTTGTCGCGCGCGATCAACGACTCGAACACGCCGTCGCCGAACTACTCGATCGACAACATCAACTACATCCGCAACTCGGTGAAGGCGACCGTGGATGCCTACGACGGCAGCGTCACCCTCTACGCCTGGGACGACCAGGACCCGATCCTGCAGGCCTGGCAGAAGATCTACCCGTCGAGCCTCCACCCGTGGAGCGACATGTCGGCCGACCTCATGAGCCACGTGCGGTACCCGACCGACCTCATGAAGGTGCAGCGTTCGATGCTCGGCGTCTACCACGTCGACGACGCGCGCTCGTTCTTCCAGCAGGACAACCGGTGGACGACGCCGAACGACCCGCAGAACCCCGCGGAGCTTCAGCCGCCGTACTACCTGACGATGAAGATGCCCGGGCAGGATGCCCCGACGTACTCGATGTTCACGAGCTTCATCCCGGCATCCCAGGGCGGGCAAGCACGCAACGTGCTCACCGGCTATCTGGCCGTCGATTCGAACGCCGGCAATCAGAAGGGGACCAAGAGTCCCGACTACGGACGATTGCGCATGCTCGTGATCGACGCGGCGACGACCGTGCCCGGACCGGGTCAGGTGCAGAACACCTTCGACTCCGACACGAACGTCTCGTCGCAGATCAACCTCCTGCGGCAGGGCCAGTCGCAGGTGCTGAACGGCAACCTGCTGACCCTCCCCGTCGGTGGCGGTCTGCTGTACGTGCAGCCGGTGTTCGTGCAGTCCGCCGGTGGAACGCAGCTGCCGCAGCTGCGACGCGTGCTCGTCGCGTTCGGTAACAAGATCGCGTTCGAGAACACCCTGAGCGAGGCGCTCGACAGCCTCTTCGGCGGTGACTCGGGAGCTGCCACGGGCGACGAGACGGTGACGCCCACCGACCAGACCGGTCAGGGCGGCGGCACATCGACGACGCCCACCGCGCCCTCGGGCGACTACGCGGCGGCCCTGGCCGAGGCGCAGTCGGCCCTGGCCGCGAAGCAGGCCGCCCTCACGGCGGGCAACCTCGCGGAGTTCGCGACCCAGGACGCCCGCCTCAACGCCGCGGTGCAGCGCCTCCTCGATCTGGAGGCGCAGGGGGCCGGCGGCGGGTCGACCGCGACCCCCGCGCCGACCCCGAGTCCGTCGGGCTGATCCTCAGCAAAGAGACGCCGGTACCCCTCGGGGTGCCGGCGTCTCTTTTTCTCCAGGGTTGTGGCCGCAGGCGTCCCCGACCCGCGTTTCGGTGTCCAGAACACGCGGACGGCGCGCGCCGGCATCCGCGTGTCTTGGACACTCAGGATGCCGCGCGGCCTGGGCTGCGCGGCGGCACAGGTTTCAGTGTCCAGAACACGCGGACGGTGCCGGCTGGCATCCGCGTGTCTTGGACACTCAGGATGCCGCGCGGCCTGGGCTGCGCGGCCGCACAGGTTTCAGTGTCCAGAACACCCGGACGGTGCCGGCTGGCATCCGCGTGTTCTGGACACTCAACGGAGCAGCCGACGCCGGGGATCCGCCGCGGCCGGACCCGCGCACACACCGTGGCCCCACCCGCCGAGCCCACCCGCCCGGCCCCACGGGTCACGCGCTCAGGAACCACCACCAGATCAGCAGCAGCGTCGTGCCGAAGCCGGCGATCTGGTTCAGCCACAGGAAGCGGTTCCAACCGGCGGTGGCGGTGTCGGAGGTGGCATCCGTCACGTTCCGGTACGGCCAGCAGACCACCAGGTACGGGATCACGAGCAGCGCCGCCAGGGGCCCCGGCCACGCGGTGAAGAGCATGACGACGCCGGCGAGGGCGTACGCGACGAGCGCGAACCGCACGGTCCACCGGGCTCCACGGGCGGTGGCGATCGACGAGATGTCGGCGGCGCGGTCGGCTTCGACGTCCTGCACGGCGCCGAAGGCGTGAGACGCGATGCCCCACAGCGCGAAGGCGACGAGCACGGCGACGAGCTGCCACGTCCACGTCGCCCCGGCCAGCACGAGTCCGTAGACCGCGGGGGAGAAGAAGTGGATGCTGCTCGTGACCGAGTCGGCGAACGGCCGCTCCTTCAGCCGTAGCGGGGGAGCGGAGTAGAACACGACGAAGAACAGGCTGAGGGCCAATACGAGCCACGACAGCGGCGATCCGACGATCACGAGGAACACGACGAACGGCAGGCACGACAGCGCCGACGCCCACAGCGTGATCGGGTGCATGCGCTTCGCGAGTACCGCGCCGTGCGTGCCGCCCTTGCGAGGGTTCCGGAGGTCCGACTCGTAGTCGAACACGTCGTTCACGCCGTACATCGTGAGGTTGTACGGGACGAGGAAGAACAGGATGCCGACGATCCACACGACATCGATCTGACGCGTGGTCAGGAGGTAAGCGGCCGCGAACGGGAACGCCGTGTTGATCCAGCTCACGGGCCGCGACGAGACGAACAGCTCGCGCAGCACGCGGCCCGGGGTCAGGGCGGGGGTGGTCATGCGGGTTCCCTCCGGGCGGAGACGAGCGTGAAGAGCGCGGGCACGAGGAAGGCCGCGCAGACCGGGTAGGCGAAGTCCTCGAGGGGAGCGAGGCCGATGCGGATGCCACTGAGGTGCTGCGGCGGGTACGAGAAGAGGCCGACCGCGATCATGATGTTGTCGAACACCGCGGTGAGGACGACCAGGACGAGCGCCGCGAGCGCGGAGGCGCGCATCCGACGGCCGAACGCCGGGCGGCGGACGCTGAGGAACGTCACGACGGCGGTGATCAGCACGAACGGCAGCACGATCATCGGGTACGTCACGAGGCGGACTCCTCGACCTGCGCGGGCGCCCGGGTCGCGGCATCCCGCTTCGTCCGGATCCGCTCGAAGATCGTCCAGAACACGATCGCGAGGTAGCTGAGGAAGAGGAGGAAGAAGACCTCTTCGAGCGGGAGATGGGGTGCGACGTCGATCCCGACGAACAGCGGACTGTCGCCCTTCACGAAGATCCCGGACAGGATGCCGACGGCATCCCACGCGAGGAAGAACAGCGTGCCGAGCACCACCGCGAGCGCCGTCCGCCCGGGCGCGGTCCGTAAGGCGAGTCCGACCTTGAGGTCGATCGCGATCATGCCGGCGAGGGAGAACAGGATCGCACCCAGGTAGATCCCGGGCACGTCAGACCGCCGCGCGAGCCGGCTCGTTCAGGGGCCCGGCCGTGCGATCACCCGCCATGCGCTTGACGACGAGCTCGGCCGAGATCAGGCACATCGGCAGACCGATGCCGGGGAGCACCGACGTACCGGCGTAGTAGAGGTTCGAGACCTTCCGCGACCGGTTCTTCGGACGGAAGATCGCGCTCTGCCCGAGCGTGTGCGCGAGGCCGAGGGAGTTGCCGTGCCACGCGTGCAGGTCGGTGGCGAAGTCCTCGGGGGCGATGGTCTTGCGCACGACGATGCGCTCGGCGAAGTCCGGGATGCCGGCCCACTCGCCGATCTGCGCGATCACGCGGTCGGCCGCGGCCTCGATGCGCGGGTCGCCGGCACCGTCGACGCCGCCGCGCCCGCTGACCGGGTCGGCGGGGACGGGGACGAGGACGAAGAGGTTCTCGTATCCCTCGGGGGCGACCGAGTCGTCCGACGCGCTCGGGCGGCAGACGTAGATCGACGCGGGGTCGGGGATGCGCTTGTTCTCGCCGAAGATCGCGTCGAAGTTGGTGTGCCAATCGTCGGTGAACAGCAGCGTGTGGTGGGTGAGCTGCGGCAGCTCTCCCTTGACGCCGAGGAGGAGCAGCAGCGCTCCGGGGCTCGGCACGCGGTCCTTCCACCACTTCTCGGGATACTGCCGGTCACCGTCCTCCAGGAGCTGCGTCTCCGTGTGGTGCAGGTCGGCGCCCGAGACCACGGCATCCGCCGGCACGACCCGACCGTCGGCCAGCCGCACGCCGCGCGCGATCCCGTCGTCGGTGATGATGGCCTCGACGGGAGCACCCGTCTCGATCCGGACGCCGCGCTCGCGGGCCAGCCGCTCGATGGCCGCGATGATCTCGGTGAATCCGCCGCGAGGGTACAGCACGCCGTCGCCGAGGTCGAGGTGACTCATGAGGTGGTACAGGCTCGGCACCTCGAACGGGGAGCCGCCCAGGAACACCGACGGATACGCGAGGATCTGCTGCAGCCGCGGGTTCGAGAAGTCGCGCGTGACCCGCTTCCACAGCGTCTGCGTGAGGAGCGGGATGAGCGTGGGGAGACGCTTCACGAGCGCGGGGTCGCGCAGGCCCTGCGTCGAGGAGTAGGTGTCGTACAGGAACTTCGACGTGGACAGCTCGTAGGCGTCCTTCGCGGAGTCGAGGTACGCCTCGACCTTGTCGCCCGAGCCCGGCTCGTGCTGCTCGAACAGCGCCCGCACGGCCTCGCGCCCCGAGACGACGTCGATGGGCGCGCCCTTTCCGGGAGGACCGTAGACGCGATACGCCGGGTCGAGGCGCACGAGATCGAGCTGCTCGGCGGCGCTGGTGCCGAGCAGACGGAAGAAGTGGTCGAACACCTCGGGCATGAGGTACCAGCTCGGGCCGGTGTCGAACCGGAACCCGTCGCTCTCCCACGATCCCGCGCGACCGCCGAGCTGGTCACGCCCCTCGAACAGCTGCACGTCGTGTCCCTGGTCGGCCAGGAGCGCGGCCGTGCCGAGCCCGGCGATGCCTCCTCCGACGACGACGATGCGGTGGGAGGTCATGCGTGGGCCCCTTTCGGTGGGCGTCCGAGGAAAGCGCGAGCGGCGAGGGTGGCTTTGACGCCGTCCGGGACACGGACGCGTGGCGCGCCCGCGGGAGAGCGGCGGAGGCGGCGTGACAGCTCGGCGAAGAGGTCGTGCGCCGCGGTGACCGCGCGGCGGCAGTCGGGCGGCAGGAACGGCACCGTCGCGGCGGCGGCGGCGAGGTCGGCGTCGATGCGATCGAGGACAGCGGTGCGCCGCTCGTCGTCGGCGGCGCCGTCGAGATAGTCGCGACCGAGGCGCTCGGCGTCGTCGTCGAGGTCGCGCAGGAAATTCACGTCCTGGAACGCGGCGCCGAGGCGCCGCGCTCCGTCGACGAGGTCGGGGGCGGGGCGGGCCGGGGCCGACATCCCCGCGTTCAGGAAGACCTGGAGGCACATGAGCCCCACGACCTCGGCCGAGCCGTAGACGTAGGCGTCGTGCGACGCGTCGTCGTGCGCGGTCGTGTCGAGGTCGGTCCGCATGGAAGCGAAGAACGGGGCGATGAGGTCGTCGCCGATACCGCACTCCCGCGCGGTGCGCGCGAAGGCGTGGACGACGAGGTTGGCACTGAAGCCCGAGGCGATGGCATCCCGAACCTCGTTCTCGAGCGCGTCGAGCGTCGCACGTTCTTCAGCGGGGGAGAGTCCGGCGTCGTGCGCGGGTCCGTCGACGATCTCGTCGGCCACCCGCACGAGCGCGTAGATGTTGCGCACGTGCGGCCTCGGCCGAGGACCGAGCAGACGCGCGGCGAGTCCGAACGAGGTCGAGTACCGGTGGATCACCGCGGCGGCGGCGTCGTCGGCCGTGCGCGAATAGAGCTCCAGACCGGTCACGGCACCCGTCCTTGTACGGCGTCGACGAGGTCGTACAGCATCGCCTTGCAGTCGCCGGGGAGAGTGGATGCCGAAACGATCGCGCGCGCTTCGTCGAGGGTGTCGCGCACGAGGTCTTCCAGGCGCGCCCGGGCTCCGGACTCGCTCAGCGCGCGCTGCGCCGCCCGGATCGCCACCGGACCGGTGTGGGCGAGCGCCAGCGCTTCGCTGACCTCGGGCCACGACTCGGTCTCGCGAGCGAGCACGATCAGGTGGGTCTTCTTCGCCTCGCGGAGGTCGCAGCCCTCGTCCTTGCCCGACTGCTCGGCGGAGCCGAACGCGCCGATGAGGTCGTCGACGAGCTGGTAGGCGAGGCCGAGGCGCTGTCCGAAGCGCTCGAGCGCGGCGCGCACGGGGCCGTCCGCGCCCGCGAGGACCGCCCCGGCCTCGAGCGGTGCGGAGAAGGAGTAGACCGCGGTCTTGTCGTGCGTCGTGCGGAGAATCGTCTCCGCATCGACCTCTTCAGCGGACACGGCGTTCTCCACGTCGGCGAGTTCCCCCGCGGCCGAGATCAGCACGGCGTCTTCGACCAGGCGCAGCAGGTCGCTCCGCACGCCCGTCGGGAGGTCGGCGAGGGCGACCAGCCGACTCGCCTCGTGCAGCAGCAGGTCACCCGCGAGGATGCCGGCCGCGTCTCCGAGGAGGGCTGCGCCCGTGGCATCCGCGCCCCGTTCGAGACCGCGGGTGCGGAATTCCCCGGCGACGTTGGCGACACCGCGACGTTCGAGGTCGTGATCGATGACGTCGTCGTGCACGACGAAGGCGGTGTGCAGCAACTCGAAGGCCGCCGCCACCTGGTAGAGCGCCGGCCGCTGAGCGTCATCGCCCCGCAGCGTGTCGAACGCAGCGACCACGAGCAGCGGGCGGAACCGCTTCCCGCCCTCCGCGGATCGGGCGATGGCGGATGCCAGGGCCCGAGCGCCGTCGCCGTGGGCGCGCAGGCGCCGGCCGAGGCGGGCCAGGACGGCGTCGATCTCGGCGTCGATTTCGGCGCGGGCGGTCGGTGTGGTGGAGAGAGCGATCATGAGGCCGCCCGGATGGCCGCGGGTGGGGAGAACAGATGAAGCTGCTGCGCCTGGAGCACGAGCCACGGGCTGAACGCCCACGGCGTCGCCTCGAGGGAGGCGGCGAGCTCCGCGGGGTCGACCCAGCGCGCTTCGGCGACCTCGGCCGGGTTCAGGCGCGGTTCCTCATCGGTGCGCGCCACGTAGACGGGGCAGATCTCGTGCTCGACGATGCCGCTGGCATCCACCGCCCGATACCGGAAGAGCGGGAGGGCGAGTTCGACGTTGCGGATGGTGAGGCCGACCTCGAACGCCGCCCGGCGGTGGACCGCCTGCAGGACCGGTTCGGCGGGACCGGGGTGGCCGCAAAACGAATTCGTCCAGACCCCGGGCCACGTCTTCTTGTCCAGTGCGCGGCGCGTCACGAGCACCTGCCCGTCCGCGTTCACCACGTGGCAGGAGAATGCCAGGTGGAGCGCCGTATCGGTGCCGTGGACACTCGCCTTCGGGGCGGTGCCGATCTCGTTGCCCCAGTCGTCCAGGAGCACGACGTACTCGGTCTCGCTCATCGTGCCTCCAGTTTGCTAGTTTAGCTAGCGATGTGAGCCGACTATACCCAGAGCGCAACGGAGGTGTCCACCGTGTCCATCGTCGACGAGTTTCGTGCTAATCGGCCCGGCGTGGTGCGGGCGCTGGAGTCGGTCCGCGCGCTCAGCGACGCCCTCGACCGCATGAACAGCGAGATGAAGGGCGACATGGACATGAACGCGAGCGACCTCGCGACGCTGCGCATGCTGATCATCCGTGAGCAGCGCGGGATCATGGTCAGCCCCCACGATGTCGCCTCTCACCTGCGGATTTCCACCGCGTCGACGACCAAGCTGCTCGACCGTCTGGAGACCTCCGGGCACCTGGTGCGTCGACCGCACCCTTCGGACGGACGGGCGCGTGTGGTCGTGCTGACCCCGAAATCTCGCGCCGAGTTCTTCCGCCATTTCGGGGAGCACCTGACCGCCATGGTTGCGGTCGCCGAGAAATTCAGCGATCAGCAATTGCGCACGATCGCCGCGTTCGTCGATGGCGTGAGCGACGCCATCAGCGCGACCGATTGAGTGCACCGCGCGCGACACGGAGCCCCACGTCGTCGAAGGCCGAGCGCGGATTCGCGCCGCGACGGGCCGAGGCGCGCACGATCGCCCGCGCGTCGCTCCAGCTCCCGCCCCGAAATGCGCGGGCGTCGCTCGTGTCGGGGGCGAAGAGGTCCCAGCACCACTCCGAAACGTTGCCGAGCATGTCGAACAGCCCGTGCAGGTTGGGCAGCCTCCCGCCGACCTCCGCGGGTCCGCGAAGCCCGTCCTCGGCCGTCCACGCGATCTCCGCGATCGGCCCGTACGTCGAGCCGGTCGCTCCGGCCCGGCAGGCGTACTCCCACTCGTCCTCGGTCGGAAGCCGGAAGCCGTCGGCCTCGCTGTCCCAGTCGACGACCTCGCCGTCGTAGGAGTACACGGGGTCGCGCCCCTCCCACTCGCTGAGCGCATTGCAGAACCGCACGGCCCGCAGCCAGCTCACCTGCACCGCCGGGCGCCGTGGGTTCTGCGCGGTGATCCCGAGGATCTCGGCCATCTGCTCCTCGGTGACGGGGTAGACGCCGAGGTCGAACGCCTCCACCGTGATCTCGCGGCGGTCCGCGCCGCGCTGGTCACCGCGCAGAACGGTTCCGGCCGGGATCCGCGTCATCTCCACGTCGCTCATCGCGGCTCCGGCGACGTGGCATTCGCCTGTGCGGACCCGGGAGAGAGGGTCGTGCGCGGCCGGCCGTCGTTCAGCGGCGGTGGTGCGACCTCGACGGGCGAGGGTTCGCGCGGGTGCACGCGTCCGTCGGCCAGGGGGAGTGGGGGCATGGGTCCAGTGAATCGTTCGCAGTGGATCGCTGCAGCCGGGTTGACGGGAATTCGTCCGAACGACAGGAGGCTTTCGTGTCCGTCAGTAGTGGTCGCCCGGCCACATTCCTTCGGGAAGCACGAAGCAGGGGGAGAACGACAGAATTTCGACGCCTGTCCTGTCGACATTCTCGTTCACGAGATAGCCCGCACCGTACTCACCGATAACGTGCACGCCGGGCTGCCCGTCCGGGAACGGTTCCGACCTGGCGGTGAAGCCTGGACGGTCGGCATACGTCGAGACGATCTCATCGACGAGGGCGTCGGGATCGATCGCCGCCGGCGTACGGTAGGCGATCTTCGTCTGACCAGTCCACTGGTAGGCGCGCTCCCCACTGCACGACATGAGGACGCCGGTCTGGCGTTGATCGATGGATGCCACGACCTCGGCAGGCACAAACTTGGCCAGGTCCGTTTCCATTCGCATGGCGGTCGCCTTCGCGTCCTGAAGGGTGAGTGACGTATCAACGGCGCTCGCCCTCTTCATCGCGCCACATCCGCTGAGGGCGGTAACGAGCGAACAGAGGACGGCGAGAGTGAGGACGGTCGATCGCTTCACCGAGTTCCCCCTGATCCGTTGCGTCCAGATCGATTCCCTCGACTCGCGCTCAATACGGCTTACTCGGCGATACGTCGTCGGGGAGCACGAAGCACGGCGAGAATGACAGGATCTGTACGAATGTCTTGTCGACAGACAGGGCCACCAGGTAACCCTCACCGTTCTCGCCGATCACATGCGCTCTCGGCTGCCCGTCCGTTGTCATGTCCGTTTCTGTCCTGTAAGACTTGCTGCCGTCATAAGCAGCGGCGATCTTGCTGGTAACGGCATCGCCGTCGTAGGTCGTACCGGGTTCGAGGATCACCTTCGTCTGCCCCGACCACAGGTAGTCGCCCTCCTTGCTGCAGGACATGAGCGCACCGGTGGGATTCTGGGCGATCGATGCCACCTGGTCAGGAGGAACGAAGCCAGCCAGGGTGGTCTCCATCTCCTGAGCAATGGTCTTGGCCTGGTCGATGGTGACATTCTCTTCCACGGTGGCGTCTCCTTGCATCGTGCTGCAGCCGGTCATGAGTAGCAGCAGCCCGGTGATAGCGATCGTTCCTGCGCGCAATCTCATCTTTGGATCTCTCGAAGAATGTCGAAAAGGGTGGTCTGGTTGTCTGGATTGTCGCTCGCGATGAGGTTGTGATTATCGATCGGCGTCGTCGTGAGAGGGAGCTTCGGTGGCGGTTCCGGCGAGATCACGATGGCGCCGGCTGTAGTCCCATTTGGGAGATAGATCGAGAAGTCGCCTTCGCGACCGTAGAGGTGCGAATCGAACGCGGGGTCTCGCGTCGGGATGTGTCCGTCCCACACCGTGCCGGTTCCTTGCACGATGGAGAGCGCGTCCGTGTATGCCCAGTGGAAGTACTCGGTGTCGGGACTCGACGTCCACCCGGATGGCATCCCTGCGCCGGAAAGAGAGTGCACCTGACGGTACTGAGCGCCGGCAACTTCCGACGACGTGATGCCGGCGAGGCCCCACGAATGACCCATACCGTCCTGTTGCGCAGCCTTCGCCTCAGGCGACGACAGGAGGAGTTCGTGCTGGAAGTCGGCGATGAGTCGGCCCTTTTCGACGGCGACGTTCTCGTCGTTGGCTTCGAAGATCCGGGACAGGTCCGTTCCTCCGTTTGCGACGTCCTCGCCCGGAAACAGGCCTTCCTTCCAGACGAACGTGACGACGCGCGAATCTTGGATGTTGAGCCATCGACCGACCTGCTGTACCTGATCACCGTAGAAGCTGTGCACGCTCGTGAACGTGCCGGGCACGTAGGTGATCACGTCCGACGTGTTCTCGTCGAGGGTTCCGATCATCTCTATGATGCTCTGGGATTCCGGCTCGTACAGGTAGAGCTGGACATCACCGTCGGCCGCACGCTGCAGGTAGTCCAGCTGGCGCTCCAGTCGACCGATGACGTCCTTCCACGCGAGGAGATCCGGTCCGCCGTGTGCGCGGGACATCTCCTGCATTCGCCGGATCTCGGCCTCGACGCTCGGTAGCCGGTTCTTCGCGTTGACGGCGTTGGCGGCGACGCGGCTCGCCGGCGGAACGCCGCCGAGCGAACCCACGATGACGGACGCGCCGAGCACCAACGCGTCGAGAGCCCCGGGATTCGAGGCGGCGAGTTGCGTCCACCAGGCGTTGACCGCCGTGGCATCCGGGGGAGTCGTCTCGAACAGTCGGCGCCAGTCGTCGTGCGCGGCGAGAAGAGCGCGGGCGTCCTCCGGGCTCCCCGCGCTGAGCTTCGCGAGGATCGCCAACCCCACGCCGTTCGCCGCGGCGTCGTACTCGGCGACCCACCCGGTGAGCGCAGGTGCGCTGCCGCCCGCGTCTTCGGCGGAGGGGACGACGATGTCAGCCCGACCGATGGATGCCAGATCGCTGCGCGCCTCGTCGATGGCGGTGTCGCGAAGGGTGCGCAACGAGAGGCACTCGCTGATCAATTCCTGATTGCGCAGGAACTGTCCCGGGCCCCACGTGTCGTCGGAGCTTCCGAGTCCCATGTCGTCGGAGGACGCGCGGAAACCGCGCACGGCCTCACGGAAACTCTCGACCTCGGCGCGGAGCGAGGTCTCCTGAGCGTGGGCCAGGGCGAGCTGATCGGCGAGCTGGGCCATGATCGAGGAGATGCGCCGCGTGGCCTCGGCGAAGTCTTCGGCGGCCTGCGGCACGACGGTCATGCGGGAGAGGAGTTCCGCGGCTTCGGGCGCGTCGTAGCTGCCGGTCAGGGAGTTCCAGGTCGTCGCGATCCGCTCGGAGGAATCGGCGACGGCATCCGCGTGGTTCCGGAGAGACTCCGCGGCCGAAGACAGCGCCGACGGATCGATCTCCACCGTCGGGATGTCGGAGAGGGAGACGAGCGTCATTGCACCAGCGCCCCTCGCCGACCGGTGCCGGGTGTGAGGGGGAGCGTCACCGACGCGTCGGCGCCTGATGTCGTGGATGCCATCTCGTCGTCGGCCTGCACATACGCGAGAGCCACACGACCGGCCGCCGTCACAACGGCCCCGCCGTGCTGCACCGCACCGGGTCCGGTTCGCCGCCGCTCTTCCGTCGCGCCGTTGAGTGCGGACGCGAGATCGCCCTCGCTCGCGACCAGGCCCGTGATCCCGTCGAGGTCGGTGAGAGCACCGCTCACCGCCTGCCCCATCGACTCGAGCGCCGTCGCAACGGTATCGGTGGTCGAGAGAAAACCCGCCACATCGATCGAATACTGCCCACCCATGCGTTCCATCGTAAGCAGACGCCGGATTCCGTCGCCGGGGCTTGCGTGGCCTGTGGATGGTTCGTCGGGGTAGCGGCATTCCGTCTATCAGGCTGCGCCAGGGAAAGGCGAAGGCCCCGGATTCTTGCGAATCCGGGGCCTTCATTTGTTGCGGGGACAGGATTTGAACCTGCGACCTCTGGGTTATGAGCCCAGCGAGCTACCGAGCTGCTCCACCCCGCGGCACAAGAGATAAACCTAGCACGGGTTTCGGTGCGTGTCGAATCGGCGTTGCTTCCGACCCTCGCGACGCGACAGGATGCGGGGATGCTGACCCCCACCGACGACCCCCGAGACGACCTCCGGGACGGGCGCCCCGAGAGCGCCGCGCAGCGGGCGGACCGCAACTGGGCCGATGTGCTGCAGGAACTGCGGGTGCTGCAGACCGGCACGCAGATCCTCACCGGATTCCTGCTCGCACTGGCGTTCCAGCCGGCGTTCGCCGACCTCACCGGCCCCCAGCGCACCGGCTACCTCGTCCTGGTCGGTCTGTCGGCGCTCACCGCGATCCTCGCGCTCGCCCCGGTCGCCCTGCACCGGGCGGTGTTCCACCGCGGCGTGAAGCCCGTCGTCGTCCGCTTCGGTCACCGCGCGCTGATCGCGGCACTCACGGCGGTCGCGGTGCTGCTGACCGGCGTCGTGGCGTTCGTGTTCGACGTCGTGATCGGTCTCGAAGCCGCCGTCATCGCCGTGGTCGTTCTCGCGGTCGTCATCCTCGTACTGTGGGTGGTGGGCCCGGCCGTTCTCCGTCGGGTCAGCGGCGACGGCCGGACCGGAGAGAAGAGGCGCGGATGACACACGACAGCGTGGGTGTGGGCGTGGCGCAGTTCGCCCCGTCCGCCGCGAAGCAGGCCAACCTGGATGCCATCACCGACCTCGCTCGGACGGCTGCGGCCCGTGGGGCTCGGGTCATCGTGTTCCCGGAGTACTCCAGCTACTTCGTCGACCCGTTCGACACGTCGCTCGCCGAGAACGCCGAAGACCTCGACGGTCCCTTCACGATCGCGCTCCAGGGGCTGGCCGCCGAACTCGACGTCGTCGTGGTCGCGGGCCTGCTCGAGCGGGCCGACGATGGGCGGCGCGTCCGCAACACGGTCGTGGCCGTCGGGGGAGCCGGCATCCGGGCCGTGTATCGCAAGCTGCACCTGTACGACGCGTTCGGGCAGCGCGAGTCGGACTGGGTGGCGCCCGGCGAGATCGCCCCGCCCGAGACGTTCGAGGTCGACGGCCTGCGGTTCGGTCTCATGACCTGCTACGACCTGCGCTTCCCCGAGGTCTCGCGCACCCTTGCGGACGCGGCTGTCGACGTCGCCCTGGTGCCCGCGGAATGGGTGCGCGGACCGCTCAAGGAGCACCACTGGACGACCCTGTTGACGGCGCGCGCGATCGAGAACACGTTCTTCGTCGCGGGCGCCGATCACCCGCCGCCCCTCGGCGTCGGGCACTCGATGGTCGTCGACCCCCAGGGCGTCGCGCTCGCAACGATCGGCACGGCGACGGACGTCGCGGTGGCGCACATCGACACGGGCGCGATCGCACGGGTGCGGCGGGTGAACCCCGCGCTCGAGCTGCGACGCTTCCGCGTCACGCCGCGCTGAACCCGCGGCTCAGGCCTCGGCGAGGCGGGAGAGTCGCTCCACGGCGTCGGTCAGCACCTCGACCCGCTTGCACGCCGCGAAGCGCACGAGCGTGGCGTAGTCGCCGCGGTGCGCGGGGGAGGCGAAGGCGGTGAGCGGGATGCCGACGACCCCGGCGCGCAGCGGCAGCTCACGACAGAACGCGTCGGCGTCGGTGGCGCCGAGCGGGGCGGCATCCACGACCGTGAAATACGACCCGCCCGGGCTGCTGACGTCGAACCCCGCGGAACGGAGCCCGGTGCCGAGCAGTTCGGCCTTGGCCTTCATCTCGGCGGCGACCGAGGCGAAGAACGGGTCGGGGAGCCGGAGGCCCGTGGCGATCGCCGGCTGGAACGGCGAGCCGCCGACGTAGGTGAGGAACTGCTTCACGGCGAGGACCGCCGAGACCAGTTCGGCCGGGCCGGTCACCCAGCCCGTCTTCCACCCCGTGAGCGAGAACGTCTTGCCCGCCGACGAGATCGACACCGTGCGCCCGGCGGCGCCCGGGAGGGTCGCGATCGGCACGTGCGGGCCGTCGAACACGAGGTGCTCGTACACCTCGTCGGTGACGATGATCGCGTCGTGCCGGTGCGCGAGCCGCACGACCTCGTCGAGCACCTCCCGCGTGAACACCGAACCGGTCGGGTTGTGCGGGTCGTTGACGAGGATTACGCGCGTCCGGTCGGAGACGGCGGATGCCAAGACCTCGAGGTCGGGTTGGAAGTCGGGCCAGCGCAGGGGCACCGGGACCAGCCGCGCCCCCGCGAGCGCGACGCAGGCGGCGTAGGAGTCGTAGTACGGCTCGAACACCACGACCTCGTCATCGGGGCCGTCGATGAGGGCGAGGAGCGTCGCGGCCAGCGCCTCCGTCGCGCCGACGGTCACCAGCACCTCGCGTGCGGGATCGAGCTCGATCCCGTAGAACCGCCGCTGGTGCTCGGCGATCGCCTGGAGGAGATCGGGGAAACCACGACCAGGGGCGTACTGGTTCACGCCGTCGGCGATGGCGCGTCGGGCGGCGTCCAGGACGGCCTCGGGACCGTCCTCGTCCGGGAAGCCCTGCCCGAGGTTGAGCGCGCCCGTGGAGGCGGCGAGCGCGGTCATCTCGGCGAAGATCGTGGGGACCGACGTGCCGTCGGGGGCGATGAGTCCCGCGCCGAGGGCGGTGCGGCGCCACGCGCCGGGGAGGTCGTGCATGAGGGATGCCTTCGGGAGGACGGGGCGCGACGCGCCGGGCCGAAACCCTCCCACCGTAGCGGAGCCGGGCCGCGGAGAGTCCGACGATGACCTCGCGGGACGTTCCTCCGACACTGATAGAGGTGGCTCATCCGCGTCATAGGAAGCCCACAGCATCCGGGGTCATGGTTGATCTCGCCAGGAAAGAGGAGCATCCCATGAGCGACACCACGGACGACCGTCCCGAGGGTACCGAGCCCCGCCCCACCTCCGACGCGGCCGCGCAGGGCGCGGTCCCCACGTCGCCCGAGACCACCACGCCCGCCGCCGCACCGGCCGCGGACTCCACGCCGGCGGTGCCGCCGGTGCCGACCCGCTCGCCCGCCGACGCCGCCGCGGCGTGGCCGCCGCCCGCCGCCCCGCGGTCGCAGGGTGCCGCAGAGGCCAGTGCCCCGCAGGCCCCCGCCGCCGCGCAGGGCACCACGCCCGCGCCCCCGCAGCCCGCCGCGCCGCACTACGGCACGCCGCAGCACCCGGCCCCGCCCGCCCAGGGATACGCCTCGGCTCCGAGCGGCGCCTCCGCCCCGACGGGGCAGGCGTTCGGCCCGGCGGCCGGCGGCACGTACGGCACCCACCCGACGCTGACCCTCCCCGAGTCCGAGGCCACGAAGCCGCGGAAGAAGGGCTCGGGAACCAAGATCGCCGCCCTGCTCGTCGCGGCCGCGCTCGTCGGTGGCGGCGCGGGCCTCGGCGGAACCTACGCGGGTCTCGCCCTGTGGGGCGGTTCGACCGGTGCGACCGCCTCGGGCCCGACGGCGATCACGGTCAACGACCCGGGCAACGTCAATGCCACGGCAGCCGTCGCGGCGAAGGTCGTCCCCAGCGTCGTCACCATCAGCGCGAGCGCCGGGTCCTCCGGTGGCACGGGCTCCGGCGTGATCCTGAGCGCCGACGGCTACGTCCTCACGAACACGCACGTGGTCACCCTCGACGGGCAGACCGGCGACGCGTCGCTGTCCGTCACGACCTCCGACGGCCGCGTGTACAAGGCGAAGGTCGTCGGAACCGACCCGACCTACGACCTCGCGGTCATCAAGCTCGAGAACGCCTCGGGCCTCACGCCCATCGAGTGGGCGGACTCGTCGAAGCTCAACGTCGGTGACCCCACCGTCGCGATCGGCGCGCCTCTCGGCCTCCCGAACACCGTGACCACGGGCATCGTCAGCGCGCTCAACCGCTCGATCGAGGTCGCCTCGTCGGCCGCGCCGAGCGACGGCTCCGACTCGAGCCAGGGCGGAGGCAGCCAGGGCCGCCAGCAGGGCGGCCAGAGCCCGTTCTTCTTCGACTTCGGTCAGGGCCAGCAGGGCTCAGGCCAGGCGACCCAGACGATCAAGATCGCCGTCATCCAGACGGACGCCGCCATCAACCCGGGCAACTCCGGTGGCGCACTGGTCGACGACGAGGGCAAGGTCATCGGCATCAACGTCGCCATCGCCAGCGCCGGTGGCTCGTCGTCGGGCGGCCAGTCGGGCAACATCGGCGTCGGCTTCTCGATCCCCTCCGACATCGCCCAGCGGGTGTCGAAGGAGATCATCGACAACGGAAGCGCCTCGCACGGACTGCTGGGCGCCAGCGTCCAGGATGCCGCCTCCGTCCAGGGCTCGACCACGACCGGCGCCTACGTCGCCGACGTGATCTCCGGGGGAGCGGCGCAGGCCGGCGGACTGCAGAAGGGTGACGTCATCACCGAGTTCAACGGCATCCCCGTCACGAACTCCGTGGACCTGACCGCTCAGGTGCGCGCGCTCGCCGCGGGCTCGCAGGCGAAGGTGACCTACCTGCGCGGCGGCAAGCAGAACACCGCCGAGGTGACGCTGGGGTCGATGGCCCAGAGCTGACCTCCCCACGAAACGATGCCGCCCCGCGAAATGTTCGCGGGGCGGCATCGTTTCGGTCGTGCGCTCAGTCCTTCAGCGGGGCCAGTCGGCCGATCGCGGCGAGCGGGATGCCGATCCAGTCCGGCCGGTTGCGCGTCTCGTAGATCGCCTCGTAGACGGCCTTGTCGAGCTCGCAGGCCGCCAGGAGCGCGTCGGGAGCCGTCTGCTCGGGGCCGACGGTCTCGGCGTAGCCACGGACGAACGCCTGCTGCGCGGCGATGACCCACGCGCGGACGGCCGCACCGTCATCGTCGGCCACGGCGCCGGAGACGTAGTCGAACGACCGCAGCATGCCCGCGACGTCGCGCACGGCGAGATCGGGGCTGCGGCGCTCGGAGATCGGGCGCAGCGGTTCGCCCTCGAAGTCCAGCAGCACCCAGCCGTTCGAGGGCGTGTAGAGCACCTGACCGAGGTGCAGATCGCCGTGCACGCGCTGCAGCGGCGGCCACGGGGCGGCGGCGGCCTCGGCATACACCTCTTGGATGCGCTGGACGAACGGCGCGAGCGCCGGGACCTCGGCGACGGCGATCCCCAGGCGCCGGCTCCACGCGGCGGCCACGGCCGAGCGCACCCCGGCATCGGGGACGACGGTCGGGAACGTCTGCGCGAGGGCGACGTGCATGCGGGCGACGCTCTCGCCGAGGGCCCGTGCGGGTTCGGAGAAGTCGTGGGCGGCGGTGGCGGCCTGCAGTGCGACGCGCCACGCATCCTCGACGCCTTCGAAGAACTCCTGCGCGAACGCCAACGAGCCGGTCACCGTCTCGCCCGACGCAGCGCTCCAGGTGCCGCGCACCTCGCCGATCGCCGCGGGTACGAACGTCGCGCCCTCGGCCGCCAGGGCGGACTGCAGCTCGACATCGGGGTTCACCCCGGCGTTGACCTGACGGAAGAGCTTGCAGATCACCGGCTCCGCACCCTCGGGGCGGAAGATGATCGAGGTGTTCGACTGCTCGCCGCTGAGCACCCGCGCCGGGATCTCCGACGCGGCCGCCGCAGGCGCGGAGGACAGCGCGAGGCCTGCGAAGCCGCCCACCGTCTCGGAACCCGGGCCGCCGACCGACACCAGACGGAACAGGAGGTCGGTGAAGTCCGGGTCGGTGACGGCATCCGACCACACCAGACCGTCGCCCGCGGGGCCGATGAGACTGCCGGGGAGCACCGCGTCGGGTTCCCGTTGCGAGACCGGCACCTGGTACAGCGCGGCCGGGGTGACCGCGTCGTCGCGCACGAGCAGGACTCGGGTCCGGGGCGCGAGCAGTTGCCAATCGGCGACGAGGGTCAGACGCGGATCGCGGCCCTTCGTGCCATACCAGCGCTGTCGCGGCATCCACACGGTCAGGAGATCGAGGAGGTCACCCATGGGGCGAGGCTAACGCGATCACCCGCGGAGTGCGCGGGTCTTGCGCGGCCGCTTCTTCGATGAGAAGGCGTCAGGATGCCTCGGACTCGGGGTCCGCGTCGTCGCGGTCCTTTCGGCGGGGGAGCGCTTTGCGGGCGACGGACCCCGTGCGGCGGCCCGCCGCGCCGACGACGCCCGCGATGGCACCGCCGATGCGCTGGACGCCCCCGGCCGCGCGATGCTCGAGGCGCGAGGCTCCTTCGCGCGGCTCGACGTCCTTCGGCAGGATGAGCGGCGGCGGCCCGAACGCCCGTCGCGAGGTCACGAGCACCCGGCGACCGAGGATGTTGTTCCCGGCTCCGCCGACGACCGCTCCGACGCCGAACGGCAGCGCCTTCCCGACCCAGGAAGCCCCACCGCGCGTGGCGAACTGGCGGACGAATGTCGTCTTGAGGCGATCGACGAGGGGACCGACCGCGGCGCGGGGGAGCGTCTTGGTGACGAGTTCGCCCCAGTAGCTCGACCGGCTGGCGCCGCGACCCGACGCCTGTGCCGCGAGCTGCGACACCAGGTCGATGCCCTCCTTGCCGAGCATGAGCGTCAGCACCAGCGCTCGTGCGCGGTCGGGGTCGTCGACCGAGACCCCGTGGACCTCGGCGACCGACTGCGCGTACAGCGCCGTCGCCTCCAGGAACCCGACCGTCTCGACCCCGCTCAGGGCGAGGGTGACGCCGGTGCCGATTCCCGGCACGACGGCGGTCGCGCCGACGGCGGCACCGCCGGTGGTGACGGCCGCGAGGTAGCGGCGCTCGAGGATCCGCAGGATCTCCTGCGGAGTGGCATCCGGATGCCGGAGACGGATGCTGCGCAAGTGGGCGAGCACCGCGGGCCGCTGCACGGACAGGACCCGGTCGAGCATGCGGATCGTCCGCGGATGCTCCTCGGACCCCGCCGGCGGCAGACCGCCCGTCCAGGGCGCGTCGTCGGGCAGGGAGTGGATGCGGTGCACCTTCTCGGCCATGTTCCCCATCCTGCCAAGCGTCTTCGCCGACCGCGGGGCCTTGACGCGCCGCAACGGGGTGACTCCCCGTGTCGACCCCCGGTCGGTGTCGGAGGGGCTTGATAGCGTGGAGTGATGACAGCGTCGCTGCCGCAGCCCCCCGATTCTCCCTCCTCCGGCTCGGAGGACGATGCGACGAGCGTCGACGCCTCCCCCTCGACTCCGCCCCGCCCGAAGGCGCCCCGGCGGCCCACCTCCCGCGCCCCGAAGGCGGACGCCGCCGCGCCCGGCGACACGCCCGACGTCGAGAAGCCGACCCCGCGCGCGTCGTCGGCGCGGAACGCGGCCACGACCCCCGCTCCGCGCACCCCGCGCACCCCGGCGGCCGAGAAGCCCGCGACTCCGCGGACTGCCGCTGCGAAGAAGCCCGCGACCCCCCGGACGTCCGCGGCCACCCCGCGCACGCCGGCGGCGAAGAAGCCCGCGACCCCGCGCACGCCGGCGGCGAAGAAGCCGGCAACGCCGCGGACCACCGCCGCGAAGAAGCCCGCGACTCCGCGGACGCCCGCGGCGAAGAAGCCCGCGACTCCACGCGCGTCCGCGGCGGAGAGCCGCGTCGATACGACGGACGTCCCCGTGGTCGGCGCGCCCATCGGCGAGCCGGGTCCGCCCCCGCCGCTGCCCGCCGACCTGATCGTGCCGCCGCGTCCCCCGCTTCCGTCTACGGTCGAGACGGAGGCTCCGGCCGGTGACCCGACCCCGGCGGATGTTGCGGTCGAGGAGCCGCCGGTCGCAGAAGACGCAGGACCGGACGAGCGGCCCGCATCCGCTGCTCCCCAGGAACGGCCGAGTGCGGAGCCCGCGGATGCGGTGCCTCCCGCCGACACGGTGACGCCGGAGCCGGAGCCGAAACCTGGCGCTGAACCGGAGCCCGAGGCTGGCGCTGGACCGGAGCCCGACGCCGGCGCTGAACCGGAGCCCGAGCCGGAGCCCGAAGCCGGCGCGGAGCCCGGGACGCGTGGTGCGGACGAGCCCAGTGTCGAGGAGATCACGGAGCCCGCCGGCGAAGGGACTGAGGCCCCGGCCCCGGCGGGAGAATCGGCCGACGACGCGACGACCCACGGGCCGCTCGCCGATTTGCTCGGGGCGGACGAGGCGTCGACCGATGAAACGGATGCCGAGCACCCGGCGATCGCCGAAGACCCGACGCCCGCGGACGTCGTGGTTGAGGAGCCCGACGCGGTCGAGGCGGACGCGTCCGCCGTGCCCGCGCTCAAGGTGCGCAACGTCACGAAGACCTTCGGCGACGTGCGCGCCGTCGACGGCGTCGACCTGACGGTCCCGGCAGGCTCGTTCTACGGTCTCGTCGGACCCAATGGCGCGGGCAAGACCACCACCCTCTCGATCATCGCGGGGCTGCTCCGCTCCGACGGGGGCACGGTCGAGATCAACGGTGTCGACGCGAAACGGCAGGCGCGCGCGGCGAAGAAGCTGATCGGTGTGCTGCCCGACCGTCTGCGGACGTTCGACCGGCTCACCGGTCGACAGCTCCTGCACTACTACGGCGCGCTGCGCGGACTGCCGTCGCCGGTGGTCGAAAGCCGTGCCGCGGACCTCGCGCGGGCGTTCGACCTCGTCGAGGCGCTCGGCCGCCCGGTCTCCGACTACTCCGCGGGTATGACGAAGAAGGTGATGCTGGCGGGGGCCATGATCCACTCGCCCCGTCTCCTCGTGCTCGACGAGCCGTTCGAGGCGGTCGATCCGGTCTCCAGCGGCGTGATCCTCGACATCCTCCGCGCGTACGTCGACCACGGCGGGACCGTGATCCTGTCGAGTCACGGCATGGAGCTCGTGGAGCGGGTGTGTTCGCGGGTCGCCGTGATCGTGTCCGGCCAGGTCCTGGCCGAGGGCACCGTCGACGAGGTGCGCGGGGAATCGACGCTGGAGGAGCGGTTCCTCGAGCTGTCCGGTGGCCTGGGCGACGTGGAGGGACTCGAGTGGTTGCACACGTTCTCCGCCTGAGGCTCGCGATGATGCTCGGCGCCCTGCGGGGCGACCGGGATCACGTGCTTCGCCGGGCCGTCGGGCTGTTCGTCCTCGTCGCGGGCACCGTCTTCGCCGCGATCAACGTCGTGGCCCTCGCCGACTCCGACCGTCTGACGACCTCGGTGGTCACGGTGCTCGCCGGGTCCGCGGTGACGCTGGGCTTCGCCATCGCGCCGCCCCTCACGGCATCCGTCGATCCTCTCGACCCGCGTCGCTTCGCGGTCGTCGGCCCCGAACCGCGGCCGCTCGCGGCGATGCTGCTGCTGGCGGGTCTGGTCAGCGTGCCGGTGCTCGTGGTCATCGTGCTCGCGATCAGCCTCGCCACGGCGTGGTCGGTGCACGGCGCTGCGCCGGCCGCGAGTGTCCTGTCGATCGTTCTCGCGGTCGTCACGTGCGTGCTCCTGGCGAGGGTGAGCATGGCCCTCGGCGCGCTCGTGCGGCGTCCCCGGCAATCGCGCGAACTCTTCGGCGTGTACATCGTCGCGGTGCTCGTCGTCGTGGTGCCGGTCGGCATCTTCCTGGGTTCCCTGGAGTGGCGCGGAGCGGTGCCGTCGCAGCTCGAGGTCGCCGCGGAGGTGCTCGCCTGGACGCCCATCGGCGCGGCCTGGGGCATCGCCCTCGCGCCGTCTGCGGGCGCAGCGGTCGGAAGCGTCATCGTCGCGCTGGCGACGGTCGCGCTCCTCACGGCCGCGTGGTTCGTCCTCGTCCGGGTGCTGCTGACCACGACGCCGCGACCCGCGACCGTCCGCGAACGCGCGGGTCTCGGATGGTTCGCGCTGCTCCCCGGTACGCCGGGCGGTGCCGTCGCCGCGCGCAGCCTGTCGTACTGGCTGCGCGACCGCCGCTACATCGTCAATGTCGTGGTGGTGCCGATCGCGGCGGTGCTCTCCACGCTGCCGCTCGTGGTCGCCGGCGTCCCGATCGAACTGGCCGTCCTCCTGCCGGCGCCGATCATCGCCCTCTTCCTCGGATGGATGCCGCACAACGACCTGGCCTATGACTCGACGGCGCTGTGGATGCACATCGCGAGCGGCGTGCGCGGCCTGCCCGACCGCCTGGGCCGACTCGTCCCCGTCGTGTTGATCGCGCTGCCGCTGCTCGCGATCGCCATCCCGCTCGCGATCGCCGTGCACGGCCGATGGGCTTTCGCTCCCGCGCTCGTCGGAGTCTGCGCCGCGCTGTTCCTCTCGGGTTTGGGGCTGTCGAGCATCGCCTCGGTCGCCGCGCCGTACGCCGTTTCCCGTCCCGGAGACAGCCCGTTCCAACAGCCGCAGCGCACGGGGTCGGGCGGTGTCATGGCTCAGGGCCTGGTCATGCTCGGCGCCCTTCTCGCCGCGGCGCCCGCGATCTGGCTCGCCCTGCAGGCCGTGGCATCCGACACCGTCGACGCGCTCCCGGCGCTGTGGGTCGGGATCGGGGTGGGCGTCGCGGTCTTCGCGTTCGGGATCGCGATCGGGTCCGCGGTGTTCGAGCGTCGCAGCACACGTCTGATGGAGTTCGCCGAAGCGACCTGACCGGGGCCACTGCGTTCTCGCGGAACCGTCCCCGCCGTGCGGTCCCCGGCTACACTGGCAGACCATGAGCACGCCTCTCGACCGACCGGACAGCGGGGGTCTCGCGACCCTCGATCGCGAGCTCGAGGAGCTCATCCGCGAGGAGAACATCGAGCCGGGCGACCACGAGCGGTTCTCGCACTACGTGAAGAAGGACAAGATCCTCGAGTCCGCGCTGACGGGTAAGCCGGTCCGCGCGCTGTGCGGCAAGAAATGGACGCCGGGTCGCGACCCCGAGAAGTTCCCCGTGTGCCCGCAGTGCAAAGAGATCTACGAATCGCTGAACAGCTGAACGCTCATGTCACGGTGACCGATGTCGTCTTCGACGTCGATCCGTCGCTGCCGTACAGCGTCATCGTGATGGTGTAGGTGCCGACGGGGATCGGGAACCCGGTCTCGCTCGGGTACCAGCGGACATCCTGCGCGTAGCCGCCGATCGCGATGCTCAGCGTACCCGACAGTGCGCTCGGGCCCAGCGGACCCGACACCGAGACGACGTAGGGGAGCACCGCAACGCTGGGGTCGGGCGTCGGCCACCAGACGACGTTCTGGTCATAGAGGGCGGTGACGTAGACGACGAGCGGGCCGCGATTCGTCTGAGTGGAGGGGTCGTACTGTCGCCTGTTCTCGACGGCGAAGTCGGGACCGATGCGGAGCTTCGAGATCGGGACGCTCCCGCCGGATTGCGCCGCGGCAGGGACGAAGGTCGAGGCGATGACCGGGGCGACCCAGGCCGCCGTCGAGATGAGCGCGCGGCGGGTGGGATCGGCGGGTCGGCCGTGCCGGGCAGCGGCGGTCATGGTGCTCTCCGTTCGGTGCTCGCCCGCGGGCGGATCGGGGAGACGCGATCCGGCCGCGAGACTTTCACGCTAAGCAACGCCGACATGCGCACGGTCCGCCTGGCGCCCGACCTCGCCCGAACCGAGCGCGGCTTCACCCGGGCGCGAAGGATTCAGGCCTCGACGTATTCCGTCGGCAGCGCCGGCTCCGACCGGCTCAGCGCGAGTGCGCGCACCGGCAACTCCTCGCGCACGCGCGCGTGGTGGGCTCGCGCGGCGGCGACGCCCTGCGGGCCGAGGGCCGCGGCATCCGGTTCCCCGTCCACGACCAGCGGAACCTGGAGCGGGCGGGCGTCGGGGTGCTCCGCGGCCGTGGCCAGCTCCTCGAACCCGTCGCTCACGACGATGAGCTCGGAGGTCGCCGTGCCGCCGTCGAGCGTGCGGAACGCCGCCTTGCGGCCGCCGTGCGAGGCCTTCTGCGCGGACGCCTTGGCGACGGCGACCCAGGAACCGTCCGCGGCGGCGCGGGCCACGAGCTTGAACACCAGACCGGCGGTGGGCGTACCCGACCCGGTGACGACCGAGGTGCCGACGCCGTAGCTGTCGACGGGCGAGGCGGCGAGGGCGGCGATCGCGTACTCGTCGAGGTCGCTCGTCACGGTGATCCGCGTGCCGGTGGCGCCGAGTTCGTCGAGGAGCGCGCGCACCTCGCCGGCGACGATCGGGAGGTCGCCCGAGTCGATGCGCACGCCGCCCAGCTCGGTGCCCGCGACGCGCACCGCGGTGCGCACGCCCTCGGGGATGTCGTACGTGTCGATCAGGAGCGTCGTGTCGGTGCCGACGGCGGCGATCTGCGAGCGGAACGCGTCTTCCTCGCTGTCGTGCAGCAGGGTCCAGGCGTGCGCGGCGGTGCCCATGGTCGGCACGCCCCACCGGCGGCCCGCCTCGAGGTTGCTCGTCGCGGAGAACCCGGCGATGTAGGCGGCACGGGCGGCCGCGACGGCGGATTCCTCGCCGGCGCGGCGCGAGCCCATCTCGGCGAGCGGCCGGTCGCCGGCGGCGACGCTCATGCGCGCGGCCGCGGTCGCCACCGCGGAGTCGAAGTTCAGAACGCTCAGGGCGAGCGTCTCGAGGATGACGGCCTCGGCGAAGGTCCCCTCGATGGTCAGCAGCGGAGAGCCGGGGAAGTAGATCTCGCCCTCGCGGTAGCCGGTGATCGAGCCCGTGAAGCGGTACCCCTCGAGGAAGTCGAGGGTCGTGGCATCCACGATCCGGTTGTCGCGGAGATAGCGCAGTTCGTCGTCGCCGAAGCGGAAGTCGCGGATCGCGTCGAGCAGTCGTCCCGTGCCCGCGACGACGCCGAATCGCCGCCCGCCCGACAGGCGTCGACCGAACACCTCGAAGACGCAGCGGCGCTCTGCCGTCCCGTCGCGGAGCCCCGCGTCGAGCATCGTGAGTTCGTAGCGGTCGGTGTGCAGGGCCGTACTGCGGGTCATCCCGCCAGCCTATTCCGCGAGGCAGGGCAGCCCCTCGCGCTCTTGACAGGGCGCCGTGGGTAGGCTGGATGCCTATGAACGACGCGCCGATCGGCATCTTCGACTCGGGAGTCGGTGGTCTCACCGTCGCCCGCGCGGTCTCGGCGCAGCTGCCGCGGGAGTCGATCCTCTACATCGGCGACACCGCGCGCTCGCCCTACGGACCGAAGCCCATCGCCGATGTCCGGCGGTACGCGCTCGAGGTGCTCGACACGCTGGTCGAGCAGGGCGTGAAGATGCTCGTGATCGCGTGCAACACGGCATCCGCCGCCATGCTTCGCGACGCGCGCGAGCGCTACGACGTCCCGGTCGTCGAGGTGATCGGACCCGCCGTCCGCACCGCGATGTCGACGACCCGCAACGGCCGCATCGGCGTGATCGGCACGGTCGGCACGATCGGTTCGCGCGCCTACCAGGACATGCTCGAGGTCAACGAACGCCTCACGGTCTTCGCCGAGGCGGCACCCCGGTTCGTCGAGTTCGTGGAGGCGGGGGTCACCGACTCGCCCGAGGTGCTCGCGGTCGCGGAGGAGTACCTCGCGCCGCTCCGTCGCGCCGACGTCGACACGCTGGTCCTGGGTTGCACCCACTACCCGTTCCTCGAGGGCGCCATCAGCTACGTGATGGGGCCCGAGGTCAGCCTCGTCTCGAGCGACAGCGAGACCGCGAAGGACGTGTACCGGCAGCTCGTGTCAAGCGACCTTCTCGCGGGACCGGATGCCATCCCCACCCACCGCTACGAGGCCACGGGTGCGTCCGCCGACGAATTCGTGCGCCTCGCGCATCGCCTGATGGGTCGCGAGATCCGCGACGTGCAGCTGGTGCAGACCGGCGCCATCGACCTGCCGCGCTGAGGCGTGGCATCCATCCCGTTCCCTGGAGGACCCCCATGACCCGCAAAGACGGCCGGACCGACGACGAACTGCGCCCCGTGACGATCGAGCGCGGGTGGTCGGCGCACGCCGAGGGCTCGGCGCTCATCACGTTCGGCGGCACCAAGGTGCTGTGCACCGCGTCGTTCACGAACGGTGTGCCGCGCTGGCTCACCGGCAAGGGAAAGGGGTGGGTCACGGCCGAGTACGCGATGCTCCCGCGCGCGACGAACAGCCGCAACGACCGCGAGAGCATCAAGGGCAAGGTCGGCGGTCGCACGCACGAGATCTCGCGTCTGATCGGCCGCGCGCTGCGCGCCGTGGTCGACACGAAGGCGCTCGGCGAGAACACGATCGTCATCGACTGCGACGTGCTGCAGGCCGACGGCGGCACCCGTACCGCGGCGATCACCGGTGCGTACGTCGCTCTCGCGGATGCCATCGCCTGGGGTCGCGAGAAGAAGTTCATCGCGCAGCGCTCCGAGGTGCTCGTCGATTCGGTCTCGGCCGTGTCGGTCGGCATCATCGACGGCACCCCGATGCTCGACCTCGCCTACGTCGAGGACGTGCGCGCCGAGACCGACATGAACGTCGTGGTCACCGGCCGGGGCCTGTTCGTCGAGGTGCAGGGCACGGCCGAGGGGGCACCGTTCGACAAGCGCGAACTCGACCAGCTGCTCGAGCTGGGCGTGAACGGGTGCGCGCAGCTGCGCGACCTGCAGACCGCGGCCCTGAGCGCCTGACATGGCCCGCGTCGTTTTGGCCACGCACAACCCGCACAAGGTCGAGGAGTTCCAGGCGATCGTCGCCGCGACCCGCCCCGACCTCGAGGTCGTCGGGTACGACGGTCCCGAGCCGGTCGAGGACGGCGTCACGTTCGCCGCCAACGCGCTCATCAAGGCTCGCGCGGCGGCCGCCCACACGGGGCTCCCCGCATTGGCCGACGACTCGGGTGTCGCGGTGGACGTCCTGGGCGGATCGCCCGGTGTGTTCTCGGCCTACTGGGCAGGGCACAGGAAGGATGCCACGGCCAACCTCGAGCTGCTCCTCGACCAGCTCTCCGATGTCGCCGATCCGCACCGCACGGCGCAGTTCGTGTCGGTCATCGCGCTCGTGCGCCCGGACGGCACCGAGGACACGGTCGAGGGCCGCTGGCCCGGCCGCCTCGCGACGGCGCCGGCCGGTCCGGGCGGCTTCGGCTACGACCCGATCTTCATCCCGGACGGGCAGGATGCCGCATCCGAGCGCACGGTCGGGGAGTGGTCTGCGGAGGAGAAGAACGCCGCGTCTCATCGCGCGCGCGCGTTCCGCGGCCTGGTGCCGCTGCTGCAGACGCTCTGAGGTTCGCGGCCCGAGAGCGAGAACCGCTCTCATTCCCGACTACGCGCAAACGCCTCCCCACCCGACGGCCCGGCTCTAGCCTGGATCCATGCACGATCACGCACCCGCCGGCGGCATCCGCGATGCCGGGAACCGACGCCTGCTCGCGATCGCGCTGAGCCTCACCGCCACCGTGATGGTGGTCCAGGTCGTGGGTGCGGTCCTCACCGGCTCGCTCGCGCTGCTCGCCGATGCGGCGCACATGTTCACCGACGCCGCCGCGCTCGTCGTTGCGCTCATCGCGACGGCGATCGCCGCGCGTCCGGCCGATGACCGCCGCACGTTCGGATACCAGCGCGCCGAGGTGCTCGGGGCGCTCATCAACGGCATCGTGCTCATCGTGCTGAGCCTGTGGGTCGCGTTCGAGGCCGTGCAGCGGCTGCTCACGCCGGCCGAGGCCCAGGTGCAGGGTGGCCTGATGCTCGTCGTCGCCGTCGTGGGTTTGCTCGCGAACGCCGTGTCGATGTGGCTGCTCGGGCGCGCCCAGAAGCGCAGCATCAACGTGCGCGGCGCGTACCTCGAGGTGCTGGGCGACCTCATCGGCTCCGCAGCGGTGATCGTCGCGGCGATCGTGATCGTCACGACCGGATTCGTGCAGGCGGATGCCATCGCCTCCCTGTTCATCGCGGTCCTGATCGTCCCGCGGGCCGTCGGTCTGCTGCGGGAGGTCATGGCGGTGCTCACCGAGTCGGCGCCGACCGGGGTGCACGTGTCGGAGATCCGTGAGCACCTGCGCGGGGCAGATGGCGTCGTCGACGTCCACGACGTCCACGTGTGGCAGCTCACGCGCGGAGCGCCGGTGTTCAGCGCGCACGTCGTCGTGGAGGAGGCGGCCCTGACCGACGGCCGGGCCGCGCGGATCCTGGCCTCCCTCCAGACGTGCCTCGCCGACCACTTCGACGTCGAGCACTCCACGTTCCAGCTCGAACCCGCCGGACACGTCGAGCACGACGCGCAGCACGCGTGACGCTCAGTCCTCGCGGACGACGTCCGCCGGGTCCTTGTCGGGCCGCAGGCCGCGCCAGCGCGCCTGGCGCAGGATGCCACCGGGCGTGAACTCGGCGAACTCCACCTCGCCCACGAGGTCGGGACGCACCCAGAGGGCATCGCGGGCGTCGGCCGCGGGGACACCGACGAACGGGTCGGCATCCGTTCGGAGGGGCTCCAGCAGCGCGGACAGGCGCGCGAGCGTCTGCTCGCCGAACCCCGAACCGACGCGCCCGGCGTACTGCAGGCCGTCGGCCGTGGGCACGCCGACCAGCAGCGACCCGATCGTTCCCGCGCGGTTCCCTTTGCCAGGACGGATGCCGCCGATGACGACCTCCTGCGTGCGGGAGTGCTTGACCTTGAGCCAGCGGTCCGAGCGCTCACCGCGCCGGTAGGGGGCGCCGGGATCCTTCACGACGATGCCCTCGAGCCCGAAACGTCCGCTCGCCGCGAGCGCCGCCTCGACGTCGTCGAACACCGGCGGCACGACGACGACGGCCGCCGCGTCCGCCGCGAGGCGCTCGAGGATCTCGCGGCGTTCCACTAGCGTCAACCCCGTGACGACGCGGCCCTCGGCCTCGAGGACGTCGAACAGGTAAAGATGCACAGGGGTGCGGGCGGCCTCGTGCGCGATCTCGCGCGCCTGGGCGAGGTTCATGCGCCTCTGCAGCAGCGGGAAGCTCGGCCGCCCCTGTGCGTCGAGGGCGACGATCTCCCCGTCGATCACCGCGGGAGCCGCGCCCAGACCGAGGTCGACGGACGTGAGCTCGGGGTAGGTGGCGGTCATCTCGTTGCCGTTGCGGGACCGCAGCCGGAGGCGCTGTCCGTCCCACATCCCGATCCCGCGGATGCCATCCCACTTCATCTCCACCCACTCCCGGCCCCAGCGCTCCGCGGCGGCGCGCGCCAAACCGGGCGTGGACGAGGTGGCGAGCATGGGGCGGAGGTCGGCGGCGGCCGTCGGCGCCGGGGGAGCGGGATCCGCGCGGGGCACGACGGCCGGCCCCTCGCCCTGCGGTCGACCCTCGGCATCCGTCTTCATCCGGTGGAGCAGCCACTGCGACTTCTCGCCCGAGCCCTCGGTGCGGATGAGCGCGAGCCGAACCCGGCCGAGCGGCCCGTCGGGGCGACCGGTGAGGGTCGCGATGACCTCGTCGTCGCGCCACTTCTCGAGCTCGTAGGTGCCGGTGTCCCAGACGGTCATGGTGCCCGCGCCGTACTGTCCGCGCGGGATCTCGCCCGCGAAGTCGAGGTACTGCATCGGGTGATCCTCGGTCATCACCGCGAGGCTGTTCTTGCCGGTCGTCGGTGGAACCCCTTTCGGCACCGCCCAGCTGACCAGCACGCCGTCGCGTTCGAGTCGCAGATCCCAGTGCAGGCGCGACGCGTGATGCTCCTGGATGACGAAGCGGGGGAGTCCGTCACCCGCCGCTTCGGCGTGCGGGGCGTCGGGCACCGGTTCGGGCGTGCGCCCGGCGGTGCGCTTCGCGATGTAGGCGCGGAGGGGTCCGTCGACCGGGTCGATGGCGGCCAGCGGGTCGCCCGTGCGCTCGAGGACCTCGTGGAACAGCAGATGCCGCAGCCCCGGATCGTCGAGCTCCTCCCACGTGCGAGGCGCGGCGACCGTCGGCTCGGCGCGGCCGCGCAGCGAGTACGGCGCGATCGTCGTCTTCGAGCCGTTGTTCTGGCTCCAGTCGATGAACACCTTGCCGGGGCGCGCGGCCTTGGACATCTGACTCACGACGAGGTCGGAGTGGTCGGCCTCGATCGCGCGGGCCAGTTCCTTCGCGACGGCGCTGACCGCGTCGCTCGTCTGCCGTCCGTCGAGGTGCGCGTAGAGATGGATGCCCTTGCTGCCACTGGTGACCGGCGACGGGGCCAGGCCGATGTCGACCAGGATCGCCCGCGCCCACCGGGCGACCTCGGCGCACTCCGCGAGCCCGACGCCCGGGCCCGGGTCGAGGTCCAGGACGATCCGGTCGGGGTTCAGCCGGGTCCCCGCGGCGTCGAACCGCCACTGCGGCACGTGCAGCTCGAGGCTCGCGACCTGCGCGAGATACACGAGCGCCGGCACGTTCTCGACGAGCGGGTAGTCCTTGGCGCCGGACGAATGGTCGATCGGATGCCGTGGCATCCATGCCGGCGCTCCGGGTTCGAGCGCCTTCGCGAAGAAGGGTTCACCCGGCTCGGTGGCGGTTCCCACCCCGTCGGGCCAGCGCTTCCGCGTCACCGGACGCCCGCGGACGTGGGGGAGCAGCCGCGGCGCGATGCGGCTGTAGTAGTCGATGACCTCGCCCTTGGTGGTCCCCGTCTCGGGGTACAGCACCTTGTCGAGGTTGGACAGGCGCAGCCGACGGCCGTCGATGCGCACCGTCTGCTCCGCCATCGCCCCAGCGTAGAGCGGTGGAGCCGAGGGATGCCGCGGGCTTGCGCCCCACAACTCCTGCACAGCCCCGCCCCGGCGTCGGTTTCTCCGCGGCGCACCCGTCTTCGCAGGAGTTGTGCGCCTCCGCGGGCGCAAGGGTCTCGGCATCCGGGGTGCCGGGGGTGTTCACTGGACGCATGCGATCGATCTGGAAAGGCGCGCTGACCTTCGGCCTGGTCAACGTGCCCGTCAAGGTGTACTCGGCCACCGAGGACCACGACGTCCCGCTGCACCAGGTGCACAACAAGGACGGCGGGCGCATCCGCTACCAGCGCATCTGCGAGGTCGACGGTGAGGTCGTGCCGTATCAGGACATCGACCGTGCGTACGACGACGGCGAGCAGACGGTCGTCCTGACCAAGGACGATCTCGCGTCGCTCCCGAGCGAGCGCAGCCGCGAGATCGAGGTGGTCGAGTTCGTCCCGAGCGACCAGGTCGACCTGCTCACGCTCGACAAGGCGTACTACCTCGAACCCGACTCGTCGTCGCCCAAGGCGTACGTGCTGCTGCGGAAGACGCTCGAGCAGACCGACCGCACCGCGATCGTCCGGTTCTCGCTGCGACAGAAGACCCGGCTCGCGGCGCTGCGCACCCGCGGCGACGTCCTCGTGCTGCAGACGCTGCTGTGGGCCGACGAGGTGCGCGCGGCGGAATTCCCCTCGCTCGACGAGGACGTCCGCATCTCGGCGAAGGAACTGGAGATGTCGGCTTCCCTCGTCGAGAGTTTCTCGAAGGACTTCGATCCCGAAGAGTTCGGCGACGAGTACCAAAAGGAACTGCGCATGCTGATCGACGCGAAGCTCGAGCAGGGCGAAGCCATCGACACGGCCGCCACCTTCGGAGAACAGGATGCCGATGACGACGGAGGCGAGGTCATCGATCTGATGGAGGCGCTCCGCGCGAGCGTCGAGCGCAGCCGTGCCGCGCGCTCGGGGAAGGCCGAGGAGACCGCGCCGAAGAAGAAGGCGGAGCCGAAGAAGAAGGCGTCGAAGGCGTCCTGAGCGGGCTCAGTGCGCGCGGTGGTCGCCGTCCTCGAGCGTCTTCGGGTCGAGGACGAGCGACGCGGAGTCGGTGGAAACACCCGCCGCGGCCTCGCGCTTCGCCGCCGCGCGCTCGCGGAAGTAGTGCACCGCGATGAAGATCGCGGTGCCGGCGACGGCGGCGAGCAGGATGACGTCGATGTATTCGGTGACGATGTCGCGCACGAACGGGATGTAGCCCACGGCGTAGCCCAGCATCGTCAGGCCGATGCCCCAGATGATGGCCCCGATGAGGTTGTAGAGCGAGTACTTGCGCCACGGCATGTGGCCGACGCCGGCCGCGATGGGCGCGAAGGTGCGCACGACCGGAACGAACCGGGCGAGGATGACCGTGATGCCGCCGAAGCGCTCGAAGAACGCGTTCGTGCGTTCGACGTTCTTCCGGCTGAAGATGCCGGAATCCTTGCGCTCGAAGATCGACGGCCCCGCCTTATGGCCGATGAAATACCCGACCTCGCCACCGATGAACGCCGCGACGCCGATCGCCAGGGCGACCCACCACGCGTTGATCCCGAACACGCCGTTCGGCGCCGCGGGGGTGGAGTGCGACAGCAGCCCCGCCATGATCAGCAGCGTGTCGCCCGGCAGCAGGAAGCCGATCAGAAGACCCGTCTCGGCGAAGATGATGAAGCACACCACGAGGAGGGCCCACGGCTGCGAGTTGGTGATGATGGCGGCCGGGTCCAGCCAGGGGAGCAGGCCTGCGGAGTGGATCACATCGGTCCCGTCGGGTCGGTCGGGTAAGAGAATTGGTGTCGCGGAAGGGACGTCCGTGCGGAAGGGGGGACTTGAACCCCCACGCCCGAAGGCACAGGAACCTAAATCCTGCGTGTCTGCCGGTTTCACCACTCCCGCGAGTGACCTCATTGTAGGGCCGAGCGGAGCGCGCTCCATGTGAAGAGGCCGTCAACCCGTGGCCGCGATCGCGGGTGACGGGCGTGTCGCGGGAATGCCCGCGCAACCTCGCGTCTTGGCATCGGTATGAAGGCCATCGTCTACGCGACTCCCGGTGATTCCTCCGTCCTCTCGCTCGTCGAGCGCGAGCTGCCCGACCCCGGTCCGGGTGAGGTGCGCGTGCGGATCGCCGTCTCGGGCGTCAACCCCACCGACTGGAAGGCGCGCGCGTCGGTCGGGCGCGAGCTCGTGGCCGACGAGGTGACGCCGAACCAGGACGGAGCCGGAACGGTGGATGCCGTGGGCCCGGGGGTCGACGACCTCGCCGTCGGCGACCGGGTCTGGATCTATCTCGCGGCGCACCAGCGGCCGAGCGGCACGGCCGCCGAGTACTCCGTGGTGCCCGCGGCCCGCGCCGTGCCGCTCGCGGACGACGCCTCCTTCGTCCTCGGCGCGAGCCTCGGCGTCCCGGCGATGACGGCGCACCGCGCGCTCACCGTGCACGAGTTCGGCCCGTCGCGTCTGTCGCCCGGGGCCCTGGCCGGGCGGACCGTGCTCGTCCAGGGCGGCGCCGGCGCCGTCGGGCACGCCGCGATCCAGCTCGCCGTCTGGGCCGGCGCGACCGTCATCGCCACGGTGAGCAGCGCCGAGAAAGAGACGCTCGCGCGGGCGGCGGGCGCCCACCACGTGCTGCGGTACCCGGACGCGGGCCTGGCCGATGGCATCCGCGAGCTCGCTCCCGACGGCGTTGACCACATCGTCGAGGTCGCGATCGCCGAGAACGCCGGGCTCGACGTCGAGGTCATCGCCAACCACGGCTCGATCGGCTACTACGCCGACAACGGCGGTGACGAATTCACGGCCGCGGTTCGCGCGAGCTTCGCGAAGAACGTGCGCTGGCAGGGTCTCCTGCTCTACACGGTCGGCGACGCGGCGCTCGAGGCTGCGGCGCAGGACGTCTCGGCCGCGGTGGCGGACGGCGCCCTGCCGGTCGGCGACGAGGCCGGGCTCGGGCTCACGTGGTTCCCGCTTGAGGAGACCGCGGCGGCGCACGACGCGGTCGAGGCGGGTGCGACCGGCAAGGTGCTGATCCGCGTCGGCGACTGAGTCGCTACGCCGCCGGACGGGGTCGCCGACCGAGCACCGTCGCGCAGATCGCGAGCACGGCGGTCGCGAGGGTCAGCGCGAGCGGCGACCCCGCCCGGTGCGCGAGCGCACCGACGACGGCGCCCCCGACCAGCGACGCCCAGAGCAGCAGGGGCCGTTGCCACGCGGTGCGTGAGCCGCCGGTGACCAGCGTGGCCAGTGCGAGGCCGAGACTCACGAGCGTTCCGGTCGAGTACGTGATGGCGACGCGTGCGCGTCCGTCCGCGAGGAACAGGGTGTTCAGCGCGCCCATCGCGGCCGCGAGGAGTGCGGCTCTCCACAGGGTCGCGTCGCCCGCGAGGGCCAGGACCGCGGCGATGCCGACGAGGGCGGCGGCTCCGCCCACGATCCACGGGCGGTGTCCCGCCAGCCGCGCGTTCACGACCCCGCCGACGGCCACGCCCAGCACGAAGGCGGCGATGATGCCCGCGGATGCCGCGGCAACGAGCGTCCCGGGACCGAACAGGTCCACCGCGGCCTGAGTCGAGTTCCCGCTCATGAAGGAGACGAACAGCCCGCCGGTGTCGAGGAAACCGATCGCGTCCACGAACCCGGCGACGGAGGCGAGTACCGCCGAGACGGCGAGTGAGCCGCGGTCGACGTCTTTCATCGGCATCCCTCTTCCGCTCGTCCGCCGATCTCATCGTGGTGCGCCGCGGCGAGTCCGGGCAAATCACCGGGTGCGCGGCACGTAACGCGGCACCCACCGGACGAAGCCCACGGCCCCGGCGACCGCCACCACCCCCATCGCCGCGACGGCGACGGGGAGTGATATCGCCGCCGTCAGCGCCGAGACGAGGACCGGGGCGATCGCCCCGCCGCCGTCGGTGAGCGTGCGCCACGAGCCGAGGAAGGCGGCCGGCTCTTCCGCGGGTGCGAGGTCGGCGCCGAGGGTGAGCAGGATGCCACTGGAGAGACCGTTCCCGACGCCGAGGACCGCCGCGAACATCCCGTACCAGAGCGCCGCGCTGCCCGACTCGTGCGTCACGGACAGTGCGAAGAAGCCCGCGCCCATCAGGACCATGGCGGGGAGCGCGGCCCAGAGCCGCCCGAACCGGTCCATCACCTGACCGCTCGCGTAGAACAACGCGAAGTCGATCGCGCCCGAGACTCCGACGACCACCGCGATCGTCGAGGCATCCAGTCCCAGCGACACGCCCCACAGGGGGAGCACCACCTGGCGGGCGGACCGGACGGCCGAGAGCGACGCCGCCGCGAGCCCGAGCCGCGACAGCACGCCGCGGTACCGCCACATCGTGCGGAAGACCCCGGCCCGCTCCGCGATGGGGATCGCGCCGGTCACCGGCTCGCCGGTGTCCTCCTCGTCGAGGCTCGGGGCGGCGGCGGGGGCCACGGCGCTCGAGGTGGCGGTCGCGGGCACCAGGCGCTCGGGATCGGGGCCCAGGAACACGAGCAGGATCGTCGCGACCTGGCAGACCGCGAAGAACGCGATCGACGCGGACTCGTCGCCGAAGATCCCGAGGAGCGCGGCCGAGATGAACGGTCCGACGAACATGCCGAGCCGGAACGTCCCGCCGAGCAGCGACAGCGCCCGCGCCCGGAAGTGCAGCGGCACGCGCGTGGTCATGAACGAATGCCGGGCGAGGGCGAAGGATGCCGCGCAGAACCCGATCAGGAATACCGCCGCCGCGAAGACGGCGAGCGAATTCGCGAACACGACTCCCGCGAGCCCGCCCAGGATGACGATGCCCGCGACGCCCATCGTGAGGCGTTCCCCGAAACGGGCGACCGCCCATCCCGCCGGGATGTTGCCGCACAACGTCCCCACGACCAGCGCCGAGGCGATGAGGGCGGCCAGCGCGACGTCGGCGCCGAGCCGGTTCGCGATCACCGGGATGAGCGGAATGACGGCGCCCTCGCCGAGCGCGAACAGCAGAGTCGGCCCGTAGATCATGGGCGCGAAGCGGAAGAGCACATCGCGGGGGGAGTCGCTCGTCATCGTCTCCACGATAGGCTGGAGTGTCATGCTCGAACTGGACCTTGCCGCCGACATCCAGGCGCTGCGCTCGACCTTCGCCGATATTCAGGCCGTGGTCGACGTCGACGCACTCACCGCCGACATCGAACGCCTGAACGAAGAGGCGGGAGCGCCCGACCTCTGGGACGACGTCGACAACGCCCAGAAGGTCACCAGCCGCCTCAGCCACCGTCAGGCCGAACTCAAGCGCATCACCGAGATCGGCCAACGCCTCGACGACCTCGAGGTGCTCGTCGAACTGGCGAACGAGATGGAGGACGAGGACTCCGCCGACGAGGCGCGCAAAGAGCTCGCGTCGCTGCGCGAGGTCATCAACCAGCTCGAGGTGCAGACGCTCCTCGACGGGGAGTACGACGCGCGCTCGGCCGTCGTGACGATCCGCTCGGGCGCCGGCGGCGACGACGCCACCGACTTCGCCGAGATGCTCCTGCGCATGTACCTGCGCTGGGCCGAGCGCCACAAGTACCCCGTCAAGGTCATGGACACGTCCTACGCCGAGGGTGCGGGCATCAAGTCCGCGACCTTCGAGGTCGACGTCCCCTACGCCTACGGCACGCTGTCCGTCGAGGCCGGCACCCACCGCCTCGCGCGCATCAGCCCCTTCGGCGGCGCCGACAAGCGCCAGACGAGCTTCGCCGCGGTCGAGGTCATCCCCGTGATGGAAGAGGCCGTCGAGGTCGAGGTTCCGGAGGGCGACATCCGCGTCGACGTGTTCCGCTCCTCGGGCCCCGGTGGACAGTCGGTCAACACGACCGACTCCGCCGTGCGCATCACGCACATCCCCACGGGCCTCGTCGTCTCGATGCAGAACGAGAAGTCGCAGATCCAGAACCGTGCGGCCGCCATGCGCGTGCTGCAGACGCGCCTCCTGCTGCTCAAGCGCGAAGAGGAAGCGGCCAAGAAGAAGGAGCTCGCGGGCACGATCACCGCGAGCTGGGGCGACCAGATGCGGTCGTACTTCCTCTACGGCCAGCAGCTCGTGAAGGACCTCCGCACCGGATACGAGGTCGGAAACCCCGCGGTCGTCTTCGACGGCGACCTCGACGGGCTCATCGCGGCCGGCATCCGCTGGCGTAAGCGCAAGGACGACGACGACTGATCGATGGATGCCACGGGTGTGGCATCCATAGGACTCTCCCGGTTTCGTGAACCGGCGCGTCCTGTCGGGCTGGGGGAGCCGCGCGCTTAGGCTCGTCGAGCCATGATCCGGTTCGAGAACGTCACCAAGCGGTATCGCGGCACCACGAGACCGGCGTTGAACGCCGTCGACTTCGAGGTGCAGCGCGGAGAGTTCGTCTTCCTCGTCGGGGCTTCTGGCTCCGGAAAGTCGTCGTGCCTGCAGCTCATCCTGCGGGCGGAGACGCCGAGCGAGGGGAGGGTCGTCGTCCTCGGACGCGACCTGCGCACGCTGTCGAACCGGAAGGTGCCGTACTTCCGGCGCCACATCGGGTCGGTCTTCCAGGACTTCCGGCTGCTCCCGAACAAGACCGTGCACCAGAACGTCGCGTTCACTCTGCAGGTCACGGGCGCCTCGCGCGGGTTCATCCAGCAGGCTGTGCCGGAGGTTCTGGCGCTCGTCGGTCTCGACGGCAAGGAGAAGCGCCTGCCGCACGAGCTGTCCGGCGGCGAACAGCAGCGCGTCGCGATCGCGCGCGCTCTCGTGAACCGACCCCAGGTGCTCCTCGCGGACGAGCCGACGGGAAACCTCGACCCCGGCACCTCGATCGACATCATGCAGCTGCTCGCCCGCATCAACGCCGGCGGCACGACGGTGGTCATGGCCACGCACGAGGCCGGGTTCGTCGACCAGATGCAGCGGCGCGTGATCGAGCTCCGCAACGGTGAGATGGTCCGCGACGAGCGGCGCGGCGGCTACGGCGACACGTCCGGCCTGCCGCGTCTCGCCCCCGAGGTCGAGAAGGGTGCGGCCGCGGTCGCGGCCCTCACCGCGGTGCTCGAGGTGCAGCGCGAGGTTGCGCACATCACCGGGTCCGTAGAGCCCCTGAACCTCGAGGACGCGAAGCGCGCGGAGGCCGAGCGGGCCGCCGCGGCCGCGGCGCCCGTCGAGGAGCCGAGCACGCACACGCGCTCCGTGCCCGTGACGACGCCCGACGTCGATGCGCTCGGTCTCGCCGACCGTCTCGGCCTCGCCGACAAGAACGACCGCGACGACGAAGTGGGACCCACGTCATGAGGTTCGGGCTCATCCTCTCGGAGGCCTTCACGGGTCTCCGCCGCAATGCCTCGATGGTCATCTCGGTGATCCTCGTGACGTTCGTCTCGTTGACGTTCGTCGGTGCCGCGATGCTCATGCAGATGCAGATCGGCAAGATGCAGTCGTACTGGGCCGACCGCGCGCAGGTCGCCGTCTTCATGTGCTCGACGGTGTCCGACAAGGATCCGTGCGTCGCCGGTCAGGCCGCGTCGCAGGACGAGATCGACAAGGTCACGGCCACTCTCGACGGCCCGGCGCTGGCTCCGCTGATCCGCAACTACACGTACTCGACGAGCGAGCAGGTCTTCGAGGATGCCAAGTCGCAGCTGCCCGAAGACATCATCGGGGTCGTCTCGGCCGACCAGTTCAACGCTACCTTCAACATCAACCTCGTCGACCAGAGCCAGTCGGACGTGATCGCCGAGGCCTTCACCGGTCAGGCCGGTGTCGAGGGTGTCACCGACCAGATGCAGTACCTGGAGCCGCTGTTCCAGACACTCACCGTCGCGACCTACGTCGCCGTCGGCATCGCTGCCCTCATGCTCATCGCGGCGGTGCTGCTGATCGCCACGACCATCCGTCTGTCCGCGTTCGCGCGACGACGGGAGCTCGGCATCATGCGACTCGTCGGCGCCTCGAACCGTTTCATCCAGACGCCGTTCGTGCTGGAGGGCGTCCTCGCCGCGCTGATCGGCTCGGCCCTCGCGAGCGTCGCCGTCTGGGCGATCGTCGGGGTCGGGGTGAACCAATATCTCCGCGACCGGATCAACTTCATCACGTCGTGGGTCGGCGTCAGCGACCTCGCCATCGTGGTGCCGGTGATCATCGTGATCGGCGTGCTGTTGGCCGCCCTCAGCGCCAGCTTCGCGATCCGCCGCTGGTTGCGCGCCTGATCGCGTAGACTCAGGGGCTCTGTGTGCCCGGAATCATGAGGAGGTGGCACCATGCCTCGTGAGCAGGGTGAAAAGCTCATCGCGTCGAACAAGAAGGCGCGTCACGACTACGCGATCGAGAAGACGTACGAAGCCGGTTTGGTGCTGACGGGCACCGAGGTGAAGTCGCTCCGCCAGGGGCGTGCGAACCTCACGGACGGCTACGCCTACATCGACGGCGGTCAGGCGTACCTGGATGCCGTTCACATCCCCGAGTACTCGCAGGGGCACTGGACCAACCATTCCGCCAAGCGCACCCGCAAGCTGCTGCTGCACAAGGACGAGATCGTGAAGCTGTCGCACGCGGTCGCCGCCGGCGGGTACACACTCGTCCCGTTGCGTCTGTACTTCCTCGACGGCCGCGCCAAGGTCGAGATCGCGGTGGCGAAGGGCAAGCGCGAGTTCGAGAAGCGTCAGACGATCCGCGAGCGCGAGGACAAGCGCGAAGCCGAGCGCGCCATGCGCACGCGCAACCGCCTGGGGGAGTGACCCTCACTCCGCGACGAAGCGCCCCTCGACGGTGGCGCTCACGACGAGCTCGGGCGGCTGCAGGCTGAACGACGGCCCGGTATCGGCCTTCGCGAACATCATGCGGGGGGCCGCGGCGTCCGGTCGCGACTCAAGCAGTCCGGCATCCGCGATCTCGACCGCGGTGACGGATGCCAGCCCCAGCGCCTCGGCGTAGGCGGCGGCGCGCTCCACGGCGACCTGCACGGCCGCGGCGGCGACCTTCCGCTCGACGCCCACGCGGGTGTCGCGCGCGAGGCGCCAGTCCACGGCCGTCACCTGCACGTCATCGGACTCGGCGACGTCGCCCAGCCACCACGACAGCGCTCCGGCGTCGGTGAAGGTGGCCGACAGCTCGACGCTGGCGTGGTGGACGAGCGGCAGCTGCGCGCCTTCGCTGTTCCACGGCCGATCCGACCAGACGGACACCCGCGCGCTCGACCACTCCGATACCTCGCCCGAGCGCAGGTGCGCCACCAGACCGTCTTGGACGGATGCCGCCCGCTCCTGCGCCCGTTCGACCACTGGCCCTCGAGAGGGACCGTCGGTGGACACTGTGACCCGCACCGCGGCCTCCTCCGCGCGCACGCGCGTCTCGCTCTCGCCCCGGACCGTGATGGTGACCTGACTCATGTCGTGAGCCTAGGCGAGACGCCGGGAATGGCCCAGGGTTCGCATCCGTTGTAGACTGAGATGCTCGGGTGTTTCGGCATCCGAGGTTGACAACTCCACAGCGTGACGATGGTCGCTCCTGCACGGAGTTCCCGGGGCTGATCGGTTTCGACAGCGCCTGCGAATCCGCGAGAAGCGGGCCGAGGATGTGGGGTTATCTCGTAAACGCTCCCTGCAAAACAATAAGTGCCAATGCTAAGCGCACTGACTTCGCCCTCGCTGCCTAAGCGAGCCCGATAGTCCGTCAGACCGTGTGTGACCCCGCCACGGATCCTGGCGTCATTTAGGGGTCTTGCTGTGTGACGGCGTCCGGACGTCACGCGGGACTCTTCCCGGACTGGGCCTGTCGACTTAGGTGTCTGTGACAAAGGTCGGGGCCGAGCAGAACGTCTGCACAGACTGCGCCCGGAGAAAACGCGGAGACCCAGCGTTGGACGGGGGTTCGATTCCCCCCAGCTCCACGAATCATCGTCACACCGACCGAGTACAGAAGACCGCCTTTCGGGGCGGTCTTTTGCTTTATGTCGGCGTGCTCGGCGTAAGCGGGTGGCGCAGTGCGCTCCCTTCGCCTAAAGACGGATCCGACATGCAGCACGTGCAGCAAATCGGTGAAGGTGAGGTGCTGCCACTCGCGCCCGACGAGGATCTTCATGACTAATTCCGCTCCCTTGCCGACGAGGACCGGGAGCGTCTATACGCACACCTCCGGGGCGTCCTCGCGGATCTCGCCGACGACTGATCGGGGACCAGTTGCGGCCGGATAGATCGCCGCGTCGAGCCGGCGGGCAGGTGCAGCCGGGCTAGCGACCGGGTTCCTACGGCAGCGAATCACGCCGCGTTTCCCTCTTCAGAGGGCGGTGTGCGACGAGGGCGAAGGAGATCGGGATCACGAATTCGATTCGTCGAGGACCCAGTCGATGATCTCGCGCACGAATTCGGTGAAGGTCTGCCCCGTCGCTTCGAGTTCTCGAGTCTCGTGCAGAAACCAGTACACCGTTCCGCCGTCGTCGGTATCGGGTCGACCGCGAAAGCACGCAAGATCTCCGGCACCGTTGTTCAAGAACGTGATCATGTCCGAGGGGAGCCCGCCATCGGCGCGTTCGTGAAGCGTCGCGTTCGTGATGAGCATGGACGGGTGTTGGACGTCGGGTCCGAGTCCGAAGAACTCTTCGCTTCCGATCGACATCCACCCGAATGTCCGGAGGTAGACGCGGAAGTCCGGCGGGAAACTTCCCAGGAGCGCCTCTGCCTCGCCGATTTCCTGCTCGGAGACTCCGGATCCCACCTTGGCCTCGCCGCTCCGGGCGAGGGACTGAATTGCGACGATCAGATCGTCCATGGAGATCCTTCCGGGTGAGCAGCGCAGGGCGCCGACATGGATGGATGCTGGTCGGCCCTGGCGACCAGGCTATCCATCCAGACCCTTGAGCTCTACACCGCCGCCCGCGTGTGCACGTCGCTCTCGCCCGACGCGTCGTTGAGTTCGAGATACACGCGACGCTCGGTGCGGGTCAGGGTCGCGGTGTTGCGGCGCTCGATCGCGCCGGCCATCCGCTCGACGAAGCCCGCGTCGAACGAGTGCAGCAGCACGTCCTCCGCCCGATGGATGCGCTTGCCGGCCCACGGTGCGGCGACCTTCTCGGGGTCTCGGTGGGTGTAGACGGCGACCCGCTCGGCCTTCATGCTGCCCGTGTGGAGGCGGGCGGCATCCGGGGCTCCCACTTCGATCCAGGCCACCAGGGCTCCGGTGAGGTCGCGCACCATGACGGCGGGTTCGTCGGTCGCGGAGACGCCCTCGCTGAACGCGATGCCCTCCTCGTACTCGAGGCAGTAGGCGAGCACGCGCGTGAGCATGTACGGGTCGGTCTCGGACGGATGCCGAGCGACCCGGAGCTGCAGTTCGTCGTACACGCCGCGGTCGACGTCCGAGAGCTGCACCGTGAACGTGTGAATGGTCGCGCCGATAGCCACGACGATCGAGCCTACGCGACCGGCTTGCCGGGCACTGCGCTCGCGACCTAGCGTCGGAGCATGCCCGATCCCCGCACGCAGCGCATCGACGTCGGCCCCTTCCAGCTGGATCCGGATGCCGACCTCCAGACGTGGCGCGCCGTCGCGTCGGACGGTGCATCGGTGCCCGCGGGAGCGTGGCGCGACTGGGTGGCGCTGGCGCAGCGCGTGCTCCAGCTCGACGTGATCTGGCGCGAGCGCGAAGCGCGGGGCGACGCGTGGGACCAGGGGCACGCGGCATCCGGATCCGTGGATGCCGTCAATCCCTATCGCTGACTCGGCGGCCAATCGATCAGGACGAGGCTCTGCTTCGTGTCGGCGACCTTCACGAAGCCGTCGCCGAACAGGTAGGTGATGCCGTAGCCGTCCACACCGCGACCGGCGAGCCATTCGGGGTTCTCGGTCACGTAGACGTCTCCGTTGGCGGCATCCTCACGCTTCCAGCCGGAGGCCACGAGGTCGCGCTCCGCCTTGTCGGCGGCGGTGGCGTCGATCGGCGCCCACCCGAACATCTGCACCCCGGCGGCGGTCGCCGAGCCGTCGCTCCACTTGCACAGGATGCCGTCGGGCACCTCGGTGGCACCGACACGGAACGGCTCGCTCTGCGCCTTCCACCCGATGCTGCGGAAATCGGCGGCGGTCGAAGAGAGGATGATGGTCTCGCACGTCGGGTCGGCGGCTTCGTCATCCGGGGGATCCGTGGGCGTTGCGGCGGGAGTTTCGGCCGAGTCGCCCGTCGGCACCGGTGAGGGAGTCGTCGGGGCTGCGGCGGTCGGGGTGCACGCGGTCAACACCAGCGCCGTCAGGAGCGCCGCCGATGCCGCCGCGAGTGTGCGCCGCATCACGGGGTGTCCTCCGCGTGGAGGAACGCGAGGAACGCGTCGTGCAGCACGCCGTTCGTCGCGAGGGACGACCCCGCGTCCAGTCGGTCCGATCCGTCGAACGCCGAGAAGCGGCCGCCGGCCTCCCGCACGATCGGTGCGATCGCCGCGATGTCGTACTCCTTCACGCCGAACTCCGCGACGAGCTCGAGGCGCCCTTCGGCGAGCCACATATAGGGGAGTGCGTCGCCGTATCCGCGGTCGCGCCACACGGCGCGCGTGAGGCGCTCGAGCGTCGGGACGAGGTCGACGTCGTCCCACTGCTCGATGCTCTGGAAGCTGATGCTCGCGTGCGCGATCTCCTCGACACCGGACACATGGATGCCACGTGCCTCGCCGTCGCGGCCATTGGTCCACGCGCCGTGCCCCGTGGCGGCCCACCAGCGCCGGCCGAGCGCCGGCTGACTCACGACGCCGACCTGCGGCACACCGTCGACGGTGAGCGCGATGAGCGTCGCCCAGACCGGGATGCCGCGCATGTAGTTGTGTGTGCCGTCGATCGGGTCGATGACCCACCGGCGTGCCGTGTCTCCCGTGGTGCCGTACTCCTCACCCAGGATCGCGTCGTGAGGGCGCTCGGCATCCAGGATCTCCCGAATGGCACGCTCGGTCGCCAGATCGGCCTCGGTGACGTGGGTGCGGTCGGGCTTGGTGTCGATGCGCAGGTCGGCGGCGTCGAAGCGGGCCATCGCGACCGCATCGGCCGCGTCGGCCAAGCGCAGGGCCAGCGCGAGGTCGTCGCTCAGGGACGGTCCGTGGAGCGCGGACGAGAGAGTCTCATCGATGGGGGACACGCGTCCAGGATAGACGGCGATGCGCGGCCGATTTGGCGCGGCCACGTCACGCCTGGTAACGTAATCCCTCGGTTCGGAACGCGTTTTCCGGGCCGAACGGAACGCACCTCTAGCTCAATCGGCAGAGCAACTGACTCTTAATCAGTGGGTTCTGGGTTCGAGTCCCAGGGGGTGCACAAAAAATAACCCGGTCAGACGGGTAAATCGCGGCCCGGCCCTCAGGTGAGGTGCCGGGCCGTGGTACTTATGTGGTACTCGGGGTCCTGACTGCGTCCTGACTGGCGTGGTACACCCCGCGGGGGAGAGCCTGAGAGCATCCCCAGAGTCGCCGGAATGCGTTAGGCCCGCCGGACGGCGCAGGCATTCCTCCACACGACCGGCTCCCAGTGGTCTCCGTTCGCGTCGAACGCCAGCATCACGACTCGGTCGTTCGCGCCCCGCGCGACACCGGCGACCCGCTCGGCGGGGCGATCGCGCCACTGCACCCACGCCCAGACGGGACGGGGCTCCTTGAACCACTCGATCGGGTTCGGGCCGAACGCCTGCTGCGGGAGCGTGATCGGCGCCTCGCGCGCCAACGTCTGCTTGAGCTTCTCGCCCGTGACCTTCGTCGAACCCATAGACCGGTCCCCTTCCCCGGCCGGTTCCAGGGTACGTCACCGCGGGGCGGTCGTCAGGCGGCGGCGACCTGGCCGCTGAACGTCGCGGACGCCGACTGCCCCGTGGACCCGGTCGCGGTGAGCGTGAAGCTGTACGCCCCGGCGGTGGTCGGCGTCCCCGTCAAGGTGACGTTGTAGTCGTTCGGCTGGTAGGCGTCGTTGTCGGCGCCACTGAGCGTCAGTCCCGCGGGGAGGGAGCCGGCGGTGAGCTGGATGCTTCCCGGCTTCTCGCAGTAGAAGGTGATGACGGAGTTGACGGCCGCTCCGACGGTGAGGGAGGGGAGGGAGCTGGTGCGGAATCCCGTCGGCGTTGCCACCCGCACGTAGATCTCCCGATCGGTGTAGCCGCCGGATGCCGACGCCCGCACGACCACCTTCTGCGCGCTCGTCTGGCCTCCGTTGGACGTGCCGGTTATCACGCCCGAGCTGCTGAGGGAGAGGTTCGCCAGGGGCGGGTAGTCGGCGAACCGCTTGCCGACCGTCGGCAGGGACCAGGAGACCGGGGAGGCGCCGGTGGCGGCGAGCTGGAAATTCACGGCCACGCCGGCGTCGATGATCACGGAGGTCGTCGTGATGGTCGGGATGGGCAAGCTGGGGTCGAATACGGTCGTCGTGAACGCCCGGTCGGTCTGCCCGGCGCTGTTGGCCGCGCGGAGCGTGAACGAATAGGTTCCACCCGTAGTCGGCGTGCCAGCGATAGCGCCGGTCGAGCCGTCGAGCGTGAGACCCGGCGGTAGCGCGCCACTAGCGATCGTCCAGGTCACGGATTCGGCCACCTCGCTGATGAACCGGCGAAAGAACGGTGTACCGAGGGACAGCGTCGGGATGTCTCGCCCCGTCACGCACGGGACGAAGGGGCCGACTTCTGCGCCGTTGACGACGTACGGCGGAATCCGGTCGGTGGCCCACGAGTAGCGAGGGAGGTCGGGGAACATCTCGAGGAACAGGGCGCGGATGTGGCCCGCGATTTCGTTGCTCCGACCAGAGAGCACCCACAGGCCACGAGTGAAGCCCGCGGTCCAGGAGACGTTCGTCTGGAGGGCAAACATCTCGGCGAACCACTCACTGTGATTGGTCTTGCCGTACGCGTTCGCGTCGATGCCCGGCCAGGCGCGCTCGATAGCCTGGATGAGCTCGCCATTGGTCCCCGTGATGTCGTACTGCGATCCAGACACGACCGGCGTGGAGTCACCGGGCGCCCTCCACATCTGGTCGACGTGATGCCCGTATTCGTGATTGAGGATGCCTGGACTCTTCTTCACCAGGGCCGTGACTGCAGCGCTGTAGAGGCCGGACCACGTGGTGTTCGGCAGCGACACGGCCGAGAGCGAGCAGACCAGCCGTTTCGCCGCGGGCGTTGCCTCTGCGCTTACGGGTTCGCCGACGAAAATCTGTAGAGCACGGGGCCGGCCGTCCACGGGGGTCCACGACTCGCCGACGCGGGCTGACGGGGGTATCAGAGCGAGGTCGGCCGAGATGATCGACTGGAAGCCGACGACGCTCAACTGGTCGCTCTTGATGTCCGGTCCGAGGCTGTGGATTCCGCCGATGCCGCGGGGCAGGGTGATCGGTCGCGCGATCGTCGCCGCATCGTTCTCCTCGAGGATCACGAGACGGACCTCCACCAGAGCACGGCACTGAGGTTCTGCGGCATGGTCCCCCCGGAGGGTGCCTGCAGGATCTCGCAGCGAATGACCGACTCGGTCGGGAGGCTGGGGGCGGATGCGAAGATGCGCTTGCCGGTGTCACTGGCCGCCTTCTGCCATCCGCGTGTCTGAGGTGCGGACCAGTCGAGCGAGATGGAGCCGAGCGGGGAGCCGTCGGCGGTGAATCGGACAATCGTGGTCCCACTGGACGACCCCGAACCGATCGCCTGCACGGTCAGCGTCGCGCCGACGAGCTCAATGGTCCCCGTGGGGGGAGTCACGAGTGCCGCGCCGCTCGTGCGCGGAGTGACGCTCGAGGGGAAGAACCAGACGGTCGCCTGCAGTCCCGAGCTCGTCCCGCCGCCGCCACCGCTCACGCTCGGCGTCGCCCAGCGGACGCCGGCCGGCTGCCCGGAGTCGGCGGTGAGAACCTGTCCGTCGCTTCCCAAGCCGACCCGGATGGGCGCGTCGTTGCCGGAGCCGACGATGAGGTCGCCCTTGGCGTCGACGATGCTAGGCGCGATGAAGTCGAGGGTGGTATCCATTGGGCTCCTAGTTCCCATCGAAGGACAGGAGAATGACGCGGGTAGTGACTGTTCCAGCCGAGTTCGTCACGATGCAGCGGAGGTATGTGGTCTGGGTTCCGTCGGCGTAGGTGGCCGACGTGGCGCCGGCGATGTTTGCCCAGCCGGAGCTCCCGTTGGCGCTGCTCTGCCACTGATAAGTGATCGTGCCGCCGGCGGCGCGCACGCGCACCGAGCCTCCGCCCCCGACGTAGGTGGTCAGGCTGTCCGGCTGCTCGATGATCGTCGGGCCGGCGGGGTTGGGGATGATGATGGTGCATCCGCCGGATGTCGAGATCGAACCGCCTGCGCCGACGGCTTCGGCGACGTAGGTGATGCCGGATTGCGCGGGGGTGAGGTTGCTCACCGTCAGAGAGGGAGTTGTCTGCGGGAGGTAGACCGTCTGTTGGCTTGTGCGCCACCGGTAGGTGATGGTGCCGGAGCCCGTTGCCGCGACGGTCAGGGTGCGCGTCGACCCGGGGGCCGCCACGATGTATCGGGTGAGGCCGGGGAGGATGCGGGGGTAGGTGTCGCTCCCGTTGATCACCTGGACGCGGACAGTGTCGGACCGCACGGAGCCCGAGGCATTGGTGACGCGAGCTCGGTAGAAGTAGGCGCCGTAGGTGGTCAGCGAAGAGGTGGTGATGGTCAGCGTCGCGTTCGTCTGGTTGTAGGAGTCCGTCCACTCCGAGTCGGGCGCGTCGGGTCCCGCGGTCGTCGTCTCCCAGGCGTAGCTCGTTGCGCCCGTGGCGGCCACCGTCAGGGTCACATCGGCACCGACGGCCACCGCGGCGGGGCTGACGGGCTGCGTCGTGATGACGGGTGCGCCCGTCGGTGAAACACGCAGGCGCGCGGCGGTCGAGGTGACGCTGCCGAGGCTGTTCGAGACGAAGCAGCGGTAGTAGGTCTCGTTCTGCCCGGTCGTGAGCGTGGGGGTCTGGTAGGACGCGCTAGTCGCACCGGTGATCGCGGTCCAATCAGCGAAGTTACTGCTGACGTACCACTGGTAGTTCAGCGGGGTTCCCGTCGCCGTCACCGTGAACGTCACGCGCGAACCGCCCGCGGCGTAGGTGCTGATCACCGGGTCGCCAGTGAGTGCCGGCGCGACAGGGTTCGTCGGAGTGCCGCCGTCTGTGGAGCTGCTGATGGTCAGGCGCACGATCCCGGGCGCGATCTCCTGCGTGCTCACGCCGAGGTTGCCGCCTCCACCGCCTCCGTCGCCGCCGCCGACGGGCGGGTTCTCCAGGAGGTACTGGTCGACGAGAGCTTCGATCTGGCCGACGGTGACGCCGACGGGAGGGAGCTGCAGCCAGCGCTTGACGCCGTCTCCGACGCGGAACTGGTTGTTGGTGACGTCGACGCCGATCTCGCCGTTCCCGAGGATCGGGTTCACCGACGTCCACTCGGCCGCCGTGGCGACGCGCTGAAAGGTGCGGGCTTTGATTTCGGTGGTCATGCGCCACCTCCGCGGAGGATGACGGCGTCGGCGTCGGTGGATGCTGCGAAGACGATGTCGACGCCTTCGGAGAGCACGGCGTCGCCGCCCTGGAGGACCGTGACGTCGTCCGGCAGCTTCTCGAGCTGGCGGAACACGCGGGCGTGATCGCGGTCGTACGAGCCGGTCTTGCCGGTCGTGAGGTCGAGGTATCGTCCGCTGTTCACGGGCGCGGAGTCTAGGTCTGCGTCGGCATCAATATGCGTTCGCCCTGAGATGGTGTCGCGGTCCAAATCTGGGCCCAAATGCGAAAGGTCGGCCCCCTATTCTGAACGCTAGGACCGTTGGTTTTTCCCTGAGCCCCGGGCCGAGTGGGGTCTTGGGGCCCCCACGCGCGGCGGGAGTTTCGGGCCCGCCGCGCGTCAGTTGGTGGGGCCGTCTTCGGGCAGCGTCGGGATGTACGGATTGTCCGGCCCGCGGTCCTCCGGCGGTCGCTCGTCCAGGGCGACGCCTTCGCAGATCGCGCACACGCCCGTCGGGAGGTATGGGTCGACGTCGACGAGCTCGTGGCCGCCGGCTGCGGTGTTGTGGACGTCGACGGGGCTCATGTGACGGAAACCGAGCCCATCGCGGTGCCGGGGAGCACTGTCGGCCACGCTTGCGCTGTCATCCAGCTCATCGCGGTGCGCAGGATCGTGTCCGGGATGTAGTTCTGGCCGGACACGAGGGAGGCGGGGGAGGTGCCGCTCCATCGCTCGATGGCGATGGTGCCTGCGGGCAGGGCTTCGAGCTGGCCGAAGCCGGGAACGCGCCCGCGCAGGCGCACGAGCGTCACAGGCACACCCCCGCGCGACGCGTGGCTACCACGAAGAACGAGTCGGCGTCCGCGGCGTCGCGGGCACTGGCCTCCTGGAAGAGGGTACGAGCGATGGTGTTGAGGTCCGCGCCGCGGGCGCTGACCGTGAGGCCGAGGTCGTCGGCCTTCACGCTGAGCTGCCCCTGCTGTGCGTAGAAGAGGGCGAGCTGTGTGACGAGCTGGCCGCCAGCGCGGAGGACGCTACCGCCCGCGATCGCGAGGGCGGCGGTGAGCTCGGCGTCCGACCAGACGGCGAACAGCTTCGTGCCGGCGGGGGCGGCGGCGGATGTCGTGGCGTTGGTGTCGCCGAGCAGGTAGCGGAGTTGCCCGACGGGCGTGGTCGGGTCGACGGGGAAGGCTCCTGCGGTCATGGCGGCGGAGTCTACGACCGGGATTGCACGCTATTCGCTTCGAGAGACGACGAAGGCCCCCGCCGGGTGGGCGGGGGCCTGGTCGGGCCGGGGTTACGCGATGACGCCGGCGGTGCGGAGGGAGGCGAGAAGGGCGTTGAGGCTGGTCTGCGTGGAGGCGGCGTCGGTGGCGTTGGCCACGGCGACACCCTTCTTCACGCCGCCGGCGATCGTCGGCGTGGCCGCGGGGAGGTCACCCACCACGGCGAACGGCTGGGGCGTGTTCTCCCCCGGAGCCGGGGCTGTGCCCCGACTCAGGGAGATGGGCTTGGGCTTGCTCACGCCTGGCCCGTGCCGTTCGACGCGACGATCCAGCGGTCGTCCCAGAGGACGGAGCCGCGCACCAGGCGCGCCCGCATGGAGATCGTGTCGGCCTCGTAGGAGCCCTCGAAGGCGTCGACCGTGGCGCCGCTGAGCAGGAAGCCGGCGTCCGACTTCATGCGCAGCTCGATGTCCTCGTACCCGCGGAGCTTGAGCAGCTCCCAGACCGGGCGGCCCTTGGTCGTGCCCGGCTTCGGCACCAGCTTCCAGGAGCCGGCGGCGATCCGGTCAGACTCGACGATCGTCACGTTCGGGAGGAGCTGGCCGAGCGGTGCCGGGCGCAGGCGCAGCGAGCCCTCCTGCTCTTCGATGACGGCGTTGAACCGCTCGAGCATCCAGAGCCACTTCTTCTTGCCACCGGTGGGCAGGAAGAGGTTGTAGGCCGAGATCTCGCCGATCTTCCGGTTGTTGATCGTGACCTGCTCGTGGAACATGCCGGCGGCGATGATCGCCTCGACCGACAGCGGAGCGTTCGGCGGGACGATGGTGCCGTCGGGCAGCGTCACGGCCGACGCGGGGAGCACGGCCTCGTCGAGCGCGTCGAAGATCTCCTCGTAGGTGGTCGTGCGCTGGGTGTCGCGGAGCGCGTCCGGGATCTGCTCGAGCAGGCCGGTGAGGGAGTCGTTGATCTTCGACTCCCAGGTGAACTCGAAGCGCGCACCGTACTTGCCGAGCTTCTCGTACATCGAGTCCTGGGTGCCCTTGACCGTGACGATCGGGTAGCGCGTGCCCTCGGGGATCGACGCGAGTCGGCCGCGGGGGCTGATGCCGGGGCCCTCGAACTTGCCCAGGCCGATGAGGTCGAGCAGCGTGACGGGGTTGAAGTCGCGCACGGTGCGCGTGGTCACCAGGCCGTCGATGACCTGCTTCTCGTCCTCGGGGAGCTGGGGGATCACCTGCATGTTGATGAGGTGGGTCAGCGAGAACCCGATGGACGAGCTGGTGAACAGCTCGGCGAGGGTCGCGTCGGCGATGCGGTTGCCGGCGAGGGCGGCCTCGAACAGCTCCTTGGCGCGCGCCAGCTTGGCCTCGTTGACGAGGGGGTGGACTTCCAGCTTGCCATCGAGGGTGATGGGGTTCTGGTAGTTCTCGAGCAGGGTGCTCATGGTCAGCGTGCTCCGATCAGCTTGACGGGGAGGCGGCCGGCGGCCTTGGCGTAGGTGGCCGTGTAGTTCACGCGGCCGACGAGGGTGTTGGAGGTGGAGTCCAGGGTCAGTGCGCCGCCGGGGGTGACGTAGACCTTGGTGCCCTGGGCCGTGGTGGTCGGCGTGGGCGTGGTGCCGGAGCTGACGACACCGTCGAATTCCCACGTGCCGTTGAGGGTGACGCCTGCGGCGTACTTGCCCGCGCCGCCAGCGGTCGCGTCACGGTTCGACACGCCGGGGCGGACGATGCCGCTGACGGTGTGGGGGCCGTACGTGACGGAGGTGCCGGGGACGCCTTCGGTGTCGGTGAGGACGATGGCGGCCACGCCCGCCTGGACGGCGAGGGTGAGGGCCGGGGTGGGGGTGTCGAAGTACCAGACTTCGGTGGCCTCGTCGCTGTGCGCGAAGACCTCGATCGTTGCCTTGGCCATGGTCACTTACCTCCGAGTCCGCTGACGGTCCAGCTCTTGACGGGGGATCCGCCCGTGGCGGCCTCGGCGGCGACGTACGAGCCGGGGATCGTGGTGGCGGCGGCTGCGGGCGTCTGAGCGCCCTGCGCGGTCTTCGCCTCGGCCGCGACGGACGTCGCGAGGGTGATGCCCGCGCTGATGTCCTTGCCGGCCTTGAGGTCGGCGACGAGCGCCTCCTTGAGGGTGGGAACGAGCTCGATCCCGTCGATCTTGTTGATCGACTCGAGCGCGGTGATGGCCGACGCGACAGCGTTCGGAGCGTCGGCCGGCTTGGCCCCGGCGGCGGCCGCCTCGGCGGCCGTCTTCTGCTCCTGAACGAAGTCGGTCAGCGGCTGGAGGGCGGCGCTCACGTTGGCGCCGAGCGCCTCCGCGATGGCCTTGATGGCCTTCTCGTCCATGCTGATGTCCTTCTGGTGGGTGGATCCGGGCGCCGGGGTGGAGCCAGGCTGGGCACCCTCGGCGATGCCGAGGGAAGACTTCTCGCGCTTGCCGGCGAGACCGATTGCGAAGCCCGCGGCTTCGCGGAGGACCGTCTGGTCGACGATGCGCTTGGCGCTCTCCAGGGCCAGCGAGACGACCGCGCCGTCCGCGCCGGGCACCTCGACGAAGTCGACCGAGTTGTAGGGCGCTTCGCTCATCGAGAGGAAGCGCTCCACGATCGGCAGGCCGCGCGGCCCCTTGCGGGTGGTGACGATCGGATCACCGTTCTCGTCGCGCTTGGGCTGGCCCTTGTCGTCCAGCAGGTACTCCTTCTCGAGCTCGACGGAGGCGGTGATCGAGGTTCCGATGACGTCGGCGAACTGGCGGATGAAGTCGCTCGCGTCACCTTCGGCGGCGACGGCGTCGGCGTACATGCCGTCCGCTTCTTCGACGGGATCGGAGATCGTCTTGGCGAAGATCCGGCGGACGTCACCCCCGGCCTCGCACATGCTGTCGTGGTTCGCGCGCATCCGCGTCCCCGCGGGGTGCGACTGTGCGAGGTCTCGAACGATCACGGGGACGGGGTAGTCGGCGCTGGAGCCCTCGACGACCGTGGCGCCCGGCGCCCAGCCCATGAGTCGAACTCGGAACTTCTGGCCCTCGCTGTCGGGCGTGACGGCGCGCGTGCCCTGACGGTATGCGCCCTCACGGACGACGACGCCGTTCTCGGCGGCCGGGGCTTCGTTCTTCACGGGCGCGGAGTCTAAGGACGGTGTCGAGGGAACATCGCTTCGATCGAGAATCTGTTTCAGTCCCGTCGGATGTCGTTGCTGGCGTTCCCACCCTGCTGACCGCCCGTGCCGTTCGAGCGGCCCTGCGCGGGGGAGGCGACTGAGGTGTTGCCCGATGACGCCCCGGCGGCCGGCGCGGGCTTCGGTGCAGCCTTGGCCATCGCCTTCGCGAGCAGGACGGAGGGGCGCTGATCTTCACTCGGGACGTTCGCGTGGGGGCGTCCGTAGATGTCGGCGATGCGGTCGGCGAGCTGCTGGCGGGTGATGGTGTCCTGCTGGTAGTCGAGGATCGCGGCCTGGACGAGGCGGTAGACCTCCTCACCGGTGTCGAACGGGACGAAGGAGACCGTGGCGTTGGGGGCGCCGAGCGCTGCAAGGACGCGCTTCTCAAAGGCGATGTGTTCGTCGCGGCGGGCTTGCATGGCGAGGCGTGTGGGCAGGTCGAGGGAGGAGATCGAGGCATAGCTGTCGTCGCCGGTGTCGCTGGTGAGGACAGTGGTGGGGATGTCGAGCGCGGTTGCGATGACGGCGAGCAGTGGGCGGAGGCTGTTGAACTCGTAGCCCTTCTGTGCGCCCTGGAGCACCTGGATATCGTTGGCCCCGCCGACGACCGCCATGCCGCCGGCCGTGTGGGCGGTGGCGTACTGCATGGCGACGTTGTCCGCCGCGGGCTTGTTCTTCGCGGTGGCCTTGAGGGCGAAGCGGGTGAGAGCTTCGGTGACCGATCGGCCGTCCATGTAGGCGTCGCGGGCGATGCCGTTCCAGATCCATGCGGCGAGGGCGTCGGGCGTGCCGTAGGCGAGGCCCCCGACGGGGTTTGCGTGCTGGGCGAAGATGACGTGCGTCTGGGCGACGGGGATCTTCTCGGACTTGTCCGCAGAGGTGACCGTCAGGGAGCGATTGTCCTTCGCGAGGTCGGTGAAGTACCACATCTTCAACGGGAACGATTCGCCGGTTTCGAGGTTGACGTGCGTCCACTCGCGCAGGTAGGCCCAGACGACTCCGATGCCGTCTGGGTGCATCAGCTCGGACGTGATCTGGCGGAGCGGGATGGCCTCGATCTTCTTGGTACGTTCGTCCAGAATCCAGAACGCGATGCCCTGCGTATAGAGGTTGTGCTCGCGCTTGCGCCGAGCGGCAGGGCCGAAGTAGTTCTCCTGGTTCTGCGGGTCGTCGACGTACTTCTGGATGTCAGGGACTCCCTGGCTGCCGCCGGCGGGGATGCCTCCGTGCTGGATGCCGTCCTTGAGGATGAAGTTCGCGCGGACGCGGAAGCCGCGGCCGATCCAGGGTGCGCCGGGTACAGACTCTTCGAGCTTGCGGCCCCAGTCCTTGAGGTCTTGCAGGCGAAGGCCGAACTGGGAGTCGGCGCCGCGGTCGTAGAGCCGGACCCAGCCCTTGTCTTCGCGGGCGAGGATGCTCCGCATGCGGTCGTATGACTCCGTCAGCACGGCGACGGCGCGGGCGCCTTCCTCCGTCCCGAGGGCGGAAGCCTCGGCGATGGCCTCGGAGATCTCGACGAGGACGGCGTTCTGGGCTGACATGGCGGCGGAGTCTACGGCGCGCTTAGCACGCAAACGCGTTCAAAGGGGGTAGGTGTCGCTGTCTCGGCGGTAGCGTTCGGCGACGAAGTCTGTTGGGTCGAGGAGGATGGCCTGTCCGGGTTCGAGCTGGCTGGTGGGATCGTCCTCCGGCGGGTTGACGACCTCGAGCGTGGCGTACATGCACGCGTCCGCACGGTCGGGTGACCCTCCCAGGAGGGTCTTCATGTCGGCCTTCGGGTCGATTTTGATCGCTCCATCGAGGAGCTTGTAGGTGATGAGCATCAGCTCGTCACGGAGCTGCGTGTCGGCCGGATCGAGGTCGACCTTGCCGTCCTTCATGAGGGTGTTCAGGTGGTCGTGAACCTCGTCGCGCCACTTCTTCCATCGGGTCTTGTCGCTGGAGCGGCGGGCGCCCTTGACGCTGACGACGTTGTAGTGCTTGCGGTCCTCGGCGAACTCCGGGAGGCGCATGAGGTCGGTGGTGACGCCTTCACCAACCGCCGTACCGTCGACGCGCACTTCGCGGGCGTTGGTGTATCGAGCGATCGCGTTGATGCGGCGGGCCGCGGTGAGGGTGTCCTCCTTGGTCCAGACGCCCGTGGTCTCACGCTGCTCTTCGCCGTCCATGTAGGAGATCGTCTTGGCGAAGAGTCGGACGTGCCCGCCGTGGTTGACGTAGACGACCGACTCGTCCTCACCGGTGGTGGCGATGTCGCAGCCGAGGACTGGTCGGATGGAGTCGTCGAGTTCGATCTGGGTCTCGTGGGCGCGCTGGATCTCTTCCTCGGCGAAGAAGGTGTTGTCGGCGTCGCCGGGGAATTCGCCGAGGACTTTCGCTCGGAATCGACCATTGGGGGTGCCGCCTATGCGGCGGTTGTACTGGTCGTCGTCGGGGTGCAGGTCGTCCGGCACGATGTCGCCGCCGGTCATCCACGATCGCTCCTTGTGGGCGATCCAGTGGCGAGAGGTGAGCCCCTGGAGCATGCGCTGTTGCATCGCTGGGTCGTCCGGGTAGACGATTTCGCCGGTCATCGTCGGCAGGTCGTACGCCGAGATCGTGTGCAGGTTCCAGTCGGCGCCGAGGTCGGTGTTGAACAGGTTGAAGAACATCGTTCCGCGGCGGTCGGGGTTCCCGATGCCGACGATGCGCGACTCCTGACCGGTGACGACGGCCTCGGCCGCGGTCAGCAGGTCATCCGGTAGACCACCCATCTCGTCGAGGCCGACGAGCGTGCGCCGCTTTCGCGTGCCCTGGAAGGAGGAGACGATGTCCTGGTCGGCTGGGCGCTTGCCGATGACGACCGCTTCCTTACCGGACCCATCGGGCTTCTGGTAGTTCCACTCCAGCGTTTCGGAGATCCACCCGAGGGGGCGCGCACCCTGTTTGGCCTTGGCTCGGGAGGCCATGTAGCCCCAGGAGTCTTTGAGGTACTTGAAGATGACCGTCTGGATCTGCAGGCGTCCGTTCGCGGATGCCAGGGCGAGAGATTCCTCCGGTGGCCACGCGCACACCCACCACACGATGAGGTCGGCGACGGTGAGCGATTTGCCGCAACCGTTCGCGCTCTTGATCGCGTTACGAATGCGTCCGGTGGTCGGAGTGGCGCACTCGACCATGATCTCGGCCATCTTCTCGTAGTAGCGCCGGCCGAGGACGTCGCTGGCCCACGCGAGGTAGTCGCGCTGGTAGATGGCCTTGCGCGAGCGTTCCCGGATCTCGTCCATCGCGGCATCGAAGACGGCGCCGTCGAGGAGCATGGTCACGAGTCGACCTGCTTCGCGGCGATCGCCTGGCGCGCGCTGAGCATGGCGTCCTCGACGAGGAGGTCCCATCGTTGCGCGTCGATCTCGGCGGAAAGGGCGCCCTTCATGTATGCGAGGGCATGGATCACGACCTCGCCGAGTGTGCGACCCACGTTCGCGTTGTAGGTCTCGAGTTGCTGGCTGGTGACCGCCTGGCGCTTGTCGAGGCGGTCGAGGAGGACGTTGGCGTATTGGAGCTGGAGCTTGGCGTTGTCGGCGTTGAGCTCCTCGCCGCGCATCGCCATGAGGTTCATGTGGAGGATGCGGATGAGGGCCCGCTCCTTCTGGACGTCCGTGAGCCAGTCGCCGGCGGTGAGGAGATCGTTGACGCGCTGACGGACGCGGGCGGGGGTGACGGCGCCGCCGAGTCGGCGGGAGATCTCTTCGGCGCTGATCTCCATCGCCGCCAGCTCGATGAGCTGGTCGTCCACGGACTTGCCGCGGGCCATGGGGATCTCGTTCACGGCGGGGGAGTCTAGGGCACCGCTATGCCGCCGAAGCGTAGCTCCCGCAGTCAATGAGGGGCGCTGGTGGATCGTCCAAAATCTTCGTGCCCTTGCTCAGGTTGCAAGCGGCGCAAGCGGGCGTCAGATTGCTCACGCAATGCAGCCCGCCCGAGTTCAACGGGTGAACGTGGTCGATGTGCTGCGCGAAGTCGCCACAGTATGTACACCTCCCGTGCGCCCGGCGAAGTAGCTCATCCACCGCCGCGGTGTTCACGCAGCCGTGGTCGGCTCCGCGGCGTCGCGCGCGGCGCTTGGCGTTCCGAGCCGAGACCATCGCTTTCGCGCGCGCGGTCGCCGAGTAGCCTGCCCAGTACACGCGGGTATGCGCCGCGTGGGCGTCCTTGCATGGCCGGCACTTGCATCCCAATGTGTAGCGAGCCTCGCTACCGTGCTCGGGAGGGCGCCGCGGTCGATTCACGCGCAGGGGCGAGCGCCGTGCGGCAACCCGCTTACGCTCCCGGTAGACATCCAATCGGTCTGAGTTGGCGGCTATCCACACTGTCCGCAATTGGACTCGCCGCGCGCGCTGCGCTTCGGTTGCGCGCTCCCGACGAGCGCGGCCACGGTCGCTCTCCCACTGTTTGCACGATGCACATCGGCAACGTCGCTTCTGGTAGCCAGTGCGCGTGCCGTGACTGAATGGTTGTTCCCCCACGGTTTCACCGTAACCGCGTCACTGTGGCAAAACTGCTTCCACTGAAACGACAAACCCCCTCCCGGGCGAGTGCCGGATCAGGAGGGGGTTCGTTCGCGGTGCTAACTACTTCGCGTTGAGTCGGTCCTTCGACTCCTGCGCGACCTCGGCGTTCTCTCGCTCCAGCTCCAGCTCGAGCTGCTTGGTGGAGTGCGAGGGCGCGAAGTCGATCCCTTCGTCAGGGTCTTCCTCGGCCACGGGCGCGGGCTCGGGGGCGGAGTAGACGAACGGGGCGCGGGTGATCGCCCAGTCGGTGATGAGGTTCATCAGCTCGACCGAGTCGGCCCGGCGGCCGGAGGGGCCGACGCCGTTGAGGTTGAACAGGTGGTCGGGTGCGTGCCGCTTCCAGATGGAGTTGGCGTGCGCTCGCCCGGAGGCGTGGGGGCCGAGAGCTGCGAAGAACTCCTCGACCTGCTTCGTCGACCACTTCCGATCCTTGCGGAGTTCGTAGTAGACCCCCGCGAGGATGCGGATGAACGTCTGCCCGCCCAGGAGCATCGTGTCTCGCATCTGGCCGGCGGTGATCTGGCTGTGGAGCAGCGCGTTCACCGGCGGCATCGTCTTCACCAGGAGGTCGAAGAACTCGTTGGTTTCGCGGGCGATCGCGGCCTCCTCGCCCTTCCATGCCTCGTTGTCCTTGCGGGATACGCGCCCCTCGAAGCCCTTCCGCATCGTGCGGATGATCTCGACGACCTTCGAGGCGGGGATCCAGAACGGGCTGTTCTTCTGGACGCGGTCCTTGTCCAGATCCACCCGGTTGAGCAGGAGCGGGTGCTCGAGCACCATCGGGAGCGCACGGTTGACGATCTTGCGGCTGTCGAAGCGCGCGCGAGTCGACGCGGTGATGCCCAGGGCGTTCTCGGCGATGTCGAAGAACATCTGCTTGGCTTCGTCGATGTCGTCGGTGACCTGGATCTCAACGGCCACCCGCTGGTTGTAGAAGCGATCGCGAGCACGCTCGAGCCGGTCGATCTCCTTCTGCGCGTCCAACTCGGCCCGCTTGTCGTCGGGCATCGTGCGCCGCACGGTCGCCTTGTAGGAGCGGGCCTTCTCGATGTCGGCATCGAGCTTGTCCAGCGCCATGAAGAACCCGAGGATGCGGTGCTGCCCGTCGAGGATGTGGATGTCGCCCTGGCGTCGCTTCGGGTACGACATCACGCCGAAGGCTGCGGAGGGGATCTCCTGCATCGGCTCGAAGTGGAACATGTTGACCGCGCGCAAGATGATGCCGGGGATGACCCAGCTCTCGTTCTCGATGAAGTAGCGCGCAAACGCTTCGGCGTGCGACGCGTTGATGCGACGGTTTCCCTCGGTGGGAACAGCCGGATCGGGGCGCGGCACGAGGCCCACAAGCTCGCCAGGCGTGGAGGCGAGGCCGTAGACCGAGCGCGTTCCCTGCTGATACTTGGTGGCAAAGAACTGTTGATCTGTCTGATAGGCCGACGGCGTGAATGTCGACGGCTGGACCTGGATGTCCATCGTGTCCTTTCCATACAAAGCGCCCGCTCCCGCCGGTCCGGGAGACGTTTCGCTATGTCGGAAGCATAGTCTAAAGTCGCAAGCCGGGGGGAAGTGGGCGTCCCGAAACCGCCTGCCGCCTCCCGTTCACCCGAAAATGAACAGGAAGGGTCGCGCGGTAATGACCACGCGTGTACGTGACGTCGACGGAGCCAGGGAAATCCAGCTCGACGCCACTTCAAGGGACGGCAGTGTATTCATCTCGGGGAAGGGCTTCTGCCTGGAGTTCGATCGAGGCATCCTCGAGCAGGCTCTTCGGAAGGAGCTTGGGCTCGACGTCGTGATTTCGATCGGCGATCTTCTGGGGGACGGCGTTGTTACTCCGACCGACGTAGTCGATCTCGCTCCACCGGCACAAGGCAGCCTGCGCGTGTGAGGACGGAGGCGGCCGCCCCGCCGTGATCCTCCTGGACCACGACGGGAACGACCGACTCGACCATGACGCGCTCGCCCGTGGCGAACGCTGCGCTCATGCGGCCACGTCGCCCTTCTCGGCAGCCATCTCGGGGGAGAACAGGTAGTCGAGGCGCTCGCCCTTCCCGTCCCAGTTCTCGAGCTGGCCCTTGTTGGCCTGCGAGGCGAGATGTGCGACTTCGGGGTAGGTGCCTTCGCGTTCCGCGAACCCGGGCGGGATGTCGGGGAGGGCGGCGAATCGCTCGGGGTCTCGGATGAGTTCCCGCTTGCCCGTGAGGGGCGAGCGGCCCCACTTCGCGCCCCGCTTCTGCGCTACCAGGCGGAAGCGGGGCGGGGCGTCGATCGCGGCGCTCACGCGGCCGGCTCCAGCATGATCGCGCGGTCGTTGCGCCTCGACGCCTCGAGGGCGTTCTCGATCTCGTCCCGGTTGAACCAGGCCTGGATGAGGACGTCCTGCGATCCGCGCTGCGTGCGCGCGGTGACGTGGACCTGCTCGGGGTCGCCGCCGGGCTGCGCGCCGGCGAGAAGCAGAGTGACCTGGCCTCCGTCGGAGGAGATGGCGGTCACTCGCTGTCCTCGCCGGTCGCATCAGGGGTGAACGCGGCGACGCGGAGCGAGCGTCGCACGCGGCCGCGCGTCAGCATGCGCACGACACCGTCGGAGTGGATCGAGATCTCCGCGATGTCCTTGCGGTGGACGCTGCGCTCGTGCTCGACGGCGTCGAGGAGGATCTCGACGGCTTTCGCCACCGTGGGGCGGATGGACTCTTCGAGCTCGGCGTCCAGGGTGGCCAGCGCGTCGGCCGCCGGCTGCGTGTCGATGATCGTCTCGGTCTCGGGCGCCGCGGCGGGCTTCTGCTCGTCGGCGGGCTTCGGGGTGGTGGTGTTGTCGCTCATGGCGTCTCTCCTTGTTGTGGATGGTTATCGGTGGCTCAGGGGGATGAGTTCGAGGAACTCATCGGCGGGAAAGTCTTCGGGCCAGCGCGTCCAGATCCGCTCGTAGCGGCGGTCGGCGAGGCGTGGCGGGAGGAGGGAGGCGTGGACGGTGTTGCGTGCCAATCGCCAGTAGCCCTCGTGGTTGAGGTTGTCGACCGATACCTCGGCGGGGTCGATGCCCCACTTGTGCAGGAGCATCTGCGCTCTCGCGGCGGTGCGTTCCCGTGTTGCGGGGAGGGTCATGCTGCGTCCTCGCTTCTCTGTTGTCGTGGCCAGTGGGGGTTGACGATCGCTGCGGGCTCGCCGCCTTTGGTGCGGAGCCACTCCTGCAGGGAATGGGCCTGCTCGACCTTCCAGTCGATCGACGCGAGGTGGACCTGGCGGGGAGTTATGCCGCGCAGTCGCTTGCGTCGGAACTGGGCCTGCACGATGCGGGCTGCGGCCACGGCGTCGGCCTGTGCGCCGTGCGCGTCCTCCTCCGAGAGCTGCACGCGATAGTGGGCGGCGGTGAACTGCAGCTTGCGAGAACCTTTCCGGTACCGGTCGATCGCCTTGTCGATTACGTAGCCGTCCAGCACCGTGATCCCCGATGGGGTCGTTTGCGTGCAAAATGCGAGCGGGCGAACCCAGGGCGTCACGCGTCGGCGCTCCGCCTCGAGGAGGGTCAGGTCGTACTGCAGGTTGTAGCCGGCGAGCGGCCGCCCGGAGGCCAGGCACTCCGCCTCGATGATCGCGTGGAGCTGGGCGATCATTTCGGCCGGGGTGCCCGTGGCCTCCGAGCGGGCGCGCTCGGTGGTGAAGCCGTGGATCGACGCCGCCTCCGCAGGGATGGGGATCCCCGGGTCAACAACCCAGTCCATGCCGTACGCGAGATCCCCGTTTGCATGCAGGACGCCCAGGTAGGCGGTCACGATGCGCGCGGTCAGGGGGTCGGCACTGGTGGATTCCAGGTCGAATGCGAGGGGCTCGATCCTCATGGGCTACCCCTCGTGCTTCGGATGCCACGCCGCGGCAGCGGGCGCGACGGCGAGCGTGGTGTCGTCGAACAGCATGGATTCCATCTCACCACGCTGGTTCGGCGACCAACGCTTCCCGGTGCCCTCGTCCAGAAGGTTCTGGACCGCGGCGACTTCGCCGGGCGTGTGCGGCCGCGGCGGTGCGCCCAGCGCCTCGACGAGGCTGTGGTCGCTGGTCACCGGGCTCACTCGGGATCCTCCGCCGCACCGACCGGAGCCAGCGATTCCAGCAGCCCGGGAGAGAAGTGCTGGGCGACCAGGGTCAGGGCGATGCCGCCCACCTGGGTTGCCAGCAGCATCACCGCGTGATCCTCGTTCGCATTCATGGCCGGGAAGCCGGCCTCGATGGGGACGAACTCGCGGTAGGTCTCGCCGTCGACCGTGATGCTCACCTCCACGGAGCGCTGCGCGAGCGCGGCCTCGAGGACGTCGATGTCGTCGGTCACGGTCAGAGCTTCTTGCCGTGCAGACGCGCGCGGGTCGCGTTGTAGGCGAGCTTGAGCGAGAGGTGCTCCGCGATATCGACCCCTCCTTCGTCGGCGAGATCGAGCGCTCGCACGATGATGTCGACGATCTCGGACGGCGCCCCTTCGGGCTTGCCGACGACGTGGTCGGGGAGAAAGGCGGGGCGCTCGCCCTCGACCCAGGCGTACGCCTTCCCCTCCCAGGTCGCGGAGTACCAGGACTCGTTGATGCCGCGCCCGGCGCGCAGGTCCTCGAGCAGCTCCGCGAGCTCCGTGCCGATCAGGGAGGCTCGCGCCATCCAGTAGTGCCGCTCCAGCGCAGGGATCATGCGCGTGAGTCGGTTCACGAGTCCCTGCAGGAAGCTGCGCGGGCCGTCGTGGACACCGCTGATGGCGGCAGGCAGGGAGCGGATGTCGTCGCCATCCTGGTGGAAGCCCTTGGCGGCGTTGGCGGCGCCGATCTGCTTCTGCAGGGCGCGGATGGTGTCGATGGTGCCCAGGGTGAGGGTCATGCGGAGGCCTCGTTTCTGCTGATGGTGAGGACGGAGACGGTGATGGTGCGATGGTCGATGAACTCCCGGTCGGACGCGAAGCTGGTGTGCTCGATCCGGTCCGTGGTGGTCTCGACTTCGAGGGTGTCCCAGATGGCGAGGCGGTCGTGGTCGACCACCTTGTTCTCCAGGGCGGTGACGGCGTCCGCGACCGCCGTGGCGATGGATCCGGCGGTGACCCCCTCGGAGAGGGCGACCGATCGGTCCATACTGATGCGGCGGCTCACCGCTGGGCCTCCCGCGGGAGGTTGCCGCGCTTCGTGCCGCGGTTGGCGATGAAGCGGGCGATCCGGTTCGCCGAACGCGCGCTGGGGAAGCCGTAGACCCGCGCGAAGGGGCCCCGGCTGACGGTGTCCTGCGGGAACAGGTCGCCCTTCGTGCGGACGACGGGCTGCTGCACGAACGCGCGGAGGATGACCGGGGTGGGCTCCTTCGGCTTCTTCTTCGGGGTAAGTTCGCGGGCGAGCTGGGCGTACTTGGGGTTGCCGGTCAGCTCGGTTGCCTGTCGGAGCGCGCGCTGGTTCTTCTTGCGGGCCTTGCGGACGGTGTTGGACATGAGGTTCCTCTCTCAGTCGTCGGTGGGAAGGAGCTCGGCCTGGTAGCGCGAGCCGGGGCGGGTGGGGGCGATGAACGGCTCGCCGTCGACCTCGAACTTGACGGAGGGGGCGCCGCCGAAGCCAGAGATGAGCGCGACGACTTCGACCTCCAGGCCGAGCATCGTGCCGGTCTGGTCGGGGCGGATCATGCTGGCCCAGCCGGAGCCGGTGAGGGCGACGGTGTCGCCGACGGCGATCGGGGTGACGCTCACGGGAGAGCCACCTTGGAGATCGCCGCGAAGGTCCACAGTGCGCCGAGCGTGAGCACGATCGCCAGGGCGAAGCGGGAGGCGATGATGAGGCTGGGGAGGCGGGGGTCGTCGTCGGGGCGGAGGGCGCTCACAGCGTGTTCACCTCGGCCGCGATCGTGTCGACCTTGGCGTAGAGCTGGTCCAGGGTGCTGTCGTTCTCGAGGACGAAGTCGAAGTCCTCGACCGTCACACTGTTCTCGCTGGCGTGCGCGGCGGTGCCGGTCGTCGGGGCCTCGATGCCGGGCCGCTCGACCCAGATCGTGATGGCGCCGAGACCGTAACGCTCGTCGATCACGGCGATCTCGTTCGGGAAGCGGAGCCCGGTCAGCACGACCGGGATGCCCTTCTCCTCGAGCTCGTCGATGCGTCGGCGGACGATGTTCGTCCAGGTGTCCTCGCCGATCATCTTCCGGCCGACCTCGGTGCCGAGCTGCTGGAGCAGGCGGCGGACCTCGGGGATCTTCTTGGCCTCGGTGTAGCCGAGATCCTCGATCGCGTCGGAGTAGCGCACGAGGAGGATGCGGTCGGGGTAGTCGGCCGAGGCGGCGTTGATGATCGGGTCGAGCGCGAGCATCGCTTCGTGGAGCGCGTCGCTCATGCCGATCTTGACGTAGCCGTGCCTCTCGACGAGGCGGTCGGCCACCGCGTCTTTGCCGGCGCGCAGCTTGCCGCCGAGTCCGATGACGGTCATGCGTTGACCTCGCGCTCCACGTTGCCGACGCCGAGGAGGCGTCGGTGCGAGAGCTCCCAGTCGCCGCTTGCCAGGGCTGCGACGATCTCCTCGGACCCCTCCTTCACGCGGCCATCCAGATCCCAGCCTCCGCCGATCGTGTTGACCGTGGTGCGGATGAGTCCCGGCCCAGCGGAGTTGTAGCGGTAGTCGATGGACGCCAGGATGGTGTACTCGACGGTGCCCTTGGCCTTCGGCTCAAAGGGCGCCGGACGAACGGCGACGATGTGATCGTCATCGCGAGCAGTGACGTCCCACCAGACACGCTCACGGCCTCCGGGCTCGATGCGAATGCGATCACCGACCTGGATCTCGCTGAGTATGCGGGTCATGCGAGGTTCTCCTTGAGGGTGTCGAGCGCTCCCCAGCCGGTGAGGATGCGCTTGCCGGTGACGTGGCGGTTGTAGGGCTGGTCGAAGATGATGTGCTCCCACTCGGGGACGACGGCGCCGGTGACTTCCGGCTTGTCGTCGATGAGCACGGCGCCGCGCACGAGGGTCTTGTCGTGGGTGAGGATGAGGTCCTTCACCCACGCGGTTCCGACGTGGTTGGCGACCCAGTCGACCTTGTCCGACGCGCACGTCGGGTTGGTGGCATCCGGGGTGGAACAGAGCTTCACCGTGGCGCCGAGGTCGCGCAGGAGGTACAGCCCTTCGATCGCGCCGTCGATGGGCGCGAGTCCGGCGTAGAAGCCGGGGGTGGCTTGCACCGAACGCTGCAGTTGCCGGACGGCTCCGGTGGTGCCGAGGTCCCAGCGGTTCAGATCGAAGTCGGCGATGTCACCGCCGGCTTCCTGGTAGGCGTCGGCCATGCCGCCGAACCAGTCGGCGAGCACGCCGTCCATGTCGACGAGGACGACCGATCCGGGCGAGACGGTCACAGGTCGCGTCCGCTCGAGTCGATGATCGTCTCGCCGGCGCCCGCCCACTCGTCCTCCGGGGAGGGCGTGGGGTGCGTGATCGCGGCGATGCGCTGTTCGGCGGCCTCGTCGGCTTCTGCCTCGGCGTCCTCGGCGCGCACGCGGAGTGCGATGTTGAGGTCGTCCCAGAAGCGGTCGATGCCGTCGCGCCGCGGGGGGAGTCCGAGCGCCTGCATGAACCACGCACCGCGATCGCGGTACTGGTCGAGTTCGAGGGCCTCGATGACCTTCGCGAGGGTGTCCCGGCGCACGTACTCCGGGGTCGGGGTGGCGACCGTGGCGTCCGAGGCGGAGAGCTCGCTGGCTGCGGCCTCCGCGTTCGCGGCGTTTGCACGCAAAACCGTGAGCTCAGCGTGGAGCGCGTTGAGGTCCGCGAGGCGGAGGAGGCGGAGGCGAGCCCGCGCGAAGGGAACGGAAGTGGGCGCGGCGACGGGCAGCGGGATCTTCGCTTCGTAGCCGAGCGCTTCGGCCGCGTCGATGTGCTTGTGAACGGCGTTGACGAGCTCGAAGAGGGAGCTACGGAGGTTCTCGACCTCGGCCGCGAGGTGCTTCTTGGAGACCATGCTCAGCACCCCCGGCCGTCGTTGCTCGAGCCGTTGAACAGCAGGAACCAGAACCAGGGCGAGCTGGGGTGGAAGCCGCTGTTGCTGCTGCCGTTGTTCGGGGCCGGCTGGACGGGCTTCGGTGCCGCGGGGGCGACCGGCTTCGGCGCCGGCGGCTTCGGGGCAGGCGGGCGCACGACGACCGGCGGGCGGGGCGCGGGCGGGCGGACGACGACGGGGGCGGGGACGATCTTCGCGGCCGCGGCGGTCGAGATCTTCTCGGGGCGGCAGTCGCGGGCGGGGCGGTCGCCGCACGCGGTCAGGCCGAGAGCGGCGGTGGCGACGATGGTGACCGCGGCGATGCCGCGGATGGTCCTTCTCTTCGGGGTGGTCACGCTGGGGTCCTCTCAGTCGGTGGTCGGCGCGGGAACGGTGGTGGCGCCCCAGAACGGTGCGTCGTCTTCGGGGGAGTGGAGCTGGAGGGCCCACTCTTCGCCGGTGGTGTCCTGGATGACGGGGGTGCCGTCGTACCAGAAGCCGGTGATCTCGTGGCGGGAGCCGATCTCGAGGCCGACAACGCCGAAGGCCTTCCAGCCAGCGCCGGTCAGCTTGACCAGCGTGCCGTGTTCGAGCGCGGTCATGCTGCCTGCGCCTCGACGTCGGGGGCGGTCTCCTCGGGCGCGGGCTCGGGGGCGGGTGCGGCGGCCGATTCGAGGGCGGTGAGGGCCGCGGAGTACCGGCCGAGCGTCTCCAGCAGCATGTCGACGTCGGACGCGGCGACGATGGCGGCGTTCTCGTAGCGTTCCTTCTCGGCCTGCTTCTCCTTGAGGCGGGCGAGGGTGGTGTCGCGGAGGTAGGTGAGGACGGCGGTCGGCTGGCTGCCGTCGACGGTCTCGGTGTTGCCGTCGATGCTGAATCTGGTCACAGGGTGTTCTCCTTCGGTGCGGGGGCGTTCTTGAGTAGCCACTTGCGGATGCTGGATGCGGATCGGTCGACGCCGAACTGGCGGAAGACGAGGCGCGCGAGCTCGTACGCGCTGAGGTCGGGGCGTTCGGCGTGCTTCGCGAGCACCCATTCGATCTCGGCAGCCGAGGCCCGCGAGGGCCTTCTCTCGCGGGGGAGCCCCATGGTGAGGCTGCGGCCGACGCCGCGGGACTGGTTCTGCTGGAAGTTGCTCGCGCGGCTCATCGGGCCGGCCGCTTCTTGCGCGCGGCGGGCTTCTTGAGGGCGGCCTCGGCTTTCTGGGCGGCGAGGCGCGCCTGGGCGCGCTCGAGGCGGGTGGGCTTGGTCGAGAGCATGCCGAGCACCTCGGTCATCAGCAGCGCGAGGAACGGCATGAGGGCCGCCAGGGATGCGCCGGTGTATCTCTGCAGCGCGGGGGCGGCGCCGGGGGTGTCCTCCCAGACGTGGAAGAAGTTCGCCGCGGCCGAGATGCACGCGAGTCCCACGGCGGACACGGTGAGAATCCAGGTCGACTCGCCGCGGGCCTTGCGGGGGAACCGGGCGAGGGTGAGGACGATGAGGGCGACGTCGATCGACATCGGGACGAGGAAGCTGAGCAGCGCCGGCAGCAGCAGCCATGCGCCGACGGCGGAGAGGCCCTGCCAGGAGATCGCGATCATCGCCAGGGCGACGACGGCGACCCCGATGTTGACCGCGTGGTAGAGCCACGGGGCGTCGCCGTTGAAGCGCGCGCCGGCGCCGGTCTTCGCGCGGCGGTGGGTCGGGGCCTCCTGTACCGGCGCAGCCGGTTCGCCGACGGTCTTCGTCGGGCGCTTGCGCGGAGCGCGCGGCTTCGCGACCTCGAGGAAGCCACCCTCGGCCGACGCGTTGCTGGGAACGCGGGAGGCGAGCTTCTGCAGGACCGGGCTCGCGGGGTCGTCCGGCGTCGACGTCTCGATGACGGCGGCCTTGGTGTCCGCGGGCTCGCGGTTCTGGACGATGGCCGTCGACGTCTCGACGGATGCCGCGCCGAGGGCTGCGAGGCTGGCGATCTCGTGCCAGCCGCGTTCGCCGTTGCCAACGATCGGCGGGGTGGTGCCGGTGTATCCGGTGGGCGTGGTGTCACGCGGGTCGAGCTGCGGGATGACGGGCAAACTCATGGTTCTCCTCTCGGCGGGCAGCGTGAAGCGCTGCGGGGGAGTGGTTCGGGGGTAGGCCGGCGCCTGGCGGGCCACGAGGGCTAAGTGGAGGCGTCGCGCCTGGCCATCCGACGCGCTCGCCCTCGTTGTTCTGTCGATGTCCACGCCCGCCAGGGCGTTCCGGGCCTCTTCTGACCTCGTGGGTTCTGAGGGACCTTCCGGCGATTTTGTGTGCTACCGGCCTTACACGTCTAACCCTAGCGGTCTTTTGCACGCTAATCGAGAGCGTTTCGACCGATTTCTGCACCAGTTCCGGCGGTTTTTGAGACGCGGGGGAGGGGCCTGACGGCGCTCGAGGTGGCGGGAGGGAGCGAGGCGCTGCTGCATCAGTGAATTGGTCAACCCCCGGCGCACTGAGAGAGGAGGCAGCGCGCCGGGGGCCGTGGGGCGGAGTCTAGGCGGGGTTGGAGTCTTACACGTGTTCATAGACGAGCTCGCGACCTGTCAGCCTACGCCCTGGAGCTCCACCGCGTACGAGTTGCTCGAAGGTGTGAAGGTGACGTGGCAGGAGTAGTTGGAGCGCAGCATCGCTCCAAAGCCGTTCTCGCTGTCGACGGTCCCGATGATCAGCCAGGGCCCGGCGTCGATCGCGGACTCGGTCGCAGCCGAGATGTCGCTGTGGAATTGAGCGGTGGACGGGGCCTTGAGGTAGGAGGAGACTGTCTGCTCGCACTGCTGAGCCGCGGTGTACTTGTTCGCCGACGGGGTGAAGCCGGCGAAGGCGCCGATGACGACTGCCGCGATGATGAGCAAGAGGCCACCGCCGAGGACGACGAGGCATCCTCCGCAGCCGACGCCCATACAGCCCGATCCTTTGGCGGGAGGCGCTGGAATTTCTGCAGTAGCCACGGATGGAAGGTAGGGCCGCTGGGCGGCTGAGAGGTTTCCGGATGGTGAACGATGCGGGATACACTTCGTGGCATGGATGCCGTGGATGAGCTGCGAGCCCTCGCGCGAGAGGTGCAGGGAGCGAACGCTGGCCAGGTCCGCACGCATCGGGTGGGCTGCTGGAAGTGGCACGCGGAGTGCCTGGCGGAGATGATCCTCGAGGTGACGAGCGACGAGGGCAGGGCGGCCCCAACGCAGCGCTGAGCGCCCCGAAATCGGGGGAGGGGTCGGCATCTGTGCGGGTGCAGCCCGGCGGTACCTTGCCCTGTTCTGGTGGGTCAGAATCTGAGTGGTTTCCTGGTCTGATCTGGCTATTTCGGTGTATCAGATGCCGCGTTCTGTGGTACACTTTAGGTACAGAGAGACCCCCGCACCGGGTGCAACCGGCCGGGGGCGTGACCACCTAGTGAATGGACTAGATGATGACTGTCATCGTACCCGATCGCCCGATTCGCCTCAATGTGACCCATTCGGTTGAGCTGTCTCCCGAATGCCCGGTGCTGGTACGTGCACACGCCAGACGTCGCCCTACTCGCATCGCCGCTGAGTTGCGTGCTGAGCGTGAAGCAGAGTTGCGTAAGCGCATCCGCGACGCCCGCGAAGTGCTCACCCTGACGGAAATGACGAGCATGCCGAACGGGTACGCCGTCGCCGCCGTGAGGGCCGCGTGTATGGATTTGGCCTTATTCGTGTACGGTGTGCCCCGTGGCACCACCGAATCCCGTGCGCTCGTCGCGGCGTACGCGCCCGAATGCGCGTACTGACATGACCAACCGCGCCCCCATCATCCCCCGCACCGTCGGGGATTGGCTCGCCTGTCTGAGTGTCACCGTCCTACTGTGCATCGTCCCGCTCGCATGGCTCTATGGTGCCTGAGCACACCGGCCCTTACGACGTCGAAATTTGGTTCGGCGTCGAGTGGGAACTACTCGCACAAGTCGATACCTACCTTGAAGCGAAACGCTGGCAACGCGTATCCGCAGCCTGGCGCACACGCGTCATCGAACGCGCTACCGGCCTCATCGTCTCGACTCACAAGCCCGAATAGCACGCAACCGAACGAAGGAAACCGACCATGACCATGACCACCGCGGCCCCCACCGTCACCGCAGCGCCCGCAATCGTCATCCCCCTCACCGCGGACCTCACCGCCGCATTCCGCGCCGTCCTGCCGTTCACGTCGAAAGACGACGTAACGCCCATCATCGGAGCGGTGAAAGTCACTCACCGCTACCTCATCGCAACCGATCGCTACGCCATCGCGCGATACGAGCACACCACCTACGACGAGAGTGTCGAGCGCCACGGCGAGGAAGGGCCGAGCGAACCGGACTTCGCCGTCCTCATCCCGCGCGACGTCGCCGAATGGATCGGCAAGCACAAGCCCACGAGCGGGCAGACGCTCACCGTCACCGCCGAAACCGTCACCATCGGGTGGACCGACTCAATCGAATCCTCGCGCGTACTCGTCCCCGTCGGCGGCAACTATCCGCCCGTCGAGCGACTGATCACCGACGCATCCGCCGAGGACGTGGAAATCTCCCCGTTCGCCATCGGAACCGACCGACTCGATCAACTCGTCAAGGCCGGTAAAGCCCTCGCCCGTGTCGTCGGCAAAAATGCCGGATGGCGCTTCCAACTTCCCGCGAGCACGGGCACGCGCAAATGCCCGCCGATCCGCGCCACGCTCGGCGAGCGCATGGTGACCATGATTCAGCCCATGCTCAACGTCCGCTGATCCCCACCGGCCTAGCTCGCACAGGCGGCACCGGCTCACGCCCGGACTAGGCCACGGTATCCGCCACCGATAGCACGCAACCCCAGACAGGAGATACCCCGTGAGCACCCCGAACAACTCCCGCGACAACACGCGCACCCGCACGGCCCGACAGGCCACCCTCACCCGTCGCCGTGCGCGTGGCCTCAAGCACTCGCAGCCGGTCACGGCATCCGGTCGGCCCCGGTTCGCCTAGGCCGACGACGCCCCGAACCTAACTAGTTCGGCCCTGCCGTGAACCGGTCCCCGACAGGCTCACCGGTAGACCGTGGATACATGCACTAGACGAATAGTACATATATACATTCATAGTCTTAGTGATTCTCAGATTCTCTCTTGTCCCGCGGAATTCCGCCTGTCCGAATACGTATTTTGCGAGCACGCCTCGAAAACCCCGTTCCGGACGCGAATACGGCTCAAAACCTTGCACCAGTGAGACGCACCAGGGATACGCAATCCCGGGACGAATCACCCCGCGAGACACCGTTTCCGCAGCCCTCGCGCCAAATACGCGCGAACGCACCGCACCACGTCGACGGCCCCCGCCTAACTATCTCCCCACCCCAGCACCACCCCGCGACACCCCCCACACACGCCCGCGTCACCCTCACAGAAAGGTCACCCATGACCACGACGCACACGCCCACACGGGACGAGAATAATGACCCCCAGGCCGTCGCCACTCAACGTGAGTGGTGGGCCGATGGGCACGTCATCTTTGCAGACAGTGCGGAGAACGCCCACGCTGAAGTCAAGCGACTTTACGAACACGACGCCCAGAACGTGCGCCCCGCCCCGGCCCCCGGCGACGCGGTGACGTTCACGCTGCACGGAACCGACGAATACGCCGCCGAGTTCGACGGGCAGACGGTGACGGTCATTCGTCCCCTCGACTCGAACAACCCCGCCGACAACCTCGACGAGGAAGTCGGCCCCATGTACCGGCTCCGAGCACTCGACGGGCGCGAGTTCGACGCGTTCGCGGACGAGCTGACGGCGGTGACCCTGTGACCGCCCCCGACCCGTCGCGCATCGTGTGCGAGTTCCGCGGCAAGATCACCACGATCGACGGCACGCGCTACGTGCGGATCCCGGCGCTTACTGCCCGTCACGCTGTCACCGGCGACCGCTTTTACGTCACCGACGGAGCGGTGAAGGGCCGCGCCGAACTGCTGCACGTGAACGAACGTCTCGCGCCGCTCGACACGCCCCGGCTTACCCACGTAAGCGGCGAGTTCATCGCGACGATCCGCGTTGACCTCGGCACGCACAAGGCCTACCGGGAGGCGCAGGGGCACAAGGGCGCCGAAACCCGCGCGTGGTACGACACCCCGCGGGAAGAGCGCAGCGAAGGCCTGTTGGCGATGGAGGAGCGCGTGCACGCGGACGTGCTGGCCATCTTCGCCGCCCACGACACCGCGGCGGTGACCGCGTGAACGCCCCCACTCTCGCCCCGAGCACCGCCCACCGCTACGCCGTCACTCTCACCGTCGAAATGAGCACAGACGGCCCGCTCACCCTCGACGAGCTCGACGCATGGGCCGACGCCGTACAGGACGCCGCGAACGAACACGGCCACGTCGCGGACATGGGCAAGCCTCGCGCCGTGTTCATCCCCACCCGGTACGGCGTGACCACCGATTACGACTACACCGCCGAGCACAAGCGCCAGCGCCTCGAAGTGTGGTCCGGCCCGTGGTTCCACACCTGGGAGGGCGAGGCCTACTCGATCCCCCGGGGAGGCGGATTCATGGTCACCACGCACAACGGCGACAAGGTGCGCGTCGCTTGCCCATCCCCGCGGGACGAAGTGAACTACCTCGAGGTAGACGCCGCCATTTCCGACGCGCTCAACGCCCACGAAGCCGCGCGCGGTTCGGTTCGCCTGGCATCGGTGGTGACGCGATGACCGACACCCGCACCGTTTTTCATGACGGTTTCTGGCTCGATGAGGCATCGCTCATGCCCGAGCACGTCGGGCAGCTCGTGATGATCGACCACTACGCGAAACGGCTGCACGGCCCGAAGGATGCGACCCGGCTCGACATGAATACCCACGTGGGGACGCTCGCCGGATTCGCTGAGGCGCGCGGGACCGCTGACTACGGCCCGACCGACCTAGGCTCGCAGCGGAACGAGAGCGGGATTTACACGCACACGGAGTACCCGGACATTTCCGTTCACAGCGACAAGTTCGAGGTCACCGTTTTCCTCACGGACGGGCGAACGTTCACGATCAAGGAAGCAGATCCCGCCTACGTCCGCGTTTTCCGCCGCGAGGTGACCGCGTGAGCACGCACGCCCCCGCGCGCCCGGTCGGTTCGGTCAAGGTCCACGCGCTCCCGCCTTTCATGGCCGATCACGGCTACCCCGTGAGCGGTGACCTCATCGCCCGCGCCATTCACGACCCGCACCCGCAGAACGTGAGTGTCACGGGCCGCCCGCTCAACCGCGTGCCGTTCGGGGACATCCTTTGGCCGGCTGTCGCCGCCGCACCCCGCCCTGGACGCCGTTAGCACGCAATTTCGCCGCTCCCACTTGTGCGGCGTATCAACTTCCATCAGACTATATACACGTATACGGCCCCTGCCGAGATTGGACACCACACCGTGACCACGCACTACGCCCCCAGCGCCCGCGACACGTTCGCCCGCCGCCTCGTGGATCAGAACGCCACCATCGCCGCGGTCAAGCTCACCGTTCCCCAGCGCCGGGCGCTCGACATCGTCGCTGCCGACAACCGGCCCGGCGTCCCCATCCACCGGGGGAGCGTCCTCACCGATTCGATGTTCTCGAAGCTCGACGCGCTCGGCCTCGTCGTGGCCGACGCCGACCGGCTCCCGCACCGCGCGCGCCTCTCGCCGCTCGGCATGGCGTACACCCGCCGTGCCCCGAAGGGCGGGAAGCGGTGAACATCGCCGCCGCCACCCCCAACCCCAGCCGCCGCCGCGTTCGCGTCATCCCGCGCCACCTGTTCCGCAGCGTCCCGCGCCGCGCCCGCTCCACGTTTTACGCGCCGGGGGAGCCTGTCCCCGCGCTCCCCGACGCCCCGCGCAACGCGGGCGCGGTCGGCATCCTCGCCGCGCACCGTAGCGGCCTGCTCGAACACTTCGAGGACTTCGCTCTGTCGGGCGAACGTCTGGCCTGAAAGGAACCCCATTAGCATGCAAACTCTGACCTACGGCGATTTCCTCACCCTCCCCAGCGTTCCCGGCGTCCTGTGGCGCGTGACCGACACGCGCAAGGTGGAGAAGGCCGGAAGCCCCTTCGAGGACCGCGCCGAGCTTCGCCCCTACCGCCCCGGCCCGGACGCCGCGAACCCCACCGAGGGCGCGACCGCGTGGGACTACGACGAGCCGGTGAAGATCGGACGCGCCGAGCGCATCGGCGTCGAAATCACGCTGGGGATGCGCCCCGGCCCCTACGACCGCGCAAGCGGCACGCACGGCCCGAGCGCGTTTGGCGCGCACGCCACCACCCGCAACTACGCCGCGCCGCTCACCGACGCGCAGCGCGCCACCCTCGAACGCGAGGCGGGCGACCCGTTCGCGTTCTCGTTCCACCTCCCACCGCTGACCGCCGAGGAGGTGCGCGCACGCGTCGCCGCGCTCATCGTGAGCGAATCCAACGCCCGCGAGGCCGCGCGCCTCACCATCGGCCACGCGCCCAACCTGTACCGGCTCGACAACGACCACAGCGGGCACAACCCCGTGCCGCTGATCCGGGACGCGTTCGACGGCCCCGCGGGCGCGGAAGCCCTCGCCGAAATCCTCGACCGCGCGACCGCGGCCTACCGCGCCGCGCTGGCATCCAACCTCCGCACGTTCGGCGCACTCCCCGAGGGGGTCGCGCTGTGACCGCCTGGGAGAAGTACCGCGAGCACGCCGCCGCGACCGCGTACCGCCGCCCCGGTAGCGATGAACCGTTCTACATGCGGACTCACACCCCGGCATCGTCGGGGGAGTGGGCGGCGCGCATGCGCAAGGTGGAGCCGGGGCGCGCGGTGAAGATCAGCGAGCCGACCGACTCCAACCCCATGCAGTCGGCCCCGTTCGTGCTGTTCGCGGCGTACGACACGCGCAACAAGTACGGGCGCGCGGCACGGCCCGAGATCACGGCGACACACCCCTACGCGCTCACGACGTACGTGGAAGGCGACCTGTCCACCGAGTTCTACGCCACCGCCGACGACCGCGACCGCGCGCTGTATCTCCTGGAGCGTGCGGCGTGACCGGCCCCGGCTTCCCCTCCGTCCTCGACGACTTCGCCACCGTCGAGAAGAACCCGCACAGCGGCGCGAGGTGGGTCTACGACGCCGGGATGAGACTCCCGCAGACGGACCGCGGCGCTGAGGATGTCGCCATGGCGGACGGCATCGTCCGCGCGAAGTTCGCCGCCTCCCAGTGGCGCGACAGCGTGGCCAGCGCAGCCGCACAGCTCCGCGCCCTCCTCGATGCCGCGGACGACGGCGACGCCGCCGCGCGCTACCGCGCACGCAAGGCCGCCCGTGAGCTGCTGCACCTGCTGGGGGAGAGCTGATGCCCGGATTCTGCGAGGACCACGGACGCCGCCACCTCGACCGGTACGAATGCGGAGAAATGTACCGCGCCGAGGCTGCAGCCGCTCGCGACGCCGAGAACCAGGCGCGCGCCGAGCGGATCGCGGACGGCCTCATTCGCCACACGTACCGCGAGAACCTGCCCGAACGTCAGCGCATCGAGTTGCGCACCATCGCCACCGCCGCCGCCCTGCAAGCCCTCACCGAGAAGGAGAACGCACGATGATCACCACGCACACCACCCCCAGCGCTGGGAGCGCGTGCCACGCCTGGGCGCACTCCTATGAGCACATGTGGGACATGGCCGACAGATTCCACGGGGCACTCACTCTCTCCGAGGCCGTCGCCCTCGCCGACGTGCTCGCCGCCGCGGGCCGCGGTGACCTGGCCGCGAGCTTGATTCGCGGGTGGGGCATCGGGGATCCCGAGATGGTCGAGGACCACAACGACAACCAGGACGACCCGCACTACATCGCGCGCCTGATCTACAGCTACGGCGACCCCATCAGCGAATACGCCGACGGCCTCCCGTGGCTCCCGCCGCGCGCGGAGGTGAGCGGACTGTGACCACCGAACGCACAACCGCCGAGAGCATCGCCGGGAGCGTGCTCCTCCTCCACGTTTCCCCGGGCGGCGGGTCGTCTGGCCGGGGCATCGACGAGCCGCGCGCCGACAAGGTGGCCGAGACCATCACCGGCGCGGAACTCCTCCGCCTCCTCACCCGGGCCGCCGAGGAGGGCACCGCCGACCGGTGGAACGAAGCCCACTTCGCGCGCTGGCGCATGGTGGAAGAAGTGCGCCGCCTCGCCACCGCTACCGACAGCCTGAGCCTGTATCGGTTCATCGAGCGCGAGGAGAAGGAGCGCCGCGAGTCCACCGAGGACTACGCCGCCATCCGTGCCGCTGTCGAGGTGTTCCGGGACGCATCCGAGCGCGCCTCGAACCTCCACGCGGACGCCACTGACGCAGACGACATGCTGAACGCCGACGGCATCTACGAGCAGGCCGCGCGCGCGTTCGCTCCCGTCGCGGCCCGCTTCCTCGCTGACCGGCTGGGGGTGAGGTGGTGACCGCGGCATTCGTCACCGTGGGCGCGAACGTGCGCCACTGGATCACGTTCGAGGTCATCGACCCGACCCCCGAGGAGCTGGCAACCCTCGAACAGGAGGACTCGACCGAAGCCCTCACCCTGGCATCCGCCCTGTTCGACGCTCACCGGCTCGAATACCGCAGCAGCGACGACGAGATTAGCGGCGGATGGTCGCCGTTCGAGGAGCACCGCGAGGGCGCGTTGGTCGGCTTCGAGGCGGTGAGCGACGAGTGAGCCTCTTCGACCTCCCCGAGCAGTACGAAGCCCACCCGCCCCACACCTGGACCGTGGAGCGAAGAGCGCAAGGCCGCACGGTGGAATACCGCGTGATGATCGCCCCGGGGCGGTGCGCCGACAGCGAGGGCACGCGCGCCGACGCTCAGCGCGTCATCGACCGGCCAGACTCGTGGCTCCGCCGTCAGTACGACAAGGAGGCCGCCGCCGTGCTGAGCGGCTCCGGGGCGGCGGTGCTCTCGTGATGTTCGCGAGCAAGACGCCGCGCGACCTCAATCGAGACCCGCGCCCCCTCAGCACTATCGGCACGGGTCGCCGCGTGGCGGTTGGCTCCAACTACGCGGGGGAGACCGTGCCGAACCCCCGCCCCGAGTACGACCACCCCCAGCACAACGAGCCGAACTGGTTACTCGTGGCGTTCCGCGACGAGCCGCGCGAGCCCGGCGAAACCGAGGCCGAGCGCATCGCCTGGTGGAAAGGCTTCGGCGCAGACCACCGCACCACGGCAACCGACGAAGAGCGCGAGCACTTCCGCCGCGTCCTTACCCGCCTCGCTCGATTCACAGAACAGGAGACCCCCGCATGAGCGCCCCCGGATTCACCCTCACGATGCCCGCCGCCGAGTCGGGCGACCAGATCGCCGCCGTTTTGCATGCAGTCGCGGACCGTTTCGCGAACGAAGTCGACGGCCTCACCCCGCCGGTGTCGTCCGGCATCCACAAGATCGAGGGCCGCACCGTGGCCGAATGGAGCGTGAACCAGTGAGCTACCCCACCACCATCACCAGCGAGGCATTCCAGGCCGTCCGCGCGGACTTCCTGCGCGCCGAGACCGCGCACCGAAACGCCACCCTGGACGAGATGCAGCGCCTCATCCCCGAGGGCGTCACCGGCCTCATCTTCCGCCTGAACGACACCCCCCGCCTCACCTTCGACGGCTTCTACGTGGAGGGCGAGGACGAGGAGCGCTGGGCCGAGGAGATCGACCAGTACACCGACGAGCTGAACGACACGCTCGACCTCATGGCCGCCGAGCTCGGCATCTGCGACTTCGAGGGCGCTGACGACCTGTTCATGCGCCGCGACCCTGACAGCGACGAAGAGGCGTGGGTCGTCATGCCCGAGGGGTGGGACCGACTGTGAGCCTCCACCACGACGACGCGCTCCGTCTGTTCGACGCGCTCGCTCTGTTCCCGAGCCTTTCCACCGAGGACCGCGCCCGGATCGCCAACGCCGCCGAGGACCAGCACCCCGCCGCGTGGGCGGATGCCAAGGAGGTTCGCCTCGACGGCGGGCTCCTGCTCCGTCCCCACACCCTCAACGAAGCGTGCCGCTGGGCACCCAACCCCACCGCCGGCCAGATCATCGCCGGCCTCTACTACGCCGCCGGCGTCATCGCCGGCCCCCGCACGAAGGAGAACGCATGAGCACCTGGAACAGCATCACCATCGAGCGCCCCGGCGCGCTCACCCTCGACACCCTGCCTGACGCCCTCACGGGCGACGCGGAAATCTGGGAGGACCGTGACGAGGACGACGAGCGCGTCACGATCCCCGAGTACGAGCCGTACGCGTGGAACCCGGGCTACAAGCTCCCCGAGCGTCCCGGCAACCCGGAGGGCAACATCACGATCGAGGGCCGCAGCAAGTACCGCGCCGACGACGCGATCGCCGCCCTGATCGAACTGTCGAAGACGACGGGCCGCATCACCCATTACCAGGAGTGGGATAACGACGGCCCCGGGCAGGAGACCACCGTCTACGAGAACGGCGAGTACATCCATGCCGCGAGCAAGGTGAGCGACATGGTGCCCGCCAACCTGCACGAACTGATCGCCAACGTTCGCCGCTACGTGCGTCGCGATGACCGGGGCGACATCTACACCGAGCTGGGCCCGCAGTCGATGGAAGCCGTCATGGCCCTTCTCGACGCCCTGGACCCGCAGAAGGCGGTGACCGCGTGACCGTCACCGACGCCGAGGGCGATGCCCTCATCGCAGCCCTGGGTGCCGCACAGAGCGCGGTCCGCGCGCACACCTTCCCCGCACTCGTGGAGGAGGAGGTGACCGACGACGGCGAGACCTTCATGGCCCTACGCTGCCCGAGGTGCGACGGCATCGTGAGCGACGGCGACCTGTTCGCGATCAGCCCCGCCGAGCACTGGGCACCGAACGAGTACCCCGACGACGACTCGTTCGACCACCGCCGCATCTACTTCGACTCGGAGGAGCGCCCCTACCTCGAAGAGACCATGTACTACAGCCACGGCGACGCCCCCGGTCACGCCGTGAGCCTGCCCGACGGATGGACGGAGGACTGGACATGAAGACCATCGAGGAGATCGCGCGCGACGTCGCCGAGACCGCCACCCTGTCCGACACCCAGAACCCCGAGACCGGCGCGTACGAGCCGGTCATCGAAGACCTCGACCAACTCGCCGCCTTCATCGAGGACGGCATCCGCGCCGACCGCGCCCAGCGTGACGACACGCTCGACGCGTGGCCGGGTGAGGTCTCCGACCTCATGTTCGACGACAAGAGCAACGACGTGGAGTGGCTGCGCGGGCTTGGAGATCGTGCGATAAGCCACGGCCCGGAGCCGGTCGCCCCCACTCGGAGCAAGACCAACCTCGCCGACTCGTTCGCCCAGGCCCACGGGCGCGGCAAGGTCAACAAGTGGTTGCCCGTCCGGGAGTACCGCGCCACCGGCGAGGAGCGCATCGCGTTCGAGGGGGAGATCTGGCTCGTCGACGAAAGCGGCGAAGCCGTCAACCTCACCCCCTACGAGGGCGCCCTGCCGCACGGCGTCTTCGCCCCCGTGAACAGCGACTACGGCATCGAGCGGGACGACGAGCTGGCGGTGTTCGAGTCCGACTTCGACGCCGCCGCCGCGATCCGCAACTACCTCACCACCATCACCGGCCAGACCTACTCGATCTGGTACGACGCAGAACAGGAGACCACCCCGTGACCCAGAGCTTCACCGTCAAGAACTACAAGGGCGTGCGAGAGATCACGCTCCAACCCGAGGGATCCCTCGTCGTCATCGCAGGAGCCAACGGGGCGGGCAAGTCCAGCTTCATCGACGGGATCTGCGAACTCTTCGATGCCCGCGGCACCAAGCTCACCCCGAAGCCCATCCGCGACGGCGAAGACGAGGCGCGCGCCGAGTTCGTGGACACCAACCTCGGCATCCGCATCACCCGCACCTGGAAGAAGGACGACGGCGGCAAGCTGGAGGTCGTCAGCCTCGACGGCACCCGCTTCCCCAAGCCGTCCGACGTCGTCGCCAAGCTCACCGGCGGCGTCATCTTCGACCCCGTCACCTTCCTCAACCTCGACGCCCGCAAGCAGCGCGACGCCCTCCTCGCCAAGGTCTCCCTCCCGTTCGACCTCGACCAACTCGAACGGGAGAAGGTGAACGCCGAGGACATGCGGCGCGAGGCGGGCCGCGACGTGAAGCGCCTCGAAGGCGCCCTCGCCAGCGCCCCCGACGTGCCCGCCGGCACGCCCACCGAGGAGGTCACCAGCCTCGGACTCCTCGCGGACCTCCAGCAGGCCCGCGACTGGAACACCTCGATCAGCCAGGCCGAGAGCCAGGCCAACGCCATGCAGGCCGCCATCGAACAGTGGAACGCCGAAGAGCAGCGCCTCCTCGCCGCCCTGGAGCAGGCCCGCGCTCAACGGGACAGCATCGTCGCCGGGATCGAGCAGGTTCGTGTGCACGCGGCCCAGACGCCCGTCGACACCAGCGCCATCGAGGCGCAGCTCGCGTCCGTCGATCAGGTCAACGCGCACGTCCGAGCAGCGCGCGACCGACTCAAGCTGGAGGGCGAGCTGAACGTCGCCCGCACCCGCCACGAAGCGCAGCAGGCGATCATCGACCGGATCGAGCAGCAGAAGCGGGACGGTCTCGCCGCCGCGAACTTCCCCGTCCCCGGCCTCGGTGTCGACGAGACCGGCATCACCTTCGACGGCGTGCCCTTCGGGCAGGTCAACACCGCCGCCCGCCTCCAGGTCGCCCTCGCCGTCGCCACCGCGGACAACCCCGAGATCAAGCTCGTCATCATCCGTACCGGCGACATGCTCGACGACATTTCGCTCGAACGCGTCCGCGCGATCGCCGACCAGCGCGGCTACACCGTGCTCATGGAACGCGACCGCGACGGCAGCCGCCAGGTCGGCTTCACCATCAGGGAAGGACAGCTCGATGACTGACACCACCGTCGCCACCTTCGCCCCCGGACGCGAGGGCGCGCGCATCGGAGCGATGCGAGCCAACCTCGCCCGCGACGACTGGTACCCGCGGTTCGAGCGCCAGGGACCCCACTGGCGCGCACTCGGGGTCGTCTTCCCCGACGGCGCGACCGTGCAACTCCGCACCACCCCGGGACCGCGCTTCCAGATCGTCGACCACGAAGACCTCGGCACGTTCCGCACCCGGGATCACGCCGCGCGCGTGGCCCGCGCCGAGGCCCTGCGCGCCTGGGAAGCATGGGAGGCGGGACGATGAGCCGCACCGACTGGGAGAAGGAGCGCGCGGAACTCGAGCAGCGACTCGAGCCGTTCACGCGTGAGAGCGCGACGGGGGAGCGGTACGTCATCCCGCACCCCGCCGTCGCCCGATTCGCGCGCGCCTACGACCGCCTGTTCCGCTACGGCCTGGAACGCGGATGGCTCGGCGGAGAGCCGGTGCCCGCGTGAAGGCCTCGGGTGCGATCGTCGGCGGCGTGGTGATCGTCGCCGCGTTCGCTGCGCTGAACGTCGCCGCGGCGGTGGCACTTCCGACGGCCGTGAAGGTCGAACCGGATCCCCACGCCGAGGCAGGCCCGACGCCACTGCCGCCGGTGATCCTCCCTCCGGTCGCCACGCCCGCGACGCTCGACGCATACGGCATCCTCGCCCAGCGATCCGAGCCGCTCGTCCAGGTCGTCTACTCAGCCGACCCCGCCGTGAACTGTGGCCTCAACGTCGCCCCCGTCGGCGGATGCTTCCACCCCGAGCAGCCCGAGACCATCGTGCTCTCGCCCGGTGTGGAAGGAGCGCAGCTCACCTACCTCGTCCTCCACGAACTCGCCCACGTCCGTCAGAACCGCTACGGCGTGCCCCTCGACGAATGCGCCGCAGATGCGGCCGCAGTCGCCTGGGGCGCCGACGAAGCCCTCACCTTCTACCTCCCCAACTGCTAAGGAGCAGGCATGACCATCGCCGCCATCGTCCCCGTCTACACCCACCGCACCCACGAAACCGTCGAGCGCCTGGCCGAACGCGGTGTCACCGTCGACGTGCTCGACGTCGACCTCGCCATCGCCAGCGCCGTGACCTCCCTCCACGAGCAGAGCGAACGCGGAGGCTGGCCCGACCCCGACGACGATCACACCTGGGACCGCTACATCGAGCCGCGCGTCCTCGACCGCCTCGACATCGACCCCGATGTGTTCGGCGAGGCATCCGTCGCGCACGACGCGCCGGCCCCGATCGGAGCCGCGCTGTGACCACCACCCTCCAGCAGTCGCTCGCGATCCAGGCCGTGAAGAAGGCCGACGAGGACTACCGCGCCCTTCGCAAGGTCGTCGAAGCGACCGTCCGCGCCGAGATCGCCAAGCGCACCCAGGAAGCCTCTGACAACGTCGCTCGCGCTACCTGGGCCGCACGCCAGGCGGGGGTCGGACCGACGCGGCTCGCCCGCGAGGCATTCGGCCACGAGGGCCGCGCCACGGTCTACCGCTACCTCGCTCGAGGCGGTGAGCTCGCCGGGGACACGCCCACCGTGGTCAGCGCCGCGGACGAGGTGGTCTCCGAGTTCGAGTGGGTCCAGCCCGGCGTCGTCCGCGTTCAGCCGGCGGCCGCCACGCTCGCCCCGCTGCTCGCCATGCTCGACATCGACGGCGCGGGCCGCGCATTCTGGGCCGACTTCGAGGTCGTCGACGGGCGCGTGCTCCCGCTCACCGAGGCGTGGACCGCGGAGGAAGGCCGCAACCCGGTCGTCGCGCTCGTCATCGGCGAGGACCCCACCTACCGAGAGCGCGTCGCGTCATGGGCCGCGGGTAAGGTGGCCGCGTGATGAAGACCCCCCAGGAGATCGCTACCGCCATCCTCGGGAAGGAGCCCACCCTCCCGGAGGAGCGTGCAACCTGGCAGGCCATCGTGGACGCCATCGCCGAGGACCGCGAGGACCGCGAGACCTACTTCGCCACCGACGCGGACTGGACCGTCGAGCAGCACGAGGTGAAGGGCGGACTCGTGACGGACCTTCTCGTCTGGCCTGGCGGCGCAGACGCCCTCACCCGCGAGCCCGTCGCGGTCCTCGCCCTCACCGATGCCGGCGTCGACGCGCTCGTCGCCACACTCAAGCCCGGAGCCTGACATGCACAACGACCTCTGCCCCTCGTGCGGCGCATTCCTGTGGAAGCCGCACGACGACTTCCCCGAGATCATGCTGCGCTTCGTGCATCTGCACGAGGGGCGGAAGGTCCGCGAGATCCTCAAGTTCCTGCCCTGCGACCCCTCCCTCGACGAGCGCGAGGCGAAGAAGCACGGCCGCATCACGCCCCGCCAGGAGTGGGCCATCGAGCGGATCCTCGAGGAGCGCCGCACGAGCGGCAACCCCGAAGGCTCCGACGGCGCACTCCTCGCCGACGACATGGGCGTGGGCAAGTCCGGCCAGCTCGCCGAAGTGCTCATCCGCGGCGGCTTCCAGCGCGCGCTCGTCGTCGGACTCCCCGACACCCACCTCCAGCTCCGCGACCGCATCTACGCCCAGTCCGACGGTGCGATCCTTCCCCGCCTAATGAACGGCACCATCGCGGGCCGCTTCAACCTCGCTGCCTTCCTCAAAGGTGAGCCGGGCGTCTTCATCGCCGGCTCCCACTTCCTCGTCGCGCAGGACTTCGAGAGCCGCCCCGAGTATCACGACGGAGAGGACGGCAAGCCCGACCTCTCTCGCCCGAAGTGGAAGATGGACAGCAAGACCGGATGGCCCAAGCTCAAAGAACGCACCACGGGGCCCGACCGCGAGGTCTACCTCGTCGACCGGGCCGAAGGCGAGATCGGCCCAGCCCAGGTCCGCCGCATCGTCGAGGCGGGCACTCCCGACCAGATCGGCCCCGCGCTCCTTCCGATCCAGGCGACCAAGTCCCACCACCTCGCCACCTTCCGCGCCAAGCTCAAGAAGCACCCCGTCGACTTCATCGGCCTCGACGAATGCCAGGTGATCGCCAACAAGCACTCCCAGGCCCGCCGCACCCTCCTGTCGATGGGCAACGCCTTCAAGCTCGCCATGAGCGGCACGTGGTTCCTCAACAACCCCGACAACATGCACTCCGTCACCCGCTGGGTCTGGCCGGGCGACGACCCCATCACGGGCCAGAAGTACGTCGAGAGCAATCACGCGCTCTGGAAGGCGATGTACCTGACGAGCGTCCCCGTGCTCAAAGAGGACGGCAACGTCCTCTACCGCCGAGACCACCTCGGCCAGCTCGCCCCCGTGATGAACACCACGGGGGAGAAGGAGCCCGGCGCGTTCGTCGCCACGCTGCCGTGCTACATCCGCCGCGAGGCCGACGACCCGATCCCGGCGCCGCTCATGCTGTACGTCGACCCGAGCCCCGCCCAAGCCGAGCAGATCGCGGACCTCAAGCGCGACCTGATGACATGGGTCTGGTCCCACGAGGGAACCGAGGAACCGCTCGTGGTCAACATGCCCGCTGAGCTGCACACGCGAATGCGGCAGGTCACGATCGGCGAGCTCGCGCTCACGCGCCCCGACGGCTCCGTGGACTTCGCTCGCGACGGAGCCTTCGCCAAGGGCGCGCCGCTGCGCTACCTCCTCGAGGAGCGCTGGGCTGGGCAGCAGGTCGGGATCTACACCGACTCCAAGATCGGCGCCCACTGGATGGCCGCCCGCCTGCAGCGCGCCGGCGTCGACGTGCGCGTCTGGTCCGGCGACCTGTCCCGCGGCGCCCGCGAGAAGCTCAAGCAGGCGTTCATCCGCGGCGAGTTCCGCGTGCTCATCTCCACCATCCAGTCCTTCGGTGTCGGCATCGACGGGCTGCAGAAGGTGTGCGACAAGGTCGCGTGGATCTCCGACGTCGAAGGCTCGCCCGCACTCAACGACCAGGCCATCCGCCGCTACCTCCGCCCCGGCCGGCTCATGCGGAACGGCCGCGATGAGTTCGAGCACGCCCGCATCCTCATGCGCGACTCCGTCGACGTCGAGAGCTTCCAGAAGCTCATCGGCCAGGCATGGAACATGCGCGCATCCATGACCGCGGCGACCGCCGCATAGCACGCAAACGAAGGGAAACACCGATGGTCGACTTCTCCAAACTCTCGCCCGACGTCCGCGATGTCCCGGCACCTCCGGGCTCCGACAATGCAGCCCTCCTCGCGCTCCCGCAGCAACGCACCTACACGCACGACTTGAAGGGCAAGCTGCTCTACTTCCCGCGCACCGATCAGGTCATGGTTCCGTTCGCGATGACGAGCGATGGCGGCTGGTATGTCGTCGTGGTCTTCAACGGTGAGCGCGCCCCGCGGCACGACGGCACGGATGGGCGTCAAGCGGGAACGCCCGTATACCCGGCCGGCGGCTACAGTCTCTACGTCTCGCCCCTCGAGATGCAGACCGCGATCGAGTTGACCGGCGAGCAGGTCTGGGCAGTCGACGTCGCGATCGGCGGCAATCCCGAGCGCACCGTCGAGATGCCCGCGCTTTCCTTTCGCGCCGCGGAGGGGATCGCGAGCGCGAACGAGTCTCAGGGGCACACCTCGACGATCATCTCTCGGATCTCCTTCCAGTCGAAGGATCCATGGGAGGTGACGGCGTGAGCGCAGAAGACGCGCGCCAGCTCGACGGGCACGACGAGGCCAAGCTGCCCAAGTGGGCGCAGGCCCGACTCCGCAACCTCCGCCGCAAGATCGAACGGCTCACCGTGGAGACGGTGCGCCGCGACGACGTACCCGAAGGCGTACGCGTCATGATCGCGCGAAGCACGCAGAACGAGCGCTACACGACCGAGCCGACAGCGATACCGCTGAACGACAACGACCGCGTGGTGTTCCACGTCACGGGCGGGCGCATGGAGGTCGGGCTCCGCAAGTTCGGACCCCGATACCGCGTCGGCATCACCGGCTTCGGAACATGGGATCCGCTGACGGGCGAGCGGCCAGAGATTGCGATACTCCCCGCGTTGGGCAACGTCGTCGAGGCGGCTTTCGTGCTTCCCGCTCCCGACGCTCTGGTTATGCCGGAGGTGCTGGCGCTGGAGCCCGGACGCGCCGCGGTCACCGGATCGAGCGTTCCGGAGCCCCATGACCCACCCAAGCCTTGACGCGCCGCGGCCGAGGCGGCAACCTTATACGAGTACCGAGGAGGACCGCCCGTGAGGCCGACCGAGCAACCGAAGACGCGTGGAGCGACGCGTCAGTCGGTTCGTGCTGCATGGCGAAGGCACGGCGGCCGCACCTCGGAGGTTGCTCGCCACTTCGGCGTGAGCGAGCGCACCGTCCGTCGATGGGTGGTCGGGTGGGGGATCGCCGACGCGGCTCCCACGCCCCGGCTGCGCGACGGCTTCACGCCCGGCGTGCTCGATTCGCTCCGCCACGGCATGCCGGCGCTCTGGGCCGTGGAGGGCACGCCTCACTCACAGAAGGCCACGTCCGATTGGGCGACCGCTCAGTTCCCCGAGCGCGCCGTCGAGAGCAAGGAGTGGCGGCGGGTGTGGCCCGCGATCCTCCACAACCCCACCCTGCGCGCGCTGCATGAAGAGTTCGCGCCCAAACGGAAGGTCACACTCTGATGGATAGCGTGCAAAAACAGGTGGACGCCGTGCAGGCGTTCCTCGCCTGGCGGCGAGAGCAGGGGCGGGAGAACGCCCTCGACCAGGACCTCATCGCGTGGCGCGACCACCTGACGACCGTCGCGCGGCTCGAGCAGCTCAGCGCCGTAGAGGGCATCCTCGCGGACGAGTTCGAGGCAGCCGGGCCGGGTCTGGTCGAGAAGCTGCGGGCGGTGCTGTCGTGAGCATGCCCGCTAAGCAGCGCCTCCCGGAGTTCGCCGAGGCCCTTGACCTCGCCCGCCACGACGCGAGCGCGCCGCAACCCCGCTGCGCGACGCAGGATCCCGAGAAGTACACCGGCGACGTGCCGCCCACCCGCGCCGAGGCGCGCCGGCTGTGTGAGGGAATGAAGCCGTCGGAGAAGTGCGACCTGTTCGAGCTCTGCCGAAGGAGCGCCCTCCACGAGAAGCCGAAGTGGGGCGTTCACGGCGGCATTGTGTGGGACAACGGGCGCCAGCTTCACCTTCGCCGAAAACTTCCCGCAGAAAGCCTTGACCTCGCCGCTTAGACACGTATATGGTCAAACCATCACCAAATACGGTGCTAATCCCCCAAGGTGAAGGAGTGACAAATGAGCAAGACAGGTGGCCCCTCCAGGAGGAGGAAGGGCGCGAGCAAGCGCCCGACCGGCGTCGCCAACCGCGACACCAAGATCCACGCCCACCCCAAGTACAAGGAGCGCAGATGGACACGCTGACCAGCCCCCCGGCGCGTTCCACGGACAGAGCGCTCACCGATCAGGACGTGCGCTACCTCACCGTCCAGATGATCAACGCCGAGACCGAGCGCGACCGCCAGGTCCAGCTCGGAGCCTCGAACATCTCCAACCCCTGCGACAACTGCCTGGCAGCCGAATTCGCCGGACACGATCGCAGTTCCGAGTTCCGGGAGCGCCCCTACTTCGGGCGCTCCCTCGGAACCCTCGCGCACAAGGGCATGGAGGAGCGCCTCCCCATCGCGCGCCGGCTCTACCCCGGCGCACGTGCCGAGAACGCGGTGGTCTGCGGCATCGCCCCCGGATACGGGCCCATCCCCGGCCACTTCGACCTCGCACCCACGGGTGCCCACGTCCTCGACTGGAAGTTCCTCAAGCGCCAGCAGGCACTCGTCATGATCGACTTCCGCGAGATCCAGGCGGGCCGCGAGCCCATCTACGGCCGCCGCCACAAGGAGATCGAGCGCGCGGGGGAGTGGGTCCACCTCGAGCTGGATCCCAAGAAGGGTCCGCAGTGGGTGAAGGTCACCCGCCGCGCTGCGAGCACCGAGCTGTCCGAGCGCGACTACAGCGAGCTGCTCCTCGAGGTGGAGCACACCTACCAGCACTACTACGGCCAGAACGTGCTCTACCAGCGCGGCATCGGCGCACGCCGAGGATCCGTCGTCGTCATCAGCCGCGACGGAACCGGGTTCTTCGACAACCCCCAGTACGACCGGTACGACGACCCCACCGCCGTCCACGACATCAACGTCTTCTCGTTCGCCTACGACGGCGACTACGCCGACGCCCTCCTGCAGCGCGCCGGCGACATCTTCCAGCTCGTCCAGGCAGGCAAGCCGGTTCACGAGTTCAGCTCGGCGCCGCACTGCAAGTTCTGCAAGGCGGCGACCCAGGATCTCAACCGGATGCCGGACCTCGACTTCGTCGACGTCTTCGGTGCCCCCGTCGACGTCCCCGAGGAGGTCGTCGCACAACTCGTCGCCTGACGCACGCATTTTGCGTGCAAACCGCCCATAGACTTCCCGCCCACGGAGAGAGGAACTCCCACCATGACCGAAAACGTCACCCAGCTTCCGGTGCCCATCTGGGCCGCCGACGTCGCCGCCACCGAGGACTTCGGTGAGCCCGGCTCCATCCTGATCCACGCCGAGCCCGGCCGAGGTAAGTCGCGAGCCGCACTCACGATCGCCAAGGTCCGCGGTTTCGAGCGCGTCGCTGTGCTCGACATCGACAACGGAACCGAGGTGCTGCTCAACGACCCGGAGCTGCGCCAGAAGTACGCGCAGGGCCTCATCACGATCATCAAGATCGACAAGACCAAGCCGGACGCGTTCGTGAAGTTCCACAACTACTTCTGGGACATCATCAACAACGGCAAGGCGTACGGATTCAACGCCTTCATCATCGACACCGCCGATGTCGCCCAAGAGGTCGCCGCCGAGTGGTACCTCGCGAACACCATGAACGACTCCGGCACCGCACTGGACAGCCGCGCCGCGTGGGGCAAGGTCTCCGAGTGGACCTCGAAGATGCTCTGGGCGCTGCAGAACCACCCCACCATGCTCGGCATCACCGTCAACCACACCAAGGTCGACGAGAAGGAGGCCAAGAAGACCGGCGTCTCCACCCTCAAGCCGAAGTACGCCGGATCCGTCAAGGACACCGCCGCAGGCATCCCGTCGATCGTGATCTACATGACGAAGGAGACCACCGAGGACGGGCGCACGAACATCATCGCCGACATGGGAGGCGACGCCGGTGCGATCTCGAAGCAGCGGTACAGCTCCTTCCTCCCGAACCGCCTCGAGAACTTCTCGATGCCCCTGCTGTACGGCCTCATCCGCGGCGAGATCACCCTCGACGCGTCGCCGGCCATCCCGACCATCCAGACCGACATCGCCGCAGCCGCGGCCCAGACCCAGCCGACCGCACTCGCGGCCACGGCCTGAACCCAGAGAGAGGAACCGAGCCATGAGCTTCACCCCCGAGATCGACGACTACGCAGCCCAGGCCGCCGAAAAGGCCGCCGAGGCGCTGCCCTCCGGCGACTTCCCGCCCGTTCCGAAGGGCGCCTACCAGGCGATCATCCTGGAGAACAAGGGCGTCGAGGAGCTGACCAAGGACCCGACCAACCGCAACTACGGCAAGAAGGTCGTCAAGCTGCACGTCCAGGTCGACCAGAACAGCCCCACCGCCGCGGGTCGCCACTACTTCGTGCGCGTCCCGCTGTTCTCGCGCTTCGCGCCCAACCCCAACGCGAAGAACGACGAGTCGAAGACCATCGGCGCGCCCGCCCGCATGTTCTTCAACTTCTTCCAGAACGTCATGGGCGTTCCCCTCGCCGACATCCTCGCGAAGAAGCCGCTCCCCTCGAACGTGGAAGGCCGACGCCTGACGATCATCCTCGGCGCCCCGAAGGCGCCCGACCAGCACAACGCGCTCGGCTCGAACGAGATCGACGGCGTCGACGCGCCGCAGGACGACTTCGCGAACACCCCGACGCTGCTGCCCGGGGCGACCGTCGCGCCCTGGCTCACGCCCGAGGGCGGTCTGAACCCGAGCTGGACGCCCCCCGTGCAGGGCGGCGGCGTCCCCGGCATCGGTGGCGGCGTGCCGCAGCTCCCGGGTGCGGGCGTGCCTGGCATCGGTGGCGGCGTTCCGCAGCTCCCGGGTGCGGGCGTGCCGCAGGTCGCCCCGCTGCAGACCGGCTACGCTCCGCAGCCCGGCGGCGTCCCCGCCTACGCCGGCGTCGCGCCCACCGGACACCAGGCCGCCCCTCCCGCCGGGTACGCCGCCGGCGGATCCTTCCCCGGGCACGTCGTCCCGCAGGACACACCGCAGGCCCCCGGCACGCCCCTCGCCCAGCCCGCACAGGTCCAGGTGCCGAGCACCGTCCCCGCCGCGTGGGCCGGACCGGCCGCCAGCGCCGCCCAGGCCGCCGTCGCCGGAACGGGGTACTGAGCCATGGGCACCCCGATCCTCGAGTTCCTGGCATCCCTCCTCATCGAGGGCGAGCACGACGGCGGCTACGTCGTCGACCGCGCGCCCGAGATCACCGACGAGGGGGAGCTCCTCGTCACCGTGAACGGCGCGGACTACGCGATCAAGGCGGAGGCATTCTGATGGCCACCGGATGCGTCAAGATCACCGGCTACCTCACACCCGACGACGACGAGCTCGACGACAACGGGGACCTGACCTCCGAGGCGTGGGAGAAGTACGCCGAGCACTTCCTCGATCTCGAGGACTTCACCTCCGAACCGGAGGACTGATCCACCCGGGCGGGGAGCTCCCACTCCCCGCCCACCCCGGGCCGGCAACGCGGTTGCCCGAATCGGAGTAGCGCACGGGCGATCCAGCCCACATCATTGGGTGCGCTCTGCTCCTCGGTCTGGAGGTTCGACTCCTCCCTGGTCCACCACCCCATATCCACCCCACCAGCCAGGAGGCGACGAACTACGTGACGGGCTTCAACACGGTCGCCGACCTCTACCTCGAGCGCGGCTTCCTGCCGATGCCAGTGCGCGCGAAGCGACCGGTCCCGGTCGGCGCCACCGGCCGCAACGGCACCGTCACACCGGAGAAGGTCGCCGACTGGGCCGCGAACGGCTTCCGCTTCCAAGAGGACGGAGAGTGGTACACCCAGCCCGCCGAGACCGCGAATACGGCGCTGCGCGCTGGCCCTCTCGAGGTCCGCCTCGACGTCGACGCGTACGGCGACAAGCAGGGCGACCTGCAGCTCACCGAGCTGGAGGCGAAGCTCGGCCCACTGCCGCTCACTCCGTCTTCCACATCGCGCGGTGCCGACTCGCCCGCGCGCCAATACTTCTTCCTCCTGCACGAGCCGATCGAACTGGTCGGCAAGGCCGCGGACGACATCGACATCATCCAGGCACGCCACCGCTACAGCCTGGTCTGGCCCTCCACGAACCCCGACGCCGACGGCGCGCCCTACGCCTGGTACGACGCCGAGGGCGCGCCGATGGATGGGCCGCCCGACATCGACGACCTCGAGTACCTCCCCGAGGCCTGGGTCGACTACTTCCGCCTCCCTGACGCCGAACACTCTCACGGGTCGCGGCAATGGGACGGGGAGATCCCCGCCGTGGCATCCGCCGACGAGGAACGCAAATTGCGTGCAATCGTCTCGATGCTGCAGGAACTACCCGACGTTCACACCCCGGGATCCGGCTGGCATGACACCGTCGTCCGTGCCGCCGGCTGGCTCGCCCGCATCGCCCGCTCCAACGCCTACGCCCTGACGTTCGACGGTGCCCGCGACCTGCTCTTCCAGCACACCCCGCTGGACGAGTCGCAGGGCGGCGCATCCGACCTCGAGGTCCAGTGGCAGTCGATGGTCCGCGCGACGGAGGGGCAGTACGAAGAGCCCCCGACGGTCACGCGTCCGCTGCTCGAGTGGACCGGCTTCCCCATGCAGATGCCCTACCCGGCGATCGACGGGCACCCGTTCGTCGCCGTCTGGGCGCACACCCCCGAGCCGCACCTCGCGCCCAGCCACCGCCGTGCGATGATGGACGCCCTGCTCGCCGCGGGCGTCAACGAGACGGAGGTCGCCACCCTCGTCTGGCACTCCGGCGCCGCCAAGGCCGCGCCCACAACGTTCGGCGGGATGGTCATCGACGACCCCCACGGGAAGGCGCTCACCCTCGACGAGCTGTGGGCCGAGGTTGACGCAGCCAAGGCCGGCCCCGAACCCACCGAGTCCGCTCCGCCCGCCGTCGTCGAGATGCCCGTCGTCGCGGCACCCGCCCCGCGCCGCCTATCATTCCTCACGCCCGAGGAGCGCGAATGGGCCGAGGCGCGCGACTGGTTCGGCTCCCGATTCATCATCTGGGCACAGAAGACGTTCTCCACCGTCAACCTGCCGTACTACCGCATGAATCGGTGGGTCGTGCTCTCCATCGTCTTCGGCTCGAAGGGCGTCCTGCCGAAGAAGGGCGCCATGGACCGCCCCCTCAACCTCTACACATGCACCGTCGGACGCACCACCTCGGGCAAGTCGGAGGCCCTGCGCGCGATCAAGCAGATCATGCGCGCCTACTACCTCGCGGCCGACAGCCCCGACATCGGCGGCAACCACACCAACGACTCCCTCCCCAAGACCCTCATCGAGCTCGACGGCAAATCGACGTGGTTCAACCTCGACGAGGCGCACACCAAGATCCCGATCTGGCGACGCCCCGGCAATTTCAGCGAGCTGCCCGGCATCATCACAGCCGTCTACGACGGCGAGGTCGGCAAGGTGTTCCGCAACACCAACGCCGACATCTCCGGCAAAGACGCCCGCTCGTACCTCACCGTCTCGCTCATGGGCACCCCGCAGGGCATGGCCGATGTGATGGGCCCCGAGGACTGGGAATCGGGCTTCCTCAACCGCTTCGTCTGGGCGATCGGCGATGCACCCGATGACTCGATCGCGACGATGGCCGGCGACTGGGTCGGAGAGGACGACCTCGAGGACGACGAGGCCGTCAACAGCGGCAAGCAGATGTACCAGCAGTGGGCAGCCGAGTTCGGGTCCGCCGTGATGAAGGTCGCCCGGCAGGACAACAAGCCCGTACGGATGAAGATGCCGCGCGAGGTCATCGACAGGCACAAGACGTTCGTCGCCGACCTCGCCCGCATCGGCCACCACGGCCCCTACGCTGACAGGCTCAGGCCCACCTTCCGACGCCTCAATGAGACGATCCTCCGCTGCGCCGCCCTCGTCGCCCTCTCAAGCGGCCGCGCGCGCATCGAGATCGGCGACCTGCTCGTCGCCCTCGAACAGGCGGAGGAGTGGGCGACCAACATCCTCACCATGGTCGAAGCCACGGACGAGAGCTTCCGCACCCGCGAGGTCAACATGATCGAGCGCGCCGTGCTCGACAACGGGGGCGTCATGCTCCTCCAGCAGATCCACGGCCTCCCGCGCTTCCGCAACCGAAGGCGCGACGTACTCGACCTCATCGAGGAACTCATCGCGCAGGGACGCGCGACATGGATGGACGGAACGAAGACGACCCTCATCGCGAAAGGAGTGGTGACCGGTGGCTAATCACTGGAAGGCCGTGAAGCAGGCCGACGAGATCTACCACCGTGCCGACCGGCTGGACCCCGCTCGACGCGCTCGCGCGGTGGAACTGCTGGGCACGCACGGACTCTGGTCCCTCGCCCAGATCTCTGCGATCAGCGGCGCTCGCATGCACGAGGTCCGCCGGGTCGTCGTGAAAAAGGACTCCACCGGTGGCCGATTCAACCCCGGCACTCTCCCGTGGATCCTCGAAGACTTCGCCCTGCGCGACCGCGGCGAGACCAACGACGTTCTCACCGCCCGCATCGTCAACGCCGGCACCAGTGAGCTCATGCTCGCCCGCCTCCTCGACGTCTCCGTCGCATCCATCCGCTCCCAAGTCCGCCGCGGCCGCGCACGCATCGAGGTCGGCAATGTCTGAGGTCCGACCGCTCCCGATCTTTCCCCCGGTGTGGGTCGAGGGGCGCGACGCACTGCTGCGCGAGGCGAAGGCCTCACTCAACCTGCCGTTCAAGATCCTGCCGTCGCCGGCGGCCGCCGCTGGGCCCGCGCGCGTGCTGGCGTTCGGCGCTGTGCCGGACTTCATGTGCGAGTTCGTCTACATCCGTCCCGAGAACGTCGATCGGCTGGAGTCGGTGCGAGGAGCCCTGGAAGCCTGCCTCACCGCGCCGTCGACGCATCCGGGCGTCGTCACCGAGGAGCGGTGGTTGAGCGCTGTGATGGGCGCTGAGGTGCGGCTGGTGGCCATCGAGCCGCTCGTCAAGGAGCCCACTCCGGCTCCGTCGGTGAGGTTCTATTGAACGAGCTGTGGCGCCCCGTTGACGGGTATGTCGGGGCATACGAAGTGTCGAGCGAAGGTCGCGTCCGCTCGCTGGACCGCCGTGCCATTAATGGGCGCCGGCTCGCCGGCAGGATTTTGGCGCAGTCGATCCGCAAGAAGGATGGGTACCACCAAGTCAGCCTCACCGCAGATGGTCATCAACGAAGCCGACTAGTGCACGTCTTGGTCCTTGAGGCGTTCGTTGGTGCGCGTCCCGAGGGGCTCGACGCGTGTCATAACGACGGCAACCCGTCGAAGAACACCCCGGGCAATCTGCGCTGGGACACGCGCAGCGCCAACGTTCTCGATCAGGTCACTCACGGCACCAACGTGAACGCAGCCAAGGTGCGTTGCAAGCATGGCCACGAGTTCACGGAGTCGAATACCTACGTCTGGCGAGGCTGGCGCATGTGTCGGACATGTAGGCGAAACGCTGACGGGAGGCGAAAGTGATGGACGCCATGGCCATACCGGTCGGGCTCGCCGAGGTCGAGGAGTCCGACGTCGAGCTGGACGCGGCCGGCGGGCGATCGAAGCCCCGGTATCCGATGGACCCCGACGAGCTGGAGCGCGTCTACGACAGGGTGCGCGCCTACCGCGCCGAGAAGAAGGCGCAGAAGGAGGCGAAGGAGCGCGACAAGGCCGCCGATGCCACCACCACGATCGAAGTCGTCGAGTTCGCGCACGAGCTGGAGGACCCGGCTGCCGCGTCAGGGGCCGTAGGCACGCTCGCCCGGCGACTCCTCGGTCATCACTGGGAGGTGGAGATCTCGCGATCGGTCGTTCACATCCCGGCCGTGCTGTACGCCGCCGACAGCGACGAAGGCGACGAGGACCCGCACCTCGCCGGGGACATCCGCTACGAGGAGCACGACCTGGAGACCATCGTGATCCAAGCAGCGAAGCGCGCAGGCGGTCAGATGCTCGCCCTGCAGGGGACGTGGGAACGGAAGCACCGGGAGGGGAAGAAGCCGACGTCCGACTTCAAGGGCGCACGCACCTACGATCCGATCCTGGGCCAGGAGTGGCGCACCACGCAGAAGACGCCGCGCAAGCCGCGCGATTGGGAGGCGTCAGAAGGCGTGAGCGGACCGCTTGGCTTAACTCAGTGGCTCGATCTTGTGGCGCCCCCGAGTGGAAAACCGAAGGACGGAGGTGGGGAAAGTGATTGAAAACTGGCGCGATCTCCCTGGCCTCGAGGGGTATTCCGTGAGCGACACGGGTCGAATTCGCAGCGACGCTCGTATGGTCGATGGGCCGAGGGGCGGCACGTGGCCAGTGCGAGAGCGGATCCTCAAGATGCGCTCCGACGCTGGTGGATACCTCGCGCTGACAATTCGTGGCCACAGGGTGTACGCCCATCGCGCCGTACTCACAGCATTCAAGGGGCCATGTCCGCCCGGTCAGGAGGTCCTCCATAGCGATGGCAGCACTGAGAACAACTCTCTGAGCAACCTGCGATGGGGGACCCACTCCGAGAACACCGCGGACTCGGTTGAGCATGGCACTCATCGCAACGCGCGAAAGGTTGCATGTGCCCGAGGTGGACACCCCCTCTCGGGAGACAACCTCTACGTCTGTCCGCGTGGACGGCGCGAGTGTCGCGCGTGCCGTGCGGAAAGCGCTCGAAGGTCAAAAATCCAAACTCACGAACACCCAACAGAAGGAGAATCGCAATGACCATCACGCTCGAAGAAATCCTGACGAACCCGTTCGCGCAACCCGAGCTCGAGGAGTGGGAGCGGCTGCTCGCCCTCGATGACCTCGAATTCCACGATGAGGTCACCGAGGACTTCTACCAGACGACCTCGTACCGGAGCCCGTTCCTGCACCCGCGGGTCATCGAGCGGACCTGGACGACCCTCAACCACGCCCTCATCCGCGTCGACGGAGAGATCAAGGTGCGCGCCGAAGACCCCACCGTCTCGGCCGAGGCGTACAGGCGAACCGTGAACTACCGCGCCATGGTCATCCGCGTTCTGCTCATGCTCGAAGGGCACCCGAACTGGCCCGTCGGTGGCTCACGAAGCAAGCGCTCCGAGGGCCAACACTGGCGCCTGGTCGCCCACCGCCTCGCCGAAGTCATCGAGGGAGGGCCGGACGACGACGCGCTCGACGAGCTCATCGCCGTCGAAGACATGACCGTCCGCGCGTGGCTCGAGCGCCGCCGCATCAAGGACCCGTCCCGTCGTCAGGTGCCCGTCAAGGAGGACTCGCAGTGAGCCTCGACCCCCGAACGATTTCCGACGAGCAGGTCGAAGCGGTCGCCCGTCGGCTGTACCCCTACCTGTGGGATGGCGTCTTCGAGACGGGCCTGGCGCGGGTGTCGATCTTCACCCCCGAGCAGGCCCGAGAATCCACTCTCGCGAAACGCCAGGACAAGATCGCTTTCGTCCGCCGCGTGCTCGAGGCGTGGCTGGAGGAGGCGCCGTGACCCGCCTCCTCGCCTTCGACCCGGGGGAGACGACCGGATGGTCGCTCTGGTACTACGACCCCGTGACCCCGCTGCAGCTCCTCGAGCACGGGCAGATCGGCGGCGGCCTCCGCGGGGTCGGGGTCTTCGCGAAGCGGTGGCTCGACGAGCGCGAGTGGCCCGACGAGATCGTGACCGAGCTGTTCATCGACGACAAGCGCACCGAGCGGCCCAACGTCACGCCGCTGCGCGTGGAGGGAGCGCTCGACGCTCGGTTCGGCGTGGAGGGCATCCCGATCGCCGGCCAGCGGAACACGGCGAAGGCGAACGCGCCGGACGACCTCCTCAAGGCTCACCAGCTCTGGTTCGTCGGCCAGCCGCACGCGACTGACTCGGCACGCCACGCGATCGCGTTCCTCAAGGCTCGGCAGCACCGACCCACGGTGCGGCGCTTCTGGCCACCCCGGACTCGATCTGCCGCCGTTCCGGTCTCGACGTTCGCGCCGGCGGCGTGAAATAGCACGCAAACAAGAAGGCCCCCGAGCTCAACGAGCCGGGGGCCTTCTTGTGCGGGTTACTCGCCCGCGTAGGCCTCGGTCGGGGTGTTCGCCTGGGCCACGAGGAAACCCGAGCCCGCGAGGAAGACGTAGACCGCGTTCGCGACCAGGAGGGGTTCCGGGAGGTCGACGCCGGGGAGGACGCCGTAGCCGACGGCCGCGGCTCCGAGCGCGAGGCCCAGGCCGGCGAAGCCCTGGTAGATGCGCTTGCGGATCTTGCCGTCCGGGACGACCTGCTCGAGGTTGATCTTGGGGATGCTCATGCTCTCTCTTTCGCTGGGGCTGGGCTGACGGCGGCGGAGTCTAGAGGATGCGGAGATCGGACCATCGCCCGCCGGACGTGAAGAACGAGAGCATGCCCGAGGTGGCCTGGTCGCCCTTGAGGTTGGTGAACCACGAGCTGCCGCGGTCGCTGGAGGGGCCGACAAAGATCCAGCGCTCGTCGCCCGCCTGCTGCACCCGGAGGGAGTGCCAGTGGCCGACAAGGAGGATGTCGGCCTCGGAGACCGGCAGCCGCCCGAGAGCCTGGCCCTTCCACCATTCGGCGATCTTGTCGGGGGAGGAGGTCTGGTGTCCGTGGACGGCTCCGATGCGCGTGTCGGCGATGTCGAACGCGAGGGACTCCATGTGCTTCTCGGGCGTCTGGACGATGACGTGGCCGAATGCCTTCGGATTGAGCTTGAGCGCGTTGCCGAGGATCTTTGCCACCGCGAGGCCGTAGTCCGCGTGCGCGTCGCCGCCGGGAGACTTGGGGCCGGTGCGGAGGGCGCCGTGGTTGGAGCTGACCGCGGCGTAGCGAAGCTCGCGCGTGTGCGGCGCGAGCATCTGAATGCCCTGCTGCATCAGGTACATCGCCTCAACGACCTGATGGGGCAGGTCGAGGTCGTTCGTGGCGATCTGAGTGGTCGTGTTGTAGATGTTCTCGATGATGTCGCCGGCGTCCACCATGGCTACCTGCGACGGTCGCTCCTCCCGCACGATCTCGGCGGCGCGGGCGAAGGAAGCGAGCACCTGTTCGGCCGTGTCCGCTGACCCGCCGCCGATGTCGACCTTGCCGGTCTGCAGGTCCGTCGGCATGATCACGAAGCCGGCGTCCTGGTAGGCGCGCGTCGAGGGGATGAAGTGGAAGCCCCGGATGGCCTGCATGACCTCCTCGTGGCTTACGAGTGCCTCACGGACGGCCTGGGGCTTGAGGGTGGCAGAGAACTTGTTGGCGTAGAGGGTCTTCGTCTGCTGCTCGCGCGTGTGCTGCATCCAGACGGAGTGCCCGACCGAGTAGGTGAAGTCGGCGGGATCGAGCCCTTGGTCTCGGAGGTCATCAAGCCACTCCTCGAGCGGGATGATCCGGTCGACGGTCTTCTTCATCACGACGTTGCCGTGGTCGTCGCGCTCGAAGGATGCCGCGACGGTCTCGGGCTGCTCGGCGGTGTCGCGGCCCGGGTACCGGCCCTCGGTGGCGAGCCTCCGATACTTGCTCACGAATCCGGCAGACACGCCCCATTCCGAGGCGATCGAGTTGCGCGTCCTGTCCCGGTCGATCAGGTCGGCGTAGAAGCGTTCGTCTCCGACGATCTCGGGCAGGGCCTTGTAGTGCTCCGTCATGGGCACCTCTCGGTCAGGGAGCGATCCGCTCGATGATTGCGATCTGCTGTTGGTACTGGGCGATCTGGTTCAGCACGAGGAAGCCGGCGGTGATGATCGTGCCGACCGCGGCCACGATGCTCCACCAGGGGGCCTTGCGGGCCTCCTTCTTGGAGGCGCTCTCCTTGAGGATGAGGATGTCCAGGTCGATGCCGGTGAGGCGGGTCTTGATCCCGACGATGTCGGAGTCGTGCCCATCGACGCGGCCGTCCAGCTCCTTCACGTCCTCGCGGACGGCGCCGTTCGTCTGCTCCTGCAGCGCGATGTGACGCTCGATGGCACCCTTGAGGCCCGCGATGGAGTCCTTCATGGTCAGGACCTCCGCATAGACCTGCTGCGGCGGGATGCGGACGCCGCCGCCGCCGTCGCTCGCGTCGCTCACGACCACAGCTTCGAGAGCAGGCCTCCGAGCGCGCTCCAGCTCGCCTTGATCTGGTCGAGCAGCTTCTTGTCGACCAGCACCTTCTCCGGCTCCGGGGTCGGCTCGGGCTCCGCGTCGGGAGTGCGCGTGACGGGGAGCTGTCCGTACTCCCCAGCGACGGCGCGCGTGAAGTCCACGGTGTCACCCCACTGGCCGTTGGACCACTGCTGGAGGTGTGCGCGCGCGTCCCACTGGCCACCCGACCACGCGTAGGTCTGGAAGCCCCACGTGATCTTGCCGGCATCGAACGCGGCCTTGATGATCCGGTAGCCCGCGTAGAGGCCGACGCGCTCTCGGCCGATGACCGAGGCGGCCCCGTCGAGCGCGGCGAGGATCTGGGCGAGGTCTCCGTCCGCGGCGTCGAAGTCGACGTTGAAGTAGATGGGGTAGTTCGACAGGCCGAGCGACGTCAGCAGCGCCTCCGCCTTCCGCGCGACCACCACGCCGGCGTCGCGGCCGCCCAGGAGCTCGCGGCCGTCCTCCTCGTAGATGAACCACACGGCGATGCCTGCCGCGCTGAGCGCGTCGAACTCGGGGCGGGTGATGCCCTTCGAGTTCGGCCACAGGTAGCGGCCTGCGTGCCGGATGCCACGCGAGTAGAGCATGGCCGGGTCGGGGCGCGCGAAGGAGTAGTCGACGCCGTGGACCGACCCCGCGGGCGGGAAGGCGAGGCCGTCCGAGGTGCTGCCCCAGATGCCGTCCTGGTCGATGCTCTTGGACGCCTGGAAGGCGATCACGCCGGCGCGGTCGCGCGAGTAGCCGAGGGAGGCGAGGAAGTCGCCGATCTGCGCAATAGAGCGGCCCGTCCGATTGTCGATGCCCTCCGAACCCGAGGGAGTCGGGGTCGGCGTGGGGGCGGCAGTGAAGCGGCTTCCGTGGTTGAGGAAGTTCTGCAGCGCCTTGATCGTCTGCACGCCCCAGTCGCCGTCGACGTTCACGCTGAGTGCCCGCTGGAGTGCCTCGCGGGTCTTGGGCCCGATCTCGCCGTCGAGGTCGTCGCCGGTGAATCCGAGGGCGGCCTGGAGGGCCTTGATGGTCTTCGGGCCGAGTTCGCCGTCGACGTCCTCGCCGGTGAACCCGAGGCTGATCTGCAGGGCCTTGATCGTCTTGGGGCCGAGGTCGCCGTCGAGCTCGAGCTGCTCGCTGGTCGGGAAGCCGACGGCGTCGGACGCCGGGCCCCAGATGCCGTCGGGCTCGAGGCCGTGGGCGCGCTGCCAGTCAGCGACCTTGGCCGTGGTGTCGGGGCCGTAGATGCCGTCGGGGTTGGCGCCGACGAGCTGCTGGACCTCGGAGGTCGGGCGGCTCGTGATGTTGCGGCCGACCTTCTCGGCGGCCTTGGACTGCAGTGCGGCGCGAGTGGCGGGGCCGCCGATGCCATCGACCTTGAGGCCGTTCTTGCTCTGGAAGTCGCGGACGGCCGCCTGGGTCTGCGATCCGTCGTAGCCGTCGACGGTGATGTCGTAGCCGACTGCACGCAATTCGTTCTGCAGTGCCTCGACGTGCTCGGCACCGTACGCGTCTCGTGCGGGGAAGTCCGAGCCGCCGCTGATGCGCGCTGCGAGGAACGCGAGGGGGTCGACCTGGCCGTAGTTTCCGAAGTGGAGCTGACCGGGGGTGATCTCGAAGTGGAGGTGCTTGCCCTGGGCGCTGCCGCTGGAGCCCATGACGCCGACGGCGTCGCCCTCGTTGACGTAGGTGCCGTCGCTGACGAGGGAGCGGGCTTGGTGCAGGCTCTTGGAGAAGAAGCCGTCGTGCTGGATCCACACCTGATCGCCGCCGTTGGACCAGCCGGCCGGGGCACTGCCGGAGCAGCGCACGATGCCGCTGGCGACGGCGCGAATGATCTCGAACCCGACCATGTCCCCGCCGCGGTGGTAGGTGGACGCGTTGCCGGATGCCTCGCGCGGCCCGAACGGGCTCGTCACCTCAGGGCGGTTGGTGGAGCCATTGGGGTAGCGCATCGCGATTCCTTCTCTCGGCGGGCTTTGCGCCGCGGAGTCTAGGGGTGGGCTTTCGGCAATCCGCCTTCCCTACGCGGTGGTCTCGTACTGGTAGGTGACGGACAGCACGGAGTTCTGTCCCCACGTCGCCGGGAACGTCGGCCCCATCCAGCGGGTGACGCGGGAAGCGTCGCGGAAGATGATCTGGTGGCGGGGGGTATCGACCGCGGGGGACAGGAGCGGTGCGCTCGTCACGGCACCCCGGTAGATGGTGCCGCCGATCTGAGCGATGGCTTCGCCGGCGCCCCAAAGGCTCGTGGTGAGGATTCGGCCCGCGGGGTATCCGGGAACGGTCGGGAGAGTGGGTCCCCATCCCGTGCTGCCGAAGTCGGTGGTGGACCCGAAGATGAGGACGCCCGTGACGGTGATGACCTTGCCATCGACCCAGTAGCACCACGCCTGCTGCCCGTTCCCTGGTCGAAACGTCTGGGCGGAGTTGGTCGCCCAGTCGGGCGTGTATGACTGGGCCGCGATGGTCCGCGTCACGCGCCACCCCGCGGATCCGAGCGTTTCGATGAGCTTGAGGTCGCTGCGGTAGATCTGGTCGCCTGGGGCGAGGCCTTCCGTCGCCTTGACCGCGTCAACGTCGGCGGCGGTGGCGACGAACCGCCGCCGGGCGCGCGCGCTGTCGCTGCGGCCGGCGATCGCGGCATCCGCGGCTGCGCCCATGATGGAGGGGGTGATGTGCCAGTCGATCGGATCTTCCGGTCCCGGGAGCCAGACCGCGTTGGGCAGGATGCTGCCCATCAGCCACGCCTCCATCGGAGGTTGAGGCTGAGGACGTCGGGGGCCGCCCACGCGAACGGCTGGTCGGTCTGTAGGTAGGCAAGCCCGCCGGCGGATGCATCGAAGAGAGTCGCGGCCTGCGTGAAGGGGTTCGTGCCCATGCCGACGACGACACCGGTGTAGTGGCGGTCGGCGGATGCGTCGTAGGCCGAGCACGTTCCGACGGAGGAGACCGATCCGTTAATCCACGTCGGGAACGGCAGGACCAGCCGCGCCCCTGCGCCGCCGCCCGGCATGGTGGTCGAGCTGCCGAGGATGAAGCTGCCGGTGAGTGTGATCATGTCGCCGGCGACGCTGTAGAAGAAGTTCGAGGTGCCGTTGCCGTTGTTGATGCCGGTGTGCGCGAGCGGCCACGCGATCGGCTTCGTCGTGCGGACTACCTTCCACGCGGCGCCGTCGTACATCTCCCACCAGGCAGTGTCCTCGACGAAGACTTCGTCGCCGTTGATCGGTGGCGTGGTCGTAGCCAGGTCAGTCTTCTCGGTCTGGTTGGCGACGGTGTAGCTGCGCGGCTGCCGCTTTCCGACGCCGAGGCCGCCGATCGCGTCGGAGAACGACTTCGCGACGTCTTGCATGAGCTTGGCGGGGTCGACGAGATCCTGCGAGTCGGGGACCTTGACGCCGTTGGGCAGCGTGATCATCGCGTGGCCCCCTGGGCTAGGCGCTCGAGCGCGGTGATGCGGCGCTCGTAGTCCGCGATGCGTTCCTCGAGCTTGCGCTCCCACTCCTTGGATTCGGGTCCGAGGTTGGCCTTGGCTCCGTCGAGGGCCACGGTTCTCCTTGTCGTCAGGCCGCGGGGGCGGCGAGGTCGAGCGGTCGGATTGCGTAATCGTGCAACGTCATTCCCGCGTAGTCCGAGGCGTACTGTGCGAGGGTGCGGTTCTTCCCGGGCATGTCGCTGAGGCGGGAGAGTTTAGAGCAGGTCAACGTGCCCACTCCGTTCGCGTAGGAGACGCCGTCCACCCGGAAGACGTTGCCCTCCCAGGTCACGAGGGAACCGGCCGCGGCGGCCCATCCGCCGAGGAGGCCCATGGGCATCTGAGCGGTGAGTGTGATCGATGGGCCGGAGGTGCGCTGTGCGACCCACGCGGCGGCGTTGTAGACCTCGCCGATGTTGCCGATAGCGACGTTGGTGACGGTGCTGCCAGTCTCCACTCGGGTCTCTCGAGGGCATGCTCCAGAGGGGAGGGTGACCTCCGTCGGTCTGGTGGTCACGCCCGCCCCGAACAGGCGGAGCACGGCGTAGTCGCTGCTGTTGCTCGATTCGCCGATACGGAAGGGGCCTGCCACGCCGGGGATCGCTCGGCTGGGGCCGGTGAGGGTCATCGTGGCGACGCCGTCCGTGACGGAGACCGTGAGGCGGCCGCCATAGTTGGTCCACTGCACGGGGCTGACTGGGTACCCGTCCTGCGCGGTGATGTAGTAGCGGCCGACGGTGCCGGCCTCGAGGTCGGCGTAGCCATCGAGGTACTGCACGGCCGGGACGTAGATCCCTCGGGCGACCTTGGTGTTGTACCAGGGGCGAGGGGAAGCGAGGAAGCGGATGCCCTTGGGGACGGGCAGGTTGACGACGGTCGTCTGCCCGACGTCGACGGAGTAGATCGACGTCGCACGCCAGGCCTCCGAGCCCGTGATATCGAGGGTCTTGGTGCGGTGGTTGGTGACGACGACCGCGCGCGCTACGGACGCGCCAGAGATCGTTCGGCTCGCACTTGCGCGGCCAGTCAAGTCGATGACGCGGACGCCGGGGCGGCGCGCGATGATCCCGGAGGGGGTGGACGCGAGCTCCACGCCCCGGGCAGAGCAGACCTGCTTGACATAGTCCCAGAGCTCGCCGTCGAAGGGAGCGATGGGCGAGCCTGCTGCGAAGGAGGCGCCGGCGTCTGGGGTGATGGCCGGGTTGAGCGCGTAGTCCGTTCCGATGAACGAGGCCCACCGGTCGGACGTCGAGCTGGCCACGACGAGGTCGCGGAATCCCTGACCGGCAGTGCTCTGCTGGATGATCCACTGCTTCGAGTAGAGGGTCGCGAGTTCTCCCACGAGCGGCTGTGATGTCGCCGTGAGGGTGCTGCTCTGCCCGGCGCTGGATGCCGCGACGGCTCGTACCCGGAGCGCGCCGCCGACGGTCGCGATCTCGATGCACACCGTGACCGGGCGCGTGCGGGCGAGAGCCGCGATCTGGCCCGTGGTGGCCGTTGCGGTCTGAGTCGCGGCCGCGGTGTCCTGGCTGAGGACAGTCACCGTCAGGGCGCCCGTCGTCGACACGAGGTTGCTCGTGACGGAGATCGACGTCGTGTTCGCGATGTTCGAGTTGTCGCCGATGCGGCGGAAGCTCGGGCCGAAGCTGACGGAGAAGGTCACCGGGGCGATCGAGGTGTAGGGGTTGATCGTGAACTTGATGTACGTCCGCTCGCGTGTGTGTTGGACCGTGCCGCCGATCACGCGGCGCGGGAACCCAGCGGCGCTCCAGGTGTTGGCGGCGGCGTGCCGGCTGATCTCCTGGTAGAGCACCGTCTCGCCGCCCTCGCTGGCGTAGTTCGGCGACCCGTTCGCCGAGAGGAGGCTGCGGTCGGCGGTCTTGGGGCTGAGGATGTCGCCAGCGGAAGAGACGCCGACCGTGTGACCCTGCAGGGACCAGTAATCGTCGCCCGCATTCGGGCCTGTCTGCCGGAGGAGGCCCGCGGCCTGGCAAGCGACGTCGAGCGCGCTGAGGGGCAGGCCCGTCTCGATTCCGGGGATTTGCATCCGACTCGAAATGAACACGCCGAAGGCGGAGTCGGTGTTGAGTGTCGCCTGCGTAGGGCCGGTCATCCCGACCCGGTTGACGGTTTCGGGAAGGGCGGTGTCGTAGCCGGGCACCGGGTGTGCGAGCCCGAGGCGGTTGCCGTCGACGAGGTCGGTGTCCGGGGTGCGGATGACGCTCAGGGTCGCGTCTCCGATCGACGTGGTGGTGTCGCTGACGACGAACGGCGTAACGGTCTCCGTGACCGACCAGTCCTGGATGTTGCCGAAGCTGCCGCTGCCTGCGTTGGTCGCCTTCATCCCCAGTCCCCGATCTCGACGAGCTTTACCGAGAAGCCCTTGGATCGCAGCGCGGGATCCCGCGGTGCGTACTTGAGCGTCTCCGTGATGCCGCCGGCGAACCGCAGGCCGCCAGCTCCCTCGCCGGAGACGAAGGGCTGGTTGTCCGCGACGATTGTGGCGCCCTCGGGGACGACGATCGCGCGCATGGCCGCGAGGGAGATCGTTGAGCTGGTGGCATCCGTGCGCGCGAGGAAGATGTCGACGAGACGGTGGCCCGCAGAGTACGGGAAGAGGTTCGTGGCTTGGAGGGAGAGTGCCCCGGTGGTGTCGGCGGGGGCGAACGTGGTGGTCGATTGGGTACCGTTGGCCATGGTGGATCGCACCGCGACGACGGCAGATCCCGTGCGCCAGCCGTGGCATCCGAAGGCGAGCTGGTAGCCGGGTGGGATGAGGATGGTGAAGCGGCGCGCGGGCGTGGCGTCCGTGCTGAGGTTGGTGGGTGCGTACGTGACGGTGCGCGTGGGCAGGCCGAGGAGGCCGGGGCTGGCCGTCGGCGCGCCGACGCGGGGCGCCGTGTAGATCTCCGGCCAGTCACCATCGGCGATAATCCCGGGCGTCGCCCAGGCGGGGGAGAGGAGGTTCGTGTCGGCGGCGAACGGGTCGACCCAGTAGAAGGGGCCGGGTCCCCACACGCCATCCAGAAACTCCTTCACGACGCGGAAGCTCGCCGGATTCTGGGTGGACCACTCGGCGACGCCCTCGCGGTGGGAAGCCTTCGAGTCGTCGACGTAGACCCCGCCGCCCTCGAGGGCGATCAGGTTGGACCGCTTGACGTTGGACCAGGCCATCCCGACGTCGGGGGCGGGGATGTAGGTCTGCTTCTGGCGGTTGCCGAAGTAGATGGTGCTGGCCATCAGATTCCTCTCGAGATGCTGGCGTTGCCAGCGGATGCAGTCTTGGCCAGCGCGCGACCGTCGGCCCAGAGCATGGCGGGGCGTTGCGCCACCGCGTCGGCGATACGCTCGACCGACTCCTGGGCGAGCGAGATCGGCGCGCCCAGGCCCCCAGGGCCGGCGCCGAAGAAGTTGCCGGTGCCACCCGTTGTGCCGCCGTTGGCGAAGCCACCGCCCGACCGCCCCGCGGCGTGCCAACGTGCGAGGTTGTTCACTCCGAAGTAGCGGGTGGCCTCCTGCGAGAAGACGAACTCGCCCTTGTGAACGGGGCCGGCGACGTCGTACTTCGCGCCGTCACCGGTGTAGCCGCCGTCTGCGAAGCCGGCGAACGGGTTCCTGATGTCCTCGCCCCAGTTCCAGAAGTTGCTCCAGATCGTGCTGACCATGTACCCCCAGGGGTCGTCTTTGGGGCTGGTGAAGGTGCCACCACCCTCTCGCTCGCGCCCGCTCTTCTTGATGCCATCCGGGATGCCGCGCCCAAGGGCCTCGCCCGCCGCCGTTCCTTGGGCGTAGGCCTCGTTCTGGTCGGCGGTGATGTCGACGTCGATCTTCTTCTCCGCGTTCTTCGCGAGGAACTCGTCGAGGGCGCGCTGAGCGGGGTCGACGTTGGCGTCGAGGGTCACATTGCGCGGGAATCTCTCGATGATGTCGCTGAAACCCTGGAAGGCGGGCGAGAAAATTTCGTTGACCTCGTCGGACGAATAGCCCATCTGCGTGAGCTGATTCTCGAACTCGGTGCGGAGCTCCTGCGCTTTGGTCTTCAGGTCGTCCTGTCCCACTCCGCTGTTCGCCAGGGCGGTGAGGTACTCCTCATACGCCGTCACGAGTTTCAGAACGTTGTCGCGGGCGGCGACCGCGGCGTCCGAGTTGCCGGCCAGGGAGTAGTTGAGCGCGTCCTGCGCGGTGATGAGTTCACCGTTGAGGTTGCTCAGGTCTGCTCGCTTGGCGGCCGCGTCGGAATCGATCTTCGCGATCTGGCTAGCAAGTTCGGACGCGCGAATCGTGTCGCCATACTGGGACGCGATCGCGAGGGAGTATTCGAGGCCCGTGCGGTCGGCGCCGAGGCCGGTCAGCTCTGCTTCGGTGTCGCGAATCTTCCGTCGGAGGTCGTCGACGGACTTGGTCGCATCCGCGGCCTCCTTCCGCATCCGGCTGTACTGCGAGAGCACCTTGTCGTATGCGATGCTGCTGCCGAAGCGGAAGGTGACGGAGTCGGAGAGGATCGAGCCGAGGTCGCGGGCGTAGTCCGAGACTGTGCGGATCTTCTCGCCGAGGTCGTTGACGCCCTTGCCCGCCTTGCGTGCGGAGGCGTCGACGAAGTCCAGCCCGACGGCGAGGGAGTTGGAGGTGATGGTCGCGTCGGTGGCGGCTTTGCCGGTGGCCTCGATTGCGCGCTGAACGGCGTCGATTGCGTCCGCGCTCGCCCCCGTGGCCACGAGCTGCTGCTGTACGCCGAGGAGCAGGTTTGCGAGGAGCTGCGAGTCGCCTCCGGCGGTCTTGGTCGCGGAGCTGATGACGCTCTCCAGCGCCTTCATGTTGTCGCGTCCGCCGGTGCTGTAGATCGAGAAGTCGCGGCCGTGCTTCTGCATCGACTGGCCGAGGGAGAACAGGGCGCCCTCCATGTCGGCCTGCGAGAGCTTGAACTCGTTGGCGGCCGCGACGGCGTCTCGGATGGCGTCCGCATCCTCGAGCATGAGCCCGGCCTGGTCGCCGGTCTTGTCGTTCGTGGTGGCCATCGCATCGGAGAGTTCCTTTTGCGACGATGCCGCATTCAGTCCTTCCGCCGCCATGCTGCCAAGCAGCGTGAGAAGCGGGCCGACACCCGTCGACCCAAGGAGACCGATGATCGCCACCCGTGCTGCCCGAGCCCCGACGGCAGTGGTCTCCAGACCCGCTCCCGCGGCAGCACCGCCCGCGCCGGCGGCAACCAGGGCGGGCGCAGCCTTGCGAGCCTCGACCTGCAGGCCGAACAGGGCGAGGACGAGGTTGACGACCTTCGCGACGGCGGGCGGGAGCTGGCCGTCGAGGCCCGCGACGGCCGTCTTGAGTGCCAGGAGCGACGCGCCGGTGGCCGCGGCACCGCCGACGATCAGCAGCAGCGCGCCGAGGAGTGTGGCGAGCCCCGTGACGATGATGCTGAGGAACTGACCCATCGGCGTCTGGGCCAGGGCGGTGAGCACCTGGAGGACCTTCTGGGCTCCGACGACGAGGCCGAGGAGCGCCTGCAGGGTGGGGCCGCCGGCGGCATCCGCGAAGTTTCCGAGCTCGTTGACGAGGATCTGGATCTGCGCAGCGACGGTGCCCACCGTGACTGCGAATGCCTTGTCCATGAAGCCGTTGTTGACGCCGTCGGCGGCGTCCTGGAACGACTTCTTGACGAGGTCGGCGTTGTTGGATAGCGACAGGAGGACCGGCGCGACGCGCTGGCCGTCGAGGCCGAGCTGGTTGAGTGCCTGGGTGGCGTTGTCGACGCTGGAGAATCCCTCGGTGAAGGCACGGAGCGCGTCGGCCGGCTTGGACTTCCACTCGGCGACGAACTGGTCGACGGTCATCCCCGAGATGGCGGCGTAGTTCCGCAGCTTCGCGCCGCCGGCAGTGACAGCTCCGTCGATGGCGCGGAACATGTCCTGGATCGCCGAGCGCGCCCGCTCCGGCGGCACTTGGAGGGACGCGAGCGCGGTGGCAAGGCCAACGGTCTCCGTCGCGGCGAAGCCCACCTGGCGCGCGTAGGGTGCAATTTCGGCGGCGACGGAGAGGATCTGATCCTCCGTGGCCGCCGATTCGGTACCGGCGAAGCTGATGGAGCGGGCGAGCAGCTCGTAGCCGTCGGCGTTGAGGCCGAGGATGTTGACGAGGCGGCCCAGCCGCAGGCCGGACTGCTCAGCGGCAATGCCGGACAGGGTGGAGAACTTGGTGACCGACTCGGTGTACTTCGCGACGTCCTCGGCCGCGACGCCGAGCTGGCCGCCGACACTCGCTGTCTCTGCGATCTTGCCGAACGTCTCGGGGATCTTCTGGGTCAGTCCGACGAGCTCCTTGCGAAGCTCGGTGAGCTGACCGATTTCGCCAGTGTCGGCATCGAAGCCCGCCGTGCGGCGGACGTCGGCGAATGCTCGCTGGCGCGCGACGGCGACAGCCTCGTACGCGCCGACCAGCGCGAGGAGCCCGGCGCCCGTTACGGTGGCGGTGGTGGATACGTCGTAGAGCGCGTAGCGCTGGCTGATGAGGTTCTCGGTGTGCTTGCCCGTGGCGTCGGAAGCTGCGAGGGCGGCTCGCATCTCTTCGTCGAATGCCTTCGCGGCCGCGCGGTTGTCGGCGGCGATGCGCTGCCGGTTGAGGAGGCGCTCCGCGGCTGCACGCTTCTTGGTCGCGTCCTCCATGCGCGCCTCGGCGTCCGCGGCCTCCTTGACCGCGCGGGCGTTCTCGGCCTCGGTCTTGGCGGTGTCGTTGCTGAGCGACTTGAAGTTCTGATCCCAGGACGACGACGCCGACTTCTCATCCGTCCGACGAGCGGCCCGCGCGCGAGCGCGCTCCGCCTCCGCCGTGCGGTTGATCGCGGCCTCCATGCGCGCCTCGGCGGAGACGGTCTCGGAGGAGAGCTTCTCGCGCTCCGCACGCTCCTGGCGAATCGCGCTGATGATGTTCGCGCTTGCGGCGTCGTCGACGTCGAGGATGTGCTGCTTCTGCTCCTCCGTGAGGGAGCTGAGCGGCTTGGCGCCGTCCTCGAAGGAGCCCGTGACTTTGCCGCGGGCGTTCTTCGCGAACGCGTCCTGGGAGTCCTGGACGGTCTTGAGCGCCTTCTTCCACGCTTCGTCTGCGGTCCTTGCCCCGGCGGCAAGGTCCCCGCCAGCCTTCTTCCCAGCTCCGCCGAGATCGCGGAGCTCGTTCTCCATCTCGACGATCTTGCCGGTGACGCGCTCGAAGTCGCGGCGGAGGTCGGTGTCGAGCTGTTCGCCCAGACCATCGAGGTCGCTGCGGGCTTTCTGGATGCCCTCGAGGACGACCTTGAGCCGAAGCTGCGCGTCCTGACTCAGTCCCTCGATCACGGGCGCGGAGTCTAGAGGTGTCGCTCGTCGGACATCGCTTCGCGGCGCTTGGCTTCCGCCTCGTAGTACGGGCGGCGGAAGGAGCTCAGCGGCTTGCCGGACACGCTGAACGCCTCAGCGCGGATCTCCAGCCCCGGAGTCTTCTTGTCGCCCTGCGCCTCGCGCGCGAGCTCGACGGCGCGCTGGGCCTGACAGGTGACCCGATTGATGCGGAACTGCAGGTCTTGGTCGTCGCTGCGGCAGATGTAGACGGGGTAGCCGCAGGAGCAGCGCTCGTCCTCGAGGATCTGGTAGGCCTCGAGCAGGAGGAAGTCTCGCTCCGTCCAGGGGTCGCCGGGTTGGGTGCGGAAGATCAGCGAGGAGGGCCGGATGCCGGCCGTGATGGCCGCGCGGATGAGATGGAGGTACCTGGCCCCCGGCCCGGAAGCCAGGTACTCACTCAGAAATCCGCGTTGTCGACAGCCCCTTCGGCGATCGAGGTCTGGTACAGCAGCTCGCTGATCTTCGAGGCGATGCGGGCGTACTCCGAGTCGGGGAGCTGGCCGGGCAGCTTCTCGGCGCCATCGACGTCGAGCAGGCGGCCCTTCGCGCCGTTCGGGGCCTCGATCCCGATGACGGCGCGCGAAAGGATCTCCGCCGCGTAGCGCTTCTCGAGCGCCTCTGCCTTGTCGTCGGGGATCTCCGCGCCGACGGCGATACCCAGGTGCTCGCGCGCCTTCCCGCGTGCGTCGTCGCGAATCACGCGCGGGAGACCCTGGAGATGGATGGTACGGCCGGACTTTGCCAGCTTGGCCTGCAGCTCCTCGGCTCGCGCCAGGAGCTCGTCCACGCGAGCGTCGAGCTCCTGCACCGCGGGCTCGTCCTCCAGGCCCGCGGCGACGAGCCGCTTGCGCTTGTCGGCGAGGTCGGCGAGTTCGCCCACGACGCCCCAGCGGCGCTCGCCGTCCGGCAGACGGACGCCGTTCAGCAGGCGGTACTTCGGCTCGACGCCGCCGAGCTCCTTGCCGGTGGGCTCGTCGAGGTAGATCGTCACGGAGGCCTGGAGCTTGGGGCGCTCCTTCGCTTCGATCACAAGGTCGAAGCCTTCCTGGGCCTCCGCGACGATCTCTTCGGGGGTGCGTTCGGTCATTCTGAGTTCCTCTCTCAGGGTTGTCCTGCCAGCGCGATTTGCGTGCTAACTCAGGAGGCGGTGACGGTGATGGCCTTCGAGGTCGAGTCGAGGGCGCCGGGGTAGGAGGCGGTGATGTTCGCCGTGCCGGCGCTCTTGAAGATCACGACACCGTTGGGCAGGACGTCCGCGACCGCGGGGTTCGACGAGGTGTACTTCACGCCGGCGGTGACCGCCTGGCCCTGGTACAGCGCGCTCAGCAGACCGGCACCGCCGATGACGCCGCCCGAGGTGCCCGCGAGGGTCACGGCGACCGCGACGGCGGGCGGGATGATGTAGTTGACCAGCACGTCGTCCTGCGCCACGAGCTCGGTTGTGGTCGAGTAGCCCGTCTGGCGTCGCTCGGTGTTCTCTGCGTCGGTGATGACGCGGAACAGGCTGATCTCCTGCGCCGCCGCGAGGGCGAGACCCTGCGCGATCCCGAAGCGCTGACACACGGCGAGGCGAGTGCGGGGCTTCTTGACTGCGTTGTGGACGATGCGCTCGGGCGAGGTCGTGTCGTCGACCGTCGGGACGAACGTCGACAGGTTGCCGCCGAAGTTCGGGTAGCCGAGCGACTGTGCGCCGGCCTCGTCCGCGAAGGAGCGGTCGTCGGTCTGCTCGGACGCCTGGATGCCGAAGTCGGTCCCGGCGATGCGTACGCCCGCCGAGACGTTCACCAGCGCCGAGAGCTGCGCGAGAGTCGGCGCGGTCCACGACGGGATGGAGGTCTCGGGGCCGACGAACCAGCCGACGTTCTTGTTGGAGAGGATCTTGTCGTTTGCCATGGCTCCGGTTCCTTACGCGCCCAGCGCGGCGGCGATGTTGACGAGGTTCTTCGGGACGAAGTTGAGGGCGATCGTCTGCTCCTCGCCGTCTCCATAGCCGGGCACCGGCTGGCCGGTCTCGGCGTAGTAGAACGACCAGTCCTCGCCGACCACCGAAAGGTCGGTGTTGCGGCGGCCGAGACGGTGGGCGAGGACGTAGGGGAGTCCCTGCACGCGCGTCGAGATGCGGGCGAGGTTGAACACGGACGCGGACGAGAGTGCTCGATCGGCGTCGAGGAACACCGTGAGGTTGGCCTGGAAGTTGAAGAACGTCAGCGCTTCGTTCCGGCCGACCGAGGTGATCGTGCGTGACGTCGAGCGCTCCGAGCCGGTCAGGCCCAGCGCCATGTCGTCGCGGATCGCGCCGGAAAGGTTGCCGCCGAGAGTCGGGTTGGCGGCGGCGGGCGCGGTCTTCGTGATGTAGCTGTCGAGGACGGCCTTGGTCACCCCGTCGAAGGGTACGACCGTGCCGTTCGTGGCGTGGACGAGCTGGGGGACCCCGGCTGCGTTGAGGAACGCGGGGATGGCCAGGACGGTCTCGTTGCCGGGCAGGAGCTTCACTTCTCGGCCTTTCGGGTCGGAGTGGTCGCCGGCACCTCGCCGGACGTGGTGGGGTCCGAGGTATCCTCGGTGGGCTCGCTTCCGACGAGCACGAGGTCGGGGAAGAACCGCGCGAAGTCCTCCGCGTAGTCCCCAACCAGACCGGTCTGGGTGTTGCGGTAAGCCCGCACGTCGTTCGTCATGGGCGCGGAGTCTAAGACCGGGCCCGCACGATCATCCGTTCAGTCCGATGGGAACTTCCGCGTAGATAACGCGCACGAGGCGCACGATGGCGCCCGAGGAGTCCTTCTCGGTGATGCGAGTGCCCCCGAGGGAGCGGATCTCGCCCGATCCAGCGCTGGGCTTCTTTCCGATGAGGCGGCCCCAGACGCTCTTGAACGCTCGCCGGAGGGAGCTGCTGCGGGTGGCGTAGATCATGACGGTGATGGGCATGATGTGCGGCTGTTCGTTCTCGCTGGCCGCGAGCGTGCGGCCGCTTCCGCGCCCGGGTCGCTCGGTGATCGGCGTGCCGAAGTGGACGACGGCGTAAGGGAGAACCTCGTCACCCTCCACCTTGAGGACGGTTCCTTGTGGCACGGCGTCTTCCCAGACGCGGCCGCCCATGAGCGCGCCGAGGCACTGATCGCCGAGGATGAAGTCGGCCTCTTCGATACCGTCGGTGCTCATCGCGTGCTCATTCCGCTCAGGATGCCGCGGAGCTGCGCGATGCCCCACGAGTAGGTGGTGCCGAGGCTGTTGACGGCTTCGATGTGCTCGGTGCCCCACTCCTGGAGGGCGAAGTAGTCGGCCCAGTCGGAGATCCAGCCCCAGCGCAGAGTGATGATGCGCTCCTCCTGGTCGACTTCGATGTCGAAGGAGATGGCGTCGTGCATGCGGCCGCTTTCGTAGCGGCCGGCGTGAGGGCCATGGCCCGCAGCCACGCGCGCGAGACCGGTGCGGGTGACGGCGCGAAGCAGCTCCTCCTGCATGCGGAGGGCAAGGCTCTCACCGAGGACCGCCATTTCGCCAGCGGCCTCGTCGAGTAGAACGTCACCGACGAGCTCGACGCCGGCGAACAGCGCTCCGGGGTCGAAGCCGGTGAAGGAGTACGAGGAGGGCATCAGCCGTACTTCACGGTGATGAAGAGGAACGGAGCGTTGTCGGTGGACGCCGTGACCCACGTGATCGGGAGGCGCTCACCGGTGAGCTTCTGCGAGCGTCCACCGTTGCGAACCACAACAACGGCGCCCTCGTCGGGGATGAGGTGGTCACCCGCCTCCATCTCGATCGTGACTCGGTGCGTGCCGACGCCGCGACTGTCGCTCGAGGACGCGATCTCGCGCGCCGAGAGCTCTCGGATTCGCGCGCGCCGGTCGTAGACCAGGACGGTGTCCGCAGTGCCGCCTTCGACCCGGTCGGTGTCGGGGTTCCAGGACCCAGGCTCGCCGGGAATGACGATGTCGATCGCGCCCCGCAGCTCCTTGCGGATGACCGCGACGGCGGACTCCGGCCACTCGGCCGGGTCGGTCAGGGGGAGGAGTGCGGGCGCCATGCGGCGCAGTCTAGGACCGCGATTGCGTGCTAATCACTCCCTCGGGTCGCGAGGACTTCGCCATCCCGTTGTTCATGAGCCAGTAGCCCTCGCCGCCGATCTTGCGGAACCTGTTCCACCACCTCGCGGTGTGATCGGTGGTCGTGAGCGCGTGCGCGATCTCGTGCAGCAGCGTCTCGCGGATGTTCCGGGCCGCGGTGTCCAGGAGGATCGCGCGGGACACCGTGATGAGCTGCAGGTCGGGGTAGCAGCGCCCGGCGGCTTCGTCCGAGTCGTTCCACTCGAATCGCCAGTCGGTGAGGCCGTGGCGGTCCATGAGGTCGCGCGCATAGAGCGAGGTGACATCTTCGACGGAGGCGGTCATGCGGGATTGAACTCTCGGTGCAGAGCGACCAACGTTGGGTTGCGCCGGATCTGCGCCCAGACCTGTTGCCAGGCGAGGACGTGCTCGGCGCGGTCCGGGACTTGCTTCGCGATCGCGTAGATCGAGGACCGACCCAGGCCGACCTCCTCGCCCACCCAGGTTGCGAGCTGCCCGTCAGCGAGGAGCTCCTCCGCGCGCGCCACGGCGGCGGGGTCCGCCAGCGCCAGCCTCATTGCTCGGACCCCAGAACAGTCGATCTGGGCACACACCGACGACACACCGCTCCCGGCGCGTTGCGCTCCAGGTCAGCGAGGGGTTCGCCCCGGTCCCCCGGTAGCGAGTTGAGCAGGACACGGGACGAACACTTCGCGGTCGAGTCGCCTCGATCCAGGTGGAACTTGCGGTGATCGCTAGGGGCCATGTGCCCGTCCGAGTTGGCGCGGTAGTTACTCCAGGACCGGTCGACGCCGTAGACGACAGGCGCGGCGGTGACTTCGGGACTCGCGCCGCCTGGTGGGTCGTCATGGCGGACAACTACGGGAAGCTTCATCGCAGACCCCCATTCGCGTGGACGGGCGGCCGCAGCCGACCGTCGCGCAGGGCACGCGAGAACTCGTGATGGTAGGCGCGCTGCCACAGCGGCATCGGGGGCGCGTCGCGGTGGCCGAAGGAGACGAGGTCGCGGGGTCGCATCCGGCGGCGGGCGATGACGTCGCGAGCGATCGACAGTCCGCGGCGGATTTCGCGAGCGTCGCGCGCACGGATCACGCCGGGTCCTCCACGTCATCGTCGCGCTTCCATCGTTCGACGTCGTCGGCGCTCATCCCCTGGGCGAGGAGGATGTGGCCGTGCGCGTTCACCGCGGTAATCCAGAGCACGCCGCGATTCTCGCCGGCAGCGAGGACGACCTTGTCTTCGTAGCTGTCGCGGCCGAAGTAGCCGCTGCAGAAGCCGTAGAGCTTGTCGCCGGGGGAGAGGTTCACGCTGCGGCCTCCTCGAGAGCTTGGTCGACCTTGTTGAGGTCGATGCGGATGGTGTTGCCGATCTTGCCGGCGTGGATCTTCTTCGCGGAGATGAGGCGGCGAACGGTGTCGCGAGAGACGCCAAGGTGGGCAGCGGTCTGATTGATGTTCGCCCAACGGGGAACCTGGGCCGGCCTCTCGGCGATGGCGGTTGGCATATACGTTTCCTCTCTGTCAGATTTGCATGCTATCAGCGGGGCGCATCATTTCGATGCTCAGTGCGGCAGGAATGGGCATCCGCGCCGCGAGCTCCGCGCCACGGCCCGTATCGACCTGATAGATCATGGCGGCCGCCGGCGTCCCGTGGCCCATGAACTTCATCGTCTCGCGCAGCGTTGCGCCGGCCTGCGCATAGGAGGTGCCCGCGAACTTGCGGAGGTCGTGCTCGCGTACCTCGCGGGTGATCCCCGCAGCCTGTCGCGCTCGATCCCAGATCGGCCAGAAGGTCCAGTCCGGGAGGTACTCCTGGGTGGTCCCGGATGGGAACAGGAGGGCCTTCTTGGCCTTGCCGACGAACCGCCGCAGATGCTCCTGCACCAGAGGCGTGAGCATGGGATGCAGGAAGACGACGCGCTCGCCCTCCTCACTCTTGGTGGGGGTGCGCTCCCAGCCCTTCTCGGTCGTGTGGATGGCTTGGTCCATGATGCGGACAGCGGCTTGCTCCACCACGCGCCCCTCGTACAGGGCTTCGACGAAGGTGATGCTCTCGCGCTGCAGGGCGCGCCACTCCGAGATGCGAGCGCTGCCGTATGCGGCGATGATGATCGCCAGCTTGAAACGGTCCTCGATGGCCTGACAGATCACGCCGAGTTCGGCAAGGGTCGGCGGCCGGTACTTCTTCCCGGTCGTCGCCTTGCACATCGCCGAGGTCACAGGGTTGGACTCCTTGAGCCCGTCCTCGATCGCGGTGTTGAGGATCGCGCGGAGCAGCCGGGACTCGGCTCCGGCCTGGGTCGGGCCATCGAGCATGCGGGCAGCGTGCCACTCGCGAACGAAGGCCGAGGTGATGTCGTCGAACGCCATCGACCGGAATGGCGCGAGCCCGTTCCCGAGCTGCCGGCGGTACTCCGCCGACGTCTTCGATCGCAACGGCGAGCCCTTCGGCGTGAGGCGCTGGGCGACCCACTTCTCGGCGAACGGACCAAAGAGCGGCGACTCCTTCACGATGCGTGGGTCAACCCACACGCCCCGCTCGATGTCGGCGCGGGTTCCCGTCAGGAAGCTCCGGGCGGCCTGCTTCGTGGTGTAAGTCGTCGGCGCTGTGAAGCGAGTCCCGAGGTGCGTGTAACGCGCCCGATATCGACCCGAGGGGAGGGTGTCGATGATCCCCCAGGACTCGCGCCCAGCCTTCTTCTTCGCTGCCATGTCACTCCTTTGCACGCTAATACACGTATGCGGCGATGCTAGCAGTCGTGGTACTCACGTGGTACTCGCGGTGCTCCCGGCTGCCGCAACGAGCGCCCGTTTGCCGCATCTATCGCCGGACCCGAAGGTAGCCCAACTCCCGCGGAATCGCGCGGCTCCTGCACCATCGAGCCGCGCGTTGCAGCATCATGCCGCGCCGGGAATACCCTCGGCCTAGACGAGCGAAACAGCTATCTCTTAATCAGTGGGTTCTGGGTTCGAGTCCCAGGGGGTGCACCAAACGAAAAGGCCCGGGGAACCGGGCCTTTTCCGCGTCTGGGCTCGTCACTCCGGATGGGGTCGCGGGCACGGACTCTCGCTCCGCGGCCCCCCCATGCCCTGCCGCGTGCGCACTCCTGGGTTCGAAGGCATGCCCGGTCTCTCCCGCGCAACCGGTCGCGGTGGCGGGGTCGCCCTGCGACGATGACTGCATGGGGATAGCGGACAGCGCGCGGTGGTTTCGGTTCGTCTTCTGGGCCGGCGTGGGGGTGCTCGTGCTGGCGACCGCATCGACTGTGGTGCTCCTCGCCGACTGGGCCGGCAGCGGCGAGGCGCCGTCGCTGCGTCACGCGATCGGGCCGCTGCTGTCCGTGAGCACCGCAATCCTGCTCATGATCGGAGCGAGGCTGTCCCTCCGGAGAATCGCCCGGCAGCGAGCGGCGTCGGACGGAGAGGGCTCGTAGCTCTTCGGGGCGCCGACTTCCCGTTCGCGCCCCTGCGGGGCGAGGATGGCGGCATGGCCGACGACGAGATGTGGGACGTCACCGACGTCCAGGGAACCCCCACGGGCACTCTGCACCGGAGGGGCGACGGGCCGGTGCCTGCCGGGTCGTTCCACATCGTGGCATCCGTGTGCGTGGTGGCATCCACGGGTCGTGTCCTCGTGAGTCGGCGGGCGGAGGGCAAGGACTACCCGCTCGCGTGGGAGTTCCCGGCCGGCAGCGCGCTGCGCGGGGAGTCGAGCCGACGCGGCGCGATCCGCGAGCTCGACGAGGAAGTGGGGATCTCCGTCCTTCCGGATGATCTCGTGCTCGTGGGGCGCGTCGTCGAGGACCGTGCGCTGTTCGACCTGTGGTCCGTTCACGTCACCGGCGAGCCCGCGGTCGTCGTCGACCCCGAGGAGGTGCTCGAGGCCGAGTGGGTGAATCTCGACGAGGTGCGTCGGCGGTGGGAGGCGGGCGTGTTCGCCACGCCGTGGAACGCGCGCTTCGAGCAGTTGTGGGAAGAGCTCGAAGTCGCGGTGCGGGGCGAGCGGTGACCGATCGCGCGCACGCCGTCGCGGTCGCGGGCGGCTCGCTCCACGTGGGGGAGTGGCATCCGGATGCCGAGGGCGCCCCGTGGCTGCTCGTGCACGGGGTCACGGCTTCGCATCTCGCGTGGTCGTGGGTGGCGCGCGAGGCGCCGGACGTGCGGCTGCTCGCTCCCGACCTCCGCGGTCGCGGCCGCAGTGCCGACCTGTCGGGCCCGTTCGGGATGGCGGCCCACGCCGACGATCTCGCGGCGGTCCTGGATGCCGCGGGCGTCGAGCGGGCGCTGATCGTGGGGCATTCGATGGGAGCGTTCGTGTCGGCCGTGTTCGCGGACCGGCACCCCGATCGGGCAGCTGCCGTGGTTCTCGTCGATGGCGGGCTTCCGCTCGACCTTCCCCCGGGGATGCCGCCCATCGAGGCGGTGAGGCACGTCTTGGGGCCGACGGCCGCGCGTCTGGAGATGCGATTCCCGGATGCCGCGGCCTACCGCGACTTCTGGCGCGCCCACCCCGCGTTCGTCGGTCGTGAGGATCCGCTGCTCGACGACTACTTCGCCTACGACCTCGCCGGTTCGGAGCCGGAGCTGCGTCCCGCGACGACGCTCGCGACGGTGGAGGCCGACTCGATCGACCAGAACGCCGGCGCGGACATCGGCCGAGCGCTCGACCGGATGCCGCGACCGACCGTGCTCCTGGCCGCGGAGCGCGGGCTGCGCGGAGAGGTGCCCCCGCTGTATCCCGACCTCGCGCGGGTCCGCGGCGAGGTGCCGCGTCTCGCGGACGCTCAGCGAGTCGTGGGCACCGACCACTACTCGATCGTGATGTCCGTGGAAGGGGCGCGGGAGGTCGTCGCATCGGCGCGGGCTCTCGCCGCCGGTGCGACCGGTAGCGTGGGCGATTCGAGTTCGGGGCCGCAGCCGACCCGAGGGTGAATTCGGGCGGCTCTCGCGCCGTTTCGCGGATCGGCCCGGCCCGAGGACCCTAACCTCGCCGGATGCGACGTCTGTTTGCCTCCGGGGCCGCACTGGCCGTTCTCGCCGCCGCGGTATTTGCGGCCGCGGGGTCCGCCGCCTCTGCCGCCGTCCCCGATCTCACCGGCCGTCACTACGTCGCGCTCGGCGATTCCTACGCGGCCGGATGGGGTCTGCCGCTGGCATCCACTCAGCCCGCGCAGGGCTGCGATCAGTCCGACCAGAACTACCCGCACCTCCTCGCCGCGCAGTTCGGATTCGCGCTGACCGACCGCACGTGCGGCGGTGCCGTGATCGCCAACGTCGTCGACACACCACAAGCCGTCAGCGGCACGGCCCCGGTCCAGATCGATTCGCTGGATGCCGCGACCGACCTCGTCACCCTGACCATCGGCGGCAACGACCTCGGCTTCTGGAACATCGGACAGATGTGCGTCGCCCTGGCGCCCACCGGTCCCGTCCTCGGGAGCGTCGACGGGCAGACGCACCAGACGTGTCGCGAGCAGTTCGTCGTGAACACGCCCGCGGGACCCGTGAACACCCTCGAGACGAAGATCGACCAGACTATGGCCCCCGCGCTGACCGCCGCGCTCCAGGCCATTCATGCGAAGGCGCCGAACGCGAAGATCATCGTCCTCGGGTACCCCGCCCTTGCTCCGGATGCCGCGCACACGCCGAGCTCGGGGTGCTACACGTCGTTGTTCCAGGGATTCTTCGGCTTCCGCTCGAACGCCTTCCCCTACCTGGATACGGACGTCGCGCTGCTGCATGACACCCAGGCCTATATGGATGCCGCCATGGCCGCAGCCACGGCTGCTGCGGGAGCGACGTACGTGTCGTTGCTGCCGGGATCCGTAGCCCACAGCCCCTGCAATCCGTCCGACGCGTACGTGAACGGCATCACGCTCACGCTCTCGCCGGACAGCATCCCGGTCAGTGGGCTACCCTTCGGTGGCATCCAGCGGGGGGCGATTCACCCGAACGCCGCGGGTATGGCCTTCGCACGGGACGCGGCGGCCGACGCGGTGCGGACGCTGTTCGCGGTGCCGGATCCGACGCCGACGCCTACGCCTACGCCCACGCCGACGCCGGACCCGACGCCTACGCCCACTCCCACGCCGACGCCGGACCCGACGCCCACCGCCAGCCCGACGCCGACGGTCACGCCGACCCCCACCCCTACGCCGGACCCGACTCCGACTCCCACGGCGACCCCGACTCCCACGCCGACGCCGGACCCGACCCCGACGCCGACGGTCACGCCGACGCCGGACCCGACTCCGACGAACTCGTCCACGCCCGAACCCACTCCGACGCCTGACCCGACGCCGACACCCGACCCGACTCCCACCGCATCACCGACGCCCACGGTGCCGCCGGAGCCGACGCCCGATCCGAGCGCGTCCGCGTCGGCGACCCCCGCGCCGACCGCGTCCGCGACGGGGTCGACGGCATCCGGATCCGGCCTCGCGATAACCGGAGCGCCTCCCGTCGCGCGCGCGATCGCCATCGGCGTCGTCGCGCTCGTCGGGGGTGTCGCAGCCCTGCTGGTCCATCGTCGCCGTCGAGCCCGCGACTGACCGCGACACGCAGGGGACGACGACGGCCGGCCACCGACGAAATGTAGGGGACCGGCCGTCGTCGCGTCGTGGGTTACGCGGCGTCGCCCACCAGGACAGCGGCGCCCTCGTCGGCCGCGGTCGGGTGCGCGGCGTCGATGTGGGCGAGCGCGCGGCGGCCGAACAGCACGAAGCCGGCGGCGATCACGACCGAGACGGTGGCCATGATGTACGGCGTGCCCGCGGTCGCGGCGTGCCACAGGAACGCGGCGAGCGGCGGGGCGACGGCTCCGCCGAGGAACCGGACGGCGGAGTACGCCGACGACGCGACCGAGCGCGGGAGGTCGGTCGCCTCCATCACGGCTTCGGTGAGCGCGGTGTTGATCACGCCGAGCACGAGTCCGCCGGCGATGATGCACGCGACGAGGCCGGCCGGCGAGTCGACGACGAAGGCCGCGACGAGCAGCACGACGGCGAGCAGCGGCAGCGCCAGCAGCAGGACGCTGGTCAGGCGCATCCGTCGCAGCAGGAGCGGAGCGACCCACACGCTCGTGATGGCGAGCGCGACGCCCCAGCCGAAGAACGTCAGCCCGATGCCCATGGCGCCGAAGCCGAGCGGGAACGGCGAGAACGCCAGCAGGGTGAAGAACCCGATGTTGTAGAACAGCGCGGTTCCCGCGAGGATCGCGAGCGCCGGGCGCCCGAGGGCACGGAACGGTGCGCTGAACGGGATCGGCGTACGGGCCGGCGACGGGCCGCGCAGCAGCACCGCGACGGCGACGAACGCGATCGCCATGAGCGCGACGACACCGAAGAACGGCCCGCGCCAGCTCGCCTCGCCGAGGATGCCGCCGAGCAGCGGTCCCACCGCGATGCCGAGGCCGAGCGCGGCTTCGTACAGCACGATCGCGGCCGAGCTGCCCCCGGACGCCGCGCCGACGATCGTCGCGAGCGCGGTGGAGATGAACAGCGCGTTGCCGAGGCCCCAGCCGGCGCGGAAGCCGATGACGGCGTCGACGCTGCCGCTCAGCGCGCAGAAGAGCGCGAACACGACGATGAGGCCGAGGCCGACGAGGAGCGTCGCCTTGGCGCCGATGCGGCTCGAGATCCAGCTCGTCACGAGCATCGCGAGGCCGGTGACCACGAGGTAGCTGGTGAACAGCAGCTCGGTCTCGACGGGGGTCGCTTTCAGTGACTCGGCGATCGCGGGGAGGATGGGGTCGACCAGGCCGATACCCATGAACGCCACCACGCAGGCGAACGCGACGGCCCACACCTGGGCGGGCTGCTTCCAGACGCTCGGGGCGGCGCTCATCGGGCGAGCTCCGGCTCGGGGCGGACGCGGGAGCCGAGGGCGTCGGCCGTCACGCGGACGGCATCCCATTCGGCATCCGTGAGGTGGGCGACATGCGGAGTCAACGCGGCGCTGAGCACCTGGAACCACCGGTCGAGCTCTTGCAGGCCCTCCTCGGTCGCGGACACGACGCTCACGCGCGAGTCGTCCGGGTGGATGCCGCGGGCGACGAGGCCGGCATCCTCCAGCTGGTGCACGAGTCGGGTCATGCCGGGCTGCGAGATGCGGCTGAGCGTCGCGAGGTCGCCGAGGCGCTGCGGGCCGTGGTCGCGCAGCAGGGTGAGCGTGCGCCACTGCGCAGCGGGGGTGTCGTTCTTGGTGTCTATGGCGGCGGTGCGCGTGAGGGCGTGCACCGCGAGGATCAGTCTCTGGAGATCGTCGTCGCGGGTCATTCCCCCGAGTATACCCCTGTTATATAACGTGGGTATGCATCATCGCCCGGCGATGCGCGTCGAGAGCTGATGCGCGTGCGCCAGGAGGATGCGGCCGAGCTCGGCCAGGCGGTCGCCCGCGAAGCGGAATTCGACCCCGGTCAGACTCAGCGCCCACTGCGGTTCGCCGGCGCGTGTGAACACCGCCGCACCGAGGCCCCAGCTGCCCTCCACGATGAGCCCGGGATTGACCGCGTATCCGCGGGCCTTCGTGTCGGCGACCCTCGTCCGCAGCCGGGCGGGGGAGTGTGCCGTTCCCCACCGCTCGGTGAGCTCGTCGTGACGCTCGAGGTAGGCATCCACCTCGTCCGGGGGGAGGAACGCGAGGATCGCCAGACCCGCGGATGCCACGCCCAAGGGGAACCGCACCCCCTCCGACAGCACGAACGACCGGATCGGGAAGCTGCCGTCCTCGCGCACGAGGCAGACCGTCTCGTCGCCGCGTCGCACCGACAGGAACGCGCTCTCCTCGGTCCGCACGGCGAGGGAGCGCACGATGTCGCGCGCGAGGGCCGTGATGTCGAACCGGGACGCCGCGACCGTGCCCATGAGGTACAGCTCCGGCCCGGGCAGCCACCGTCCGGTGGTTTCGTCGCGGTCGACGAGGCCCTCCTGGCGCAGGGCCGACAGCAGGCGGTGCGCCGTGGGGCGCGTGAGATCCGCGCGGACGGCCAGCTCGCCCACCGCCGCGCCGTCAGCGCCCGCGGCCGTGACCAGACGGAGAAGATGTGCGGCCCGGGCGATCGCCTGCGTACCGGGCACGTTCGTGCGGGGGGAGGGGAGCGGGGGCGTGTCCACGATGTGGACGCTACGCGGGCTTGCATCCACATCGCAAGAAGCGGCGCCACGCTCGCGGGGCCGCGAGCGCAGGATGAGAGCACCGATCCAGCACGAAGGAGTCCGCGTGATCGACAAGACCTGGCCGTCGGCGAGTGACGCCGTCGCCGACATCCCCGACGGAGCGTCGCTGGCGGTCGGCGGCTTCGGCCTCTCCGGCAACCCCATCGCCCTCATCGAGGCGCTGCTCGCGCAGGGCACGCGCGACCTCTCCGTCGTGTCGAACAACTGCGGCGTGGACGACTGGGGGCTCGGCATCCTGCTCGGGGCCGGACGCATCCGAAAGATGACGTCGTCGTACGTCGGCGAGAACAAGGAGTTCGAGCGGCAGTTCCTCTCCGGCGAACTCGAGCTCGAACTCACGCCCCAGGGCACGCTCGCCGAGAAGCTGCGCGCCGGCGGCTCGGGCATCGCCGCGTTCTACACGCAGACCGGCGTCGGGACGCAGGTCGCCGAGGGCGGCCTGCCGCAGCGGTACGACGGCTCCGGCGGTGTCGCCGTGGCATCCCCCGCGAAGGACGTCCGCACGTTCGACGTGAACGGGCAGGCTCGGGAGTTCGTGCTCGAGGAGGCGATCACGACCGACTTCTCGCTCGTGCACGCGTGGAAGGGCGACCGCCACGGCAATCTCGTCTTCCGCAAGGCGGCGCGGAGCTTCAACCCGCTCGCCGCGATGGCCGGTCGCGTGTGCATCGTGCAGGTCGAGTACCTCGTCGAGCCCGGCGATATCGACCCGGACGACGTGCACCTCCCCGGTGTCTTCGTCCACCGTCTCGTCGAGGTCGGCCCCGACATCGAGAAGCGCATCGAGAAGCGCACCGTCACCGAAGGAGCCCGCTGACATGGCCCTCACCCGCATCGAGATGGCCGCCCGCGCGGCCCGAGAACTCGCCGACGGCTCGTACGTCAACCTCGGCATCGGTCTGCCCACGCTCGTGCCCAACCACGTGCCGGACGGCGTCACCGTCGTGCTGCAGTCCGAGAACGGCATCCTGGGCGTCGGGCCGTACCCGACGGAGGACGCGGTGGATGCCGACCTCATCAACGCCGGCAAGGAGACCGTGACGACCCTGCCGGGTGCGGCGTTCTTCGATTCCGCCACGAGCTTCGGCATGATCCGGGGCGGAAAGATCGACGCGGCGATCCTCGGCGCGATGCAGGTCTCGGCCACGGGTGACCTGGCGAACTGGATGATCCCCGGGAAGATGGTGAAGGGTCCCGGCGGGGCGATGGACCTCGTCCACGGCGCTGCCCGCGTCATCGTCCTGATGGAGCACGTCGCGCGCGACGGGTCGCCGAAGATCGTCGACGCGTGCTCGCTGCCGCTCACCGGCCGCGGTGTGGTGGACCGCATCATCACCGACCTCGCCGTGATCGACGTCACGCCCGAGGGTCTGGTGCTCGTCGAGGTCGCCCCGGGCGTCTCCGTCGACGACGTGATCGCCGCCACCGAACCCCCGCTCACCGTCCGCATTCCCGAGGAGCAGATCGCATGACCGCCCCCTCCGACGTCGTCATCGTCGCCGCCGCCCGCACGCCCCAGGGTCGTCTCAAGGGACAGCTCGCGCCGCTCACCGCGGTGCAGCTCGGCGCGGCCGCGATCTCCGGTGCGCTCGAGCGCGGGGGCATCCCCGCCGACGCCGTCGATGCCGTGCTCGTCGGACAGGTGCTGCAGGCCGGCGCCGGGCAGAACGCCGCGCGCCAAGCGGCGATCGCCGCGGGGATCGGCTGGGACGTCCACGCCGCGACCGTCAACAAGGTGTGCCTCTCGGGGCTCACGGCGATCATCGACGCGTCCCGCATGCTGCGCCTCGGCGACGCGACCGTGGTCGTGGCCGCCGGCATGGAGTCGATGACCCGCGCGCCGCACCTGCTCATGAACTCGCGCGACGGATACGCGTACGGGTCGGTCGAGGTGCTCGATCACATGGCGTACGACGGCCTCACCGACGCGTACGACCGCGAGAGCATGGGCGCGTCGACCGAACGCGCGAACGCCCGGTACGAGGTGACGCGGGAGGCTCAGGATGCCGTGGCCGCCCGGTCGCACCAGCGCGCCGCCGCGGCGCGAGAGGCGGGGCTGTTCGACGCAGAGATCGTGCCCGTGTCGATTCCGCAGCGCAAGGGCGAGCCGGTCGTCGTCACGGCCGACGAGGGCATCCGTCCGGAGACGACGGTCGAGATCCTCGGGAAGCTGCGCGCGGCCTTCGCCGAGGGCGGGTCGATCACGGCGGGGAACGCCTCGCCGATCTCCGACGGCGCATCGGCGGTCGTCCTCACGACGCGGGCCGTCGCCGAGGAGCGCGGCTGGGAGGTCCTCGCGACGGTCGGCGCGTCCGGCCAGGTCGCCGGCCCCGACAACTCGCTGCATGCCCAGCCCGCCCACGCGATCGCCCGCGCCCTGGAGAAGCAGGGGATCGCGGCATCCGACCTCGATCACGTCGAGATCAACGAGGCGTTCGGGGCCGTCGTGGCGCGGTCGCAGGCCGAACTCGGGCTGTCGGACGACGTCGTCAATCCGCACGGCGGCGGTATCGCGATCGGTCACCCGATCGGGGCGTCCGGTAACCGGCTCGTCGTGCACGCGGTGCACGAGCTCGTCCGCCGGGGGAGCGGCACCGCTGCCGTCGCGCTGTGCGGCGGAGGCGGTCAGGGCGACGCGCTGATCCTCACGCGCTAACCCCTACGCGAGCGACGGATGCCGGGCCTCGGGGCTCGGCATCCGTCGTTCCGGCTCAGCGGGACAGGCGCTTCTTGAGGAGCTTCTGCTGCTTCTTCGCCACGGGGGAGTCGCCGGAGATCGTGTGGCCACGGCGCGCGCGGCGGGTGTCGACGACCGCGCCGACGGCGAGCGCGAGCGTGATGCCCCAGCTCAGCCAGGCGAGGGCGGTGCGCCACGTGAACGGCTCGTGGTTGCGCAGTCCGCGCAGCAGCGTGACGCCGCCGGTGATGGCGCTGAGGAGTCCGGTTCCGAAGATGTACTGGCGCATGCCCCCAACCTAGCGACCCGCGCCTGCGGCGTCGCGCCGCCTTGACACGGCCGGCCTCGATAGCGCATTCCGGCCGCCCCGTGGAACGCCCTCACCCCGCTGTTAGCCTGGGAGCAAGCTACCGAGGAGGACCTGTGTCCCAGGCCGATTTCGTCGTCGTCGCCAATCGTCTACCGGTGGATCGCACCCCCGACGGGGAGGGCTGGCGTCGTTCGCCCGGCGGTCTCGTCACCGCACTCGAACCCGTGATGCGTCGCGCCGAGGGCGCGTGGGTGGGCTGGGCCGGACAGCCCGACGTGAGCCTCGATCCGTTCGACTTCGAGGGCACGCACCTCGTGCCCGTGGAGCTGTCGGCGGCCGACGTCCAGCACTACTACGAGGGTTTCTCGAACGACACGATCTGGCCGCTCTACCACGACGTGATCGCGGAGCCCACGTACAAGCGCGCGTGGTGGGACGCCTACGTCCGGGTGAACCGCCGGTTCGCGGAGGCGGCCGCCGAGGTCGCCGCAGACCAGGCCATCGTGTGGGTGCAGGACTACCAGCTGCAGCTCGTGCCGAAGATGCTGCGGGAGCTGCGCCCCGACCTCACGATCGGCTACTTCCACCACATCCCGTTCCCCGCGTACGGCCTCTACTCGCAGCTCCCGTGGCGCAAGCAGGTGCTCGAGGGGCTCCTCGGCGCCGACGTCATCGGGTTCCAGCGCGTGGCGGATGCCGGCAACTTCGCGCGGGCCGTCCGTCGCCAGGTGCGGTATGAGACGAAGGCGAGCGGCATCGCTGTGCCCGACGGGCAGGGCGGCACGCGCGTGGCCCTCGCGAAGGCGTTCCCGATCTCGATCGACGCCGACTCGTACATCGAGCTCGCGCAGCGCCCCGACATCCAGCAGCGCGCCCGCGAGATCCGCGAGGGCCTCGGCAACCCCCGCAAGATCCTGCTCGGCGTCGACCGCCTCGACTACACCAAGGGGATCCGCCATCGGCTGAAGGCGTGGGGCGAGCTCCTCGAGGACGGTCGGGCGACGGTCGAGGATGCCACCCTGGTGCAGGTCGCGAGCCCGAGTCGCGAGCGCGTCGACGCGTACGTGCAGCTGCGTGACGAGATCGAGATGACGGTGGGGCGCATCAACGGCGACCACGACACCACGACCCATACGGCGATCCGCTACCTGCACCAGTCGTACCCGCGCGAGGAGATGGTGGCGCTCTTCCTCGCCGCCGACGTGATGCTCGTCACGGCCCTCCGCGACGGCATGAACCTCGTCGCGAAGGAGTACGTCGCGAGCCGCATCGACAACCGCGGCGTGCTGGTGCTCAGCGAGTTCGCCGGCGCGGCCGACGAGATGGGCAGCGCGCTGCTCATCAACCCGCACGACATCGACGGCCTCAAGGACACGATCGTCCGGGCGCTCGACATGCCGGCGGCCGAGCAGGGTCGCCGCATGCGCGCGCTCCGCAAGCGCGTGCGCGATCACGACGTCGAGGACTGGTCGCGCGAGTTCCTCGACGCGCTGTCGGCCTTCCACGACCGCGCCTCCAGCGCCGCGGCGGCCGCCGAGGTGGACGCGGCCGTGGACGAGCCGGGGGATGCCGCGTGACCGCCGCCGACGCCGCCGTCGAGGCCGTCTCGACGAGCCCGGTCCTCCTCGTCGCGCTCGATTTCGACGGCACGCTGTCCCCGCTCGTCGACGACCCGATGACGGCCCGGATGACCCCGCGGGCGCGTGCGGTCGTCGATGCCCTCGCCGCGCTGCCGGACACGGTGGTCGCCCTCGTCTCCGGCCGGTCGTTGGGCCACCTGCGCGAGATCGCCGAGCACGACGACGCCTCGCCGGTGTGGCTGGCCGCCTCCCACGGCGCGCAGTTCTGGGTGCCGGGCACGGGGGAGGAGGCCGCTCCCGACGACGCCGACGACCTCGCGCTCCGCGACCGCCTGCACGGCGAGATCACCGACGGTCTCTCCCACCTCGACGGCGTCTGGATCGAACCGAAGGAGTTCGGCGTCGGGGTGCACACCCGGAGAGCGGATGCCGACACCGCCCGCGAGGCGCGGGAGATCGCGGATCGTCTGGTCGCGGAGCACGCTCCGGAATGGCGACGTCGCACGGGGCACGACATCCTCGAGTTCGCCTTCCGGCACGAGGGCAAGGACTCCGCCGTGCACCACCTGCGAGAGCGCACGGGGGCGACGGCCGTGATCTTCGCGGGAGACGACGTCACCGACGAGGACGCTCTCCGCACCCTGGGGGCGGGGGATCTCGGCATCCATGTCGGGACCGGCGACACGGCCGCGGTCCTCAGGGTCGCCGACATCGACGGATTGGTCGACGTGCTGGAGGCCGTGGCGCGTCAGCGCGTCGCCCACGCGCAATAGACTGCGAGAATGCCCGCACCGCAGAATCCGAACACCGGTGAGTTCGATATCAAGCCCCGCAGCCGCGTCGTCACGGATGGCATCGAAGCCACCACGTCCCGAGGAATGCTCCGTGCTGTCGGCATGGGCGATGAGGACTGGGACAAGCCCCAGATCGGCATCGCGTCGAGCTGGAACGAGATCACGCCCTGCAACCTGAGCCTGGACCGCCTCGCGCAGGGCGCGAAGGAGGGCGTGCACGCCGGTGGCGGTTACCCGCTGCAGTTCGGCACCATCTCCGTCTCGGACGGCATCTCGATGGGCCACGAGGGCATGCACTTCTCGCTCGTCTCTCGCGAGGTCATCGCCGACTCGGTCGAGACCGTCATGATGGCCGAGCGCCTCGACGGGTCCGTGCTCCTCGCCGGCTGCGACAAGTCGATCCCGGGCATGCTGATGGCATCCGCTCGTCTCGACCTCTCCAGCGTCTTCCTCTACGCCGGCTCGATCGCGCCGGGCTGGGTCAAGCTCAGCGACGGCACCGAGAAGGACGTCACGATCATCGACTCGTTCGAGGCCGTGGGCGCGTGCCTCGCGGGCAAGATGAGCGAGGCCGACCTCAAGCGCATCGAGTGCGCGATCGCCCCGGGTGAGGGTGCGTGCGGTGGCATGTACACCGCCAACACGATGGCCTCGGTCGCCGAGGCCCTGGGTCTCAGCCTCCCCGGCTCCGCCGCCCCGCCGTCGGCCGACCGCCGCCGTGACTACTTCGCCCACCGCTCGGGCGAGGCCGTGGTGAACCTGCTGCGTCAGGGCATCACGACGCGCGACATCCTCGCCAAGGAGGCGTTCGAGAACGCCATCGCCCTGGCCATGGCGCTGGGCGGCTCGACGAACGTCGTCCTGCACCTTCTCGCGATCGCGAGCGAGGCCGAGGTCGAGCTGTCGCTGCACGACTTCAACCGGATCGGCGACAAAGTTCCTCACGTCGCCGACATGAAGCCCTTCGGCAAGTACGTCATGAACGACGTCGACCGTCACGGCGGCATCCCGGTCATCATGAAGGCAATGCTCGACGAGGGCCTCCTGCACGGCGACGCACTCACCGTCACGGGCAAGACGCTGGCCGAGAACCTCGCCGACCTGAACCCCGACCCGGTGGACGGCAAAGTCATCCACCGTTTCGACGACCCGATCCACGCCACCGGCGGCATCACGATCCTGCACGGCTCGCTCGCCCCCGAGGGCGCGGTCGTCAAGTCGGCCGGCTTCGACGCCGACGTGTTCGAAGGCCCGGCCCGCGTGTTCGAACGCGAGCGCGCGGCCATGGACGCCCTCGAGGCCGGCGACATCAACGCCGGCGACGTCATCGTCATCCGCTACGAGGGCCCCAAGGGCGGCCCGGGCATGCGCGAGATGCTGGCGATCACCGCCGCCATCAAGGGCGCGGGGCTCGGAAAAGATGTACTACTCTTGACGGACGGTCGATTCTCAGGCGGCACAACCGGCCTCTGCATCGGCCACATAGCTCCCGAAGCGGTGGACGCAGGTCCTATCGCCTTCGTGCGCGATGGTGATCTGATACGGGTCGATATCGCCGCTCGCACTCTCGACTTGATCGTCGATGACGCCGAGCTGAGTTCCCGCCGCGAAGGCTGGGAACCGCTTCCCCCGCGCTATACCCGTGGCGTTCTGGCCAAGTACTCGAAGCTCGTGCACTCCGCTGCGGAGGGCGCGGTTACGGGCTGACGGCCGTCCCCCTTTCACCCCCACCTGGTTCCGAGGTACCACCATGTCCGCCGAATCCGCCACGGCCGTTCCCCGGCCCCCCGCTCGCACCGCTCCGGCGCCCGTGCTCACGGGCGCCCAGGCGGTCGTCCGTTCGCTCGACCTGCTCGGCGTCACCGACGTGTTCGGTCTGCCGGGCGGCGCGATCATGCCCGTCTACGACCCGCTCATGGATGACGAGAACGTCCGCCACATCCTCGTGCGCCACGAGCAGGGCGCCGGCCACGCGGCAGAGGGTTACGCTGCGGCGTCGGGTCGTGTCGGGGTCGCGATCGCGACCTCCGGCCCCGGCGCCACGAACCTCGTCACCGCGATCGCCGACGCCTACATGGACTCGGTGCCGCTCGTGTGCATCACCGGTCAGGTCTTCTCGACCCTCATGGGAACGGATGCCTTCCAGGAGGCCGACATCGTCGGCATCACGATGCCGATCACGAAGCACTCCTTCCTGGTGAAGACCGCGGAGGAGATCCCCGGCGCGATCGCCGCCGCGTTCGAGATCGCGTCCACCGGTCGTCCCGGCCCCGTGCTCGTGGACATCACCAAGGACGCGCAGCAGAACTCGGCGCCGTTCGTCTGGCCGCCGAAGATCGACCTGCCCGGCTACCGTCCCGTGACGAAGGCGCACGGCAAGCAGATCCAGGCCGCGGCCCAGCTCATCGCCCACGCGAAGAAGCCGGTGCTGTACGTCGGCGGCGGTGTCATCCGCGCGCAGGCGTCGGCCGAGCTCAAGACGTTCGCCGAGGCAACCGGTGCTCCGCTGGTGACGACGCTCATGGCGCGCGGGGCGTTCCCCGACTCGCATGACCAGCACCTCGGCATGCCCGGCATGCACGGCACGGTGCCCGCCGTCTTGGCCCTCCAGGACAGCGACCTCATCGTGTCGCTGGGTGCGCGCTTCGACGACCGCGTGACGGGAAAGGCGTCGCTGTTCGCCCCGAACGCGCAGGTCGTGCACGTCGACATCGACCCGGCCGAGATCTCCAAGATCCGTACCGCGGACGTTCCGATCGTGGGAGACCTCAAGGAGGTCCTCGTCGACCTGGATGCCGCCTTCCGACAGGCGGCATCCGAGACCGAGGTCGACTACTCGGAGTGGTGGACCTTCCTCAACGGCCTCCGCGAGGAGTTCCCCCTCGGGTACACGCCCACCACCGACGGCCTGCTGTCGCCGCAGCACGTGATCCAGCGCATCGGCGAGATGACCGGACCCGAGGCGATCTACGCCGCGGGCGTCGGCCAGCACCAGATGTGGGCGGCGCAGTTCATCAAGTACGAGCGCCCCAACGCGTGGCTGAACTCCGGCGGCGCCGGCACCATGGGCTACTCGGTTCCCGCCGCGATGGGGGCCAAGGTCGCCGAACCCGACCGCGTGGTGTGGGCGATCGACGGTGACGGCTGCTTCCAGATGACCAACCAAGAGCTCGCCACTTGCGTCATCAACGACATCCCGATCAAGGTCGCGATCATCAACAACTCGTCGCTGGGCATGGTGCGCCAGTGGCAGACGCTGTTCTTCGACGGTCGCCACTCCAACACCGACCTGAACACGGGGCACGGGACGCGTCGCATCCCGGACTTCGTCAAGCTCGCCGAGGCGTACGGGTGCCTCGCGATCCGGGTCGAGAATGAAGACGAGATCGACGCGGCCATCCAGCTCGCGCTCGACACCAACGACCGTCCCGTGGTGATCGACTTCGTCGTGAGCGCGGATGCCATGGTGTGGCCGATGGTCCCGCAGGGCGTCAGCAACAGCTACGTCCAGTACGCCCGCGACCACTCGCCCGCCTTCGCCGAACAGGAGGACTGAGATGTCTCGTCACGTTCTGAGTCTCCTCGTCGAGGACAAGCCCGGTCTGCTCACCCGCGTTGCGGGCCTGTTCGCCCGTCGCGGGTTCAACATCGAATCGCTCGCCGTGGGCGTCACCGAGGTGCCGGGCCTGTCCCGCATCACGGTGGTCGTCGACGTCGAGGGTCTGCCCCTCGAGCAGGTGACGAAGCAGCTGAACAAGCTCATCAACGTCATCAAGATCGTCGAGCTCGACCCGGCCAGCTCGGTGCAGCGCGAGCACGTGCTCGTGAAGGTCCGCGCCGACAACGCCAGCCGTTCGCACGTGCTCGAGGTCGTGAACCTCTTCCGCGCGTCGGTGGTCGACTACGCGCCCGACGCCCTCGTCATCGAGATCACCGGTGACTCGGGCAAGGTCGGCGCCTTCCTCAAGGCCATCGAGCCGTTCGGGGTGAAGGAGCTCGCGCAGTCGGGGCTCCTCGCCGTCGGCCGCGGCGGCAAGAGCATCACCGAGCGCGTCCTGCGCGGCTGAAACTTCCCACCTCTTCCACACACCCCCGGTCCCGTCGCGGGACCTGTATTCAAGGAGAAAGCATCCCCATGGCAGAGATCTTCTACGACGACGACGCCGACCTCTCGATCATCCAGGGCAAGAAGGTCGCGATCGTCGGCTACGGCTCGCAGGGTCACGCGCACGCGCAGAACCTCCGCGACTCGGGCGTCGAGGTCGTCATCGCCCTCAAGGACGGCTCCAAGTCCACGGCCAAGGCGCAGGAGGACGGCTTCGAGGTCAAGAACGTCGCCGACGCGACCGAGTGGGCCGACCTGATCATGATCCTGGCGCCCGACCAGCACCAGCGCTCGATCTACGCCGACTCCATCAAGGACAAGCTCACCGAGGGCAAGACGCTCGCCTTCGCGCACGGCTTCAACATCCGCTTCGGCTACATCGACGCCCCCGAGGGTGTCGACGTGATCCTCGTCGCCCCCAAGGCGCCGGGCCACACCGTCCGTCGCGAGTACGTCGCCGGCCGTGGCATCCCGGACATCATCGCCGTCGAGCGCGACGCCTCGGGCTCGGCCTGGGACACCGCCCTGTCGTACGCGAAGGCCATCGGCGGCACCCGGGCCGGCGTCATCAAGACGACCTTCACCGAAGAGACCGAGACCGACCTGTTCGGTGAGCAGTCCGTGCTGTGCGGTGGCATGAGCCACCTCGTCCAGTACGGCTTCGAGACGCTGACCGAGGCCGGCTACCAGCCCGAGATCGCATACTTCGAGGTGCTGCACGAGCTCAAGCTCATCGTCGACCTCATGTGGGAGGGCGGCATCGCCAAGCAGCGCTGGTCGATCTCCGACACCGCCGAGTACGGCGACTACGTCTCCGGCCCCCGCGTGATCTCGCCCGAGGTCAAGGAGAACATGAAGGCCGTTCTCGCCGACATCCAGTCGGGTGCATTCGCGCAGCGCTTCATCGCCGACCAGGACAACGGCGCCCCCGAGTTCCTCGCGCTCCGCGAGAAGGAGCAGGGTCACCCGATCGAGGCCACCGGCAAGGAGCTCCGCGGTCTGTTCGCCTGGAAGCAGCAGGACAGCGACTACGTCGAGGGCTCTGCCGCGCGCTGATCTCCATCGTGAACGCCCCGGAACCGTCTCGGTCCCGGGGCGTTCGCCGTTCCGGCGGGGCGTCGCCGCGGTGTCGGCGGCCGGCGCTACCGTGGACGCGTGAGCACACCGCGCGACGACGACGCCCTCTCCTGGGGCGGTGACGACGATCCGACGCTCGACGTCGGTGACAAGCGCTCTGTCGAGCGCGAGCCTTCGGAGATGCCTCCCCGCGAGGCCGGTTCGGTTCGTGCACCCGCGCCGAAGGCGGACGCCCCGACGCGCGAGGCGGGTACGTCGCGAACGCCCGCGCCGAAGGTCGAGGCGCGCCCTGTCGCTTCGGATAAGGACGAGGATGCCATCCACTCGGCACCGCTCGGCAACGTCGGACTCGTGGGCATCGGCATGGTGGCGGCGACGTTCGTGCTCTTCGCGGTCGGCTGGTTGATCGCCGGATTCCGCCTGCGCGGGCTCGGCCTTCCCATCCCCGATGTCACGGTGCTCGCGCTCACGATCGGTGCGGCGCTGGCGCCCCTGGTCTGGTTCGTCGCCGTGCTCGCCCTGACCCGCGGCTGGCGTACGTGGCAGAGGTTCCTGCTGCTGATCCTCGGCATCCTGTTGCTCGTCCCGTGGCCGTTCCTGTCGCTGGGGGTCTCCGCATGAGCACCGTCGCGCGCACCCGTTCCCTGCCGACGTGGCTGGTCGTCACGATCGCCGGAATCTTCGGCCTGTTCTACGCCTTCGTCGTGTGGAGCTCGGTCGCGCTGCTGATCCAGCAGGCGAACGGGGCCCTCGGGCTCAACGGTCTCGGCTGGTTCGTGTACATCCTGCCGATCGTGTTCCCGCTCGTGGCGTTCGGGATCGCGTTCGCGATCGGCGCCCGCCGTCGCGCGGGGGAGTTCGCCCTCGCGCTGTTGGCCGGACTCACGCTCTCGGCGGCGTTCTGGCTCGCGATCGTCGGCTACGGCGCGACGTCGTACGGGCTCTACGGCGGCTGAGCGCTCCGCGCGAGCCGCTGCCGCACCGTCACACGGTCCGGCGCGCGCGACGTGCGGCGCTAGGCTGGCAGACGGCCCGCACGGGTCGCGCGCCCGGTTCGCGCCGGCGATGCGCGGTGGTGCGTGCTGCTCCCCAGCACCGTTTCGAAGGACGCATCCGTGACGAAGCCCGTCGTGCTCATCGCCGAAGAACTCTCACCCGCCACCATCGACGCGCTCGGTCCCGACTTCGACGTGCGCCACGTCGACGGAACCGACCGCCCCGCGCTGCTCTCGGCTCTGGCCGACGCGCACGCGGTCCTCGTGCGATCGGCCACCAAGATCGACGCCGAGGCCATCTCGGCGGCGCCGGTCCTGAAGGTCGTGGCGCGTGCGGGTGTCGGCCTCGACAACGTCGACATCAAGTCGGCGACCGCGGCCGGCGTCATGGTCGTCAACGCGCCGACGTCGAACATCATCTCGGCGGCCGAACTCACGGTCGGGCACGTTCTGAGCCTCGCGCGCCACATCCCCGCGGCGCACGCGTCGCTCGCGCAGGGCCTGTGGAAGCGCAGCTCGTTCACGGGCACCGAGCTCTTCGAGAAGACCATTGGCATCATCGGCCTCGGCCGCATCGGCGCGCTGATCGCCGCCCGCCTGCAGGCGTTCGACATGCGCGTCATCGCATACGACCCCTATGTCACGGCCACGCGTGCGCAGCAGCTCGGCGTGCAGCTGGTGTCGCTGGACGAACTGCTCGAGCAGAGCGACTTCGTCACGATCCACATGCCGAAGACGCCCGAGACCACCGGCATGATCGGCACGGAGCAGCTCCGCCGCATGAAGAAGTCCGCGTTCGTGATCAACGTCGCGCGCGGCGGCCTGATCAACGAGGACGCCCTGTACGAGGCGCTCACGTCGGGCGAGATCGCCGGCGCGGGCCTCGACGTCTTCTCGACCGAGCCGCCCGCCGAGGACGGCCCGGCCCGCAAGCTCCTCGACCTCCCGAACGTCGTCGTCACGCCGCACCTTGGTGCGAGCACCGACGAGGCGCAGGAGAAGGCCGGGGTCTCGGTCGCCCGCTCGGTCAAGCTCGCGCTCGAGGGCGACCTCGTCCCGGATGCCGTGAACGTCGCCGGCGGCGCGATCGACCCGTTCGTCCGCCCCGGCATCGCGCTCGTCGAGATGCTCGGCCAGTTCTTCAGCGGTCTCGCCGACAGCGCGCTGTCGAGCCTCGACATCGAGGTCCGCGGCGAGCTCGCCGAGTACGACGTGAGCGTCTACCGCCTCGCCGCGCTCAAGGGCATCTTCAGCCGCATCGTCAGCGAGACGGTGTCGTACGTCAACGCGCCGCTGTTCGCCGAGCAGCGCGGCGTCGAGACGCGCCTCATCGTCGAGTCCGACAGCCCGCTGTACCGGAACATCACGATCCTGCGAGGGACCCTCGCGGACGGTTCGACGCTCGAAGTCGCCGGAACCCTCGCCGGCACCCGCATGGTGCCCAAGGTCGTCGGAATCAACGGCTACGAGATCGAGGTCCCGATCGAGAGCCACCACATCGTCATGCGCTACGCCGACCGCCCCGGCATCGTCGCGATCTACGGTCAGAAGCTCGGCGACGCGGGGATCAACATCGCCGGTCTCCAGGTCGCCCGGCCGGATGCCACGGGCCGCGCGCTCTCGGTCCTCACGGTCGATTCGCCCGTGCCCGATGGAATCCTGGATGCCATGCGTCAGGCCGTGAACGCCGACCTGTTCCGCCAGATCGAGATCGTCGAGAGCTGACGAGTCCGGCTGCGTGCGGGGAGGGGGTCGCGAAAGCGGCCCCCTCCTTCCGTTGGTCCGCGCGCTCGGGTGAAGAACGTGCGGCGAATGGTGGAATCGGGCGCGATACGCCCCGATGGAGGGGGTGGCTTTCCATCATCGACGCATGACCTCATCGCTCATCGCGCGCTTGGCGCTGGTCGCGTCGGGATCCTCCCTGCTCATCGTCGGCGTGGCCGATGCCGCGCGCGGTCAGGGGTGGGCGCTCCCCGAGGTGGTGGGTGCGGGCGTGCTCCTGCTGGGCGTTGCCGCGGAGGCATCCGGAATCGTCCGGATCGGACGTCGTTCCGCGCGCTGATCTCAGGTCGTCGCGGCGACGACCGCCGCGATGAGGGCGTCGAGCTCTGGTCCCTCGAGGGTCGGCCCGGGCAGCGCGTTCAGGTCCAGCACCGCGTTGAAGTACAGGCCGTCGCTCACGAGGAGCACCATCTGCAGGGCCGTCTCGTCGCGCGTGTGGGGGCGGAGGCTGTCCTCCCAGAGCTCGCGCACGCGACGCAGACTCGCCGATGCCGCGTCATTCCCGTTCTGGGCCAATCTCGACACCGCGAGGATCGTGACGTCGAGCGGCGAACCGGTGTTCTGCGAGGACCGCAGGTGCGCGGCCACGACACCTTCGCTCGAGTTCTCGATCTCCTCGACATCCCGTTGCGCTAGAGTCTCGAGCCGAGCGACGAGAGCCTCTTCGAGAGCGCTCTTCGAGTTGAAGTGGTAGAGCAGACCGCCCTTGCTCACCCCCGCGGCGCGAGCCGTGGCATCCATGGTGGCGGCACGCTCGCCGTCGTCCACGAGGATGCGCGTGAAGGCGTCGAGGACGGCTTCGCGGGCGAGGGGTGGTCTGCTCATGGCCTCTCGATCGTACTGGCGGGGGCGTGTCGATTCTGTTACTATACCGGCTGGACGGTTAAGAAACGGAATCGGAAGAATGCTCACCTCGTCGTTGCCCACTCAAGAGATCAACGCTCCTCGCGCCGGTTGGCGCGGGTGGTTCGCGCTGGCCGTGCTCATGCTGCCGGTGCTGCTCGTCTCGGTCGACAACACGGTGCTGAGCTTCGCGCTGCCCGAGATCGCGCTGTCGCTGCAGCCCTCGAGCATCGAGCAGCTCTGGATCATCGACGTCTACCCGCTCGTCCTCGCCGGTCTCCTCGTGACGATGGGCACGCTCGGCGACCGGTTCGGGCGTCGGCGCTTGCTGCTGATCGGCGCCACCGGATTCGCCGCGGTCTCCGCGCTCTCGGCGTTCGCCCCCACCGCCGCGCTGCTCATCGCCGGTCGCGCCCTGATGGGCGTGTTCGGGGCGATGCTCATGCCGTCCACGCTGTCGCTGCTGCGGAGCATCTTCCGCGACCGCGACGAGCGGCGGCTCGCGATCGCCGTGTGGGCGTCGGGCTTCTCGGCCGGTGCGGCCCTCGGCCCGATCGTGGGCGGGTTCCTGCTCGAGCACTTCACGTGGGGCTCGGTGTTCCTCATGGCCGTGCCCGTGCTGGTTCCGCTGCTCATCCTCGCGCCGTTCTTCGTGCCTGAGAGCCGCGACCCCGCGCCGGGGCGTTTCGACCCGCTCAGCGTGCTGCTCTCGCTCGCGACCATGGTGCCGATCGTCTACGGCATCAAGAAGCTCGCGGTCGACGGCCCGACGCTGGTGACGCTCGCGCTGTTCGTGACGGGCGTGGTGTTCGGCTGGTTGTTCGTGCGGCGCCAGCGCGCTCTGCCCACGCCGATGCTCGACATGTCCCTGTTTCGGCGAGGGACGTTCTCCGGGGCGATCCTCGTCAACCTGTTGAGCGTGGTCGGTCTCGTCGGGTTCCTGTACTTCGTCGCGCAGCACCTGCAGCTCGTGGTGGGCCTCACGCCGATGGTCGCGGGCTTCGCGCTGCTGCCCGGTCTCGTGCTGATGATCGTCGCGGGGCTGGCAATCGTTCCCGTCGCGCAGCGGTTCGCGCCGCGCCGCGTGGTTCCCGCCGCGCTGGCGTTCTCCGTCGTGGCGTACGTCCTCGTCGCTTTCTCGACCGCCGACCTCCTGCTGCTCATCGTGGCGTTCGGTCTGCTGGGCATCGGCATCGGCGCCGCCGAGACCGTGTCGAACGAGCTGATCCTCTCCAGTGCGCCACCCGCCAAAGCCGGTGCCGCGAGCGCCGTGTCCGAGACGGCGTACGAGGTGGGCGCGGTGCTCGGCACGGCGGTACTGGGTGGCATCCTGGCCGCGTTCTACCGCGCGCAGCTCGTGCTGCCGGCGGGTCTCCCGGATGCCGCGGCCGACGCGGCCCGTGAGACCCTTGCCGGAGCCGTCGCGGTGTCGCACACCCTCGACGACGCAGCGCTGAGGGAGGCGCTGAGGCTTGCCGCGGCGCAGGCGTTCGACTCGGGCGTCGTGGTCACTGCGCTCATCGGCGCGGGGCTCATCGTCGTGGCGGCGCTCATCGCTGCCACTACCCTGGGAGGATCCCGCGGCGCATCGACGAAGTGATGTGCCCTGAGCGCTGAGGAGTGCGATGTCGCGCGTCGTGAAACTGGCCGTCATCCCCGGTGACGGCATCGGTCCCGAGGTCGTCAGCGAGGCCGTGAAGGTTCTCGACGCCGTCACCGCCGACTCCGGCGTCACGTTCGAGAAGACGCCGTTCTCGCTCGGCGCCGCACGGTACCTCGAGACCGGCGACACCCTCACCGACGCCGACCTCGCCGCGATCGCCGAGCACGACGCGATCCTTCTCGGCGCGGTCGGGGGAGTGCCCGGTGATCCGCGCCTGAAGGACGCGAACATCGAGCGGGGCCTCCTGCTCAAGCTGCGTTTCGAGCTCGACCACTACGTCAACCTGCGGCCGTCGAAGCTCTACCCGGGGGCGACCGGTCCGCTCGCGAACCCCGGCGACATCGACTTCGTCGTGGTCCGCGAGGGCACCGAGGGGCCGTACGTCGGCAACGGCGGGTCGATCCGGCGCGGCACGCCCCACGAGGTCGCCAACGAGACGTCGGTCAACACCGCCTTCGGCATCGAGCGCGTCGTCCGCTACGCGTTCGACCTGGCGGAGCGTCGGCGCCGGAAGCTGACGCTCGTGCACAAGACCAACGTCCTCGTGCACGCCGGCGGCATGTGGAAGCGCATCGTCGACGCGGTGGCGACGGAGCACCCCGAGGTCGACGTAGACTACCTGCACGTCGACGCGGCCACGATCTTCCTGGTCACGAACCCCAGCCGCTTCGATGTGATCGTCACCGACAACCTCTTCGGCGACATCTTGACCGACTTGGCCGGCGCCGTCACCGGTGGCATCGGCCTCGCCGCTTCGGGCAACATCAACCCCGACGGCGCGTTCCCCTCGATGTTCGAGCCCGTCCACGGATCGGCGCCCGACATCGCGGGCACCCTGAAGGCCGATCCCACGGCCGCGATCCTCTCGGTCGCCCTCCTGCTCGACCATCTCGGGCTCGAGAGCGAGTCCGCCCGCGTCACCCGCGCGGTGGAAGACGACATCGCCGCCCGGGACGCCACGCCGCGCAGCACCGCGCAGATCGGCGACGCGATCGCCGACCGCGTCCGGGCGTAACCTGGACCGATCGGCCCGCGCCGCCCGCGCTCCCCGACACCGTGTGAAAGAGACCATGACGACCATCGACACCGACCCCGACACCGGACTCGACCCGCTCGAGTTCGCCGTCACCCGCAACCTCGCCGCGAAGAGCCCCGCTCAGCGCGACGAGATCCTCGCCAACCCGGGCTTCGGGCAGCACTTCACCGACCACATGGTCGACGTCTGCTGGTCGATTCGCGGCGGCTGGCACCGTCCCCGTGTCTCGCCGTACGGCCCGATCTCGCTCGATCCCGCCGCGGCCGTCCTGCACTACGGTCAGGAGATCTTCGAGGGCATCAAGGCGTACCGTCACGCCGACGGGTCGGTCCACACCTTCCGCCCCGACCAGAACGGTCGACGCCTCCAGCGCTCGGCCCGCCGTCTCGCGCTGCCCGAGCTGCCGGTCCCCTACTTCCTGCAGTCGCTGCGCGAGCTCATCGCGGTCGACGGTGCGTGGGTGCCCTCGGGCGACGACCAGAGCCTCTACCTGCGTCCCTTCATGTTCGCGAAGGAGGCGTTCCTCGGCGTCCGCCCCGCGCACAAGGTCGCGTACTACCTCATCGCGAGCCCCGCGGGCGCGTACTTCAAGGGCGGCGTACAGCCGGTGTCGATCTGGCTGAGCGAGGACTACTCGCGCGCCGGCAAGGGCGGCACGGGCGCGGCGAAGACCGGTGGCAACTACGCCGCGAGCCTGCTGCCGCAGTCCGAGGCGTACGAGAACGAGTGCGACCAGGTCGTGTTCCTCGACCAGGACCGCAACATCGAAGAGCTCGGTGGCATGAACATCGTGTTCGTCTACAAGGACGGCGCGATCGTCACTCCGCAGTCCGACTCGATTCTCGAGGGCATCACGCGCGACTCGCTCCTGCAGCTCGCCCGTGACCGCGGCCACCACGTGGTCGGCCGCAACGTCTCTCTCACCGAGTGGCGTGAGGGCGTGGCATCCGGAGACATCGTCGAGGTGTTCGCGTGCGGCACCGCCGCCGTCGTCACCCCGATCGGCACGCTCAAGGGCAAGGACTTCATCGACGAGCAGCCCTCCGGCACGCTCGCCCTCGAGTTGCGGCAGGAGCTCACCGACATCCAGTACGGCCGCGCCGAGGACAAGCACGGCTGGCTGTACCGCCTCGACGCCTGATCCCGTCGCACTCGGAGGGGTCCCCACGCGGGGGCCCCTCCGTCGTCTTCGCGACGGAGCAGAACCCCGGATGCCGTGTCGGAGCCCCCGGATAGGGTGGAACGGTGAAGATCGCTCGGTTCAGCTACCAGGAAACCCTCCGCTACGGCATCGTCGACGACGCCGAACTGGTCGTCCTCGCGGGCGATCCGCTGTTCGCCGGATTCGAGACGACGGGGGAGCGGATCCCGCTGTCCGAGGTGACGCTTCTCGCGCCCGTCATCCCGCGCTCGAAGGTCGTGTGCATCGGCAAGAACTACCACGACCACGCCGCCGAGATGGGCGGCGAGGCGCCCGCCGAACCACTGATGTTCCTCAAGCCGAACACGTCCGTGATCGGCCCCGACGACGTCATCGTTCGTCCGACCGCGCTCAGCTCGCGCACCGACTACGAGGGTGAAGTCGCCGTCGTGATCGGCCGCATCGCGAAGAACGTCCCGGCCGAGCGCGCCGCCGACTACATCTTCGGATACACGGTCGCCAACGACGTGACGGCCCGCGACCTGCAGAGCCGTGACGGTCAGTGGACCCGCGCGAAGGGCTTCGATACGTTCTGCCCCGTCGGCCCGGTCATCGAGACCGAGCTCGACACGGATGCCGCGATCATCACCACTCGCGTCAACGGCGAGGTGCGACAGAACGGCCCGATGTCGGACATGATCCACAAGGTCCCCGACCTCATCGCCTACGCGTCGGCGGTGTTCACGCTGCTTCCCGGCGACCTGATCCTCACCGGCACGCCGGCCGGCATCGGCCCGTTCGAGGCCGGCGACACCGTCGAGGTCGAGGTCAGCGGAATCGGAGTGCTGCGCAACACCGTGCGCGATGCCTGACATCGAGGCGGGCGCGGCGGTCGACGTCGCGCTCGTCCAGCGCCGCACGGTTCGCGTCCTCGCGGCCGGGCAGGTGCTCGCCGGTGTGGCGTTCGGGTCGACGCTCTCGCTCGGCGCGCTCCTCGCCGCCGATCTCTCGGGGCAGGAGGCGCTCTCCGGCTTCGCGACCGCGTCCGTGACCCTCGGCGCCGCCCTCACCGCGATCCCGCTTGCGCGACTGGCGTCCCGGCGCGGTCGTCGCTTCGCGCTCAGCACGGGCAACGTCCTGGCGTTGGCCGGGATCTCCGTCGTCATCGCGGCGGCGGCACTCCGGCTGTTCCCCCTGCTGCTCGTGGGGATCGCCCTCATCGGCGCGGGAAACGCGGGCACGCTGCAGGCGCGTTTCGCCGCGACCGACCTCGCGAGCACGGCTCGGCGCGGGCGCGACCTCGCGACGGTCGTCTGGGCGACCACCGTCGGCGGCGTCGTCGGCCCGCTCCTCCTTGCGCCCGGCGAGGTTCTGGGTGCGAGCATCGGGATGCCACGTCTCACCGGCGCCTACCTGTTCTCGTTCGCGGCCCAAGCGTGCGCCCTCGCGCTGTACGTCCTCGTGCTGCGTCCCGACCCGCTGCTCCTGGCACAGCGGCGCGACCGCGAGAACGCTGCGGCGTCCGTCGCCGACGCGGTCACCGACCGGCCCGCCCTGGCCCGTTACGCCATGTTCGCAGTCGCCGCGTCGCACGTGACCATGGCATCCGTGATGGCGATGACGCCCGTGCATCTGTCGCACATCGTCGCTCCGGATGCCGTGACCCTCGCGGTGGGCGTCACGATCGCGCTGCACGTCTTCGGGATGTACGGTCTGTCGCCGGTGTTCGGCATCCTGGCCGACCGCATCGGGCGCATTCCGGTCGTGTTCCTCGGGCAGGTGCTGCTCGCGGCCGCGTTGGCGGTCGCCGCGACGCTCTCGTGGTCGCAGGCCGGCGTGCTCGTGGCGCTGGTCCTGCTCGGCCTCGGCTGGAGCGCTGCGACCGTCGCGGGGTCGGCGCTGCTCACCGAGGCGACGCCGGTCGAGGCCCGCCCAAGGCGACAGGGTCGCAGCGACACGCTGATGACGGCGTGCGCGGCGGTGGGCTCGGTGCTCGCCGGGCTCATCCTGAACGGCGCGGGATACGGCGGGCTCGCGCTCTGGGCTTTCGTCCCGGTCGCGGCGGTGTGCCTCGGCGCGCTGTGGGTCAGACGGCGAGCGTGACCGGCGCGCTGCGCAGAGCGGAAAGCGCCCGATCGACGTCGTCCTCGTCGTTGAAGACGTGGAAGGCGACGCGCGCGCGACCGGCGCGTCCCGAGGCGATGATCCCGGATGCCGTGAGTCGCGCGAGCGCGCACGCGTCGGCATCCGGCCACGTGACGATCGCCGAAGGGCGTTCGGGCTCGGCCAGGTCCAGGCCGGCGCGGAAGCGTGCCGCGAGTCCGGTCGCGTGCGCGTGGATCTCGGCCCGGTCGGTGGACGCGAAGAGCGCGAGCGCGGGGGCGGCGCCGACGAAGGCCTGCCACGCGGGCGAGACGTCGAACCGCCGGGCATCGGCGGCGAGCGGGGCAGTGGTGCCGTAGCAGGACGCCCATGGGTCCTCTCCGGAGTACCACCCGGCCTGCACCGGCCGCAGCTCGCCGACGAGGGAGGGGGAGAGCGTGAGGAACGCGACCCCGCGCGGCGCGCACAGCCACTTGTACGCGTGGCAGACCGTGGCGTCGAAGAGAGTGGCATCCACGGGCAACCATCCGGCGGCCTGGGTCAGGTCGCACAGCGTGCGGGTGCCGGTCCGCGCCGCGGCGGCGGCGATGGCGGTGGCGTCGGCGACCTCGCCGGTCGCGGACTGCACGAGCGAGAACGCGACGAGCCAGGTGTCAACGGTGATCTCGTCGGCGAGGCGCCCCAGCGGAACGGACCTTAGACGGACGCCCCGTCCCGCGTGCGCGAACGGGGCCACGAGTGACGCGAAGTCGCCCTCAGCGCACAGCACCTCGGCACCATCGGGGACCGCCGCGGCGATGAGCGAGACGGCGACCGAGGTCTGCGCGGCGATCGCGACGCGCGACACGGGAGCGCTGACGAGTCGCGCGTACGAGCGCCGGGCGTCCTCGACCGCGCGTGTGGCGGCCCCGACGTCGGGACGACCGGATGCCGCGGCCTCGAGGTCCGCGGTCACGGCCGCGACCGTGGCGCGCGGCGGAAGTCCGAGCGTGCAGGCGGCGAGGTAGTCGCGGCCGCCGGCGAAGTGTGCGGCGAGGGTCATGCGTCCAGGGTGACGTGGCGACCGACCATTGCACTACGGGAGGTATTGCATGAAAAGCATCCGCAGTGGTTATGTATCCGCATGACTGACGCGCTGCACGACGACGGGCTCGACGCGCACGCCCTTCGCGTCGTGAAGGCGATCGCCGACACGGGCTCCATAACGGCCGCCGCCCGAGCGCTCCGATACAGTCAGCCCGCGGTGAGTCAGCAGCTGCGGCGGCTGGAGCGGCGGTCGGGCCTCCCGATCGTGGAACGCGTGGGGCGCGGGGTGCGGCTGACCGAGGCCGGATGGGTGCTGGCGCGGCACGCGGCCGCGGTGACCACCGCGCTGGACGCGGCCGCCGGTGACCTCGCGGAACTGCGGGGCATGCGCGCCGGCCGGGTGCGGATCGCCGCGTTCCCCTCGGCATCCTCGACGGTCGTCCCGCGCGTGATCGCGGCGCTCACCGCCCGACGGCCGGGCGTCGCGTTGAGCTTCGTCGAGGCGGAGCCGCCCGAGGCGATCGCCGCCGTCCGCGAGGACCGGGCCGACATCGCCCTGATCTACAGCTTCCCGGGCGACCGGCGCGAGCAGCGGGAGTCCGCCGCGACGGGGCTGACCGTGCGCACCGTCGGCGGCGATGACACGGTGGTCGTCGTCCCCGCGGACCATCCTGTCGCGGACAGCGATCCCGTCGACCTGTCACGACTGGCGGGCGAGCGGTGGATCGCGGGCTGTCCGCAGTGCCGCGGCCACCTCCTCGAGGCGTGCGGTCGCGCCGGGTTCACGCCCGACATCGCGTTCGAGACCGACAACTACGTCGCCGTCGAGAACCTCGTCGCCCAGGGCGTCGGCGTCGCCATTCTGCCGGGGATGGCCGTGGCATCCCTCCCGCTCGTCGCGGGAATCGCGGTGCCGCGCCTCCCCGCGGCCGAGGCGCGCACGTTGCACGTCGTCACGGCCCGCGGGGCCGAGCGCGTGCCGGCCGTCGGGGCGGCTCTCCACATCGTCGACGAGGTGCTCGCGGATCATCCCCACCCGACGTCTCCGCGCCCGGGTCGCGTCGGCGCCGCCGAGTAGGATCGGGGGGTGTCTGCCACCCCCGATCCCCGCACCACGACCGCCGCCGCCGCCGACGTCCGCGTCCGCTTCTGCCCCTCACCCACGGGGCTGCCGCACGTCGGTCTCATCCGCACCGTCCTGTTCAACTGGGCGTACGCCCGTCACAACGGCGGCAAGCTCGTCTTCCGCATCGAAGACACGGATGCCGCGCGCGACAGCGAGGAGAGCTACCAGCAGCTTCTCGAAGCCCTGCGGTGGATGAACATCGACTGGGACGAGGGCGTCGAGGTCGGCGGTCCGCACGCGCCGTACCGGCAGTCGCAGCGTCACGAGATCTACCGCGAGGTGCTCGACAAGCTCATCGCCGCCGGCGCCGTGTACGAGAGCTACTCGACGGCCGAGGAGATCGACGCGCGCAACGAGGCCAACGGCCGCGCCAAGCAGCTGGGCTACGACAACTACGACCGCGACCTGACCGACGAGCAGAAGGCGGCGTTCCGCGCCGAGGGGCGTCAGCCCGCCTGGCGCCTGCGCGTTCCCGATCACGACCTGAGCTATGTCGATCTCATCCGCGGTGAGGTCACCTTCCCGGCGGGCTCGTTCCCCGATTTCGTGCTCGTGCGGGCGGGCGGCGTGCCGCTCTACCCCTTCGTGAACCCCGTCGACGACGCCCTCATGGGCATCACCCACGTCATCCGCGGCGAAGACCTCATGCCGTCGACGGCACGGCAGCTGGCGCTGTACTCGGCGCTGGTGGATGCCGGTGTGACGACGTTCATCCCGCGCTTCGGTCACATGCCGCTGGTGCTCGGCGAGACGGGCAACAAGAAGCTCTCGAAGCGCGACCCGCAGGCCGACCTGTTCCTGCAGCGCGAGAAGGGCTTCATCCACGAGGGCCTGCTCAACTACCTGTCGCTCCTCGGCTGGTCGCTCTCGAGCGACCGCGACGTCTTCTCGCTCGACGAGATGATCGCGGCGTTCGACATCGCCGACGTCAACCCGAACCCGGCGCGCTTCGACCAGAAGAAGGCCGAGGCCATCAACGGCGACCACATCCGGATGCTGGATGCCGACGACTTCGCGGCCCGGATCGTGCCCTACCTCGCTGCGGCCGGGTACGTGGCCGAGGAACCGTCCGAGGAGCACCGCGCGATCATCGCTGCGGCCGCACCCCTCGTGCAAGAGCGCGTGCAGCTGCTCGGCGAGGTCCCCGGGATGCTCGGCTTCCTCTTCGTCGACGAGGTGTCGTACGCGGAGGACGCGCTGAAGGGTCTGCCCGCGAACGCTGCCGAGGTGCTCGTCGCGTCGGTCGGCGCGCTCGAGCTCGTTCCCGAGACGGAGTTCACCGCCGCCGCGGTCCAGGAGGCGCTGTCCGCTGCTCTCGTCGACGAACTCGGCCTCAAGCCGCGGGTGGCCTACGGTCCGCCGCGTGTCGCCCTGACGGGCCGTCGCGTGTCGCCGCCGCTGTTCGAGTCGATGGAGCTGCTCGGCAAGGCCGAGACTCTCCGCCGCCTCGACGCCCTGGTGCAGCACCTGGGCTGAGCGGGCGGCGGGCGCACCGGCGGCGTCGCGATGTCGACACGCTCCGGACGGAATCCGGGCTCCGCTTACCCCGTTGAGTGTCCAAGACACGCGGATGCCAAGCTTTGGCATCCGCGTGTTCTGGACACCGAACCTCCGCCTTCCGCCTGCCTGACGGCTCACCGAACGCGGCGCACCTTCGGCAGGCGTGCCGGCCTCTGACCGTGCGCAGAGCCGCAGCACACGTGCGTCGATCCACGCCATCTGAGTGTCCAAGACACGCGGATGCCATGCCTCGGCATCCGCGTGTTCTGGACACCGAAGCATGCGGGAAGGGGCATACGAGTCGTCGCGACGCGCGCGGGCGGGCGCCGGTTTGGCGCTCGGCCCGGTGTCACGTAAGCTTGATCCTCGGCACGAACTTCGGTTCAGCGCCTTGGGGTATGGTGTAATTGGCAACACGGCGGTTTCTGGTTCCGTTGTTCTTGGTTCGAGTCCAGGTACCCCAGCCACATAGTTCTTATTCGAACCAGGCGGACGAGCGAACCGCTCGGAAGCCGTTCTACCTCCTTCGGCGGCTACGCCGGAGGAGGTTTTGGTTTGCGTGACTTCTCGCTGGGGGAGTGCGTGCCGAACGGCCAGGTTGGCCTCGTTGCGCTCAGGCTGAATGTCGACATCTTCGTCAACGTCGACCCATAGCCGAGTGAAGAAGGCCGTGATGAGATCGCGACGTGCGCTGTTCGGCGCCTGCCGATACAGTTGGCCGGGCGCCGAAGTCCCGGGAGTGGGACTCGTCGTCGTCACTCTCGAAGAGCACCGGTTCGAGGCGGTGCGACGTAGAGGGGATGAACACGGGCTTAACCTTCCACCTCGGCACTATCGGTCGGGAACTCATAGCAGATTCAATGGCGGCGCATCACTTCCGAGTCCCTGCGACGAAAGCAGACTCCCATGCGTGCGCCCGTATTCAAGCCCTTCGCCGTCCTGATGTTGTCCGCAGCGCTCCTTGCGACGGGGGTCGTGTCCGCTCACGCTGAGGATGACGCGCCAGCCGAGGCGCCGCTGTGTTCCGCGCCCGATCCGTCGACCGTGATCGTCAATCCTGACGCTGTCGACGGTATTGACCTGGACACGTGCGATGTCGTGGGCGTGACCGTCGAAGCTGACGGTGTCGGGGTGGTGGTACCCGAGGCAGGAATGACCGTGACGGCCGTCGGCGAAGTTGCAGACGGCGATGCGTCCTACCTCGAGGTCGATGTCAACGAAGCCGGTGAGGTGGCGGTCTCAACGACAGAGCCCGAGACGGAATACGGCATGATCCTGCCGGACGGCTCGTTCGAGGAACTCAGCGAGCAGGCTGCAACATCGGCCACCGCCGCTGCTGCCGCGTACTCCCGGTGTAACGACTACTCGTACCGCTTGTCCTCCGGCACCTGGCGACCGGGCACCCTCTACCTCAACAGCAACGAGCGACTGCCTGGAAACGTGTCGAAGGCAACGTTCGAATCGATGATGGTCGCCTCGTTGAACGTATGGAAGAAGGGCACCAACTCCTGTGGACTGACCCGAAGCCTCAACGTCCCAGGATCGATCAGCTACGGCAACTGGACGTACGATGCCAACATCAACGGCGACAGCACGTGCGCTGTCGCGGACAGCCGCAGCGTGATCGACTTCGGTTCGCTCTCGGGAAACGTGCTCGGGCTCGCCTGCACCTGGTCCTCTGGAGGAGTTCCCGTGCAATCGGATGTTCGCTTCGACACCTCCGACCGGAGTTGGGTGACCTCGACCACCGGCTGCACCGGCCAGAAGTTCGATCTGCGATCGGTTGTCACGCACGAACTCGGTCATGTGCTCGGCCTCAACCACGCCACGGAGTACGGAGGAAGTGACCTCACGATGAGCCCCAGTGTCGACCCGTGCAACGCCGCCTCCCGCAGCCTCGGCGCCGGCGATCTGGCAGCTATCTATGTCAAGCACGGCAAGTAAGGTCCTAGGCGGTGGCATCGCCATCCTCCTGCTCCTGACGGGATGCTCAAGCACCACAGACAACGCGCCCGAGCCAGGAACGAGCGCTGAGCAGGCCTGCGCTCAACCGCAGATCACCCTCTCACGCACAACAGCTGAACCCGGCAGTACGGTGACCATCGAGGGCACCGATTGGGCAACCTGCGCCGATACCCCGAACGACCCCACGCCCTCTCCCTGGACAAGCGTCGACCTGAGTTTCTCCCAAGGGGGAGACCAACAGCCTGTCGGCACCGCACCGATCCAGGGCGGATTGTTCGCCGCAACGGTAGCCCTGCCCGCGGATGCGCTTCCGGGCGAGGCCAGCATCCATGTAACGAGCAGCGGATACTCGACCACCCTCACGATCCAGATCAGCAACCGATAGGCCGCGCGATTCGAGCCGCGTCGTCGCGCCGAGAAACAGCGCCTCTCTCCGTTGACTGGCCTGCAGAGCGGCAGACGTCGTCGCCGGGGGTTGCGCCGAGGAGCTGGAGCCGTCTGCCGCGGTAGCTGGGGGAGAACCGCGGCCGACGGCGAGCGGGAGCTCTCTCACCGCCCACCGCAACCGTAGCGACGGTGCGTTACCGACGTGTGACTCTCCGCACCGTCCATCTCGCTGTCGTGGTTCAGATCAGGTCGTACGGGCTCTGTTCCGGAGCTTTTCTCTGCCGCCGCGCCCGCCTCTGGCGAAGGGTGGGCAAGCGGGAAATCCATCGAGGTAGGTATCCCAAATGAGCCTCTCGCTGCATGCCACGAGGGGGGCTCACGGATCGAGATGGCTCGGCCGCTGCACCGTTCGGGTCTACCCCTTCTCGCCCTTCTTCGTTTCCGCGCTCTGGTCTTCTTCGTTCGGCGTCTCATCGGCGTTCGCTTCAGCACGACCTCCGGCTGCGGACGTGTCCTTCATGCTATCTGCGGCCCCAGGTTTATTCGTCGTCGACGTCGCCCCGGCGCGGGTCGGGTCCCGGACCGTTCTCGAGCCACCGACGCCGGACGGCCGGGCGCGTGACCCGCGACGGGTGGTGCTGCCCTTCGGCCACCCCGGCGATCGCCGGCGCGGCATCCGGGTCGTCGGCGTACGGTCGGGTCTCCACGACCGTGCGGCCGTCTTCCGACACCTTGACCTGGAAGGTTCCCCAGTGGGCGCTGCTCTCCTGCGTTCGCGTCACCCTGCCATCCTCGCGCGCGCCGGTCGTTCGACCTTCTCTCGCGCGCAACGCAAGGACATCGGCATCCGGATGCCGGCTCCCGCACGAACCTCCGTAGCGCCTCCGAATCGGCGAGGGAGGGGGTGCGGGAAAGCAGGGCCGGTGCTAGGCAGGAGCTATGACCTCCACCGTTCCCCCGCTCCGTCGCCCGTCACCGGCCGCGCGCGCAGCGCGCAAGGACCGTGTGCTCACGTGGGTCACGCTGTCCATCGCCGCGGTCATCTGCCTCGTGCTCGGCTTCGGTGCCGTCGCGATGGCGAACTCGTGGTGGACGGAGGAGGCGCCCGTCGCCTCGGCCGACCAGCAGCTGCCCGACGGCCAGTCCCGGTTCGATCAGGCGGGTCTCGACTTTCTGAACCGCCAGGGCCACGCGACGGTCGACGTGACCGCGTCCGCCTCCGCCAGCGAACTCGGGCTTCCGACCGCGGGGCAGACCCCGATCGACACGCTCGTGCCGATTTCGCTGGAGGTCCGTGGCGATGCGTCTTCCCTCGAGTTCAACGGAGTGTCGCGCTTCGAGCTCACCACGTCGGACGACATCGTGACGCGTGTGCAGGTGATTCCTGCGGCGAGCGGGTCCTGGACGAGCATCTCGTCGGAGCTCGGTTCGCGCGCGGCGCAGTGGGGATGGTCGCAGGCCCAGCTCGACGCTCTGCGCGAGCAAGTGGGAGACGCCGCTCGGAGCGAGGGGACGGCATCCACGCTGTCCCTCCCGACGGTGACGTACGGCGGCATGAGCATCACCGCGCAGGTCACCGCGAGCGACGGGACGCTCAGTCTGGCGTACAACATCGGGCAGTGATCCGCCTCCACCGCCCGGCCGCGGCGTTCAGGGAACACGGGATGCCATCGCGGTAGCATCCGGTGCGTCAGCCGTTGCGAAGGGTGTTCCGTGGTCCGTTGGTCTTCCGCCGTGGTCGCCCTCGTCGCGGTCGCACTCGTCACCGCCGGCTGCTCGACCGCGGACGAGACGCCGCCGCCGGTGGTCGCTCCCTCAAGCGTTGCGAACCCGTCGGCGAGCCCGCAGGCGCTGCCGCCGACCATGATGTCCCCGGGCGATCTGAGCGGCAAGAACGTTGCCGTCGTCATCGGGACGGCGCTCTCGGTCACCGTTCCGGACGGTACCGAGGACCAGTGGCGGGGAACCACCGACGACCCCACGATCGCCGAGTTCTCGGCCGGCGGCTCCGACGAGGGGGCGACCTTCCGCCCCGGCTTCATCGCGCGCAAACTCGGCACGACGAAGGCGACGTTGACCGGACCGGACGGCACGACGAGCGCCTTCACGATCTCGGTCGTCGCGCCCTGACGCTGGTCGCGGAAGCACCCTGACACCGCCGTCGGCGGTGTGCGGTCGCTCGACGCTGTCGCGACACCGGCTGGTCCTCGAGACCGCTGTTTCTGCGCTCCTCCCGGACGGTCGGCGGCGTGGCATCCGTCCGTCTGCGACTGTGTTGATTCATGTGGGTGTGTGTTGTATTGTGTGGGAATCTTCGAAGGGGATTCCGTGTACGCAATGGAGCGCCAGCAGCTCATCGAGCGCGAACTGCGCGAGATCGGACGCGTCAGCGTCGTCGACCTCGCCCGTCGTTTCGACGTCACCACCGAGACCGTTCGTCGTGACCTCGACCGCCTCGAGCAGACGGGCGCGCTGCGTCGGGTCCACGGCGGCGCCGTCGGAATCGACCGTGCGAGCACCACGGAGGTCTCGCTCTCGGAACGTCGACTGCGTCAGGGAGACGCCAAGCGCGCGATCGGTGCGGAGGCTGCCCGGCTGCTGAGCCCCGGGTTCCGCGGCTCGATCTTCATCGACGCCGGCACCACTCCCGCGGCCGTCGCTGCCGAACTCCCGCAGGTATTGGGGGAGGGGAGCGACGTCGAGATCGTCACGCACTCGCTCGAGGCCGCACACCTGCTCGCGGGTGACGAGCGCGTCTCGCTCACGGTGATCGGCGGCAAGGTCCGCGGGGTCACCGCCGCCGCGGTCGGCGCGCACACCGTGCGCTCGATCGGCGAGCTGCGTCCCGACATCGCCTTCGTGGGCACGAACGGACTGAGCGCCGGGTTCGGCCTCAGCACCCCCGACCCGGAGGAAGCGGCGGTCAAGACCGCGATCATCCGGGCGGCGCGCCGCGTCGTCGTGGTCGCCGACACCGCCAAGTTCGGCGAGGAACTGCTCGTGCGGTTCGCACGTCTCGACGAGATCGACGTGCTCGTCACGGACGGCACGCCGCCCGACGCGCTCGCCCAGGCCCTGGCTGATGCCGATGCCGAGGTGCGTGTCGCATGATCGTCACCCTCACCGCCAACCCCTCGGCCGACCGTGCCGTGCAGCTCACGGGTCCGCTCGTGCCCGGCGAGGTGCAGCGCGCCGAGTCCTCGCGAGAGGATGCCGGGGGCAAGGGCGTCAACGTCGCCCGGGTCGTGTCCGCCGCCGGCGCCCCCGCGCGCGCCGTCGTTCCCGTGAACGACCACGACCCGTACCGTCTGCTCCTGGACGACGCCGGGGTCGACCTCGAGATCGTGCCCGTCGAGGGGCGTGTGCGCGCCAACCTCACGATCACCGATCCGCGGGGCGAGACGACCAAGCTCAATCTCCCGGGCGCCGAGCTCTCCGCCGCCGAGGCTGCGGCGCTCACGGCCGGTGTGGTAGCGGCCGCCGAGAACGCGACGTGGCTCGTGCTCGCCGGGTCGCTGCCTCCGGGGGTTCCCGTGACGTTCTACGCCGATCTCATCGCCGCGGTCCGCGGCCGGTGGGGGGCGAGTGCGCCGCTCATCGCGGTCGACGCCTCGGGCGCGGCGCTGGCCGCCGTCGTCGAAACGGCCCGCCCCGACCTCATCAAGCCCAACCACGAAGAGCTCGCCGAGCTCGTCGGCGAGGATGCCACGGCCGACGCCGACGTCATCGCGGAGGCCGCGCGACGCGCGGCGGCGCTCGTGCCCGAGCGGGTGGCATCCGCTCTCGTGACCCTCGGGGCGGACGGCGCGCTCCTCTTCACCGCCGACGGCGCGTGGCGCGGACACGCCCCGAGGATCCAGGTCGCGAGCACGGTCGGCGCGGGCGACAGCTCCCTCGCCGGTTACCTCCTCGCCGACCTCGAGGGAGCATCCGCCCCCGACCGACTCGCCCGCAGCATCGCGTACGGCGCGGCTGCGGCGACCCTGCCGGGGACCCAGGCCCCGACACCGGCCGATCTGCCCGCGGGGCCGATCGCCGTGACCGTTTTCTCCACCCCCACCGCAGAACACTGACCACGAAAGGTCACCGAACCATGTCCGACATCATCACACCGGAGCTCGTCAGCCTCGACGCGCCCCTGGGGGCCGACAAGCAGTCGGTCATCCGTGCTCTGGCCGAGCGCGTCGTCGCGCAGGGCCGCGCGACGAGCGCCCAGGAACTCTTCGACGACGCGTGGGCCCGCGAGCAGAAGGACGAGACCGGCCTCCCCGGCGGCATCGGCATCCCGCACGCGCGCAGCGCCTCGGTCACCGAGCCGACCCTCGCCTTTGCGCGTCTGACCCCCGGCGTCGACTTCGGTGCTCCCGACGGACCCGCCGACATCGTCTTCCTCATCGCCGCTCCCGCCGGCGCCGACGAGGCGCACCTCGCGGTGCTGTCGCAGCTCGCCCGCAGCCTCATGAAGCCGGAGTTCACCGGCGGTCTCCGTGCCGCGGCGACCCCGACCGACGCGGTCGGGATCATCACGGATGCCATCACCCCGGCATCCGCCCCCGCCGAGGCCCCGGCTGCCGCGGCGCCGGCGGCGACCCGTGCCGAGGCCCGCACGGCGACGGCCACGAAGACGACGAAGATCGTCGCCGTGACGGCCTGCGCCACGGGCATCGCGCACACGTTCATGGCCGCGGACGCACTCACCGCCGCGGGCCTCGAGGCTGACGGCGTCGAGCTCGTCGTCGAGCCCCAGGGGTCCAGCGGCTACAAGGCCCTCCCGCAGAGCGTCATCGACGACGCCGACGCCGTGATCTTCGCCGTTGACGTCGACGTCCGCGAACCGCAGCGCTTCGCGGGCAAGCCCGTCGTCCGCGCGGGTGTCAAGCGTGGCATCGAGCAGCCGAAGCAGCTCATCGCCGAGGCCGTCGCCGCCGTCTCCAACCCGAACGCTCCGCGCGTCCAGGGCGGCGCGGCCGCGGCATCTGCGTCCGACGCCCCCGCCGCACAGCAGTCGGTGGGTCGTCGCATCCAGCGCTGGCTGCTGACCGGTGTCAGCTACATGATCCCGTTCGTCGCCGGCGGCGGCCTGCTCATCGCGCTGGGCTTCCTGCTCGGCGGTTACCAGGTCACCAAGGACGCCGCGAACGTCATCATCCAGAACTCGCTGTGGGACCTCCCCACCGAGAACTTGACCTCGCCGCTCGGCCCGCTCGGCCAGTACCTCGGCTCGGTCGCCTTCATGATCGGTGCGACGTCGATGGGCTTCATCGTCGCGGTGCTCGCGGGATTCATCGCCTACGCGATCGCCGACCGCCCGGGTATCGCCCCCGGTTTCGTCGCGGGCGCCGTCGCGGTGCTCATGAACGCCGGCTTCATCGGCGGCATCATCGGCGGTCTGCTCGCCGGTTTCATCGCCTGGTGGCTCGGCCGTTTCGACGCCCCGCGCTGGCTTCGCGGCCTCATGCCGGTCGTGATCGTGCCGTTCCTCGGCTCGATCTTCGCCTCGGGTCTGATGATCCTGTTCCTCGGTCGCCCGATCGCCGCTCTGATGGCCGCACTCACCGAGGGGCTCACCTCGCTCGCCTCCTCGGGCGCCGGGGCGATCCTGCTCGGCGTGATCCTGGGCCTCATGATGTGCTTCGACCTCGGTGGACCGGTCAACAAGGTGGCCTATGTCTTCGCGACGACGGGCCTGGCCGCGGCCAGCCAGACGAACACCGCGCCGTACCTCATCATGGCCGCGGTCATGGCCGCCGGCATGGTGCCGCCGCTCGCGATGGCGCTGGCTTCCACGGTCCTCGCCCGCCCGAAGTTCACGCCCGTCGAGCGTGAGAACGGCGCCGCCGCGTGGCTGCTGGGCGCCTCGTTCATCTCCGAGGGTGCGATCCCGTTCGCCGCGGCCGATCCCCTGCGTGTCATCCCCGCCTCAATGGTGGGCGGTGCCGTCACCGGCGGCCTCAGCATGTGGCTGAGCGTTCAGTCCTTCGCCCCGCACGGCGGCATCTTCGTCCTGTTCGCGATCAGCCCGTGGTGGGGTTTCCTCCTGGCGATCGTCGCGGGTACCGTCGTGACGGCGCTGATCGTCGTCGCCCTCAAGGGCATCGGCCGCAGCAACAAGGACGCCGCCGTCGAAGAGGCTGCTCCCGCAGTTCCCGTCGCCGCCTAACACCTCGTCGAATCGGAAGGATTCACCATGGCAGAACGTCAGGCCACCATCGCCAGCAGCTCGGGTCTCCACGCCCGCCCCGCGAAGCTCTTCGTGCAGGCCGTGCAGGAGAAGAAGGTGCCCGTCACCATCTCGGCCGCGGGCGGGCCGGACCTCAACGCCGGCAGCATCCTCTCGCTCATGGGCCTCGGCGCCGGTCACGGCACCGTCGTGACGCTCAAGGCTGAGGGCGAGGGCGCCGAGCAGGCGCTCGACGAGCTCGTCGCGCTTCTCGAGACCGACCTCGACGCGCAGTAAGCGCTTTCGTCACAGAACATCGGATGCCACGAGCCCTGGGGGCCGTGGCATCCGGTGTTCTGTGGGGCGCGCTGTACCCGGGCCGCTGTCGGCGTCCGTCCGGCAGCGCCGGACACAACTCCGGCGGATCGGACACCGCGCGTCGCGGGCTGCGTCGCGAGCCCCCGTTTCGCAGGAGTTGTGCCCGCGACGTGGGGCCGCGCGGGGCTCCCGGGTTCTCCGCCGGCGGTGGCAAGCGATGCTCACCGTGTCGGCACAACTCCTGCCGGATGTCGCGAAAGACGAGAACGGATGCCGGGGCCGTCGGCTCTGCAGGAGTTGTGCGGGTCGACGACGACGTGCCGCTTGCGCAGTCGGGTGTCGCGCGACCGACCCCGCCGGGGTGCGCGCGGCGGGAGTCAGACCTCGGTCGAGTCTCCGGGGCCGAGGTCGACGAACGAGCCGCCGTTCTGCTCGACGGCCCAGGTGAGGCGGGCGTCGCCCATCTGCTTCCCCGCGACCGAGAGCGTCATGTCGTGGGTCGCGAACACGCGCGCGGGCTTGACGGCCAGCACGTAATCGATCGCCTCGGAGATCTTCAGCCACGGCGCACCCACGGGGGCGGCGAGGAGAGCGACGTGCGCGCCCTTCGGGACCGTGTACGAATCGCCGGGGTAGAAGAACGCGTCGTTCACCAGCACGCCGACGTTGTCGACGATCGGGATCGACGAGTGAATCTCGGCGTGCTTGCCGCCGAGGAACTCCAGGTGGAACGGTCCGAGATCGAGCGTGTCACCGGGATGCACGGCGATCACGTCGAAGCCGGCTGCCGCGTGCTGCACTCCCTCGGGGCCGTAGATCGGTACACCCGGGTGCGCCTTCTGGAGTCGCGTGAGGTGCTCGGGGGTCCAGTGGTCGGCGTGCTCGTGCGTGATGACGACACCGACGAGTCCGGTGAGCTCCTCGAGCGGCGAGGTGAAGACGCCGGGGTCGATGACGAGGGTGTGCCCGGCCTCGGTCAGAACGAGGGCGGCGTGTTCGTGTTTGGTGACCTGCATGCGGTCGAGTCAACTCCGCCCCCGGGGAGGCTGCAACCGCTGGACGGCGAGTCATCGGGATGCCACAGGTGAACGTCGCGGGTCGAGTGACGCCTTCCTCTTCCCTCTGAGCGGCGCGCGCGATACGGTGGGCCGGACACGCCCGGGCTGCGAGTCATTCGCGGCCCGATTTGTCGTGCGCGGCGTCCGTAGTGCATACTTGAACGGTTGCGACGCGGCCCCATCGTATAGCGGCCTAGTACGCCGCCCTCTCACGGCGGTAACGCGGGTTCGAATCCCGCTGGGGTCACCAACGAAAAGAAAGCCTCGACCGAATGGTCGGGGCTTTCTTTTCGTTTCGGCGCCGTGGCTGGGGCTTATAGGGGCTTATAGGCCAGAAATAGTGGATGGGTTCGGGCGTGCCATTGGCGTCCTGCCCATACTGTTCTGAGCCAGAGGCCTTCGGTGGCGTCGAGACCGTTGTCGTAGAGGGCGGGTGTGGGGTCGTCGAGGTCGACGGTGGCGTGTTCGTGGGTGGTGCGTGCTGCGGGGGTGTGGGCGTGTCTATGGGCGTGGTCGATGGGGACTTCGTGCAGCAGGAGGAACCATTCGACGGCGCGGCTGTGATGCGTGATCGGCATGCCCCGGTGGTGGCGGAGCAGGTGTCGGATCTGGGAGTTGAGTCCTTCGAGGCGTGAGGTGGTGCGGGGTGCGTCGTGGCGGACGAAGGTGAACGCGTGTTCGTTCTCGGCGACGCGGTGCAAGATAGCCCAGGCCCGGCGGAGGGGTCTGTGGGTGTAGCCGAAGTGGCCTTTTCGTAGAGCGTGCGTTCGCGCAGGAGGTGGCCGTGGGTTTTCCACCAGGCTTCCAGCGTGAGCCGCCAGGTGATGGCGTCGTCGATGGTGTGGACGTTGCTGAGGGTCAGGGCGATCTGGCGGAGGTCTTTGCGGCTCGTAGGCGCGGGTTCCGCGTCGATTCGCGGGTGACGTTCAGTTGCAGGTGGAAGATGCAGCGTTGGATGGCGGTGTGGGGCCAGTGCAGGGCGAGGGCGGATCGGATCCCGGAACACCCGTCGGTGATGACCACCGTCGGGGCCGGGATGGTCTCGAAGAGCCCGCCCCAGGCAGCGGCCGATTCGCGGGCGGCCCATTACCATCCCACGACGGTGTTGGTCGTGGTGAGGGCGATGAGCAGGCACCACGTTTCGATCCAGATCCCATCGACCAGGATCACCTCGTGTACCTCTCCGGTAACGGGCAGGCGCGGTTCGAGGTCCCAGCACCAGGCGATGTCGCGACGAAACGCGCGGGCGCTGCGCGAGCCGGCGAGCTCGGCTTGGAGGCTTTGCCCATCAGCCAGGTCAGGAACCGGTGCAGCTGATCGCGGCGGGTGACGTCGGGGCGCCGACGGATGCTGGAGAACCGCACGACCGGCACCGCCACCGCTGGGTCCCTGAGGGATGCCGACCGTTCTTCACCAGCTTCGACCCGCATACCACGCACGAGCCCGGATTCGAGGGAAGGTCCACGGCTAAGGGTCGCCGACCATACCGATCCCCGTTTTACTCCGTGATCCCGCGCCTAGATCGAGGTTCCATCCACTCTTTTTGGCCTATGACCCACGAGAAGCCGTCAGAGCGGGTTGGGCCCCACCGCCCGGAGGCTCCGCGCGCCGCGAAGCGGCGGGTGGAGGGGGCGGAGGGAGAATCCCGCTGGGGTCACCAACATGAGAAGGGCCTCGACCGGATGGTCGGGGCTTTTCTCATGTTTCGGCATTTAGGCCTGACCGCGTCGCCCTCGCCACTCCCCAGGAGCCGCGCTTCGCACGTGTCCGTCAGGTGCATCCCCAAAAGGTTCGCCTGAGTGAGGATCCGTACTTGGCCCCGTGATTCGAGCCGCGCCGCAGGGAGGGCGAACCGGAGGGTGAAGTCTAACGACGGGAGGGCGGGCGGGCAGCCCGCCCTCCCTACGCTCGGTTCCACCCGTTCTGGGTTTACGAAAGGGGGCTTTCGAAGTGGAAAGTCGGAATCGAATCCGCGCCTCTCATGGGGCGCTTATTGTTTGCGTGTGCAGCGCGCTGATGATGACGCTCGGCGTTACGCCGGCGAACGCCATTCAGGACTCAGCAGCCGAGCGAATCTCGGATCTGGTAGATAGCGTCGCGCCCGCGCAGGGGGAAGTCCAGCAAACGGATCGGGTTTCGACGGGATTCGTGAGCGACATCGCTCAACTCCCGGCAACGGAATCTGCTCCCGTCGTTGTCGCGGGTGGCAGTGGGGAGATGCCGTTGCAGGTGAGCCTGCCATCGGAGACGAACACTCGGCGCGGCGTGTCAACGTCCGACGGTACCGTCGTCTATCTTGCTGCCGATGGGGGCGCTGACGTCGCCGCTCAAGTCCTGGAGTCGGATCGTGTCCGTATCCAGACCGTGATCCACGATAGCGGCGATAGTCACGAATTCAGCTATCACCTGGGTAACGGCTATGTTCCGGTCCAGGCCGCGGACGGGACGTACTGGGCCTATCGGTTCGACGACGATGGGCAAATCAACTTGTACGGAATTGGAGCCGCTTGGGCGCGTGACGCCACGGGGGCGAACGTGGAAACGCGCTACGAGATTCGCGGTAATGAACTCGTCCAGGTCGTGAGTCCGAATGCCAGCGCCGCTTATCCGATTGTCGCGGATCCGACGTGGGAGTGGTACAACGCTGCATATGGCGCTGGATTCAGCAAGCGTGAAACGCGCGACCTCGCGAACCTCGGTGGAATCGCGGGACTCTGTAGCTCCCTCTGGAAATGGCCAGCTCTTGGCGCAGCGTGTGGCATTGCGGGCTTCCAGTGGTGGACGCAGGCGGGATTGGCTGTCAACGCCAACGGTTGCGTCTTCATTGCAGCGGTACCAGCCCCCCTCGCCGTGCGTTGGTTGAGCGGCAACTGCAGGTGAGTGCTGACCACTTAATCTGAATTCGAAAGGCTTCACGTGATCGTGATCGTCGTCGTCATCGCAACCCTCGCGGGCGCAAGCCTGGGCGTGTTGCTCGCAGGGGCGACAGTACCCACAACCCGCAGGCTGCCCTTAGTGAGCGCGTACACCGCGGTTCTCCTCGCAGCGCTGTCATTGCTCATGGTGGATGCGTCCAACTTTCTCGCTGCGATCCTGTTTCTCGCTGCTCTGTCATTGGGAAGTGCGGGATACTCGGCGGTCTTGTGGAGGTCGCTGATGCCGTCGGTGCCTCGCAACGTTTGGTGGTTCTTCGGCGTCGCCGTGACGCGCCCCGGCTACCTTCGCGGCCTCTACTCGACCGGTCAGGCTGACATGCAGGACCCGCTCGCCACGAGATAGTCGTGCCGGCACCGGGAATGCCTCGGCCGCGCGGACGGGGCATTCCCGGGCTGCGCCCGGGGCCGCCGTCGCCCTACGCTTCGTGCGACCCCCGACGCTTCCGCACGATGCGACGGACACCCCAGACGATCAGCACGACCACCGCGGCCACGGCGATCCAGGGGAGCAGGAACCCGAGGCCGATCACGACGCCGTTGAGCGTCGCGATGAGGCCGTTCCAGCCGGCGACCAGGCCGTCACCGAACCCGGCCGGGTCGGCGACCACGGTCTGCGAACGCACGTTCAGCTGCACGTTCAGCGACGACATCGCCACCTGCGACTCGATCGAGGTCAGCACCGAACGGTCGGAGTCCAGCTGCGCCTGGCGGTCCGCGAGCGCGGATTCGGCGGCGATGAGGTCGGACACCGACGATGCCTGCGACATGAGCTGGGTCAGACGAGCGACGGATGCCTCGCCCGCGGCGACCCGTGCCCGGAGATCGACCGTCTGCTCGGTGACGTCCGAGCGGTTCACGCTCGTCGCGGTGACATCGCCGACGGCGGACAGGCCGTCCATCACGCTCTGAAGGGAGGTCGCCGGCACCCGCACGGTGATCCACCCGGATGAGACCGCCTCCGGCTGAACGACCTTGCCGTCGAGCGGGACCACGCCGTATCCGCCGCCGACCTGCGACGACTCCACGTAGCCGCCGGCGGAGGTCGCGGCATCCGTGATCTGCGTGATGGCCGCGCGCACGTCGTCGACCTCCACGGTGCTCGACCCGGTGGCGACGATGTCGCGCGTGCCGTTCGTCGCGGACGAAGCGGAACCCGACGCGGCCGAGGAATCCGCCACGCCGCCGGCCGATCCGCCCGCGACACCCTGGGGGGCGAGCGGCGCGCTCATGTCGCGCGTGCCGGCCTCGGTGCCCATACCGGGGTCCACGGCACCTCCGACGGCCGACACGGACGATCCGGACGTGCCGCTTGAGGTGGTCAGTGCCGGCCCGACGACGGCCGCGACGACGAGCACCGCGGCTGCGGCACCGACGCCCGTCCAGGCGGTGCGGCGGCGCCGACGCCGGGTTGCGCGCTCGTCCGCGATCCGGGCGAACACGACCGACTCCATGGCATCCACGCGATCGGCGCGGACCGGGGGAAGGCTGGGGGTGGTCATGGGGTCTCCGTCTCCATCGCGGTGGCGCGCACCCGGGAACGGATGCGGGAGAGGCGGTTGCGTACGGTGCCGTGGGAGACGCCGAGCGACTCGGCCGCGGCCTGATAGCCGTAGCCCTCCGCCGCGCAGAGTCGGAAGATCTCCCGGTCGAGGTCGCCGAGCCCCTCGACGGCGGCGAGGATCGCCGCCACCGTCTCGGCTTCGACGACCTGCTTCTCGACGTCGACCAGCGCGGGGATCCGCTCGTCGAGTTCGGCGGTCTCGCCGTGCCGGCGACGCGACCGTAAGCGGTTCTGCGCCTGCAGGCGGCAGACCGTCGCGAGCCAGGGGAGCAGGGACACCCCCTCGAGCCGTAGCTTCGGGATCTTCCGCCAAGCGACGACGAACGTGTCCTGCACGACGTCCTCCGCGTCCGTCTCGTCGTGGACGAGTCCGAACGCGATCCAGTACACCGGCCGCACGTACGCGCGGTACAGCGATCGGAACGCGGCCTCCGACCCGCCGGCGGCGCGCGCGACGAGCGCCCTGTCGTCGATGACGTCGTCGGTCATGGCATCCGTTCCCTCGTCCGCACCCGTGCGAGCACTCTCTCATTGAGAGGTGTCCGCTCGCGCGGGATCGTCTCATACCCGATTCCGGACCGGATGCCGAGCCGCCCGGGCCCGTCGATAGACTTCAGCGTCCCCCCGAACGAAAGGCCCGCCATGGAGCTGCAGCTGGACCCGGTGTTCCAGACGGTCACCCTCGTGGTGCTCGTGCTGGTCCTCGCCGCGGATCTGCTGATCATCCTCGCGCGCCCGCACATTCCCTCGCCCAAGGAATCGGCGCTGTGGGTCGTGTTCTACGTCGTGCTGGCTCTGGCGTTCGCCGGGATCCTGCTGATCGTGGGCGGGGGAGAGGTGGCCGGGCAGTTCGTGGCCGGCTGGCTCACCGAGTACAGCCTTTCGATCGACAACCTGTTCGTCTTCGTGCTGATCATGAGTCAGTTCTCGGTGCCCAGGCGCTACCAGCAGCAGGTGCTGATGGTCGGCATCATCATCTCGCTCGTCCTCCGCGCGGTGTTCATCCTCGTGGGTGCGACGATCATCGAGAACTTCAGCCCGATCTTCTATCTGTTCGGGGCGTTCCTGATTTACACCGCGATCCGCCAGGCCTTCCCGGGCGGCGATCACGAGGACGACACGCAGCGCGAGAACCTCATCGTCCGCATGCTGCGCCGGGTGCTGCCGATCGCCGACTCGTACGACGGCCGGAAGGTCCTCACGCGGGTCGAGGGCAAGCGCGTGTTCACGCCCATGATCATCGTGTTCGCGGCGATCGGGGTGACCGATCTGCTGTTCGCGATCGACTCGATCCCGGCGATCTTCGGGATCACCGAGAGCCCGTTCATCGTGTTCACGGCGAACCTCTTCGCGCTCATGGGGCTGCGCCAGCTGTACTTCCTGCTCGGTGACCTGCTCGAGCGCCTCCGCTTCCTGCACTACGGCATCGCGTTCATCCTCGCGTTCATCGGCGTGAAGCTCATCCTGCACGCGCTGCACGTGAACGAGCTGCCGTTCCTCAACGGCGGCGAGCCGATCGAGTGGGCGCCGGAGATCTCGACGTGGATCTCGCTCGCCGTCATCGTGCTGTCGATGGCCGTCGCGACGATCGCCAGCCTGACGATCCCGAAGAAGGCCGACGCGAAGGACTGACCGCCGCGTCGCTACGGGGGCATGTCCCACTATGTGCGAGTTTCGGCAGCGGCTTCTGCACGAAGTGGGACATCATCGCGCGCTGCCCGTCGCGGCCAAAGGCGTGTCCCACTATGTGCAAGTTTCGGCGGCGGTTTCTGCACGAAGTGGGACACGACGCGACGCGCGCGCGGCGCGGGTCAGAACGCGCGGAGGTTCGCCCCGAGTCCGCCCTCGACGTACTCCGCGCGCAGGATGCCACGGCGACGGAGGATCGGCACGAGGTCGTCCAGCAGCCGGTGCACGGTGACCGGGTGCAGGTCGCCCCACAGGAGGACGCCGTCGTTGCCCCAATCGCCGAGCTCCTCGATGCGGTCGGCGAACTCCTCCGCCGTGCCGACGAAGCCCGAGCCGTCGTTCAGGCGCCCGAGACGCGCGTGCGCGGCGAGGATCGCGCGCAGGGGAGCGTCGGGCTCGTGCTTCCCGACCAAGCGGCGAATGCTGCCCTCCGACACGTGCTCGCCGAAGATCCCGCGGTCGAGCGGCGCGTCCAGGTCGAGACCGGTGAGGTCGGTCTCGAGGTCGCTCGACTGCTTGCGAGCGATAGTGAGCAGGGCCGCGTCGTCCGGATCCGTGGATGCCGCGACCAGGCGGTCGGCCTCCTCCGGCGACGACACGAGCACCGGCTGGATGGCGAACAGGATCTTCACGTCGCTCGGCGCACGGCCGGCGGCTTCGGCGGCGGCGTGAATGCGTGACCGGTAAGCGCGGATGCTCTGCTCGTCGAGCGGCGCGAGGGCCAGCTGCACGTCCGAGTTGCGCCCTGCGAACGCGAGGCCACGGCCTGAGCCGCCGGGGGAGACGATCGCGGGCTCGCCGTCGGTGAAGGGCACGGCGTTGAGCGGACCGTCGAAGCCGAAGTACTCGCCGCGGTGCGGCGTCGCCGCGAGGCGCGTGCCGTCCGCGTAGACGCCGGTCTCCTCGTCCTCGACGAGCGCGCCGTCGCCCCAGCTCCGCCAAAGCTCGCGCAGTCCGTCGACCCACTCCTCGGCGCGGTCGTAGGCGGCGTCGTGACCGAGTTGCGGAGCGGTCGAGAAGTGCCGCGCGCTGCCGGTGTCGGTCACGATGTTGAGTCCGAGTCGGTGGCCGCTGAGGTGCTGGAGCGTCGCGAACTGGCGAGCGGCCGTGTACGGCAGGTACGCGGCGGGGTTCACCGTGGGCACGACGCCGAGGTGCTGCGTCGCGGCGAACAGGTACGGAGCCAGCAGGAGCGGATCGTGCTTGGGGCCGCCGAACGCGTGCCGGACGCGCAGGTCGATCGTCTCGGCGCTGCCGAGCGAGGGCGCGTCCTCGATGATGAGGAGGTCGAAGCCCGCCTGCTCGAGCGTGCGCGCGGAGTCCTGGTACAGCCCCGGTTCCGTCCAGGGGTGGTTCCAGCGGAGGTACGGGTGCCCCCACCCGTGCGGGCCGAAGCCGCGGGCGAGGAACCAGCCGAAGTGCTGCAGCCGGCTCACGCGTTGACGACCTCGCGCGCGCCGTCGGCATCCACGAACTCGTCGAGGGGAATGGATGCCGTGCCCTCGAGGGCCTGAGCGAGGTCCCCGATGATGTCGTCGACGTCCTCGATACCGATGGACAGGCGGATCGTGCCGGGGAACACCCCGGCGCGCTCGCGTTCGGCCACGGCCCGAGCGGAGTGGCTGGTGCTCTGCGGGTGCAGCACGAGCGTGCGGACGTCGCCGAGGTGCGTCATGTGCGTGATGAGGCGTACCGACTGCACGAGGTGACGCGCGGCCTCGAGCCCGCCGCGAAGGGTCACCGTGAACACCGAGCCGCTGCCGCGCGTCAGGTACCGGCGACCGAGCTCGTGGTGCGGGTGCGAGGGGAGACCGACGTAGTCGACGCGCTCGACCTCGGGCCGCGTCTCGAGCCACTGCGCGACCGCGAGCGCGTTCGCGGACTGCCGCTCGACCCGCAGGCTCAGCGTCTCCACGCCCTGGCCGATGAGGAAGGCGTTGAGCGGCGACGGCGACGGGCCGAAGCGCGGCGCGACGCTCTCGCGCAGGTACTGCCCGCGGGCGCGTCGGCCGTACTTCTCGGCGTAGCTCGCACCGCCGAGTCGGTCGGTCTGCACGAGGTGGGGGAAGAGATGACCGGATGCCGCCGCGTCGAAGCGTCCGTCGTCGACGATGACGCCGCCGAGCACGGCACCCTGCCCGGCGAGGAACTTGCTCGCCGAGTGCACGACGATCGCGGCGCCGTGCTCGATCGGCCGTAGGAGGTACGGGGTGGTGAACGTGCTGTCGACGACGAGCGGAACGCCGCGCTCGGCACCGATCGCCGCGACGGCGGCGACGTCGATCACGTCGTTGCGTGCGTTCGAGAGGGTCTCCGCGAAGAGGGCCTTGGTCCGCGGCGTGATCGCGGCGCGCCACGCGGCGAGGTCCGAGGTGTCGACGAAGGTCGCCTGGATGCCGAGCCGCGCGAAGTTGTCGAGGAGGAGACCGCGCGTGCCCTCGTAGATGTGCTCGGACACGACGATGTGGTCGCCGGCATCCAGGAGTCCGAGGAGGGCGACGGTGACCGCCGCCTGACCGCTCGAGACGAGGATCGCCTGGTCGCCGCCCTCGAGCGACGCGATGCGCTCCTCGACGGCCTGCACCGTCGGGTTGCCGGTGCGGGTGTAGCCGAAGCCGCTGCCGGTGGCGAAGTGCGCCGCCGACTCGTCGAGGTCGGAGAACGTGAAGCCGGCCGTGAGGTAGATCGGCGTCGCGCGCGGCGAGGCGGGCGCGACGGACGTCCCCACGTGCACCTGACGGGTCGAGAACCCGGTGTCATTCTGCGCGCTCATGCGGCACTCTCCTTCCAACGGCGTCGCCACAGGCTCGCACGTGCGCCCCGCCGCCGACGAAATGTGCGGCGCCGTGTTACGCGGGGAGGGGCCTGCGGCCCGGTGGTATCGTGGCGAGGTGCGGATCGCCGGCCTCCTCCTTAGCGGCCGCGACGAGACCTTGTTCTAGGCCTTTCTCGTCGCGGAGTTCGTCGCGGGCCTCACATCCCATCCGAGGAGAAACGCAAGTCTCATGAGCACGACATCGATCGACGGCATCCACATTCCCGATCGCCCCCGGACCCTGGCGGAGAAGGTGTGGGACGACCACCTGGTCGTCAAGGGCGAGGACGGTCAGCCCGATCTCATCTACATCGACCTCCACCTGGTGCACGAGGTCACGAGCCCGCAGGCGTTCGACGGTCTGCGCGCCGAGGGTCGTCCGGTCCGCCGCCTCGACCTGACCATCGCAACCGAGGATCACAACACTCCGACGCTCGACATCGACAAGCCGATCGCCGACCTGACGAGCCGCACCCAGATCGAGACGCTGCGCCGCAACGCCGACGAGTTCGGCGTCCGCATCCACTCGCTGGGCGACAAGGAGCAGGGCATCGTCCACGTCGTCGGCCCGCAGCTGGGCCTCACGATGCCGGGCATCACGGTCGTGTGCGGCGACAGCCACACCTCGACCCACGGCGCCTTCGGGGCGATGGCGTTCGGGATCGGTACGAGCGAGGTGGAGCACGTCCTCGCGACGCAGACGCTGCCGCTCAAGCCGTTCAAGACCATGGCGATCACGGTCGAAGGGGAGCTGAAGCCCGGCGTCACCGCGAAGGACATCATCCTCGCGATCATCGCCAAGATCGGTGCGAACGGCGGCCAGGGCTACGTGCTCGAGTTCCGCGGCAGTGCGATCCGCTCCCTCTCGATGGAGGGACGCATGACGATGTGCAACATGTCGATCGAGGCCGGCGCCCGCGCGGGCATGATCGCGCCCGACGAGACGACCTTCGCGTACGTGAAGGAAAAGCCGCACGCGCCGCAGGGTCAGGACTGGGACGACGCCGTCGCCTACTGGCGTACGCTCCCGAGCGATGAGGGCGCTGTCTACGACGCCGAGGTGTTCCTCGACGCGAACGAGCTCGAGCCCTTCGTCACCTGGGGAACCAACCCCGGTCAGGGCGTCTCGCTGTCGGACGTCGTCCCCACGCCGGCCGAGATCGCGGACGCGAACGAGCGCGCCGCCGCCGAGCGCGCGCTGGAGTACATGGCTCTCGAGCCGGGCACGCCGATGAAGGACATCCCCGTGGATGCCGTCTTCATGGGGTCGTGCACCAACAGCCGCATCGAGGACCTCCGCGCGTTCGCCTCCGTCATCCGGGGCCGCACGAAGGCCGAGAACGTCCGCGTCATGGTGGTCCCCGGATCCGCACGGGTGCGGCTGGAGGCCGAGGCCGAGGGCCTCGACAAGGTCTTCACCGAGTTCGGCGCCGAGTGGCGCTTCGCCGGCTGCTCGATGTGCCTGGGCATGAACCCCGACCAGCTCGCCCCGGGCGAGCGCTGCGCGTCCACGTCCAACCGCAACTTCGAGGGCCGCCAGGGCAAGGGCGGACGCACGCACCTGGTTTCGCCGCTGGTCGCGGCGGCGACCGCCGTGCGCGGGACGCTCTCGAGCCCGTCGGACCTCGAGCCGCTGCCCGCTGCAATCGCCACGACCGGGGCGGAGGCCTGACATGGAGAAGTTCACCACGCACACCGGAATCGTGGCGCCGCTGAAGCGCTCGGCCGTCGACACCGACCAGATCATCCCTGCCGTGTACCTCAAGCGCGTCACCAAGACGGGCTTCGAGGACGCGCTGTTCGCGAACTGGCGACAGGACCCCGAGTTCGTCCTCAATCAGGATGCCTACCGCTCGGCATCCATTCTCGTGGCGGGCCCCGACTTCGGCACCGGATCCAGCCGCGAGCACGCAGTGTGGGCGCTCCGCGACTACGGCTTCCGCGTCGTCCTGAGCCCCAAGTTCGCCGACATCTTCCGCGGCAACTCGGGCAAGCAGGGCCTGGTCACGGGGGTGATCGGCGAGGACGACGTGGAGCGCATCTGGGCCGCAGCCGAGGCGCAGCCGGGCGTGGAGATGACGGTCGACCTCGAGGCGCGAACCGCCACACTCGGCGACCTCCGAGTCTCGTTCGACATCGACGATTACACTAGGTGGCGGCTTCTCGAAGGGCTCGACGACATCGGGCTCACCCTGCGCAACGAAGACAAGATTTCGCAGTTCGAGGCGCGCCGCGAGGCATGGCGGCCGCGGACCCTTCCGGTCCGCTAAGCCCGGTCGGCCCGATCGGGCCGTTCCGCCGCCCCTCGTCCACGAAGTGAGGTCTACCCCCCTATGAGCACACTCGTCACTAACTCCGGAGAGCACTCGATCGTGAAGCCGGACTGGGAAGCGGCCGAGACCCTGGTGATCCGCGGCGGACGACCTCTCCGCGGAACGGTCGAGGTCAAGGGGGCGAAGAACCTCGTCACGAAGGCGATGGTGGCGGCGCTTCTGGGCGACACCACGAGCACGCTGCGCGACGTCCCGAACATCAGCGACGTCAAGGTCGTCCGTTCGCTCCTCGAGGTGCACGGCGTCACCGTGACCGAGGGCGACGAGGAGGGGACTCTCCACCTCGACCCCTCGGGCGCGGTCGCCGCGCACTTCGAGGAGATCGACGCGCACGCGGGCGCGTCCCGCATCCCGATCCTGTTCTGCGGCCCGCTGCTGCACCTGCTCGGCGAGGCGCTGATCCCCGACCTGGGTGGATGCCGCATCGGCGACCGTCCGATCAACTTCCACATGGACGCGCTCCGTGCGTTCGGTGCGGTGGTCGACAAGAGCTACGAGGGCATCCGCATCACGGCCCCGAACGGCCTGCACGGAGCGAACATCACGCTGCCGTACCCGAGCGTCGGGGCGACCGAGCAGGTGCTCCTCACCGCCGTCCGCGCGAAGGGCGTCACGGAGCTGCGGAACGCCGCGATCGAGCCCGAGATCATGGACCTCATCGCCGTCCTGCAGAAGATGGGCGCGATCATCTCGTACGAGCCCAACCGGGTGATCTTCATCGAGGGCGTCGACCGTCTCGTGGGCTACGACCACCGCGCGATCTTCGACCGGAACGAGGCGGCGTCGTGGGCGTGCGCCGCTCTGGCCACCGACGGCGAGATCTTCGCCCAGGGCGCCCGTCAGCAGGACATGCTCACGTTCCTCAACGTCTTCCGCAAGGCCGGCGGCTGGTTCGACGTCCGCGAGGACGGCATCCTGTTCCGCCGTGGCGGCGATCTCAAGCCCGTGATGGTCGAGACGGACGTCCACCCCGGCTTCATGACCGACTGGCAGCAGCCGCTCATCGTGGCGCTGACCCAGGCGCACGGCACGTCGACCGTGCACGAGACGGTGTACGAGAACCGTCTCGGATTCACGCAGGCGCTCAACAAGATGGGTGCCGACATCGTCGTGCACCCCAAGGGCATCGCGAGCCCCGACCGCCGCGTCCCGCGCCGCGACCTCGAGCAGGCTGCCGTCATCAACGGCCCGACGCCCCTGCACGGTGCCGATGTCGAGGTGCCCGACCTGCGCGGCGGCTACAGCTACGTCATCGCCGCGTTGGCGGCCGAGGGCGAGTCGACGGTGCGCAACATCGGCATCATCCGCCGCGGGTACGAGAAGTTCCTCGAGAAGCTGACCGCTCTCGACGCCGACTTCGACGTCGTGGGCTGAGCCGTGGCGGCCACCCCGGAGAAGAGCCGGCCGAGCGCCTTCTGGCCCCTCGCCGTGGTCGTCGTCCCGCTCGTGGGGCTGTTCGCCCGCATCGAGTTGCGGGGCGTGGAGAACCTCCCGCGCGAGGGCGCCTACGTGCTTGCGCCGAACCACAACTCCGAGTTCGACCCGCTCATCGTCGCCGTCGCGGTGTGGCGCGTCGGCCGCGCCCCGCGGTTCATGGCGAAGGAGAGCCTGTTCAAGGTCCCGGTCCTCGGAGCGGCGCTCCGCGCGACCGGAATGGTGCCCGTGCCGCGGACGTCCGCGAGCGCCAACCAGTCCATCACCGCCGCGCAGGACATCGCGCGCGACGGGCGCGGTGTCATCGTGTACCCCGAGGGCACGCTGACTCGCGATCCCGACCTGTGGCCGATGCGCGGCAAGACCGGTGCCGTGCGGCTCGCGCTCGGCGGCGGCCTGCCGCTCATCCCCATGGCGCAGTGGGGTGTTCAGCAGATCCTGCCCCGGTACGGCAAGCTGCGCTTCCCCCGTCGCTCGCACGTCATCGTCGAGTTCGGGCCGGCGCTGGACCTGTCCGAATTCCGCGCCACGGCGACGCAACCGGCCACGCTGACGCGCGCGACCGACGCCCTCATGGCGCGGATCGCCGAGATGCTGTCGGGCCTGCGCGGTGCGCCGGCGCCCGCGGAGCGGTGGAACCCGTCGCAGCACGGGCAGAACGAGACGGGCCGCCTTGAGTCGTAAGACCGAGACCGCCGGGCCCAAGGTCGCTGTCATCGGCGCGGGCAGCTGGGGGACGACGTTCGGCAAGATCCTCGCCGACGGCGGTGCCTCCGTCGTGATGTGGGCGCGCCGCCCCGAGCTCGCCGCCGAAATCACCGAGTCCAAGCGCAACAGCCGCTACCTCTCCGGGATCAACCTGCCGCGCACGATGACCGCGACGACGAGTCTCGCCGAGGCGCTCGACGGCGCCCAGCAGGTGTATCTCTCCATCCCGAGCCAGGCGCTGCGCGAGAACCTCGCCGCCGTGAAGCCGCTGGTCGACCGCACGGACGCACCGATCGTGTCCCTCATGAAGGGCGTCGAGAAGTCGTCCGGGCTGCGGATGAGCCAGGTCATCGAGCAGGTGCTGCTGTGCGACCCCGCGCGGATCGCCGTGGCATCCGGCCCGAATCTCGCCCTCGAGATCGCGCGGGAGCAGCCGACGGCCGCGGTCATCAGCTCGCTGAGCCCCGAGACCGCCGAGGCCGTCGCCCGGCGCGCGCGCAACCGCTACTTCCGGTCGTTCGTGAACACCGACGTCATCGGCACCGAGTTCGGCGGCGTGCTGAAGAACCTCATCGCCGTCGCGATCGGGATTGTGGACGGCGTCGGCTACGGCGAGAACACGAAAGCCTCGATCATCACGCGCGGTCTCGTCGAGATGACCGACTTCGCCGTCGCCCAGGGCGCTCAGCCCGAGACGCTCCAGGGCCTCGCGGGCCTCGGCGACCTCATCGCGACGTGCCAGTCGCCGCTGAGCCGCAACAACACGGCCGGACGCCTGCTCGGGCAGGGCTACAGCTACCAGGATGTCGTGAAGCAGATGCAGCAGACCGCGGAGGGACTGGCATCCGTCGCCCCCGTCCTGCAGCTGGCACGCGAGGTCGGCGTCGACATGCCGATCGTGCGACAGGTGAAGATGGTGCTCGACGGCACCATGAATCCGCGCGACATCGCGCCCCATCTCACGACCGACGACGACCAGCCGCAGGGCGAGAGGACGCAGAATGACCAAACCGGCGGTGGCGGTGCTCTTCGGCGGGCGCTCCAGCGAGCATTCGATCAGTTCCGCCACGGCGGGCGGGGTGCTGCGGGCGATCGATCGTGACCGCTTCCGGGTGATCCCCGTCGGGATCACTCGCGACGGCGCCTTCGTGCTCGAAGACGACGACCCCGACAAGTTCGCGCTTCGCCCCGAGGCTCTGCCCGAGGTGCGCGACAACGGCACCCGCGTGCGACTGCCCGATTCGGTGCTGTCGCGCGAATGGACAGTGACGGATGCCGACGGCGAACGGTCGCTCGGCGATGTCGATGTCGTCCTCCCGATCCTGCACGGCCGCTTCGGTGAGGACGGCACGATCCAGGGGCTCCTCGAGCTCCTCGGCATCCCGTACGCCGGCGGCGGAGTGCTCATGTCGGCGATCGGCATGAACAAGAACGTCACCAAGCGCGTCCTGCGTTCGGCGGGGGTGCCGGTGGTGCCGTGGGTCGCGGTGACGCGGGCCGACCTCGCGCGCAACCGCGACCTGTGGGAGCGGCGCATCCGCTCCCTCGACCTGCCCGTGTTCGTGAAGCCGAACGAGGCCGGGTCCAGCGTCGGCGTGACGAAGGTCTCAGCGTGGGAAGACCTGGATGCCGCCCTCGACACGGCCTTCGCGGAGGACCGTCTCGTCCTGGTGGAGCAGGCGGTCGTGGGGCGGGAGCTGGAGGTCGGCGTGCTGCCCGGCCGCGACGGTGGTCCGGTGCGCGTGAGCGTCGCCGGGGAGATCGTCGTGACGGGCCGCGAGTTCTACGACTTCGAGGCGAAGTACATGAACGCTCCCGGTGTCGACCTCGTGTGCCCCGCCGACCTGCGCGACGGCGAGCTCGCCGAGATGCAGCGGATCGCCGCCCAGGCGTTCGAGGCGCTCGGCGGCGAGGGTCTCGCGCGCGTCGACTTCTTCTACACGGGCACCGAGTTCTACGTGAACGAGGTCAACACGATGCCCGGGTTCACGCCGATCTCGATGTTCCCGACGTGCTGGATCGCGTCCGGGCTGTCGTATCCCGAGCTGATCAGCGACCTGCTCGACGCCGCGCTCGACCGCGCCTGACGCGCGGCGGCCCGCTCAGGGGGTCGTGCTGGGCGTAGGCGCCGGGGTCGCGTCGTCGGGGGACGTGCACACCTGGCCTGTCGCGGGCAGGTAGTCGCGAATGAGCGGCGCGAGGGCCGACGCGATGTCGGCGCTGCTCGCCTCGGCGTAGTCGAGGTAGACCTGGACGGCGGGAGTGCGGCCGAACGTCGTCAGCGTGTAGCGGTTCTGATCGGCCTGTGACTCGTCGACCAGCCAGTCCACGCCGTCGAACGGGCGGCAGGGGAGCGTCGACGGCCCGGGGGCCTCGAGCCCGCACGTCAGCAGGATGCTGGCGGGATCGCCCCACGCGCCGGTCGCCTGGGCGTCGGTCCAGCGGCGCTCCTGACCGGAGATCGACTTCGGCAGTCGCGCGATGATCTGCGCGCACGCGGGGTCGTTGGCATCCTTCGCCGGCTGCATCGAGACGGTCGACGTGCACGCGGCGAGCCCCGGAAGAAGAGCGAGGGTGGCGATCAGCGCGAGGGAACGACGGGAGCGGGGCACCCCTCCAGGCTAATAGCGTGGGAGGGTGACCGACGCCGAGACCACCGTGGGGGAGCTGTCCGAGGGGCAGGTGCTCCGCGGCATCCTGGACCGCCTTCCCGCCTCGACCGCCGCCGTGGGGCCGGGGGACGACGCCGCGGTGCTGGCCGTGCCGGACGGACGCGTCGTCGCGACCACGGACACGCTCGTGCACGGCCCCGATTTCCGGCTGGCGTGGTCGTCCGCGGTGGACCTCGGCTACAAGTCGGCGGCGGTCAACCTCGCCGACGTCGCGGCGATGGGCGCGCGGCCGATCGCGCTGCTCGTTGCACTCGCGATGCCGGACGACACACCGCTGTCGTTCGTCCGCGGGCTCGCCGACGGCCTCGCGCAGGCGTGCGCCGAGCTCGCCCCCGGCTGCGCGGTGGAGGGCGGCGATCTCACCGTCTCGGACACGCTGACGATCGCGGTGACGGCGCTCGGCAGCCTGGACGGGCGCGATCCGGTGCGCCGTTCCGGCGCGCGACCCGGGGATGCCGTGCACGTGATCGGCGAGCTGGGCGTGGCGGGGCGCGGACTCGATGTGCTCTTCACCCGCTTCGTCGACGCGTCCGGTGCGCCGATCCCGGTGACTCCCGAGGCGCGCGCAGCCCTCGACGCCGAGGACGCGGAGGGCCTGGACCGGCAGCTGCGGCCGCGACCGCCGATCGCCGACGCACTGCGGGCGGCTGACGCCGGTGCCACCGCGATGATGGACATCTCGGACGGACTGGCCCTGGATGCCGAGCGCCTCGCCGACGCGTCCCGAGTCACGATCGCGTTCGATGCGGGCGCGCTGGGGGATGACCTCGCGCGGGCGCTCGGCGGGGGAGAGGACCATGGATTCCTGGTGACCTACCCCGCGGGGGCGGTCGGCCCCGGGCGCCGCGTCGGCACGGTCGAGGGCCGCGGCGAGGTCGCCGTCACGGTCGACGGGCGCGCGTGGACCGGCCGCACCGGCTGGGATCCCTACCGCGACTGGGACGCCGGCCGCGGCTGACCAGCGCGGCTCAGTCGGCCGGGCGGCCCCACCAGAGGGTCGTGTCGCCATACGCCCGGTCGCGGTCGGCCTCGAGGCCGGCGGCCTCCCAGTCCGGGGCAGGCGACCGCTTCGCGCGCTCGACGATCACCGCGGCATCCGGGCTCAGACGGGGGGTCAGGGCGGCGAGCACGCGGGTGATCTCGTCGTCCGCGACGTCGTAGGGCGGGTCGATGAACACGAGGTCCCACGTCGCGGCGGACGATTCGACGAACGTCGTCGCGTTCGCCCGGTGCACGCGGGCCGCACCGCGGACGCCGGCCGTGCGGAGCCGCTCGGCGTTCTTTCGGATGAGGGTCGCCGCGGGCGCCGACAGCTCGACGAGATCGGCCGACACGGCACCGCGGCTGAGGCTCTCGAGTCCGAGCGCACCCGACCCGGCGTAGAGGTCCAGCACGCGCGCGCCCTCGATCAGGTCGGCCGACTCCAGCGCCCCGAACAGCGACTCGCGCACGCGGTCGCTCGTGGGCCGCGTGCCCTTGGCGGGGACGTCGAGAACCGTGCCGCCCGCGCGGCCGGAGATGATGCGGGTCACCGTTCCACCCTACAAACCGCGTGTCGGAGGGGATGCCTAGACTCGGTGCATGCTCGGTCTGTCCCTGTCGTCGCGACTCGACGGCGCCGTCGGCGGCAAGACCGCCGCGGCTTTCGAGCGCGCGTTCGGCATGAAGACCGTCGGCGAGCTGCTCGAACACTACCCGCGCCGGTACGCCAAGCGCGGCGAGCTGACCCCGATCGCCTCGCTGCCGCTCGGCGAGCCGGTGACGATCGTCGCCGAGGTGGTCAGCGCGACCGAGCGCCGCATGCAGAACCGCCGCGGGTCGCTACTCGAGGTGATCATCAGCGACGGCGACGGACGCATGTCCCTCACGTTCTTCAACCAGTCGTGGCGCCTCAAAGACCTGACGCCCGGCCGCCGCGGCATCTTCTCGGGCAAGGTGGGGGAGTACCGACGGCAGACGCAGCTGACGCACCCCGACTACGAGCTGTTCGACGATCTGGAAGAGGCGCGCGCCGAGGCCGAGGTGAACTCGAAGCGTCCGATCCCGATCTATCCCGCGACGAGCACCGTGCCGAGCACGCTCGTGCAGAAGACGATCGCCCTCGTGCTCGACGGCCTGGGCGCCATCGACGATCCGCTCCCCGACGACCTCCGCGAGCGGCACGGCCTCGTCAGCGCCCGCACCGCGCTGGAGCACATCCACCGCCCGGAGCACGACGACGAGATTCCACCGGCGGTCGCGACGCTGCGGATGCAGGAGGCGTTCGTCCTGCAGACCGCGCTGCTGCAGCAGCGGCAGTTCGTCCGCGCGCTGTCCGCGGCGAAGCGCCCCGCCGCGCCGGGCGGCCTCCTCGAACGCTTCGACGCGGCCCTGCCCTTCGCGCTCACCCCCGACCAAGAGACCGTCGGCGCCCGGATCGCCGCCGACCTCGTCGGCGATTGGCCCATGAACCGCCTGGTGCAGGGCGAGGTCGGATCCGGTAAGACGCTCGTCGCCCTTCGCGCGATGCTGCAGGTCGCCGAGTCGGGCGGGCAATCCGCTCTCATCGCCCCGACCGAGGTGCTCGCGGCACAGCACGTGCGGTCGATCGCGAAGATGCTCGGACCGCAGCTCGCCCCCGAGCTGATGCCGACGCTGCTCACCGGACAGCTCCCGGCTGCCGAGCGTCGCCGCGCGGCCCTGCGGGTGGCATCCGGTCAGGCCCGGATCGTCGTCGGCACCCACGCGCTACTCAGCTCCACGACGACGTTCGCGGATCTCGGTTTCGTGGTGGTCGACGAGCAACACCGCTTCGGGGTGGACCAGCGCGAGGCGCTCCGCTCCAAGGGTGACTCGCCGCACACGCTCGTGCTCACGGCGACGCCGATCCCGCGCACCGTCGCCATGACGGTGTTCGGCGACCTCGACGTCTCGACGATTCGCACCATGCCGGCCGGGCGAGCTGGCATCCAGACCTTCGTCGCCCCGCTCGCCGAGAAGCCGGGATGGTTCGCCCGGGTGTGGGAGCGTGTCGCCGAAGAGGTGGCGAAGACGCACCAGGTGTTCGTCGTGTGCGCCGCGATCGACGCCGAGAAGCTCACAAAGGACGAGGTGGGCGACGAGCCGTCCGACGGTGCCGATACGCGCACGCGCTGGGGCGTCGTTCAGGTGGGGGCGCTGCTCGACACGCTGCCGGCGTTCGCCGACATCCGCGTCGAGATCCTCCACGGCAAGATGCACGCGGACGAGAAGGATGCCGTCATGCAGGCGTTCGCGCGCGGCGACATCGACGTGCTGGTCGCCACGACCGTCATCGAGGTCGGCGTCGACGTCCCGAACGCCTCGACGATGGTGATCCTCGAGGCCGACCGGTTCGGCGTCTCCCAGCTCCACCAGCTGCGCGGGCGCGTCGGCCGAGGCGGACTCCCCGGACTGTGCCTGCTCGTGACCGAAGCGGCGCCGGGAACGTCGTCGCGTTCGCGCGTCGAGGCGGTCGCCCGGACGCTCGACGGCTTCGAGCTCGCCGAGGTCGACCTCGAGCTCCGCGGCGAGGGCGACGTCCTGGGCGGCGCGCAGTCCGGCGTGCGGTCGTCCCTCCGGCTCCTGCGTGTCGTGACGGATGCGGATCTCATCGTCCAAGCGCGGGCCGCGGCCGAGACGGTGCTCGCCGACGATCCCGCACTCGTGCGGCATCCGGGACTCGCCGCTGCTCTCGAGCGACGTGTCGGCGTCGAGGAACGCGCGGCCCTCGCCAAGTCGTGATCGGTAGGCTGGCGGAATGAGTCCGCGGATCGCCGTCGTACCCGGTTCCTTCGATCCCCCGACGCGGGGGCACCTCGATGTGATCCGCCGCGCGGCCGGCCTGTTCGACCAGCTCCACGTGCTCGTCGTCCACAACCCCGGCAAAGAGGCGATGCTGCCGATCGCGCAGCGTCAGGCGCTCCTCGAGCAGTCCATCCAGGACGAGGGCATCGAGGGCGACGTCATCGTCGCCGCGTGGAGCATGGGACTCCTCGTCGACTACGCCACCGACGTGGGCGCGCAGGTGCTCGTCAAAGGCATCCGGTCGCAGGTCGACGTCGCGTACGAGACGCCGATGGCCATCGTGAACCGCGACCTCGCGCACGTCGAAACGGTGTTCCTGCTGCCCGATCCGTCGCACGCGCTCGTCTCCAGCTCGCTGGTGCGGCAGGTCGCCGCGCTCGGCGGCGATGTGTCGCCGTACGTGCCCGCCGCGGTCGCCCGGTTCCTCGACACCGGCGCGCGCGGACTGTAGCGATCGCGGGCGGCCCGGCCCCGGCTCGGCCCTCGCCCGGGGGCGCGCGGGTAGCATGGACGACCGTGAGAACCCACCGACCCGGACCCTTCCAGCTCCCCGTGCGCGACATCGAGCGCCACCCGGGAGAGATGCGCGAGCACGAGCTCGACATCCCCGCGCCCGAGAAGTGGGGCGAGGGGCTCGTCTCGGTCGCCGCCGCCGAACCGCTCGAGATCGACGTGCGTCTGGAGTCCGTCCACGAGGGCATCCTGGTCTCCGGAACCGTCGACACGACGGCCACCGGAGTGTGCGGACGGTGCCTCACCGACATCGCCGAGCCTGTCGAAGTCGAGTTCCAGGAACTTTTCGCGTATCCTGGGGAGGAAGCGAACGACTTCGAAGTTCAAGACGACCACGTGGATCTTGAAAATCTGGTCCGGGATGCCATCGTCCTCTCGCTTCCGTTCCAGCCGGTGTGTCAGCCGGATTGCCTCGGGCTCGACCCGGTCACGGGTGAGAAGCTGACGGAGAGCGCCGGCGACACGGAGCAGACACCCGTCGATCCTCGGTGGGCGGCGCTCCAGCAGTACACCCCAGACGACGGCGATGCGCTCCGCGCCGCCCCCAAGACAGAGAAGAGCTAGTCATGGCAGGTAACCCCCCGAAGCGGAAGGTCTCCCGCTCGAACACCCGCTCGCGTCGCGCGCAGTGGAAGGCCGAAGCCCCCGCGCTGGTCAAGACCATCGAGAACGGCAAGGTCGTCTACAGCCGCCCCCACCAGGCGAAGGTCGTCACCGACTCGCAGGGCACCGAGCTCTTCCTCGAGTACAAGGGCCGCAAGGTCGCCGACGTCTGATCAACGTCCGGTGACGCGAAACACTGCGCTCATCGAGAAGCTCGGGGTCGACATCGACCCCGAGCTTCTTTCTCTTGCGCTGACCCATCGCTCGTTCGCGTACGAGAACGGCGGCATCCCGCACAACGAACGTCTCGAGTTCCTCGGTGACTCGGTGCTCGGGCAGGCGGTGACCGTGCGACTGTACACGGGGCATCCTGAGCTCGACGAAGGAAGCCTCGCCAAGCGGCGTGCGAGTGTCGTCTCGACGGTGGCCCTCGCCGAGGTCGCGCGGGGTATCGGCCTCGGTGACCACGTGCGGCTCGGCCGCGGGGAGATCCTCACCGGTGGCCGCGACAAGGACTCGATCCTCGCCGACACGATGGAAGCCGTCATCGGCGCGACCTACCTGTCCGCTGGACCGGATGCCGCCACGGCGCTCGTGCTGCGTCTGGTCGAGCCCCTGCTCGACGACCCCGATCGCTACGGTGCGGCGATGGATCCGAAGACGAGCCTGCAGGAGATCGCCGCGCGGCAGTCGCTCGCGGCGCCCGTATACGCCGTCGAGGCGACGGGCCCCGACCACGACCGGCGGTTCACCGCCACCGTGACCGTCGGCGACGTCGAGACGCACGGCACCGGCACGAGCAAGAAGCAGGCCGAGATGGCCGCCGCCCTCGCCGCGTGGCGCGAGCTCAACGCCCGTGCCTGAGCTGCCCGAGGTCGAGGTCGTCCGCGCCGGCCTCGAACCGGCGGTGACGGGTGCGCTCATCGCTTCGGTCGACGTCCGGGACGCCCGCGCGCTGACCCGCCACTCCGGAACACCGGAACATTTCGAGGCCCAACTCACCGGTCGCCGCATCGCCGCGGCCGTGCGTCGAGGGAAGTTCCTCTGGATGCCACTCGGCGACGACGAAGCGATCGTGACGCACCTCGGTATGAGCGGACAGATGCTCCTGCGCGTGCCCGGCGCGCCCGAGGAACGACACGAACGCATCCGTATCGAGCTCGAGCATCCCGTCCACGGTGCGCTGTCGGTGGTCTTCGCGGATCAGCGCACGTTCGGCTCGCTCGCGCTCGACGAGCTCGTCGACACCCCGGATGCCGCCCCCGGGGGCCGTGGATCATCGCTGCCGCGCGTGCCGACGCAGGTGGCCCACATCGCCCGCGATCCGCTGGACCCCGCGTTCGACGACGCGCGATTCCGCGCGCGCCTCGCCCGTACGTCGTCAGGGATCAAACGCGTGCTGCTCGATCAGACCGTGGCGAGCGGCATCGGCAACATCTACGCCGACGAATCTCTGTGGGCGGCGCGCATCCACCCCGAGACTCCTGGCTCCGATCTCCCGACCCGCTCGGTGAGCCGGCTGCTGGCCGAGGTCCGCGCGGTGCTCGAGAAGGCTCTCGCGGAGGGCGGCACGAGCTTCGACGCGCAGTACGTCAACGTGAACGGTCAGGCGGGGTACTTCGCGCACTCGCTCAACGCGTACGGTCGCACGGGCCAGCCGTGCCCGCGCTGCGGCCGCCCGATCGTGCGGGTCTCGTTCATGAACCGGTCGAGCCACTTCTGCCCGAGGTGCCAGCACCTGCGCTGACGTCGACTTGACTTCAAGTACTTGAAGTGTGCTGAGGTGGACACATGTCGATGCTCACCATCCAGCAGGCGGCCCGCCGGTCGGGTCTCAGCGAACCCACGCTCCGCTACTACGAGGACGTCGGGCTCATCGGCCCGATCGTGCGCGACGCGAGCAGCGGGCATCGGCGGTATCGCGAGCGCGACCTCGACGACCTGCAGGTGCTCGCGTGCCTCCGCGCGATGGGCGTCGGGATCGAAGACATGCGCACGTATCAGGCGAACCGCCGACGTGGCCGCGAGGCCGCTAGCGAGCAGCGCGACATCCTCCTGCGTCATGCGGAACGCGTGGAGATCGAGATGGCGACGCTGCGCGTGCACCTCGACTACCTCCGTCGCAAGGCTGACCTGTGGGATGCGCGCGATCGCGGCGACACGGACGCGGAAGCGCAGGCGCAGGCGCGCGTCCACGAGATCTACCCCGAGATCGAGATGCTGATCCGCGCTTGACCTCCAGCGCTTGAGGTTTGTTCGACTCGCCCCATGAACACTTCATCTCACACCGTCTTGGTCACCGGGGCCTCCGGCTACCTCGGAACCCGCGTCGTCGCCGACCTCCTCCAGCGGGGCACGTCCGTCCGCGCCGCCGTCCGCTCTCTCGACGCGGGGCCGGCGCTTCGCGACGCGGTACGCCGTGCCGGAGCCGACGACACCGGTCTCGAATTCACCGTGGCATCCCTCACGGAAGACGCCGGTTGGGATGCCGCCGTGGCCGGTGTCACGGGCGTCTACCACCTGGCATCCCCGATGACCCACGCCACGGAGGACGTCGACCTCGTCGTCACTCCGGCACGCGACGGGGCTCTCCGTGTGCTCCGAGCGGCACGGGATGCCGGAGTCGCCCGGGTCGTCCTCACCTCGTCGTTCGCGGCGGTCGGGTATTCGCCGAAACCTCTTAACGCTGACGGGATCCGCGAGTTCGACGAGAACGACTGGACCGACCCGGATGCGCCCGGGCTGCCGGCCTACCCGCGGTCGAAGGCCGTCGCGGAGCGTGCCGCGTGGGACTTCGTCGAGCGCGAGGGGAACGGGCTCGAGCTCGTCGTCCTCAACCCGACGTGGATCGCTGGCCCCACACTGACGGCCGACCCACGCTCGTCGCTGCAGGCGTTCCTCGGGATGCTCGACGGGCACATGCCCCTCGCGCCGCGCCAGCGGTTCGGGATCGCCGACGTGCGGGACGTGTCCACAGCACACCTCGCCGCGATGGACACGCCGGATGCCGCGGGCAAGCGATATCTCCTGCTCGCCGACGGGCCGACGATCTCGTGGTTGGGCGTGGCATCCCTCCTCCGAGAGCACCTCGGCGACCTGGCTGCGGCCGCGCCGACCGAGGAGGTGCCGGGCGACGACCTGCCGCCGCTCGTGATCCACAACGAGCGCGCGAAGGCGCAGCTCGGTTTCGCCCCACGCCCCGCCGAGACCACGATCTTCGAGACGCTGGACGACATGCGCGAGCGCGGGATGATCCGCCAGGGCTGACCCGCGGAGCCCGATGTCTGCCGAGACGACATCCGGCTGACGAAACCCCCGCGGAGCGCGGTAGGGATGTCAGCCGGATGCCGTTTCGGCGACACGATCAGCCGAGCACCTTCTGCCACGCGCCCTCGTAGGCGATGGGGACGAACCCGATCGCCTCGTTGATCGAGAGCATCGGACGGTTCTCTTCCGCGTTGTACGTCATCACGCGGGGGGACTCCGGAACGGCCTCGCGCCACGCCAGGAGCCCCGCGCACTTCACCAGCATGCCGAGCCGGTGGCCACGATGGGATGCCACGACAAGGGTGTCCTCCTGGTGGGTGACCGCCGTCCGGTCCTTGCCGATGGAGAGCTCGTTGAACGCCGCGAGCTCGCCGCTGTCGACGTGCTGCGCGACGGTGACGAGGACGTGCCGGTCGGCGTCGGTGTAGCGACGTTCCCAGTCGGCCACGCGGGCGGCATCCCACACCTCCTCGTCGTAGTCGAGGCCGGCGGCGGGGGCGTCGGTGATCATGCGCGACTTCATGTATGCGAAGGCGTCCACGAACTCCGGCGGCGTGGGGAGCGTCCACTGGATGACGCGGTATCCCGCCGCGGCAGCCTCGGCCTCCGTCAGGAGGGCCTGCAGGTGCGGCTCGGCGCCGGCGAGATCGAGCCGACTCTGCCGCACGATCTGCTCGAGCGTGTATCCGGCGTCGAGGTAGAACCGGGCGGCGCGGTCGAGGGGGATTCGGCCGAAGCCGGTCGGCGCCTCGAGGTGCGGACCGTCCGTGGCCGGATGCTCGGCCCAGGACTGCAGGATCGTCCGACCGTGCTCGCGCGCGGTGCGCTCGATCAGGTCGTGCGCGGCGCGTCCGATGCCGCGACCCCACGCGCTGCGTCGCAGCTCGATGAGCCAGAAGCCCGTGCGAGCACCGTCCTCCTGGGGGAGGTCGAGTCCGACGCGGCCCACGACCTCGCCGTCCCAGAGCGCGATCCACACGAGGCGGATCTGCGCGGCGGTCGGACGGTAGACGGGAAGAAGCTCGTCGGCGGGCATCGAGTGGTCGTCGTGGCCCGCGATCTCGCGGTAGACGAGGTTGCGCACGCGCGCCATCTCGCGGAAGTCGGCGGCATCCGGGGATTCGATGGATGCCGGAATGTGCAGGGGGCGCAGCTCGAGGCCGGCCGGGAGGGTGCTCATGTCAGAACTTTCGGTGGGAGGAAGAGGGAAGGTGGCGGGGCCGGGGATGCCGGCCCCGCCGGATCACAGCGGCGGGCGCGAGAGAAGCGCCTGCCGCTGCCAGTGGGCCTCGCGTCGCGAACGCTCGAGAGCGGCGCGGTTCGTGAGGTCGGCCTCCGCCGTGCGGTGCGCCCGCTGATCGGCGCGCGCTGCCGCGCGTGTCAGCAGCCACAGGCCGAGGCGGAGGGAGAGACGGTCGAGGAGACCGAGGCGGGTCTCGACGACGGGAAGGGACAACGCGGATGCCGTGTGCTGCGGCGCGCGCGTGAGCGAAGTGTTCATGCGGAGGCTCCGATGAGGAAGGACGAGCAGAGAGGCCACGGCCTACGGAAGGCGGGCGGTGGCGGAGGGGTCGGAGACGACCCGGGCGCACGGCATCCGGGAATCGGACGACGGTGCGGGAGCGGAGACGGACGAGCGTCTCAACGCGGCGGCGTCACGCCTGACGGACAGGCATGCCGACGGCGGTGGTCACTCCGCGCAGGGGTGCGGACAGCACGGGGACGGCGGTGAAGCCTGGGGCGGTGAAGCCGGTGGTGTTGCGAATCATGGGAGTGACCTCCTTCCTCAGTCGGTTGCGACCCCCGACGCTAGCGGGGTCGTTCAGCGGATGTCAAGCGAAGTTCCAGAAACGGGCGAGGCCCGGGCGCGTCGAGCGACGGCTCGATCGGCCAGCCACCGCGGGATTCCGCGGGTCGTCGGGTAGCGTGAGGCGGAAGTTCACCGGTCGGGAAGGCGCATCCGCATGCACCTCAAGAGCGTCACGCTCAAGGGCTTCAAGTCCTTCGCGCAGTCGACGACGTTCGCGCTGGAGCCCGGGGTCACGTGCATCGTCGGTCCGAACGGGTCGGGCAAGTCCAACGTCGTCGACGCGCTCGCGTGGGTCATGGGGGAGCAGGGCGCCAAGACGCTCCGCGGCGGCAAGATGGAGGACGTCATCTTCGCCGGCACGTCCACTCGCGGGCCTCTCGGCCGAGCGGAAGTGCAGCTGACGATCGACAACGCCGACGGCGCGCTCCCGATCGAGTACAGCGAGGTGACGATCAGCCGCACGCTGTTCCGGACCGGGGCGAGCGAGTACGCGATCAACGGGCAGACGTGCCGCCTCCTCGACGTGCAGGAACTCCTGAGCGACTCGGGTCTCGGCCGCGAGATGCACGTGATCATCGGCCAGGGGCGCCTCGACACGGTGCTGCAGGCCTCGGCGGAGGAACGGCGCGGGTTCATCGAGGAGGCCGCGGGGATCCTGAAGCACCGTCGCCGCAAGGAGAAGACCGTGCGCAAGCTCGAGGCGATGGAGACCAACCTCACGCGCTTGAGCGACCTCGCCGGCGAGTTGCGCCGCCAGCTCAAGCCGCTCGGCAAGCAGGCCGAGATCGCGCGGGAGGCGGCCACGATCGCCGCGGTCGTCCGCGACGCGAAGGCGCGGCTCTTCGCCGACGAGCTGGTGCAGCTCCGCCGCGAGCTGGCCGACGCCGCGGCGGCCGAGAGCGAGCGCCACACCGAGCGACTCATGCTGCAGGACCAGGCCGATGGCATTCGGCTCAAGGTCGAGAGGCTCGAGGAGGAGCAGCGCTCCGAGGCGGTCGACCGCGCCCGACGAGTCGCGTTCTCGCTCGAGCAGGTGCAGGAGCGCCTGCGCGGGCTCTACACGCTCGCGGGTCAGCGCCTGACGCTGCTCGCGGACGACGAGGGCGACGCCTCGGCCGCCGCGCCGACCGTGACCCAGTCCATGATCGACGACCTCCGCACCGAGATCGACGACATTGCGGGGGGTCTCGGGGAGGCCCAGGATGCCGCGGCGGACGCGGCCCGCGGAGTCGCCCGTGCCCGCGCGGAACTCGACGCCCTCGACGCGGACATCGCGGCGCAGAGCGCGCTGGTCTCCGAGCACGACATGAAGCTCACGGCACTCCGCGGCTCGGCGCAGGCCGCGGCATCAGGGTTGGCGGCGTCCCGAGGTGCCGTGGACCGGCAGCAACGAGCTCTGGATGCCGCGCGCGAACGCCTCGCCGAGGCCGAGGAGGCGCGCGCCGCCCTCGACCCCGACGTCACACCGGAGGAGTCCACGGCCGAGCATGCCGCGGCCTACGAACGCGCGCAGCGCGAGACGAACGAGACCGAGACCGAGGTCGCAGGTCTGCGCGAGCGCCTGCACGCCGCCGAGCGCGAGCGGGATGCCTTGACCGCGCAGACCGCGGCGCTCGGGCGGGCCCTCGACGTCCGCAACGCCGCGGCCGACCTGGCCGCGAGCGGGGCCGACGGCATCCGCGGCCTCGTCGGCGATGCCGTGAAGGTCACCGCGGGATACGAGGCCGCGATCGCCGCGGCGCTCGGCTCGCTCGCGGAGGGGTTGCTCGTCGATGATGACGCGGCGGCGTTCGCCGCGGCGCGGGCCGCACGCGAGGGGGACCTCGGCGTCGTCGAGATCGCGATCGCCGCGGCACCCGATGCGGGAGACGGCCCCGCGATCGCGGGCGGCGTGCGCGCGGTGGACGTGGTGTCGGCTCCGGCGGGGGTGCGTGGCATCCTGTCCGGCGTCGTGATCGTCGACGATCTCGTAGCCGCGGAGGCGGCCCGGCCGGCGTTGGAGGCCGCACCCGCCGGAACCGTCCTCGTGACGCGCGACGGCGCGGTGCTCACCGTCCGCACTTTGCGGGCCGGGTCGGGCGGCGGTCGTTCGCGTCTCGAACTCGCCGCGGAACGGGATGCCGCGGCCGACCGTCTCGCGGAGATCACCGTGATCGCCGACTCGCTGCGGGAGGCGCTGGCCGACGAGCAGCGGAAACTCGCCGAGGCGCGCGCCCGCACCAAGGAGACGCTCGCGACCCTCCGCGCGCACGACGCCGCCCTCGCGGCCCACGCCGAGAAGCTGAACCGCGTCACCGTGCGGCACGAGTCCGCGGTCGCGGAGTGCGAGCGGCTCGAGGCCGGCCTCGCGCAGGCCCAGGCCGCTGTCGCGGACGCGGAGGAGAAGGCGCGCGTCGCCGATGAGACGCTCGAGCGCGCGCTCGAGGTCCCGCGTCCGCTGCTCGACGCCTCAGCCCGCGAGGGCATGCTCGCCGACCTCGAGACAGCGCGCGAGGTCGAGATGCGCGCGCGACTCGACATCGAGACCCTGCGCGAACGTGTCCGCGCGGGGGAGGCGCGGATCGTGCAGCTCGAGCAACAGCGGGAGCGCGAGCGCGCGGCCGCCGCCGCGGCGGCCCGACGCGCCGAGATCCGTCGAGCGCAGCGCGAGATCGCGGCGGAGGTCGCCGGCGCGCTTCCCGCCCTGCTCGACTCGGTCGACCGGTCGGTCAGCCAGGCGCGGGTCGAACTCGCGGCTGCGGAGTCCGCGCGCTCGGCCGTCACCGCGGACCTCTCCCGCGCCCGGGCCGACGAGAACGCGGTGCGGGAGCGCCTCGCGCGCCTGACCGAGAGCGTCCACGGGCTCGAGCTGCAGATGCACGAGAAGCGGCTCCACGTCACGAGCCTGCTCGAACGCGTGCAGTCCGAGCTGTCGCTCGACGAAGACATTCTCGTTTCGGAATATGGCCCCGATCAGCCCATCCCGGCGGGCGAGGACGACGCGACCGAACCGTTCGACCGTGGGACGCAGAAGCGGCGACTGCAGGAGGCCGAGCGCAAGCTCGCCCAGCTCGGCCGCGTGAACCCGCTCGCGCTCGAGGAGTTCGCGGCACTGGAGCAGCGGCACGCGTTCCTCACCGAGCAGCTCGCCGACCTGCAGCAGACCCGCGCCGACCTGCAGACGATCATCGCCGAGCTCGACGAGCGGATGCAGACGATCTTTGTCGCCGCGTTCGAGGACACGCGTGCGGCGTTCGGCGAGATCTTCCCGATCCTGTTCCCGGGCGGCGCGGGCAGCATCTCGCTCACCGATCCCGACAACCCGCTGACCACCGGCATCGAGGTCGCGGTACGCCCGGTCGGGAAGAAGATCGAGCGGCTCTCTCTGCTCTCGGGCGGTGAGCGCTCGCTTGCGGCGGTGGCGTTCCTGACCGCGATCTTCACCGCGCGCCCGAGCCCGTTCTACATCCTCGACGAGGTGGAGGCGGCGCTCGACGATGCCAACCTCGGCCGCCTCCTCGGTGTGTTCGAGAAGCTGCGCGAGAGCAGCCAGCTCATCGTCATCACGCACCAGAAGCGGACCATGGAGATCGCCGATGCGCTCTACGGCGTGTCGATGCGTCAGGACGGCGTGTCGGCCGTCGTGGGTCAACGCGTCGGCGACCGCTCACGCGCTGTGGCGGAACCGGCCCCCGTAAGCTGAGGGAATGGCTGAGAACTCCTGGTCGCTCGGCCGCGCGCTGCGCGGGCTGTTCGTCAAACCCACGATCGACGAGACCACGTGGGACGACCTCGAGACGGCTCTCCTGACCGCCGACTTCGGTCCCGACGTCACCGAGCGGCTCATCGACGAGCTGCGAGAGAAGGTCGACCGCTACCGCACGACCGATCCGCGCGACCTGCAGCGCATGCTCCGCGAGACGCTCGAGGAGCACTTCGCGAAGTTCGACACCACGCTGCGTCTCACCGAGCGCCCGGCCGTGGTCCTCGTCGTCGGCGTCAACGGCGTCGGCAAGACCACCACGATCGGCAAGTTCGCGAAGTTCCTGCAGCGCTACGGCCGCACGGTCGTCGTCGGCGCGGCCGACACCTTCCGTGCCGCGGCCGTCGACCAGCTCGCCACGTGGGCCGAGCGCGGGGGAGCCACGATCGTGCGCCCCCAGCACGAGGGTCAGGATCCGGCATCCGTCGCCTTCCAGACCGTCGCGCACGCGAAGGAGACGGGCACCGAGATCGTGCTCGTCGACACCGCGGGTCGCCTGCACACCAAGGGTGGCCTGATGGACGAGCTCGGCAAGATCAAGCGCGTCATCGAGAAGCAGGCCCCGATCAGCGAGGTCCTCCTGGTCCTGGATGCCACGACCGGGCAGAACGGCCTGATGCAGGCCCAAGCCTTCCTCGACAGCGCCGGTGTCACGGGACTCGTGCTCACGAAGCTCGACGGTTCGGCGAAGGGCGGCTTCGTTCTTGCGGTGCAGGAACGCACCGGCATCCCGGTCAAGCTCCTCGGTCAGGGCGAGGGGATCGGGGACCTGACGGGCTTCACGCCGCACGTGTTCGCCGCGTCCCTCGTCGACTGACCCCCTTTACCGCACCCGGGCGCTCTGGCGGGTCGCCTTTCGCGAGGCGGGTCGGGCTGGTTTCATGGGGACATGGCGATCGAGCACGACTTCTTCGGACTCCTCGAGTCAGGACCCGACGGGTCGATCTTCTGGTCCGAGAACGTCGAGTTCGGTGATCAGAGCGTCACCGTCGATCTGACCGCTCCCGACCAGGACGACGTGTCGATCGACGCGCTCGACGTGGCCGCGGCGATGATCTCGTCGCTCGAGTCGATCGACCTCGCCGCGCGCAACGCCATGGTGAACGAACTCGACGACCGTACGAGCGAGGTCACCGAGTACATCCTCCAGCAGCAGGCGACCCTCGGCGACGAGCTCGACGACCTGCTCTCCGACCCGTCCGGGGACACGCATATCGACGTCATCAAGTCGCTGCAGCTGATGAGCATGACGATCCTGGCCGACGAGCACGGCGGCAGCGACCCCTTCGCCGTCCTCGAGTACGCCCTCGACCCCGACTCGACCGACGACGTGCTCCTGGTGAACCTCTCCTCCGACGGGCAGGTGCAGTCGGTCACGAGCGCCGACTGACGCCGAGGGACGAGCGCCCGCGACCGTCAGTGCCCGTGGAACGCGGGGATGACGAGGTAGACGCCGACGAGCACCGCGGCGGCGAACCCCGCGAAGCAGGCGAAGCCGCCGATCGTGGCCGCCACGGGCCGCGTCCCCACCCGCGCGGACACGACCGCGTCCTGCCCTTCCGGGTCCCCGTCCGCTCCGACTTGGATGTCGGGCGCCCCCACCGCCAGGAGCCGGATGCCGGCGGTGTAGAGCCCGACGATCACCAGGGTCGCGACGAGACCGACGACGAACACGAGGCCGATCGACCCCCAGTCCACCCCCAGCCACCCGGCCGACGCCGACGCGGTGTGCCGAATGCCGTTCATGCGCGTGCCTCCTGCGTGTTCTTGCCCTCGCGGCCGACGTGGTCGGCATCCAGGGACTCTTCGTTGACGTTCTCGGCCGAGACGGGCTTGCGGCGCGCCAGCAGGAACAGGCCCACGCACGCACCGAGACCCACGACCAGGACCGCGATCAGGCCGATGGTGCTCGCGTTGGCCGCCCAAGCCGCGAGTCCGCCGACGAGGGCCGCGGCCGGAAGGGTGACGATCCACGCGAACGCGATGCGCGCGACGACGTTCCAGTGCACCGACGCGAGCCGCTTCCCGAGCCCCGATCCGACGACGGCGCCCGAGGTCACCTGCGTCGTCGAAAGCGGGAAGCCGAGCGTGGAGGAGATGAGGATCGTGGATGCCGCGCTCGTCTCCGCCGCGAAGCCCTGGGGCGGCTTCACGTCGGTGATGCGTTTGCCCACCGTCCGCATGATGCGCCACCCGCCGAGGTAGGTGCCGAGGGCGATCGCGAGGCCGGCGCCGAGGATGACCCAGAACTGCGGGGCGGTGCCCGCCTCCTGGTAGCCCGCGACGATCAGCGTGAGCGTGATGACGCCCATGGTCTTCTGCGCGTCGTTGGTCCCGTGCGCGAGCGAGACGAGGGATGCCGACACCGTCTGCCCGTGTCGGAAGGCTGTGGTGGAGCCGGCGACCGTTGCCATGCGCGTCACGCGGTAGACGAGGTACGTCGCGACGAGCGCCACGGACCCCGCGATGAAGGGCGACAGGAGGGCCGGCAGCACGATCTTGGAGACGACCCCGCCCCACTCGACGGCGCCGAACCCGGCCCCGATGACCGCGGCGCCGATGAGGCCGCCGAACAGCGCGTGCGTGGAGCTCGACGGAAGGCCGAGCCACCACGTGAGGAGGTTCCAGAGCACCGCCCCCATCAGGCCCGCGAAGATCATCGGGACCGTGATGTCGGGCAGACCCTGGGAGTCCTGGGCCAGGATTCCCTCGGACACGGTCTTGGCGACCGCGGTGGACAGGAATGCTCCGACGAGGTTCAGCACGGCGGAGATGAGGACGGCGACCTTGGGCTTCAGCGCGCCGGTGGCGACCGAGGTCGCCATCGCGTTCGCGGTGTCGTGGAAGCCGTTGGTGAAATCGAAGAAGAACGAGAGTGCGACGACGAGAAGGACGGGGATGAGGACGGCGAGGTCCACCGGGGGCTCCGTTCGGTGAGGTGTTTCCCACGTGCGGTCGGATGACCGGGCGTCAGGCTAGACCTCGGAAACGAACGGAAGGGGTGCTTCCCCCGCGGGGGCGGAGAGGTCTACTCTCCGCCGACACGGCGCGTGCGCGAAGTGTCTCAGACCGCCTGCGCGAAGCCGGCGTCGGCGGCAGCGATGTCCTTCGCGAGGTGCGCGAGGTGCGGCGGGATCTCGCGGCCCTTCGACACCATCGACTGCGCCCACAGGCGACCGGCGCGGTACGACGAGCGCACGAGGGGACCGGCGAGAACGCCGAGGAATCCGATGCGCTCGGCCTCCTCCTTGAACTCGACGAACTCGGCGGGCTTGACCCACCGCTGCACGGGGAGGTGACGCGGCGTGGGGCGCAGGTACTGCGTGATCGTGATGATGTCCGTCCCGGCCTCGTGCAGGTCGTGGAGCGCCTGCACGACCTCTTCGGGCTCCTCGCCCATGCCGAGGATGAGGTTCGACTTCGTGATGAGGCCGGCGTCGCGCGCCGCGGTCAGCACGCCGAGGGACCGCTCGTAGCGGAAAGCGGGCCGGATGCGCTTGAAGATGCGCGGAACCGTCTCGACGTTGTGCGCGAAGACCTCGGGCCGCGAGGAGAAGACCTCCTCGAGCAGCGCGGGGTTGCCCGAGAAGTCCGTCGCGAGGATCTCGACACCGGTCCCGGGGTTCTCGGCGTGGATGCGGCGGACGGTCTCGGCGTGCAACCACGCCCCTTCGTCGGGCAGGTCGTCGCGGGCGACGCCCGTGACGGTGGCGTAGCGCAGCTGCATCCGCGAGACGCTCTCCGCGACGCGGCGCGGTTCGTCGGTGTCGTAGTCGGCGGGCTTGCCGGTGTCGATCTGGCAGAAGTCGCAGCGACGCGTGCACTGCGAGCCGCCGATGAGGAACGTCGCCTCCCGGTCCTCCCAGCATTCGAAGATGTTGGGGCAGCCGGCCTCCTGGCAGACGGTGTGCAGCTCCTCGGTCTTCACGAGATTCTGCAACGCCGTGTACTCGGGCCCGAGGCGCGCCTTGGTCTTGATCCACTCGGGCTTTCGCTCGATCGGGGTCTGCGCGTTCCGCACCTCGAGCCGGAGGAGCTTGCGTCCGTTCGGAGCGGTGGATGCCGCGCCCCCGGCGCTCCCGGTCCCGCAGGCGCTCACGCGGCCACCGCCGAGTACTCGGCGCGGAAAACGGACTCGATGCTGTCGACGATGTCGGCGGGGGAGACCTCGGCACCGACGACCTCGCTCACCGTCGTCACCCCGGCATCCGTGATCCCGCACGGGACGATGCCCCGGAACCCGGCCAGCGTGTTGTCGCAGTTCACCGCGAACCCGTGCATGGTGACACCTCTCTCGACGCGGACTCCGATCGCCGCGACCTTGTCGACGCCGAGCGGGCGGCGCACCCACACGCCGCTACGCCCCTCGACGCGGAAGCCCTCGACACCGTGCGTCGCGAGCGCTGCGATGAGCAGCCCCTCGAGCCGCCGGACGTGGGCGACGACGTCGAGCGGCTCCGGCAGCCGCATGATCGGATACCCGACCAGCTGCCCCGGGCCGTGCCACGTGATCTTTCCGCCGCGGTCCACGTCGATGACCGGGGTGCCGTCGGTGGGCCGCTCGTGGGCCTCGGTGCGCTTGCCCGCGGTGTACACCGGCTCGTGCTCGAGCAGCAGGAGCGTGTCGGGCCGCGTCCCCGCGACGACGTCGGCGTGCACCACGCGCTGCAGAGCCCAGCCGTCCAGATACGGCACGTAGTCGGGGCCGAGCCCCGCGCGAAGAATCTCGAGCATCACCGCTCCCCGTTGTTGGATTGCGTCCAAGAATACATGGATGCCGCACCCTAGGCTGTCGGCATGGCCACCGAATCCCGCACGGGACGCCCGCGCGCGTCGTCGCGCGAGGTGCTGTCGGAAGCCGCGTGCGAGCTCTTCCTCGAGAAGGGCTACGACGCCACCTCGGTGTCGGACATCACCCGCCGTGCGGGCGTGAGCCGCTCGAGCTTCTTCAACTACTTCTCGGCCAAGAGCGCCGTGCTGTGGTCGGGGTTCGACGAGCGGGTCGACGCCGCGGTCGCAGACCTCCGCGACGGAGGCGCCGTGTCGGAGGTCCTCCTCGCCATCGGCGACGGGCTCGCCCCCGACGCGCTCGCGCTGGCCATCGTGAATGCGGATGCCATGGGAATCGCCGCCGAACTCGACCGCGACCGCGCGATCCGGCAGTTCCGCCTGCAACGCGAGACGGCCGCGCGGCTGATCCGCGACGGGGCGTCACCGCTGACCGCACAGGTGCGCGCGGGGGCCCTGGCCGCCGCGGTCCTCGCCGCCGTATGGGCGTGGGCCGACCACACGGCGGGCCGTCCGCTCACCGAGACCCTGTCGGAGGCGCTGGCCGCGGCGTGAGGGCACGGCATCCGGTGTCGCATTCTCCGCGGTCTGCACAACCTCAGCCGCGGGAACCGGATCTGGGCTGAGGTTCCGCGGATCGCTGAGGATGTGCCGCAGCGCGGCACCGCCCGGCGGCAGTCCGCGGCAGGGCCGCGTAAACTCGTCGCATCATGGCGACTTTCGGCACCCTCTCCGACCGGCTCACAGAGACCTTCCGCAACCTGCGCAAGAAGGGGCAGCTGACCCCTGCCGACGTGGACGGGACGGTCCGCGAGATCCGGCGTGCCCTGCTCGACGCCGACGTCGCGCTCCCCGTCGTCAAGGAGTTCACCGCCGCGGTGCGCGAGCGCGCCCTCGGCGACGAGGTCAACCGCGCCCTGAACCCGGCGCAGCAGGTCGTGCAGATCGTCAACGACGAGCTCATCGGCATCCTGGGTGGCCAGCAGCGTCGACTGCAGTTCGCCAAGAACCCGCCGACCGTCATCATGCTCGCGGGTCTCCAGGGCTCCGGAAAGACGACGTTCGCGGGCAAGCTCGCGAAGATGCTCGAGAAGGACGGCCACACGCCCCTCCTCGTCGCGTGCGACCTCCAGCGCCCCAACGCAGTGAACCAGCTGCAGGTCGTCGCGGAGCGCGCCGGTGCCGCGATCTACGCGCCCGAGCCCGGCAACGGCGTCGGTAACCCCGTGAAGGTCGCCCGCGACGGCGTCGAGTACGCCAAGCAGAAGCAGTACGACACCGTCATCATCGACACCGCCGGCCGTCTCGGCGTCGACGCCGAGCTGATGAAGCAGGCGGCCGACATCCGCACCGCGACCCAGCCCGATGAGGTGCTCTTCGTCATCGACGCGATGATCGGTCAGGATGCCGTGAACACGGCGAAGGCGTTCCAGGACGGCGTCGATTTCACTGGCGTGGTCCTGTCCAAGCTGGACGGTGACGCGCGCGGTGGCGCGGCGCTGTCCGTCGCCTCGGTCACGGGCCGTCCCATCATCTTCGCGTCGACGGGTGAGGGTCTCGACGACGTCGAGCCGTTCCACCCCGACCGTATGGCATCCCGCATCCTCGACCTCGGTGACATCCTCACCCTGATCGAGCAGGCGCAGCAGGCCTTCGACGAGGCCGAGGCGATGAAGGTCGCCGAGAAGCTCGCGACCGAGACCTTCACGCTCGAGGACTTCCTCGAGCAGATGCAGCAGATGAAGAAGATGGGCTCCATGAAGAAGATGCTCGGGATGCTCCCGGGCATGGGGTCCATGAAGCAGCAGCTCGAGGACTTCGACGAGCGCGAGATCGACCGCACCGAGGCGATCATCCGGTCGATGACCGTCGCCGAGCGTCGCAACCCGAAGATCCTCAACGGCTCGCGGCGCCTGCGCATCGCCCGCGGTTCCGGCATGACCGTCACCGACGTGAACCAGCTCGTGCAGCGCTTCGAGCAAGCCGCCAAGATGATGAAGACCGTCGCGCGAGGCGGCGTGCCCAACATCCCCGGCATGGGTCCGATCGGCGGCAAGCCCGGTGCGTCGTCCAAGCGCGGCAAGCAGCAGAAGGCGAAGGGCTCGCGCTCGGGCAACCCCGCGAAGCGCGCGGCCGAGAACGCCGGAATCACCGCGGCGGCTCCGGCGACCGGTTCGGGCTTCGGCCTCGGAGGTCAGAAGGCGCCGAGCGAAGCCGACCTCGCCGAGCTGCAGAAGCTTCTCGGCCGCGGCTGAGGCCGGCGGCGCGGGGCTTCTCTCAGGGGAGCACGCCCGCGTCCTGCAACCGGGACACGATGGTCTGCTCGATCGCGATCTGTCCGCGGGCGGTGGGGTGCACGTCGTCGTCCTGAAGCCACTCGGGATGCCCGACGAGGGGCTGACCCACGTCGATGTACATGCCTCCGATGGAGTCGATCGCGTCCTTGAGCGCGTCCGACGTCGTCGCCGTGTCGTCCGGAACGTCCGGGTCGTCGTTCCAGATGGTGCTGAGTCCCACGATGCGGGCGTCCGGCGCCGCGTCGTGCAGTTGCGCGACCGTGTCGTCCGTGTCGGTGCGGATCGTGTCGGCATCCTGCCAGAAGTCGTTGCTCGAGGATTGCACGATGATCAGCTCGGGCTGCAGGGCGGCGATCGCGGGGGAGAAGCCCGCGTACGCGGTTCCGCACTCTCCCGTGACGACGAAGCCCATCCCCCCGCAGGCGAGATTGGTCAGCGAGATGTCCTCGCGCGTCGCCAGCAGGTCGGGCCATGCCTGGCCGTGATCCAGGCCCGCGCCGGACATCAACGAGTCGCCCAGCGTGACGACGCGGATCGGGGCCGGTGTCGGGGTGCGCTCCTCCGCGGCGGGCGAGGCGATGGGGACGAGAGGGGGAGCCGAGAACGTCAAGGGCTGCACCGCGCTCGTCGGCTCGGGGACGCAGCCGGCGAGGACGAGGACGCTTCCCGCGGCGACGGCGGCCGACAGCGGCAACGCGAAGCGACGCGGACGGGGCATGCCGTGATCGTACGGGCACCAACCTATGAGTCGGCGCCGAGGCCGCGGACTCAGACCCGCAGGGCGGCGAGGTGCTCGCGCAGCGTCGGCCCGCCGCGGAACTCCCGGATGAGGTGCTGCACGACCGCGCGAAGGTCGCCGTCGGCGGCCTCCGCCACCGCCAGCTGACGCGCGGAACTCCCGCCGGTCGCGAGGATCGTCTCCAGGCCCGCGAACTCCCGCGCGCACTTGAGTTCCACGGCGATGTCGGCGATCTCGGCCATGGTCGCCATCAAGTGTTCGCGAACCGGGACCTGCGTCCCCTGCCGGTCGACGATGACGCGCGCGTCCAGCCCGTACCGCGCGGAGCGCCACTTGTTCTCTCGGGCGAACCACGGCGGGATGCCGGGCAGCTCGCCGCCCTCGTCGAGAATTCGCGAGAAATGCTCGACGAGCGTCTGCGCGAGCGCGGCGACCGCCGCGAGCTCCGGCAGGGTCGACATGCCGTCGCACGCGCGGATCTCCACGGTGCCCCAGCGCGGCGCCGGACGGATGTCCCAGCGCACCTCGCTGGCATCCGCCATCACCCCGGTCCGGACCATGTCGTCGAGGTAGCGCTCGAACTCGGACCAGTCCTTCAGCTGCCAGGGGAGTCCCGCGGTCGGCAGCTGCTGGAACACCAGCGCCCGGTTGGAGGCGTAGCCGGTGCGCTCGCCCGCCCAGAACGGACTGGATGCCGACAGCGCCTGCAAGTGCGGGAGGAAGACGTTGAGCGCGTTGACGATCGGGATGACCTTGTCGACGTCGTCGACGCCCACGTGCACGTGGATGCCCCAGATCATCATGTTGCGGCCCCACCACTGGGTGCGCTCGATGAGCTTGTGGTACCGCGTCTTGTCGGTCACCTGCTGCTCGTACCACTGCGCGAACGGGTGGCTGCCGGCGCACAGCAACTCGATGCCGCGCGGTTCGGTCTGCGCGCGCAGCGCGCCGATGGCATCCGCGATGTCGTCCACCGCCTCGGCGACGGTGTGCCCGACCCCGCTGGTGACCTCCACGGTGTTGGTCAGCAGCTCGCCCGTCACCGTGAAACGCTCGAGGGCGGTGGCGTCCTCGACGAGCTCGAGGATCTCGGGGGCGCGGGGCACGAGATCGCCGGTCTCTCGGTCCGCGAGCATGAGTTCCCATTCGAGTCCCACGGAGGAACGCGTGGACGGGGCGAACGGCAGCGTCATGCGGTCAGTCTGACATGGCGACACGGGCGTCACCGGGTTCGCGACCCGCCGTGTCATCTGGCAGAATAGAGGGTCGGACCAGGTGCTCGACCCTCTATCCAGCGCCGGTCCTCCTCTTTGAGCTTCCGCCGGGTGTGCACCCCACGCTCCAGGCGACCGGTTCGTTCCCTTCCCACCACAGGAGAAATCGTGGCTGTCAAGATCCGACTCAAGCGTCTCGGCAAGATCCGTGCGCCCTACTACCGCATCGTCGTCGCCGACTCGCGCACCAAGCGCGACGGTCGTGTGATCGAGGAGATCGGCAAGTACCACCCGACCGAGGAGCCCTCGTTCATCGAGGTCGACTCGGAGCGCGCCCAGTACTGGCTCGGTGTCGGCGCTCAGCCGACCGAGCAGGTGCGCGCCATCCTCAAGCTCACGGGCGACTGGGGCACCTTCAAGGGCGAGAAGGACGCGAAGTCCACCGTCAAGGTGCGCGAGCCCAAGGCCGCGTTCGAGGCCGACTCCTCCAAGAAGTCGGTCGTCAAGCCCAAGGTCGAGAAGAAGACCGAGGCTCCGGCCGCCGACGAGGCGCCCGCTGCCGACGCCGAGACCTCGGCAGAGTAAGTCCCGTGCTGTCCGCCGCGCTCGAGCACGTCGTCAAGGGGATCGTCGATCACCCTGACGCCGTGACCATCCGTTCCGCCACGTCGCCCCGCGGCGAGGTGCTGGAGGTTCGCGTGCACCCCGATGACCGGGGTCGCGTGATCGGGCGCGGCGGTCGCACCGCCAAGGCGCTGCGCACGCTCATCACGGCCCTCGCCGACGGGCAGCGCGTCCGCGTCGACGTCGCCGACGACTGATGTCGGCCGGCGACGCCGCGGGCGCCCAGCCCGCAAAGACCCAGCTCCGTGTGGGCCGCCTGGTCAAGGCCCACGGCCTCAAGGGCGCGTTCAAGCTCGAGCTCTACACTGATGACCCCGAGGGACGCTTCGTTCCCGGCAACACCTTCACCCTCCAGGTTCCGGAGACCTCGCCGTGGCACGGCCGCGAGCTGACGGTCCGTGAATTCCGCTGGATGAACTCCCACCCCGTGGCCTTCTTCGAAGGCGTCGACGACCGCACGGCCGCCGAGGAGCTGGTGAAGGCGATCCTGTGGATCGACCAGGACACCGAGTCCGCTCCCGCCGAGGACGACGCGTGGTACGACCACCAGCTCGTGGGCCTCGACGTCGTGCGCGACGGGGCCGTGATCGGCCGTGTCGTGCGCGTCGACCACTTCCCCGCGCAGGACCTCCTGATCATCCGGCCCACGGGCCGCGGTGAGGACGCCGACGTGCTCGTGCCGTTCGTCAGCGCGATCGTCCCCGAGGTCGACGTCGAGGGCGGCCGCGTCGTCGTGACGCCCCCGGCCGGTCTGTTCGAGGAGATCCCCGGCGACGACGACGCTCCGCGGGAAGAGACCGGATCCGACGAGGATGCCGCTGCCGCGGACGACGCGTCGGAGGGCGACGAGTCCGACGAGGTCGCCGACTCCCGCGAGGACTGACGTGCGCATCGACGTCGTCTCGATCTTCCCGACGATCTTCGACGCGCTCGAGGTCTCACTGCTCGGTAAGGCCCGCCAGACCGGGCTGCTCGACGTCCGCGTGCACGATCTCCGCGACCACACGCACGACCGGCACCGCACCGTCGACGACACCCCGTACGGGGGTGGGGCCGGCATGGTCATGAAACCGGAGCCGTGGGGCGAGGCGCTCGATGACGTCACCCGCGACGCCGAGACGTCTCCCGTCATCATCTTCCCGTCGCCCGCGGGCGAACGCTTCACGCAGAAGATCGCGCGTGAGCTGTCGACCGAGCAGCATCTGGTCTTCGGGTGCGGCCGCTACGAGGGCATCGACGAGCGCGTGTTCGACTACGCCGCCGAGCTCGGCCGCGTGCGCCTGCTGAGTCTCGGCGACTATGTGCTGAACGGCGGCGAGGTGGCGGTCATGGCAATGGTCGAGGCCATCGGCCGGCTGATCCCCGGCGTCGTCGGAAACCCCGAAAGCCTCGTCGAGGAGTCCCACGAAGACGGACTGCTCGAATACCCGTCGTTCACCAAGCCCGCTTCCTGGCGCGGCCGCGACGTCCCGCCCGTGCTCCTGAGCGGCAATCACGGCGCGGTGGCGACCTGGCGCCGCGAGCAGCAGCTCGAGCGCACCCGCGAGCGCCGTCCGGATCTGCTCGCCGACTGAGCGGTCGGGGTGCCGCGCGTTTCGAGCGGGCTCTGGAACATGGCATCCGGACGCCGTATCGCCGCCGCGCGCCGGTCGAACGGCGTGAGGGTCATGGCATCCAGACTCCGGATGCCATGACCGACGCGATCAGTCGACGCCGAGGAACGACCGGTCGGTGAGGACGATGGGGCCGTCCTCCGTGATCGCGACCGTGTGCTCGGAGTGCGAACCGCGCGAGCCGTCGGCGCTGCGGAGCGTCCAGCCGTCAGGGTCGGTGACGAGCTCGTCGGTCGTCTGCAGGAACCACGGCTCGAGCGCCAGAACGAGGCCTGCTCGCAGCGGGTATCCGCGGCCGGCCTTGCCGTCATTCGGAACGTGAGGGTCACCGTGCATGGTGTGGCCGACGCCGTGCCCGCCGAAGTCGGTGTTGATGCTGAGGCCCTCGGCGTGCGCGACGGCGGCGATCGCAGCCGAGATGTCGCCGATCTTGTGGCCGACGGTCGCGGCGTCGATCGCGGCGGCGAGCGCGCGCTGCGTCGTGTCGATGAGCGCGAGGTCCTCCTCGCGCGGGGTGCCGACGACGAACGACACCGCCGAGTCGGCGACCCAGCCGTCGACGGAGGCGGCGAAGTCGAGCGAGACGAGGTCGCCGTCGCGCAGCGCGTAGTCGTGGGGGAGTCCGTGCAGCACCGCGTCGTTCACGGAGGTGCACAGCACCTTGCCGAACGGACTTGCGCCGAACGACGGGTGGTAGTCGATGTAGCAGGACTCGGCCCCGGCGGCGCGGATCATGTCGTGCGCGCGACGGTCGAGGTGCAGGAGGTTGGTGCCCACCTTCGTCTCGTCGCGCAGCGTCGCCAGGACCTCCGCGACGAAGCGGCCGGCCGGGCGCATGGCGTCGATCTCGGCGGGTGTGCGCAGTTCGATCATCGGTGGTTCCCTTTCCTCGAACCTCCATTGTCTCGTATCGGTACCCCCGGTCGACGCCCGCGGCGGGAGCTGCCGGGAGGTCGCAGTCCGGTCATCCGCCCGTCCGGGTGGCCGCCGTTCGGGTGGTCGCTGTCCGGGTTCAAAGCCGCCGCACAACTGACCGCCCTACCATCGGTTCATGGTGCTCCGCCGACTCTTCCTCCGCTGGCTCTTCCCGGCCGCCTTTGTGCTGCCGCTGTGGCTGTTCGTCGGGTGGATCGTGTTCAGCGGCGGCAGCGGATGGGCCCTGCTGTGGCTCTTCATCGCGGCACCGGCGGTCTTCGTGACGCAGATCATCACCGCGTTCCTCGTGCGGGCGCGGGGGAGCGTCCGTGTCGAGCGGGCGGCATCCTGGCGCGACGTGATCGCCATCGCCGTGTGGCAGGTCGTCGTCGTCGCCCTGGGGTTCTACGACTCGCGCACGTTCTTCCCCTTGCTGGTGCTGAGCATCGTGGGCGCGTTCGTGCTGCTGTGGTCGTCTCTCGCGCAGCTGTGGAACGAGGCGCGCGGCGGGGTCACCCTCCTGCGCACTGCCGACGGGACCGGATATATCCCGCCGACGCGCGAGCAGCCGCGTCCGCGCGTCGAGGGCGAGGTCATCGTGATCGCGGAGAAGCCCGCGACGCGCTGAGTGTCCGTCGCCCCGGCTGACCCGGTTTGGACGGTGTGCCCGTCCGTGGCAGAATAGGCGTTTGTGCCCTGACCGGCTCTGCCTCAGGGGAGTCCGCCGCTTCGCGGCTCGGGCACAATCCTTTTCTTTTCCCCAATCATCGTGCGATCGACCTGTGGCGGTCGCAGGAAGTGAAGATCATGCAGATCCTCGACGCCGTCGACGCGGCCTCGCTCCGCTCCGACATCCCCGTCTTCTCGCCCGGCGACACCGTCAAGGTGCACGTCAACATCACCGAGGGCAACCGCTCGCGCATCCAGGTCTTCCAGGGTGTCGTCATCGGCCGCTCCGGTGACGGTGTGCGCGAGACCTTCACGGTCCGCAAGGTCAGCTTCCAGGTCGGTGTCGAGCGCACCTTCCCCGTGCACAGCCCCGTGATCGACCACATCGAGGTCGTCACCCGCGGTGACGTGCGCCGCGCGAAGCTCTACTACCTGCGCAACCTGCGTGGCAAGAAGGCCAAGATCAAGGAGAAGCGCGACCGCTGAGTCCCGCTCTCCTCGAACGCCCCGCGATCTGTCGCGGGGCGTTCGTCGTTTGCGGGACGCGTGGTGGGCTCGGGTCCGCGAGACTGCAGGCGGCCGACGAGACGGCCGCGGGATGTCGCCGAGTCGTCAGCCAGATGCGGTCTCGGTGAGGAGGCGTTGGGCGATGGCATCCGGATGCCGATTCGCCCGGGATTCATAGGCGTCCGATGCCGTGTGACGTTCGGTGGGCGCGACGGAATGTGCGAGGCTTGTCCCCGCGGTCTTCCGGTGTGCGGTGAGCCCGGCGAAGGATCAACATGAGCGACGAGACCGCATCCCCTCCGGCTTCGGCCCCCACGACGCGTCGGCGGCGCGGCGCCTTGACGTTCCTCCGGGACGTCGTGGTGATCCTGTTGATCGCCCTGCTGGTGTCGTTCCTGGTCAAGACCTTCGTGGTGCGGTCGTTCTACATCCCGTCGGCGTCGATGACCGACACGCTGCAGCTGCAGGACCGCATCCTGGTCGACGAGCTGACCCCGCACTTCGGTGAGTACGGCCGCGGGGATGTCGTGGTGTTCCGCGACCCGGGCGGGTGGCTGCCGGCGAATCCGAAGCCCGAACAGCCGCCCGTGGTCGCGGCGATCGACTGGGTGCTGTCGCTCGTCGGCCTGTCCGCTCCCGACAGCGATGATCACCTGATCAAGCGGGTGATCGGCACGCCGGGCGACCACGTCGTGTGCTGCAACGCCCTCGGTCAGACCGAGGTGAACGGCTCGCCGCTGGTCGAGCCCTACGTCAAGCTCGCACCCGGCGCGACCGCCCCGACACCCGTCCCGTTCGACATCACCGTGCCGCAGGGATCGCTGTGGGTCGAGGGCGACAACCGCAACAGCTCGAAGGACTCACGCTTCAACCAGGACCAGCCGGGCAAGGGCTTCGTCCCGATCGACAACGTCGTGGGCCGTGCATTCCTCATCACCTGGCCGTTCAACCGGTTCGGGGCCATCGATTTCCACCACGACGTGTTCGCGGGGGTGCCGGCGCCGGAGTCGGCGCCGTGATCGAGCCGACCCTGACTCTCGAGCGGCGCCTGCTCAAGGAGCATGCGCTCATCATCGCGTGCGACGAGGTCGGCCGCGGCGCTCTCGCGGGTCCCGTCGCGGTGGGGGCGGCGGTCATCGATCCGTCGCGTTCGCGCAAGCGCGTGCCGCTCGGGCTCCGGGACTCCAAGCTCGTGCCCGAGGCCCGTCGGCGCGAGGTCGCCGCGCGCGCGGCGGCCTTCGTGCAGTACAGCGCCGTGGGCTGGGCGAGCTCCGAGGAGATCGACGAGGTCGGCATCATCCGCGCACTGGGGCTCGCGGCGGTCCGCGCGATCGCCGACCTGCGCGCGCACGGCGTCGTGCCCGAGGATGCGCTGGTCATCCTCGACGGCAATCACGACTACATCACCCCGGCGGGGGAGAGCGGTCTCCGCGTGAAGCCGATCATCAAGGCCGACCGGGACTGCGCGAGTGCCGCCGCGGCATCCGTCATCGCCAAGGTCGCGCGCGACACCGTGATGACCGGGCTGCACGACGAACTGCCCGCCTACGGGTGGGCGCGGAACAAGGGGTACGCGAGCCTCGACCACCGCGAGGCGATCGGCGTGCACGGCATGAGCGTGCACCACCGCCGCTCGTGGGCGATCGCCCCGGCTCCGACACTGTTCTGAACCGCGGGAGGTCGCCGGCGGCGGCCGGGTCTGCCGGGACGGCGTCACGCGCCTAGGATGGAGAGACCATGGATGACGACGTCTTCGAGGATTACGACCGCGAACTCGAACTGGCCCTGTACCGCGAGTACCGCGACGTGGTCTCCCAGTTCCAGTACGTGATCGAAACCGAACGCCGGTTCTACCTCGCCAACGACGTCAACGTCGTACGCCGAGACACCGAACACGACTTCTACTTCGAGATCTCGATGACCGACGTGTGGGTGTGGGACATCTACCGCGCCGACCGGTTCGTGAAGTCGGTGCGCGTGCTGACGTTCAAGGACGTCAACGTCGAAGAGCTCTCGCGCCGCGACTTCCAGCTGCCCGAAGAGCTCTCGCTCGACAGCTGACGGTTCCTCCCCAGGCAGTCCATCTTCCCAGCCATCCACGGATGGCGGTTTTCGCCCGTCGGGGCGTGACCCCTGGATGCCACGCTCTCGGGCATGGCAGCGAAAGACGACTTCGGGCGAGCCGGTGAAGAACGGGCCGCCCGCCACCTGACCGCGAACGGTTTCCGCATCCTCGACCGCAATTGGCGGTGTCCGCAGGGCGAGATCGACATCGTCGCCGAGACCGCGGAGATGCTCGTCGTGGTCGAGGTGAAGAGCCGGGCGAGCGAGGCATTCGGGCACCCGTTCGAGGCGATCGACAAGCGCAAGGCCCAGCGTCTGTGGCGCCTCGCGATGGCGTGGATCGCGGTGCATCCGATGGAGGCGCGGCGGCGGACCCTGCGCATCGATGCGATCGCGCTGATCGGCCCCGACCCGCGCACCGCGCGGCTCGAGCACCTCGAGGACGCGCTGTGACCGTCGCGCGCACGTGGGCGGTGGCGCTCACCGGGGTCCGGGGCGACCTGGTGGAGGTGGAGGCCGATCTGTCGCCGCAGACGCCGGAGTTCGCGATCATCGGACTGCCCGACAAGGCGCTGGGCGAGGCGGGGCGACGGGTGCGGAACGCCTGCAGCAACCGCGGGCTCGAACTCCCGAAGCGTCGCCTGACCGTGAATCTCTCGCCAGCGAGTCTGCCGAAACGCGGTTCGGCGTTCGACGTCGCGATCGCGGTGGCGGCTCTCGCGACGACCGGGACGATGGATGCCGCCCGCGTCGCCGACACGGTGCACATCGGCGAACTCGGCCTCGACGGACGATTGCGGCCTGTGCCCGGCGTCCTGCCGTCGGTGCTGGCGGCACACCGGGCCGGACGCTCGCGCGTGGTCGTGCCCGCCGCCAACGCGGCGGAGGCCGCGCTCGTCGAGGGCATCGAGGTGCGCGCGGCCACGTGTCTGGCGGAGGTCGTGCGCTGGCACGGCGGCTCGAGCGAAGCACCCGATCTCCCGCCGGTGGTGGCCGAGGAGCCTCCGGCGGCGCGCGAAGAGCCGCTCGACCTCGCCGACATCCTCGGGCAACCGGATGCCGTGGACGCTCTGATCGTGGCGGCCGCGGGCGGTCACCACCTGCTGATGAGCGGACCGCCCGGCGCCGGGAAGACGATGCTGGCGCGCCGGTTGCCCGGCATCCTGCCCGATCTCGACGACGACGCGGCGCTGTCGGTCGCGTCGGTGCGGTCACTCTCGGGTGAGATCGTAACGCGCTTGAGTCGGACGCCGCCGTTCGAGAGCCCGCACCACGGGGCGAGCGCGGCGGCGCTGATCGGCGGGGGATCGGGTGTGGTGCGGCCCGGGGCGATCGCCCGCGCGAGCGAGGGAGTCCTGTTCCTCGACGAGGGCGGGGAGTTTCCGGCATCCGTGCTCGATGCGCTTCGCCAGCCGCTGGAGAGCGGCGTGATCCAGCTGCACCGCTCGGGGGTGTCGGCGACGTTCCCGGCACGGTTTCAACTCGTCGTCGCGACCAACCCTTGCCCGTGCGGGCAATACGGAGTGCCGGGCGGGGTGTGCGAGTGCGCGCCGCAAGCCATCCGTCGGTACACGCGGCGGTTGTCGGGTCCGCTCCTCGACCGCATCGACCTCGATCTGCGGCTGCAACGCGTGTCGGACGCGCGCCGGTCGAGTGCGGCGCCCGTCGTGACCACGCGAGACGCGCGCGACATCGTGGGATCCGCGCGCGAACGCGCGGCGCGTCGGTGGGCCGAGACGCCGTGGCGACGCAACGCCGATGTGCCGGGGACATGGCTGCGCGGCGCGGCCGCACCCGACGCGGAGGTTCTGCGGCCGCTTGACACCGCGCTGCGGCGGGGCGCGCTGACGCTCCGGGGCTACGACCGCCTCCTCCGCGTCGCCTGGACCGTGGCAGACCTCGCGGGACACGACCGGTTGTCCGGGGACGACGTCGGCCGGGCGCTGTTCCTTCGGCAGGGGAGCGTGGCATGACGTACGCGGATCTGTCTGTGGATGCCGCGGCCGCGGCGCTGGCCGGAGTCGACCGGGCCTCGGAGGTCGACGCGAGCGAGACGTACGCGCGCGTCTGGTGGTCGGTGCTCGCCGAACCCGGTGACGGCGCCGCGGGTGAGCTGATCGCGCGGCTCGGGGCGACGGAAGCGCTCCGTATCGCTCTGTCGGACACCGATGACGAATGGGCCGGCGCCCGGGCGCGGTGGAAACCCCGCGCGGATCCCGGGTCCGTACACCGGGCTCTGGATGCCGCCCGTCGGGCCGACGCGACCCTGCTGGTGCCGTCCGATCCGCGGTGGCCGTCGCGGCTCGACGACCTGGGCGTGCACGCCCCGCACGCCCTCTGGGTCCGCGGAGACATCGAGGGTCTGGGAGGACTACCGACCGTCGCGATCGTGGGCGCTCGCGCGGCGACCCCCTACGGTGAGGCCGTGGCCGCCGATCTCACGGCCGACCTGGCGGGGTCGGGTGTGGTCGTGGTGTCGGGGGCGGCCTACGGCATCGACGGGGCGGCGCACCGGGCGGCGCTCTCGATGAACGGTCGCACCGTCGCCTTCCTCGCCGGCGGCGTCGACCGGGCCTACCCCCGCGGGCACGAAGCACTCCTCACCCGGATCGCGCAAACGGGCGCGGTGGTCAGCGAGACGCCCTGCGGAGCGGCACCGACGAAGTGGCGCTTCCTGTCACGCAACCGGCTCATCGCCGCCCTCGCGGACGCGGTCGTCGTCGTGGAGGCGGGGCATCGCAGCGGCTCACTGAACACCGCCGCGCACGCCGGTCAACTCGGCCGGGCGCTCGGCGCCGTGCCGGGGCCGGTGACGAGTGCGGCCTCGGCCGGCTGCCATCGTGTGCTGCGGGAGTTCGACGGTGTCTGCGTCACGTCAGCCGAAGACGTGCGGGAGATGCTCGGCGTGGGTGGCTCGCCACGACCGGCTGAAGGCGGGCGCACGGACGAGACCAGCCGGCTGCTCGACGCCCTGTCGCTGCGGGTGGGTCGCGAGGTCGCGGACGTCGCTCGCCGCGCGGGTTTCGCGTACGCCGACGCCCAGGCACTGCTGGGCCTCGCGGAACTCGAGGGTCGCGCCGCGCGCGGAGAGGACGGGCTGTGGCGGTCCGTGACGAGGAGGGAGCGACGCTGACGCGCGGGGGCCGCGGTCGAGCGCGTCGTACCGCCGGGTACCAGCCCGAGGACGCATCCTTGATCCGTGCGCATGTCCGAAGCGGTCGAAGGCTACCTGGGCCACCTCGCCGACGTGCGCCGCCTCTCGCCGGCGACGGTTCGCGCCTACCGGTCCGATCTCGCCGACCTCGCCCGAGCCTCCGGCGACCCGGACGTGCGCGACCTCGACATCGAGAACCTCCGGGAGTGGCAGTGGGATGCCACGACCGCCGGACTCAGCAAAGCCACGGCTGCGCGGCGGACCTCTGCGGTGAAGGGCTTCCTGGCGTGGGCGCGGGAAGAGGGGGTGATCGACTCCGACCCGAGCGGACGGCTGGTCGCGCCGAAGCGCGGTCGCACCCTTCCCGTGGTCGCCACGGCGGCTGCGCTCGACAGCGTCTTGGCCACCGCCGAGGCCGAGGCGAAGGGCGGCGATCCCGTCGCTCTCCGCGATCACGCACTCCTCGAGTTGCTGTACGGCACCGGCGCTCGGGTGTCGGAGGTCTGCGGCCTCGACGTCGACGATGTCGACCACGACCGCCGAACCCTGCGCGTGCACGGCAAGGGCGACAAGGAACGCGTCGTGCCGTACGGCTCACCGGCGGCTCGTGCTCTCGACGCGTACCTCGTTCGCGGTCGGCCGGCGCTGGCGGCCCGGAGCGAGGATGCCGGGGCCGCGGTCTTCCTCGGGGCGCGCGGCGATCGGCTGGGGCCCCGGACCGTTCACGCCCTCGTCTCCCGCGTCGTCGCACCGGTCGTGGGAGCGGAGTCCCTCGGCCCGCACGCCCTCCGGCACTCCGCGGCGACCCACCTGCTCGACGGCGGCGCGGACCTGCGCTCGGTCCAGGAGATTCTGGGTCACGCGAGCCTCGGAACGACCCAGATCTACACTCACGTCTCCGCCGAGCGACTCCGCGAGGCCTACCGGCTGGCCCACCCTCGCGCGTGACGCCAGGCCCGCTACAGCCCCGTCGTGAACGCGGCCGTGCGTCGCTGGCATCCCTCTCCCGGCCGCCGTACCGTGGGAACGTGGTCACCCGAACCCGACGAATGACCGCGGTCAGCGGTGCGATCCTCGGCGCCCTGCTCCTCGCGGGGTGCGGCCTCGTCCCTCAGCCGGTCGTCACCCGACTTCCACCCCCGGCTTCCGCCGCATCGGGTGATGCCACCGCGCCGAGCGCGGCCCCCTCCGTCGTGGTCTCCCCGTCGCCAACGGCGCCGACCGTGAGCGTCGCCCCGACGACCGCTCCGACCATCGCCCCGAGCGACGGATCCGTGGTCGACTGCGGTACGGGCGGTACCGGCACCGTCAGCGGTGCGGAACGATCCGTCCGTATCAGCGGCACGTGTTCCCAGCTCACCGTGTCGGGAACGGCGCTGACGGTGGATGCCGGCGCGGCGACCATCGACACTCTCACGATGTCGGGAGATCGAATCCGTGTCTCCGCCGCAGCCGTCGATTCCGCCATAATCCAGGGCAACGACACCGCGCTCACGGTCGGCGGCGCGCTCGGGCGCCTCGATCTCAGCGGCGACCGCGCCGCCGTCACCGCCGGGGGAGCGATCGGATCTCTGGTCATCCGCGGACAGGACAGCACGGTGAAGGCGGGTGGCGGCATCGGTGAGAGCACGGTCGAAGGCCGGGGCAACACCATCGGCTGAATCGGCAACGCGCGGCCCCGGGCACACGACACCGCCTCCGAACCCCACCACCTACGCAACGTCACACCCCGTACGCCCCCGTCGCCTCAGCAACACGGCAGCAGGATCGCGCGCGGCACCCCACCCAGAAGCCGCAGCGGGTTGACGTACTCGCCGTTCCACCGCACACCGAAGTGCACCGCCCCCGCCACACTGTGCCCACCCTCACCCACCTCGCCGACCGGATCGCCTCGCGCGACCGCGTCTCCGACCCCCATCGCCGTCGTGACCGGCTCGAACGTCGTGACCAGACCGTCGCCGTGATCGATCGTCACGACAGGCCGTCCAGCGACGGATCCCGCGAACGCGATCGTCCCAGCCGCGGGGGAGCGCACGCGCTCGACGCCACGGAGGTCCACACCGCGGTGCCCGGCCGCGTACCGATTCGCCGGTGCCTCGAACGGGCGCACGATCTGCACGGCATCCACCGGCCACACCCATCCGCGCACCGCCAAGGGGTCGTCCTCACCGGCCGTCGCGGGCGCGGCGCCGAGGACGGCCAGCACCACCCACAGCCCTAACGCAAGGAATCGCTTCGTCATGGCACCAGGCTGCCCGGGGGCGGGAGGCCCTCGCGGCCCGACTCCGACGATCCGTGAACGAACACGGCGGGAGACCTCCTGGGGAGGAGCCGTCCTGTATGCTGGAGGACGCATCTCGTGTATCGGGATGACTCCGCGTGCCCACAGCGCAGCGCACTGGCCTCCGGGTCAGCGCATCGCGCGGCATCCACACCCCACGGTCCTCCGCTCCGGCGGACGGCGGGTGTGCGCCGGGCACCAGGCTCGCCGGTCCCTCGATCGGCGCGAAACAACCGCAACCATGGCGCGAGAGCGCCCCAGAACAGGAGTACGACCATGGCCGTCGTCACCATCCGCCAGCTGCTCGACAGCGGCGTTCACTTCGGACACCAGACCCGCCGGTGGAACCCGAAGGTCAAGCGCTTCATCCTGACCGAGCGCTCCGGCATCCACATCATCGACCTCCAGCAGTCGCTGTCGTACATCGACAAGGCGTACGAGTTCGTCAAGGAGACCGTCGCGCACGGCGGCACCATCCTCTTCGTCGGCACCAAGAAGCAGGCGCAGGAAGTCCTCGCCGAGCAGGCGACCCGCGTCGGCCAGCCCTACGTGAACCAGCGCTGGCTCGGTGGCCTCCTCACCAACTTCTCGACCGTCTCCAAGCGCCTCGCGCGCATGAAGGAGCTCGAGGAGCTCGACTACGAGAACCCGGCCGAGAGCGGCTTCACCAAGAAGGAGCTCCTGCTCAAGAAGCGCGAGCTCGACAAGCTGCACAAGTCGCTCGGTGGTATCCGCAACCTGCAGAAGACCCCCTCGGCGATCTGGGTCGTCGACGCCAAGCGCGAGCACCTCGCCATCGACGAGGCCAAGAAGCTCGGCATCCCCGTCATCGGCATCCTCGACACGAACGCCGACCCGGACGAGTTCCAGTACCCGATCCCCGGCAACGACGACGCGATCCGCTCGGTGAGCCTGCTCACGCGCATCATCGCCGACGCCGCGGCCGAGGGCCTGATCCAGCGCCACCAGCCCGCGGGCGAGGACGAGGCCGCCGAGCCCCTCGCCGAGTGGGAGCGCGAGCTGCTCGAGACGAACGCCGAGACCACCGAGGCTGCGACCGAGTCCGCTGACGACGCCGCCGGCGCCGAGGCCCACGACGAGGCCGTCGCCGCCGAGTCCGGCGAGGAGACCGCTGAGGTCGCCGCCGCCGAGGCCGCCGACAGCAAGTAAGCGCGCCGCCGCGACACCGCGGCGTCACCCGCACAGGCTACGATCCGGCGGGGTCGTACGCGCCCCCAGGGGTGCGCGCGGCCCCGCCGAGCTCACATCAGAACCACCAACGACTTAGGAGACGCCACACCATGGCAAACTTCACGATCGCCGACATCAAGGCCCTGCGCGAGCAGCTCGGCACCGGCATGGTCGACACCAAGAAGGCGCTCGAAGAGGCCGACGGCGACGTCGAGAAGGCCGTCGAGATCCTCCGCCTCAAGGGCGCGAAGGGTAACGCCAAGCGCGCCGACCGCTCCACGAGCGAGGGCCTGGTCACCGCCCGCGAGACCGAGGGCGCCGTGACGCTGCTCGAGCTCGCCTGCGAGACCGACTTCGTCGCCAAGAACGACCGCTTCATCGCGCTGGCCGACAAGGTCGTCGCCGCGGCTGCCGCCGCCGGTGCCGACTCCGTCGAGGCCGCCCTCGCCGCCGACGCCGACGGCCAGACCGTCGAGCAGCTCATCTCGGACGAGGCCGCCATCATCGGCGAGAAGGTCGAGCTCCGTCGCGTCCGCACCATCCGCGGCGAGAAGTTCGAGGTCTACCTCCACAAGACCAGCAAGGACCTCCCGCCCCAGGTCGGCGTCGTCCTCGCCTACACCGGCGACGACGCGGAGACGGCTCGCTCCATCGCGCAGCACATCTCCTTCGCCAACCCCTCGTTCCTCACCCGCGACGACGTGCCCGAGGCCGACGTCGAGAAGGAGCGCGAGATCGTCACCGAGATCTCCCGCAACGAGGGCAAGCCCGAGGCCGCGCTCCCGAAGATCGTCGAGGGCCGCGTGAACGCGTTCTTCAAGCAGGTCGCCCTCCTCGACCAGGACTACGCGAAGGACAACAAGCTGTCCGTCGCGAAGGTCGCCTCCGACGCCGGTCTCACCCTGACCGACTTCGCCCGCTTCAAGGTCGGCGCGTAAGCACCGATGACAAGGCCCGGGATGCCATGGCATCCCGGGCCTTTTCCCTGCGCGCGCGGCGTATCGGTCGCGTCGGCGGGGGAGATAGTTTGAACCAGACGAGAGGACATGACACGTGATCGATGAAGCGACCCGGCGCCGCCGCGTTCTGCTCAAACTGTCCGGTGAGGCCTTCGGTGGAGGACAGCTCGGGGTCAATCCCGACGTCGTCAGCCAGATCGCCCGAGAGATCGCCGAGGCGGTGGATCGCGTGGAGATCGCGATCGTCGTCGGCGGCGGCAACTTCTTCCGCGGAGCGGAGCTCAGCCAGCGCGGCATGGACCGCGGCCGTGCCGACTACATGGGCATGCTCGGCACCGTCATGAACTCCCTTGCGCTCCAGGACTTCCTCGAGCAGGCGGGGGCGGCGACGCGCGTGCAGTCCGCCATCTCGATGACCCAGGTCGCCGAGCCCTACATCCCCCGTCGCGCGCAGCGGCACATGGAGAAGGGCCGCGTCGTCATCTTCGGTGCCGGCGCGGGCCTGCCGTACTTCTCCACCGACACCGTCGCCGCTCAGCGCGCGCTCGAGATCGGCGCGTCCGAGGTGCTCGTCGCCAAGAACGGCGTCGACGGCGTCTACACCGCCGACCCCCGAGTGGATGCCACGGCCACCAAACTCGACCACCTGACGTACGGCGACGCCCTGCAGAAGGGTCTCAAGGTCGTCGACTCGACCGCGTTCAGCCTGTGCATGGACAACGGCATGGACATGCGCGTGTTCGGCATGGAGCCCGCGGGCAACGTCACCCGTGCTCTCCTCGGCGAGACCATCGGGACGCTCGTCACGTCGTGACCCGGCGCGCGGGCCCGGGTCCCGGGCCCGCGCGCGATTAGACTGAGACGTCAGCCCCAACGAATGGAGTCACCGTGATCGCCGATGTCCTGGCCGATGCCGGAGCCCGCATGGACCGCGCCGTGGAGGCCGCGAAGGAGGACTTCGCCACTGTCCGCACCGGGCGCGCCAACCCCCAGATGTTCCAGAAGGTCCTGGTCGACTACTACGGCTCGCCGACCCCGCTGGCGCAGCTCGCGTCGCTGAACAACCCCGAGGCCCGGACGCTGGTCGTGAACCCCTACGACAAGTCGGCACTCAAGGCCATCGAGCAGGCGATCCGCGACATGCCGAACCTCGGCGTCAACCCGACCAACGACGGCACGATCGTGCGCGTCACGATGCCGGAGCTGACCGAGGACCGCCGCAAGGAGTACGTCAAGCTCGTGCGCAGCAAGGGCGAGGACGCCAAAGTGCAGGTCCGCAACCTCCGCCGCAAGGCCAAGGACGACCTGGATGCGCTGAAGAACGAGGTCGGCGAGGACGAGCTCGTCCGCGCCGAGAAAGAGCTCGACGGCGTGACCCGTTCGCACGTCGACGCGATCGACGAGGCCCTCAAGCGCAAAGAGGCCGAGCTGCTCGAGGTCTGACCGATGACCGACGCCCCCGACGCGGACGAGCCGTCGTCCGCCGCACCGCCCTCCCGCCGGAGGGGCGATGCCGCGCGTCGTGCACCGGCCACCGGTGAGACGGCGGCGGCGATCGAGTCCCAGCTGCGCGCGATGCGGACGGATGCCGAGCACCACATCGCCCAGGCCCGGGCGGAGTTCGATCAGGCCAACGAGCGCATCAAGCAGCGCACGGGGCGCGATCTGATCCTCGCGATCCTCATCGGCGTCGCGATCGGCGTCGTGGTCGTGGCGTCTCTGATCTTCGTCAAGTGGCTGTTCGCGTTCTTCGCGCTCGGCGCGATGGTGCTCGGGGTGCTCGAGTTCTCGCGCGCGTTGCAGGTGTCGGGTCGTCGGGTGGACCTCGTTCCCCAGCTGGCCGCCGGCGTGCTGCTGCTCGCGAGCGGCTACCTCACGGGCCTCTGGATGCACTGGGTGGCGACCCTCGTCGCGGTTGCGCTCGTTGTCGTCTGGCGTCTGGTCGCGCAGCTCCACGCGGGCGATGGACGAGCCCACAACGAGGTGTTCGCGGACGTGCTGGTCGCGGTCTTCGTCCAGCTCTACGTCCCCTTCCTGACGAGCATGGCTCTGATCCTCCTCGCTGAGGACGGGGGCGAGTGGTGGGTGCTCGCGTTCCTCGTGCTCGCCGTCGTGGCCGACACCGGCGCGTACGTGTCGGGACTCACGTTCGGCCGAGGCGGACGGCATCCGATGGCCCCCCGCATCAGCCCGAAGAAGACGTGGGAGGGCTTCGCGGGTGCGTTCGTCGCGGCCCTCGCCGCGGGCGTGCTGCTGGCGGTGTTCATGCTCGGAGTGCCGTGGTGGGCCGGTCTGATCTTCGGTGCTGTCGTGCTGGCCACGGCGACGGTGGGTGACCTCGGCGAGTCGATGCTCAAGCGCGACCTCGGCATCAAGGACATGAGTTCGTGGCTCCCGGGGCACGGCGGTGTGCTCGACCGGCTCGACTCCATCCTGCCGTCCGCGACCGCGGCTCTGGCGCTGTACTACGTCCTCTCGCCCCTGGGAGTGTCATGACCGAGACCGAGACCTCACGCCCGGCACGCTCCACGCCGTTCCCCGACGCGCCCCGGCGCAAAAAGGGGTACGAGAAGCGCGCGGTCGACGCGTTCCTCGAGAAGGCCCGAGACGCGTTCGAGGCCGACGAGCCCGGCGCCCTCCGGTCGACGGAGGTGCGCGAGGCATCCTTCCCGCTGGTGCGCGGCGGCTACGCCGTCGGACCGGTGGATGCCGCGCTCGGGCGCGTCGAGGACGCTTTCGCGGCGCGGGAGCGCGAATACGCGCTCTCCCGGCTCGGTGCTCGCGCGTGGGTGGCCGAGACGCGCGACACCGCCCAAGTCGTGCTCGACCGGCTGTCACGGCCGCGTCGGGCTCGGTTCGAGAGAGTCGGCATCCTCAACTTCGGCTACGCCGTCGACGAGGTCGACATCGTCGCCGACCGCATCTCCCGGTACCTCTCCGCGGGCGACCCCGTCACGGCCGAACAGGTACGTTCCGTGGCGTTCCGGGTGGAGCGTAACGGCTACCGCGAGGCGCAGGTGGACGCCGTCCTGGACGCCGTCGTCGAGGTCATGCTCGCGATCGGCTGAACCCTGCCTCCCCTGATCACGATCCCATCGGTAGAATCGACCCCACTGTGACTTCCGGATCCGACCTCACGCGTGCGTCTTCCCGACGTGTGGCCCGTCGCGGCCACACCGTGGTCGATGTCGTGCACACGGCTCCGTCGGGCCGTCGCGGGCCGCACTGGTCGCGTCGACGCGGGGTCGTCACCGTCTTCGCGGCGTGCGCGGCGTTGGCCTTCACGGGGGCGTACGTCGGCCCGATGGGCAGCGCGATCTCGCGGGCGCAAGCCGAGGAGCCGAAGACCGTCACCCTCTACGCCGAAGGACTCGGCGACGCACAGCAGGTCTCCGTGGGTGGCGATAAGCAGGCGCCGACGCTCGACCGCTCGAGCTACAACGTCTACGTCAAGCCAAAGCCCACCCCGACGCCCACGCCCACCGCGAAGAAGAGCACCTCCACGGGCTCGGAGGCCTCGAGCGGTGGCGGCGGTCCGGTCCTGTACTCCGGCGGCGGGGCGCCCGGCGAATGGATGGCGGCCGCGGGCATCTCCGAGGCCGACATGGGCTACGTCGACTACATCGTCAGCCGCGAGAGCGGCTGGAACCCAAACGCGACCAACCGCTCGTCGGGCGCGTGCGGCCTGGTGCAGGCCCTCCCGTGCAGCAAGGTGCCGGGCAACGGCTACGACCCGGTGGACAACCTGCGCTGGGGTACGGGCTACGCCACGAGCCGGTACGGCGGGTGGGCCGGGGCGTACGCGTTCTGGACCGCCAACAACTGGTGGTGACGGGCGGGTGCCCCGTTCCCGCAAGCGTCGGCCGTCGAGTGACCGCTCCGACGCCTCCCTCGATCGTCTGATCGCCGGCTGGAAACGCACGGAGGTCAAGCGCGGCGCGGAATGGACCGTGCAACCGCTGTCGGCGGCGCAGGCGCAGAAGCCCTACGTCTGCCCGGGGTGCGGCCGCACCGTCGAGGTGGGGGTCGCACATCTCGTCGTGTGGCGGGCCGACGGCGTCCTGGGCGACTCGGCGGACCTCGCCGCACGCCGCCACTGGCACACGCACTGTTGGAGGATCGCCTGATGGAGATACGCGGACCCGTCCTGCTTCCCGCTCGCCGGGAGGACATCGAGTTGACGACCGTCGACGGGCTGACGCTCGTGGGCGAACTGGCGCTCCCGGAGGAGCGGGAGCCCGTCGCGACGCTGGTGACTCTGCATCCGCTTCCGACGGCGGGCGGCTTCATGGACTCGCACATCCTGCGCAAGGCCGCCGGTCGCTTGCCCGCGCTGGCCGACCTGGCGGTGCTGCGCTTCAACACCCGGGGGACCACGTCTCCGCGCGGGACGAGCGAGGGCGCGTTTGATGGGGGAGCGTCCGAGGTCTTCGACGTGGCCGCCGCCGTCGACTTCGTGCGAGAGCGCGGCTTGCCACGTCCGTGGCTGGTCGGCTGGTCGTTCGGCACGGAGCTCGCGCTGAAGTACGGGCGCGATCACGACATCGAAGGTGTCATCCTGCTCTCCCCGCCGCTGCACCGCGCGACCGCCGAGGAGGTCGCGGCGTGGGCGGGCGACGGGCGTCGCATGGTCGTGCTCGTCCCCGAGTTCGACGACTACCTGCGCCCCGACGAGGCGCGGGCGCGGTTCGCCTCGGTGCCGCACGCGGATCTCATCGCCGTGGAGGGCGGTAAGCACCTGTGGGTGGGGGAGACCCAGACGCGGCGCGTGCTCACCGAGATCGTCGCGGCTGTGAATCCCGATGCGCTGCCGCTCCCGGTGGAGTGGGACGGGCCCGTCGCCGGCTGAGCCTCAGCGCTCGTTCTGCCGGGGGATGATGACCTCGCGGTAGATGATCAGGATGCTGGCGGCGACGGGGATCGCGATGAGCGCGCCCAGGAGATTGAGGAGCGCTCCACCCGCGAGGGCCGAGATCACGACGACCGATCCCGGCACCGAGACCGCGCGGTTCATGATGCGCGGCGAGATCACATACGCCTCGATCTGCATGTAGACGAGGTAGTAGATCGCTGCGATCAGGGCGATCGTGGGGGACCCGAGACCCGGGATCAGGCACGTCAGCACGATGATCGCGGAGCCGGTGAGGGTTCCCACGAGCGGGATCAGCGAGAAGAAGAACGCGATCACCGCGAGCACAGCGGGGAAGGGCGCCTTGATGATGCTGAGGAAGATCGCGCTCAGGATGCCGTTGATCACGCCGAGGCTGACCTGCCCCATGACGTAGTAGCCGACCGAGTCGGTGATCTTCTCGGACAGCTCGATGAACCGGGCGCGCTTGGAGGCCGGCACGAGCTGGTAGACGGCGGACTTGAGCGACGGCGTCGATGCGGTGAAGTAGATCGTCAGGATGAGCACGATGAACGCGCCGCCCAGGCCGGCCGCGACGGCCCCGCCGATCGTGAGCAGGCTGTTGCCGATCATGGTGGAGATCGATCCGACGTCCAGCGTCGAGAACCAGTGCTGGACGCCCGCCCACACCTCGTCCAGTCGCAGCCAGGGGAAGTTCGCCGTCGCCCATTGCTGAACGCCCGCGACGATCTCGTTCCACTTGCCGGGTTGCAGCAGGTTCTGGATCTGGTCGATGAGCTGCGTGATCTGGCTGACGATGATCGGGACCACCATGAAGATGATTCCGGCGAACACGCCGAGGACCCCGAGGATCGTGAGCAGCACGGCCGCCCAGCGCGGCAGTCCGCGCCGCTCGAGGAACGACACGACCGGATCGAGGCCCAGCGAAAGGAACAGCGCCGTTCCGACGTACAGCAGGATCGTCGAGAGGTTCTGCACACTGCCGATGACGAGCAGCCCGACTCCGACGCCGAGGGTCGCGAGCAGCGCGACCCGGAAAGGATTGTGGATCTTCATCCGCAGCGACTCCTGCCTCCGGAGGGCGACGTGCCCATCCGCACAGGATACTGAGCGCGGCTCGCAGAACGGGACCGCCAGGCCTACCCGCGAACTTTCAGCCGGGCTCGGCTAGTCTGAAACGTCGATTCTTCGGTGGCCGCCGGTGTCGCCGGTGAGGATGGTGTGTAGCGTGAGATTCGTCTGGGCCGTGGTGGCGTTCGTCATCGCCGCCGCCATGATCGGCGCGGGCATTGCTCAGCGCACCGTCTTGCAGGGGCCCGCGGAGGCCACGGAGGCGATCCAGACCGACGGGTCCACCGCGTACACGCTGATCGACGGGGCGGTTCTCACCAGCCTGCCGGGGGCGCAATCGCTCCGCGTCGAGGGCACGGGTGCCGTGTTCGTCTCCTACGCGCGCACCACCGACGTGAAGGCCTGGCTCGCGGACGTTCCGTACACGGCCGTGACCCCCGGCGGCGACCCGGCCACCGTCACGACCGCGCTCGTTCCCGCGTCGACCGCGACGCCGTCGAGCGACGCCACGACCGCGCGGACGCCCGTGGGCTCCGACCTCTGGCTGGACGAGTATCAGCAGACTGGTTCGGTCAGCACGACGCTGCAGCTCCCGTCCGACATGAGCGTCCTCGTCGCCAGCGACGGCAGTGCCCCCGCTCCCACGAACATCACCGTCACGTGGCCGATCGACAACTCGACGCCCTGGGCCGGACCCCTGATCGCGGGAGGGGGCGTCGCGCTGCTCGCGGGCATCGTGTTGTACCTGCTCGGCATCCTGCACGTCCGTCGCTCCCGTCGCCCGCGCCGCAAGGGTCTCCCGCTCCCCGTGACCGAGCCGATCTCGATCGCCGACACGGATGCCGAGGCGAAGGGCGTCATCAGCTCGACGCCGTCGCGACGCAGCCTCGGCGCCGCGGGCTCCCGGCGGCGCTCGCTGATCGCCGTGCCCGCGTTGGGGGTTTCCGTGGCGCTCCTCGCCGGTTGCTCGGCGGACGCGTGGCCGCAGATCGCCGCGAGCGACACCCCGAGTGCGTCACCGACCGTCATCGTCCCCGAGGGCCAGTTCCCGCCGGTCGTCACCGAGAGCCAGGCCGCGAGGATCGTGTCGCGGATCTCCGCGGCCGTCGCACAGGCGGATTCGGCCATGGACGAGAACGCCGCCGCGACGCGCCTCAGCGGCCCGGCGCTGGCCGAGCGCACGACCAATTACGCGCTCCGCAAGGCCATCCCCGACCGCCCGGCGCTGCCGGCGATTCCCGCTGAGCCGGTGCAGATCACCCTCCCGCAGACGACCGAGGGCTGGCCGCGCACGGTGATGACCGTCGTCGAATCGGCGGATGCCTCGGCCCCCACGACCTCGATCATGATGATGACGCAGGACGACCCGTGGTCGGAGTACCGCGTGTCCTACATCGGCAACCTCGAGGCATCCACGAATCTGCCCGAGCTCGCCGCACCGTACGTCGGCGCGACCCAGGTGCCGCCGGACTCCTCGTTCCTCGTGATGGCGCCCAACCAGGTCGCGACCGCCTACGCGGACCTCATCAACAACGGCCAGAACAGCGCGTCGTGGGGGTCCTTCGACACCGCGAACGATCTGCTCCTGCCGGCGATCGAGGACAACAAGAAGAAGCGCACCGACGAACTGAACCAGACCGGTGCGGGCACCGCGCAGATCAGCTTCTCGGCCGCCGCCGGTCCCGCGTCGCCGATCGCGCTGGCGACCCTGGACACGGGCGCGATCGTCGCGGTCAACGTCTACGAGAGCGACACGGCGAAGCCGACCAACCCGGATGCCGTCATCAAGCTCGACAACAACCCCGCCGTGAAGGCGCTGACCGGTGTCGACCAGTCCGCCACCGGGTTCACCACGACCTACACCGACCAGATCTTCTTCTACGTGCCCAGCCAGGGATCGAACGACAAGATCCGACTCCTGGGCTACCGTTCCAGTCTCCTCGAAGCGAAGGTGTCTCCGTGAGCACTCCGACCCCCGGTTCCGTTCTGCGCGGTGCCGTCGACCTCTCGTCGCTGCGCAACCGTCCCCAGCCGCCTGCCGCCCCCGCGCAGAGTGCCGCTGCGGGTGCCGCGGGCGGCGCCCCCGCGTCGTCCCTCGTGTTCGATGTCACCGACGCGTCGTTCGGCCAGGTGCTCGAGCTCTCGCGCAGCGTGCCCGTCGTGGTCGACCTGTGGGCCGAGTGGTGCGGTCCGTGCAAGCAGCTGAGCCCCGTCCTCGAGAAGGTCGTCGTGGAGCTCGCCGGCAAGCTCGTGCTCGCCAAGGTCGATGTCGATGCGAACCCGCAGCTCGCCCAGGGCTTCCGTGCCCAGTCGATCCCCATGGTCGTCGCGCTCGTCGCGGGGCAGCCGGTGCCGTTGTTCACCGGTGCCGTGCCCGAGCAGCAGGTGCGCGAGGTCTTCGCGCAGCTGCTGCAGCTCGCGGCGCAGCACGGCGTCACCGGAACCGTTCCGGTCGAGGGGGCCGACGCCGGCGCCGAGGAGCCCGAGGAGCAGCCGCTGCCGCCGCTCCACGCCGAGGCCTTCGCCGCCATCGAAGAGGGCGACTACCCGCGCGCGATCGCCGCGTACGAGAAGGCCCTCGCCGAGAACCCGCGCGACGCCGACGCCCGGGCCGGTCTCGGCCAGGTGCGTCTTCTCGACCGCGTGCAGGGCGTCGATCTGCAGGCGGCCCGCGCTGCGGCGGCGGCAGCCCCCACCGACCCCGAGGCACAGTTCGTGGTCGCCGATCTCGACATCGCCGGCGGCCACGTCGAGGACGCCTTCGCGCGCCTCCTCGACCTGTTCGCGGTGCTCCCGTCGGACGAGCGGGCACCGGTGCGCGAGCGTCTGCTCGAGCTGTTCGGCCTCATCGGCGACGAGGACCCCCGGGTGATCCGAGCGCGGTCGCGACTGGCATCCCTGCTGTTCTGACTCCACGAGAAACGGCCCCGCCTTCGGACGGGGCCATTTCTCGTTGTCAGGCTCAGCCCGCGCGGTGGTGCAGCCAGAGCACGCCGAGCGGCGGCAGAGTCAGGACCGTGCTGCCACGGCCGTCGGTGGTGACCGCGCCGAGATTGCCCTGGCCCGAGCCGCCGAACGCCTCGGCGTCGCTGTTCAGCACCTCGGTCCACGTACCGGCCTCGGGGAGATCCAGCGGGAAATCGCCCAGGGGCACGCCCGAGAAGTTGCACACGACGGCGATGGTGTTGCCGTGGTGGTCGCGGCGCGCGAACGCGAGGACGTTCGGGTTCCATGCCGGCGCGCCGAGGCGCGAGAACGCCGCGCCGTCGTGGTCGCGGGACCACAGCGGGGCGTGGTCTTTGTAGACGCGGTTCAGCTCGCCCACGAACGCGTGCAGTTGCGCGTGCGACGGCTGATCGAGCATCCACCAGTCGAGTCCGCGAGACTCAGACCACTCGGACATCTGCCCGAACTCCTGGCCCATGAACAACAGCTGCTTTCCCGGGTGACCCCACATGTACGCGAGGAAGGCGCGCATGTTCGCGAGCTTCTGCCAGTGGTCGCCCGGCATGCGGCCGAACAGGCTGCCCTTGCCGTGCACGACCTCGTCGTGGCTGATCGGCAGGATGAAGTTCTCGCTGAACGCGTACACGAACGAGAACGACAGCTCACCCTCGTGGTGCGAGCGGTACATCGGGTCGCGAGCGATGTACTGGAGCGAGTCGTTCATCCAGCCCATGTTCCACTTGAACCCGAAGCCGAGCCCGGCGTGCGCGGTGGGCGCCGTGACGCCGGGGAAGCTCGTCGACTCCTCGGCGATCATCGCGATCCCGGGATAGCGCTTGTACGCCGTGGCGTTGACCTCCTGCAGGAACCGGATCGCCTCGAGGTTCTCGCGGCCACCGAACTGGTTCGGCGCCCACTCGCCGTCGTTGCGGGAGTAATCCAGATAGAGCATGGATGCCACGGCATCCACGCGCAGTCCGTCGACGTGAAACTCCTCGAACCAGTACAGCGCGTTGGCGACGAGGAAGTTGCGCACCTCGTTGCGGCCGTAGTCGAAGATCAGCGTGCCCCAGTCCTTGTGCTCTCCGCGGCGCGGGTCGGGGTGCTCGTACAGGGCCTCGCCGTCGAACTTCGCGAGGGCGAAGTCGTCCTTGGGGAAGTGACCCGGGACCCAATCCATGATCACGCCGATGCCCGCTTGGTGCAGGCGGTCGATGAGGTAGCGCAAGTCGTCGGGGTCGCCGAACCGGCTCGTGGGGGCGTAGTAGCCCGACACCTGGTAGCCCCACGAACCGCCGAACGGGTGCTCGGCGAGCGGCAGGAACTCGACGTGCGTGAAGCCCTGCGCGCCCACGTAGGCGATGATCTCGTCCGCTGCGGCGCGATATGACAGCCCGGGGCGCCACGAACCGAGGTGGAGTTCGTAGATCGACATCGGGCGGTCGATGGGGGCGGTGCGGGACCGCTCTTCGATCCACGCGTCGTCGTCCCACCGATAGTCGGAGGTCGTGACGACGGATGCCGTCGCCGGCGGCGTCTCCGCCAGGCGTGCCATCGGGTCGGCCTTCTGGATCCACGCGCCGGCGCGGGTGAGGATCTCGAACTTGTAGCGGGCGCCGACTCCGACGCCGGGGACGAAGAGCTCCCACACACCGCTGCCGCCCATCGAGCGGAGGGCGCTGCCCGTGCCGTCCCAGCCGTTGAAGTCGCCGATGACGCGCACCGCGCGGGCGTCGGGCGCCCATACCGTGAAAGCCGTGCCGGTCGAGCCGTCGAGCTCGCGCACGTGCGCGCCGAGGACGCGCCACAGCTCCTCGTGCCGGCCCTCCGAGATGAGGTGCAGGTCGAGCTCGCCGAGGGAGGGGAGGTGCCGGTAGGGATCGTCGGCGACGTGGTCCGCCCCGCCGTCGTAGGTCGCCCGCACGCGGTAGGCGCCGGGGGCCTCATCGACGACGCCCTCCCAGATCCCCGAGCGGGTGTGCGTCAGCTCGACGGTGGTGCCGTCCTCGCGCTCCGCGACGACCTCCTTGGCGAGGGGCCGCCGCGTGCGGATCACCCAGCCGTCGGCGCTCTCGTGCACCCCGAGGACGCTGTGCGGGTCGTGGTGGGCGCCGTGGGCGACGGCATCCAGGAGTTCGGGGGGAAGAGCGGTCATCGGGACTCCTTCACGTGCAGGATGTGCACGGGTTCGGCGAATGCGTCCAAGCGCACGAAGTTGTGATCGGCCCAGGTCCAGACGGCGCCCGTGATGAGGTCTTCGACCTCGTACGGCGTGCCGGGCTCGATGCCCCAGATCGTGGTGTCCAGGTGCACGGTCGTCTCGCGCGCCGAGTGGGGGTCGACGTTGGCCACGACGATGATCGTGTCTGAGGAGCCGGTCGGCGAGAGGGCCGCGTCGAGGTGCTTGGCATAGACGAGGATCGCGTCGTCGTCGCTCCACTGCACGTGGAAGTTACGCAGCTGCCGGAGCGCCGGGTGATCGCGCCGGATGCCGTTGAGGCGACGCAGGTACGGGGCGAGGGAATCGCCCGCGGCCTCCGCGCCGGCCCAGTCGCGGAACTTGTACTCGTACTTCTCGTTGTCGATGTTCTCTTCCGAGCCCGGCCGCGCGATGTTCTCGTACAACTCGTACCCCGCGTAGACCCCGTACGTCGGGGCCGCGGTGGCCGCGAGGGCCGCGCGGATCTTGTACGCCGGGCGCCCGCCGAACTGCAGGTACTCGGTGAGGATGTCGGGCGTGTTCACGAACAGGTTCGGACGCAGGAAATCGGCCGTCTCATGGGCGAGGCCGTCGAAGAACTCCTCGAGCTCCTGCTTGGTGTTGCGCCACGTGAAGTACGTGTAGCTCTGCTGGAAACCGGCCATCGCGAGACCCTGCAGGGGAGCAGGGCGTGTGAAGGCCTCGGCGAGGAAGACCGCGTCGGGCTCTTCCGCGCTCACCGTCGCGATCAGCCACTCCCAGAACTGCAGCGGCTTGGTGTGCGGGTTGTCGACGCGGAAGATCTTCACGCCCTGGGCGATCCAGTGCCGCACGATGCGGAGGACCTCGGCCCGGATGCCGACGGGGTCGTTGTCGAAGTTGACCGGATAGATGTCCTGATACTTCTTCGGCGGGTTCTCGGCGTAGGCGATCGAGCCGTCGGGCAGCGTCGTGAACCACTCCGGGTGTGCGGCAACCCACGGGTGGTCGGGCGAGGCCTGCAGCGCCAGATCGAGGGCGACCTCGATGCCGTTCTCACGCGCCGTGTCGACGAAGGCGCGGAAGTCCTCGAGGGTACCGAGATCGGGGTGGACGGTGTCGTGTCCGCCGGCCGGGCCGCCGATGGCCCACGGCGAGCCGGGGTCGCCGGGGGAGGTGACGAGGGTGTTGTTGGGGCCCTTGCGGTTCTGTTCGCCGATCGGGTGGATCGGGGGCAGGTACAGCACGTCGAAGCCCATGTCGGCGACGGCGGGGAGGCGATCGGCGGCGGTGCGGAAGGTGCCGCTGATCACGGACCCGTCCTCGGCACGCGTGGCGCCCTCGGAGCGGGGGAAGAACTCGTACCAGGCGCCCACACCGGCGCGTTCGCGTTCGACGAGGAGCTCGGCATCCTTCCCGACCGACGTCAGGCCCATGAGCGGGCGTGCGTCGAAGATCGCCGCGATCGCGGGGTCGCGGACGACCTGCAGGGCGACGTCGTCGTGCGTGTCGGGGTCGCGCAGCGTGCGTGCCGCGTCGTACAGCAGGTCTTTGTCGGTACCCGGGCGCTTCTTCTCGCCGCGCGCGCGGTCGAAGAGCTGCGCCCCCATCTCGCGCATGAGCGCGGAGTCGACGCCCGCCGCGATCTTGAGGTCGGCGGCGTGCTCCCACGTCGCGAACTCGTCGGCGAACGCCTCGAAACGGAACCGCCACACGCCCTGCTCGAGCGGAGCGATCAGCGTCGACCAGCGGTCGAACCCGTCGTTCAGCGGCGACAGGCGGTGGAGCGACTCGTCGCCGGACGGCGAGAACAGTCGCACCTGCACGCCGATCTTGTCGTGCCCTTCGCGGAACGCCGTGACGGTGAACGGGACGGCCTCACCGACGTACGCGGACGGGCGGAACTTGCCGCCCGGGACGGACGGATGCGGCAGCGCCAGCGGAATCCGCGGCGTCACCACCCCCTTCGAGGGCGTCGGTGTGATCGGACGCACGGGGATCGAGGCGGCGCTGCGCCAAGCGGGAACGGGCGTCGGGGTCGTCGTCGTGGTGGCCACGTTCCGAACCTATCGTGGGGCACCGACGTTCCCGCAGGGCTTGCCCCGGGCCTTGACAGAGTGACCGGGTTCACGGACGGTGTGCGACGCTCGCCCGACGGCGGCCCGCGGGCGCGAAACGGGCGACCGCGGACGGCTCGCTCAGCGGGAACGGGCGTCCGGGCCCGGTTCGCGCACGTCGAACGGGTGCCCGAGCTCAGCCGGCAGCCCCGCCGTCAGTCCTGCGCGTCCACGCGGAAGAGCCGCATCGACGTGCCGACGAACGGTACGACGTCGCCGGGTGCGAACCGTGGCGAGTCGTCGGACGGCGCCTCGTCGGCGCTCGACCAGAGCGAGACGTACTCCACCTCGTCGGCGAGGACGGGCAGCGTCACGTCGATCGGACTCTCGTTCCCGTGCACGACGAGCAGGATGCGATTCGGTGCCTCGTTCTCGGGCGTCGAGGTCGCGAGGTACTGGAGCGTGCGGTGCGAGGGATCGGTCCAGCGCTCGCTCGACATCGTCTCGCCGTGCTCGTCGAACCAGTCCATGAGCGACGCGGACGGGATGTGCTCGCCGAGTCGCGCGAAGCGGACGGGACGCAGCGCCGGGTTCTCCCGGCGCAGCCGCAGCAGCCGCTGCGTGTGGGCGAACAGGTCTTCCTGCCACGGCGCGAGGTCCCACGAGACCCAGGTCAGCGGCGAGTCGTGGCAGTAGGCGTTGTTGTTGCCCCGCTGCGTGCGCCCCAACTCGTCGCCGGCCGTGATCATCGGCACCCCGGCCGACAGCAGCAGCGTGCCGAGCAGGTTGCGCATCGCCTTGCGGCGCGTCGCGAGGATGCGCGGATCGTCGGTCTTGCCCTCGGCGCCGTGGTTATAGGACCGGTTCGTGTCGGCGCCGTCGCGGTTCTGCTCGCCGTTGCCGAGGTTGTGCTTGACGTCGTACGAGACGAGGTCGCGCAGCGTGAAGCCGTCGTGGGCCGTGACGAAGTTCACGCTCGCGAGCGGTCCGCGCTCCTCCGAGAACGTGTTCGACGAGCCGGCGAGGCGCGTCGCGAAACCGCCGATGCCGACCGGCGCCGTACTCGCGCGTCGGGCGTAGTCGACGTCGCTGAGCCAGAAGTTGCGCACCCGGTCGCGGTAGCGGTCGTTCCACTCCAGCCATCCGTCACCGAACGCGCCCGTCTGCCAGCCGCCCATCCCGACGTCCCACGGCTCGGCGATGAGCTTCGTGCCCGCGAGCACCGCGTCGTCGCGGATCGCGGTCAGCAGCGGGTGGTCCGGCGTGAAGGAGTGGTTCTCGTCGCGTCCGAGCGTGACGGCGAGGTCGAACCGGAAGCCGTCGATCTGCACGTCCTCGGCCCAGTAGCGCAGCGAGTCGAGCACGAGGCGGGCCGCGGCATCCGTCGACGTGTTCACGGCGTTGCCGCACCCGGTCTCGTCGATGTAGACGCCCTCGTCGGTCTGGCGGTAGTACGAGCGGTTGTCGATGCCGCGGAAGCTCGAGCGGGGTCCGCCGATGCCCTCCTCGGCCGTGTGGTTGTAGACGACGTCGAGGATGACCTCGAGTCCCGCCTCGTGCAGCAGCCGGACCATGCCCTTGAACTCCCGCAGCACCGCCTCGGGGCCTTCCGCGCGGCTCGCGGCCGTCGCGTAGGCCGCGTGCGGCGTGAAGAAGTTGAGCGAGTTGTAGCCCCAGTAGTTCGTCAGCCCGAGCTGCAGCAGCCGAGGCTCCGTCGCGTACGCGTGCACGGGCAGCAGCTCGACGCTCGTGATGCCGAGCGAGAGATAGTGCTCGATCATGGCCGGGTGCGCGAGGCCGGCATACGTGCCGTGCAGGGCGGGAGGGACGAGTGGATGCCGCTTGGTCAGGCCTTTGACGTGTCCCTCGTAGATCACGGTGCGGTCCATCGGCACACGCGGCTTGCTGACCCCGCCCCAGTCGAAGCCACCGTCGACGACGACCGAGCGCCAGTCCGCGATGCCCCCCGACACGAGCCCGCGGGCGTAGGGGTCGAGGAGGAGCGTCTCGGGGTTGAACGTGTTGCCCGGCCCCTGCGGTCCCCCCACACGCACGGCGTAGCGCGCACCGGGGCGCAGCAGCGGGCTCGTGGCCTCGAACACGCCGGCCCCGACCGCCGCCATCGGGACCGTCTCCACCGCCCAGTCGAGGTCGACGTCGTCGAAGATCACCAGGTGCATGGCATCCGCGTGCGCCGACCACACCCGGAGGGTTCCGCCGTCGGGACCGAGTCGGACCCCGAGGTCGTCGAGCGATGACGAGAGCAGGGCGGGCTGGGCAGTCAGGGCCGCTTCGGGTGGGACCATGCGTCCTAGGGTAGTGAAGGTCACGGACGCGAAGCGGGAGGGTGCATGTCGGTCTATCTCGACCACGCCGCCACGACGCCGCTGCGGCCGGAAGCGCGCGACGCGTGGCTCGCCGCCCACGAGGTGCTGGGCAATCCGTCGTCGATCCACGGTGCCGGGCAGGCCGCACGCCGCCTGCTGGAGGACGCGCGCGAGAGCCTTGCCGAGGTCCTCGGATGCCAGCCCATCGAGGTCGTGCTGACCTCGGGTGGCACCGAGGCGACGAACCTCGCCCTCAAGGGGCTGTGGTGGTCGCGCGAACCCGCGACCGACACGGTCGTTCTGCCCGACGGCGAGCATCACGCGACGCTCGACACCGTGGCGTGGCTGACGACGTCGGAAGGCGCGAGCGTGCGGGCGGTGAGTCTCGACGGTGTCGGCCGGATCCCGGTCGCTTCCTTCGCCGATGCGCTGCCCGGGTCCGCGCTCGCGACGGCCCTGGTGGCGAACAACGAGGTCGGAACGGTTCAGGATGCCGCCGGACTCGCCCGTGTCGCGACCGACGCCGGCGTGCCCCTGCACCTCGACGCGGTGTCGGCGCTCGGGCAGGTAGAGGTGGACTTCGCGCGCTGGCGCGGGGACGGGACCGGTGCCGCGGGACTCGTCGCGCTGTCGGTCTCCGCGCACAAGGTCGGCGGCCCGGTCGGCGTCGGGGCCGCGGTCGTGTCGCGTCACGCGCGGCTCACTCCGCTGCTGCACGGCGGCGGGCAGCAGCGCGGACTCCGCGCGGGGACCCAGGATGCCGCGGGGGCCGCCGCGTTCGCCGCGGCGGCGCGCGCGACCGAGGCGGAGCGCGAACGCGAGTCCACGCGGCTCGAAGCCCTGCGACGCCGGTTGGTCAGTGGCATCCATGAGGCGATTCCGGCGGCCCAGCTGCTCGGCGATCCGGACGATCGTCTGCCGGGGAACGCGCACGTGCTGTTCCCGGGGGCAGCGGGGGAGACGCTGCTGTTCCTCCTCGACATGGCGGGGATCTCGGTCTCGACCGGATCGGCGTGCCAGGCCGGCGTCGCCGAACCGTCGCACGTCGTGCTCGCACTCGGTCTCGACGACCGCGCCGCGCGGTCGGTGCTCCGTTTCACCCTCGGGCGCACCTCCACCGACGAAGACGTGGATGCCGTGCTCGCGGCGCTGCCGTCCGCGTATGCGCGGGCCGTGGCATCCGGCGCCCGTTCAGCGCACGCTTCGTAGACTGGGACGATGCGAGTTCTGGCGGCGATGAGCGGTGGCGTCGACTCCGCGGTGGCTGCGGCACGCGCGGTCGAGGCGGGGCACGAGGTCGTCGGCGTGCACCTGGCGCTGTCGCGCGCCGGCGGAACCCTCCGCGCGGGAAGCCGCGGCTGCTGCACGATCGAGGACGCCATGGACGCCCGTCGCGCGGCGGACAAGCTCGGCATCCCGTTCTACGTGTGGGATTTCTCGGAGCGCTTCCGCGACGACGTCATCGAGGACTTCGTCTCCGAATACCGCGCCGGCCGCACGCCGAACCCGTGCATGCGGTGCAACGAGAAGATCAAGTTCGCGGCGCTCCTCGAGCGCGCGCTCGAACTCGGCTTCGACGCTGTCTGCACCGGCCACTACGCGACGCTCGTCGACACCGCGGACGGACGCGAACTGCACCGGGCCTCGGATGCCGCGAAGGACCAGTCGTACGTCCTCGGCGTGCTGACCGAAGCGCAGCTCGCCCATACGTACTTCCCGCTCGGGTCCACGCCGTCCAAGGCCGTGGTGCGCGCGGAGGCGGAGGCGCGCGGCCTGTCGGTCGCGCAGAAGCCCGACAGCCACGACATCTGCTTCATCCCGGACGGCGACACGCGCGGCTGGCTCGCCGACCGCGTCGGTGCCGAGCGGGGCGAGATCCGGGATCGATCCGGCCAGGTCGTCGGGAGCCACGACGGTGCGCACGCGTTCACCGTGGGCCAGCGTCGCGGGCTGCAGCTCGGTGTTCCGGCGCCGGACGGCAAGCCGCGCTTCGTGCTCGAGGTGCGCCCCGTCACCAACACCGTCGTCGTGGGGCCGAAGGAGGCCCTCGCGTGCGCCGAGATCTCCGGCGACCGCTTCACATGGGCGGGCCGCGCGCCGTCCGCGTCCACGTTCGCCTGCCACGCGCAGATCCGTGCGCACGCCGACCCGGTGCCCGCGATCGCGACGTGGGAGGACGGCACGCTCACGGTGCGCCCCGACGAGCCGTTCGACGGCGTCGCGCCCGGCCAGACCGCGGTGCTATACGACGGCACGCGCGTGATCGGCCAGTTCACGATCGCGCGGACGGTGTCGGCGGTTCCCGTCGAGGCCTGAGCCCGCGGGCTGGCGCCTCGAGCTGCGCGGGCGCTCCCGCCTCGGGAGGAGATTCGGGGGACGGGAGGACCGGGATGCCGGCATCCCTCCTCCGCTCGCGGAATCCCCTCCCGCCGGCCGGCCCCGGGGTTGTGGTGCGACCGCGAGCAGCGGTCGTGGCTCGAGGCGGGGGAGGAGATTCGGGGACGGGAGGACCGGGGTCTCGGCATCCCTCCTCCGCTCGCGGAATCCCCTCCCGCCGATCGGCCGCGCTTCCGGTTTCGGCTGCCGGCTGCGACGCGCGCGAGTGCCGGTCCCGGGGGGCGGCGATCGCGCAGGGTTCTCCGCACCGCGGCAGCGGAGGAGATCCGGGGACGGGAGGACCGCGGTCTCGGCATCCCTCCTCCGCTCGCGGAATCCCCTCCCGCCGAGCGCGAGACCTCGGCAACCCCGCGGGCGATGTCGGGGGCCCTCTTTAAGCTGGATGCGTGACCGAGCACGACCAGCTTCCCGACCTGACTCTCGACGAAGCGCGCACCGAGGCCGCCGATCTGACGGAGCGCATCGTCGGCGCGCGCGATGCGTATTACGGGCGGGATGCCGAGCTCGTCGACGACGCGACGTACGACGGATGGATGCATCGACTCGAGGCCATCGAGCGGCTGTACCCCGAACTCCAGGGGCAGGACAGCCCCACACTGTCCGTGGGCGCGGCAGAGGCGACGGACCTCGTCACGATCGAGCACGCCGAACGGATGCTGAGCCTCGACAACGTCTTCTCGCCGGAGGAGCTGCGCGACTGGGCCGTGAAGACCGAGGCGTCGGCCGGCCGACCGGTGAACTGGCTCAGCGAGCTGAAGATCGACGGCCTCGCGATCAGCCTCCGGTACGAGAACGGTGTGCTGACGTCGGCGGCGACGCGCGGAGACGGGCGCGTCGGCGAGATCGTCACCGACAACGCGCTGCGTGTCGCCGGGATCCCGCGCGAGCTCTCGGGCGAAGGGCACCCCGCGCTCGTCGAGGTGCGGGGGGAGGTGTTCATCCCGGTCGCCGCGTTCGAGAACCTCAACCGCCTCCAGGGGGAGTACCGCGAGCGGGCCGTCGCCGAGGCGCGGGAGCGCGCGAACGCGCGCCGCGGCGGCGCGAAGGCGTTCGACCTCGAAAAGGCCGAGCAGGCAGCGGCCCGGCGTTTCCCGGCGTTCGCGAACCCGCGCAACGCCGCGAGCGGCGGCCTGCGCCAACAGATCGAGAAGAAGACGGGGCTCGAGCTCGAGGCGGGCCTTGCCCGGATCGCCTCGCTCGCGCTGTACGTCCACGGCATCGGGGCGTGGCCCGACCCGCCGGTCGCCGCGCAGAGCGAGATCTACGACCTGTTGGCCTCGTGGGGCCTGCCGACGTCGCCGTACAGCAAGGTCGAGTCGAGCGTCGACGGTGTGCTCGGCTTCGTCGCGCACTACGGCGAGCACCGTCACGACGTGGAGCACGAGATCGACGGCGTGGTCGTGAAGGTCGACGAGCTCGCGCTGCACGACGAGCTCGGTGCCACGAGCCGCGCGCCGCGCTGGGCGATCGCGTACAAGTACCCGCCCGAGCAGGTGAACACGAAGCTGCTCGACATCGTCGTGTCGGTGGGCCGGACGGGCCGGGCGACACCGTTCGCCGTCATGGAACCCGCGCGCGTGGCCGGCAGCGTCGTGCGGCAGGCCACCCTGCACAACCAGGACGTCGTCAAGGTCAAGGGCGTCCTGATCGGCGACACGGTCGTGCTGCGCAAGGCCGGTGACGTCATCCCCGAGGTGCTCGGACCCGTGGTCGAGCTGCGCGACGGCACCGAGCGCGCGTTCGTCATGCCGACGAACTGCCCCGAGTGCGGCACGCCCCTCCGCCCCGCGAAGGAGGGCGACATCGACCTGCGCTGCCCGAACGCGCGGTCGTGCCCGGCGCAGGTCCGCGGGCGGGTGGAGCACATCGGTTCGCGCGGTGCGCTCGACGTCGAGGCGCTCGGCGAGGTCACGGCCGCGGCGCTGACCCAGCCCGACGTGCCCGCCGAGCCGCCGCTCGACACCGAGGCCGGCCTGTTCGACCTCACGGTCGAGCAGCTCGTCCCGATCGAGGTCGTCGTGCGCGACGCCGAGACCGGCGAGCGGAAGATCGACGACGACGGCGAAGAAGTGCGGCGTGCGCCGTTCCAGAAGCTCGGCCCCGCGACGTATCCGCCGGGCACCGAAGACCTCGACCCGGCCGAGCGCCGCAAGCGCGGCATCCGCAAGGACTACCGCGAGGTGCTGCCGTCCGAGCAGGCGATCAAGCTCATCGCCGAGCTCGAGAAGGCCAAGACCAAGGATCTCTGGCGTCTGCTCGTCTCGCTGAACATCCGCCACGTGGGCCCGGTGGCCGCGCGCGCCCTCGCGCAGTGGTTCGGATCCCTGGATGCCATCCGTGCGGCGTCACGCGAGGAGCTCGCCGCCGTCGAGGGTGTGGGCGGCATCATCGCCGACGCGATCATCGATTGGTTCGAGGTCGACTGGCACCGCGACATCGTCGAGCGGTGGGCGGCGGCCGGTGTCCGTTTCGCGATCCCCGGCCACCCCGGGCCGGGCGCAGCTGCCGAGGCCGGGGGAGTCCTCGCGGGCCTCACCGTCGTCGCAACCGGCTCGCTCGAGGGCTACACCCGCGAGGGCGCGCAGGAGGCGATCATCGCGGCGGGCGGCAAGGCGGCCTCGAGCGTTTCGAAAAAGACCGACTTCGTCGCCGCCGGTCCGGGCGCCGGCTCGAAGCTGGCCAAGGCGGAAGAACTCGGCATCCGGATCCTGGATGCCGCCCAGTTCCGCATCCTCGTCGAGCAGGGGCCCGATGCGCTCGAGCCCGCGCCCGTGCCCGAGGCGCCCTGAACGGACGTCACCCGCTCAACGAAAAGCGGGGGCCGGGCGCCGAACGCCCCGCCCCCGCCTCGTCTCCGCTGAGGATCAGCCCTCGCAGGCCTTGCCGGCGGCGGAGAAGCTGTTCTGCAGCGCGGTCACCTGGTCGCCCAGCTCGCTCGCCTTGCTGGGGTCGGCGGTGACCTGCTCGAGGAACGCCACGTAGTTGCTCAGCGTGGTGCTGGCGTCCTGCGCGGCCGGGGCGATCTCGGTGTTCGTGATGCCCTGGAAGTCGCCCTGCACCTTGGTCACGAGTTCCTTGAACGTCGCCATCGCCGCCGCCGGGTCGGACGTCGACATGGAACTGCTCGCCTGCGACACGTCGGTGAACGAGTCGATGATGATCTTGCACGCGTCGGCCTTCGACTGCTCCGCCACGGGTGCCGCGGCCGACGGCGCGCTCGATGCGGCGGAGCTGGGCGCGGCCGCATCGCCCTGGTCCGGAGCCGATCCGCCGCCTGAGCAGCCGGCGAGAAGAAGCAGAGCGGCAGCGGCGCCGACGGCGAAAGGTGCGCGGATGGTCTTCATGTGATGCCCCCAAGAGTCACTTCGGGGCCTGGATCGACCCCGCTCTCACCGTAGCGGGGCGCCCGGCAGCCCAGCGCCGCCCCTTGCGTGAGCGGCGAGAACCGGGCAAGGTCCTCACTTCGCGAGGAGCTGTTCCTTCACCTGGCGCCGCAGCACCTTCCCGATGAGCGACTTCGGCAGCTCATCGACGACGACGATCCGTCGGGGCACTTTATACGGCGTCAGGATGCCACGCGCGAAAGTCCGGACCTCTTCGGGGTCGAGCTGGCATCCGTCCGCCACGACGACCGCCGCCACGACCTCTTCGCCCGAGTGCTCGCTGGGGAGCCCCACGACCGCGACGTCGGCGATCGAAGGGTGCTGGCGCAGGACGTTCTCGACCTCGGTCGGGGCGACGTTGAAGCCGCCGGTGATGATGAGTTCCTTGATCCGGTCGACGATGCGCACGAAGCCGCCCTCGTCGATCGTCACGATGTCGCCGGTGCGGAACCATCCGTCGACGAAGACCGCTTCGGTCTCCTCGGGCTTGCCGTAGTAGCCGGAGAACACCTGCGGTCCACGAACGACGAGCTCCCCGCGGCCGCCGGGCTCGACGTCGGTGTGCGGGTCATCGGGGTCGACGACGCGGCACTCGGTGCCGGGCAGGGGGAGTCCGACCGTGCCCGGCACGCGGTTCTCGGCCACGGGATTGGCCATGAGCACGGGGGAGCACTCGCTCAGCCCGTAACCCTCGACGAGGTATCCGCCGGTGGCCTTCTCGAACGGCACGACCAGCTCGTGCGGGAGGGCCATCGCCCCCGAGATCGCGATGTCCGTTCCGGCGAGCGACACGCCCTGGGCCTCCGCGGCGGCGAGCAGACGCTCGGCTATGGGCGGAACGAGCGGCAGGAAGGTCGCCGGATGCCGCTTGGTGACGGCGAGGACCATGTCGGGGTCGAAACGCGGGAACAGTACGAGGCGCGCGCCCATCGACATCGCGAAGGTGAGGCAGAGCGTCAGCCCGTAGGCGTGGAACATCGGCAGTACGGCGTACACGACGCATCCTTCGCCGCGGACGATCGAGGGCACCCAGGCCCGCGCCTGCGCCGCGTTCGCGAGCAGGTTGGCGTGCGAGAGCATCGCGCCCTTCGGCGTCCCGGTCGTCCCGCTCGTGTACTGGATGATCGCGAGGTCGCCGGTGGCTGGACGCGGGTGCGTCTCGGGGAGCGGGTCGTGGCGGAGGAGCTGCGCCCAGGGGGTGGCATCCATCGTCTTCTCGGTCAGCGCGGACCGCGCCTCGCGCGCCTTGGCGATCGGAAGCCGCAGCGCGAGGCGCATGCGCAGCGGCATCGCCTGCGTCACGTCGACCGAGACCAGCGTCGTCACGCGCAGGTCGGCGGGGAACTCCTGCACGGTTTTCACGACCTTGCTCCACACGATCGCGTGCTTCGCGCCGTGGTCCTCGAACTGCTTGCGCAGCTCGCGCGCCGTGTAGAGCGGGTTGTGCTCCACGACGACCGCGCCCAGGCGCAGCACCGCGTAGAACGCCACGATGTGCTGCGGGCAGTTCGGCAGCACGATCGCGACGGGGTCGCCCGCCCGCACGCCGTGGGCCGCGAGGGCCGCAGCGACGCGCGCGACCTCAGCTGACAGGTCGGCGTACGTGGTCTCGCGGCCGAAGAACTCCAGCGCCGGAGCCTCCGGGTAGTCGCGGGTCGAGGCGTCGAGGATGTCGACGAGCGACCCCGACTGCGGGTCGAGGTCCTCCGGCACTCCGGCGGCGTAGCTGGCGGTCCAGGGGCGAGGCGGGTCGAAGCTCGTCACCGTCCCAGCGTAGGCCGGGGCCGGTCTCGGCGCGCGGTGACCGCGAACTAGACTTGCCGGGTGTCTGAAATCACCCCTGATCTCGTGCGCCATCTCGGTGTGCTCGCTCGGATCGAGTTGAGCGACGAAGAGGTCCAGAGCCTCACCGGGCAGCTGGATGCCATCGTCGACAACATCGCCAAGGTGTCCGAGGTGGCCACGCCCGACGTCGTCGCGACGAGCCACCCGATCCCCCTCGAGAACGTCTTCCGCCCCGATGTCGTGCAGCCGCCGCTCACCCTCGAGCAGGTGCTGCAGAACGCGCCCGACCAGGCCGACGGCCGGTTCCGGGTGACCGCGATCCTGGGGGAGGAGCAGTGAGCGACCTCACGCGCCTGAGCGCCGCCGACCTCGCCGCCGCCCTGTCTGCGAAGGAGGTGTCGAGCGTCGAGGCGACGCGCGCGCACCTCGACCGCATCGCCGCCGTGGACGGCGACGTGCACGCGTTCCTCCACGTCAGCGACCACGCTCTCGACGTCGCGGCCGACATCGACCGCCGCCGCGCCGCGGGCGAAGAGCTGCACGAGCTCGCCGGCGTCCCGCTCGCGGTGAAGGACGTGCTCGTCACGACCGACATGCCGTCCACGAGCGGGTCGAAGATCCTCGAGGGCTACCTGTCGCCCTACGACGCCACGGTCGTCGCACGCTCCCGGGCCGCCGGACTCGTGCCGCTCGGCAAGACGAACATGGACGAGTTCGCCATGGGGTCGTCGACCGAGTTCTCTGCGTACGGTCCGACGCACAACCCGTGGGACCTCGACCGGATCCCCGGCGGTTCGGGTGGTGGCTCCGCTGCCGCCGTCGCCGCGTTCGAAGCGCCGCTCGCCCTCGGCTCGGACACCGGCGGCTCGATCCGCCAGCCCGCGCACGTGACGGGCACCGTGGGCGTCAAGCCCACGTACGGCGGTGTCAGCCGCTACGGCGCGATCGCCCTGGCATCCAGCCTCGATCAGGTCGGTCCCGTGACGCGGACCGTGCTCGACGCCGGACTCCTGCACGACGTCATCGCCGGGCACGACCCGCACGACTCGACATCGCTGACCGATGCGTGGCCGTCGTTCGCCGCCGCCGCCCGTGAGGGGGCGACCGGCGAGGTCCTGAAGGGCCTCAAGGTCGGTGTCATCCGCGAGCTCGACGACCGCGGCTTCCAGAAGGGCGTCTCCGACTCGTTCCGTGCCGCACTCGCCACGCTCGAGGCGCAGGGGGCGGAGATTGTCGAGGTCAGCGCCCCGCACTTCGAGTACGGGGTCGCCGCGTACTACCTGATCCTTCCGGCCGAGGCATCCAGCAACCTGGCCAAGTTCGACTCGGTGCGTTTCGGTCTGCGCGTCACGCCGCAGGGCACCCCGACGGTCGAGAACGTCATGGCCGCGACGCGCGACGCCGGGTTCGGCCCCGAGGTCAAGCGCCGCATCATCCTCGGCACCTACGCACTGTCCGCCGGGTACTACGACGCCTACTACGGCAGCGCGCAGAAGGTCCGCACGCTCATCCAGCAGGACTTCGCCGCCGCGTTCGCCGACGTCGACGTCATCGCGACGCCGTCCGCGCCGACCACCGCGTTCCGCCTCGGCGAGAAGCTCGACGATCCGCTGCAGATGTACCTCAACGACGTGACGACGATCCCGGCGAACCTCGCCGGCGTGCCCGGCATCTCGATCCCGAGCGGCCTGGCCGAGGAGGACGGCCTGCCCGTCGGCATCCAATTCCTCGCCCCCGCCCGCGAGGACGCGCGTCTCTACCGCGTCGGCGCCGCCCTCGAGGCGCTCCTCGTCGACCAGTGGGGCGGACCGCTGCTGGACCGGGCCCCCTCTCTCACGAACGGAGCGACCCGCTGATGGCCAAGGACGCGCTGATGGACTTCGACGAGGCGCTCGAGCTGTTCGAGCCTGTCCTCGGATTCGAGGTCCACGTCGAACTGAACACCGCGACGAAGATGTTCTCCGCCGCGCCGAACCCGGCGAACGAGGCGAACCACGGCGCCGAGCCGAACACGCTCGTCGCCCCGGTCGACATGGGTCTGCCGGGTGCGCTGCCGGTCGTGAACGCGGAGGCGATCCGCTCGTCGATCAGCCTGGGCCTCGCGCTCGGCTGCTCGATCGCGCCGTCGAGCCGCTTCGCGCGGAAGAACTACTTCTACCCCGACCTCGGCAAGAACTACCAGATCTCGCAGTACGACGAGCCGATCGCGTTCGAGGGGTCGGTCGAGGTCGAGCTCGAGGACGGGACGATCGTCACCGTGCCGATCGAGCGTGCCCATATGGAAGAGGATGCCGGCAAGCTCACGCACATGGGCGGTTCGACCGGTCGCATCCAGGGCGCCGAGTACTCGCTCGTCGACTACAACCGCGCCGGTGTGCCGCTCGTCGAGATCGTGACGAAGCCGATCTTCGGCGCGGAGCACTCGGCTCCCGCGCTCGCGAAGGCGTACGTCGCGACGATCCGCGACATCGTGCGGGCCCTCGGCATCTCGGAGGCGCGCCTCGAGCGCGGCAACCTCCGCTGCGACGCGAACGTCTCGCTGCGTCCGCGCGGCCAGGAGAAGCTCGGCACCCGCACCGAGACGAAGAACGTCAACTCGATGCGGTCCGTCGAGCGCGCGGTGCGGTACGAGATCCAGCGGCAGGCCGCGATCCTCGCCGCCGGCGGCACGATCACGCAGGAGACGCGGCACTGGCACGAGGACACCGGGCGTACGTCGCCGGGTCGGCCGAAGTCGGATGCCGACGACTACCGCTACTTCCCGGAGCCCGATCTGCTCCCCGTCGTCCCGGCTCCGGAGCTGATCGAGGAACTGCGCGCCGCGCTGCCCGAGCCGCCGGCCGCGCGCCGTCGCCGCCTCAAGGCCGAGTGGGGCTTCGCCGACATCGACTTCCAGGGCGTGGTGAACGCCGGGCTGCTCGACGAGGTCGAGGCCACCGTCGCCGCCGGCGCGACTCCGGCCGCCGCGCGCAAGTGGTGGCTGAGCGAGATCAGCCGCATCGCGAACGCCGAGGAGCGCGAGCCCGCTGAGCTCGTGAGCCCCGAGAACGTCGCCGCGCTGCAGCGGCTGGTCGACGCGGGAACCCTGACCGACAAGCTCGCACGCCAGGTGCTCGAGGGCGTCATCGCCGGTGAGGGCACTCCGCAGGAGGTCGTCGACGCCCGCGGTCTCGCCGTCGTGTCCGACGACGCCGCCCTGATCGCCGCGATCGATGAGGCCCTGGCCGCGCAGCCCGACGTGCTGGCGAAGATCCGCGACGGCAAGGTCCAGGCGGCCGGTGCCGTCATCGGCGCCGTCATGAAGGCCATGAAGGGCCAGGCCGACGCCGCACGCGTGCGCGAGCTCGTGCTGGAGCGCGCCGCCGCACAGTAAGCACACCGGATGCCACGGCTCCCTCCCGCGCGGGGTGGGGGTCGTGGCATCCGTCGTTCCCGGGGGTGCCTGGCGGCGGACGCGTAACCTCGGCGATTCGCGGTGAGTGAGTCGGGTTCGGGGGTTTTCGGCTGAGGTTGTGCGGATCGCTGAGCTTGTGCGGATCGCTGAGGTTGTGCGGATCGCTGAGCCTGGGCGCGGTCCTGCGCTCAGCACGGCGCTGCCCCGAGACCTCCCGGCGGCACAAGTTCCGCGATCCGCCGAACGTCGGTCAGCTCGGCCACATTGTGGCTGAGGTTGCGCGGATCGCTGAGGTTGCGCGCGCGACCGACACAGGGCCCGGCCGCGATGTCGGAGGCCCGGGGGAGAATGGATGCCATGGGACGCGGAGACGGCACGGGGCGCATCGTCTCGCCGCCCGACGCCGACGATACCGGCGCGGGCATCCTGCACGTCGACATGGACGCGTTCTTCGCGTCGGTGGCCGTGCTGGACGATCCCTCGCTCGCCGGAAAGCCGCTCATCATCGGCGGGTCCGAGGGGCGCGGCGTCGTCTCAAGCGCGTCGTACGAGGCGCGCCGCTACGGCGTGAAGTCCGCGATGCCCGTCGCGGTCGCGTTGCGGCTGTGCCCGACCGCGATCGTCGTGAATCCGCCGTACTCGCGGTACACCGAGATGTCGCGTCAGGTCATGGCGATCTTCGACGAGATCACGCCGCTCGTCGAGCCGCTGTCCATCGACGAGGCGTTCCTCGACGTCCGCGGCGCGCGGCGGCTGTGGGGGAGCCCCGGGAAGATCGCGCGCGATCTCCGCGCCCGTGTGAGGGAGCGGACGGGCCTGACCTGCAGCGTTGGCGTCGCCGCGACGAAGCACGTGGCGAAGATGGCCTCCACGATCTCCAAGCCGGACGGCCTCCTGATCGTCTCCGCGGCCGACACCGAGGCGTTCCTGCGCCCGCGGTCGGTCCGCGCGCTGTGGGGCGTCGGGCCGAAGGCCGCGGAGGCGCTCGAGTCGCGTGGCATCCGGCTGATCTCGGACGTGCTCGACACGCCGCGCCCCGCGCTCGAACAGGTGCTCGGGCCCGCGATGGGCGAACGGATCTGGCACCTCGCTCGGGGCATCGACGCGCGCGAGGTGCACACCGGACGCACCGAGAAGAGCGTCGGCCACGAAGAGACGTTCCACACCGACATCTCCGACACCCGCACGCTCCACGTCGAGCTGCGGCGGCTCGCCGACCGCGTCGGCGCGCGGCTGCGGAGCCAGGAGTTCGAGGCATCCACGATCTCCATCAAGGTCCGCTTCAGCGACTTCACGACCCTGAGCCGCTCGCGGACGCTCCCCGAGCCCACGTCCGTCGGCCAGAGGATCGGGGATGCCGCGATCGAGCTGTTCGACGGGATCGACCGGCGCCAGGCGGTGCGGCTCGTGGGCGTGCGCGGCGAGAAACTTCGACCGACGGCGGCCGCCGCGACGCTGTGGGACGACGATGCCGAATGGCGCCGGGTCGAGGGGGCGCTCGACGGCGCGGCCGCCCGGTTCGGGCGAGGTGCTGTCACGCGCGGCTCGCTCCTCGGACCCTCGCGCGGCGGCGGCGCCCTGCCGACCAACCCGCGGCCGTCGTACGAGCACTGACACGGCCTGCCCCCGGGCGCAACACCCCTGGGCGGTGTCGGAAGCGGCGGGTACGGTGGGCGCATGCCCAACATCGCACTGGAACTCGGCAAGCAGTCCACCAGCTTCGGCGTCACCGCCGCCTACGGCGAGCAGCAGGACGTCGACGGCGTCCGCATCGTCCCCGTCGCCCTCGTCTGGTCCGGCTTCGGCGGCGGTTCCGACGAGCGCGGCAACGAAGGCGGGGGTGGCGGCGGGTACACGCTGCCGCTGGGCGCCTACATCCGCCGCGGCGACGACCTCCGCTTCGACCCGAACCTCGTGTCGCTGCTCGCCGTCGGCATCCCGTTCGTGTGGGTGGCCGGTCGCGCCCTCAGCCGTGTCATCCGCGCCCTCAAGAAGTAGCGCCGACCCCCTCGACGACGCCCTGGCCCACGCGGTCCGGGCTATCTCGTCGCGGGTGGAAGCTGTGGGGGCGTCGAACCCCGTCGTGCTGATCGACGGTCGAAGCGGTGCGGGGAAGAGCTCGCTCGCACGTCGGCTCGTGGCCGCCTGGCCGGGTCGCGGTCGTGTGCAGCTCGTCGCGCTGGACGACCTCTATCCGGGCTGGGGCGGACTCGCCGCGGGCGCGGAGTACGCGCGCGAGTCGATCCTCCTGCCGCACGCGAAGGGCGGCGTCGGGATCTGGCAGCGCTGGGACTGGGAAGCGGGGGAGCGCGCCGAGGCCCACGCCGTCGACCCGTCGCTGCCCCTGGTGATCGAGGGCTCGGGCGTGCTCACTCCCGCGGCCGCGAAGCTCGCGGATGTCGGCGTCTGGGTCGATGCTCCCGACGGGTCACGGAAGGATCGCGCGCTGCGACGCGACGGCGACACCTATCGACCCCACTGGGACCGCTGGGCCGCCCAGGAAGACGCGCATCTCGCTGAGCACGAGCCGCAGGCGCTGGCATCCCTCGTCGTGTTCGTGCCCTGAGTCAGGCCCGGGGCGGGTGGTCCAGGTTCCGATCGAGGGCCGTGACGAGTCCGTCGAGGCGGTAGCCGATCCAGTCGTAGATGCCGAAGCGCGCGTCGCCGGGAATGTGGCGATCGTCGTCCTGGATGCCGAGTCGCGTCGCCAGCACCAGGCGCACCGCCGAGAGTGTCCGCATCCACGCGCGGGCTTCGGTCTCGCCGAGCGCCACCGTGATCGTGGTGTCGGGGTCGCTCTCTGGATCGAGCTCGCCGCCGTCCATGCCGAGGGTGGTCAGCACGATCCTCGCGTCCTCCGCGCGGCGGTCGAGCATATCGGCCCCGGTCAGCCGGCGGAACTCACGGCTCGCGGCCTCGTCGTCGGGGTAAGCGTCCGGCAGGAGGCGAGTGATGGCGGGATCGTGCTCTCGGTCGGCGTCGGCGACGAGATCGCGGAACTGGCCCACGATGCCCGCCAGATGCAGAGCTTCGAGGCCGCTGATCTCCATCACGACGATGCGGTCGTTCATTCGGCGTCCTTTCGCACGGTGGCCCACAGGCCGAACTCGTGCATGGCTTGCGCGTGCAGCTCCATGAGCTCGCGGGGCCCGCGGGCGACGACGGCGTGGCCGTCGTGGTGCACGGAGAGCATGAGGCGGTGCGCGGTGGCGGCGTCGAATCCGAAGTAGGTGCGGAAGACGTGGACGACGTAGCTCATCAGGTTGACGGGGTCGTTCCACACCACGGTCTGCCACGACGCCGGCGGGACAACCGCGAGGTCGGTGACCTCGTCGACGTCGGGGGATGCCACTCCGGCCATCACGCCCACCCCAGTTCGTGGAGACGCTCGTCGTCGATGCCGTAGAAGTGCGCGATCTCGTGGACCAGGGTCGTGTGGATCTCGTCGCGCAGTTCGTCCTCGTCGGCGCACGCGGCCAGGTGCGGCTCACGGTAGACGATGATGCGGTCCGGCAGCTCGCCCACCCCGTAGCGCTCGCGCTCCGTGAGCGCCCACCCGTCGTAGAGACCGAGGAGATCGAGCGACCCGTCCTCAGGACGGTCCTCCACGACGAAGACGACGTTGTCGAGACCCTCCACCATGTCGTCGGGGAGGAGGTCGAGCTCGGCCACGACGAGCGCCTCGAACGCCTCGGCGTCGAGGTCGAGCGTCGCCTGCTGCGCGGCGTCCTCGTGCATGCGTCTCCCGATCGTGCGAACGGAGGGATGGATGCCACCCGCCCCGTTCGATCGATTCTATGAGCCGCTGCGGGGCACCGGCCGGAACGACGAAGGCCCGCCGTGAAGCGGGCCCTCGAGTGTGGGGTGGCTAACGGGACTTGAACCCGCGACCCCCGCGACCACAACGCGGTGCTCTACCAACTGAGCTATAGCCACCATGCGTCCGCCGCAGCGGACAACTGAACGATTATGTCATACGTCCAGAGCGAACGACGAAACGACCGACGATGCGGCGCCCTTCGCCTCGTCGCTCGTGGGCCCCGGCTCGGGCACGAACACGGCCTTGCGGTAGTAGGCGAGTTCGCGGATCGACTCGAGGATGTCGGCCAGCGCGCGGTGGCCGCCGTTCTTGGCCGGCGCGTTGAAGTAGGCGCGCGGGTACCAGCGGCGCGACAGTTCCTTGATGCTCGACACGTCGACGTTCCGGTAGTGCAGCCAGCGGTCGACGCGGGGCATGTACTTCGCGAGGAACATGCGGTCGGTGCCGATGGTGTTGCCGGCGAGCGGCGCCTTGCCCTCGAGAGGAGCGAACCGCTGGATGTACTCGAGCGCCTGGAACTCGGCATCTGCCAGGCTCACTCCGTGCGGGATCTCGTCGAGGAGCCCCGAGGAGCGGTGCATCTCGGTGACGAAGTCGCCCATGTTCTCCAGCGCCGACGCGTCGGGCTTGATGACGACCTGGAACCCGGGGTCGAGGACGTTCAACTCGAAGTCGGTGACGACGATCGCGATCTCGACCAGCTCGTCGACCGCGAGGTCGAGGCCCGTCATCTCGCAGTCGATCCAGACCAGCCGATCGTTCTCAGAGGCGCCTACCATCCCTTCATCCTACTGACGGGGTGGGACACCGACGGGCTGATCGGTGCGGTCCCCCAGGCACGATTCGAACGTGCGACCGGCGGATTAGAAGGCCGCTGCTCTATCCACTGAGCTACTGGGGGTCACTTCCAGGATATCGGTGACGGCTCGTCCATTCATCGACCCCCTGGCGAGAGTGTGTGCGCGGGCGTACTCTCCGGCCAGATCGAACGAAAGGAGCACCATGTCCGAAACGACGACACGACGCCTGTGGGTCGCCCACGGTCCCGTCGGAGTGGTGGGAACGATCCGGCAGGATGCCGAGGGCTTCGCCGTGCACATGACCGGCAAGGACGAGCGGCTCGGGGTCTACCCGACCATGGAGATCGCGAAGAACGCCCTGCACGCGCACATGAAGCCCGGCAGCGACCGCCCGGAGTTCCGGGAGCACTGAGCGACACGGTGCCGCGGGGCGAAGATGCCGCCGCGGCACCGCCGCTCTGCGGGGACCGCCGCTCTGCGGGAACCGCCGTGACGCGGCTACCCGTGGACGGCGCCGCGGCACCGCCGCCGTGCGGGAACCGCCGTACGGCGGCTACGCGTGAACCGCGGCGCGGGTCCGCCGACGCGGCTCGGGCGCCGCGAGCAGGGGCAGGGCGAGGTGGACGAGCGGTCCGATCCCGAGCGCGAACACGACCGTGCCGATGCCGACCGTTCCACCCAGCAGCCACCCGGCCACGAGAACGGTGCCCTCGACGCCGAGGCGGCACGCCCAGATCGGCCACCCGAGTCGTGCGTGCAGTCCTGTCATCAGGCCGTCGCGCGGACCGGGGCCGAAGTGCGCGCCGATATAGAGCCCGGATGCCACGGCGACGGTGACCACGCCGGCCACCAGCATCGCGGCTTGCCAGACGACTGCGTCGGGGTGGGGGAGGACGCCGAGGGCGAGCTGCATGCTCGTGCCGACCAGCAGGATGTTCGCCAGCGTGCCGACACCCGGCCGCTGGTGCAGCGGGATCCACAGGAGGAGCACACCGAGTCCGACGATGTTCGTGATCCAGCCCACGCCGATGCCGGTGACCCGCGACAGCCCCTCGGCGAACACCGTCCACGGGTCCACGCCGAGGCCCGCCGCGACGGTGAGGGCGCAGCCGAAGCCGTAGAGGGCGAGGCCGACGAGGAGACGAAGGATCCGAGAAGTCATGAAGAGATCCAATCACCAGATTGGTTTCCTTCATGGATGCCAATTCCCCTACTCTGGCCTCATGGATTCCCGAATCTCCGCGCGTGCCCTGGCCGAGGCCCTCGGCGGGTGGCGCGGTCGCGGCCCCGCCTACGAAGCGCTGGCGGATGGCATCCGCCTGCTCTGCCTCGACAACCGCATCGCTCCGCTGACGGCTCTCCCCGCCGAGCGGGAGCTCGCCGCGGCGCTCGGGCTGAGCCGCACGACGGTGGCGGCGACGTACCGTAGTCTGCGCGACTCGGGGCACATCGAGAGCCTGCGGGGGAGCGGCAGCGTGACCCTGCCGCTTCGACGCACCGACCCGGGCGTCGAGGACCGGCGCGACGGTGTGATCGACCTGCAGCAGGCGAGTCCCGCCGCGTGGCCGGGCCTGCCGGCCGTGATGGCCGAGGTGGCGCAGGATGCGGCGGCTCTCGTCGCACGCACGGGATACGACGTCGTGGGCGACGCGGGCCTGCGCGAGGAGATCGCGCGCGTGTATGGGAACCGCGGGCTCCCGACGACGCCGGACCAGGTACTGGTGACCACCGGAGCGCAGAGCGCGCTGCACTTGGTGGCATCCGTGCTCCTGTCGCGGGCCGATCGCGTCCTCATCGAGACGCCGACCTATCCGCACGGCGCCGATGCCTTCCGTGCCGTGGGTGCTCGGCTCGTCGGCGTACCGGTGACGCCGGATGCCGGCTGGGACCTCGACCGCGCGGCACAGACGTTCGCGCGCGTGCTGCCCGCGCTGGCATACCTCATGCCCGACTTCCACAATCCGACGGGCCGTTCGATGAGCCCCGTTGAGGTGGCGGCTTTCGTCGACGGCGCGCAACGCGCGGGCACGTACCTCGTGCTCGACGAGACCACCGCGGGTCTCGACATCGACCGGGAGACGGCGGGGACCGTGTTCCCCGAGGCGCCGCGCATTATCCGCGTCGGATCGCTGGGCAAGACCGTGTGGGGCGGCTTGCGCGTCGGGTGGGTGCGCGCCGAGGCCGACATCGTTCGCCGTCTCGCGAGCGGACGGCCGGTGCACGACCTCGGGACGCCGGAGTTCGAGCAGGCCGTCGCGGCGCGAGTCGTGGGGCGGCTCGACGAGATCAGCGCGCAGCGCGCCGATCTTCTGCGTGCTGGCCGCGACGCGCTCACCCGCGCGCTGGAGGCGACGTTCCCGGAGTGGGAGATCCCGGTCGCCCGGGGCGGCGTCTCGCTCTGGGTCGGAATCGGCGAGCCGGTGAGCACGCCCCTGGTGATGAACGCCCGGGCGCGCGGCCTCCTCCTCTCCGCCGGTTCGCGGTTCGCGGTCGACGGCGGCCATGACCGTCGACTGCGTCTTCCGTTCACGGCCGCGCCGCACACCCTCGAGCGCGCGGTGGGCATCCTCCGCGCCGCGTGGGACGACGTGCGGGGGACGTCGGCGACGGCCTCCCTCGACGACCTGGCCGCGGTGGTCTGAACCGGCGCGGGCGCCGTCGACGCTGGGCCGTCTCTCATCGCGCATAGCGCAAGCACTCGAGTGCGTCGGCGGAGGACCAGAACTCTCCCAGACGCCGGAACCGCCCGGTCGCCGAATGGAACCGCTCGGCGGCGTAACGCCAGCCGCCGTCGGCCGCGATGGCTCGGACGTGCCCCACGACGACGCCGCGCGGGTCGGCGATGCGCCACAGCCCCGCGGCGACATGCGTCGCCGCGCCCCACCCGGCCGGGCGCGGGGCCGGGGCGAGGTCGTTCCACAGTGCGGTGCTCATGGCCACACGGTACGAGGGGGTTCCGACATCGCCGGGGGTAGCTCTTCTCCCCAACCCACCTCTTGCTGCTCTTGTCCACGGATGTGGATTTTCGGCCCGCGGCAGTGAGCCGCGCCTCGACATTCTGGCGATGGCTCCGGCGTCCGTCGGGCACACGGATGCCGGAGCCCATACCCAGAGAGGACACATCATGAGCGACCACATCACCCTCGTCGGAAACGTCGTCGGAGACCCCGAGGAGCGGGCGACCCGCGGCGGAGACCCCATCGCCGCCTTCCGTCTCGCCGTGAGCGAGCGCCGATTCGACCGCGAGCGCGGTCAATGGGTCGACGGGCACACGAACTACTACGCCGTCTCGGTGTTCGGGGAACTCGGCCGGAACAGCTTGGCCTCGTTGCACAAGGGCGAGCGCGTCATCGTCGCGGGGCGCCTTCGGCTGCGCGAGTGGGAGACCGACGTCAAGCGCGGCGTGAGCGCGGACGTGGTGGCGGACGCGATCGGCCACGATCTGCGGTGGGGCGCGTCGGCGTTCCGCCGTACGGCGCGCACTGCTCCTGCCGCCGAGGCGGACTCCGACGACACCTCGACGTCCGAGACCGCACCGGGCGGAGATGCGTGGGCGGTGCCGGGTGAGGCTCCGGCTGATCCGCGGGACGACACCTCGACGGGCGCGATCGCGGGCGCACACGAATCGGCCGCGCTCGTGGAGGTGGGCGACGCGACGCCCTTCTGAGCCGGCCGGTCGAGCGGTGACCGGTACGTAGACTCGGGCGGGTGATCCGCTCGCAGTCTCGTCCGGTCGCCGTGATGGCGTTCGCCGCCGTTCTCGCCCTCGCGGGCTGTACCCCGACTGGTCCGTCGGCGCCGGCTGCGACGGAGCCGGCTCCGGTCGCGACGGAGCCGACACCCGCCGCTTCGATGAGCGCCTCGACCCCGGCTGCCGCGCCGACCCTGGCGCCGGGGGGTTCGGCCGCCGACAACCTGCCGCTCTTCACGCAGGTCGTGCGCACGGTGTGGGGCGGTCCGGATCAGGTCGCCGGCCGGGCCTACATCGACGCACTGGTCGGTGCCGGGTTCGACAAAGCCGCGATGCAGGTGACTCCCGACCAGACGACGATCGGGAATCCCGCGGAGAGCATCGAGTTCTCGGTGCGCTTGGGTGCGGACTGCCTCGTCGGGCAGGTGGGACCGTCCATCGGCGACCCGGTCACCGCCGTGCTGCCGGGTCTGTCGACCGGGGGATGCCTCATCGGCGAGACCCGCGCCATCGATTGGTGAGACGAACGGTCGACGCGACGGCGGGTGCGCGGCCGCCCCGGGCGGCCAGGCGACGACTTCACTGCCCCACGCGGTCACGGGCGCCGTGTGACCGGTGCGGTCACGGGCGCGCCGTCTGACCGGTGCGGTCAACGGCGCCATCACAGGTGCCGTTGATAGGCTGGAAGGGACTTCCGCGCACCCGGGCGCTTCGCCGAGATTCGAGATGAGATTCGAGTCGGCGACCCGGGCGGGCGCGGCCCTCATCCCCGATCGAAGGTGGTACGTCCTCGATGGCCGAATACATCTACTCCATGGTCCGCGCCCGCAAGGCCGTGGGCGACAAGCTCATCCTCGACGACGTCACGATGTCGTTCCTGCCGGGTGCCAAGATCGGCATGGTCGGACCGAACGGTGCCGGTAAGTCGACGATCCTCAAGATCATGGCGGGGCTCGACACCCCCTCCAACGGCGAGGCGCGCCTGAGCCCTGGCTTCACCGTCGGCATCCTCATGCAGGAGCCCGAGCTCGACGAGAACAAGACGGTCCTGGAGAACATCCAGGACGGCGTCGCGATCAAGCCGAAACTCGACCGCTTCAACGAGATCTCGGCCCTCATGGCCGACCCCGACGCCGACTTCGATGCGCTGCTGGCCGAGATGGGCACGCTGCAGGAAGAGATCGACGCCGCCGACGGCTGGGATCTCGACTCTCAGCTCGAGCAGGCGATGGACGCGCTGCGCACGCCGCCCGCCGATGCCAGCGTCGTCCCGCTCTCGGGTGGTGAGCGTCGTCGCGTGGCGCTGGCGAAGCTCCTGCTGCAGAAGCCCGACCTGCTCCTGCTCGACGAGCCCACCAACCACCTCGACGCCGAGAGCGTGCTCTGGCTCGAGCAGCACCTCAAGGCGTACAAGGGCGCCGTCATCGCGATCACCCACGATCGGTACTTCCTCGACAACGTCGCGGAGTGGATCGCCGAGGTCGACCGCGGTCACCTGTACCCGTACGAGGGCAACTACTCGACCTACCTCGAGAAGAAGGCGCAGCGTCTCGACGTCCAGGGCAAAAAGGACGCCAAGCTCCAGAAGCGCCTCAAGGAAGAGCTCGAGTGGGTCCGCTCCAACGCGAAGGGCCGCCAGGTCAAGTCCAAGGCGCGTCTCGCCCGCTACGAGGAGATGGCCGCCGAGGCGGAGCGCACGCGGAAGCTCGACTTCGACGAGATCCAGATCCCCGCGGGTCCGCGCCTGGGCAGCATCGTCATCGACGCCAAGAAGCTCGAGAAGCGGTTCGGCGACCGGTCGCTCATCAGCAACCTGAGCTTCAACCTGCCCCCGAACGGCATCGTCGGCGTCATCGGTCCGAACGGTGTCGGAAAGACCACGCTCTTCAAGACGATCGTCGGCCTCGAGCCCCTCGACGGTGGAACGCTGAAGATGGGTGAGACGGTCAAGATCAGCTACGTCGACCAGTCCCGCGCCAACATCGATCCCGAGAAGACGCTGTGGGAGGTCGTGTCCGACGGACTCGACATCATCACGGTCGGCAAGACCGAGATTCCCTCGCGCGCCTACGTGTCGAAGTTCGGCTTCAAGGGTCCCGACCAGCAGAAGAAGGCGGGCGTGCTCTCCGGTGGTGAGCGCAACCGCCTGAACCTCGCCCTCACCCTCAAGGAGGGCGGCAACCTGCTCCTCCTCGACGAGCCGACCAACGACCTCGACGTCGAGACGCTCAGCTCGCTCGAGAACGCGCTTCTGGAGTTCCCCGGCTGCGCCGTGGTCATCACGCACGACCGGTGGTTCCTCGACCGCATCGCGACGCACATCCTCGCCTACGAGGGCACGGAAGAGCACCCCGACCAGTGGCACTGGTTCGAGGGCAATTTCGAGGCCTACGAGGCGAACAAGATCGAGCGCCTCGGCGCCGACGCGGCCAACCCGTCGCGCTCGACCTACCGCAAGCTCACGCGTGACTGACGCGACGTCGCCCGCGGGCTCGGCTCCGGCCGGGCCCGCGCGGCTGCACATCCCCATCCACCTGCGGTGGGGAGACCTGGACGCGCTCGGGCACGTCAACAACACCTCGATGCTCAAGCTCCTCGAAGAGGCGCGGCTCCGCGCGTTCTGGCGCGGCGACGAGGATGGAGACGCCCTCCCGACCGCCGTGTTCGACATGAGCGTGCTGGAGAGCGGGGGAGAGCGCGCGACGCTCATCGCGCGGCAGGAGATCGAGTACCTCCGCCCCGTTCCGTACAGCCAGCGTCCCCTCGACGTGCGGCTGTGGATCGGCGCGATGGGCGGCTCCAGCGCCGACATCTGCTTCGAGGTCTTCAGCCCCCTCGGCGACAAGGAGCCCGTGCTCTATGCGCGCGCCACGGCGGTCGTCGTCCTCGTCGACACCGCCAGCGGCCGCCCGATCCGCTGGAGCGAGACCGAGCGCGCCGCCTGGGGACCATACATCGACGACCCGATCGAATACCGCCGCCGCGGCCGCTAAGGCCGCAACCCGGCTCCTGGCCGCTAAGGCCGCACCCCTGGGCTCTCCCCGCCCGGCACCCGCACCATGATCTCCTGCGCCACGCTGGCGAGGAGCACGCCGTCGCGCGTGTAGATCCGCCCGGTCGAGAGTCCGCGGCCGCCGCGGGCGTTCGGCGACTCCTGCACGTACAGCAGCCAGTCGTCGACGCGCCCCGGCCGGTGCCACCACATCGCGTGATCGAGGCTCGCGACCCGCAGGCCGGGCGTGCTCCACGGCACGCCGTGTCGGCGCAGGATCGTCTCCTGGATCGTGAGGTCGCTCAGGTACGCCAGCGCGGCGCGGTGCACCGCCGGGTCGTCGGGCAGCTCGCGCCGTGTGCGCATCCACACGGCCTGGCGCGGCACGTGCGGACCTTCCACCGACGTGTACACGGGCGACGGCACGTGCAGCACGTCGACGGGTCGCTCCGAGAACAGCTTCCGGCTGACGGGGTGCAGGCGTTCCTCGTCGAACGGCGGAAGGTCCTCCGGGAGCGGGATGCCATCGGGCATGGGCTCGGCGTGCTCGAGCCCCGGACCCTCGTCCTGGAACGACGCGATCATCGAGAAGATCGGCACGCCCGCCTGGAACGCCTGCGTGCGCCGCGTCGAGAACGACCGCCCGTCGTGGATCCGGTCGACGGAGAACGTGATGCCCGCGTCGGGGTCGCCGGGCCGCAGGAAGTAGCCGTGCATCGAGTGCACGGTGCGCTCGGGCGGGAGCGTGCGCGAAGCCGCGACGATCGACTGCGCGAGCACCTGCCCGCCGTACACGCGCCCCGACGGCATCGGCTGCGAGACCCCGGTGAAGATGTCCTCGGTCGTCCGTGCGCCCGCGTCGCGGAGGTCGAGCACCGCGAGCAGAGAAGCCACGGGGTCGTTGGCGTCGGTCACGCTCACTCCCGTTCCGCGCAGAGTTCTGCGTCGCTTGATAGTTTAGGGCGGGTGTCCGCGCGCCTGTTGTTCCCCGATCCGCAGGCGGCAGCCGACCTGCTCACCTTCTCCTCCCGAGCCGTTCGCCTCGGCGACGGTTCGGTGCGCCTCCGCGCCGACGGCGGAGTCCTCGTGACCACGGCGGCTCCGCTCGCTCCCCGCGGACTCCTGGATGCCACCCCCACGGTGCTCGGCCTCCGCGTTTCGGCCGTCGACCCGGAGCTGCAGTGCGACCTGGTGGTCGAGGCATCCGCTCTCTCTATCGCCCCGGACGATGCCTCGGCGATCGTGCTGCCCGACATCGCGAGCGCACCTGCGTGGGCCGGGGTGTCCCCGCCGCGCGGCGGCTGGGCGGAGTCCGGCGCCATCGACAGTGCGGTGCTCGCCGCGCGCGCGCAGTACGGGATCGCCGCCGTCGCCGACGCACTTCCGGCGGACCCGGGGGAGGACGTGGTGCGCACGGTGCGCGCGCAGATCTGGGGGCAGCCCGACGAGGCTCTCGGCGGCATCCCGCTCGGGACGGCCTTCGCCGCCTACGCGCTGGGGTTCATCGCCGGAGCCGAGGAGGCAGCGGTGCGCACGAGCGGTGTCTGGACACGGGTGACGCTGAAGCGCGGACACGTCCTCGTGCGAGGACCCGTGCGATCGGGCCTCACCGCCGTCCGGAGCACGGGGCGCTGACTCAGCACTCTCCGAGGCGACGTCGGTAACGTCGTGGATGCAAGGGGAGTATTCCTTCGCGGCGGTTCCGTCATCACGATCCCAGGGTGGGGTCCGGGCCCGTCGGTTCCTCGGAACGGAAGAGACCTTGACGTCGCGGCTCTGCGCCGCCCGTCGAAGGGTGCCCTCATGGCTTCGTTCTCCCGTCTGTTCGATCTTGCGTCTCGTGCCGTCGACAAGGCCGCGTCCGCCCGTTCCTCCCGGTCGTCCGCCGGCGGCCACGACTGGCGTGACCTCGCCCGGCAGGCCATGGATGCGGTGACGGGGGACGACCGCACCGCGCGGAGCACGTCACCCGCAGCCCCCGCGCCCACGGGGCGGGCGTCCTCCGCCTCGTCGTCGGGGCGGAACCCCGCCGCGCACCCGCGCGCGGCTGCGGGGCGGGGGCCGCTCACGGCCGCGGACCGCGACGCCATCGCCCGCTACGACTATCTCCTTCGCACAGCCTCTCCCGAACAGGTGGAACAGCTGCATCGCGAGGCATTCGCACGCCTGACGCCGGCGCAGCGCTCCCACGTCCGGGCGCGGATGGATGCCGACCTCGCCACTCACGAGCGGCCGCACTCGGACTCCCCAGACGATCTCGCGCGCGCCGCCGGACGTGCCGAGGCCCATCGCCCCGGGCGTATGCGTAGCCTCCTCGCGCGCGCCGGCGGTGCGGGCGCCATCACGGCCGGTGCCGGGGGTGCCGCCGCTCTGATCGCCGTCGTCGCGGAGGGCGCGGCGATGAGCGCCGTCGCGGTCCCGCTCCTCGAGCACGCCGCCGCTGCGGGGGTGGACTTCGCGGGTATCGCGGAGGGTGTCGACCTCGACGCCCTCGCATCGGGCCTCGACCTGGAGTCCCTCGCCACCGGCGTCCCCCTGGAGAGCCTGGGGGACCTCGGCGGGGGTGCCGGCGAGGCGATCTCCGGCGTCGGCGAACAGATCAGCGGGGTCGGTGACCGTCTTGGCGGTCTTCGCTTTCCCGGGCTGGGTGACTTCTTGGGGCGCTGACCCGGGGACGCACGTTCGGCCCGCGACCGCGGGCCGCGACCGCGCTCAGTCCGCGGAGCGGATCGGCAGACCGGTTCCGGTGCGCCCGTCGGAGGTCGGGCCGATGCCGCGCGGCTCGAACGTGTTGACCATCGCGTGGGCGGCGCGCTCGAGGTAGTCCCACAGCGGAGCTTCAAGCGCGGGCGGAAGGGCGATCTCGTCCACCGCCGCGCGCATATGCCGGAGCCACCGGTCCCGCGCGTCGGGGTCGACGTGGAAGGGATTGTGCCGCATGCGCAGGCGCGGGTGCCCGCGGTTCTCGCTGTAGGTCGTCGGTCCGCCCCAGTACTGCGCGAGGAAGAGCGTGAGCCGCTCGGCCGCGGGACCCAGGTCTTCCTCGGGATACATGGGCTTCAGGACCTCGTCCTCCGCAACCCCGCGATAGAAGGCGTCGACCAGTCGACGGAAGGTGTCCATCCCGCCGACCTGTTCGTAGAAGCTGATCGGCTCGCTCACGCGGATGCTCCGTCATCGTCGGCCCGCACCGCGGGGGGAGTGGGCTTCTGCGTGACGTCGCCCTCGGCGGACGGCGCGGGCGTCGCCGGCGGAGTGGGCTTCTTCACGGCGTCGCCGTCCTCGGACGCGGCAGCAGGCTTCTTCACGGCGTCGACCGGAGGCTCGGCCGCCTTGGTCTTCTTCGGCCGGGCCTTCTCCGCCGCGATCTCGGCCGCAACGGCATCCGCGTCCAACACCGTGTCGGAGACCGCGAGCTTCTTCCGTCGCGGACGCCAAACGGGGCGCTCGGGCGCGGTGGCCACCGGTGTGGGCTTCGTCTTCGGCGGGTGCGCTCCGCGCACGCTCTGCGCTCCCTCGGCCCCGGTCAGAATGATCGAGTTGAGCTGCGGGAGCGTCAGCCCGAGATCGTCCATCGCGCGCTTCAGCCGCACGCGCAGCTCGCGCGCGACGTCATCCTTCGAACTGGACCGCGTCTTCATGACGAGGCGGATGACGAGGGCGTCGCCGCTGATCGACTCGAGGCCCCAGATCTCGGGCTGCTCGATGATGCGCGAACGCCACTTCTGCTCCTTGGCCAGGGCCTTCGCGGCGCCGAGCATGGCCTTCTCGACCTCGTCGATGTCGGCATCCACCGGCACGGCCAGGTCGATGATGACCCGGGCCCATCCCTGGGACATGTTGCCGATGCGCGTGATCTCGCCGTTGCGGACGTACCAGAGCGTGCCGTTGACGTCGCGGACGTGCGTGATGCGGACGCTCACGAACTCCACGATGCCGGTGGCAAGACCCAGGTCGACGACGTCGCCGATCCCGATCTGATCCTCCGCCACGATGAAGATGCCGTTCAGCACGTCCTTGACGATGTTCTGCGCACCGAAGCCGAGTCCGGCACCGACCGCGGCCGTCAGCAAGGTGAGGGATGCCAGGGCGTTCGGGGCGACGATCCCGGCGATCCACACGAGCGCGACGATCACGAGCACGACGTTGACGATGTTCTGCAGGATCGTGCCGAGGGTGCGCGTGCGCTGCACGAGCCGGACCGCCGCGAGCGGCGACCGGTCCAGCGCCTGCGTGTCGTCGACGCGGGCGTTCTTCTTCGCCCCGTTCACGATGCGGTCGACGACCCGGCGGATGATCACGCGCAGGATCCACGCCGCGACGACGACACCCACGATGATCCCGAGGATCCGCAGGATCACACCGCCGAAGCCGAGCAGTTGCTCACCGATCCACGCCCACGCGGACGGGTCGGTGAGCGATTTCAGATCGACAGGAGGCGTCGGAGTCGGCGTGGGATCGGGAGCGCTGGCGAGAACGGTCATCCCCTTCATGCTAACGACGGATGCCTCGGTGCCGCCTGGGCATCGAGGCATCCGTCATTCTCCTGGGGGTCAGGCGTCGCGGCGGCGCAGCACGACGATCCCGGCGCCCACGAGCACCACCACCCACGCGGCGAGCGTGAGCGCGGGCACGAGCACGTCGCCCGTCGGAATCGCGGTCAGGTCGCCGCCGGCGGCGACCGGCAGGTAGCGGCCGAGGTCGACGACCCACTGCCACGACGGACCGCCGAGTGCGAAGAGGGTGAAGGCGATCGGCGCCACGAAGAGCACCCCGACGGTCGCGGCGATCGCCCCGGCGCCGTTGCGGATGAGAAGACCGAAGCCCATGCCGATGAGCGCGTAGGCGATCATCGAGACGACGCCGAAGAGCAGCGGGAGCAGCGCCTGAGCCGGGTCGGACCACGAGATGGCGGCGGTCGAGATCGGCACCGTCACGGCGAGGCAGACGAGGTAGCTGACGGCGGTCGCGGCGCCCACGACGAGCGCGACGGCGAGGCTCTTCGCCAGAACGACCTGCGCGCGCCGAGGGGTCGCGGTCAGGGTCGAGCGGATCATTCCGGTGGCGTACTCGCCGGTGACGGCGATCGCGCCCAGGATGCCGGCCACGAGCATCGTGAACTGGGCCGACGCGACGACGCCGGAGATCGCGTACCCGCCGTCCGAGGCCGACACGTAGAGCCACGAGATGCCCACCGAGAGAACGGCCGCGATCGCGAGCGACCACCACGTCGAGCGGAGTGTCGTCAGCTTCAGCAGCTCGCTGCGGAGAGTCCGGAGGAAGGTCGGTCCGACCGAGGTCTCCGTGAAGGTCGTGCGCCGGGGCGCGGTGAGGGCGGTCATGCGAGTTCCTTCGTCTTGTACTCGATCGCGTCTTCAGTGAGCGCGAGGTAGGCGTCCTCGAGCGAGCCGCTGCGCGGGGTCAGTTCGTGGAGAGGGATGCCATGGCGCGCGGCGACATCACCGATCTCGGCCGCGGAGACCCCGCGGAGACTCGCGAGGCCCGTCTCCACGAGGGTCGCCGTCGCGCCGGCGTCGCTCATCACCTCGACGAGGCGGGAGAGCTCGGGGGAGCGGACGAACACGGCCTCGGTCGTCCACGAGCGCACGAGGTCGGGGAGCGGCGCGTCGGCGAGCACCGAGCCCCGACCGAGCACGATGACGTGGTCGGCGGTCTGCGCCATCTCGCTCATGAGGTGGCTCGACAGCAGCACCGTGCGCCCTTCGGCCGCGATGTGCCGGACGAACTCGCGCACCCAGCGCACGCCCTCAGGGTCGAGACCGTTCACCGGCTCGTCGAGGATGAGCGTGTGCGGGTCGCCGAGGAGCGCGGCCGCGATCCCGAGCCGCTGGCCCATGCCGAGCGAGAAGCCACCGGCGCGCTTGTCCGCGACGGAGGCGATGCCTGCGAGTTCGATGACCTCGTCGACACGGCGTCGGCCGATACCGTGCGTCGCCGCCATGACGCGGAGATGGTTCCGCGCGCTTCGGCCGGTGTGCACGGCCTTGGCATCCAGGAGCACGCCCACCTCGGTGAGCGGGGCGCGGAGACGGTCGTAGGGGGTTCCGTTGACGGTGACGCTGCCCGACGTCGGGCGGTCGAGGCCGACGATCATGCGCATCGTCGTGGACTTGCCGGCGCCGTTGGGGCCGAGGAAGCCCGTGACACGGCCCGGCGGGACGGTGAACGAGACGTCGGACACCGCGGTGCGCGTGCCGTATCTCTTGGTGAGGTGCTCTGCGACGATCATGCTTCCACGCTAGGAAGCGCACCCCGCCCCGCGCGTCCGCCGGGGGAGTGATCCGTGTACATCTCCAGACGTACGCCCCCTCCCACCGGAGCGGGAGAGGGCGTACGTGGAGGGCGTGGGCGTTACTGCGCGTCGCGCTCCTGCACCGCGAGTGCGCGCTCGACACCGGCGAGGTTCTCGCTCACCAGGCGACGGAGCGCGGGGGCCGCGTCCTTGTGCGCGGAGAGCCACGCGCGGGTGGCATCCCGCAGCTGCGTGTTCGCGAGAGCTGCCGGGTAGAGCCCCACGATCAGGTACTGCGCGATCTGGTAGCTGCGGCTCTCCCAGATGGGGAGCAGCATGTCGAAGTACGGTCCGACGAACTCCGCGAGGACGTCGACCGTCGCCGGGTGCGTGAACCCGAGCGCCGCCGAGCGCACGATCGTGTTGGGCGCGTCGGCGCGGTCGATGAGCGAGCTCCACGCCTCCTGCTTCGCCTCGACGGTCGGCAGCGCGGCCTTGGCCTGTGCCGCGAACTCCCCGCCCTTCGCCGTGTTGTCGGCCTCGCGGGCCGCGTCGATGTCGGCCGCGGTGACCGCGCCGCCGGCGGCGAGGGCCACGAGCAGCTGCCACGACAGGTCGGTGTCGATCTCGAGTCCGTCGAGCACCGTCTCGCCGTCGCGCAGCGCCCGGACGGTCTCGACGTGCGCGGGGGTCGCGGCGGCCGAGGCGAACGCCGTGACGAACTGCAACTGGCTGTCGCTGCCGGCCTCGGCCGCCTGGGCGAGCTCCCACAGACCGTCCGCGACGCGCTCGCGCGCGGCCGCGCGGGTCGCCGGAGCGACGTAGCTGTTGGCCGCGAGCTGGAGCTGTGCGAGAGTCGTGCGGACGGTCGTCGACTCGGTCTCGGAACCGATGTTCCGCAGCACCAGGTCGATGTAGTCGGTCGCCGAGGCCTCGGCATCCCGGGTCTGGTCCCACGCCGCACCCCAGACGAGCGAGCGCGCCAGCGGGTCGGCGATGTCCTTGAGGTGCGCGATGGCGGTGGCGAGCGAACGCTCGTCGAGGCGGATCTTCGCGTACGCGAGGTCGTCGTCGTTGAGCAGCACGAGATCCGGACGACGGATGCCACGCAGCTGCGGCACCTCGGTGCGGTCGCCGTCGACGTCGAGCTCGATGCGGTGCACGCGCTCGAGGCGGCCGGACTTGTCGAGCGAGTAGAAGCCGACGCCGAGGCGGTGCGGACGGATCGTGGGGTAGTCCGACGGCGCGGTCTGCACGATCGCGAAACGCGTGAGCGACCCGTGGTCGTCCTGCTCGATGAGCGGCGAGAGCGTGTTCACGCCCGCGGTCTCGAGCCACTTCTTGGCCCAGTCGCCCAGGTCGCGGCCACTCGTGGTCTCGAGCTCGGCGAGCAGGTCGCCCACCTCGGTGTTCGACCACTGGTGCTTCTGGAAATAGGCGCCGACGCCGGCGAAGAACTGCTCGATGCCCACCCACGCGGCGAGCTGCTTGAGGACCGAGCCGCCCTTGGCGTACGTGATGCCGTCGAAGTTGACCTGCACGTCCTCGAGGTCGTTGATCTCCGCGACGACCGGGTGGGTCGAGGGGAGCTGGTCCTGGCGGTACGCCCAGGTCTTCTCCATCGCGTTGAAGGTCGTCCAGGCGGCCTCCCACTCGGTGGCCTCGGCGGTCGCGATCGTCGAGGCCCACTCGGCGAACGACTCGTTGAGCCACAGGTCGTTCCACCACTTCATGGTCACGAGGTCGCCGAACCACATGTGCGCGAGCTCGTGGAGGATCGTCACGACGCGACGTTCCTTCACGGCATCCGTGACCTTGCTGCGGAAGACGTACGTCTCGGTGAACGTCACGGCTCCCGCGTTCTCCATCGCGCCCGCGTTGAACTCGGGCACGAAGAGCTGGTCGTACTTGGCGAAGGGGTAGGGGAAGCCGAACTTCTCCTCGAAGTACGCGAAGCCCTGACGCGTCTTGTCGAAGACGTAATCGGCATCCAGGTACTGCCACAGGCTCTTGCGGGCGTACACGCCGAGCGGGATGACGCGGCCGTCGGCGCTCGTCAGCTCGGAGAACGTCGACTCGTACGGGCCGGCGATGAGGGCCGTGATATACGACGAGATGCGGGGCGTGGCCGGGAACGCCCACTCGGCCACGCCGTCGCCCACCTCGCGCGGTTCGGGCGTGGGGGAGTTGGAGACGACCTTCCACGCCGCCGGGGCCGTCACGGTGAAAGTGAACGCGGCCTTGAGGTCGGGCTGCTCGAACACCGTGAAGACGCGGCGCGAATCCGGGACCTCGAACTGCGTGTAGAGGTAGACCTCGCCGTCGACGGGGTCGACGAAGCGGTGCAGACCCTCACCGGTGTTGGTGTACTCGCAGTCGGCGTCGACGACGAGCTCGTTCTCCGCCGCCAGTCCGTCGAGCGCGATGCGCGAGTCGGCGAAGACCTCGGCGGGGTCGAGGGTCCGTCCGTTGAGCGTCACGGCGTTGACCGTGCGCGCGATGAGGTCGATGAAGGTCGACGCCCCCTCGGTGGCGGCGAAGCGGACGGTCGTCACGGAACCGAAGACCTCGTCGCCGCGGGTGAGGTCGAGGCGCACGTCGTAGTCGTGCGTGTCGACGATCGCGCGGCGCTCCTGCGCTTCGATGCGGGTGAGGTTCTCTCCTGGCACTGGCGTTCTCCCGAGGATGTGGGTGGATCGTCGCGGATGGCACTGCTGGCGCCGACGACAACCGTATAAGCCTAGTGTCGAGATACCCCACGGCCGGGCTGATCGCTCAGGTGGGAGGATGTCGGGGTGAGCACGACCGACACGGACACCACCCCCGAGACCGTCCTTTACGCGTCTCCCGCCGCGGCATCCGGACCCAAGTGGGTCGAGACCCCGGTGGCCTACGACGCGATCCTCCTCGCCGGCTTCGGCGGGCCGGAGGGCCAGGACGACGTCATCCCGTTCCTCCGCAACGTCACGCGCGGGCGCGGCATCCCCGACGAGCGCCTCGAGGAGGTCGCCCACCACTACCGTCACTTCGGCGGCGTCAGCCCGATCAACGAGCACAACCGTCAGCTGAAGGCGGCGCTCGAGGCCGAGATCGCGCGCCGCGGCCTGAACCTCCCCGTGTACTGGGGCAACCGCAACTGGTCGCCGTACCTGGAGGAGGCCGTCACCGAGGCCGCCGAGGCCGGTGACACCACGCTGCTCGCGATCGCGACGAGCGCCTACAGCTCGTTCTCCAGCTGCCGTCAGTACCGCGAAGACTACGCCCGCGTGCTCGAGGCGACCGGCCTCGGCGAGACCGTCACCATCGACAAGGTGCGGCAGTTCTTCGACCACCCCGGGTTCGTCTCGACCTTCGTCGAGGGCGTGAAGGATGCCGTGTCGACGTACGTCGCGGACGGCATCGCGCCCGAGAAGATCCGCGTGCTCTTCTCCACCCACTCCATCCCGACCGCCGACGCGGAGCGTTCCGGCCCTCGCGACGTCGACTTCGGCGAGGGCGGCGCGTACGAGGCGCAGCACAAGGCCGTCGCCGCGTTCGTCATGGCCGAGGTCGCCGCGGCCGTCGCCGACGTCGAGTGGGAGCTCGTGTATCAGTCGCGCTCCGGCCCCGCGTCGCAGCCGTGGCTCGAGCCCGACGTGAACGACGTGATCGCCGAACTCCCCGGCCGCGGCGCCGAGGCCGTCGTGATCGTGCCGCTCGGATTCGTGAGCGACCACATGGAGGTCCTGTGGGACCTCGACACCGAGGCCATGGAGGCGGTGGAGGAAGCCGGCATCCGCGCCGTCCGCACGCCCACGCCGGGCATCGATCCCGCGTACGTCGCCGGTCTCGTCGATCTCGTCGAGGAGCGCCTCAAGGGCACACCGAAGGCGGAACGTCCGCACTTGACCGACCTCGGTCCCTGGTACGACGTGTGCCGCCCCGGTTGCTGCGAGAACGTGCGCGCGGGATTCAAGCCCGTCGCCGCGGGCCTGCGCCCCTGAGACACCACGACGCCGCTCGTCCCTCGCCGGGGCGGGCGGCGTCGTCGTTCGCGCCCGCGGTGTCGGTGGCCGTCCCTAGGATGGGCGCATGCGCATTCACATCGGCACCGATCACGCCGGTCTCGAGTTCTCCACCCAGCTCCAGCACCACCTCGCCTCGCAGGGTCACGAGGTCGTCGATCACGGCCCCATCGAGTACGACCCGCTCGACGACTACCCGGCTTTCTGCATCCGCGCCGCCCAGGCCGTCGTGCGCGACCAGGCCGACGGCATCGAGACGCTCGGCGTCGTCTTCGGCGGCTCGGGCAACGGCGAGCAGATCGCGGCGAACAAGGTCCTCGGGGTGCGTGCCGCCCTCGTCTGGAACATCCCGACCGCCGAACTCGCCCGCCAGCACAACGACGCGAACGTGATCGCCATCGGCGCTCGTCAGCACACGTTCGAAGAGGCCGCGTCGTTCATCGACCGCTTCATCGCGACGCCGTTCTCCGGCGAAGAGCGCCACGCCCGCCGCATCGCGCAGCTCGCCGCCTACGAACAGGACGGTGTCCTCCTGCCCGACCCGCGCGAGAACGTGGCGCAGCCCGACGTGCTCGACGCGAGCGACTCGTTCGACCCCGAGGCAGGCTGATGCCCGAAGGGCATTCCGTCCACCGCATCGCCCGGCAGTTCGACCGCAACATCGTGGGCCGCACGGTCGCGGCATCCAGTCCCCAGGGCCGGTTCGCCGAGGGCGCCGCGGTGATCGACGGGCGCGAGGCGCTCGAGGTGCGCGCCGTCGGTAAGCAGATGTTCCTGCGGTTCGATCCCGACGTGTGGCTGCGGGTGCACCTCGGCATGTACGGCGCGTGGGACTTCGCGGGCGAGGTCGCGATCGACGCGACCATCGCCTCGGCCAACGGACGCATGGGGCACACGAACCAGCGCGGGACGGTTCTCGACGAGCCGATCCTGGATGCCGCCGGCGAGAACTCCCTCAGCTCGATCGGCGCTCCGCGGCGCGCTCGCGTACGCATGTCGGAGCAGACGACCGGGCTCGAGGAGCAGACCGAGTGGCCGCCGCCCGTCGTCGGTGCGGTGCGGCTGCGCCTGCTGACCGAGACCACGTGCGCCGACCTGCGCGGGCCGACCGCGTGCGCGCTGCAGACGCCCGACGAGGTCGCGGCGACGATCGCCAAGCTCGGCCCCGACCCGCTCGTCGACGATGTCGCCGAGGGCGAGGAGCGCTTCGTCGCGACCGTGCGGCGCAAGCCCACCGCGATCGGGCTGCTGCTCATGGACCAGGCGGTCGTCAGCGGCATCGGCAACGTCTACCGGGCTGAGATCCTCTTCCGCGCGCGGCAGAACCCGCACACACCGGGTCGTGACGTGCCGGGGGAGACGGTCCGCGCGATGTGGCGCGACTGGGTGGGGCTGCTCGCGATCGGCGTCGAGACCGGGCAGATGATGACGATGGACGACCTCGATTCCGAGGCGTACCGACGCGCGATGGCCCATCGCGACGACCGCCACTGGGTGTACCACCGCGCCGGTCTGCCGTGCCGGGTGTGCGGTACGACGGTGCTCGTCGAAGAAGCGGCGGGGCGCAAGCTGTACTGGTGCCCGAGGTGCCAGGCGTGAGCGATCTAGGCTGATCCGGTGCGGCAGAATCCCAGTTTCGCGATGACCGACGTCGGAGAGATCCGGCGCCTCATCGAGCATCACCCGTGGGTCACGCTGGTCTCAGCGGGAGCGGACGGCCTGGTGGCCTCCCACTACGCCGTCCTGCTCGACGACGACCGTGACGACCTCACGATCGTGGGGCACGTCGGCAAGCCCGACGACGCGATCCTCGATCTCGGTAAACGCGAGCTGCTCGTCGTCGTGCAGGGACCGCACGGATACATCACGCCGCGCTGGTACGGCGACGGCCCCGCGGTGCCGACCTGGAACTTCGTGTCCGCGCACCTCAGTGGCATCCCGGAGATCCTCACGCCCGAGGAGAACCTGCGCGTGCTCGACCGACTGGTGGAGCGTTTCGAGGGCGAGGACGGTCGCGGCCTGTACCGCGCGCCGAACGACGCCGCGTTCGTCGACCGGCTGGCGGCGGGAACCGTCGGTTTCCGGCTGACCCCGAGCCGCGTGGTGGGCAAGCGAAAGCTGAGCCAGAACCGTCCGGCCGAGGTCGTCGACACGATCATCGAGGGTCTCGCGGACGGACCCGACGCCAACCCGGCTCTCGCCGCCGAGATGCAGCGCGCCGCCGACGCGCGCCGTCGGGCGGGACGCGCATGATCGGCGAGACCGCGGCGTTCGTGCGCGCCGTCCGGGTCGCCGGCCCCGGTCGGGAGTTCCTCCCGACGCCCGACGAGCCCGTCGACCTCGTCCTCTCGGGCGGCCGCATCGTCGACATCGCACCGACGGGCAACCTGCGTCCGCGCGGCGTGGTCGTCGACGGCGACGGCGGGTGGCTGCTCCCCGGGCTGTGGGACCACCACGTGCACGTCGTGCAGTGGGCCCTCACGGCCGATCGCGTCGCGCTCGGCGGCGCCGGGTCGGCGCGCGAAGCCGCCGCGATGATGTCCGCCATCCCGACGGGCGACGACGACCGTCGTATCGGCGTCGGCTTCCGCGACGGACTCTGGCCCGACGAGCCGACGCTCGAGCTCCTGGATGCCACGACCGGCGAGGTCCCGACCTACCTCGTCAACGCCGATGTGCACAGCGTCTGGATGAACTCCGCCGCCTTCCGTCGCGAGGGCTTCGAGTCGCCGGCATCCGGTGTTCTGCGCGAAGAGGACGCGTTCGAGATCTCGCGGCGGCTGAACGCGGTCGACCCGGAGATGGGGGATCGCGCCGTCGAACGGATGGCCCACGCCGCCGCGGCACGCGGGCTCGTCGGCCTTGTCGACCTCGACATGACGTGGAACGACGGGCCGTGGCAGCGGCGCGCCGCCCGCGGTTTCGACACGCTGCGGGTGTCGTACGGCACGTACCCGCAGGACCTGGACCGCGCGATTGCCGAGGGCCTGCGGACGGGGGAGCCCGTTCGCGGTTCGCGCGACGGTTTCGTGCGGGTGGGTCCGCTGAAGGCCATCACGGACGGCTCGCTCGGCACGCGCACCGCCGCGTGCGCACATCACTACCCGGGCGAGGTCGACAACCACGGGTTGCTGACCATCCCCCCGGACGACCTCGTCGACCTCATGACGCGGGCGACCGCGGCGGGTCTCGAATGCGCGATCCACGCGATCGGCGACGTCGCGAACGCTCACGCCCTCGACGCCTACGCCCTCACCGGTGCGGTCGGCACGATCGAGCACGCACAACTCGTCGCGCACGCCGACATCCCCCGGTTCGCGCGGCTGGGGGTCTCCGCGAGCGTGCAGCCCGAGCACGCGCTCGACGATCGCGACATGACGGATGCCATCTGGGCCGAGCAGTCCGCGCAGCCCTACCCGCTGCGGGCCCTGGCCGACAGCGGCGCGAACCTCCGCTTCGGGTCCGACGCTCCCGTGGCGCCGCTCGACCCGTGGGCCGCGATCGCGTCCGCGGTGTTTCGCACCCGCGATGGCCGTGACGCGTGGCAGCCGCACCAGCGGGTCGACATCGACACCGCGATCGCGGCATCCACCGCCGGAGGTTCGACGGCCCCGGCCGAGATCGCACCGGGCGCCCGCGCGGACCTCGTGATCGTGGATGCCGATCCGCGCACCGCCGACGAGCGCGCCCTGCGCGCGATGCCCGTGCGGACGACGCTGCTCGCCGGCCGCGTCACCCACATGTCCTGAAACCCTGCGCGTCCGCGCCGTGCCCAGCGCCATCGCGCGTGAGGGGTCAATTTCTGTCGCTTCCGGGCTCCCAAAGCGACAGAAACTGACCCCTCACGCGACGACGAAGGGGGCGACGCCGAAGCGTTGCCCCCTCCGGAAGAGACCTCAGGCCGCGAGGTGCGCGAAAAGGAACCAGCGGTCCTTGTCGAGGCCGCGCTTGATCTCGATCGCGACGTCCTGGCTCGACAGGTCGGTCTCGTCGAGGCCGTCGATGGCGGTCTGGATGTCGACGAGCACGGCGTCGATGTCGGCGATCACGGCCCGGATGACGACGTCGGACTGCGCGAAGCCGGCGGGAACCGCGGTCTCCTTCGCCTTCGCGGCGACGGTCGAGAGGCGCGAGTCGATCGGGAGGCCGAGAGCGACGATGCGCTCGGCGGCGAGGTCGGCCCAGTCCTGAGCGTGGGCGACGACGGTGTCGAGCAGTTCGTGCACGCCGATGAAGTTCGCGCCACGGACGTGCCAGTGGGCCTGCTTGCCGTTGACGACGAGGGCCTCGAGACCGAGGACGATGGGCGAGAGGAACTGCGCGGTGCTGGAGGCCATGGTCGAGTCGACGGTGGTGGCGGCGGGCGTCTGAACGGTGCTCATGAGATCTCCTGAGTGTTGTACCGAAGTCGTGATGACAGCAACGCTACTCACGCCGGAACATTCCGCAAGCAAGATGAGGCTCGGCTAAATCCCTGGTAGGAAGGCAATCCTCACCTCAGTCCGAAGCATCCCGCGCGATAGTCTCGCCCCATGACGATCTCACCGGATGCCACGGTCCTCGCCCTCCCCGATGCGACGCCGGAGGTGCACGAGACGGCGTTCCTGGCATCCGGGGCTCGCGTGATCGGAGCGGTCACCCTGAGCGAGGGGTCCAGCGTCTGGTACAACGCCGTCGTCCGGGGCGACAGCGCCGCGATCGTGCTGGGACCGCGCAGCAACCTGCAGGACAACGTCTCGGTGCACGTCGACAGGGGCCGTCCGGTCACGATCGGCGCCGACGTCTCGGTGGGGCACAATGCCGTGGTGCACGGGTGCACGGTCGGCGACGGTTCGCTGATCGGCATGGGCAGCGTCGTGCTGTCGGGCGCGCAGATCGGACCCGGATGCCTCGTCGCCGGGGGAGCGGTGGTGCTCGAGGGCACGGTGCTTCCGGAGGGCTCCCTCGTCGCGGGCGTTCCCGCGAAGGTGCGCCGGGCCCTGACGCCGGAGGAGCGGGAGGGGATCCTCCGCAACGCGCGAACGTACCTCGAACGCTCGGAGCAGCACTCCGGGGCGATCCATCACGGTGACGATTCCCGTCAGGAGCCCGCGGGGACCTCGTCGAGGTAGATCGGTTCGGTGCCGACCGAGATCTTCGCCGAGCCCGGCTCCAGATTCGGCACCAGCGTCTCTCCCGTGATCGACGACGCGGACGTGCGATAGCCCGCGCGAGTCTTCACCGTCACGGTCGTCGGGCCGGTGGTCGAATCCGCGTAGGGGGCGTCCCGCCACAGGACGCGGCGCTGCGCGCCGCTCGAATCACGGAACGTGTACATCCACACGTCCGGACCGAGCGACTGGCGGGTTTGGAACGTGTACCCGCTCAACTGGTTCAGCAGGTACCCCGCGGCCGCCGCGCTCTGCTTGGGCTGGAAGGCGTTCACGGTATCGGTCGGTTGTCGGTAGAGACCGAAGTTGTCCTCGGTCTCGTCCTGCCGCGTGCCGTCGTCGACACCGTCGTACCAGACCGTCTGGGCGACCGACGGGAGAGCGCGGAGTCCGACGAAGATCTTCACGAGCGCGCCCGCCGACTGATCCTCGGCCGGCACGCGGGCGATGTTCCCCGTGGCCGCGGTCGAGGTGGTGTTGGAGACGCCGATCTCACTGACGATGATCGGCTTGGAGACGCCCCGGTTCGCGCTGCGGACGAGGGAGTCCAAAGCGGTCACGTTGGCGATCGTCTGATCCAGGTCCCGCGCGTAGCCGTGGGTCGAGAGCATGTCGGAATACCGCAGACCGCCCGCATCGATGAAGTCGCTGAACCACGCGAGCGGGGTGCCCGACGTGTTGCCCGCGACGATCTTCACCTGCGGGTGCCGGCCTTCACGCCCTGGGAGACGACCTTGACGAGCTGCGCGTAGCACTCGCCGCTCTGACAGTCGCTGGTGTTGCGGGCCTTCCGATTGAACTCGTTCCAGACCTCCACCTTGTCGATGTGCGGATTGGCATCCAGAACCGTGTTGATGTAGTCGACGTATCCCTGCTGGCCTTCGGGCGTCGTCGGCGGGGACAGGTTCTCCTTCATGTCCTCGGGGTAGGCGACGGGGTTTCCGTACCCCGCGACGAAGAGCATCTTCAGGCCGTTGTCCTGGGCGGCCGTCTGCAGATCCTGCGCGTGAGGCGGCAGGGAGAAAGTGCCGCGGGTCGATTCCACGCTCATCCACGAGGTTTCGTCCCGCACCTCCTGGAACCCGAGCCCCCGGATCAGGGGAACGGTCTTGTCGAGCGGCCACGTACTCGCGGCAAAGGATGATTTCCCCCAGTGCGTCGCGACGGCGTAGAAGCGATCGACGGCCGCCGGAGTCGGACTCACCAGGACGTTGACGCTCAGCTGGTCGCGCTCGTCCGAGAGATCGACGACGTAGAACCCGTTCGACGGAACGGGCGGCTCGATCGTGGCGTTCGCGCCGCCGGGATTCTGACCGCTGGCGATCGGCTCACCGGAGCGCGAGCGCAGCGTCCAGTCGACCTGCCCGTGAGAGTTTCCGAGCACGATCTTGACGTCGGATGTCGACGCGAACAGCAGCGAGGGGTTGATCACGGACAACGGCGCCGGTCCTGTCCGCAGCAGAAGAAGAACGGCCGTGGCGGAGATCGCCACGAGAGCGACCACAACGGTGATGACCACGATTCGCCTCGCCTTCGATGATTCCGCCACGAAGCCCCTTTCGTCGGCGGTCACGATAACCCAGCGATATCTCGCGGAGATGTCCGTTTCATGAGGCGGAGGTGAGAGCGCCTCCTCATGTCCGTGCGGGAAGGATCCGCGGCACCAGTCTCACCAGCGCGACCATTCCCATGAGCTCGACGAGCGTCTGCGTGACCACGGCAGCGGACGCCAGAGCCAGAGGTTCGGGGAGGGCGAGCGCGAGCGGCAGCACGACGAGGGAGTTCCGCGTCGAGCCCGAGAACACCGTCGCTCGGGCGGTCGGGACGTCCTGGCGGAACATCCGGGCGACCAGGATGCCGAGCACGGGCGCGACCAAGAGGAACGCGACGTAGATCGGTACGACCCCGAGGAGCTCGGCCGCGTGCGCACGCACCACGTCGATCTGTGCGCCGACGATCACGGCGAGGGTGAGCGCGAGGAGCGGCACCATGCCGGCATCCATCGTCCGCTCGACGGCTCGGGCAGAGCGCACGCGTCGTCCCAGCGCCTGAGTCACCGCGGCCGACCCCAGGGGCAGAACGATGAAGAGGAGGAACGCTCCGAGGAACGGGGCGATGTCGATCGAGTCCAGGAGATCCGGGCCCGCCATCACCGCGAGGAACACCGGGAGCAGCGCGAGTTGAGCGAGCATCAGCACCGGTGACACGGCGAGGAGACGGGATGCCGAGCCCCCGGCGAGCCGCGTGAACACCACGACGTAGTCGATGCACGGGGTGAGGAGCACGAGGAGCACACCGACCAGGAGCGCGCGATCGTGGGCGATGAAGCGCGACAGGCCGAACACGAGCACGGGAACGAAGACGAAGTTCAGAATCAGGACGGCCACGAGGAACCGCAGGTCGCGTAGCGCCCGACCGAGCTCGGCGAAGGGCACCGCGAGGAACGTGGCGAAGAGCAAAAGGATCAGCGCCGGAGTGACGAGAGTCTCGAGGACCGCGGCGCTTCCGGGAACAGCGAGCCCGATCGCGCCGCCCACGAGCATCCCCGCGAGGTACAGCGCGATCTGCCAGCGGTTCGCCCACGCGATCATCGGATCGAGGGTACGCGGTCACACCCATCGACCGGTGCGGCGGTGCCCGGCGTAGCCTGGCGGCATGCACATCGACAAGCTCGAACCCGGCGAGGTCTTTGTCTTCGGATCGAACGGGTCCGGCGCCCACGGCGGTGGCGCCGCCCGTTTCGCCCTCGACCGCTTCGGTGCCGTGTGGGGCCAGTCCGAGGGGCTCCAGGGCCAGTCCTACGGCATCGACACGATGTCGGGGCCGGCCGTGTTCGAGGAGCAGGCTCGACGGTTCCTCGCGTTCGCTGCGGAGCACCCGGAGCTGCGGTTCCTCGTGACCGAGGTCGGCTGCGGCATCGCCGGGTATCGGCCCGAGCAGGTTGCCGGCTTCTTCGCGGGAGCGGGGGAGAACGTCGTCCTGCCGAAGTCGTTCGTGGCGGTGCTGGGGGAGGCCTGACGACGCCCCCAGACCGGCCCGCGTGGCGCTGGCGGCTACTCGGCTACGCCCTCATCCCGCTTCTTCCCGCCTCACGATCTCCTTGGCGGCCCGGTTACCGACGGTGACCGCGGCCCACAAACTGACAGTCACACCGATCCCACCGACGGCAAGTCCGACGAGGCCCGACCCCTCACCCGCCTGCATGCTGGCACCGAGAGCCCAACTGATCCCTCCGAGGACCGAGGCGATGGATGCCGCGACTGCAGCCGCAGATATCCACGAGAGGGCGGCCTCGTGCGCGACGGTCCACGTCTCGGCTGAGTGCGTGATGGCATCCGTGCGCATTCCGAGCCAGCGGGTGCGGCGAAATCGGCGCGTCCCGATCAGCACCACGAGAAGCCAGCACACGGCCGCGCCGAGCCCAAAGCCCACACACGTCGCGATTGCGACTTTCGTTGAGTCCATGGCCGGAGCCTAAAGGGCGGCCGGAGCGGCCCGGTCTGTCGGACCTGTGGAGGGGATGACGGGAATCGAACCCGCACCATCAGTTTGGAAGACTTATCCGAACTGACCCGCCCACACCCATTCTCCCCGGAATCACGCGCTATTTCTGGAAACGAACGACGCCTGCCAGCTCCAGACTAGGGCCTCTCGTGCCTTGAACTGAGGCACGGCCAAGGCACGCTCAATCTGGGGCGATGCGACGCTCGATCGCGATGCCCGTCTCGTTGGTGAACATTGCGGCCGCCTGGGCTGACGTGATCTCCCCGCGCGCCCACATGGGCAGCAGCACGGCAACCTGACCCGCGGCGCTCAACCCCGTGTTATTCATCTGGGGCGCGAGCAAGCCCTGTTCCGCGATGATCGCCATCTGCCACTCATCGGGACGCAGCAGCACCGCGAAGCGGGCGTGCGCTTCAACGGAGTCTGCAAGCTCGTTGAGGCTCGCGGAGGGGCGTGCGCCGATGGTTCCCTTCCGAATTAGGTCAGGGATGATCGCCGTAATCTCGTCCCTCCGCCGACGAGCGTCCGCCGCCTTGATTTCAGCACGGCGAATGAGGAAGGGCGCGAGTAATGTCCCGGCGAGCGTTCCGAGGGTTGCCAGAATGCCGACCGCGATAGTCCCGATCAGCCCGAGGCGCGCCGCCTCGATCGCCGCTCCTGCGGCGGTCATCTCGGTTACTGCCATGGCGCGAGGCTAACCGCTCGGCAAGCCTGTGCTCTCCGGCGCGCCGTGTATGGGTAGCGCGAACGGTATGGACGCGACGGTGGGGGCGCATACACGCGCGTCAGGGAAACCCCTGGTTAGCGCGTACAAACACGAAATAGACAGGCGTGCGTAGTAGGGCTACAGTCGGCGCCGGGGTCACAACCGAACACAACAGCCGTCGAGGGCAGCACCGCAAAGGAAAGCCGCCCACGTCTTGCAGGACGCAGGCGGCGAAAGGAATCTCCGGTGTCACGCGTACTCGCGGCCCCAGCTCACCGCACCCTCCGACGGGTGCCCATCTCACGTGCTCAACGTGCCGCTCACGCACGCACCGATCGGCGCCTGGATGAGTACCTGGCCATGGTGCGTGCACTGTCCACTATCAAAGACGCCGTAACTATACGCACGGGACCTACTGATTCGCGCCGACACGCACTAACCCAGGCTCAGCAGCTCTACTCCCTCCGCCGCTCTATCAAGCGATGCGGCCAAGCCGGGCACAAGTGCGGCGGGGCGCTCTGCGCCCGATGCTCAGGCGCCCGATCCGGCCGATTCCGCCGCGAGCTGTACGCCGCTGTAAAGCACCAGCCCGGCACACTGGTCTCGTGGACCGCCACGGTCGCCACAACGCCCTCAGCGGGCGTACGGCAGCAGTGGGCCGACCTCCTCGCTGTCATCCAAGCCACGACCCGCGGCGGCTGGCTCGCCCGCCAGGGCATCATCGGCACTGCGCGGGCCGTGGAGGTAGCTCGCAGCGCCGACGGCTGGCACGTGCACGCCCATCACTTGGCCGTTTTTAGAAACGTGCTGAGCGCCGAAAATTTCGACACGTTCGCGCTAACCCTCCGATCCCGCTACCTCGCAGAGGCTGACCGATTGGGCATCCCTGCCAGCTCATATGGCCAGGACATCGCCCGTACGCGCTCCGCGCACGCATGGACTCACTACCTCGACAAGGGCGGCATTCACCCCGACGGCAATGACACCGCCTCTCAGCTCTGGACGGCGGTGCTGGCCGGGGACGCTGACGCGCTCCACCTCGCCCACGAGCTGGAGGCGGGCGCTTACCGCCGACGTATGTGGACGACGACGGGCGTGTGCCGTCCGGTGCCAGACTTCGACGCGCTCGTCGCAGCCGGGGCGCTCGATTGACCGACGTCGCAACGCTTTGGCTGTCCGTGCCGACATCATGGGTATGGGCATTCGACAGCCACTCTCCGAGCACACCGCGTATGGCAAGAGTTGCACTGTGTGCGCCCACGCCGAGCTGGGCGAGATCGACCACGCTCTGGTAGCGAGCGCATCCGTATCGCAGCTATCGCAGCAATTCGGCGTTTCTCGCGATGCGCTGTATCGGCATCTGAAGTGGCACTTGCGCCCAACCGTGCAACGGGCCGTCGTCACCGTGCCCGACGCGCGACCCCTCGCCCTGGTGGAGCGCCTGGCCGACATCGCGAACGATGCCCGAGCCGCCCGACGCAACGCGTACGCGTCCGGTAACGCCGGGCTGGGCGCGCGGCTGGGAGACGCCGAGACGCGGGCGCTGGATAGCCTCGCCGACCGTTTCAGGATCGACCACGGTTCTGTCGCCGCTGACCGTGCCCGAGAGGCACAGGTGGCTCGTGCCGTCGATCGCGCACTGAAGCACTCTCCAGAGCTGGCCGCGCTCGTCGCCAATGAGCTGGAAGCAGAGGGACTGCACGATCTGGCGGCCAATCTTCGCCCCGAGATCCCGGAAACGAAAGAGGTACACGCATGAGCGACACCACGACCGAGACGACCGGCCAGCGCCGACTCCGCCAGGCACGCGAGGCACTCGCCGCACAGCGGGCCAAGCAGGCTGGGGCGCCCTCGAACGCAGAGGAGGACGCCCCGCGGGTGCTCGTACCCGGCGAGACCTTCCACGCACTCGCCGACGGCCTCACGATCGGCCGTAGCTCCGAGCCGTGGTCGACTCTGCCCGCAATCATTACCCGGCGCGGCGAGACGTACACCGCCGATGAGCAGATGATTGCGGCCGCTGTGAACCGCCGCGGTGAACCGGGCTGGACAGCGACTGTCCACGATGAGGCGGCGCAGCTCCGGCGCTGGGGACGCGTGTACCTTGCCCCAGGCCCCGCGCCTGAGGGCATGGAGGCTTGGACGCCGGGCAGCCCCGAGTGGTCAATCGCGCGTGAGCGTGCACGCGCGGACGCCCATGCTCAGCCGACCGCCGACGAGCGGGCAGCGGCGCTCGCTGAGGTTCAGCGTCGCTTCGGTGACGCGCCTGTGACGTCCGTGACGCTGAACGCCGCGCCAAATCCGAGCATCCAGGCCGCCGCAGAGCAGGCCGACCGGCTCGCCGCCCGCGCTGGGGGTCGATGATGCCCGCGGCGATCGGGAACGCGAACCCGTCGGTGCACCACGCCGTGCGGGAGCTGACGGTGGGCTATCTCCGTGCGGAGGGTTTCGACGTGAGTGCCAAGCGCCACCATGCCCGGCTCAGCGACGCCCTCGCGGACGACATGCTCGCGCCCGACGTTGAGGGGATCCCCGGTGTGCACCTGGCCGTGACGAGCCGCCTGCGCCACCGCCTCAGCGGCGATCTGGACGCCGCGCGCCGAGCCGCCGACATCAACGGCACATCCGTCGCGGCGGTGCTCCAGTGGAGGGCAGAGCGCCCGATCGCCGATGCCTACGTGCTCGTGTCCCTCGCCGACTTCGCCCGACTCGTTCGCGCCACCCCGCCGCCCTAACGCGATGACTTCCCGCGCTGCTACTCGGCCCGCGCTGGACGCTCGTGCGGGGGTCTGGTCGCCCACGGGACCGCACGGGCACCCCTCTCCCGGGTCACTCGTGAAGGGCACTTCACGCACCGGCCCGGGAGAGGACCCCTAACCCTCCAGCCGGTCACGCTTCCGTCGCGGGTCACGTGACCGGCTGGAGCCAGAACCCCCGGCCCTCGCACAAGCACAGATCCGGACAAAGATCAGACCGCCGCGAGGGCCGGGGCACCCGACGATGAGACAGGACACCCAATATGGCCAGCCGCAGCGCAAGCAAGATCGGCCCACACCGGACGAGCGGCGTGCAACCGCACAGCCCCGCCGCACTCCCAGGTCACCTGGTGAGTCTGGGTGGCACCGACGGGACGGCTTACCGGCCGCTCCAGCAGCAGCGCGCACTCGCCCGTCATCACGCCGAGCTGATCCCGCCCCGATTGACCGGCGATTCGGTCGTGCTCCGCCTTGGCGGGCGGCGCCACGGACTGCCCGCAGGCGTCGAGCTGGCGCCCGGTCCCGACGCCATCTACTGCTTCTATCGCGGCGCCATCTTTGTCTTCGTCGCTACCGCCCAGGGCATCCGTCAGCTCGACGTGGATCGCGAGCTGGCAGACCGCATCCGCCTCACTCACTTTCAGAAATAAGAGGACACCTCTATGCGCATCCCACTTCCCCGACAGCTCGATGCTCGCCAGCACGACGACGACACCCGCGGCCTCGCTCTCGTGGCACCCTCTGTCTCGGCGCCAGTCACCGATGATCGCGCAAGCGTGATCCACCTTGGGGACCAAGAACACCGCGTGCCCGCGGGCTGGGACATCGCCGAAGGGCGACACGGCGATTTCTCCCTCGCGTTCCTCCGCAAAGGGTCGAACGTGCGTGTGCTCGTGGGCACACCCAACCAGGGCGTGCGCGAGATCGTCGGGTACTCGCGCCCGGTCCGCGATGCCATCCTCGATTCGCGATTCGCCGCGCCAGACGTCCCGAGCGAGTGAGCACAGAACCCGGCCCGTCGGCCATGAGAGCCGCCGACGAATGGTCAACGCTCCAGAATGCGCTCAGTGCGGCCTCTCCCGCGTGCGCCGGTGACGATCGATTCATCCGAGACGGCACGGCGCGCGCAGAGGCTTTCAAGCTTGCACCGCTCTGCCGATCCTGCCCCGTGTTGGCCGAGTGCGCGGCGTATGCGGGCAAGGTGGGGCCATACCGGCTCGCAGGCTTCTGGGCGGGCCGATGGCGCGGCGCCGCCCACCCTGACGACGAGCCGCAGGAGCCTCCCCAGCGATCAGCCGCCCTCACTGCCGCGCAGGTCGCGCATATCGCGCAGCTCCGCTCAGATGGGCTGAGCCTTGCGGCCATCGCCGGGCAGTTGGGCATCAGCCAGACGACCGTCGCCCGCCGACTCCGACAGCTCGCCCACACCGCAACCGTTGCGCGTCCGTAAACGATGGTTTGAGGACGGCAAGTATCGACGCCTCGACTGTGAGCAGCTTCGCTCTGTGTCGCGGTTTTCGCTGCGTTCCGTGTCGGGTTAGGTGGTGCCGATGACGAGGGTGCTGCGGGCGGCTTCGACGACGTCGTTGGTGATGACGTCGAGCTCGTTGATCTTCAGGACACGTTGAATCTGTGGGAGGAGCCGTGCGGCGCAGCTCGATCGTCCCGGCGACCTGATCGCGAGCGTTGAGCATCACCCAGTGAGCGGGTGACGTCTCGCGGGCGAGGAGCTGGGGATGCCGGCGGGGACCGTCGTCACGCATTGCGCCAGTATCGAATATGTGTTCGATTGTCGCAAAGTTTGTCGGTGGAGAGCAGTATTTCGGGAGGCAGTATTCGCACCACGGCTTGGTGGGCTCCATGTTGACCAGGTGATGATCGTGTCCGCCGGTTACGCCTGCTCGGGCAATGCTCGGATCGCCCGTTCGATCTGGGACGTGGTTGGTGCCCCAGCGAACCCGTTCTCCGTTGTGTAGACGCGGCACGCAAGTGCCTGTACAGGAGATGTCGGGAATAGGTCGACGCCGTCGGCCAGGAGCGTGGGCGATCCTCCGAACCCGAGGCTTGCCGCTTCGGCCTCGGTGTGGATCGTCACCAGCTCGACGGCGACGCCCCCGAGCCCGAGAGCGTCGAGCGCCGCGCGTGCGTTGGCTTCGGCGATGTCCGTGTTGGGGCAGTCGACGATGTGCAGCAATTCCACTTTCACGAGGCGCTTTCCGTTCTCTCGCTGTTGGTCATCGTGCGAGCGTTCGGCAGGAGGAGGTTCAGGCAGACGAGTCCGACCCCAATCACGACGAAGACGTCGGCGACGTTCCCGACGAAGAGGTCGCCGTAGGCGAGGAAGTCGGTGACGTGGCCGCGGCCGAACGCGGGCGGGTTCATGATTCGGTCGATGAGGTTGCCGACCGCGCCGCCGAGGACCAGCCCCAGCGCGAGGCCCCAGCGGGCACCGCGCAGCCGAATGGCGAAGATGACCACCGCGGCGGAGGCGAGTACGCCGATGAGGGTGATGATCCAGGTGGCCCCGGAGCCGAGCGAGAACGCGGCTCCGGGGTTGTAGACCAGGGACAGGCCGAACAGGTCCCCGACCAGCGGGATCCGTTCCCCCGGGGCCAGCTGTGCCACGGCGAGGGCCTTCGAGGCCTGGTCGAGCACCACAGCGAGCACGGCCACGACCAAGGTGAAGCCAAGGGCTCTCCTCGCCTGCGGCCGTGGGCCCGTACGGTCTTCGCCGACTGTCGCGGCGACGTCCTGCACGGTCACGCGATGGTCTTCCGGGTCCGGGCGGCGCGCAGACCGTTGAGGATCACGACGACCTCGGCGATCTCGTGCACGAGCACCACGGCTGCGAGGCCGAGGACGCCGAAGAGGGCGAGCGGGAGCAGGGCGGTGATGATCAGCAGCGACAGGATGATGTTCTGGTTGATGATGTGCCGTCCGCGGCGGGCGTGATCGAACGCGCGCGGCAGCAGCCGCAGGTCGTGGCCGGTGAACGCGACGTCTGCGGACTCGATCGCGGCATCCGAGCCGGTCGCGCCCATCGCGATGCCAATGTCGGCCGCGGCAAGGGCGGGGGCGTCGTTGATACCGTCGCCGATCATCGCAACCGAGCCGTTCTTCTTACCGAGTTCGGCGATCGCAGTGGCCTTGTCCTCAGGGCGCAGCTCGGCGCGAACGTCCTCGATCCCGGCCTGCGCGGCCAGGGCGCGGGCGGTGCGAGCGTTGTCGCCGGTGAGCATGGTCACCCCGATGCCCTGCGCGGCGAGGGTGCGGACGACCTCGGGGACCTCCGGGCGCAGCTCGTCGCGGACGCCGATCGCGGCGACCGGGACGCCGTCGCGGTGCACGATGACGACGGTCATGCCCTGCTCCTCCAGGCCCGCGACCTGGTCGCCGAGCGTCCCGGCGTCCAGCCAGCGGGGGCTGCCGACCGTGATCCGCGCGCCGTCGAGCTTGCCTTCGATGCCGTGCCCGGCCTGCTCGGTCACGCCCTCGGCCGCAGGGGCATCGGGAGCTGCGGCGGTGATCGCGGCGGCGAGGGGGTGGGTGCTGTGCTGCTCCAACGATGCGGCCCAGGCCAGCGCCTGCGCCTCGGTCACGCCGTCGGCGGTGAGCACCGCGGTGACGGCGGGCTCGTTGCGGGTGAGCGTGCCGGTCTTATCGACGGCGACGTGACGGATCACGCCGAACCGCTCGAACACGGCACCGGACTTGATGATCACGCCGAACTTGCTCGCCGACCCGATGGCGGCGACCACGGTCAGCGGGACGGAGATCGCCAGCGCGCACGGCGACGCCGCCACGAGCACGACGAGAGCGCGGGTGATCCACAGCTCCGGGTCGCCGAACAGCGAGCCGATCACGGCGACCAGGACGGCGAGGACCAGCACACCGGGCACCAGGGGCCGGGCGATGCGGTCAGCGAGGCGGGCGCGGTCGCCCTTCTCCGCCTGGGCCTGCTCCACGAGCTCGACGATCGTGGTCAGCGAGTTGTCGGTGCCCGCCGCGGTCGTCTCGACCTCCAACGCACCCGCCGTGTTGATCGCGCCAGCAGAGACCGCGTCGCCGGGCTCGACCTCGACCGGGATCGACTCCCCCGTGATCGCGGAGGTGTCCAGGCTGGAGCGTCCCGTGCGGACGATCCCGTCGGTCGCGATCCGCTCGCCCGGCCGCACCAGCATCAACTGACCGACAGTCAGGTCCTTCGCGGCGACCTCGACCGATGCGCCGTCGTAGCGGATGGTCGCGGTCTCCGGGACGAGCTTGAGCAGCGCCCGGAGCCCGCCGCGGGCCCGGTCCATGGCCTTGTCCTCCAGTGCCTCGGCGATCGAGTACAGGAACGCCAGCGCCGCGGCTTCCTCGACGTAGCCGAGGATCACCGCACCGATCGCGCTGATGGTCATCAGGAGGCTGATGCTCAGCTTGCCCTTGAACAGCTTCCGGATCGCGCCCGGGGTGAACGTCGACGCGCCCAGCAGCAGACCGATCCAGAACGCCACCAGTGCCGGGATCTCCAGCCCGGACCACTCCAGGACGAGACCGGTCAGGAAAGCGACGCCGGAGAAGACCGGGACCATTATCCCGCGATCGGTCCACCAGGGGCCGTCGTGGTCGTCATCGTCATCGTCCAGCTCGACGCCTTCCACCTGAGACTTCGTCACATCACTCATGCGCCGGCTCCGACTCCGCAGCAGCCCGGCACAGAGCAGTCGGCGTCGACGCACGGGGCGTTCTCGTCCACAGCGAGCGTCACGTCCACCAGCGCGGTCAGCGCCGCAGCGAGGTGCGGGTCGGCGATCTCGTAACGCGTCTGCCGCCCCTCCGGCTCGGCGACCACGATGCCGCAGTCGCGCAGGCAGGTCAGATGGTTCGAGACGTTCGAGCGGGTAAGTTCCAGCTCGCGCGAGAGCACAGCCGGGTAGCTCGGCCCGTCGAGCAGCGTCATCAGGATCCGGGAGCGCGTCGGGTCGGCCATGGCCCGGCCGAGCCTGTTCATGACGTCGAGGCGTGAAGCAATGGTCAGCATGCACTGATCATACAGTGTTGACTGAACTAATCCCACGACGAATAGTGCACCCTGCGACATTCGGCCCTACCAGTAGAGCTGCTGGGCCGGTACTCCGCGTGGCAGGAGGTCTACTCGATCGATGAGAGCTTCGTCGGCGTCGACGGCGACGCGACGGAGCGCGAGAAGATCGGCCGCGCAATGCGCGCGGCCGTCGCGAAGAACGTCGGCTTGCCGGTGTGCGTGGGCTTCGGGCCGAGCAAGACCCTCGCGAAGTTCGTCAACAAGGGCGGCGCGAAGAAGCCCCCGAGCCTCGGGGGAGTGTGCGATGTCGACTGGTACACGCCCGAGCAGATGGACAGCCTCATGGCCTCGCAGCACGTCACCGAGCTGTGGGGCGTCGCCGGCCGCACCGCGAAACGCCTCGCGGAGCTGAACATCTACACGATCCGGGACCTCCGCGACGCCGATCCGATCCTCATTCGCAAGAAGTTCTCTGTCGTCCTGCAACGATCCGTCTACGAGCTGCGCGGCATCGACTGCATCCCGCTCGAGGCCGCTCGCACGGTCCGTGACCAGCTGATCTTCTCGCGCTCGTTCTCCGCGCCCGTGACGACGATCGCGGACATGGAACAGGTGCTCTCCGTCTACGCGCAGCGCGCCGCGCACCGCCTCCGAGCGCAGGGATCAGTCACCAAGACGATGAGCGTGTTCGCGTCGACGTCGCCCTACGCCGACGCGCCCTACGAGTCCGCCGGCGGCATGGCCGGCTTCCCCGTCCCCACCGACGACCCGGTGACCATCGTCAAGGCCGCCACCGGCACCCTCGTGCCCAGGCTGCGCGAGGGCGCCCGCTACGTCCGCGCCGGCGTCATCCTCACCAACCTCTCCGCCAAGGGCTCCCACGCCCTGCTGGACGTGTTCGACAACGACTTCGACACCAAGGGCATCGGCGCCACCATCGACGCCGCGACGAAGCGTCACGGCCGCTCCGCGGTCGGCCTCGGCCTCGCCGGCATCCGCAAAGGACCGGTGTGGACGATGAAACGCGATGCGCTGTCGCTACGCGCCACAACGCACTGGGGCGAGCTGGCGACAGCCCACGCTCGCTGACCCTGGCAGCCGCCGACCCGCTCTTATAGACTGGTCTATAGGAGGTAGTTGTCATGTCGATCACTGAAACGCCTACGGGCGACACCGTGCGCCGTCTGCGCAGCCGCGAGTTGGTGACGCATGTGTCCTACCTCCGTGCGCTGCGCACCGCGGCGCAGGACACTACCCAGACGCAGCTCGCGAGTCGGATCGGCATTTCGCAGCCCTCCGTCAACAGCGCCTTGAAGTCCGCGGCCGCCGTACTAGACGTGCGCCCCGGATTCTCGGGCGCGACCCCCTACGAGATTGCGCAGCGCTTCGATGCCGGCGAGCTGACGCGCGAGCAGGTCGTTGATGAGCTGGGCCGCTGGGACTACCGTCCCGGCTCTCCCAGCGACGGCTACGACTGGTCGACGTTCGATGCGGGAGAGTTCGCGGAGGTCGCGCGCGCCCACACCGAGCACCTGATTGATGACGCGACATATGACGAGATCCTTATTCGCTACAGCGAGCAAGGGCGGTGACGGGGGAGCACTCGGCAGCGATCGCGGCGCACCGTGAAACGGTGCGCGAGTGGGCGAGGGCCGGAGGCCCACTGAGCCCGGCGAGCAAGAGTGCGACGGTCAACAACTCCGACTGGTTCGTCCGAACCCCTGACGGCGTGCATCGCCCGCTCGCGCAGCGGAAGCAGCTGCACGACCGCCTGGTCACCGTGTACCGCAACTTGTTCCCCGACGTCCGCTCGGAGAAGAAGGCGATCATCCTCGCCGGCCCACCGGGCGCGGGGAAGTCGACCGTCCTCGCGGAAGTGCTCGGCGCGAACCGCAGCGCGTGGCTCACCGTCGACGCCGACGAGTTCAAGCGTGCCCTGCTCATCACCGCGATCAAGGACGGCAGCTACGAACGAACGATCCTGCCGCCCGAAGTCCGCGCCGCCGAGACGGCGGGGGAGAGGTTCTACCCGCTCGAGCTGGCCTCCCTCGTGCACGAGGAGTCGTCCCTGCTCGCCACGCGCCTGCGCGACGAGGCGATCCGCGACGGCCTGAACGTCGTCGTTGACACCGTTCTCTCCTCGCCCGAGAAAGCAGTCGCACTCGGTCAGCAGTTCGCTGACGCCGGCTACACCGTCGAGGTGATCGACGTCGAGGTCCCGTTCGAGCTCTCCGAAGCGCGGATCGCCGGCCGCTGGCAGCAGTCCTACGAGCGCGCCCTCGCCGGCGCCGACGAGCTCGGCGGCCGATGGGTACCCAGCGAGTATGCGCGCAGCGTCTACGCCGGCCCCGCGGGACGATCCCTGCCCGAGCTGGCCGCCGAGCAGCTGGCGGACACCAGCCCGAGCGTCGTGCGATTCCGTCGATACAACACCCCTGCAGAAGGGCAGCCGCGCGCCGTCGACGTCGACAAGTCGCGGGCCGCGGTCGGCGGCCCCTTAATCGACACCGCCCACGCACAGGCGCGCGCGAGTGTCGCTCAGAGCTTCCCGACCCGCGCAGCCACCCGCGGCCCGGGGCGCGAAGGCACCAGCCGCTAACGAGGGCGAGCCACCCACCGCCTGGTATCCCTCAGCCGGGCCGTCTGCCATGCCCTGTACCCCGCTCAGCGCGTCGTAAACACCCGTTCCGGGGGCGCGAGGGTCCTCGCGCAGCGGCGCTGCGCGCCGCCGTGGGGAGGCCGCACAGCGGCCCATCCTTCGGGTTTTTTTTCACCTCTCCGCGGTCTCAACCTATTTCGCTCCATCGGCTGCGTGCCACCGATCCCGGACGCGCCCTGCGGGCTTATTTCGCCCGTGATCGGCGTCACTCCGCCGCCTCCACTCAAACGGTCATTCCCGCCGGAGAGGCAAAGAAAAACGATCAGCCAGAGGGAGAGACACCATGAGTCAGCAGCGCGGCACCCGTACCGAGGTCATCAAGAGCGAGCACCACGGACCCGGGGCGGAGGGCATCAGTCGCACCGCGCGTCAGGTGGTCATCGTCGGCGCCGGTGGCAACGATCCGGTGACGGAGCAGACCCCCGCCGTGCGCCTGGTCACCCGCGAGGCCGTGCGGGGCTTCCCGGGGTGACGTTGCAGCACTTCGAGCCCGTGGAGGCCGTGCCCGCGGATCGCGTCGGCTACATGGCTTCCGGTGCCTACGTCGTCGTGCCGGTCGCGGTCGCGCGAGCGCTCGACCTGTTCCCGGCGGCCTACGCGCTGCACGACCGCAGCGAGACGCCCGCCGACTACCTCGACAACGACTGATCACCGACCCGAGAAGGAGAACCGACATGCTCACCATCACCCACACCCCCGAGGCCGGAACGATCATCGAGGGCACCAGCCTCGGCGACGGCACCGCCGAGATCCTCAAGGCGAACGGCTGGCACCACCCCGCGTCCACCACGACGCCTCTCCCGGCAACGCAGCAATGAACGCCACCACCACCGCCACGGATCATGCAGGATGCACCGGCTGTGGCGACGATCATGCGATGGCCTGGATGGCCTGCGTTCTGGCGCTGCTTGTCGGCGTGATCTTGTTCGTGCGCCTGCGCATCGGCCGGCGGATCGCGCTGCGAGACAACGTGCTAGCCGCGACCCAACCCCGATCACCAGCGTCGGCCCACCCGGGTTCGCCGCCCTCACTTACCGTTCTCTGCATCATTCGCACCTGATGACGCGTCCGCCCGCCTCCACTCGGGCAACGCAATTCCCGCTCGACAGCCGTCGGGCCTCATCACTGACTAATGGAGAACACCACCATGAACATCCGTGCTGCGGCGACCGCCGCGCTCACCCTCACCAGCCTTCTCGTCCTCGCCGGATGCCCCGGCGCAACCACCTCCGGCAGCAGCATGCCCGGAATGGACCATGGGAGCAGCAGCGCTACCCCCGCACAATCTGCCGACGCCAACGAAGCTGACGTCATATTCGCCACCATGATGATCGAGCACCACACTCAGGCGATCGAGATGTCCGACATCCTTCTGGCCAAAATCGGCATCGACGAGCGCGTGACCGTGCTAGTGGAGCAAATCAAGGCCGCCCATCAACCCGAAATCGCGCAGATGAAAGGCTGGTTGGAGGACTGGGGCGCCAGCACCCCCGACACCGGCAGCATGGAGCACGGCGGCGGCATGATGAGCGAAGGAGATATGCAGTCGCTCAAGCAGGCCACCGGCACCGACGCCGCTCGCCTGTTCCTCCAGCAGACGATCCAGCACCACCGCGGTGCGATCGAGATGGCGCAGGAAGAGACCGGCAGCGGCAAAAACAGTGACGCCGTCGCCCTGGCCAACCAGATCGTCGAATCGCAAACGTCCGAGACAGCCGCCATGGAGGAGCTTCTGGCCGCTCTCTGACCACCGGCGGTGGGGCACGTAAAGCCACCGCGCCCCACCGCCTGATCAGACGAACGCCCCACACACCAACCTCACCGCGCAGGGCTCCGCGCCCGAGCTTTGTCCCTCACCACCGTCGTCCCAATCGTGGTGCTCGCTCTGCGGACGAGCATTCGTGCGGCCCGCGCACCCCGGAGAGAATGAGCATGGTTCCCAATTGGGTTCATAATCAAAAGCGACGGCATTCGGCGATATCATCGCTTTGTGACGATGAAAAAAGAGAGTGGTCCGCTCAACTCTGACGCAACCGCTGTGTACGCGCACCTATTCGACGCGCTTGGGGACCCCACGCGATTGGCAGTTCTTCAGCATCTGGCTTCCGGTGAGCATCGCGTCAGGGACCTCGTTCAGCACCTCGGATTGGCGCAATCAACCGTGAGCAAGCACCTCAGCTTCCTGCGGGACTGCCGACTAGTCACTGTTCGCTCGGAGGGACGCGCTTCCTGGTTCGATCTCGCGCAACCGGTCGCGACTGCGACCCTCATCAACGCCGCCGAACTCCTGTTGAGAGACACGGGCGCGCGCGCCACGTTATGCGCCCACCTCCACGAGCCTGGTGAAGACTTCGCCCTCGGAACGGACGCGGCCTGATGGGCGCCGGTCACACGCACGCACCGGCTACCGGCGCAGCCGGGCAACCGACCGACCACCGCGCGCGTCTTTGGATTGCCTTCGGAATCACCGCGGCAATTGCCGTAACGCAAGCGGCTGGATCCTTCTTCACGGGCAGTCTTGCCCTTCTCACGGATACAGCCCATGCGCTCACTGACGCATCCGGACTTCTTGTTGCGCTCATCGCCGCGACGCTGATGCGGCGCCCCGCTAGTGCGCAACGCACCTGGGGGTTCCGTCGTATCGAGGTCATCGCCGCCTTTGGCCAAGCGGCTCTATTGATGGCGGTCGGGGGCTACGCCGCCATCGAGGGGGTACGCAGGCTCTTCGAGCCCCCTGAGGTGCCAGCTACCGAACTGCTGGTTTTCGGAGTCGTTGGGCTAGTCGCGAACATCATCGCCATCTTCGTGCTCGCCTCCAGTCGTGGATCAAACTTCAACATGCGGGCGGCGTTTCTGGAAGTGATGAACGATGCGCTGGGATCGCTCGGGGTCATTGTTGCGGCCGTTCTCATCTGGACCACGGGTTTCCTTCAAGCTGACGCCATCGCCGGACTTTTCATCGCCGCACTCATCGTTCCGCGTGCGTTCAAGCTGCTGCGCGAAACGTCGCGGGTGTTGATGGAGTTCACCCCCGACGGTTTGGATTTGGACGATGTGCGATCACACATCCTCGAACTTGACCACGTCGTAGACGTCCATGATCTACACGCCTCGACGGTCGCTACCGGCCTACCGACGATCAGCGCGCATGTCGTCGTCGAAGACGAATGTTTCACGGATGGACACGCGGCTGCAGTCCTCAAGGACGTCAGAGCCTGTGTGGCCCAGCACTTCAAAGTGTCCGTGTTGCATTCCACCTTCCAGGTTGAGACAGCCGACCTGCAAAATTCGGAACCCGGGGATGTCCGCCACGCTTGATCGCGAACGGCGTCGAACCGCTCGAACGGGCGTGGCGACGTCCCGATCGCATCCCAGCGTCATCGCCAGTCGTTCTCAGCGATTCGCCCAGAACCGCTACGTACACTGGCTACCAATGTCTAATGACGCTCGCTCACCGCGCTCCGCGCGAGAGAACGAGCACGGGACGATAACGCGATTCATTACCATCATCGCCCTCGGGGCGCTCATGCTGCTCGGATTCGTGGCGCTCAGCCACGGCGACAACGGCCCGGCGAGCGGTGCGGTCGCGACCGCATCTGACGCTGCGTCGCAAGAACCAGCCGCACCCGTCATCACGTCTGTTGTCCAGGCGAGCGCGTACGACGCGTCACCCGAAATGGCGGTGTGCGTTCTAGGTGTCGTCTGCGGATTTGTGCTGTACCTCGTCGTTCATCTCCTGGTACGCCGCGGACGGGCCGGGCTCATACTCTGGCGTGCCCTCCCGCCGTCTCTCATCCACGCGGTGGTCATCAGACCTGGAGGTCACGCCCTCGCAATCACGCAACTGGGTATTTCCAGAACCTGACATCGGCACGTCGCCCCCGCGGCGACACTCATCCGGGTGAACCCGGGTTTTTCTCGTGCCATCAAGTGCTGGAGTACTCATGAAGATCAACTGGAAGGCGACGGTCATTACCGGCGCCGCCGCTGTCGCCGTCGTCGCCGGGGCTGTTATCTATGCCCTAGTCGACCAAAACAACACCCGCGTCGCCGCCGAGGAAAGGGGAGGCGGTTCGATAGCGGTCGTTCGAGAAGACTCTCACCTTCTCGACGACGCCGGCGACGACGCCATCACCATCGTGGAGTTCCTCGATTTCGAGTGCGAAGCCTGCGGCGCCTACTACCCTGTCGTGGAAGAGCTGCGAGTGAAGTACGAGGGACAGATCAACTACGTCGTCCGTTATTTCCCTCTTCCCGGCCACATTAACTCCGAAAACTCAGCGGTCGCTGCGGAAGCCGCGGCACGCCAGGGACGCTTCGAGGAGATGTACAAACGCCTCTTCGAGACGCAGGCCCAATGGGGTGAGTCTCAACAAAGCCAAGCGGAACTGTTCCGCTCGTACGCGACCGAGCTGGGCTTGGACATGGCGGCCTACGACGAAGCGGTCGCCGACCCCACCACTCTCGAGCGTGTCCGATCGGACCTCGACGACGGACGCGCACTCGGCGTGGACCGCACTCCCACATTCTTCGTCGACGGCGAACCCCTCGTCATCGAACGATGGAACGACCTCGAAGAAGCCATCACCACCCGCTTGGATAACACCCCCTAATGGCGGGCCTGTCACACCGACGAGTCATCATCGTGGGCGCAGGGCAGGCTGGACTGGCAACCGCAGCAGCACTGATCGCTCGCGGCATGGAGCCGCAACGCGACTTCGTCGTCATCGATCGCTCCCCGCGGGCTCGACGCGCGTGGAGCGCGCGTCGGCCTTCTATGCGGTTGCTCAGCAACGCCGAGCACTCTGGCTTCCCGCGCAGACCACTAGAAGGTGATCCTTACCGACACCCCACACCGAGAGACATCGAGAGCTACCTCCACAAATTCGAAGCAGAGCTTGGCCTAAAACCCGTCTGGGGAGTCCGTGCCCTCGCCGTGACCCCCCATAACAACGGCCCAACGCTGCGATTGAGCACCACCGTCGGGGAGGTGCAGACCCGCAACATCGTGTGCGCCACCGGTGCCGCAGCGCGTCCCCGATTCCCGGAATGGGCCGCTGATGCCGAGGTGGAAGGGGTTTGGATGCACACCAGCGCCTACCGAACGCCCGAGCAGATCCCGCCGGGTCGGGTACTTATCGTCGGCGGGGGCAATGCCGGGGTGGAAGTTGCCTCAGATCTCGCGAACTCGCACGACGTCACCTTGGCGGTTCGCACCCGGCGCACCGAAGTACACGCACGGCAGTACCCCAGCCACCCACATGTCTGCCCGTGGCGACGCGCGAAAACCGCTCAGGAACCCCTCTACGGACATTCCTACGACGCCCTCCGAGACAAGGGGGTCCACATGCAGACCGAGACAACAGGGGTTCGCGGAGACGAGTTCACCTTCTCAGACGGGTCCAGGCAGACGTACCAGTCAGTAATCTTCGCCACCGGGTACAAAGCGGGCGACGAGTGGCTGCCCACTTTCCCGCAGCCTCAGCGCCGCAGCCGCACCTCGACGGCGCTTCCTGGTCTATTCGTCGCCGGGATTCCCTCCCACAGCCACGCCAAAGCCAACACCCTCCCCGGTGCGTGGGCGGACGCGACTCGTATAGCCCGTTTCATCCACGCCCGACCCTGAAAGTTCAATGAAACTCTTCCTCGCATCCACATTTCGCCATCAGGTATCGCAAGTCCTGCTGGTGCTGTGCACCACCGTCGCTCTTAACGCCGCCTTCATCGTTGCAGGACCCGCCACACCAACCGCTGCCGTCGTTGCGCCCGCGCTGAGCTCGGCCACCTCAGAGGCCAGCGTCGTGAGCTCCGAGACTCCATCGCCCGCCCACCAGACCCACCCTCACTTCACAGCGACCCCCCGCGCGGTCGGTCGCGGAGTGCCCACCGGCGGCGGCGAGGCCGCCCCCCTGATGGGAGTCTTCGCAGTGGCGCTCATTCTCGGTAGCGCGTTCGTCATGCTCATCATCACGGCGCGGCGAACCCGCCACCTCCGGAGGAGCCAAGAAAGTGGCCGCTGAAAAGACGCGACCGTTCGCCATCGCCTGCATAGTGGCAGCGGCCGCGGTGTTGATAGACCAACTCAGCAAGGCCATTGCCCTGACCGCGCTTGCAGACGGGCGGCGGGTGTCTGTTATCGGGGACGCATTCGGTCTGCAACTCGCTTTCAACCCCGGCGCGGTGCTGGGGGCAGGTTCGGGAATGACCTGGATTCTCACCGTCATAGGCGTGGCAGCCGTCGCCGGGCTTTTCGTTATGGCGGCCCGCGCGCGAACGGCGGGCTGGGCGGCTGGTGTGGGACTAATCCTCGGCGGAGCTGTGGGCAACCTCATCGACCGATTCATGTCGCCACCCGGTTTTGCTGTCGGCCACGTCACCGACTTCCTCGCCTACGGGAGTCTGTTCGTCGGCAACCTGGCAGACATCTTCCTTGCCGCTGGAGCGATAGCAGTCGCCGTGCTGCTCATGCTTCGCCAACGCACGAATAGCGGCGCTCAGGGCGAGCCCGCCGGGCCACCCCCGTTCGATGTTTCCCCGGAGGACAAGCAGTGAAGAAAACGAAGACGCCATCTCGGTACCAAAGAAACGCCCTCGCCCCCGGTCTGATCGCCGCAGCCGCTCTGTTCGTGGCGCCGGCTCTACTGGACAGTAGTTGGTTCACGGTCGTGCGCTTCATCGTGGCGATTTTGGCGCTCATCGTCGCCTCGTTCGCCTACCAAGAGCGGCAGCTGTGGTGGGTGCCGGTATTCGCGGTAATCGCAGTGGCGTGGAACCCAGTGCTTCCCATTCCCGCTGAAGGTGTCCTGTGGACCGCCGCACAACCCGCAGCCGCAATCATCTTCCTTGTCGCAGGAGCCACCATCAAAAGGGAGCGGGCATGAACCGCAAACTCATCGCCCTCAGCGCGGCGCTCATCATCATGGGCATGGTGACCGGTTGCGCAGCCACGGCCCAATTATCCGACGCCGGCGCGGGCGCTTCGTTCTCTGATGGAGATTTCCAGGTAGCCGAGATCGCCGCGTCGGACAGAGGCAAACCCGTTCAGTTCGAAGGCATCACCGAAACCGGTGAAACCGTGACCAGCGATGACTACCTAGGTGAGGTGCTCGTTGTGAACTTCTGGTACGCCGCCTGCGGACCGTGCATCGTCGAGGCTCCCATGCTTGAAGAAGTCTTCCAACGCTTCCAGGACACGGGAGTCGACTTCCTCGGGGTGAACACCTACGACCAGGCTGAGACGGCATTATCTTTCGCTCGCGAGAATAAGGTCACCTACCCCAGCATCATCGACGTCAATGACGGCCAGGTGAAACTCGCCTTCGCGCAACTCACCCCGATTCAAGCCACACCCACAACGCTCGTGATAGACCGCCAGGGTCGTCTCGCCGCCCGCATTATCGGCCAGCTCCCCAGCGCATCAATTCTGTCCACCATCGTCGCCGACACGTTGGCGGAGGCGCCATGAGCGCCGGGACGCTGGTCGTCGACGGCGCGCTCTGGGTTGCCATCCCCCTCGCCCTGTTGGCTGGTCTCATCTCCTTCCTCTCACCCTGTGTCCTCCCACTGGTCCCCGGCTACCTCGGATACCTCGGCAGTGTCACCGCCCTTCCCCCCGCACCCGGCAAAGACGGTATGACAGCGGTCGCCACACGCCCACGGCTCGTGGCAGGCGTCCTCCTCTTCATCGCCGGATTTACCGTGGTCTTCGTCACCGTGACCGTCCTAGGAGGACTATTCGGGGTCGCGCTTCTGCGCTACGCCGATCTCCTCACCCGCGTGTTTGGCGTCGTGAACATCGTCCTGGGGCTGACTTTTATGGGCGCAATCCGGCTCGGGCAGAGCAGCATCCGCCCTGCCCTCCGTGAGCGAGCAGGGCTCGTCGGCGCCCCTCTTCTTGGACTCTCACTCGGTGTCGGCTGGACGCCCTGCATCGGCCCCACACTCGCAGCAATCCTGTCCCTGTCATGGAACCTCGGTGACCCCGCACGAGCCGGGCTCCTCGGTCTGTCCTACTCCCTCGGCCTCGGAGTGCCCTTCCTCGCACTGGCACTCGGATGGGGGTGGGCCGCGCGATCCGTCACAGTCCTCCGCACCCGCATTCGCGCACTCAACCTCATCGGAGGTGCCGTGCTCATCCTCCTCGGGCTGCTCATGGTGACGGGCGTGTGGACCTCACTCATGTCACTTCTGCAACAGGTGGTAGTCAATGTCCCCCTCCCGCTCTGACACCCGCCACGCTGACTCAGACCCGCGGCGGCCAGCGGACCACTCTGACGGGGCTCCGGACGATCAGGACAGCCCCCAGTTGAGGCTCGATGGTAAAGGGTGGCTGCGCTGGACATGGCGCCAGCTCACCAGCATGCGCACCGCGCTCATCCTCCTGCTGTCCCTCGCCCTGGCCGCAGTGCCAGGTTCACTGTTTCCACAACGAGGCGCCGACCCGAACGGCGTCATCCAATGGGAGCGCAGCAACCCCGAGTGGTTTCCATTCCTCGACGCAGTCGGACTCTTCGACGTCTACTACTCACCCTGGTTCTCGTCCATCTACCTGCTGCTGTTCGTATCCCTCATTGGATGCGTCATCCCGAGAGCGAAACACCACTACCGCGCTCTCAAAGGCCACCCCCCGCGCACACCCATCCGGTTCGCCCGACTCCCCGAACACCTCGAGCGTGCCATCCCCGGCGAGCACGTCACCCCCGCCGCAGCGCTGGATCTTGCCGAAACAGAACTCACCCGGCGTCGCTACCGCGTCCGCCGCTACGACGGGAAAGGGTGGACCTCCGTTTCGGCCGAACGCGGGTACCTCCGTGAGACCGGCAACCTGCTCTTCCACATCGCCCTGGTCGGCGTGCTCGTCTCCGTCGTCGTCGGCAAAGCGTTCGCCTACACCGGCCAACGTGTCGTAGTGGAGGGGACAACCTTCGTCAACACTCTCAGCGACTTCTCCTCCTTTGACCCCGGCCGTTTCGCGGACGGATCCAACCTGACGCCGTACTCCCTCACGCTGGACCGTTTCGACGTCACCTACCAGCCAGCCGGCTCACCTGGCGGCGGACAAGCGGGCGACTTCGCCGCCAACGTCACCATCAGATCTCCCGGAGCGGATGACCAGACCGAGCGGGTAGTCGTCAACTATCCGATCACCGTGGGGGGTGACCGCATCCATCTCCTCGGGAACGGCTACGCGCCTACCCTCACCATCCGTGACGCGGAAGGTCAGATCGTGTACAGCGACTCACTACCCTTCCTTCCGCAGGATTCCAACATGACCTCACTGGGTGTAGTCAAAGTCCCGGATGGCTTGCCGCAGCAACTCGGGCTGATCGGTTTTTTTTACCCCACGCAGGACACCTTGCCCTCAGGTGCCGCCACCTCGATCTACCCCGACGTCATCAACCCCGTCATAACCCTCAACGCCTTCGCAGGCGACCTCGGTATCGATGATGGAACCCCCCGTTCCGTCTATGCCCTGGCAGTTGACGAACTCACGCAACTCACCGGCGGCGACACCGGACAGGACTCCATCGAACTCAGGCCCGGCAGTACCAGTGCGCTGCCTAATGGGTGGGGCACCATCACATGGGAGGAAGCAGACGGCGCTCCGGTAAAACGGTTCGCGTCTTTGCAGATTCAACGCGACCCCAGCAGCGGCTGGGTCTTGGCATTTTCTGTGTTGGCTTGCGTCGGGTTGTTCACCGGACTCCTCATACCTCGCCGCCGCATTTGGGTGAAAGTCCATTCGTCGACCCCAACCAACTCGACGATCCCCGTCGAGTACGCCGGTCTCGCTCGAGGAGAAGACCCCGGGCTTGCCCGTGCCGTCGAGCAGTTAGCGGATGCCCACGCACAAGCATGCGAGCGGGCGAGTGTGGCCGCGCAGTCACGGTAGGTCTACAGCTATGAACACTTCCCCTGAGTTCGGTGACTACCTGCTGCTCGCAGCGAACCCGTTGACCCTTTTACCGGTCGCCGCGACGATGATGGCCGCCATCTACCTCCTTGGGGCGTCACGTCTGTGGCGGCAGCGTCGTCGGTGGTCGGTGTTGCGCACCGTGAGTTTCATCTCAGGCTGCACAGTCCTCGCTGCCGTCACCGGCCTCGCGGTAGAGGACTACGGCGAAGCTCTACTTTCGGTGTTCATGTTCCAGCAACTGACATTGATGATGGCTATCCCACCGTTGCTCGTGCTCGGTTCCCCAGGAACCCTTCTGCTGCGCGCAACTCCACATCGCGGCGTCGGTAAGAGCATCCTCAGATTGGCGCACGGCGCGTTGCGATGGAAAGGGTCAAGATGGGCTCTCAGCCCCTGGGTTGCATTACCTGCCTACCTCGCGGCCTTCTACGGCCTGTATATTGCCGATCTGCTCGATCCCGTCCTAGCCCTACCCGGTGGCCACACCGCCTTGGAGGCGGCGTTCTTGGTCAGCGGAATTCTGTTCACCATCCCTGTGCTCTCTACAGATCCGCTGCCGGTCCGCATGAGCCACGGCGGTCGGGCGCTCGACCTTTTTGCCGAGGCAGCGTTGCACGCCTTTTTTGGGGTGTTCCTCATGATGGCGACCAGTCTGGTGGTGGGAACATTCGCTGAATCGACCATTGCTTTGGGCATTGACCCGATCGAGGACCAACGCATAGCCGGCGGTCTCGCATGGTCCTATGGCGAGGCGCCCACACTCATCATGATCCTGATCGTGATGCACCGGTGGTTCCGGCACGATTCCGTTCGTGACGCCGCCGCAAGCAGGTGGGCGGATGCCCACGGGGACCCGGAGCTCGACGAGTACAACGAGTACCTGCGCCGGCTCGAACAACGTGGGTCCGCATGACAGCACTTCGAGGGCCAACCGGCGCCCTACGCAAACCCTCTATGTGGACCGACGGCGTGGGTACCTTGCCCGTGACGGCGGCGTTGCCCTTGGCGGCAGCATCGGGGTTGCTAATGGATGCGGCCACACCGGACCTCGGATGGTGGCCGCTTGCTTTCGTGAGCGTGACGATCCTGCTCGCAGCTCTCCTCGGAAGAAGCACGCTCGCTTCTTTCCTCGTGGGGTGCGTCTTCGGGGCCGTGTTCAACCTTGCCCACCTCATATGGGTGGCCCAGTTTCTCGGACCCGTGCCCTGGTTGGCCCTCAGCGCGCTGCAAACGGTACTCATCGGTGTCGGCAGCGTAACCATCACCCTCGCTTACCGTTGGGTCAAAGTACGCAGGCTCGGCGGAGTGTTGGACCTGCTGGGTATCCCTGCTCTGGTCGCGGCCTTGTGGGCCGCGCGGGAAGTGCTTGTCGGAATGTGGCCGTATTCGGGGTTCCCCTGGGTACGGGTAGGAATGACGCAAGTGTCGGGACCTTTTCCCGAGGTGGCGTCCTGGGTGGGAACGACGGGTGTGACTTTCCTCGTAGTGGGTGTGTGCGCCGCGAGCATGCAGGCCCTCCGGCCGGGGCGTCGCACCCTGCGCGCAGGCCTACCAGCGCTCGTCGGTGTCCTACTCATGGCGGTCACACCCCAGTACGCCACCCAGACCGTCGGAACGTTTACTGTCGGGTGGGTCCAAGGCAACGGGCCGGCAGGCTACTTTGACGACCGCGACAAAGGCGACATGCTCCGAGCCCAAGCATCAGCATCGAAAGCGATTCTGGGCCAGCGGATGGACCTACTCGCCTGGCCGGAAGGCTCCGTAGACATCGACCCGGCGTCCTCAGAACCCACGCGTCGACTGCTGGGTGAAATATCCGCCGCATACGGTGCCCCTCTCCTGATCAACGCGGCAACCACAAGAGGCGAGCAGACCTTTAACTCGACCATGCTGTGGGAAACGGACGGTAGCGAGCAGACCTACGACAAGATCAACCCCGTCCCGTTCGGTGAATACGTGCCCGACCGGTGGCTGTTCGAACGTCTCGCGCCTGACCTTGTCGGCCTGATCCAGCGGGAGTACAGCCCAGGCAGATCGGCGCCAGTGATGGATGTGGGAGACACCCGCATCGGGTTGGCGATCTGTTTCGACGTCATTTATGACGACGTGATCTTTGATGCGGCACAGCGAGGCGCGCAGGTCTACATCTTCCAGACAAACAACGCCGACTTCCGCGGAACAGACGAGAACGTGCAGCAGCTGGCCATCGCGCGGATGCGAGCCATCGAAACGGGGCGCGCGGTGGTCAATGTCTCCACTGTAGGAACGAGCCAAGTGATCAATCCCGATGGTTCCATCGTGGAGACCATCGGGGTAGACACGGCCGCTGGGCGAGTGAGCGAGGTGCCGCTACGGGCAGGAATCACGCCGGCAAGTTGGCTCAGCCCCATCGTCGAGACTGCAATGGTCGTCGCGTCGGCCGTTGTGCTGTTGTGGGTCCGTCTGCACATCCACGTTGGTGCGCGGAAACGGTCGTGAGCTGGACGGACAGCAGACCTTGTCGCACACCCCGCACGGGGAGCGCACACTCCGCCTCCGATGCCAAGCTGCCCCGGCCCGGCTGCGATGTGCAGCCCGGGTTGATACCATCGCTGCGATGCCGGTGACCGCGGGAAGCGCCCCACTCGCGGGCAGTACCGCCTCCGTCGTGAGAATGAGGATCATAGCCAGCCTCCTCTTGCTCTTGATGTGTCTTATCGCTGTGTGGTCAAGCAGCCACTCGGATGCTTCCGCGAGGTCTGATGCCACCTCCCCAGCCCTTACGTTGGAGAGCGGTCACAGTGGTCAGGCAGTTTTAGATGAGCCCACCGGCGACGTTGTCGTCAGCCTGGCGCAGGCTCTCCCGGCGGCGGCTGTGGCGCTATGCCTGGTAGGTGTGTGCGTTGCGGGAATGGTACTGGAGCGTCGCTTCCGTCTCATGAGGGTGCAGCTCAGTGCCATCCGCTTACCTCGACGCGCACGGCCTCAAATTGTGTGTACTGCCCGCCCACGCTCTCAGACGCGAAGTCTGATCGAGCTGTCTCTTTCACGGACCTGATCCGTGCCGGCGCTCCGAGACTCACACCTACTCAGCTGATGTGATGCCAGCGAGGGTGTGGTCAAACGCATCCTCCCACCCCTTCGGGCGCGGCCGTACGGATGCACTCGGAGCGTTCTAGGTCCGATTAATCGACGACTGCCGTATGTGCTGGATCCCCGGGCACCGCAGTCTCACTGAAAGACACCCATGCACAAGCTTTTCGCTACCCGTTCGCCTCGCTGGTTCGCAGCCGCCGGTATTGCTGTGATGGCTCTATCCGCGGCACTTGTCTTGCCCAGTTCGTCGCCGGCTCGTGCTCACGACGCCCTAGTTACGTCCTCTCCAGCAGCGGATGAGGTCGTCACGTCGATCCCGACCGAAGTCTCGATGACATACAGCGGCGAGGTTTTTGACGCCTCCAGTGCCATCGTGGTGGAAGTCATCGACTCCGCCGGAACGAACGTCGCGCTGACGACTCCCGTGGTCACTGACACGAAGGTGACCCAGGCAGTGGAGCCACTCTCGTCGCCAGGCGTAGTCACGGTTCGCTGGCGCGTGGTCTCCAGCGACGGTCATCCGATCAGCGGTGAATACGCGTTCACTGTTGACGCTCCTGTGGCACCTTCAACGTCCGCGGAACCGGAAGCCTCTGCGATTGCGGCTTCCCCCTCCGCACCCGGGCAAAGCCCAACCATCTCTTCGACGCCAGAGCAGAGCGCGATGGCGGGCGCCGTGGCGGAGGTCGATGAGCCGACAAGCAGCATCAGTGTTCCGCTCGTAGTGACGGGCGTCGCTGTCGTCATTCTCGGCGCGGCGGCGCTTGTCTTTTTCTCGTCCGGACGGCGTCGGCGACAGCAGGTGAAGCAGCAAAAGGGCACCGTCGATGAGCAGTGAGACCCAGTCGACACACCAGCCACTCCTCCTGACACGAAGGGAACGGCGCCACGCTAACGAGCTCAGGATGCGTGACGCGCGGAGCATTCACCGGCCGAAGGCCGCGCGCGCATTGCGCGCCCGTCCGCTTGTCGCGGGTGCGTTGACGCTGGCGCTCATGTTTCCTCTAGCGCTGCCGGCGTACGCGGCCTCACCTGTCGCGAAGACCGAGTCACCCTTGCAGCAAGCTTCTGCGGACGACTCGCAACAATTCACCGCGTCCTCCGCGCTCCCCGCTTCGCCCCTGGACAGGCAGAGCTACGCCGCAACTTCCCAGGAAGAAATCCAGCAGAAGAAGGCGAGAGAGGCGGCGGCCGCCGCAGCCGCCGCAGCCGCCGCAGCTCGACCCCCCACCACCCTGGCTGCTGAACGGGCAGTCCCCGTCCTCGCCGCCGGTAGCGGGGTCGTGCGCTGGCCATTGACGTCGACGTTCAGAGTGACGGATCGATTCGGGGCGAGAGGCGGGGCGCATATGGGCACCGACATGGTGACTGATGGTGGCACGCCAATCTACGCGTCCGTAGCTGGGACTGTCGGTGTCTCGAGCGAAAGCTATGGCGCCTACGGCGTCGCTGTCACCGTTGAGTCCGTCGTCAACGGCCAACGTATCCGGGCCGTCTACCCGCACATGCAATACAACAGCAGACAAGTCGACAGCGGCCAGGAAGTACAGGCGGGTCAACTCCTCGGCCTTGTGGGAAGTACAGGCCGCTCCACCGCGAACCATTTGCATTTCGAGGTGACCGTCAACGACGTCGCCGTGGATTCCCTGGCCTGGTTGGAAGCGAATGCTCAGTGAATGAACGCGCCCTCACCATGCGCGGCGGCAGGCGTCGCGCCGCATCGCAGCGAGCCGCACTGCAGAAGAAACTCGACGACCGATACGGCCGCACTTCACGGCCCTGGCGTCGCCGGGTTTTCTGGATCGGTGTCACGGTGTTCGCAGCCGCCGCCATTGCATACCTGGTCTGGATCACGCTTGGAAACAGCTTGGACGACATTTCCATCGCCGAGACCGGTTACCTCGTCGTTGACGAGCGGGCTGTGACTGTGTCTTTCCAAGCCACCCCTCCCTCCGGCGCACGGTTCGCGTGCGCCATCCAAGCCTTGGATGAGGACTTCGGCGTCGTAGGGTGGCGGGTCGTCGAGTACGACCCCTTCCCCGAGACCACCCGATCCTTCACCGAACGCGTTCCGACCCTCGCCCTTGCAACCACCGGCACCGTCAAAGAGTGCTGGACGATCTAAGGACTCCCCTCGTGACCGAGTCAACCGCCCTTACCCTTGATGGGCTGTCCCTGCTGATGGTGTGGACCGCCATCGGCGTTTACGTGCTCGCCTTTGCGGCGTATGCCATCGATCTTGCCGTGCGCGTGTCTCGCGTCGAGGAGCTCGTCACGGTCGGGGCCCCGGCTCCACCGGTGGCGGCCGCGGTGCAATTGCAAGTGCCGCCACGCGATCGCGAACGTCTCGTATGGGCTCGTATCGGAACCGCCCTCACCATCTTGGGATTCGTGCTGCAGCTGAGCGGGGACGTTCTCCGAGGCGTCGCCGCAGCCCGTGTGCCGTGGGCGAACATGTACGAATTCGCACTTACCGGCACTCTTCTCATTGTCGGCGTGTTCCTCCTCGCCCTCCGGCGGTACGACCTGCGCTTCCTCGGATCTTTCCTCCTCGGGATGGTCGTCCTTCTTCTCGGTGGTGCGACCTTGGCGTTCTACGTCGAGGTCACCCCTCTAATGGACCCGCTACGCAGCGTTTGGCTTGTCATCCACGTCTTCGTGGCCTCCCTTGCGACCGCGCTGTTCGCCATCGCGTGCGGCCTGTCCGTGACGCAACTTCTACAACACCGGCGCGAGAATCGCCCCTCCGTCAATACGCGGCGGGGCCTGCTCCGAACCCTGCCCACCTCAGAGAACCTCGAAGCCCTGGCCTACCGGTTCGCCATCGTCGGGTTCATCTTCTGGACCTTCACCCTGATAGCCGGCGCGATCTGGGCAAACGACTCCTGGGGGCGCTTCTGGGGGTTTGACACCAAGGAAGTATGGACTTTCATCATCTGGGTGCTGTACGCCGGGTACATCCACGCCCGTGCCACCCGTGGATGGCGCGGAAACCGATCTGCATGGCTGTCCATCATCGGGTTCGCCGCGGTGCTATTCAACTTCACCGCCGTGAACATATTTTTCAAAGGTCTGCACGCCTACTCGGGGCTGAACTGATGCCTGCCTCCAGCGTCAGGCTCGGACACGCCCACCCGCCGGTAACGGTGGGGTCGCCTGGCTCCATGCGACGGCCGTCCTTGCCGCCGCGCCGCTGGAACGCATACCGCGTGATTGCGCTCTTCATCCTCGTCGTCAGCGCAGTCGCTGCCTTGGTGTGCTCTCTCGCAATCGGCGGTGGGGCAGCCCCCCTACAACTGGCCGACGCCGGTCCCCTCGCGAGGTGGGGGCTGCCCGTGTCGAAGCTCGTCGTGAACATGAGCGCCGCGGGAATGGGAGGGGCGCTCTTTGTCGCCTTGTTCACGTTGCGCGTCGAACAGCGCGGGTTTGAACTGGTGTTGGATGTTGCCGCTATATCCGCCGCCATCTTCACCGTGGCATCTGCTGTTACTGGCTTCTTCAGCTTCATAGTCATCTTCAACCCCGCATTGAATGCCGGTCCCGAATTCGGGTCTCAGCTCGGCCGGTACCTCGTGCAGACCGATGGGGGACGCGTGTGGTTGATAACGACTATCGCGGGTGCCATCCTCGCCGTGTTTGCATTCGCGGTGCGTTCATGGGGCGGAACAGCGACCGTGGCACTTCTCGCGCTGGCAGCGCTTGTCCCGATGGGAACACAAGGCCACTCAGGTGATGAGGCCTCTCACCAGCAAGCAACGACAGCCATCGTCATCCACATCATCGCCGCAGCGATCTGGCTTGGTGGTCTGCTTCTGCTGGCGGTCATTCGGTCCGTCACCCCCGAGCGCGAGATGGCGACAGTGTTGATGCGATTCTCCACCATCGCCGTCATTACTTTCGTGCTCGTCGCGTTCTCGGGCACGGTTCGCGCCGCCATCGGCCTAGAAACTTTCGGCGCACTCGCCTCCCCTTACGGTCTCATCCTCATCGTCAAGGTTGTAGCCCTCACCGCCATAGGTGTTCTGGGGGCAATCTACCGACGCCGTCTACTCCGAAAGATGCGGGCCGATCCCAACAACTCCAAGACTTTCTGGCTGCTAATGAGCGCGGAGCTGGCGTTGATGGGGATCGCCAGCGGAGCGGCTGGCGCTCTCGCGCGAACGCCACCGCCCATCCTCCCCGAACCCGCGGGTGCGCTCACACCGGCTCAGGTACTCACCGGCGCTCCGCTACCTCCTGAGTGGACCATGTCGCGATGGTTCACGGCGTGGAGCCCCGACGTGCTGTGGTTCATCCTGGCCGTGTTCGGACTCGTGTTCTACATAAGCGCAATGCTGAAGCTGAGGACTCGCGGACACCCGTGGAACCCCTGGCGGGCCGTCGCGTGGGTAGCAGGGACACTCCTGCTGGTGTGGACCACAAGCGGAGCGTTGAGCACCTACCACAGCTACATCTACAGCGCACACGTCCTTACAGTCGTCATCCTCCTTGTGGGGGTGGTACCTCTCTTGGCCGCTGGCGCACCGATACAGCTTGCCCGCACAGCAGCCCAACGCCGCGAGGACGGCAGCAGGGGAGGATATGAATGGGCGCAGGCGCTCGTGCATTCGCGAGGGGTGCGATCTATTTCAGCACCGGGTGTCGCCGTCCCGGCAACAGCTGCGTTGGTTTGGCTGCTTGTCAGTTCCGACCTCCTCCGTTGGTGGGTAGGAGATCTCCTCGGGCGACAGATGGCAACGGCAGTAGTCCTCCTTATAGGTTCTCTGCTCGTGTTTGGCTTCGTAGATGGTTACGGGGTTGCACGTCGTCGACCGGCAGGGGTGAGGCTGCTGATGATCGTCGGTTTGAGCGTGGCGATGGCCGCTATCTCTGTGTACATCGAGACTTCTGGACTCATTGCCGCCGACTGGTTCGGAGCGATGGGGCGCACTTGGGGTAGACCACCGGTCGAAGACCAGGGCCTGGGTGGAGTGATCCTGGCCATTGGCTCCGCGAGCGTGCTCGTTTTAGGTGGGTGGGCAGCGCTACGTATGCAGCGGAAACAGACGACGTAGCATCCTTCTCAGGCGTCGACAAGGAGCGCCCGCGATGGACTGCGACAGCTGCCCGAGTCCGCTGCGGGGTGGCGAGATCGCGACCGTCGAGGTCGAACTTCCACCCACGCCACAGCAGCAGAAACTGTTTCACGATCGAGGCTGTGCGAGGCCGTCCAAGCGGCGCACCCGGTGCTGACGGTGATCAGCATCGACGCGAGAAGCGCGGTGATCCCGACGCAGAGAAAATATCGGTAGCGGTGTCCCTCACGTATGGACCCGGGGCGGGCTCGGAGGTCGGTGCGCTGGCGGGCAGGCGCAGGGCCGCGGGTCGGCTGGCGGCGCTGACACCGTTGAGGATGACGATGACCTCCGCGATCTCGTACACGAGCACCACCCCGGCGAGCCCGAGGATGCCGAACAGGGCGAGGGGGAACAGCACGACGATGATCGCCAGGGCCAGGCCGATGTTGATGGTCATGATCCGTCGTCCGCGGCGGGCGTGGGCAAAAGCACCGGGGATCAGGCGCAGGTCGTTGCCGGTGAACGCGATGTCGGCGGATTCGATGGCCGCCGCCGAGCCTTTCACGCCCATCGCAATGCCCACGGTCGCGGTGGCGAGGGCGGGGGCATTGTTGATGCCGTCACCGACCATCGCGGTGGGTCCCTCCGCGACCAGCGCGGCGATCGCGTCGGCCTTGTCCTTCGGGAGCTGTTCGGCGCGCACGTCGGTAATCCCGGCCTGGTTCGCCAGGGCGCGGGCGGTGCGTTCGTTGTCGCCGGTGAGCATCACCGTGCGGATGCCCAGGCGGGTCATCATCGCGATCGTCTCGGCCGCTTCGGGGCGTAGTTCTTCGCGCACCCCGATCAGTCCGGCGATCTGCCCGTTGGACTCGACAACCACGACGGTCATCCCGGCGCCGGCCATGCTGTCCGCGTCGTCCCGTAGGGTCTGCGGGTCCAACCACCGAGTGTTACCGACCCGGACGGTGACGGCGCCGACACGGCCGCTGATACCGTGCCCGGCCTCCTCGGCAATATCCTGCGCAGCCGGGGCAACAGGGGATGCAGCTGTGATCGCTGCGGCGAGGGAATGGGTGCTGGTCGCTTCCAACGCCGCGGCCAACGCCAGGACGTCTTCCTCGGTGCGGCCGGGGGCGGTGGCGACCTCGACCACCGCGGGTTCGTTGCGGGTGAGGGTGCCGGTCTTGTCGAGGGCGACGGTGCGGATGGTTCCGAACTGCTCGAACGCCTCCCCGGATTTGATGATCACGCCGAACTTAGAAGCGGCGCCGATCGCGCTGATCACTGTTACCGGAACGGCGATCGCCAGAGCGCACGGGGATGCCGCGACGAGCACGACGAGGGCGCGTTCGATCCACAGCTGGGGTTCGCCGACGATGAACCCAAACACCACGACCAGCGCGGCGGCGATTAGGACGATCGGGACCAGGGGTCGGGCGATGCGGTCGACGAGGCGGGCGCGTTCGCCCTTGCGGGCGTGGGCCTGCTCCACGAGCTTGACGATCTGAGTGAGGGAGTTGTCCCGGCCGTCCGCGGTCGACTGCGATCCGCAGCGTCGCCGACCCGTTCACCGACCCCGCCGCCACCGCGTCCCCCGGACCAACCTCAACTGGGATGGAATCACCGGTAATCGCGGACGTGTCCAAGCTGGAGCGACCCTCGACGATCACGCCGTCGGTGGCGACCCGTTCGCCAGCGCCGACGACGAGGATGTCGAGCTCCCGCACCTCTGCAGCGGGGATCGTGACGTCCCCGTTCAGGCGAGACACCCGCACGGTGTCAGGGATGAGGGACAGCAGCGCACGCAGGCCCTCCTTGGCGCGTTCCATCGCCCGGTCCTCGAGCGCTTCGGCGAGGGAGAACAGGAACGCCAGCGTCGCGGCCTCCCCGACGTGACCGAGCGCGACCGCGCCGATCGCGGCGATCGTCATCAACAGGCCGACGCCGAGGCGACGTCGCAGCAGTCGGCGGATCGCGCCGGGCACGAACGTGTACGCACCGGCCAGCAGCGCGATCCGCTGGAACACCAGCGCCGGGATCGGCACCCCGGTCCACTCGAAGACGTACCCGACCAGCAATGTCACGCCGGCGATCGCGGACGGCAGCAGAGCCGTGTCACGCCACCACGGCGGCCGTACCTCCGCACCGTCGCCATGGTCGTACTCATCATCGACGCTGTGCTCGTCCTGGTGCGCGTGCCCGCCGTCTTCGGGGCCGCAGCACGCGTCACCGGTCGCGAGCGGCTTGCTCAGCTGCAGCCGCCGCACCGTCATGGTGGTGGGCTTGCGGGGCTCGTCAGGGCCGCAGCATTCCTCGCTCATCGCGCAACCTCGAGGTTCGTCTCGTCTGCGGGGGTGCAGCACAGCGGGACATCGCAGTTCTCGTTCGCGCACGCTTCGCCGTCATCGAAGGCGAGCACCGTGTCGACCAGGATGGTGATCGCGCGGGTGAGATGCGGGTCGGCGATCTCGTACCGAGTCAGCCGACCTTCCGGTGTAGCGACGACGATGCCGCAGCCGCGCAGACAGGCAAGGTGATTGGACACGTTGGTCCGCGTCAGCCCCAAGTTCTCCGACAGCCTGGCGGGATACCCTGGCCCGGACAGCAACTCCAGCAGGACCCTGGAGCGGGTCGGATCCGCCATCGCCCGACCCAGACGGTGAAAGCTGTATTCTCGACCATTCGGCACCTCGTCAGTCCCGGCTGTGTGGAGTTGCCAGCTCTATGGCGGTGTTCCGTGATCGCCCGGTGGGGCTGGTTAGCTCCCGATGACGAGGACGCTGGCGGCCGCTTCGACGACGTCGTCGGTGATTGTCTCGAGTTCGTTGATCTTGAGGATGCGGCTGATCTGAGGGAAGAGTCGTTCGAGGAGGCGGAAGTTTCCGCGAGTGATGCGTTCGATGGCGGCGATGGCCTGGGCATCGGTGAAGTCGTCGGGGTTAAGGGTGCGTCCGAGGCGTTTCCAGTGTTTGTCGAGGACAAAGAGGAGTTCGTCGCGGCCGAGGGCGCGGTAGCGGTGGGAGAAGCCGAGGCGGCTGTAGAGCTGGGGGTAGTGGCGGAAGCGCTGGTCGATGCCGGGCATACCGATCAGGATGATCGCGAGGTGGGTGCGGTCGTGTTTGTCGCGGAGCAGCTCAAGCGCGGTGGGGGTGAGTCGCTCAGCTTCGTCGACGATGAGTAGTTCAACCCATCGGGTGGTGTCGCCGTTATTTGCGCCGGTGACTTTCCCGAGTGTGCGGAGGTGTTCATCGATGCAGATGCCGGCCTTGGCCTGCCATCTGCTGATCTCCTCCATGAGAACTTTGGGTCGCGGGAGGACTTCGGGTGTGTAGAAGACGGTGCGGCAGCGGTGCGCGAGCGCATAGTGTTTCGCGTCGTCCTCGCCCCTCGGGCCCCACGCGGTGATGTAAGGCTCGAGGGCGTCCCAGTTGGCGTAGCGACGCGCGGAGTTGGTCTTTCCCACTCCGGCGTCACCGTGGCAGATGCCGATCGTGCGCTCCTTCCTCACCGCGTTCGCGAACTCGGTGAAGCGACGGTGTTCCTTGGTGACGATGAAGTTTTGGCTCATCACTCCTCCTCGTAGGTACGGAGTCGTTTCCTGCGCGGGGCGGGGTCCGCAAGGCGAGGTTCTTCGCGGTGGGCGACGGTGGGGATGCGATCGTTGATGATGCGCCGGAGTTCGTGGCGGCGAGCACGGCGGGCGGCTTCGATGTCGCGGAGGCTGAGGCGGATGTTGGGGTGGGCTTCGTCGACGGCGACGCAGACGAAGGTGTCGTGGTCGTAGACGCGGATCTCGGAGACGTCGCGGGGGTCGTAGCGGATGGTGACGGCGTGTCCGACGAACGGGGCGAGAGTGGGCGCGAGGTAGCGCTGACCCTGAAAGTGGATGCCGTCTCGATGCACGGTCCGATGCGTGGGGACGGTGAGTAGCAGGCCGTCGAGCTGGTCGAGGGTGTCGGGCATGCGGGGCATCCAGCCGTCCGCGACCCATGCGTCTCGCGGGGAAACACCGAGCTCCCGGTGGGTGCGCTGGTTGTAGGTGGCGATGAAGGCGCCGATCGCCCGGTCCGCACCGGGGAGGTCGAGCACTGGCTGAGGGCTGCGGTTGCGGGGGCCGAGGTGGCCGGGGAGGGTCTGGAGGACTTCGGTATTGATGGTGCCGAAGAACCGCTCGATCTTGCCGCGCCCCTGGGGCCGTCCGACGGTCGAGAAGATGAGCCGCAGGTGCAGCTCGACGGCGGTGCGTTCGAGGTGGTGGCTGGTGAAGTCGGAGCCGTGATCGACGTGCAGCACGTCGGGGATCCCGCACATCGCCCATGCCGGGTCGGTCTTTCGCCAAATCGCCTGCCGCAACGCGAGAGCGGTGTTCAGTGACGAAGGCGCGCCGGTAAAGACCATGTAGCCGCAGATTGAGCGGGAGTAATCATCCATCACCGTCGTCAGCCAGGGGCGCTCGGGCTTCCCGTTCGCGCCGATGATGAGGATGTCGAGTTCAGTGTGGTCGGCCTGCCAGATCTGGTTCGGCCGTTCCGCGCGGCGGCGGAACACCAGCTCGTGGCGGTCGCGGTAGGAAGCGGGACCCTCTAACGCGAGGGTGACGAGCGCGGGGTCGAGGGCCTGCACGATCTGCCGGACGGTCGCGTAGCTCGGCGCCGGCCTGCTGTCGCGCAGGCACTCTTCGACGGTGAGGCGATGCAATGTCGCAATTGAGGGACGAGGCCGCGTCAGAGCGAGCCGCTCGATGGTGGTGACAGTTGCCGGGTGAGTGCGCCGCCTGCCCTTGTCTCTTCGTGCCGAGTCGTCGAGTCCCGCGAGCCCGTGTTTCTTGTAGAGCTGATGCCAGCGTTGCAGCGTCCGCGTGCCGATGCCGCTCTCGCGGGCGAGGGCCGCGAGGGGGACCTGATCTTCGACGTGAAGTCGAAGGATCCGCCACCGCTCGAGGCCGTCCATGAGCCGCTACATCGCTGCGCTCTCGCGGGCCGCGTGGGCCTGCTGGTGGCGGTAGAGCGTTGCGCGACTCCACCCGACGAGATGAGCAGCGTCCTCAGCGGTGCGACCACGCGCTCGCGCATCTGCGGCAATGGAGAGCTTGTCCGCAATCACGACCGGATCCGACAGGGGGCGGCCGAACCGGGTGCCGTTCGCTCGGGCGGCCGCGATGCCGGCGTTGACCCGTTCGACGATGAGTTCTCGCTCGTACTCCGCGAGCGTGGCGAGCATGTTCAGCATCAGCCGGCCCGTCGTCGTCGACGGATCGATGCCGTCCGAGATCGACCGGACCTGCACACCGCGCTCGCGCAGCAGGTTCACGGTATTCAGCACATCAATCAGGGAGCGGCCAAGACGATCGACTCGCCACACGACCACGGTGTCGCCGTCCTCGGCGTACTCGAGGAGCTTTTTCATCCCGGCCCGCTCGATCGCGGTCTTGCTCCCCGAGGTGACGTCCGCGAAGACGTCGCGCTTCTGCACCCCGGCGGCGACGAGCGCATCAAGCTGCAACTGCGCATCCTGACTCGACGTACTCACACGCGTATACCCCAGAAGCCTCACAACCTCATTCTGACTCGGAAAAACCCTCCGCGCCCCCTTCTGAGACAAAACGCGGCAAGACGTCTTTTCAAGACGGCTGACGTCCCGAGAACTCGAACCCGATGAGCGCGGAACGACCGCAGGACGGCTTGTCTCAGAAAGCTACAGGTTTGTGATACACAACTCCCGGGGTAGTTCGACGAGGCTGAGACCGTCTCATGAACGGTCGTCAGTAAGACCGTGCCGCGCGATCAACCGCGATGTCAGCAAATCAGAAGATTCGTAGATCAGCTGCGCTTTCGATATCGCTCCAAGCGAGGTGCGATGACGTCGACCATGATCCATCGGGCGGTGGGTGCCATCGCGATTGCCCACATGATGGAGGCCAAGACATCAGTTGGGTAGTGGAGCCCGTCGCTGACGACGGCGAGACCAACGATGACGGTGGACAGCGTGCCGATGATGAGAGCGATCGACGCCCCACGGGTACCGCGCAGAAGAAACCAGAAGGCGATGGTGAGGGCTGCGATGAAAGCGGTGTGTCCGCTGGGGAAAGATCCGTCCACCTGCGCGGGCGTGAATGGGTGAACAACGGTGGGGACGTCCGGTCGAGGTCTATCCACGACAACCTTGATGGCGGCGGTGGGGAGCCACGTCAACGCAACGGTCCCGCCGAAGACGATCGCTGTGCGCACGGATCGAAGAACGACCGCGATCGTGATGAGGATGAGGAGTGTGAGGAATGCGGCGGGGACGGGCTCGAGCGTGAAGTAGATGGCGTCGGCCGTTTGCCCCCATGCGCCGGTGTGAGCGCGGTTTAGGGCTTCGACGGCGGGTGCGTCGATGGGCGCCCCCCGAAGGATGAAGCCCAGAGCGGTGAGTAGCACCCCCGCGCCACCAGCGAGCCATATGACGCGGCGACCGCGTCGCGTGGGCGTGAGAAGGGCGCTCCCAGCGGGGTGCGTTTGAACCCTCATGTGTTGGCCTCATTTGTTCCGGCACCGTCTGGTGTGGGCCGATTGCGGCGGTTGGCGTTCCATCTGCGGATGACGGCGATGATGACGGGTAGGACGGATACGAGGACGACGACGATCATGAGTACGTCGATGTTGTTGACGACGAACGGGATGCCGCCGAGAGCGAGACCGATGGCTGTCATGCCGACCACCCAGAGGGTTGCCCCGGTGGTGTTCCAGAGGAGGAATCGCCGGTAGGGCATGTGAGCGGTTCCGGCGGCGACGGGGATGTAGGTGCGCACAATGGGGACGAAGCGTCCGAGGACGAGGGATGCGCCGCCGTATTTGTGGAAGAAGTTTTCTGCGTCGTGGAGGCGTTCCGGACGCAGAACGCGGGCGCCGTCTTTGAACATGCGTCGCCCGAAGCGTCTGCCGAGCCAGTAGCCCGTCTGATCCCCCAGGATCGCTGCAGGTATTCCGACGAGGAGAACTTGCCAGGGTTGAATGCCGAGGGGGCCGGCGAGGACTGCTGCGGTGACCAGAAGAGAGTCACCGGGCAGGAAGGGGAACACGACGCCCGATTCGATGAAGATGATGAGCGCTATGCCGACGAGAACCCAGGGTCCGAAGGCGTGGAGGATGGCTGTCGCGTCGGGGAGGAAGCTCGCTGTCGGGACGTGGAGGGCGGCATTCACAGGAGAGATCATCATGAGGAAAGGGTGTTGAGAAGGGTGCTGAGGGCGCTTGTCTCGGCTGTGGGGTCCGGGGTGGAGGCGCGCACGGATTTGAGAACGGCGTCAATTTGGCCGTCGAGGATGGTCCACCCGGTACCGTCCAGCGGTTGAAGGGTGGGCTGATCCTCATCCCATGCCGTCTCTAGGTCGGTGATGCGGGTTCGCGCACCTGCGGTATCGCCGGCCAGGACGAGACCCAGGGTGTCTTCGACGATGGAGCGGTAGTTTGCGACGTTACCGTTGGGGAAGTTGAGGGTGGCTGACTCTCCGGGCGCGAGGGTGACGGCTGTGTTGGGGCCCTCCTCGCTGGCCGCAGCCGTACTGTGAGGCTGTGCGTGCGCCCAGACGAGGACGGCGGCGGCGATGGCAGCGACCGCGGAGAAGTAGATGAGGGTGCCGCGACGGCGGCGAGGTGTTGTCTGTGGCCGGCGGGTCTGTACGTTCTCCGTGGCATCCGTTCGGGTGATGGTGAGGTACACAACGGTGGCGAGGATGGCGCCGAGGAAGAAGATGCTCGTGGGTCCGACACCGATTCCCAGGCCCCCGTCGCTGGCGGGGAAGCTCATCCAGTCGCCCAGATTCGCGCCAAGGGGGCGGGTGAGGATGTATGCCAGCCAGAAGGCGAGGACGGGGTTGCCTCCCATGCGCCAGCCAGCGATGACTGCGACGAGAAGGCCGGCGGGGAGAAGGACGGATACTCCTGGGCTCCAACCGGTGAGCTCGAGGATCCCGTCTCCTGCGGCGGTTCCGAGAGCAAAGGTCACGAGAATGGCGAGCCAGTAGAAGAGTTCCCGGCGGGTGGTGGTGATGCTGTGGATGGAGAGGGTGCGTTGACTGGCCCACCATGCGCCGAACACTGCGGCCAGGACGATGGCAAAAATCATGGTGCTGACACCGAGAGGGACCGCCAGGTCGTCGGTGAGGATATCCGTGTAGAGGGTGCCGGTGACGCTCACGACCACTACGGTCAGCCAGTAGACGAAGGGCACGTAGCGCCGCAACGCCAGTTGCCAGGAGAGGACTGCGGCGAGAACCACCGTGAAGATCATGGAAGTTGCTTCCAGTCCCACCCCGAGGGTGGTGTTGACCCAGTCGGCGAAGCTTTCTCCGACAGTGGTGCAGAGGATCTTGATGATCCAGAACCACAAAGTGATCTCGGGCACCTTGCTCAGCATGACCCGGACAGGTGCAGCTTCAGTCGCGGATGAGGTCGTCATACGCGGGACGCTAGGGACCGCGTTCTAAGAATCGACTCAGAAGTTGCGCTCGTTCGTGGGAGTAGGAGGAGGCGAGCAGACCTATCACGTGTGGGCGGCTGGTGGCCACCCACACGTGATCAGGTGATCAGTTCGCCGGAGTGGCGGCGACGTCGTCGGCGCTCTCGCCGTCGTTCGTGCCGTCCTCGACACCCTGATCGTCGGCGGTTTCGCCGTCGTTCGTGCCGTCCTCGACGGCGAGACTGGAGGATGCGGGTGCGGGCGAGACCACCGATGTGGTGGCGGCCGATGCGGGCAGGGCCATGGCGGCGACCCCTCCTGCGCTGAACAGGACGAGCGTTGCGACGCCGAGTCCGGCGCCCAGTCCCTTGCGTTTGACAGTGCTCATGTCGTTCCCTTCTGCGACTCTCGGTGAGTCCTGGAGAGATGGTCCCTGGCGGCCTCTAAGAAACCGCAAAGGCTTACAACTGCTCTGCGCGCGGCGCTTCTGTGTGATTTCTTAGAGCGCACGAGGCAGGCTCGACCGAGCCGATGACCGTACTTGGGTTGACGTCCCACGCTCGCGGAGAGCCAGAGTGCGACGCGATTGAGTGCGCTGACGAGGGAGAGACAGAATGGCCGACACGGTAGCGACAGCGCCGACACGACCCCGCCTTCTGCTGATCGAGGATGATCCCCAGCTCGGCCCTTTGATGGCGCAGGTCCTTGAGGAGGTGTACGACGTGACGCTCTGTGCAGATGGCGGTGAAGCCTTCGATATCGCCGTGGAACGATCATTCGATGCGATGGTGGTCGATCGGCGGTTGCCTACTGTCGACGGGCTCACCCTCGTTGAGTCCCTTAGCAGAGCAGGGTCGCAGGTGCCGATGCTGATTCTCACGGCCATGGGGACCGTTCAAGACAAGGTCAGAGGATTGGACGCCGGAGCCGCCGACTATCTGGTGAAGCCGTTCGAGTTCGACGAGTTGTTCGCTCGGCTACGCGCCATCAGGCGCGTCACCGACGGAGAAGGCCCGTTCGTTCGCATCGGCGAATGGGAGTTTTACCCGGATTCGCGCGCGGTCTACTCGCCGTACGACGGCCGCACCATCCTTACGGAACGTGAAAGCGCGCTTCTGCGATTGTTTGCGACAAACCCGCAGCAAACCTTCTCTCGTGCTGAAATCCTTCGAGCGGTGTTCTCTCCCGATGACACTCCGGGGACCGTCGACACGTACGTTCACTATCTGCGGAAGAAAACCGAGCCAAGCATCATCCAGACAGTCCACGGCCGCGGCTACCGGCTGGGTCTGGTGTGATGATCCGACGCCCGGTGCATGACTCGGACACGCAGCTCATACGCTCCGCTGCGCGACGGGTCGCCCTCACCATTACCCTGGCAGTTTCGGCACTCGTCGTCGCCGTCCTGATAGCAGCGTTCGCCGTCGTCTTCACCCAGATTCCCTTGCCTGACCTGCTCAACCCGCAGCAGAATGAAACGGTCGTCGACATTCAAGGCCTCGACATCATCGTGGGCGGAGTCAGCGTCGGTCTCATCGCGATCGCCCTCGCCGGCCTCTTGGGATGGCTCGTCACGCGCCGGGCAGTTCGGCCCTTGGTGGATGCCCTACGACGACAGAGGCAATTCGTTGCCGACGCCTCACATGAACTTCGAACGCCACTGGCTGTATTGGATGCACGCATCCAGTTGCTGCAACGCAGCTCGCGGGCATCAGATCCCCACCAGGAACTCGTTACACAACTTCGCCAGGATGCTCTGTCCGTCATCGGAGTCGTCTCAGATCTTCTCCACGCTGCGGAAGTTCCCACAGGTTCACCGGCAGAATCAACCCCCGTAGCAACCTGCGTCACATCCGCAGTGTCGGCCATGTCCCTCCTCGCGCGCGAACGGGAAGTGCGCTTGATCAGCACCCCCATTGCACCGGACCTGTCCGCAGCCATCCCCGATCCCAGCCTGCGGCGAAGCCTCATCGCCCTTCTCGACAATGCGATCAAGCACTCCCCGGTAGGGACAGCCGTCACCGTGAGCGCGAGCCAGATCGGCGGTCGGGTCCACATCGACGTAACCGATGAGGGGCCTGGTATCCAGGGCATCGCACCAGATCGTGTTTTTGACAGATTCGCGCGATCCGCAGATGCCGTTGATGGGGGTGGCTCATCAAGAACGGGGTTTGGAATCGGGTTATCGCTCGTCCAAGACACGCTGAGCCGCTACGGCGGATCGGCGCAAGTGTCGTCATCCACCGACGAGGGCACCACGATGACGCTCACCATCCCCTTGCCTCGGCGACGAGCTGGGCTTCATCGACGTCCTGTTAGAGACGCAGCTTGGCATTCGCGCTGACGCGTCCACCACCCGCCGAAGAGCAAGCGCCTGCCGAGGCGAGTTCGAGGTTGCGACTCTTTCAACGCGACGCGTGCACCTGCGCAGTTGCCAGGTGCGGTTCGCGCAGGTAGGGCGACGGTTCGGGTTCGCGGTGTCGGATGCTCTGCACCGTGAAGAGGGTGATTCCGGCGAGGGCGACGACGAACGACGCCCAGATGTTGGCGGGAACGCCGAGGGGTGCGTCGCTGGTGGGGTCGATGCGGATCGCTTCGAGTCCGCTCCGGGCGACGCCGTACCAGACGAGATAGATCGCGATGCTGCGTCCCCAGTCGAGGGTAAAGCGGCGCGCGAGGAGGATGATCACCGCAGCCCCGAGGAGGTTCCAGATCATCTCGTAGAGGAACAGCGGATGGAAGAGCGTGCCCGCTGGCATCCCCTGCGGGAACATGGGAGCTTCGGGGGAGATCTCGAGTCCCCACGGCAAGGTGGTGGGCATACCGAAGAGCTCTTGGTTGAAGTAGTTGCCGAGCCGACCGATGGCTTGTGAGATGAGGAGCGCGGGGGCGAGGGCGTCGGCGAATGCCCAGAATCGGAGTCCCGCCCGTCGGCAGCCGATGTACATTCCGACGGCGCCCCCGATGAGGGAGCCATAGATGGCATTGCCCCCGTCCCAGATGGCGAAGACGTTCGACAGGTTCGCGCCGGGGTAGAAGTAGTCGGAGCCGTGAGTGAGGACGTGGTAGAACCGCGCGGCGATGATGCCGAGTGGGACGGTCCATAAGGCGACGTCGATGACGGTCCAGGAAGTGACCCCTCGACGTCGCAACCGACGATCGGTGACGAGGACGGCAACGATGATGCCGGCAACGATGCAGAGGGCGTAGATGTGTATGGTGAGCGGGCCGATGTGGAAGCTCGCCAGGCTCAGGTCAGGACTGGGGAGACTTGCGAGACGGATGCTCATCAGCGGGTACTCCTCACGGGTTCGCGCAGGACACTACGCCTTCGGACTATGAGCCATCACTCAGGGCTGACGCGGGAGGTGATGGAGGGATCACAGTCGCACGTAGGCTGCGCCTGCCCACTGTTCGCGCGAGATATCCCACGGCGGCGGGCACGGTCCACACCTTGTCGAGCAGCGAAGCGGCATCAATGCCCTCGCGGTTCATGCTGTTCTGGCACGCGAGGACGCGCACATCCGAATCTGGGATGGCCGTGACGAGAACGTCCCGGTGGTCGCCGTCCGCGACCAGACCCCGCACTGCGCCACCCTGCACGACGAGCTCACCGCCGCTCGTGATGGTGAAGATGCCTTCGTGGGTTCCAAGAAGGAACCCATCGCTGGATGGGTTTTCACGGATGCCGTGCACGTGCGAAAGTGGCAACATCGCGTGCTCCTCGTCGGATAGCGGCGCGGCCGCGCAGCCAGCCAGAATACTCGCGGCGATCACCGCGATAGCAGTCAAGGTCAAGGCGCGTGTCCGTAACGGTATGCGTGATTCCGCGTGTTGACGCATGATTAAACGTTTCCACTGATCAGGTGGGGCGCGGCGGTTTTCCGCGCCCCACCCGATGATCAGAGAGTGGCCAGCAGTTCCTCCATGGTCGAGATCTCGGAGGTCTGGGTTTTGACGATGCTGTTGGCGAGGTCTACGGCGGCGGTGTTCTGGCCGTCGCTGACTTCCTGCTCGGCCATGTTGATGGCGCCGCGGTGATGCTCGATCATCTGCTGCAGGAACAGGCGGGCAGCGTCGGTTCCGGTGGCCCGCTCGAGCGCTTGCATGTCGCCTTCGCTCATCATGCCGCCGCCGTGATCCATGCCGCCCATGTCGGTGGAGCCGGCACCCCAGTCCTCCAGCCAGCCTTTCATCGTCGTGATCTCGGGTCCCTGCGCGGCTTTGATCTGCTGCGCAAGGGCGGTGACGCGCTCGTCGATGCCGTCTTTGGAGAGGAGGGTGTCGGACATCTCGACAGCTTGTTCGTGGTGGGGGATCATCATGCTGGCGAACATGACGTCGGCCTGGTTGGCGTTGGCAGACTGCGCGGGCGCAGCGCTGCTGCTGCTGCCGCCGTGGTCCATGCCGGGCATGCTGCCGCCGGAGGTGGTGCCGCCGGAGCAGCCGGCGAGGACGAGAAGGGAGGTGAGGGTGAGCGCGGCGGTCGCCGCGGTGTGGGTGTTCATGGTGATGTTCTCCAAAGTCGGTGAGGAAGCTCGACAGGGGTCGAGCAGGTGATCGCGTGTGCCCGGTGGGAGACCGGGCTGACGCGTCATCACGTGCGACTGATGCAGAGGACGGTGAGAGAGGGAGGCGGGTGGAAACGGGCGGCTGCGGGCCAAAGAGCCCGGACCATGTGCGCCACGCTTTCACACAGGGGTGCGCGCCACCGGGCGCGAAGCCATCCGAAGACGATGACGCTCAGTAACAGCGCGAGAACACATGCCATCCAGGCCATCGCGTGATCGCCGGCGCAGTCAGCGCAGTCGGAATGATCTCCGGGCGCTTCGACGGCGGCTGCGCCGGGAGCGTCGTGGTTGCTGTCGGCATCGACCGCGACACCAACCACGGGAGCCGTGCCGCCGTGGCCGGTGGTGGTGGCGTGGGTGTTGAGGGAGTGCATCGCCAGGAGGCCGACGATGATTGCAGCGGTGACGGCGACCAGCAGCAGGAGGGTGCGGGTGAGCGTGCGCGGTCCACGGACCTGCTGCGCAACGGCAATTAGAGACATACTCACCTCCCGTTCGACGTAGGTTAGCCACCCCCTCCGGAGAGCGAGGTCACTTGACGATGGACTCCGGGGAGAGGTTCAGCCGGCGAAGCAGCTGCGCGTTCACCGCGACGACGATGGTCGACAGTGACATCAGCAACGCACCCACCGACATCGGCAGCACGAACCCGATGGGGGCGAGCACGCCGGCCGCGAGCGGGACGGAGAGGAGGTTGTACCCCGCGGCCCACCACAGGTTCTGCTTCATCTTGCGATAGCTCGCCTTGGACAGCTCGATGACGGACAGCACCGAACGGGGGTCATCACTGGCGAGGATGACACCGGCGGAGGCGATAGCCACATCGGTTCCCGCGCCGATTGCGATACCTACGTCCGCCTGAGCGAGAGCGGGGGCATCGTTCACGCCGTCACCGACCATCGCCACCCGGCGGCCCTCGTTCTGCAGTTCCTTGACCTTGGAGGCCTTGTCCTGTGGGCGGACCCCGGCGAAGAACCGGTCGATTCCCAGGTCGGTGGCGACGGAGGCGGCTACGGCCTCGGCGTCGCCGGTGATCATGACAACCTGCACACCCTGCTCGTGTAGGGCGGCGACGGTTGAGCGGGATTGTGGACGGATCTCGTCGGCAAGGCGGAGAGCGCCGGCGACGGCCCCGTTGACGAGGACGTGCAAGATGATCGCGCCCTCCCCGCGCCAGGTGTCTGCGACGTCGAGCTCATGGCCGCTTTCACGCTCGAGTAACGCGGGGCCTCCCACCTGCACCGTGCGTCCCTCTACCCGGGCGCGGACCCCTACGGCTGGCGAGGATTCGAAGTCGGTCGCGGCGGGAACGGTGAGGGCCTTTGCTTTCGCGGCGGCGACAATCGCGCGCGCCAACGGGTGTTCCGAGTCGGTCTCCGCGGCGGCCGCCAGCGCCAACAGTTCGCCTGCCTGGAAGGACGAGGCGGGTTCGATGGCGGTGACGGCGGGGGCACCCATGGTGAGGGTGCCGGTTTTGTCGAACAGGACCGTGTCGACCGTGCGCATGCTCTCCAACGCGAGGCGATCTTTCACGAGGACGCCGGAGCGTGCGGCGCGCTCGGTCGCGATCGACACCACCAGCGGGATTGCCAGGCCTAAGGCGTGCGGGCACGCGATCACCAAAACGGTGATTGTGCGGATCACCGCGTCGTCGGGTGAACCCACGACTGTCCACACCACTGCGGTGACGACCGCGGCGCCCAGCGCGAACCAGAACAGCCATGCGGCCGCACGATCGGCGAGCCGCTGCGCGCGGGAAGACGAATTTTGCGCGTCGGTGACGAGCTTCTGGATACCGGCGAGGGTGGTGTTCTCGCCGACGGCAGTGACCTGCACGCGGACACCGGAGTCTGTGGCCACGGTGCCGGCGACGACCTGGTCGCCGTCGTTTCGGCGGACAGGGCGGGATTCGCCGGTGATCATCGACTCGTCCATGCTCGCCGAGCCCTGCACGATGCGTCCATCCGCGGGCACGCGCCCACCGGGGCGGACGACGACGGTGTCTCCCACGCGCAAGTCGGCGGGGGCAACAGTGACCGTCGCGTCGCCGTTGATCTTCTCGGCCTCATCGGGGAGCAGGGCTGCCAGTGAGTCCAGGGCGGAGGTCGTTTGGGCGAGGGAGCGCATTTCGATCCAGTGACCGAGCAGCATGATCACGATCAGCAGCGCCAGTTCCCACCAGAAGTCGAGCTGATGATCGACCAGCCCCAGGCTCGCGCTCCATGACGCGAGGAACGCCACCGTGATCGCCAAGGCGATCAACAGCATCATCCCGGGCTTTCGGGTGCGGACCTCGCTGACGGCCCCGGTGAGGAATGGCGCTCCGCCCCAGGCGTACATCACCGTTCCCAGCACAGGCGACACCCAGCCCGCCCAGGCCTCTCCCGGGAGGGAGTACCCGAGGAGCATCGAGAACATGGACGAGAACCCGACCACGGGCACCGCAACGAGCAGCATGATCCAGAACAACCGGCGGAACGCAGCGACATGGCCGCCGTGATCATGATGATTGCCGTGCTCAGAGGCAGCACTCTCGGGTGAGCCGTGGCCAGCGTGCACCGCGGGTCGGGCGGTCCCCGGTGCGTGGCGCACGGAACCCGGGTGGTGGTGGTTCTCGCTCATGAACGTCTCCCTCGCACGCCGAGATCTTCCCGTCGCTTCTTTTCTTGCAGGGCGGGAAGGTGATGAACGCTCAGTATACCCCTGGGGGGTATGCGCGCGCTGGGAACATGGTGGCGTGTAGCGGGCATCATCTCGTCCGATCCCGAGTCGGACGCGGGCTTACTGGTGACCGTAGGGGAGCTCGGGGTGGGCGGTTGCGATCTCGGTGAGTCGATTGTATTTCGCGACGCGTTCCCCGCGAGCGGGGGCGCCGGACTTGATCTGCCCGGTGCCGGTTCCGACGACGAGGTCGGCGATGAAGGTGTCTGTCGTTTCTCCTGATCGGTGCGAGACCATGCTGGCCATGTGCAGGCTGTTTGCCGTGGCGATGGCATCGAGGGTCTGTGTGACGGTGCCTATCTGGTTGGGTTTGATCAGCGCGGCGTTGGTGAGGTGCTGTTGCCCGCCGTGGCGGATGCGGTTTGGGTCGGTGACATAGAGGTCGTCACCGACGATCTGGAGACGCGCGCCGAGGGCTGCGGTCATGCGGCGGAAGCCGTCGTGGTCGTCTTCGGCGAAACCGTCTTCGATGCTTCTGATCGGGTAGGTGTCCGCGAGGTGGCGGTAGTAGTCGACGAGGCCGTCCCGGTCGAGGGTGTGGTCCACGATCCGATAGGAACCGTCTCCTGTGGAGAATTCGTTCGCGGCGGGGTCGAGGGCGATCGCGACATGATCGGTGCTGGGCTGGTATCCGGCCGTGGAGATTGCGGTGACGAGTAGGTCGAGGGCGTCTTCTGGTGCGGTGATGGAGGGAGCGAAGCCGCCTTCATCGCCGAGCCCGAGGCTGCCGAAGCGGTCGCGGACGATGGCTGCGAGGCCGTGGTAGACGTCGGCACCGATGCGTACGGCGTCGGCCATCGAGGTGGCGGATACGGGGGCGATCATGAACTCTTGGAAGTCGAGAGCGTTCGCCGCGTGCGCGCCGCCGTTGAGGACGTTGAAGTGCGGTACGGGCATTCGGGCTGTCGTGCCGGCGATGTCGGCCACCCATCGCCACAGCGGCAGGTTCGCCGCGTGTGCAAAGGCGCGGGATGCGGCGATGGAGGTGGCGACCACGCTGTTGGCGCCGAGCCTGCTGTACCCGGTGGTGCCGTCGAGCTCCGCGAGGGAAGCGTCGATGTGTCCGATCGTCGCCCATGACCGTCCGGTGAGCAGTGCCGCGATCTCGGTGTCGATCAGGTGGAGGGCTGCGGTGACGTCGCGCCCACCGAACGCGGTCCCGCCATCGCGAAGCTCGCGCGCTTCGTTCGCGCCGGTGGAGGCGCCGGCGGGGGCGTCGCCTGTGAGGGTGCGCCCGTCGTCGAGCTCGAGGTGTACGCGGACGGTCGGATAGCCGCGTGAGTCGAGGATGCGACTGCCGCGAACGGTGTCGATGGTGATCGCACTGTGCTGGCGTGTGACGTACTCGCCAGGATGTGTTCCGTGGTGGTGGATGCCGCTGATGTAGTCGTTCATGAGAAGGGTCCTTTCCTTTGGGTGATGCGTGGGGTCGCTGCAAGGTGGGCTTGTTGTGCGGCGCGGATGACCGCCTCGGCCGCGCAATCCAGCGCTCGCCTCACCGTCTTCGTCATCGGAAGCTGACCGGCGCCATCGAGCGATCAGAGAACGCCGCCATCAGGCGAGCAACCCCACAGCCTCGACACGCCGTCAGATTCCGTCCGTAACTCGTGTACGAAATCAATGTACATCTAGGACCGTTTGATTTACACTCGACGCATGGCCTCGCAGCGCATCGGCTACTCCCGCGTCTCGACCACCGACCAGAACCCGGACAGTCAGCGGGATGCGCTCGCCAAAGCGGGATGCGATCAGGTGCACGTCGAGCAGTACACCGGCACCAAGGCATCGCGCCCGGTCTGGGATCAGGTGAAGACGATTCTTCGAAAGGGCGACACGCTCGTGTGCACCCGTCTGGACCGTCTAGGCCGCAGCAGTCGCGACCTAATCGAGATTGCGGCATGGCTGGAGGAGAACGGGATCGCCCTCCAGGCCACTGAGCAGCCAATCGACACGACAACACCTGAGGGTCGGATGTTCTACACCATCCTGTCGGCTTTCGCGCAGTTCGAGCGAGAGATGATCGTTGCCCGCACCCGCGACGGGCTGGCCGCAGCTCGTGCCCGTGGACGCAACGGGGGCCGTAGGTCTGCGCTCACCGCCAAGCAAGCCGAGCGCATCCGTAAGCTCCACGCGGACGGCGCCACCGTCACGACCCTGGCCGAGGATTTCAAGGTGAGCCGCCCGACCATCTACCGGGCGCTGGAGTCCGCCTGAGTCTCTACGCCTCTCGCGCAGCTAGTTCGGCGGCTCGCCGAGCTTTCCTGCGGAGGTAATAGTCCCGGCTCGCCTCGCGGCGCTTCTCGACCTCACTGGCCGTTCTGTCTGGACGTGCCGCCAATGGCTTTTCCACCGACTCGCCATGCTGGAGCCTCGCCAAGCGCACCAGGTGCGGCACGCTATCGACCCTCAGGGCCTCATCCGCCGCCGCCCAGATGGGCCGCATTCGCTCGATCGCGTCGGGGCAAAGCTCGCGCAGCATATTCGTCACGGGGCACAGGTTAACTCGATACACCGCGCGGGGTGACACTCCGTACAGCGTCCCTCTGGGATAGTGAGCGCGTGCCGTCGCCGACTCCCGCGCAAGCCGCAGAGGCAACCCTGGTCCTGGGTCTGCCCGTCGAAGTGCTGGCGCTCGTGGTGGCAAGCTTCGGCCTTTTTGCATCGCTGGGCGCGCTGGTCTGGCAGTTCACCAAGCATGTACTCGACGGTGGGCGGGTGAAGGTCTACCTGAACGCGGGCGTCTGGGAACCGAGTTTCGCACTTCGCATCAACCGCAGCGGACGTTTCGCTCTTCGACCCGACGACGACACCGCGGCTACGTTCCGAGACAACTTCGAAGTAGCACAGCTCGTGATCGAGAACCCCGGTCGCACCGCGGTCACGGTCTACTCACCTGGCCTGGCAATCGGCGGCGCGGGGGCTAAGGATCACTCGCTCACGCCGCGCACCTTCGAGCTACCCGAGGGATTCGGAGCAGACCGACCTTCCACGGCGAACGTGGTGCGGCTGGAGCCGTATGACCGGGTGTCGTTCCTCTTCGACTACTGGTCTGTGGTGCCAGGTCTCCTCGAAAAGGCGTCCTCGCGGGGCATCACGGTGCGCGGATTCGTTAGCGTGGCGGGACGCACGAACAGGCCGCAGAAATCGAGCTGGCGCAAGCGCTGGCGCATTCCGCAGGGCGCGTACACGGCCATCGTCGGTTCGCCCAGGATCGCACCGTTTACCGTGCTCTGGAGAAAGCTGTGGCGCGATACGCCCGAGAAAGATGACATCCGCGACGAAGAGCGCTTCCGCGTCACGCCCGGGATGACTAAGTACCTCCTGGAACGCGCGATGCGCAAGTTTGACGCGGCGCCGGATCGCGACACATTCATGGATGTGCTCGAAGCTGAGGCGCGGAAGATGGGCGACGAGTACGCCGTCATCCACACCGGCGTATTCGAGGGATACCGGAGCTTGGAACGGCTGAGCGAACATCTGGGGCCGTGGAATTGGGTACTGGGCAAGGAGCCTGCTGTGGAGCGCTTAGAGGCAGCCACGCCTGCCGAGGCGCAGCCGGGCGCGGCGGTGGAAGACGCGCCGCCGAGCACTCCTCCTAGCCGCCGAGCGGCCCGCGCTCAGAGAGCGGACTGAGACATCGACCGCTAATACGCGGCGAGATTTCGGAGCTTCGCACCCGCCATTCCGCGGCGCTCCGAATTCATCCTTAGCCGGTCGAGCCATACGATGCACCCAAGTCGGAACAGGGGGGGCGTCTTGCTGGAAGTAATCATCTCGCTCGTGGGCGGCGCCATCGTCGCGATCGTCATCGAGCGCCTCTACCAACGCTGGCGGGCTGATGCCGACGATTTCGAGCTGTGGTTGAACGTGAACATCCTGACGCTCATGGCCGAGGAAGGTGACCGGTTCGAGACTGGAATGCGCTACGTCGTGGATGGGGCGGAGGTCGAGCGACCACATGTGATCGACGTAGATCTGTGGAACGCGGGAGCAAAGGACATCAGGCCCGACATGTTCAGCGCGGGCGCTCCGATCGAGGTCGCTCTGGGAGTGCATGTGATCAAGGAGCTAAAGGGCGGACGGGACCACAACACGGACTCCGCAGCCATTGCGCTCGGCTTAGACAACACCGTGAGAATCGCCCCGAGCCTGCTCAAACGAGGCATGGTCAAGCGCTACCGGCTGTTAGTCGACGGTACGCCGGAACTCACCTGGACCAACCAAGTAGCTGACCTCCAGATACGTGACCTCGATCAGGAGTGGGAGACACCCACTCTTGATCGCCGCATCGCTCGCATCGCAGCTCGGGTGATATTCATCCTCCTGGGCGTGATCTTTTTCGGTGGCATGCTTGTCCTTCCGTTCCTGCCGGACGGCGTGCGGCTGGCAATCGGTGACGCTCTTCCGCAGCCACTGGGATTGTTCGTGCTACTGCCCGGCGCCGTGCTCGCGCTTGGCATGGGCATCTTCATGTACGGTGCGAACGCTTCGCGCCGCCCTCGTCGCGCGGTGAAGGTACGTAATCGTGGGTTGGCCAAGAGTCCGAAGACTTCCAGCGAGATGCTGATCCGTCCTCGTGATGTGGAGTACCTAGATTGACGATTCGCTCAGCGCCGCCCGCGGCGTAGACGTTCGTTGGCTAGAGCGGCCAGCTCACGGTCGCGGTCCTCGCTCGAATCCAGGTAGCTCAGGGCGGCTGTGTAAGAGCGATGCCCGCCGCGGAACATCACGTCGCGGACGTTGGCGCCTGTCCGTGCGACGAACGTCAATCCGACACGCTTCAGGTCGTGGAAATGGAAGTCAGGGAACCCTGCGGCCCGCTTGGCCGCGTCCCAGCCATCCCGGATGTGCGCGCGATTGACTCGCCCACCCTTGGCACCGACGAATAGGGGAGCGCTAGGCAGCATCGGGTGCGCTGCGATCCACTCATCCAGCGCGATGCGTCCCGGTTCCAGCAGCTCGACCGTGCGGCTATTGCCTGTTTTCGTGTCGCTCAACGTGACCGGCCCGACGGTGGACGCTTGCCGTTCCGTTCTCAACTGCCCCGTGGACGAGTCGTAATCGCCGCGGTTCAGTCCGCAGACCTCGCCGATCCTCAGGTGTGCGGAGAACGCGACGAGCGCCGCGGTGCGCGTCCTGTCGTCGGCGTAATCCAGCACCGCGAACATGTCATCGATTGTGAACCGCGGGCGGCGCCTCGCCACGTTCTTTCCGGCGTCCTCAACCTGGCATGGATTGGCTTGAATGTACTGCCAGCGCACGGCGTACCGCATCGCCCGGGTAAGGAACATGTACCGATTGCGACGCGAGACGGTGGCGGGCTGCGACGCCCACCATGCATCGACCGCTTGCACGTCGATCTGGCCGAGCGGGATGCGCCCGAAGTGCTCAATCAAGCGCGTGGCGTCGGTGCGGTTGTTCCGGTAGGTGCCTGCGGCCACCTTCGTCTCGCGAAACGGCATGTAGGTCTCCGTCATGAACACGGAGAACGGCGTACGCGCTTTGCGGTCGTCCCACTTCGTGCCCTTCGCCAGATCCACCTCGATCTCGCGCCCGTGCCGCTGCGCGGTGTCGGCGTCGTCGTAAGTGCCGTGCGTAACTTGCTCACCGTTCGGGAGCCGGTAACGAACCTGTACGCGACCGCTCGGAAGCGTCCTATACGTGACGCTGGATTGTGCCCTCTTGCCCACTGTGCTCACCCATGCTGTACGCCTGGGGCCGGGCGTTGCTACAGCATCAGTCCGGGCCGTTTCGGATACGGCCAAGGCACGCGGTAACCCCGGTCCCAGCAGGGCGCCGGACGGGCTTCCGAGAAAAGCCGGGTCGCGGGCGGAAAGTAAGTGGAGGGGATGACGGGAATCGAACCCGCACCATCAGTTTGGAAGACTGAGGCTCTACCATTGAGCTACATCCCCGCGGCGGCGAACCGCAGCGTCGACAACTCTACTTCACGTCCGCCGGTGTCACGAACACGGGCGTTGACTGCGCGAAGGCCGCGCAGCGGACATGTTGACCACCCTGTTGAGGCTCCGCACCCAGGGGCTATGGCATCCGATCGACTCCCAGACCGGCCCCCGCACCTCGATCGACTAGACTTCCAGGGGTCGTTTCGTCGAACGCGTGCTGCGCGTCGCTCCGGGGCGTAGCTCAGCTTGGTAGAGCGCCCGCTTTGGGAGCGGGAGGCCGCAGGTTCAAATCCTGTCGCCCCGACGCAACGGCCCCACAGACCCCAGGCCTAGCCGGCCCCCGCGTCCGCGCGGGCCACACGAGGAGAACACACCGCATGGTCAACAGCACCGTCGAGAAGCTCAGCCCGACCCGGGTCAAGCTCCACATCACGGTCTCGCCCGAAGAGCTCAAGCCGAGCATCACCCACGCCTACGAGCACATCGCTCAGGACGTGCAGATCCCCGGCTTCCGCAAGGGCAAGGTGCCCGCGCCGATCATCGACCAGCGCATCGGTCGCGGCGCCGTCATCGAGCACGCCGTCAACGAGGGTCTCGACGGGTTCTACCGCCAGGCCGTTGAAGACCAGGAGCTGCGCGTCATCGGCCGCCCGAGCGCCGAGATCGTCGAACTCCCCGAGCTGAAGGATTACTCGGGCGACCTGGTCGTCGACGTCGAGGTCGACGTGCGCCCCGAGTTCGACCTTCCCGCCTACGACTCCATCACCGTGACCGTCGACGCCGTCGAGGCCGACGAGGCGGCCGTGGATGCCGAGCTCGACCGTCTCCGCGCCCGCTTCGGCACGCTCGTGACCGTCGACCGTCCCGCCGCGAAGGGCGACTTCGTCGAGCTCGACCTCGTCGCCACGATCGACGGCACCGAGATCGACCGCGCCGAGGGCGTGTCGTACGAGGTCGGCTCCGGCGAGCTGCTCGAGGGCATCGACGAGGCCATCGACTCGCTCACCGCCGACGAGCAGACCACGTTCCGCTCGAAGCTCGTCGGTGGCGACCACGCCGGCGAAGAGGCCGAGGTCTCCGTCACGATCACGGCCGTCAAGGAGCGCGAGCTGCCCGACGCCGACGACGACTTCGCTCAGATGGCATCCGAGTTCGACACCCTCGAAGAGCTCCGTGCGTCGCTCGCCGAGCGCGTCTCCGAGCAGTCGGTCTTCACGCAGGGCGCCGCCGCGCGCGACAAGTTCGTCGAGGCGCTCATCGAGGCCGTCGAGATCCCCGTTCCGCCGCAACTCATCGAGGACGAGGTCCACACACACCTCGAGGGCGAGAACCGCCTCGAGGACGACGTGCACCGCGCCGAGGTCACCGAGGCCAGCGAGAAGCAGTTCCGCACCCAGATGATCCTCGACAAGATCGCCGAGGACGCCAACGTCCAGGTCTCGCAGGACGAGCTGACGCAGTACCTCATCCAGTCGGCCGCGCAGTACGGCATGGCTCCGCAGGACTTCGTCAACGCGCTCCAGCAGGGCAACCAGCTGCCCGCGATGGTCGGCGAGGTCGCCCGCAACAAGGCGCTCGCGATCGCGCTCGGCAAGGTCACCGTCGTCGACACCAACGGCAAGCCCGTCGACCTGACCGGCTTCGTCGCCGTCGAGGGCGAAGAGCCCGTCGACGCCGAGGAAGAGGTCGTCGAAGAGGCGCAGGAGATCGCCGACGCGGCCGCCGACGCGGACGCCGTCGTCGAGGCCGAGGAGGCCGCCGCCGAGGAAGCCCCCAAGAAGGCCCCCGCGAAGAAGCGCGCTCCCGCCAAGAAGAAGGCCGCCGACAGCGAGTAAGACTCGTCCGGTTCGCGAACAGGGGGTGGATGCCACGGCATCCGCCCCCTGTTTTCGTCACCGGGTCTTCGACTGAGTGTCCGAGACACGCGGATGCGGTGAGCGCGGAACCGCGTGTCTTGGACACTCAACCGGGGGCGCGTCGCGCACGGGCCGCACATTGCAGGGGGGAGAACACCCATGGACGACTGGCAGGCACGCGTCGACGCGGTCTGGGACGACGCGACGCTGACCGCAGCACAGGTCGTCGAGCGCATCGACGCCCTCGCGAGCGAGCGGCCCGAGGACGACCCGGTCGCCCTGTTCGAACGGGCGGGCGCGCGGGACTCCGCCGGCCTCGAGGCCGAGGCCGAGGTGCTCTACCGTCGGGCGCTGGACGGCGGGCTCGACGACGAGCGTCGCACGCGGGCGACGATCCAGCTCGCCAGCACGATCCGCAACCTCGGCAAGATCGACGAGGCTCTCGCGATGCTGCGCGACGAGTACGAGCGCGAGCCGCGCGGACCCCTCCACGACGCGGCTGCGGCGTTCTACGCCCTGGCGCTGGTGTCGTCCGGAGAGCCCGAGCGGGCCGCATCCATCGCTCTGGAAACCCTTGCTCCACACCTGCCGCGCTACACCCGATCGGTCACCGGATACGCCCGCGAGATCGCGGACGGACACGCCTGATCCGCCCGCGGCGAACACGGCGACCCGCCCCGAATCGCGCCGGTAGATTCGTTGCAGATCACCGGAAGAGGAGCACAAATGCCCGAACCCCTTATGGCAACGAGCGTCTTCGACAGGCTGCTCAAGGACCGCATCATCTGGCTCGGTTCGGAGGTGCGTGACGAGAACGCCAACGAGATCTGCGCCAAGATCCTGCTGCTCGCGGCAGAGGACTCGCAGAAGGACATCTACCTCTACATCAACTCGCCCGGCGGCTCGATCACGGCCGGCATGGCGATCTACGACACCATGCAGTTCGTCCCGAACGACATCGTGACCGTCGGTATCGGCATGGCCGCCTCGATGGGGCAGCTGCTGCTGACCAGCGGCACCAAGGGCAAGCGCTACATCACGCCCAACGCCCGCGTGCTGCTGCACCAGCCGCACGGTGGCTTCGGCGGTACCGCGAGCGACATCCAGACGCAGGCGCAGCTCATCCTCGACATGAAGAAGCGTCTCGCCGAGATCACGGCCGCCCAGACCGGCAAGACCGTGGAGCAGATCAACGCCGACGGCGACCGCGACCGCTGGTTCAGCGCCCAGGAAGCGCTCGAGTACGGCTTCGTCGACCACATGCGCGAGCACGCAAGCGACGTCGCCGGCGGCGGCGGGACCGCGGCCTGAGGCCGAGGGCGAGAGGAAAGGACACCGCAATGCACACTCCCACCTTCGGCGGCAGCGCCCTGCAGATGCCGAGCAGCCGTTACATCCTGCCCCAGTTCGAAGAGCGCACGGCCTACGGCTACAAGCGCCAGGACCCGTACAACAAGCTGTTCGAGGACCGCGTCATCTTCCTGGGCGTCCAGGTCGACGACGCCTCGGCCGATGACGTCATGGCCCAGCTGCTCGTGCTCGAGTCGCAGGACCCCGACCGCGACATCATCATGTACATCAACTCGCCCGGTGGCTCGTTCACGGCCATGACGGCGATCTACGACACGATGCAGTACATCTCGCCCCAGATCCAGACGGTCGTGCTCGGCCAGGCGGCATCCGCGGCATCCGTTCTGCTCGCGGCCGGTGCCCCCGGCAAGCGTCTCGCCCTCCCGAACGCCCGCATCCTGATCCACCAGCCCGCCGTCGGCGAGTCCGGTCACGGTCAGGCGTCGGACATCGAGATCCAGGCGGCCGAGATCATGCGCATGCGCACCTGGCTCGAAGAGACCATGTCCCGTCACACGGGTCAGGACGTCGCGAAGGTCAACAAGGACATCGACCGCGACAAGATCCTCTCCGCCCAGGAGGCGCTCGAGTACGGCATCGTCGACCAGGTGCTGACGAGCCGCAAGCGCGTCCCCGCGGCCCTCACCGCCTGACCCGCTCCACCCGATGCCCCGCCGGATCCGTCCGGCGGGGCATCGTCGTGTCCGGGGGTTCTTCTCGCGCGTGGGGGAGACGGATGCCGGGACCTCGGCGCGCCACCCGTTTGTCCGCCCGTGGCGATCACGGCGACGGCGCTCGCGCAAATGCCCTCGAATGTCCCGGGCACCGGTTAGGCTCAAAGTCACTCCGGCGTGGCGCCGGGAATGAGGAGGCACGGGCATGGCACGCATCGGGGAGAGCGCCGATCTGTTCAAATGCTCCTTCTGCGGCAAGAGCCAGAAGCAGGTGCAGCAGCTGATCGCCGGTCCGGGCGTGTACATCTGCGACGAGTGCGTCGAGCTGTGCAACGAGATCATCGAAGAGCGCATGGCCGAGTCCTCGACGGGCGAGGTCGCCGACTTCGACCTCCCGAAGCCCCGCGAGATCTTCGGCTTCCTCGAGGAGTACGTCGTCGGGCAGGAGCCCGCGAAGCGCGCCCTCGCCGTCGCCGTCTACAACCACTACAAGCGCGTTCGTGCCCACGGCACCCTGCAGCCCGCCGAGCAGCGTGCCGAAGAGATCGACATCGCCAAGAGCAACATCCTGCTCCTCGGGCCCACCGGGTGCGGCAAGACCTATCTCGCGCAGACGCTCGCGAAGCGGCTCAACGTCCCCTTCGCGGTGGCGGACGCCACGGCCCTCACCGAGGCCGGCTACGTCGGTGAGGACGTCGAGAACATCCTCCTCAAGCTCCTCCAGGCCGCCGACTTCGACGTGAAGCGCGCCGAGACCGGCATCATCTACATCGACGAGGTCGACAAGATCGCCCGCAAGGCCGAGAACCCCTCCATCACGCGCGACGTGTCGGGCGAGGGCGTGCAGCAGGCGCTGCTGAAGATCCTCGAGGGCACGGTCGCCTCGGTTCCGCCGCAGGGCGGCCGGAAGCACCCGCACCAGGAGTTCATCCAGATCGACACGACGAACGTCCTGTTCATCGTGGCCGGCGCCTTCGCCGGGTTGGAAGAGATCATCTCGTCGCGCGTCGGCAAGCACGGCGTCGGCTTCGGAGCTCCCCTCCACCGCAAGGAGGACGCGCCCGACCTCTTCAGCGAGGTGCTGCCGGAAGACCTGCACAAGTTCGGTCTGATCCCCGAGTTCATCGGCCGCCTGCCCGTCGTGGCATCCGTCTCGCCCCTCGATCAGGACGCGCTGATGGAGATCCTCACGGCACCGCGCAACGCGCTCGTCAAGCAGTACCAGCGCATGTTCGAACTCGACGGCGTGCAGCTGGAGTTCGAGGAAGACGCGCTGCGCGCGATCGCCGACCTCGCGGTGGCCCGCAAGACCGGCGCGCGCGGCCTCCGCGCGATCCTCGAAGACGTGCTCGGTCCGGTCATGTTCGACATCCCTTCAGCCGAAGATGTGGCGAAGGTCGTCATCACGCGCGCGTCGGTCGAAGACCGCGCCCCCGCAACCGTGGTTCTGGCGCAGAAGCGCAAGAGCGCCTGACGCGGGCGGGTGACGGAGAGCCGATGATCCGTCGCCGTCTCGCCGTCATCGTGTCGGTGGCGCTCGCCTCCTGCGCGATCGTCGTTGTCGCCGCGCTGTACCTCATCCACAGTGCCACCGGCCTGTTCGGCACGGTCGGCCAGGCCATCGCCGACTCCGAGAACGGTGACGTGCTCGCCGCGCGTCTCGTCCGCGACACCGCGGACGACCTGACCAGCTCACTCGGCTACATCCCGAGAGCGGTGGATGCCGAATCCCGAGCCGCGAACACGTTCACCGCCTCCACGGGTGCGGTAACCGTGACCCCGCTCACCTGGAGCGGTGGCGGCTCGTCGGGCGATCCCGCGATCGTCGACGTGCGGATTGCCGCCGAGATCAGGGCGGAGGAAGGTGCTCTGTGGATCAAAGGCAACTCGTCCGGGTCCGCGTTCGGCTGCTTCCGGTTCACCCTGCCGGTCGGGGAGTACGCAAACGCGCAACCGATCGAATGCCCGGCGAGCACAATACCCGCCGAACCTCCCGTCGCCTCGACCACACCCCAACTGCCCGCCGACGCCGCAGAGCGCCTCCGGACCGCCTTGTCCGCGGCAGATGTTTCGGCGGAGACCGTCCGCGCCCTCTTCGCCGACCCGGGGCTCACGGTCGAGGTGAGCGTGACCGACACAGGAGAGACGGTGGCTGCGGTCGGCGCTACCGCCGCTCGCGACTGCGTCGTGCTGGTGCGCCGCACCGACGGCACGATCGACCCGGTCGCCTTCCGCCGCATCTCGCTCGAGCCGGGCGAGGTCGGCTGCTCGACGAGCCTGTACACGAACCCGCCGTTCTGAGCGTGGGGCGGATCCGTACCCGCCCCACGCCCCGCCCGTCAGACCGTGAGGCCCCGGCGCTCGAGAAGCGGCTGGATCTCGGCATTCCGTCCGCGAAAATCGCGGTAGGCCTCGAGCGGGTCACCCGACCCGCCGACGCCCAGCAGGCGCTCACGGAAGCGGTCGCCGTTCTCGCGCGTGAGGCCGCCGTTCTCGCGGAACCACTCCACGGTGTCGGCGTCGAGCACCTCGCTCCAGATGTACGAGTAGTACCCGGCGCTGTAGCCGCCCGAGAACACGTGCGCGAAGTACGTCGACGCGTACCGGGTAGGCACGACGGGGTTGTCGAGGCCGATGTCGGCAAGGGCAGCGGCCTCGAACGCGGCGACGTCGATCTCCTGCGATGCTTCTTCGACGCTCAAGCCGTGCCACGCCTGGTCGATCCAGGATGCCGCGAGGTACTCGCTCGTGGCGAAGCCCTGGTTGAACGCCTCCGAGGCGTGCAGCCGCTCGACGACGTCGGCGGGGAGCGGCTCGCCGGTCTCGTGGTGCCGCGCGTAGTGGGCGAGGATCTCGGGCCAGAAGATCCACATCTCGTTCACCTGGCTGGGGAACTCCACGAAGTCGCGGTGCACGGCGGTGCCGGCGAAGTGCGGGTACGTCACCGTGGCGAACAGGCCGTGCAGTGCGTGCCCGAACTCGTGGAACAGCGTCGTGACCTCGTCGAGCGTGAGGAGCGTCGGGGTTCCGGGCGCGGGCTTGTTGACGTTGAGGTTGTTGACGACGACGGGCGCGGTGCCGCGCAGGCGCGACTGCGTCACGATCGAGTTCATCCACGCGCCGCCACGCTTGGAGTCGCGCGTGTAGAGGTCGAGCAGGAACAGTCCGAGCTCGCTGCCGTCGGCGTTGCGCACCTCGAACACGCGCACGTCGGGGTGGTAGCCCTGCAGGTCGTGGCGCTCGGCGATCCGGATGCCGTACAGCTGCTCGGCGGCCGAGAACACGCCGTCCCGCAGCACGCGCTCCGCCTCGAACCACGGGCGCAGTGCGGCGCGGTCGAGGTCGTACTGCTCTGCGCGAACCTTCTCCGTGTAGAACGCCCAGTCGTGCGCTTCGACCTGGATGCCATCCGCCTCCGCGATCCGCTGGAGCGCGGCCTGCTCGGCCCGGGCGTTCGCCGCCGCGGGCACTGCCAGGCGGCGCAGCAGGTCGTGGACCGCTTCGGGCGACCCGGCGGTCTGGTCGGCGAGCACGGCGGCGGCGTGCGAGGGGTAGCCGAGGAGAGCCGCCCGCTCGGCGCGCAGCCGCACGATCTCGCGCAGCGTCCCGCGGTTGTCGTGGGCATTGTCGCGCGTGCCGCGTGCGCGTGAGGCATCGAGGAGCCGGCGACGGCTCTCGCGGTTCGTAAGCGACGCGAGGTACGGGTGACCGGTGTACAGCGTGAGCGTCACGACGTAGCGCCCATCGAGCCCGCGCTCGGTCGCGGCCTGAGCCGCGGCGGAGAGCTCGCCCTCGCTGAGGCCGTCGAGCTCGGCCGCATCGTCGAACACGACCGCGAGGTCGTTGGTGTCGGCGAGGAGGTTCTTCTCGAACGCCGTTGTGAGCGTCGAGAGACGCTGGTTGAGGTCGGTGAGCTTCTGCTTCTGCGCCTCGTCGAGCCCGGCGCCGGCCAGCGACATCTCGCGGTACCGACGCTCGACGAGGTATCGGCTCTCGGCATCCAGGTCGAGGGTGTCGAGCGCGTCGTGCACGGCCGTGACGCGCGCGTACAGCGCCGCGTCGAGCTGAATCGCGTCACCATGGGCCGACATGAGTGGGGCGAGCTCCTCCTCGACGGCCTGCACCTCGGCGGTGCCGTCGGCGGATGCCACGGTGTAGAACGTCCGCGCGACGCGGTCGAGCAGTGCACCGCTGCGCTCCAGTGCGACGAGGGTGTTCTCGAACGTCGGGGCATCGGTCTGCGCGGTGATCGCGTCGACCTCGGCCCGCTGTTCCGCGAACGCGGCGTGGAAGGCCGGGAGGTAGTGCTCGACCCGGATGCTGCCGTAGGGCGGCAGGTCGTAGGGGAGGGGCGTCGGAGCGAGGAGGGGATTGGTCACGGCATCCGTCATCGTTCCAGCGTAGTCACGCGCCGGGGATCGGTGGAGGGGACGGGAGGAGCGGAGGATGCCAGGGGTCCACGGACTCCTCCGCCGGCCCCATGCCCTCCGCTCCTCACCGCGACGGGCGCCTCAGGCGAACTCGTCCTCGTCGTCGTAGCGCACGACCACCTCGCCCGAGGCGTCCTGCGCGACGATCACGCCGGTGTCGAGCTCGGCGACCGGGCGCCCCTCGAGGAACGTGAGCGTCCACCGCGGGGCGGGAGCACTGAGTCCGTCGGGGTTCAGCGCCGCCTCGACGGCCGCGATCTGGGCGTGCAGCACCGCGGGCACGGCAGCCGGGGGCTGCTCGCGGGCGGTCCAACGGGTTCCGAGCTGCATCAGTCCTCCTGGGGTGCGAACACGATGTCGGTGACGGCGGTGGCGTCGGCCTCGACGAAGGTGATCGTCTCGATCCGGCCCACGGCACGCAGATCATCCTGTGCCGACTGCAGCGCCTCCGCGTGGGGGCTTGCAATCGTGAGCGAGAGCACCGGCGTCTTCTGCGAGGCCTTCGCCTCGGTCTTCGCGCGACGGATGCCGATGAGCGCCTCGCTCACGGCCGTCAGCACGACCGGGTCGCCCTGGATGCCGAGCGGCGCGGGCCACGCGGCGGTGTGCACCGAGCCCTCCTCGAACCACGACCAGACCTCTTCCGCGGCGAAGGACAGCACGGGGGCGAACAGCCGCACGAGCATCGACAGAGCCGTCCGCAGCGCCAACGCCGCGGAGGCCTGCCCGACGTCGAAGCGGTCGTACGCGCGCTCCTTGACCAGCTCGAGGTAGTCGTCGCAGAACGTCCAGAAGAAGGACTCGGTGATCTCCAGCGCGCGAGCGTGGTCGTACGCCTCCAGCGCCGCGGTCGCGTCCGCGACGACCTTGTCGAGGGTCGTCAGCATCGAGGCATCCAGCGCGTGAGTCACCTCGGCCCCCTCGGGCACCGGGAACGACAGGACGAACTTCGCTGCATTCAGCAGCTTGATCGCGAGACGGCGGCCGATCTTGATCTGCGTCGGGTTCTGCGGGTCGAACGCCGCGTCGGTGCCGAGACGGCTCGAGGCCGCCCAGTAGCGCACTGCGTCGGATCCGTGCTGCTGCAGGATGTCGGCCGGCGTGACCACGTTGCCCTTCGACTTCGACATCTTCTTGCGGTCGGGGTCGACGATGAAGCCCGAGATGGCGGCATCCGACCACGGCGCACGGTCGTCCTCGAGGGCGCTGCGCAACATGGTCGAGAACAGCCACGTGCGGATGATGTCCTGACCCTGCGGGCGAAGGTCGAACGGCGCGACGAGGTTCCAGAGCTCGTCGTCGCGCTGCCAGCCGCCGGCGAGCTGCGGCGTGAGCGACGACGTCGCCCACGTGTCGAGGATGTCCTGCTCGGCGTCGAATCCACCGGGCACGCCGCGCTGGTCCTCGGTGTAGCCCGGGGGCACGTCGGTCGTCGGGTCGACGGGCAGCGACGCGAGGTCGGGCGTGAGCACGCGGCCGTAGTCGCGCTCCCCGTTTTCGTCGAGGCCGTACCAGACCGGGATCGGCACGCCGAAGAACCGCTGACGCGACACGAGCCAGTCGCCCGTGAGTCCGTTGGTCCAGTTCTCGAAGCGCACGCGCATGAAGTCCGGATGCCATGACATCTCGCGCCCGAGGGAGATGAGACGCTCGCGCAGCTCGGCGTCGCGCGCCCCGTTGCGGATGTACCACTGGCGCGTCGACACGATCTCGAGCGGTCGGTCGCCCTTCTCGAAGAACTTCACCGGGTGCGTGAAGGGCTTCGGCGCGCCCTCCATCTCGCCGGACTCCTGCAACAGCTCGACGATGCGCTTCTTGGCGCTGAACACGGTCTTGCCCGCGAGTTCCGCGTACGCCGCCTTCGCGGCATCCGTCACGATCACATCCGGAGCGTCGGCGACGATGCGACCGTCTTTGCCGATGATCGTGCGATTGGGGAGGTCGAGCTCGCGCCACCAGATGATGTCGGTGACGTCACCGAACGTACAGATCATCGCGATGCCCGACCCCTTGTCCTGCTGCGCGAGGGGGTGGGGGAGCACCGGCACCTCGACGTCGAACAGGGGCGTGCGCACCGTCGTGCCGAACAGCGGCTGGTACCGCTCGTCGTCGGGGTTGGCCACGAGCGCGACGCACGCGGCCAAGAGCTCGGGGCGCGTCGTCTCGATGAACACGTCACCCGAGCCGTCGGTCTTGTGGAAACCGAGGCGGTGATACGCGGCGGGCTGGTCGCGGTCCTCGAGCTCGGCCTGCGCGATGGCCGAGCGGAAGTCGACGTCCCACAGCGTCGGCGCGAGCGCCTGATACGCCTCGCCGCGCTCCACGTTCCGGAGGAACGCCAGCTGGCTGGTGCGCATCGAGTCGTCGGAGATCGTGCGGTACGTCTGGCCCCAATCGACGCTGAGCCCGAGGTCGCGCCACAGCGCCTCGAAGGCCTTCTCGTCCTCGACCGTGAGCTCTTCGCACAGCTCGATGAAGTTGCGGCGGCTGATCGGCACCTGGTCGGCAGCCTTGCTGCTCTTGTTGTCGCCGCCCGAGAACGGGGGAGTGAAGTCAGGGTCGTACGGCAGCGACGGGTCGCAGCGCACGCCGTAGTAGTTCTGCACCCGACGCTCGGTCGGCAGGCCGTTGTCGTCCCAGCCGATCGGGTAGAACACCGTCTTGCCGCGCATGCGCTCGAAGCGCACCTTCACGTCGGTGTGCGTGTAGCTGAAGACGTGCCCGATGTGCAGGCTTCCGGATGCCGTCGGCGGAGGCGTGTCGACCGAGAAGACGCCGGCACGACCCACCTGTGCCGCGCGGACGCGGTCGAAGACGTACGTGCCGCGGTCGGTCCACGCGGCATCCCACTTCTGCTCGAGGCCCTCCAGGGCGGGCTTGTCCGGAATCAGCGACATGGGTACTCCTCGAGCGATATAGACGGCACCGTGTGTGCGTGCCTGACTGTGGAATGTCGCTCGAGTCTACCGGGCGCGCGGGGTGGGCCGCGGAGGCGTGGGAGGCAGCAGGGCGGCGGGGTGGAGGCGCTGACTCAGCGATCCGCGATGAATCAGTGCCGCATCAGCTTGAGCGGCTGAGGCAGCGCGAATCGCTGACTTTGCGCCGCGCGCCGCTCGAGAACGACGGTCCGTGGATCTTCTGCACGAACTCAGCGATCCGCGCTTGCTCAGCCAGATTGCGGCCGATGCGGCTGAGCCGCCGCCGATCACTGATCTTGCGCCGCGCGCCGACCCCTCCTCCCCAGCCGACCTTCTCTCCACAGATCCTGGCGACGACCCCCGCGGCGCATGCTCGATCGCGACGATCGTCGAATGGATGCCACCCCCGCCCAGGCCGTCGTCGCGCACGTCACTGCGCTCGGCGGCGTCGCCCGTACCGCTCACGTCATCGCGGACGGCTACAGCCGACACCGCATCGCGCACGCCGTCGATCTCGGACTCGTGTCGCGCGTCCGGCGCGGCTGGATCGCGGTGCCCGGCGCCGATTCCGACCTCGTCGCCGCAGCCCGGTACGGAGTCGTCGTCTCCTGCGTCACCGCAGCAGCGCGCCTCGGACTTTGGGTCACGCATACGCCCGAGACTCCGCACGCCGCGTACCCGGGACGCGGCCGGGTCGCCCAGTCGGCCGCCGTGGTGCACTGGCAGCGGCCGATCGTCCCGCGGCATCCCGACGTTCTCGAAGACCCCGTCGAAAACGTCCTCATGACCGTGGCATCCTGTCTGCCGTTCGAAGAGGCCCGGGCGATCTGGGACTCCGCGCTCAACAAGGGCCTGGTCGACCTGGCCACCCTGAAACGGATGCCATGGACCGGCGCCGCGCGCAGGCTCGTCGACGAGGCGACACCCTGGGCGGATTCCGGACTCGAGACGATCTTCGTGGTGCGGCTTCGCTGGCTCAGGCTACCGATCCGCGTTCAGGTGTGGATCGCGGAGCACCGCGTCGACGTGCTGATCGGCGACAGGCTGGTCGTGCAGATCGACGGTGGCCACCACGTCGATGCGCAGCGCACCTCGGACATCCGGCACGACGCGGAACTGTTGCTGCTCGGGTACCACGTCATCCGCGTCGGTTACGAGCAGATCGTGCACCGGTGGCCCGAGGTGCAGGACCGGATCCTGCACGCGGTCGCGCAGGGGCTGCATCGGGCCTGACGGGCACCCCGGGATCGCGTCCGCCCTCCGAGGTCTGCGCAACCTCACTGATCTGCACAACCTCAGCCCGAAACGCCGGATGCCGACTGAGATTGTGCAGATCCCGGAGCGGGCGTCGGTGGCCGCCGACGCGGCGCGGTCAGTCCTGCACGTCGATGCCGAGCGCCCGGGCGAAGTCGGCGGCGGCGAGCTCGACCTGGCGGTGGCTCAGGGTGACGCCGCGGAGGGAGTCCGGCCGTCCGTAGGAGATCGCCTCAAGACCGCGCAGGTCGACGTGTTCGGCGCGCAGGCCGTCGGAGTCGACCTCGTCGGCGCGGGAGTCCTCGAATCGCACCCGGGACAGCGTCGCGAGGGGCAGATCGAGCGTGCCGATCACGCAGTCGGCGATCAGGACGTCGCGCACGCTCGCGCCGCGCAGCGACAGATAGTCGATGCGCACGCCGCGCAGCTCAACGCTGTCGAGTTCGGCGCCCGACAGGTCCAGCGTGCCGATGCGGCCGCCGTCCACGGCGATGTTCCGCCAGCGCCCGTCACGCGCGAGAAGCTCCGTGACCCGAAGCGAAGAGATCGCGACGTCGACGAGGGTCGCACCGGTGAGGTCGAGGGAGTCGACGGATGCCTCGGCGATCACGCTCTCCGAGATCGTCGAGTGCGCGGCATCCACGTGTCCTTCGAGCGAGACGACGCGAGTGCCGAGGAGGACCGCCCGCGGTCCGAGGCCGTGCGCGGTCTCGAACTCCCGAGGCAGGTCGGGGGCCGAGACGCGGGGCGGCAGCGGACCGCGGACGCGTGCCACTCAGGCCTCGATGGATTCGGGGCGACGGCGCGAAGCCGCCCACGCCGCGACGAGCGTGAGGGCGGAGAGGACGGCGAGCACGACACCAGGATGCCACCACGCGAACGCCGTCTGCGTACCGAGCGCCGCGGTCACCAGCGGGACGAACCCCGAGATCGTCGCGGCGATCGCGTACGTGAGAGACAGCGCCGAGTACCGGAAGTGGTCGGGGAACAGGTCGCTCAGGAGTCCGCCCAGCGCGGCCCACGACATGGTCGGCAGGATGCCGCCGATGATCATCGTCGCGACGAGGATCGGGAACGTCGCGAACTGCAGCAGGAAGTACATCGGGAACGTGATCAGCAGCGTGCCGAGCGCGCCCCAGGCCACGACCTTGGCGGAGCCGATGCGGTTCGCCCAGGCACCGAACAGCGGGATCGTGACCAGCTGCAGGAGGGCGCCGATCGTCGTGGCGACGAGGAGGTCCTGGAAGCTGAAGCCGAGACGCTCGACGCCGTAGTTGATCGTGTACGTGTTCATCAGCGAGTACGAGCCGATACCGAGGAGCGCGGCGCCGATCGCGATGATCACCGCGGCCGGACGGGCGCGGAACATCGTCAGGACCGGAAGCCGGTCGCGGCGACCGGTGGCGACGACGTTCTCGAATACGGGCGTCTCGTCGATCGACCAGCGCAGGTACAGCGACACCAGCAGGAGCGGCACGGCGAGGAGGAACGGGATGCGCCAGCCCCAGGCGGCGAGCTGATCGGCGGGCAACACGAAGGTCATGACGATGAAGACGACGGCGGAGAGGATCGATCCGACGGGCGAACCGAGCTGCGGGATCGCGGCGTAGAACGCGCGCTTCACGGGGCTGGAGTGCTCGGTCGCGAGCAGGATCGAGCCGCCCCACTCTCCGCCCAGCGACAGGCCCTGCGCGATGCGCAGCACCAGCAACAGCACGACACCGAGCCAGCCGGCCTGGGCGTACGTGGGCAGCGCACCGATCAAGCCCGTCGCGACACCCATGATCCCGACGGTCCACAGCAACGTCGTGCGGCGGCCGAGCCGATCACCCATGTGGCCGAAGATGATCGCGCCGATGGGACGGACCACGAACGCGAGAGCGATCGTCGAGAAGGATGCCAGGGTCCCGCCGACCTCGCCGAGCGGACCGAAGAACAGCGGCCCGACGAAGAACGCGGCGAAGTACGCGTAGACGTAGAAGTCGAACGACTCGAGGGACGTGCCGATCATCGAGGCCCACGCGACGCGACGGGCGGGTGCGGAGGTGGTCGGGCGGGGGACGGGGGGAGCGGAAGTCACGGGGTTAGATCTTGGCACGAGTCCAGAAACTCGCGCGCACCGTCGGGCATTCCCGGGGGCGGCCCGCGGGCCCCGACGGGACGGCGTAGAATGGGCGGATCAGCACCGATCCGGCCATCACCGGGGAGCTCTCGGAAGAACAGGGTCCAGGCCCCCACTAGAACCGAGCGGGGCAGGCCCGTCACAGCCGCAGTGAGAGCGGCGTCCACTCCGGTGGGCGCAATGCGGGGTGGTACCGCGGTCCGACCGGATCGTCCCTGCAGGTGGATCGCAACCTGCGGAGAGACATGACCTACCCTCGCCCCTCATCCTTCGGCCCCGCCGCCGACGCATCGACCCCGGATGCCACGACCTCCACGCCCGGCACGGGCGCCGCGTCCACGGCATCCGTCGTTCCCAGCCCCCGATTCCCGGATATCGAGCGCGACACGCTCGCGTTCTGGGACGCGGACGACACGTTCCGCGCCTCGATCGCGAACCGCGAGGGCGCCGAGGAGTGGGTGTTCTACGACGGTCCGCCGTTCGCCAACGGTCTGCCGCACTACGGTCACCTCCTGACCGGGTACGCGAAGGACCTGTTCCCGCGCTTCCAGACGATGCGCGGCAAGAAGGTCGACCGCGTCTTCGGCTGGGACACCCACGGGCTGCCGGCCGAGCTCGAGGCCATGAAGCAGCTCGGGATCACCGAGAAGGACGAGATCGAGCGCATGGGCGTCGCCGTCTTCAACGGCAAGGCCCGCGAGTCGGTGCTCGAGTACACGCGCGACTGGCAGGACTACGTCACCCGCCAGGCGCGTTGGGTCGACTTCGAGCGCGGCTACAAGACGCTCGACACGTCGTATATGGAGAGCGTCCTGTGGGCGTTCAAGACGCTGCACGACAAGGGCCTCGCGTACGAGGGCTACCGCGTGCTGCCGTACTGCTGGCGCGACGAGACCCCGCTGTCGAGCCACGAGCTGCGCATGGACGACGACGTCTACAAGATGCGTCAGGACCCGTCGGTCACCGTGACGTTCCCGCTGGTCGGAGCGAAGGCCGAGGCGCTGGGTCTCACCGGCGTGCGGGCGCTCGCGTGGACGACCACGCCGTGGACCCTGCCCACGAACCTGGCTCTGGCGGTGGGTCCTGGCATCCGTTATGCCGTCGTCCCGGGCGGACCGAACGGTGCCGCCGACGTGCACCGCGCGCCCGACGGAACGCCCGACGAGGCGTTCGAGGCCGTCGCGCACCGCTACCTGCTGGCCGAGGACCTGCTGCCGAACTACGCGAAGGACCTCGGGTACGAGTCGGTGGATGCCGCTCGCGCGGCGGTCGAGTCGACGATCACCGGCGCCGAGCTCGGGGGAGTGTCGTACGACCGCCTGTTCGACTACTACGCCGACGCCGAGACGTGGGGCACGCAGGACGCGTGGAAGATCCTCGTCGACGACTACGTCACCGTCAGCGACGGCACGGGTATCGTCCACCAGGCCCCGGCCTACGGTGAGGATGACAAGCGGCTCGCGGATGCCGCGGGCCTGCCGACGATCATCTCGCTCGACGACGGCGGCCGGTTCCTGTCGACCGTCACCGACGTCGCGGGGGAGCTGTGGTTCGAGGCCAACCGGCCGCTGATCCGTCTGCTGAAGCAGGGCGGCCGGCTGCTGCGCGAGGCGTCGTACGAGCACTCGTACCCGCACTGCTGGCGCTGCCGGAACCCCCTGATCTACAAGGCCGTATCGAGCTGGTTCGTGCGGGTCACGGACTTCAAGGATCGCCTGCTCGAGAACAACCAGCGGATCACGTGGGTGCCCGACAACGTCAAGGACGGGCAGTTCGGCAAGTGGCTCGAAGGAGCGCGCGACTGGTCGATCAGCCGCAACCGCTACTGGGGTTCGCCGATCCCGGTGTGGAAGAGCGACGACCCGAACTTCCCCCGCGTGGACGTGTACGGCTCGCTCGCCGAGATGGAGGCGGACTTCGGCCGCTTGCCGCGCAACGCGGACGGCGAGGTGGATCTGCACCGTCCGTACATCGACGACCTGACGCGTCCGAACCCCGACGACCCCACGGGACGCTCGACCATGCGCCGCATCGAGGACGTCCTCGACGTGTGGTTCGACTCCGGCTCGATGCCGTTCGCGCAGGTGCACTACCCGTTCGAGAACCAGGAGTGGTTCGACGAGCATTCGCCGGCGGACTTCATCGTCGAGTACATCGGCCAGACCCGCGGCTGGTTCTACCTCATGCACGTGCTGTCCACCGCGCTGTTCGACCGGCCCGCGTTCACGGGCGTCTCGTGCCACGGCATCGTCCTCGGCAACGACGGGCAGAAGATGTCGAAGTCGCTGCGCAACTACCCCGACGTGCGCGAGGTCTTCGACCGAGACGGCTCGGATGCCATGCGCTGGTTCCTCATGTCCAGCTCGGTGCTGCGCGGCGGCAACCTCGTCGTGACCGAGGAGGGCATCCGCTCGGGCGTCCGCGAGTTCCTCCTGCCGCTGTGGAACGCGTGGTACTTCTTCGCGACCTACGCCAACGCCTCGGGTCCCGACGGCTACGAGGCGCAGTGGCGCACCGACTCCACCGACGTGCTGGACCGCTACATCCTCGCGCTCACCGGCGATCTCGTGCGCGATGTTGCCGCCGACCTCGAGGGCCTCGACTCGACGACCGCGGCCGAGCGTCTGCGCGACTTCGCCGAGGTGCTGACGAACTGGTACATCCGTCGTTCGCGCGACCGGTTCTGGGTGGGCGTGACCGATGACCCGTCCAGCCGCGAGGCGTTCGACACGCTCTACACGGTGCTCGAGACGCTGACCCGCGTCGCCGCCCCGCTGCTGCCGCTCGTGACCGAGCGCGTGTGGCAGGGCCTGACCGGCGGCCGCAGCGTCCATCTGCAGGACTGGCCGGACGCGTCGGCGTTCCCGGCGGCCGCAGACATCCGCACCGCGATGGACACCGTCCGCGAGGTCTCGAGCGTCGCGAACGCCCTCCGCAAGCGCGAGGGCAAGCGCGTGCGCCTGCCGCTGCCACGTCTGACGGTGGTGACCCCGGATGCCACGGGCCTGGCGCAATTCGACGACATCCTGCGCGACGAGCTCAACGTGAAGAGCGTCGAACAGATCGCGCTGGAGGCCGACACGGCCGCCGCGTACGGCATCACCCACCGCCTGTCGGTCAACGCTCGCGCCGCGGGTCCGCGTCTCGGCAAGCAGGTGCAGCAGGCGATCAAGGCCGCGCGAGAGGGCGACTGGAGCGAGGTCGACGGCCGCGTCGTCGCCGGGGGCATCCCGCTCGAGCCGAGCGAGTACGACCTGGTCGTCGAGACGGCCGGGCGCCCCGAGGGTGAAGCCCTCGCGGTGCTGTCGTCGGGAGGCTTCGTGCTGCTCGACACGGTCACGACGCCCGAGCTCGAGGCCGAGGGCCTGGCGCGCGACATGATCCGCGCGATCCAGGACACCCGCAAGGCCGCCGGCTTCGACGTGAGCGACCGCATCACGCTGACGCTGACGTTCGACGACGCCGCGGACGCCGCGGCGGTGGCCCAGGCGTTCGACCTCGCCGGCGTGGCATCCGAGACCCTTGCCGAAGGCGTCGTCCTCGCGAGCCGCACCGAGCGGCTCATCGAGCGCGGCGAGACCCGCGTGCCCGAGTTCGAGAACGTCGTCGCGGCGAAGACCTACGCGAACGTCGGCGCCGTCACCGTCGCTGTCGCCCGGATCGGAGCCCCCGCATGAGCGACCGTTCCCGCGCCGACGCCGTCTACGCCGCGCTGCTCCAGCGACAGGGCGAGCAGTGGGTGCAGCCGCGCGTCGAGCGGACGCGCCGCGTGCTCGAGCTGCTCGACGACCCGCAGCGCACCTACCGCGTCATCCACGTCACCGGCACCAACGGCAAGACCTCGACGAGCCGCATCATCGAGAGCCTGCTGCGCGCGCTCGGGCTGCGCACGGGCCTCTTCACGAGCCCGCACCTCGAGCGCTTCACCGAGCGCATCCTCATCGACGGGGAGCCGGTGGCGGATGCCGCGGTCGCCGACGCGTGGGACGAGATCCAGCCCTTCGTGCAGATCGTGGATGCCGAACTCGAAGCGGCCGGAGATGCGCCCCTGACGTTCTTCGAGCTGCTGACCGTGCTCGCGTTCGTCGCGTGCGCGGACGCGCCGATCGACGTGCTGGTGCTCGAGGTCGGCATGGGCGGCGAGTGGGACTCGACGAACACCGCCGACGGCGACGTCGCGGTCTTCACGCCGATCGACATCGACCACGCCGACCGGCTGGGCAACACCATCGCGGAGATCGCGACCGTCAAGGCCGGGATCATCAAGGAGGGCGCGGCCGTCGTCTCGGCCGCACAGCCGGAGGAGGCGCGCCGCGCGATCCTCGCCCGCGCCGAGAAGATGCACGCGACCGTCGCGTTCGCCGGGGAGGGGTTCGCGCTGGAAACGCAGACCCTTGCCGTGGGCGGTCAGCTGCTGACCGTCCGCGGCGTCGCCGGCACGTACCCCGAGCTGTACCTTCCGCTCTACGGCGCGCACCAGGGCGCGAACGCCGCCCTGGCGATCGCCGCGGTGGAGTCGCTCATCGGCGGGGGAGCGCAGCCCCTCAACGCCGACATCGCGGGCGACGGCCTCGGCGCGGTCACCTCGCCCGGCCGTCTGCAGCTCCTCGGTACCGCGCCGACCGTACTGGTCGACGCCGCGCACAACCCGCACGGGGCGCGTGCGCTCGTCGCCGCCCTCGACGAGGCGTTCGACATCGACGAGTGGGGGGCGGTCGTCGGCATCCTGGCCGGGAAGGACACCGTCGGCATCGTGTCGACGCTGACCCCGGCGGTGGCGCGCGTGTTCGCGACCACACCCGACAGCGAGCGCGCGGGCGACCCCGACCTCATCGCGGACGTCGCCGAAGCGGCCGACGTGCCCGTCACCGTGCACCCGACGCTCGAGGACGCCGCGGACGCGGCGCGCGCGTGGGCCGCGGAGTCGGACCGCCGCGCCGTGATCATTGCCGGATCCGTCATTCTCGCGGGCGAGGCGATCCGCCTGTCCGAGCTCGAGGACTGGAAGTCGGGGTGGCAGCGATGAGTCCGCGCGAGCCTCGCGCTCCGCGAGAGCGACGCCCCCGCCGCACCCGAGGAGCGCAGGAATCGCTCGGCGCGGTCGTGCTCGGCTTCGAGTCGATCGTCGTCTTCCTCGGCGGACTCGTCGTGTACGGCCTGAAGGCGCTGCCGTGGGGGATCGAGCCGTGGTGGGGGATCGTGGGCGGCGTCGTCCTGGCCGCCGCGATGGTCGCGACCTCGGGTCTGCTCCGCCACCGCTGGGCGATCATCGCGGGCTGGGCACTCCAGGTGATCCTGGCGCTCGGTGGCATCCTGGTTCCGGCTCTCGCCGTCGTCGCTCTCATTTTCGGTGGGATGTGGGCGTATGCGACGATCAAGGGAGCGGCTCTCGATCGTGCCAACGCGCGGAGGGCCGCCGACCCCGACCTCTCGAACGGAGAATGACCCATGGCCACCGAAGAGACCCTCGTCCTGGTCAAGCCCGATGGGGTCGCGCGCGGCCTGACCGGCGCGATCCTCGCCCGCATCGAGGCGAAGGGCTATGCCCTCGTCGACATCCGCCTGGTCGAGCCCGACCGCGAAACCCTGGCGCGGCACTACGCCGAGCACGAGGGCAAGCCGTTCTACGAGCCGCTGCTCGAGTTCATGCTCTCCGGTCCGTCGGTGGCGATCCGCCTCGCCGGCAACCGCGTCATCGAGGGCTTCCGTTCCCTCGCCGGCACCACCGACCCCACGACCGCCGCCCCCGGCACGATCCGCGGCGACTTCGGCCGCGACTGGGGCCTCAAGGTCCAGCAGAACCTCGTCCACGGCAGCGATAGCCCCGAGTCCGCCGCGCGCGAGCTCGCGATCTGGTTCGCCTGATCCCGGATGCCACGACGGCCGCCGCCCCCTCGGGGCGGCGGCCGTTCTCTGTGCCGGCGGCGCGGCGGTGGCTCAGCGATCCGCGCCGGGTCAGTGGCATCCACCCGAACCGGACTGAGGACGTGCAGATCACTGAGGTTATGCAGGGCGGCCCGGACGGCACCGCGGTCGCTCCGCGATCGGCACAACCTCAGCAATCCGCACCGGCTCAGTGGCATCCGCGCCGATTCGACTCACCTTCCGCGGATCGCTGACGTTGAGCGGCGAGGTCAGATCTGGCCGAGCACGTTCAAGCGGAGCTGCGCGATGACCGCGACGACGACGTAGGCCCCGAACGCCATGAGCGGCACCCACGCCATGAGCGAGGACGCGGCATCCCGTGCCTTCTGTCCGACGGGGAAGATGCCCTCGCGGAACAGGTGCAGCGTGACCACGATGAACGTCGGGATCGTGACCGACCACGTCACCATGCACCACGGGCAGAGCGTCCCGAGTACGAAGATGCTCTGCGAGATGAGCCAGATGACGAAAGTCATGGCGCCGGCGATCCCGAGCCAGAAGATGATCCAGAACCAGCGCGCGAAGCGGGCACCGGCGAGGATCGCGAACCCGACGACGATCGGCGCGATCCACGCGGCGAGGCCGATGATCGGGTTGGGGAAGCCGAAGACACTGCCCTGCCAGGACTTCAGGTTCGCGGTGCACTGCACCAGCACGCTGAAGTCACAGGATGCCGCGGCCCCGCCGTCCATGAGCTGGTGGAAGCGTTCCATCGTCAGCGAGAACGCGGCCCACCAGCCGACCGCCCCCGCGATGATCAACCACACCGCGAGCACTCGGGGCTGACGCGGGGTGACGGTTTCACTCATGCTCGCGATTCTTGCACTGCGGCCTGATGTGCTGCGTGTGGGTGCCTCGCCGTCGAGAAGCCCGCGCAGGCACAGACGCAGGCGCATAAACGCTCCGGCTCGCCGGAAACGCCCGGACACGGCGTTTCCGGCGAGCCCGGGCGTTTATGCGCGGTACACGTAGCTCGGCGAAGTGAGCGAATCCGGCCGACCGTGCGATAATGGAGCTTCGATGAGCCGCGGCCGCGCCGCAGGCGAATCACCAGAAGACTTCGGGCGATGACCGCCCTTCGCAGCACGAGCCGCAGGCCTGCTGCAGACCGAGTGAGTTCGCGGCCCCGCCGGGTGCGGCGCCGCACGAGATTTCGCCGGGCGACGCGCGGTGTCGCCCGCTAGGGAGTACGCCCGATATGGCCGACGCAACAGAAGATCAGACGCCCGAAGAGGCTCCCGCGACCGACGCCCCCGAGTCGGTGCAGGACGAGAGCCCGGCGACCGACACCCCGTCGGTCGACACCGATCCCGACGACGAGGCCGCGGTGGACGACGCGGAGGCCGCCGCCGCGACCGACACCGGTGAGCCCGCCGTCCTCGAGACCGATGCGGTGGATGCCGCCGACGCCGCCGCCGTGACGGCGACCGACGTCGAGGAGCCCGAGGTGGACGCCGCTCCGGTCGAGGCCGAAGCAGTCGGCGGGGCCGAAGCCGTGGTCGAGCCCGAAGCCGCCGCCGAGGCGGAAGCCGCCGCTGAGGCAGCGCCGGAGCCCGAGCCGCAGCCCGAGGCAGCCCCCACGGCGGAAGCGGCCGCCGAGCCGCAGCCCGAACCGCAGCCGCAGCCCGAGGCCCCGGCCGAGCCGGCGAAGCCCGCGATCCCCACCGCGGTGTCGCTCGGGCTTCTGCCCGAGGTGTTCGTGTCGGCCGTGTCGACGCAGCTGCACTTCTACGCCCCCGAGCTCCCGCCGCTGCCCGCGCGCGACGACGTCGACGAGCGTGACGACGACGGTCCCGTGGAGCGCACCTCGGCGAACGCCCGTCGCCGCAACCGCCGGCGCGGGGGAGCCACGTCCGGCACCGACGATCAGCAGGAGGCTCCGGCCGCTCCCGTCCGCCAGCGCGCGGTCGAACTCATCACCGAGCCGCAGCGCATCAAGGGCTCGACGCGCCTGGAGGCGAAGAAGCAGCGCCGCCGCGACGGCCGCGAGGCCGGACGCCGCCGCCCCGTCGTCACCGAGGCCGAGTTCCTCGCTCGCCGCGAGGCCGTGGACCGTGTCATGGTCGTGCGGTCCAAGGGCGGTCGCATCCAGATCGGTGTGCTCGAAGACAACGTGCTCGTCGAGCACTACGTCGCCCGGAACCAGGATGCCTCGCTCATCGGCAACGTCTACCTCGGGCGCGTGCAGAACGTGCTGCCCAGCATGGAGGCGGCGTTCGTCGACATCGGGCGCGGCCGTAACGCCGTGCTGTACTCCGGCGAGGTCGACTGGGACGGCGTCGAGACCGGCAATCAGCCGCGCCGCATCGAGCTGGCGCTGAAGTCCGGCGACCGCGTGCTCGTGCAGGTCACCAAGGACCCCGTCGGACACAAGGGTGCGCGCCTGACGAGCCAGATCTCGCTGCCCGGCCGCTACCTCGTGTACGTGCCGAACGGGTCGATGAACGGCATCTCGCGCAAGCTCCCCGACACCGAGCGCGCACGCCTGAAGAAGATCCTCAAGGAGGTGCTGCCCGAGTCGTCTGGCGTCATCGTCCGCACCGCCGCCGAGGGCGCCACCGAAGACCAGCTGACGCGCGACGTCCAGCGCCTCACGGCGCAGTGGGAGCACATCAGCACCCAGGTGAAGACGCTCCAGGCGCCGGCGCTGCTGCACTCCGAGCCCGACCTTCTCGTCAAGATCGTGCGCGACGTCTTCAACGAGGACTTCACGCGCATGCTCATCCAGGGCGACGAAGCGCTCACGACGATCTCGAACTACCTCGCGGGCGTCGCCCCCGACCTGCTCGAGCGCGTCGAGAAGTACGAGGGCGACCAGGATCCGTTCGACGCGTTCCGCATCACCGAGCAGATCGAGAAGGCGCTCGACCGCAAGGTCTGGCTGCCCTCGGGCGGCTCGCTCGTGATCGACCGCACCGAGGCGATGACCGTGGTCGACGTCAACACCGGCAAGTTCGTCGGGTCGGGCGGCAACCTCGAAGAGACGGTCACGAAGAACAACCTCGAGGCCGCGGAGGAGATCGTCCGCCAGCTGCGTCTGCGCGACATCGGCGGCATCATCGTCGTCGACTTCATCGACATGGTGCTCGAATCCAACCGCGACCTCGTGCTGCGCCGCCTCATCGAGTGCCTGAGCCGCGACCGGACGAAGCACCAGGTCGCCGAGGTCACCTCGCTCGGCCTCGTGCAGATGACCCGCAAGAAGCTGGGCCTGGGTCTGCTCGAGACGTTCAGCGAGGCGTGCGAGGTCTGCGCCGGCCGCGGTGTCATCGTGCACCACGACCCGGTCGTCAAGCACCGCTCCGCCGCGACCAACGGAAACGGCAACGGCAACGGCAACACGAACGGCAACCGCCGCGGTGGCGCACGCGGGGGCAACGGCTCCCCGGCCGGCAACGGCGGCAACGGCACGAACGGCGGCAACGGCAACGGTGGCCCCGCGGCCCCGACCGGCGGCACGCACGTCATCACCGAGGGCGTGAAGTCGGCGCTCGCGCAGATTGCGGCATCCACGATCCACCCGACGGTCGACGACCCGGCCGTGGTCGAAGCGGCCGTGGTGGCGTCGGTCGAGGCGGTCCTGGATGCCAAGGTCGAACAGCCCGTGCGCGAGAAGCGTCCGCGAAAGAAGCGTGAGCCGCGTGCCCCGCGTACCGAGAAGGAGGCGCTCCTGGAGTCGGTGCTGGAGGCTCTGCCCGAGCCCAAGGCCCCCGGTCAGGGGCGCTCGCGCCGCCGCGTGACGACCGCCGCCCTGACCGGCACGCCCGTGAGCGCCCACCCGGCCGAGGAGGCGTAGGCGCTCTGCCTCGCGCGTGAGGGGTCAAGATTTGTCGCCTGACGGAGGTCAGAAGCGACAAATCTTGACCCCTCACGCGGAGGGCGCGCAGAGCCTCAGAGGCCGCGGCGCTCTCGGGCGGTGATGCGCAGACCCGATGCGCGGAGGCGCCGCACCAGCTCGCGACCGCCGACGTGCTCGGCCCCCGCGGCGACGAGGTCGGCGTGACGCTCGTCGGGGACGTCGTAGTGGTCGAGATCGAACGCGCGCGCCGGGATACCGGCTGCGGCGGCGAACGCGTGCAGTTCGTCGAGGTTCGCGTCGCTCACGAGATGCGCCCACAGCCTGCCGTGCGCGGGCCACTGCGGGTCGTCGATGAGAATCGCCACTCCGCGATCCTACGGCCGACACGCGGTCCCGATGCTTTTGCCGGATGCCGCCGGGTGAGCTAAACTCGTCCTTTGGTGCGTCGTGTCCGCGCGATTGACGCGAGACCCCGTCGGCTTCGGTCGGCCGGATCGCACCGAGACTCAGGGCTTCAAGCCCTCCCGACGTCATCAGACAACCGGAGCCGTGCGCTCCCGAACGAAACAGGTGTGAAGTGGTTTACGCAGTTGTGCGCGCCGGCGGCCGGCAGGAAAAGGTCGAGGTCGGCACGATCGTCGTGCTCGACCGCCAGGCGGCGAAGGTCGGCGAGAGCATCCAGCTGCCCGCCGTCCTGTTCGTCGACGGCGAGACGGTCACGACCGACGCCGACAAGCTCGCGAAGGTCTCGGTCACGGCCGAGGTCCTCGGTGAGGAGCGCGGTCCGAAGATCGTGATCCAGAAGTTCAAGAACAAGACCGGCTACAAGAAGCGCCAGGGCCACCGTCAGGACCTCACGCGCGTCAAGATCACCGGCATCAAGTAAGAGCCAGGAGACGCAGAGATGGCACACAAAAAGGGCGCAAGCTCCACCCGCAACGGTCGTGACTCCAACGCACAGCGCCTCGGCGTGAAGCGCTTCGGCGGCCAGGCCGTCAACGCCGGCGAGATCCTCGTCCGTCAGCGCGGCACGCACTTCCACCCCGGCGCCAACGTCGGTCGCGGTGGTGACGACACGCTGTTCGCCCTCGCCGCCGGCTCCGTCGAGTTCGGTCAGAAGGGCGGCCGCAAGGTCGTCAACATCGTCGCTGCCGCCGCGGAGTAATTCCGCAGCACACGGCGTTCCCGAGGGGGTGGGCACTGCGCCCGCCCCCTCGTCGTCTTTCCCGGGCACGACCGGCACACACCGCACCCCACCGGCACACACCGCGCCCCACCGGCACACCCCGCGCCCCGCGGGCACACCCCGGCCACGTCCCTCACCCACCGGCATCCGTCGAAAGGATTCTCATGGTCACCTTCGTCGACCGCGTCACCCTGCATCTGCGTGCGGGGAAGGGCGGCAACGGCTGCGTATCGGTGCGCCGTGAGAAGTTCAAGCCGCTGGCCGGCCCCGACGGCGGGAACGGCGGACACGGCGGCGACGTCGTGCTCGTCGCCGACCCGCAGGTGACCACGCTGCTGTCGTACCACCACTCGCCGCACCGCTCGGCGGGCAACGGCGGCTTCGGCATGGGCGACAACCGCTCCGGCGCCGCGGGAGAGATCACCGAGCTGCCCGTTCCGCTCGGCACCGTCGTGAAGGACCCCGACGGCACGGTGCTCGTCGACATGCTCACCCCGGGGCTGCGCTTCGTCGTCGCCCCCGGTGGCCTCGGCGGCCTCGGCAACGCCGCGCTGGCGTCGCCCAAGCGCAAGGCTCCCGGTTTCGCGCTGCTCGGAACGCCCGGCTGGGAGGGCGATGTCGTCCTCGAGCTGAAGACCGTCGCCGATGTCGCTCTCGTGGGCTTCCCGTCCGCCGGAAAGTCGAGCCTCATCGCCGCGGTGTCCGCCGCGCGCCCGAAGATCGCCGACTACCCGTTCACGACACTCCACCCGAACCTCGGCGTGGTGCAGGCGGGCGACGTGCGCTTCACCGTCGCCGACGTCCCCGGCCTCATCGAGGGCGCGAGCGAGGGCCGCGGTCTCGGGCTGGAGTTCCTCCGCCACGTCGAACGCTGCACCGCGCTGGTGCACGTGCTCGACTGTGCGACGCTCGACCCCGGTCGTGATCCGCTCAGCGACCTCGACGTCATCCTGGCCGAGCTGGCGGCCTATCCGGTTCCGGACGGCCAGCTCCCGCTGCTCGAGCGTCCGCAGATCGTCGCGCTCAACAAGGTCGACGTCCCCGAGGCGCGCGATCTCGCCGACCTCGTGCGCCCCGACCTCGAGGCGCGCGGATTCCGCGTGTTCGAGATCTCCACGGTCAGCCGCGCGGGTCTCCGCGAGCTCACGTTCGCGCTGGGTGAGATCGTCGAGCAGCACCGCGTCGCGACCATCGACGACAGCCCCGCCGAGCGCATCGTCATCCGCCCGCAGGGGTCCGAGAAGGACTTCACGATCAAGGTCGAGGGCGGAACGTACGGCCCCGTCTACCGGATCCTGGGCGACAAGCCGGTCAAGTGGGTGCAGCAGACCGACTTCCAGAACGAGGAGGCCGTGGGCTACCTCGCCGACCGTCTCGCGCGTCTGGGCGTCGAGGACGAGCTGTTCCGCGCCGGCGCCGTCGCGGGTGCGACGGTCGTCATCGGTCCCGGCGATGGCATCGTCTTCGACTGGGAGCCGACGCTCTCCTCGGCGGCCGAGCTGATGACCGCTCCGCGCGGTACCGACCCGCGCCTCCTCCAGAGCACGCGCCGCACGAGCAATGAGCGCCGCGAGCAGTATCACGAGCGGATGGATGCCAAGGCCGAGGCACGCGCCGAACTCGAGGCCGAGCGCCTCGCCGAGCGCGCGTACGACGACGAGGACGAACGATGACCGCACGCGTCCGGGAAGACCTGCCCCGCGCCTCGCGGATCGTCGTGAAGGTCGGGTCGTCGTCGATCAGCGGCGACGGCGCCTTCCGCATCGACCTCATCGTCGACGCGCTCGCCCGGGCGCGCGAAGCGGGTGTCGAGGTCGTCCTGGTGTCATCGGGCGCGATCGCGACCGCGCTACCCTTGCTCGACCTGCAGGGTCGGCCCAACGACCTCGCGACGCAGCAGGCCGCCGCGGCGGTCGGTCAGAACGTCCTCATGTGGCGCTACCAGACCTCCCTCGACAGGTTCGGTCTGCTCGCCGGGCAAGTGCTGCTTACCGCGGGCGACCTCGAGAACGCCACGCACCGCTCCAACGCGCGTCGCGCGATGGAACGGTTGCTGGGTCTTGGCATCCTGCCCATCGTCAACGAGAACGACACGGTCGCCACTCACGAGATCCGCTTCGGCGACAACGACCGGCTCGCGGCGCTCGTCGCGCAGCTCATCGGCGCCGACGCCCTCGTCCTCCTGAGCGACATCGAGTGCCTGTACACAGCGCCCCCGAGCGAACCGGGCGCACGCCCGATCACCGACGTCGAGTGGGGCGACGACCTCTCCGAGTACACGTTCGGCTCCGTCACCGTGAACGGCGTGGGGACCGGGGGAGCGGCGACCAAGGCATCCGCCGCGAAGCTCGCCTCGGCCGCGGGTGTCGGCGTGCTCGTCACGAGTGCGGACCTCGTCACGGAGGCCCTCGCGGGGGCGTCCGTCGGCACGTGGTTCGCCCCGCATCCCGACCCCGTCACCCTGATGACGGGACCCGTGGGCGCGGTGTCCCGCGGCGATAGACTGGCGTGATGACGCTCACCGCCGTTTCGGTCGACGACCGGCTGCGCCTCGCGAAGGATGCCGCGCGCGAGGTCGGGCTCCTGGACTCCGCGGCCAAGACCGCGATGCTGCGCGCGATCGCCGACGCCATCGACGCGGCGTCCGACGAGATCGTCGCGGCGAACGCCGACGATCTGGCCCGCGGGCGCGAGTCCGACATCGGCGACGCGCTACTCGATCGTCTCCGGCTGGATGCCACCCGCGTGGCGGCGCTGGCCGCGGCGGTGCGCGACGTCGCCGAGCTGCCCGATCCGGTCGGGCGCGTGCTCGACCAGCGCACGCTGCCCAACGGCCTGCAGCTCGAGAAGGTCGCGGTACCCTTCGGCGTCGTGGGCTCGATCTACGAAGCGCGTCCGAACGTCACGGTCGACATCGCCGCCCTCGCGCTCCGCTCCGGCAATGCCGTGGTGCTCCGCGGCGGATCAGCCGCGCAGAGCACGAACGCCGCGCTCGTCCGCGTCATGCGCGACGCCCTCGAGGCGCAAGGGCTCACGCCCGACGCGATCCAGACCGTCGACGACTTCGGCCGCGACGGCGGACGGGCGCTCATGAACGCCCGGGGCCTCGTCGACGTCCTGGTGCCGCGGGGGAGCGCGGGTCTCATCGAGACCGTCGTCACCGAATCCACGGTTCCCGTCATCGAGACGGGCGCCGGCGTCGTCCACGTATACCTGGATGCCACGGCCAATGCCGATTGGTCCCGCGACATCGTCCTCAACGCGAAGACGCAGCGTCCGAGTGTGTGCAACGCGGTCGAGACGGTTCTCGTGCATCGGGATGCCGCCGACCGCCTGCTTCCCGACCTCCTGGGTTCGCTCGCGGAGGCGGGCGTCCGCGTCCACGGCGACGAGACCGCCATGGGCTACGACCCCCGCGTCGTCGCCGCGACGGAGGAGGACTGGGCCACCGAATACTTGAGCCTCGACCTCGCGGTGCGCGTCGTCGACGACCTCGACACCGCGCTCGAGCACATCCGCCGCTACTCGACGCACCACACCGAGTCGATCATCACCGACGACGAGGCATCCGCGTCGCGCTTCCTGGCGGAGGTCGATTCGGCCGTCGTCCTGGTCAACGCCTCGACCCGCTTCACCGACGGGAGCGAGTTCGGCTTCGGCGCGGAGGTGGGGATCTCGACCCAGAAGCTGCACGCGCGCGGCCCCATGGGCCTCGCCGAGCTCACCAGCACCAAGTGGCTGGGGCGCGGCGACGGCCAGGTTCGGGCCTGACCGCATAAAATGACCCTGCGCGCCGCGCAGAAACCTCGAACGGAGCACTGATGACTTTCGCCTCGCTGATCGCTTACGCCGCTGCTGAGGGCGCCCACCACGAGGGCGGCAACGTGCAGGCTCAGACCTTCTGGTACGGCGCGGTCGCTTTCATCGTGTTCGTGTCGCTGAGCCTGGTGACCCTGTCGTACCGCAACGTCTCGAACCGTCACGCGCACAAGGCCGAGGCCTACACGAAGAAGCACGGGACGCCCACGCCCGAGGCGCACGGCCACTGAGGCCCACTGTATGTCGGTGACGCGCGCCCCTCGCATCGGGGTCATGGGTGGGACGTTCGATCCCATCCATCACGGTCACCTGGTCGCGGCCAGCGAGGTCGCGCAATCGTTCGATCTCGACGAGGTCATCTTCGTCCCCACGGGTCGCCCGTGGCAGAAAGCCGACGTCACCGAGAGCGAACACCGCTATCTGATGACCGTCATCGCGACGGCATCCAATCCGCAATTCACCGTGAGCCGCGTCGACATCGATCGGGCGGGTCCGACCTACACGATCGACACGCTCCGTGATCTCAAACGTGAACGGCCGGGTGCCGACCTCTTCTTCATCACCGGTGCCGACGCGGTCGCGCAGATCCTCGGCTGGCGCAACCACCAGGAGCTGTGGGACCTCGCGCACTTCGTGGCGGTGTCCCGACCGGGCCACGTGCTGACGACGGAGGGGCTGCCCACCGAAGACGTCAGCCAGCTCGAGATCCCGGCGCTGTCCATCTCGTCCACCGACTGCCGCGCCCGCGTGCGCCGAGGCCACCCCGTGTGGTACCTCGTGCCCGACGGTGTCGTGCAGTACATCGCGAAGCATCACCTCTACCGGAGCCCCGCATGAGCACTTCCGAGAATTCCGAGACCCCGCCGCTGACGCGGCGTCAGCTGCGCGAACTCCGCAACACCGGCGCCACGCCGATCATCGCCCCGCCGTTCGACGCCCCCGCCGAGGCGCCCGACGCAGAGCCCACCCCCGCCGAGCCGGCCATTGCCGGGCCTGCGGTGTCCGAGCCGACTCCGGATGCCACGGCCCCGGCCGAGCCGGAACCCACGGCTACCGCTCCCGGGGAGCCGGCCGTCGAGGAAGAGCCCGTGCCCGAGGCCCCCGCCAAGAAGGGCGGCATGCTGGGCGGACTCTTCGGCCGCGGCAGGGCAGAGAAGGACGAGGAGACGCCCGCGGAAGAGCCTGCCGCGGCGCAGCCGGCCGCGGACGAACCGGCAGCCGAGCCGGCCCCCGCGGAACCGCTGGTTCCCGCGACGTTCGCCCCGCCCGCGAGCAGTGATCTCGGCGTGACGGGCCTCACGCGTCGCCAGGTGCGCGCGCAGGAGCGCATCCGCACGGCGAGCGTCCCGGTCATCACGCCCGATCTCCAGCCCGACGCCCCGGTGTCGCCCGAGGTTGCACCGGCCGAGACCGCGACCGACACGCCGGTCGAGGAGGCGGCATCCACGGATCTCGCCGAGCCGACCGACGCACCCAAGACCGCCGGGCTCGAGGCGATCTTCCGCCCGGCGGCTCCCGCAGAGCCGGAGAGCACCGAGGACGCCTCCGTCTCGACGGTGAACCCCGCGCTCGGGTCGCACCTGCTCGACGGCGAGGCGCCGAACATCTCGCTGCCGCCGTCGTTCGATCAGCTCATCGAACGGAGCGCCGTGACGACCGGCTCGGTGTCGATGCCGAACGCCCTGATCCTCTCGCAGACGCCCACGGGCGTGCCGCTGGTGGGCCCGGTCACCGCCACGGGCGAGATCATCGTCACGGGCACGTTCGAACTGCCCGAGGGACTCGGTTCGTCCGGTCACGCCCCCGGAACCACCGACGGTCGCGACGTGGATGCCGTCCTCCTCGACGGCGAGCTGCCGCCCGCGTCGTCGCCCACCCCCATCGCGGCCAGCGCCGCCATCAGCACCGTCAAGCAACCCGGTGAGATCATTCGCCCCCCGGCGCCGGAGAAGGGCAGCAAGCTCGTCATCGGTCTCATCATCACCACCGGCGCCCTCGCCGTGGCGGTCGCCGTCGCGCTGGTTCTCGCCTTCACGACAGGAGTCTTCGGATGACAGCCAGCCCCAACGGCATCGAGATGGCGCGCATCGCCGCGATCGCCGCCGACTCGAAAGCGGGCGAAGACCTCGTCGCCCTCGACGTCTCCGAGCCGCTCCCGCTCGTCGACATCTTTCTGCTCGTCACCGGTCGCAACGAGCGCAACGTCGCGGCGATCGCCGACGAGGTCGAGGAGAAGCTCCTCGAGGCCGGCCACAAGCGGCTCCGCCGCGAGGGACGCCAGGAATCGCGCTGGGTGCTCCTCGACTTCGGCGACCTCGTCGTGCACGTGTTCCACGAGCAGGAACGCGTGTACTACGGCCTCGAACGCTTGTGGAAGGACTGCCCGGTCGTGCCGCTCGAGCTCCCGGCTCCGGCGTCCGCCGACTGACGCCGCACGAACGAAGCGAAGCGCCGCCCCCCGTGGGAGCGGCGCTTCGGCGTTTCTCAGACCAGCGCGGGGGCGAGCTCGTCGCGCAGGATCGCCGCGCCCGCGCTCAGCGCGCTGAGCTTCGCGAGAGCGATATCGCGGGGCAGGGGAGCCATGCCGCAGTTGGTGCTGGCGACGAGCTTGTCGGCATCCACGAACTCGAGCGCGCGGCGCAGGGTGTCGGCGACCTCCTCGGGGCGCTCGATCTCGTGCGAGGCGACGTCGATGGCACCGAGCATGATCCTCTTGCCGCGGAGGAGCTCGATGACGTCGAGCGGGATGCGGGAGTTGTGCGACTCCAGCGACACCGTGTCGATGTTCGACTCCTTCAGCAGCGGGAACGAGTGCTCGTACTGGCGCCACTCGGGGCCGAGCGTCGCCTTCCAGTCCGTGTTCGCCTTGATGCCGTAGCCGTAGCAGATGTGCACGACGGTCTCGGCGCGGAGCCCCTCGATCGCCCGCTCGAGCGTGGCGACCCCCCAGTCGCGCACGTCGTCGAAGAACACGTTGAAGGCCGGCTCGTCGAACTGGATGATGTCGACGCCCGCCGCCTCGAGCTCCTTCGCCTCCTGGTTCAGGATGCCGGCGAACTCCCACGCGAGCTTCTCGCGGCTCCCGTAGTACCGGTCGGCCAGCGTGTCGATCATTGTCATGGGCCCGGGCAGCGCCCACTTGATCGGCTGGTCGGTCTGCTGGCGGAGGAAGGCGGCATCCGGGACGAAGACCGGCTTCTCGCGCCCGACGGGACCGACGACCGTCGGAACGCTCGCGTCGTAACGGTTGCGGATGCGGACCGTCTCGCGGTTCTCGAAGTCGACGCCGCTGAGGTGCTCGATGAACGTCGTGACGAAGTGCTGGCGGGTCTGCTCGCCGTCGCTGATGATGTCGAGGCCCCGCTGCCGCTGCTCGTGCACGGCGGCGCGGAGGGCGTCCTGCTTGCCCTCGACGAGGGCGTCGCCCTCGAGCGCCCAGGGCGACCAGAGCTTCTCGGGCTCGGCGAGCCACGAGGGCTTGGGGAGGCTCCCGACGGCGGCGGTGGGGATCAGGGCGTTCATAAGAGCGGTCTCCGGCAGGGTCAGTGGACGAGGGCGGGGGAGAGGCCGGCCCAGCGGGCGAGCAGCTCACCGTGAGGCTTCACGAAGTGCTCCTCGGCGTACTTCCCCTGGGTCAGGGCCAGCCGGGAGCGCTCCTCGCGGTCGTAGTCGACGCGGGTGCGCGAGAAGTCCTGGCTGTCGAGGGTCGGGCGGAAGACGTGGGCGGCGGCGGAGTTGGCGTTGTAGATCTCGGGCCGATAGATCTTCTGGAACGTCTCCATCGTGCTGATCGTGCCGATGAGCTGCAGGTTGGTGTAGTCGTTCAGCAGGTCGCCGCGGAAGTAGAACGCGAGCGGTGCCGAGCTCCCCTCGGGCAGGAAGTAGCGGACCTGGAGGCCCATTTTCCCGAAGTACTCGTCGGTGAGCGAGTAGTCGTCCTGCACGTACTCGACTCCGAGGACCGGATGCCGGTTGTCGGTGCGCTGGTAGGTCTTGCTCGTCGACACACTGATGCAGATGACCGGCGAGACGTCGAAACGAGCGCGGTACTCGGGCGACTCCAGGAAGTGCTGGAACAGCTTCCCGTGCAGAGCGCCGAAGTCGTCGGGCACAGTGAAGGCACCGGCGGCCGCGCTGGCGGCGGGCAGCAGCACGCTGAAGTCGAAGTCGCGCAGGTAGGAGGAGAAGTTGTTGCCGACGATCCCGTGGTGGCGAACGCCGGTCGTGCGGTCGACGACCACGAGGTCGAGCACCTCGAGGAGGGGGAAGCGCTGGTCGTCTCCGGACGCTGCGAACTCCAGGTCGACCGAGACGATGTCGATCTCGAGGGTGTAGCGGTCGCCCTCCGGGTTGTCCCAGCGCGCGAGGTCGTTGAACCGACGGTCGATCATCGTCAGGGCGTTGCGGAGATTCTCCTGCCGGTCCTCGCCGCGGGCCAGGTTGGCGAAGTTCGTCGTGGCGCGTGAACTCTCGGACGGGGAGTAGTTCTCGTCGAATCGGGTGGTCGAGATCTGGAACGTGAAGTCGGTGGACATGTCCCGGGCTCCTCTCGCGCGTCGGCAGACCGCCGCGCGGTCATCGGTGATCCCATGGTCCTCGCCCGCGGCATCCATCGGGTAATCCGTCACGACTATTCGCTCCTATAGTCTTTGCCTATGGCTCGACGATCGAGCGGCGTGACGCTGCAGCAGCTCCAGTCCTTCATCGAGGTCGCGGCCGAGGGGTCGATCTCCGCGGCGGCCGATCTGCTGTACGTCTCGCAGCCGACGATGTCCGCATCGATGAAGGACCTCGAGGCGCGCGTCGGACGGTCGCTGCTGGTGCGGTCGGCGCGCGGGATCACCCTCACTTCGGACGGCATCGAGTTCCTCGGGTACGCGCGGCAGGTGGTCGAGCAGGTCGCGCTCCTCGAGCAGCGGTACCTCGACCGGCCGCCGTCGCGTCGGCTCCTCGGGGTGTCGGCCCAGCACTACTCGTTCGCGGTCGACGCGTTCGTGCGGATGGTCAAAGCCAGCGGAGCGGAGCAGTACGAGTTCTCGCTCCGCGAGACGCGCACGTGGGACATCATCGAGGACGTCCGGACGCTGCGCAGCGAACTCGGCATCCTGTACCGAAACGACTTCAACCGGGATGTCATCGACAAGCTGCTGCGCGACTCGGGGCTGTCCTTCCACCCGCTGTTCCTCGCCGACCCGCACATCTTCGTCTCGCGCAAGAACCCGCTCGCGCGGCGGAAGCGCGTGACGCTCGCCGACCTCGAGGGGCTGCCGCGCTTGACGTTCGATCAGGGCACGAACAACTCGTTCTACTTCGCCGAGGAGATCCTGTCGACGCGGTCGAGCACGCAGGAGATCCGCGTGTCCGACCGGGCGACGATCTTCAACCTCATGATCGGCCTCGGCGGCTACACGATCTCGACCGGCATCATCAGCGACGACCTCGACCCCGAGATCGTCGCGGTGCCCCTCGACGTGGACGAGCGCATCGAGATCGGGTGGATCGCGCACGGCGCCATCCCGTTGACGGAACAGGCGCAGCGCTACCTCGACGAGGTGCGGGCCGTGGTGCGGGAGTTCGACGTGGAACTTCTTGGCTGATGCGAGATGCCCCGCGAATCTTCGCGGGGCATCTGTTTCGGTGGACCTGAGGGGACTCGAACCCCTGACCCCCTGCATGCCATGCAGGTGCGCTACCAGCTGCGCCACAGGCCCGTCTTCTGTTCTCACCCCTTTCGGGGCAACTCCATGAGCTTACTACACGGGTTCGGGAGGCAAGAAATCGGCCCCACCGGGCGTGTCGTCCCCGCCCGTGACCGCGGCGACCAGCGCCGCACGCAGAGCCTGCGAACGCTCGCTCAGGGCGCGCTGGCGCGCGACGTACCGCGCCTTACCCTCGGGCGTCTCGATCGGAACGGGTGAGTAGCCCCAGTCGGTCAGGTCGTAGGGCGACGCCTCCATGTCGAGCGTGCGGATGTCGCGCGCGAGCTCGAACGCATCGAGCAGGATCTCGCCGGGGACGAGCGGCCCGAGCTTCACGGCCCACTTGTACACGTCCATGCCCGCGTGCAGGCATCCGGGCTGTTCGACGTCGACCTGGAGATCGCGCGACAACGCGGTGCGGTTGCGTGGAACCGCGTCGGGCGTGAAGAACCGGAAGGCGTCGAAGTGCGTGCACTTGAGATCGTGCGACTCGACGACGGCGTCCGTGCCGTCGGAGCCGAGACGCAGCGGTACCGCGTGCCGCACGTCCTCGGTGCGGTAGGCCATGGCCCACTCGTGCAGCCCGAAGCAGCCGAACTGCGCCGGGCGGGCAGCGGTGGCGCGCAGCAGATTCACCACGCCGCGGTACAGCGAGCCGCGGTCGCGGCGGAAGGCCTCGGCATCCACTTCCACGCCCCCTGCGATCGGGCGATACCAGCGCCAGGCCGCGCGTTCATCGGCATCGGCGAGGACCACGCCCGGACCCGGATGCCACCGACGGAGGATCGCCGGCTTGTAGGAGTAGTACGTGAAGAGGAAGTCCTCGACCGGATGCTTCTGGCCCCGGGCGGCGCGGGCGCGATGCGCAGCCGTGAGTGCGTCGGCGCGTTCGGCGTGGGCCTCGGCACGCTCGGTCCACTCGGTGCGCGACAGCGGGGGTGACTCGAGGAGCGTCGTCATTCGACCGGCTCGATGAGGTCGGGGCTGTCGTTGCGCACGTTCCCCACGGCGGGGGAGACGACGTGGTCGTCGAGCGTCTCGGCGACATCGGGGGCGGCGTCGATCGCGGCATCCAGGATGTCGCCGACGTTCTCGGTCGTCGGGTCGAGCCACGCGTCGGCGAAGTCGGGGTCCATGAACAGCGGCATCCGGTCATGGATGGATCCGAGACGCCCGATCGCGTCGCGCGTCCTCGGCCTTCGCGGGGTCCTTCCACCACTCGTAGAGCCCCGCGAAGAACAGCGGTGAGCCGTCGGCGGGGTGAATGTAGTGGGGCGTCTTGCCCGCGTCGGTGGTCTTCCACTCGTAGTAGCCCGACGCGGGGATGACCGCGCGACGCTTGATCAGCGCGTTTCGGAACATCGGCTTGTCTTCGACCTCTTCCGACCGCGCGTTGAACGCGCGCGCGCCGATCTTGACGTCTTTCGCCCAGCCCGGGACCAGCCCCCACCGCGCGACCTCCAGGCGCCGCACGGGTGGCTCGGTCTTCACCGAATCGAGCACGATGGCCACGGATGCCGTGGGCGCGATGTTGTACGACGGCGGGGGCAGCTCATCGGTCTCGACGTCGACGCGCAGCACGCCCACCAGTTCGGATGCCACATTGGCCACGACGAATCGACCGCACATGGTTCGAGGGTACGCGGGGCGTCCGACATCCGGGCTGTGCTGCGGCTCTTGGCGTCCGCCGCACCCTCGGCGATCCGCACAACCTCAGTCCGAAACCCGCGGATGCCGCTGACCCGGCGCGAATCGCTGAGGTTGTGACGAGGCCTGGGCGCGCACGGCATCCGCCCCTCCGCCACTCCCGGCGCCGCGCAGCTTCAGCGATCCGCACAACCTCAGCCCGAAACGCACGGATGCCACTGACCCAGCGCGCATCGCTGAGGTTGTGACGTGGCCCGGCGCGCATGGCATCCGCTCCTGGGTCTCACCAGTGCCGCGCAACCTCAGCGATCCGCGTTACCTCAGCCCGAAACTCACGGATGCCACTGACTCAGCGCGCATCGCTGAGGATGTGCCGCGGCCCGGCGCACACGGCATCCGCCCCTCCACCCCTCACGGCCCCGCGCAACCTCAGCGATCAGCACAACCTCAGCCCGAAACCCACGGTTGCCACTGACCCAGCGCCAATCGCTGAGGATGCGCCGCGGCGCGCCACAGGGCGAATCGCTGAGGATGCGCCGCGGCGCGCCACAGCCGCGCGGCAGAGCGTCAGGCGTCGCGCGCGATGACGCCGGCGTCCTCGAGGCGTTCGAGGAGCCCGGCGCCGTCCGACTCGGTGACCCACGGCACGTCGGCGGCGGAGTGGTCGTCGACGACCGTGCGGCCACCGGCCAGCACGGCCTCGGCGGGGAGGAGGCGGCGGATCGCGACGGCGGCGACGCTGTCGGGGTGCTCAATGGCGAACTGCGTGTAGATGGCGTCGTCGTGCTGACCGTCGTCGCCGACGAGCAGCCACTTCACGTTCGGGAACTCCGCGGCGAGCCGTCGCAGGTTGCCCTCCTTGTGGGCGCGACCGCTGCGGAACCACCGATCGTGCGTCGGCCCCCAGTCAGTGAGCAGGAACGAGCCCGAGGGGAAGAGGTGGCGCCGCATGAACCTCGTCAGGGTGGGCGCGACGTTCCACGCCCCGGTCGAGAGGTAAATGACGGGCGCGCCCGGGTGCTCGCGCGAGAGACGTTCCAGCATCACAGCCATGCCGGGCACGGGCTGGCGGGCGTGCTCGTCCACGACGAACGAGTTCCACGCCGCGAGCAGGGGCCGCGGGAGCGCGGTGACCATGACCGTGTCATCCACGTCGCTGACGACCCCGAACCGCACGTCGGATCCGACGATGAACACCCGCGTCTCGGTGGGCTCGCTGCCCTCGACGGTCGTCGTCACGGTCTGCCAGCCGGGCGGCAGCGTCGCGGGGAGCTTCGCGTCGATGACCCCGCCACGGTCGGCGACGACATCGTGGTCGACGCCCTGGATCGTCACCGTCACCCGCGCGAATCCGACGGGAACGGCCGCGAAGCTGCGCCAGCCACGCAGGCTCGCGAAGTCGCCGCTCGACGTGCGCTTCACCGGGGGAGTGATGAGGACGCGGCCGAGGACACGTACCCACTCCTCGGTCCCGTAGCCGGGAAAGCCGGTGACCGTGGGCCGGAGGCCGCGTCCGCGCGCACGCCGTTCGCGCCAGGCGTGGAAGCGGTACTCGAGGCGTGCGAACCAGAGCACCTTGGCGCGAGGAGAACGAGGAGAACGAGGCATCCCGTTCAGTCTTTCACGTCGTCGTCCGCCGGTTCGAGGGAGTCGGGCTCGTCGGCGAGGTGCCGGTGCTCGATGCGCTCGAGCACCTTCTTGCCGATGAAGACGAGGAGGAGGAAGACGACGATGATGCCGACGAACACGTAGCCGGCGTAATGGATCCGATCGGCGAGCTCGCGATACGTGCCCGCGGCGGTCGCCGCGACCGTGATGTAGAGGCCCGCCCACACGAGGCACGCGGGCGCCGTCCATGCGAGGAAGCGACGGTAGCGGTACCCGGCCATGCCGACGGTGAGCGGCACGAGCGAGTGCAGGACGGGCAGGAAACGCGACAGGAAGATCGCCGGGCCCCCGCGGCGCCGCAGGTACCGGTCGGCGCGTTCCCAGTTGCGGTCGCCGAGCTTCTGTCCGATGCGCGAGGCGCGGATACGCGGTCCGAAATAACGGCCGAGCCAGAATCCGAGACTCTCGCCGAGGAGCGAGCCGATCACGACGGCGACACCGAGCAGGATGCCTTCGACCGGGGAGGCGATCGCGGTCCCCGCCACGATCACGATGGTGTCGCCGGGAACGATGAGGCCCAGGAGGACACTGGTCTCGAACATCATCGCCACACCGGCGACGAGCGTGCGCACCACGGGATCGACGTGCTGCACCACGTCGAGGAGCCACGTGAGGATGTCGTTCACCTCGCACAGCCTAGGACCGCGACCGCCCCCTAGCCTGGGAGCGTGCCGCGTTCTGTCTCCACGGTCGCCTCGCCGCGGTGGCGGGAGCCCGACGACGTCTTCTGCGCGCTGTTCGCCGACGCCCCGCACGCGTTCTGGCTCGACGCCGGCGCGAACGCCACAACGGGCTGGAGTTTCCTCGGGACGGGTCGGCCCGCGCCTCCCGACGCCCCCTCGGCGGTGGATGCCACCACCCCGGCCATGCACACCCCCGACGCCCCGGTCTTCCGGGGTGGATGGGTCGGCTGGGTGTCCTACGAAGGGGAGCCGGTGTGGCTGCGCGTCGACCAGCTGCTCGCGTTCGACCATGCGAGGCGTCGCGTGTGGGCCGTGTCACCCGACGCCGACGCTCTCGCCGCCGCTGCGGCGGAGGTTCCGGCAGCTCCGGCCGTACCTAGAGCGGAGCCGCGGGGAGTGGCATCCGGTCGCCATTCACCCGAGGAGTACGCCGCGCTCATCGCGGCCTGCCGCGAACGGATCGCCGACGGCGACGCCTACCAGCTCTGCCTCACCACCCGATTCACCCTCCCCGGGTCGGTCGACGCGCTGGCGGCTTTCCGACGGCTCCGCAGGAGCGCGTCCTCGCATCACGCCGGGTTCGTCCGCATCGGCGACACCGCGCTCGCGAGCGCCTCGCCGGAACGCTTCCTCGAGGTGCGCGGCGGGCGCGTGCACACGCATCCGATCAAGGGCACGCGTCCGCGGCATTCGGATCCCGCCCGGGACCGGGCTCTCGCCGAAGACCTGCGGACGGATGCCAAGGAGCGCGCCGAGAACGTCATGATCGTCGACCTCATGCGCAACGACCTCTCCCGCGTGTGCGAACCGTCGTCGGTCGCCGTCGACCGGCTGCTCGACGTCGAGACGTACCCGACAGTCCACCAGCTCGTGAGCGAGGTCTCGGGGACGCTCCGCTCCGGGACGACGATCGGTGGGCTGCTCGACGCGGCCTTCCCCGCGGGCAGCATGACCGGCGCACCCAAGGCGTCGGCGATGGACATCCTCGCAGGGCTCGAAGGGGCTCCGCGCGGCGTCTACTCCGGCACGTTCGGGTGGGTCGGCGACGACGGCGCCGCGGACCTCGCGATGGTGATCCGCAGCATCGTCGTGGAACCGGATGCCACCTGGGTCGGTGCCGGCGGAGGGATCACGTGGCGCTCGGTCGCGGCATCCGAGGTCGCCGAGGTGGGGATCAAGGCGCGGGCTCCGCTCGCGGCGCTCGGGGCCACCGTGCCGGCCGGATGGTGAGGCCCCGGCCCCTTCGGAAGCGGCCCCGCGGGGTCCGGTAGCCTGGACGTTGGCCCTCGTGGCCTCCCGACTTTCACGATTGGTCTCACCCGTGTCTCAGAACCCCTCTTCCGCGCCGTCCGCCGACGGAGGCTTCGACCCCCACGAGATCCAGGCGAAGTGGCAGCAGGCGTGGGCCGAGAAGGACCCGTTCCGCGCCGGCGGCGACGCCGACACGCGTCCGCGCAAGTACGTGCTCGCGATGTTCCCGTACCCCTCCGGCGACCTCCACATGGGGCACGCCGAGAACTACCTGTACTCGGACATCGTCGCGCGCTTCTGGCGCCACCGCGGCTACAACGTCCTCAACCCCATCGGGTGGGACTCCTTCGGCCTCCCCGCCGAGAACGCCGCGATCAAGCGCGGCGCCGACCCCGTCGAGTGGACCTACGCGAACATCGCGCAGCAGAAGGAGAGCCTGAAGGACTACGGCGTCTCGTTCGACTGGAGCCGCGTCCTCCACACGAGCGACCCCGAGTACTACCGCTGGAACCAGTGGCTGTTCCAGAAGCTGTACGAGAAGGGCCTCGCGTACCGCAAGGACGCGCTGGTCAACTGGGACCCGGTCGACCAGACGGTGCTCGCCAACGAGCAGGTGCTGCCCGACGGCACGAGCGAGCGCAGCGGCGCCGTCGTCGTCAAGAAGAAGCTGACGCAGTGGTTCCTGCGGATCACCGACTACGCCGACCGTCTGCTCGACGACCTCAACCAGCTCGAGGGCTTCTGGCCGCAGAAGGTCATCCAGATGCAGCGCAACTGGATCGGCCGCTCCGTCGGTGCCGACATCGAGTTCGAGATCGAGGGCCGCGCCGACAAGATCACGGTCTTCTCCACGCGTCCCGACACGCTCCACGGTGCGACGTTCTTCGTCGTGGCGCCCGAGTCCGACCTCGCGGCCGAGCTCGCGGCATCCGCCGACATCGAGATCCGGCAGAAGTTCCAGGCGTACCTGCAAGAGGTGCAGCGCGCGACCGACATCGAGCGGCAGGCGACCGATCGTCCGAAGACCGGAGTGTTCCTCGGTCACTACGCGATCAACCCGATCAACGGCGAGAAGCTGCCGATCTGGGCCGCCGACTACGTGCTGGCCGACTACGGTCACGGCGCGGTCATGGCCGTGCCCGCGCACGACCAGCGCGACCTCGACTTCGCGCGGGCGTTCGACCTCCCCGTGAAGGTCGTCGTCGACACGAACGCCCCGGTGACGGGCGCGATCCCCGTGATCGAGGTCGACGAGGACGGCGTGCCGATCGACCCGCTCGGCGACGTCGACGACCTCGACCCCGTGAAGACCGGCGTCGCGCTGACGGGTGAGGGACGCCTCATCAACTCCGGGTCGCTCAACGGCCTGTCCAAGCGCAACGCGATCGCGCGCATGATCGAGGAGCTCGAGGCGAAGGGCGTCGGCCGCGCCGCCAAGACGTACCGTCTGCGCGACTGGCTCATCTCGCGTCAGCGGTACTGGGGCACGCCGATCCCGATGCTGCACGCCGAGGACGGCAGCATCGTGCCCGTGCCCGCGGACGAGCTGCCCGTCGTGCTGCCGTCGGTCGAGGGCCTCGACCTCAAGCCCAAGGGCTCGTCGCCGCTGGGAGCTGCGACCGAATGGGTGGAGGTCATCGACCCCGAGACCGGGCAGAAGATGCTGCGCGACCCCGACACGATGGACACGTTCGTCGACAGCTCGTGGTACTTCCTGCGCTTCCTCTCGCCGAACGACCCGAACGAGGCGTTCTCGCTGCCCGAGGCCCGCAAGTGGGGTCCCGTCGACTTCTACATCGGCGGTGTCGAGCACGCGATCCTGCACCTGCTCTACGCGCGCTTCATCACGAAGGCGCTGTTCGACATGGGCCTGGTGGAGTTCACCGAGCCGTTCTCGAGCCTGATCAACCAGGGCATGGTGATCCTCGACGGCGCCAAGATGTCGAAGAGCAAGGGCAACCTCGTGCTCTTCCAGGAGGAGCTCGACGCCCACGGCGCCGACGCGCTGCGCGTCGCGCTGGCGTTCGCCGGTCCGGTGGAGGACGACAAGGACTGGAACGACGTCTCGACCACGGGTGCGGCAAAGTTCCTCGCCCGCGCGCTCCGCATCGCGCACGAGGTCGACAGCCCCACCGACGTGGTGTGGGCCGAGGGTGACGCGGCGCTCCGCCGCATCACACACCGCCTTCTCGCCGAGGCGCCGAACCTCGTCGAGCAGACGAAGTTCAACGTCGTCGTCGCGCGCCTCATGGAGCTGGTCAACGCCACCCGCAAGGCCATCGACGGCTCGGCCGGTGCGAGCGACCCGGCCGTCCGCGAGGCCGCCGAGGTCATCGCGATGACCCTCGACCTCTTCGCCCCGCACACCGCCGAGGAGATGTGGCAGACGCTCGGATACGACGGCTTCGTCGGCCTCGTGACCTGGCGCCAGGCCGACCCGACGCTGCTCGTCGAAGACACCGTCACCGCCGTGGTGCAGATCGATGGCAAGGTCCGCGGCACGATCGAGGTCTCGGCCAAGATCGGCGCCGACGCGCTCGAGGCCGCCGCCCGCGCCGACGAGAAGGTGCGCCGCGCGCTCGGCGACCGCGAGATCGTGCGTGCTGTCGTGCGTCCGCCGAAGGTGGTCAGCTTCTCGACGAAGTAGTACTTCGTTCCGGATGCCACGCCCCTGACGCTTCGCAGAGCGTCTGGGCGTGGCATCCGTCGTTCACGGACGTGCCAGGGTGTACTCGGTGCCGGAGCGCGTGCGTTCGATGAGGCCCTCGTCGACCAGGTAGCGGCGGATCGCGGCGACGTCGTCGACGACGGTGCTGAGGCGTTCGTTGATCTCCGGTTCGGTGAGGCGTTCGCCCTCGGCGAGGATCCGGGATGCGACGGTTGCGAGGACTTCGCGCCGATCGCCGGCGCGCGAGGGATAGTCCGTGAGACGGCCGTCGGTGAAGAATCGGTCGGCGCCCGTCGGACGCGCAGGGCGAGGGGCTGCGGCCAGGGCGTCGGTGAAGACCGTGGCGGAGGCGACGTGACCGTTGGCGGTCGCGACGAGGAGGCCGGCCGACGTGAGTGCGGCGGTGACTCGGCGGGCGCGCGACGGGGTCAGCGCAGCCAGGACGGGGGCGAGCGGCTCGCCGAGCACGACACGCGCGTAGGCCTCGCGAGCGACGTCGTCGGAGAGGGCGGCGAGGATCGCGCGCCAGGCGTTCTCGTTCATCGCTCCAGGCTAAGCGGGGGTCCTCCCCAACGGCGGGATCGGGGCGGTTGTCCACCGTTCGCGCGTTGGCGTCCGCGCGCTCTCTTCCCGACTTCGTAACGTGCTGGCGTGACCACCGATCCCGAACCCGAGCAGCCCGCGCCGCGGCTCGCTCCGCGTCGGCGGCTGGGCGTGGGCGCGGTGATCGTTCTCGTGCTGCTGGCGTTCGCGATCACGGTGGGGATCGGGATCTTCCGCGGGGCCACCGGCGCCGAGACCGTGACGGCGGAGCCGACGCCGAGCGGCAACGTGAGCGCCGCGACGGGTGCGGGAGTGTACGTGCACGTCGCGGGGGCGGTCCGCGCCGCCGGTCTCTACCGTCTCGAGGTCGGCGATCGGGTGGCGGATGCCATCGCCCGCGCGGGTGGATTCGCGGACGACGCTGCGCGCGACGGCGTGAACCTCGCCCGCACGGTGACCGACGGCGAGCAGATCGTCGTGCCGGTCGCGGGGGCGACGCCGGTTCCTGCGGCACCGGGCGGCACGGCAGCCGGGGGAGCAACAGGCCCCCTCGACCTCAACACGGCGACACGCGAGCAGCTCGACGCGTTGCCGAGGATCGGGCCGGCGCTGGCCGATCGCATCCTCGCGTGGCGCGAGCAGAACGGGCGGTTCACGAGCGTCGACGACCTCGGATCGGTGCCGGGGATCGGCGACAAGATGCTCGCGAGCCTGCGGGACCTGGTGCGCGTATGAGCGAGCGACGGGCGCTCCGACGGCGAGCGTGGCGGCCGGTCGCCGTGGCGGGGGTGACGTGGGTAGGGGCGGCGGTGGCGACCGTCGCGCCAAACGCGGGGATGCTCGCGCTCGTCCTGTGTGTGGCTGCGGGACTGTCGGTGGCGCTGTTCGCGCGGTGGCGGCATCCCTTCGTGATGGTGGCGGCGGTCTCTCTGGCGTGCGCCGCTGCCAGCGCAGGCACGGTTGCGACGCTCCAACCCACGCGTGACGGGATGGCTCGGCTCGAGGTCGCCGGCGGCCGCCACGTGCGCGTGACGGCAACGGTCACGGGACACCTGTCGACCGGCCCCGACGGCGGCGGCTGGTTCGACGCGACCGTCTCCTCGGTGACCGCCGGCAGCACGACCGTGACGGGCGCGATCCCCGCGCGGATCGGAGTGGATGCCGCTGGACGCGGGCGTCTGTCCGCTGTCGGCCCGGGCAGCGAGGTGGTGGTGGCGGGGCGAGGGATTCCGTCCGACCCGGCGGAGCGGGCGATTCTCGTGCTCCGCGCGACCGACATCGAGCGTGCACCCCAACCCGAAGGCGCCTGGGCGGTCTTCGAGGGCCTGCGCGACGGGCTGGTCGCCTCGACGCGGGGATTGCCGCAGCCGGGCGCGGGGCTCGTCCCGGGGCTCGCCGTCGGCGACACGTCGAGTCTCGACGCGGCGACCGAGGCCGCGATGAACGCCTCCTCGCTCTCGCACCTGACGGCGGTATCGGGGGCGAACTGCGCGCTCGTCGTGGGCGCGGCGTTCGCGCTGCTGGCACTGTGCGGGGTGCGGCGCTGGATCCGGGTCGTCGGTGCGCTGCTCGTGCTCGCAGGATTCGTCGCTCTCGTGACGCCCGAGCCCAGCGTGGTCCGAGCCGCGGCGATGAGCGCGATCGGCATCCTCGCGCTCGGTCTCGGCCGCCCCCTGGTGGGCGTCGCCGTCCTGGCCGCCGCGGTGACGGTCCTGCTGATCGGCGACCCGTGGCTGTGCCGGTCGCTCGGGTTCGCGCTGTCCACGGCGGCCACCGCGGCGCTCCTGGTGCTGGCGAAGCCCCTCGCCGATGGACTCGCGAGATGGATGCCCTCCCGCCTCGCGCTCGCCCTCGCGGTGCCGACCGCGGCGCAGCTCGTCTGCGGCCCGCTCATCGTCCTCATCGATCCCCACGTCCCGCTCCTCGGGATCGCGGCGAACCTTCTCGCGGACCCCGCCGCCGCACCGGCGACGATCGCGGGGGTCCTCGCCTGCATCGCGCCGATCCCGTGGGTGCGTGACGGTCTGTCGGCACTGGCGTGGATCCCCGCCGCGTGGATCGCCGGGGTCGCGCACACCACGGCCTCGGCCACCGCGCAGAACCTGCCCTGGCCGGACGGTCCGTTCGGCGCGATCCTGCTCGCGGTCGTCGGCGGCGCGGTCGCGGTGGCCATCGCCCGGCCGCAGCGCGTGCCTCGCCTGACCGCCCTCGCGACCATCGTGGTGGCCGTCCTCGTCGGAGCGGTCGGCGGCACGAGCGCGATCCGGACGGTCGCCGGACCACTGACCGTCCCGACCGCGTGGCAGGTCGCGATGTGCGACGTCGGCCAGGGGGATGCCACGCTGTGGCGCTCCGGATCCGAGGTCGCCCTCGTCGACACGGGACCCGACCCCGAGCCGCTCGCGGCGTGTCTGCAGACGCTCGGCATCGACCACCTCGATCTCGTCGTCCTGACCCACTTCGACAAGGACCACGTGGGTGGATCCGCGGCGGTTGTCGGTCGCGCGAGCGTCGTGCTCCACGGGCCGACCGGAGAGGCTGCGGACCAGCGGCTGCTCGATCGGTTCGTCGGAGGCGGCGCACGGGTGGTCCTCGCGACGATGGGGATGACCGGGACCATCGGCGACACCCGATGGCAGGCACTCGGGCCGCTTCCCGGGATGGAGCCGGGCAACGACGCGAGCGTCGCGATCGACATCACGGGTCCGGGATTCCCGCACACCGTGATGCTCGGCGACCTGGGCGAGGCGCCACAAGCCGCGCTGCTCCGCCGCGTCGACATCTCCCCGGTCGAGGTCGTCAAGGTCGCGCACCACGGCAGCGCCGACCAGGATCCCGACCTGTATCGCCGACTCCACGCGGCGGTAGGGCTCATCGGCGTCGGAGCCGACAACAGCTACGGGCATCCGACAGCGCGGCTGCTCGACATCCTGCGGCAGAACGGAACGGTGGCCGCCCGCACCGACCAGGGCGGCATCCTTGCGGTATGGCACGACGACGAGGGGGAGCTGACGCTGTGGCGGGAGAAGCCACCGTGACACGCGGTCGAGGGCGGCGTCTCTGGCGTATCCAGGCGCGCACGGCCGCTCTCGTGGGCCGCCCCGCCCGTGCCGGTCCCGGCATCCGTGTCCGACCCGGTCGGTAGGCTGGGGGAGTGACCCCGGCACCCCGACGCTCCGCCCCCGCGAAGGCGAAGTCGGCCATCCCGCAGATCGGCTGGCGCACCCCGCAGCCCGCCCCGATCGTGTTGGTCTCCGGTCCCGAAGAGGTCTGCGCCGAACGCGCGATCGCGGGTGTCCGCGACTACCTCAAGAGCGAGGATCCCAGCCTCGAGGTCACCGATGTCCGCGCCGACGACTACACGGCCGGAACGCTCCTCGCGGTGACCTCACCGTCGCTGTTCGGCGAGCCGCGGCTCGTCCGTGTCGGGGGCGTCGAGAAGTGCTCCGACACCTTCCTCACCGAGGCGCTCGCGTACCTCGAGCACCCGCAGGACGGCGCCACGGTCATCCTCCGGCATACCGGCGCGAGCGTGCGGGGCAAGAAGCTTCTGGATGCCATCCGCGCGGGACAGGGGAGCGGCATCGAGATCGCGTGCCCCGCGATCAAGCGCGACTCCGACCGCTTCGACTTCGCGGTCGGCGAGTTCAAGGCCGCGCAGAAGAAGATCGCCCCGGTCGCCCTGCGTTCGCTCGTCTCGGCGTTCGCGGACGACCTCACCGAGCTCGCGGCCGCGTGCCAGCAGCTCATCGCCGACGTCCCCGGCGACATCGACGAGCGCACCGTCGAGCGGTATTACGGCGGCCGTGTCGAGACCTCCGCGTTCACGGTCGCGGACACGGCGATCGCCGGGCACTACGGGCAAGCGCTTCTCGCGCTGCGCCATGCCCTGGCATCCGGAGCCGATCCCGTTCCGCTTGTCGCGGCCGTGGCGATGAAGCTGCGGACGATGGCGCGCGTCGCGGGCAACCGCGAGTCGTCCGGCGCACTGGCCCAGCGCCTGGGCATGAAGGATTGGCAGGTCGACCGCGCGCGCCGCGACCTCGTCGGGTGGAGCGCTGCCACGCTCGGGATGGCGATCCATGCGACCGCCCGAGCGGATGCGGAGGTCAAGGGCGCCTCGCGCGACGCGGTCTTCGCCCTCGAGCGGATGATCACGATCATCGCGACCCGCCAGCCCTACGGCCGCTGAGCCACTGCGAATCGCCTTGCGCTCCGGCGACCGCCCTGGACGCTGGTTCCCTTGCCACGGGCATCACGCTCCGATGGCCCGCCCTCACGGGAGGAGATTCCGCGAAGGGAGGACGGAACCGCGCTCCCGCCTCCTCCGCTCCCGGAATCTCCTCCGCTCGCGGGGCGCGACCGCCGCGAAGACCCGCGAAATCACGGGCCCAGCCGCCATCGCGCCAACCCCGCCCTCACGGGAGGAGATTCCGCGAAGGGAGGACAGGACCGCGCTCCCGCCTCCTCCGCTCCCAGGATCTCCTCCGCTCGCGGGGCGCGACCGCCGCGAACCCCAGCGTGGCAGCTCACCGCACACCCCCTTGCACGCTCGAGAAATGACGAAGCCCGCCCCGCGGTGCGGGACGGGCTGTCGAAAGGATGCGGCTCAGAGAGCGGCGACCTGCTTCGCGATGGCCGACTTGCGGTTCGCGGCCTGGTTGGCGTGGATGACGCCCTTGCTCACGGCCTTATCGAGCTTCTTGCCGGCCTGGACGAGCGCCTTCTCGGCGGCTTCCTTGTCACCGGCGAGGACGGCCTCGCGCGTGCGGCGCACGTGCGTCTTGAGCTCGCTCTTGACGGCCTTGTTGCGCTCGCGCGCCTTCTCGTTGGTCTTGTTGCGCTTGATCTGCGACTTGATGTTCGCCACGTCGACGGTCTTTCGTTTGAGTGAGTGTTGGAAGTGCCGGGCGAGCGGTAGAGGGGCGCTGCACCGGCGGTCGTGGAGGTCGGGAAAAACCCCACACGCAAGCCAAGGACCGAGTCTATCAGGTCGAGGCTTCCACCGTGGTGAGCGCCACGTCCAGCAGCGCGTTGAACACCCGGGGCCGCATCGCCGTGACCAGGTGCGTCGTCCGGGGCACCACGATCAGCTCGGCATCCCGCGCGATCGACAGGAACAGCTTCTCGTTCACCCGCAGCTGGTCCCACTCCCCGTTGATGAACCACAGGGGCACGTCGATCTGGCGCAGCGCGGCAAGCAGATCGAGCACGGACAACGACGCGAGGGCGGTGTCCTGCGCGTCGAACGCGTACCCGCCCGCGCCGAAGTCCGCGCGGGTCTCGGGTGGCAACGTCCGGTCGAGCACGTAGTTCGTCAGCCCGAGGCCCCGATCGGGCAGCCCGTCGAACCGCCGCGCGAGAAAGCGATACGCCGCGAGCCCCGCACCTCGGGGGATCGAGGTACAGGATGCCGCGACGAACGCCGCGACCGGCGGCGGGTCCTCCCGTCCGACGTACTCGATCGACAGCAGTCCGCCCATGGAGTGCCCCACGAGCAGGACGGGGCCGCGGGTCGCGGCATCCCGAACCGCCCGGTCGATGGTCGCGAACGCCTCGTCCAATGTGAACGTCTCACCGCGGCGCGTTCCGTGCCCCGGCAGATCGACGGCCGTGACGGGGTTCCCGCGCTCCCGCAGATGTTCGACCTGCGCGCGCCACATCGTCGCGGACGTACGGATGCCGTGCACGAGCACGACCTGGACCGTCATGGCATCCACCCTACGAACGCCGCCTTTGCGTGCGCCCCGGATCTCACCGGGGCGGCGCCGCGGACGGCGATGTCGGCCGCCGCCCGTAGAATCGACGGAACATGTCACCGCGCGCCCTGAAGCCCCTCGAGCCGTCCGCCACGCCGCCGGCGCAGATCCGCAACTTCTGCATCATCGCCCACATCGACCACGGCAAGTCGACGTTGGCCGACCGCATGCTGCAGATCACCGGCGTCGTCGCCGACCGCGACATGCGCGCGCAATACCTCGACCGCATGGACATCGAGCGCGAGCGCGGCATCACGATCAAATCCCAGGCCGTCCGCATGCCGTGGGCCGTCGACGGCGAGACGTTCGCGCTCAACATGATCGACACGCCCGGCCACGTCGACTTCACGTACGAGGTCAGCCGCTCGCTCGCCGCGTGCGAGGGCGCGATCCTCCTCGTCGACGCCGCGCAGGGCATCGAGGCGCAGACGCTCGCCAACCTCTACCTCGCGCTCGAGAACGATCTGACGATCATCCCGGTGCTGAACAAGATCGATCTTCCCGCGGCCGACCCCGACAAGTACGCGGCCGAACTCGCCGGCCTCATCGGCGGTCAGCCGGAAGACGTCCTGCGCGTGAGCGGCAAGACCGGCATGGGCGTGGAAGACCTGCTCGACCTCATCGTCGAGAAGATCCCGGCGCCGGTCGGCAAGGCCGACGCCCCCGCCCGCGCCATGATCTTCGACTCCGTGTACGACGCGTACCGGGGTGTCGTGACGTACGTCCGGATGGTCGACGGCGCGCTCTCACCGCGCGAGCGCATCCAGATGATGTCGACCACCGCGACGCACGAGCTGCTCGAGATCGGTGTGTCCAGCCCCGAGCCCGTGCCGACGAACGGTCTCGGCGTCGGCGAGGTCGGCTACCTCATCACCGGTGTGAAGGACGTCCGGCAGTCCAAGGTCGGCGACACGATCACCAACCACCGCAAGCCCGCCACCGAAGCCCTCGCGGGGTACACCGACCCGAAGCCCATGGTCTTCTCGGGCATCTACCCGATCGACGGCAGCGACTACGCCGAGCTGCGCGAAGCCCTCGACAAGCTGAAGCTCTCGGATGCCTCTCTGCAGTACGAGCCCGAGACATCGGTCGCCCTCGGCTTCGGCTTCCGCTGCGGCTTCCTCGGCCTCCTGCACCTCGAGATCATCACCGAGCGCCTCTCGCGCGAGTTCGGCCTCGACCTCATCACCACCGCCCCGTCGGTGACGTACGAGGTCACCACCGACACGGGCGAGGTCGTCTCGGTCACCAACCCGAGCGAGTACCCCGACGGGCGGGTCGCCGAGGTGTCCGAGCCCATCGTGAAGGTCGGCATCCTGCTTCCGAAGGACTACGTCGGAACGGTCATGGAACTCTGCCAGTCCCGCCGCGGCACGCTCCTCGGCATGGACTATCTCAGCGAGGACCGCGTCGAGCTCCGCTACAACATGCCCCTCGGCGAGATCGTGTTCGACTTCTTCGACCACCTCAAGAGCCGCACGCAGGGCTACGCGAGCCTCGACTACGAGCCCGCCGGTCAGCAGACCGCCGACCTCGTCAAGGTCGACATCCTGCTGCAGGGCGAGAAGGTGGATGCCTTCAGCTCGATCGTCCACCGCGAGAAGGCCTACAGCTACGGCACGATGATGACCGAGCGGCTCCGCAAGCTCATCCCGCGCCAGCAGTTCGAGGTGCCCATCCAGGCCGCGATCGGCGCGCGCATCATCGCTCGCGAGAACATCCGCGCCATCCGCAAGGACGTCTTGGCCAAGTGCTACGGCGGTGACATCACCCGCAAGCGCAAGCTTCTCGAGAAGCAGAAAGAGGGCAAGAAGCGCATGAAGATGGTGGGCCGGGTCGAGGTGCCGCAGGAGGCGTTCATCGCCGCTCTGTCCGGCGACGTCGAGGGCAAGAAGTAGCGACGCCCACCGTCCTCCCATCCGGGGAGAGGAGACTGGACACCATGCGCCGGCAGAACTTCACCGACGACACGGTCGACTACGCAGCGGTCGGCGCCACGCAGGCGCACGACCTCATGCAGTATCCGCCGGAGTACTCCGTGCCCGCGGAAGACGCGTGGCGGATCGGCAGCGGCGAGGAGCGGTTCGCGGCGGCCAGCGAGCTGCTGCTGTCGTGGGCGCCGCTCCGGTCCGAGGAACTGAGTATCACGGACGTCCGCCCGGCGACCGACAGCGGGTACACCGGCGTCGGCTTCGACGCCGAGGGCGCCCCCATCGCGCCGAGCCGCCTCGAGTCCGAGCAGCGGTTCGCCCCCGACGGCACCCCGTTCGTCAGCCCGGGCACGAGCGTGCGCGTGCACGGGAAGGTCGACGGCCACCGCGCCGACGGCCACCTGCGCGTGATCTCGGTGTTCGAAGAGCCCCGCCGTGTCGGCTACATCCTCGGCACCGTCGGACACTCCATCGTGAGCGGCGAGGAGCTGTTCGCCATCGAGTGGCGCGACAACGACGAGGTGTGGTTCGTCGTACGCGCGTTCGACCGCCCCACCGCGCCGTCGTACCGCGTGTTCCTCGGTCTCGTGCGCCGTCGCCGTCGCGCGCTGTTCCAGCGGTACCTGCGGGCGATCTCACCGCTGTACACGTCCTGATGGGCGGACCGCTCCCGCTCGGCGACCCGGCCCCCGTCGACGGGCGACTGCCCGACGACCTGCCGCTCGATCCCACCGCCGACTTCGGCGTGTACCTGCACGTCCCGTTCTGCCGCGTCCGCTGCGGCTACTGCGACTTCAACACCTACACGTCGAGCGAACTCCGCGGCGCGCGCCAGGAGGACTTCGCCGACACCCTCGCGGCCGAGGTGCGCCTGGCGAGTGGAGTGATGGATGCCGCGGGCGGTCGGCGGGTGGCATCCACGGTGTTCTTCGGGGGAGGCACACCCACGCTCCTCCCGCCCGGCGACCTGGCGCGGATGCTGGGCGCGGTGCGCGAGGAGTTCGGGATCGCCGATGACGCCGAGGTCACGGTCGAGGCCAACCCCGACACCGTGGACGATCGCGTCGCCGCAACGCTCGCGGCCGCCGGCGTCACCCGCCTGTCGATCGGCATGCAGTCCGCGCAGCCGCACGTGCTCGCGGTGCTCGACCGCACGCACGACCCGCGGAACGTCGCGACCGCGGTCGCCGCCGCGCGCCGCGCCGGACTCGACGTCTCGCTCGACCTCATCTACGGCGCGCCGGGGGAGTCGCTCGACGACTGGCGCGCGTCGCTCGAGACCGCGACGGCGCTGCGGCCCGACCACGTGTCCGCGTACGCGCTGATCGTCGAGGACGGCACGAAGCTCGCTCGGCAGATCCGCTCGGGCGTCGTGGCTGAGCCGTCCGACGACCTGCAGGCCGACATGTACGAGCTCGCCGACGACCTCCTCGGCGGGGCCGGGTACGACTGGTACGAGGTGTCGAACTGGGCCACCGACACGACCCACCGTTCGCGCCACAACCTCGCGTACTGGCGCGGCACGGACTGGTGGGGCTTCGGCCCGGGCGCGCACAGCCACGTCGCGGGACTCCGCTGGTGGAACGTCAAGCACCCGGCGGCGTACGCGCAGCGCCTCGCCGCGGGGGAGTCGCCGGCGGCGGCGCGCGAGCGGCCCGACGAGACCGCTCGGCGCCTCGAATCCGTGCTGCTGCGCAGCCGCATCCGCGACGGACTCCCCGTGTCCGAGCTCCTCGGCGAAGGCCGGAAGGCCGTGGCATCCCTCATCGCCGACGGCCTGGTCGAAGGACCGGATGCCGTGCGCGGGCGCATCGTGCTGACGCGCCGCGGACGACTGCTCGCCGACGCCGTCGTGCGGGCACTCACCGCCTGAGCGCGCTTCCGGCTCCGGACCGGACGGGTGCTCTAGAATTGGCACTCAGGTGACCGGAGTGCCAGAAGGAGGGAGCCGGCCATGGTATCCGAACGCGGCTTGCAGGTGCTCCGCGCGATCGTCCAGGACTACGTCGACACGCGCGAACCCGTCGGCAGCAAGGCGATCGTGGAGCGGCACGCCTTCGGGGTGTCCGCCGCGACGATCCGCAACGACATGGCACAGCTCGAGGACGAAGACCTCATCGTCGCGCCGCACACGTCGTCCGGCCGCGTGCCCACCGACAAGGGCTACCGCGTGTTCGTCGACCATCTGGCCGAGTTGCGGCCACTCTCGACGGCCCAGCGCAGCGCCATCACCTCCTTCCTCGACGAGGCCGGCGACCTCGACGACCTCCTCGCGCGGACGGTGCGGGCGCTGACGCAGCTCACCGGCCAGGTCGCGATCGTGCAGTACCCCTCGTTCGCGCGCGCCAACCTCTCGCACGTCGAGCTCGTCGCGCTCGGCGGCCCGCGCGTCCTCGTGATCCTCGTCACCGACACCGGCCGCGTCTCGCAGCGCATCGCGCTGGTGCCTTTCGAGCCGACCGAGAGCGACATCGTGCAGCTGCGCGCCCGCGTGGGGGCGCTGCTCGTGGGCCGGAGCGTCGCCGACTGCGCGCAGGCGGTCGCCACCGCGGACGGACCGCGACCCGGCAACGCGCTCGACGCGATCGCCGACGCGGTGCTCCGCGTCGTGGGCGAGGAGCTCGACGAGTTCCGCCAGGACCGGCTCGTCATGGCCGGCGCGGCGACGCTCGCGAAGCGCGAGTCCGACTTCCGCGGCAGCATCTACCCTCTTCTCGAAGCCATCGAGGAGCAGGTCACGCTGCTGCGGCTCATGAGCGAGATGGTCGCCGACGAGCAGGGGCTCTCGGCCAGCATCGGCCGCGAGAACGAACCGTTCGGCCTGGTCGAGGCATCCGTCCTCGCCAGCCGCTACGACGGCACCGCCGGCGGGGCGCGCGTGGGCCTGCTCGGTCCCACCCGCATGGACTACTCCTCGAACCTCGCGGCGGTCCGCGCCGTCGCGCACTACCTGACCCGGATGCTCGAAGACGACGACACCGCTCGTTGACGGCACCCGCACCGAAACGGATCGACCCCGCGTGAGCGGGCAGGAAGGCGATTGTGGCTGACCACTACGAGGTCCTCGGCGTCGCACGCGATGCCAGCCCCGACGAGATCAAGCGCGCGTACCGGCGTCTCGCGCGCGAACTCCACCCCGACGTCAACCCCGGCGAGGACGCGTCCGAGCGCTTCAAGCTCGTGACGCACGCGTACGACGTGCTGAGCGATGCCGAGCAGCGCCGCCGCTACGACATGGGCGGCGACCAGAATCCGTTCGGCGGCGGGGGAGCGGCCGGGTTCGGCGGCTTCAGTGACATCTTCGAGACGTTCTTCGGCGGCGCGCAGGGCGGCGGGGGTCGCGGCCCGCGTCCGCGTTCGCGGCGCGAGCGCGGCCAGGACGCCCTCGTGCGCGTGAACCTGCAGCTCGCGGACGTCGTGTTCGGCGTGCACCGCGACCTCGAGGTCGACACGGCCGTCCTGTGCGAGACGTGTCAGGGCGCCTGCACGCAGCCGGGGACCAGCGAGGTCACGTGCGACATCTGCCACGGTTCCGGTCACGTGCAGCGCACGGTCCGGAGCCTTCTCGGCAACGTCGTGACGAGCCAGCCCTGCAGCGTCTGCCAGGGCCACGGCACGACGATCCCGTACCCGTGCGGCACGTGCCAGGGCCAGGGGCGCGTGCGGGCGCGCCGCACGGTCTCGGTCGACATCCCGGCCGGCGTCGAGACGGGCCTGCGCCTGCAGCTCCCCGGTTCGGGCGAGGTCGGTCCCGCGGGAGGCCCCAACGGCGACCTGTACCTCGAGATCACGGTGGAGTCGCACGACGCCTTCAGCCGCGAGGGCGATGACCTGCTCGCAACCCTGGAGGTCTCGATGCCGGATGCCATCCTGGGAACGACCACCACCATCGAGTCGCTCGACGGCAGCGTCGACCTCGAGGTGCGCCCGGGCGTGCAGTCCGGTGATGTGCTGACGATCAAGGGACGCGGCATCACGCCGCTGCGCGGCAGCCAGCGCGGCGACCTGAAGGTCGGCGTTCACGTCGTCACCCCGACGCGCCTCGACCACAAGGAGCGCGCGCTCATCGAGGAGTTCGCCAAGCGCACGAAGGCACCCTCCCCGCGCCTCGCGGAGCACCAGCAAGGCATGTTCTCGAAGTTCCGCGACCGCTTCCGGCACTGATCGTGGCGCTGCACTTCGTCACCGACGACGCGTCGACCGCCGGTGTCGGCGACGTCGTGGTGCTCACCGGTCCCGAGGCGCACCACGCCGCCGCCGTGCGGCGCGTGCGCGTCGACGAGGCCGTGACGCTCGGCGACGGCCGCGGCGTGTGGCTCGAGGGCCTCGTCACGGCCGCCGCCCCGAAGCAGGTCGACGTGCGGATCACCGCCCGCGCCGAGGTTCCCGGCCCCTCGCCCCGCATCGTTCTCGTGCAGGCTCTCGCCAAGGGCGATCGCGACGAGCTCGCGGTGCAGGCGGCCACCGAGCTGGGCGTCGACGCGATCGTCCCCTGGCAGGCCGCACGGAGCGTCTCGCGGTGGGATGCCAAGGCCGACAAAGGCCTCGCGCGCTGGCGGACGATCGTGCGCGAGGCCGCGAAGCAGGCGCATCGCGCGTGGATCCCCGAGGTCGAGGGGGTCGCGCGGCTCGCCGACCTCGTCGCCCGCGCCGACGAGGCACTCGTACTAGTGCTGGAGCCCTCCGCCGACGAGAGGCTGACGGAACTGGCATCCGGTTCGCTCGACGGGCGCGATGTCGTTCTCGTCGTGGGGCCGGAGGGCGGGATCGCTCCCGAGGAGCTCGCCGCCCTGAGCGCCGCCGGCGCCCGTCTCGTGCGCCTGGGCGACACGGTGCTGCGCACGTCGACCGCGGGCGCCGCGGCGATCTCGGTGCTGTCGGCCGCGACCCGTCGCTGGTAGCGACGGCGCGGTCGGCCCGCCCCGGCCCGGTGTCCGACCCCGTCGATAGACTGGATGCCATGACCGAGCCGTCGATCTTCACCCGCATCCTCCGCGGCGAAATCCCCTCCGAGATCGTCGCCGAGACCGAGAACGCCTTCGCGATCCGCGACATCGCGCCGCAGGCGCCGGTGCACCTGCTCGTGATCCCCAAGACCGAGCAGTACCGCAACGTCGTCGAACTGGCCGCGGGCGACCCCGACCTCCTCACCGAGATCGTCGGTCTCGCGAACGCCGTCGCGGCCGAGCACGCCGACGGCGACTTCCGCCTCGTCTTCAACACCGGCGCCGGTGCCGGTCAGACGGTCTTCCATGTACACGCCCACGTTCTCGCGGGCGGACTGAACGAAAAGAGCACGGGTGGCTGATTCCCCCGAAGAACCGGTCGTCGAGCGTCTGTACGCCGACGGCGTCGCCATGGTCCAGCTCCTGGGCCCCCAGGACCGCCTGCTGCGCGTGGTCGAGAAGGAGCACCCCGACGTCGACGTCCACGTGCGCGGCAACGAGATCACCCTCACCGGTGGCGCGGCCGCGGTGGCCGCGGCCAAGGGCCTCGTCGAGGAGCTCCTCACGATGACCCGCAACGGCCAGGGCCTCGACCCGGCCGACGTCTCCAGCTCCAGCCGCATCCTGCGTTCCGACGGCGGACCCCGTCCGTCCGAGGTGCTCGGCGAGGCGATCCTGTCGTCGCGGGGCAAGGTCATCCGCCCCAAGACCCTCGGGCAGAAGGCGTACGTCGACGCGATCGAAGAGAACACGATCGTGTTCGGCATCGGTCCGGCCGGTACCGGAAAGACGTATCTCGCGATGGCGAAGGCCGTCCAGGCGCTGCAGCGCAAGGAGGTCAGTCGCATCATCCTGACGCGTCCGGCCGTCGAGGCGGGCGAGCGCCTGGGGTTCCTCCCGGGCAGCCTGACCGACAAGATCGACCCGTATCTGCGGCCGCTCTACGACGCGCTCAACGAGATGATGGACCCCGATATCGTGCCGAAGCTCATGGCGACGGGCACCATCGAGGTCGCTCCGCTGGCGTACATGCGCGGGCGCACGCTCAACGATTCGTTCGTCGTCCTCGACGAAGCGCAGAACACCACGCCCGAGCAGATGAAGATGTTCCTCACGCGCCTCGGATTCGGCACGCGCATGGTGGTCACCGGTGACATCACGCAGATCGACCTGCCGCAGGGCGCGTCGGGTCTGCGGCTCGTCACGCGGGTGCTCGGCGACATCGATGACATCCACTTCTCCTACCTCACGAGCGCCGACGTCGTGCGTCACACGCTGGTGGGCCGTATCGTCGATGCGTACAGCGAATACGACGAGAAGCGTCTCGTGGCCCGCCGCGAACGCGACGAGGCATCCGAATTCGCCAACCGTGCCGAACGCCGCGGCGTGGCCCGTCCCGCGGGTCCGCGCGATCACCTCCCGAGACGAAACCGCTCATGACGATCGAGATCAACAACGAATCCGGCCACGAGGTCGACGAGCAGGTGCTCCTGCGACTGATGGAGTACAACCTCGCGGAACTGCACGTGAGCCCGGACGCCGACGTCGCCATCGTGCTCGTCGACGAGGGTGCCATGGAGTCCCTGCACGTGCAGTGGATGGACGAGCCGGGCCCGACCGACGTGCTCAGCTTTCCGATGGACGAGCTGCGTCCGGGCACCGAGGACTCGCCGACTCCCGCGGGTCTGCTCGGCGACATCGTGCTGTGCCCGGCCGTCGCCGAGACGCAGGCGGTCGCGGCGAAGCACTCGACGCAGGACGAGCTGATCCTCCTCACCACCCACGGCCTCCTCCATCTCCTCGGCTTCGACCACGCCGAGCCGGACGAGGAGCGCGAGATGTTCGGCCTGCAGCGCGAGCTCATCACCGGTTTCCAGGCCGTCGAGCGTCGCCGCCGCGCATGACCGCGGCCGTCCTCCTCGTCCTCGCCCTGATCCTCGTCGCCTTCGGCGGCTTCATGGCGGCGTCCGAGGCGGCGCTGGGCGTCACCTCGCGCGCCGACCTCGCCGAGCTGGGTGCGAGCGGCCGCAACGCCCGGTCGCTCCAGCGCATCGCCGACGACCCGAGCGCCCACATCACGGCCGTGGTGTTCATCCGCGTGCTGGCCGAGACCACGGCCGCCGTCCTCGTGGCGGCGGCGTTCATGCTGCTGTTCGACGACATCTGGATCGCGCTGATCGCGGCGGCGATCCTCATGACCGGCATCTCGTTCGTCCTCGTCGGGGCCAGCCCTCGCGCGGTCGGCCGACAGCACGCGACCGGACTCCTGCGGGGCGGCGCGCCGATCATCCGGGGCATGCGGATCCTGCTCGGGCCGCTCGCGCACGGCCTGATCGCGGTCGGCGATCGTCTCACGCCGGGGGTCGCGCGCTCGACGTCGTTCGCCTCGGAGGAGCAGTTGCTCAGCATCATCGACGAGGCGGCCGAGAACGAGCTCATCGAGGAGGACGACCGCGAACTGATCCACTCGGTGTTCGACTTCACCGACCGGTACGTCCGCGAGGTCATGGTCCCGCGCACCGACATGGTGACGGTGGATGCCGCGGCCACCACCCGCGAAGCCCTCGCGCTGTTCCTCGACAAGGGCGTCTCGCGCGTGCCCCTCGCCGACGACGAAGCCGACGACATCGTCGGCATGCTGTACCTGAAAGACCTGGTGCAGTTCGGGTTCCGCGAAGAGGCGGGCTGGCGCGACGCGCCGATCCGCCGCATCGCCCGCCCGGCCGTCTTCGTGCCCGAGTCGATGAAGGCCGAGACCCTCCTGCAGCAGATGAAGAAGGATGCCGTGCACGTGTGTCTCGCGGTGGACGAGTACGGCGGCGTCTCGGGCCTCGTGACGCTCGAGGACCTCATCGAGGAACTGGTCGGCGAGATCTCCGACGAATACGACGCTCCTTCGACGGAGGTCGTGCCGCTCGACGACGGCCGCTTCCGCGTCAGCGCGCGCCTCGGTCTCGACGAGGTCGGCGACCTGTTCGGGCTCGAGCTCGACGACGAGGACGTCGACTCGATCGGCGGCCTGCTGGGCAAGGCCCTCGGGCGCATCCCGCAGCCCGGGGCCACGGCCGAGCACTCGGGCCTGCTCATGACGGGCGGCGCCTCGCGCGGGCGCAACCGCGGTATCGCGACGGTGATCGTGGAACGCGCCGACGACGACGACGAAGACGACGAGACGGCGCCCGCGGGCTCCGGTCGCGAGAGGAACGACAGATGAGCGACAACAGATCCGGCTTCGTGACCTTCGTCGGTCGCCCCAACGTGGGGAAGTCCACCCTGACGAACGCCCTCGTGGGCGAGAAGGTCGCGATCACGAGCGACAAGCCGCAGACGACGCGCCGAGCGATCCGCGGCATCGTCAACCGCCCCGGCGGTCAGCTCGTGGTCGTCGACACGCCGGGCATCCATCGTCCGCGGACGCTCCTCGGCCAGCGCCTCAACGACCTCGTCGAGCAGGTGCTGGGCGATGTCGACGTCATCGCGTTCTGCGCCCCCGCGACCGAGAAGGTGGGCCCGGGAGATCGCCGGATCGCGGAGTCGCTGTCGGGCTACCCGCGCGCGAAGAAGGTCGCGCTGGTGACGAAGACGGATGCCGCGACCCGCGAGCAGATCACCGAACGGCTCATCGAGGTCGACGCCCTGCGCGAGGACTGGGCGGCGGTCATCCCGCTGTCCGCGGTCACCCGCGACCAGCTCGACGTGCTGAGCGACGAGCTGCTGGCCCTCATGCCCGAGGGGCCGGCGCTGTACCCCGACGACGTCGTCACCGACGAGTCGCTCGAGGACCGCATCGCCGAGATCATCCGCGAGGCGGCCCTGGACGGCGTGCGCGATGAGCTGCCGCACTCCATCGCCGTGACGATCGAAGACGTCGCGCCGCGCGAGGGCAGCGACCTCACCGACGTCTTCGCCAACATCGTCGTCGAGCGCGACAGCCAGAAGGCCATCATCATCGGCCACAAGGGTTCGCGACTGGCGGGCGTCGGCGCCCGCGCGCGCAAGGGGATCGAGCCCCTCGTGGGCACTCGGGTATACCTGTCCCTGCACGTGCGCGTGGCCCGGGAATGGCAGCGCGACCCCAAGCAGCTCGGCCGACTCGGGTTCTGAGCCGACCGTCCGCTGGCCGCAGGAAGACTGGAGGACGACGATGATGGCGAAGCAGTGGCGGGCGCACCAGCCCGGTCCGGTGGAGAACTGGACGTTCGACGAGGTCGAGGTACCCGCACCCGGTCTCGGCGAAGTCACGATCCGCGTCCACGCGGCCGGGATCAACCCCGCGGATGCCAAGCACGTCGCGGCACCGCGACCCGGTGTCGAGTTCCCGGTTGCGATCGGGTACGAACTCTCAGGCGAGATCACCTCTGTCGGGCCGGACGCGGTCGGAGGCTCCGGAGGGCTTGCGGTGGGCGACGAGGTCGTGGCGTTCCGCGTCCAGGGCGCCTACGCGACGGAGCTGAACGTGCCCGCGCGCGACGTCTTCGCGAAGCCCGCGACGCTCTCGCACGCCGAGGCCGCGAACCTCCTGCTCGCCGGCACGACCGCAGCCGAGATGATCCAGGTCACGCGTGCCACCGAGGGCGAGACCGTGCTGCTCCATGCGGCGTCGGGCGCGGTCGGCGTGAGCCTGCTGCAGCAGGCGTGGGTGCTCGGCATCCGTGTGATCGGCACGGTCGGTCCCGACTCCGCGGAGTCTGCGGAACGCGTGCGCCGGTTCGGCGGCATCCCCGTGGCGTACGGCGAAGGCCTTCAGGAGCGGGTCGTCGAAGCAGCCGCGGGCGAGCCGATCGCCGCGGCGTGGGACGCCGTGGGCACCGATGAGGCGATCGACGTCTCGCTCGCTCTCGTCGCGGAGCGCGACCGTATCGTCACGATCGTCGCGCCCCAGCGGGCCGAGTCCGACGGCTTCCTGTGGGTCGCCGGCGCACGTCCCGAGAGCGCCCGGTTCCGCGACATCGCCCGGCCCCGCATCCTGGAGCTCGCGGCATCCGGAGATCTCGAAGTCCCGGTCGCGCGCACGTTTCCGCTGGCCGACGCGAAGGAGGCCGTGCAGTTCGTGATGCAGGGCCACCCCGGCGGCAAGGTGGCGCTGCTGCCGTGACCGGCTCGCCGTTCGTCCTGCCGCCGGCGCCCGCGCGTCTCGACGTCGTCCGGGAGCGCGTGCGTCTGCGGCCGATCGTCGACGCCGACGTGGAGGCGATGGTCGCGTACCGCGGAAATCCCGACGTGTGTCGGTTCCTGCCGTTCGAGCCGCAGAGCGCCGACGACATCCGGCAGCGCATCGGCGATCTCTTCGGCGGAACGAGCATCGAGGGCGAGCGCGGGGGAGTGGTCCTCGCGATCGAGCGGCTCGACGACCGAGCCGTGATCGGCGACCTCGTGCTGTTCCACCTCGACGCCGCCTCCGGCACGGCCGAGATCGGCTGGGTCGTGAATCCCGCCGCCGCCGGGCGCGGGCTCGCCACCGAGGCCGTGCGCGCGCTCATCGACACGGCGTTCGAGGTCTACGGCCTGCGCCGTCTCGTGGCCCGCATCGACGCGGAGAACGCCCGCTCGATCGCCCTCGCGGAACGAATCGGGATGCGGCGCGAGGCGCACCTCATCGAGAACGAGTGGTTCAAGGGACGCTGGAGCGACGAGGTGGATTACGCGGTGCTCGCACGCGAATGGACGCCGAGCGCGTAAGAGCCGCTACACGCGAGTGCTACGATCACAGAATGCGCTTCGGTGGCCTGCTTCTTCTTAGCTGCCGCGACGAGTCCTCGTTCTAAGGGCCTTCCTCGTCGCGGAGCTCGTCGTCGGCCCCTTCAGACAGACAAGAGAAGCGACCCCCTCATGAAGAACACGCAGAAGCCCACGTCCGCTCCGGTCCACAAGTACCGTCCGTTCCACGAGCAGATCCGCGTCGACCTGCCCGACCGCACGTGGCCGAGCAAGCGCATCGAGACGGCACCCCGCTGGTGCGCCGTCGACCTGCGCGACGGAAACCAGGCCCTCATCGACCCGATGAGCCCCGAGCGCAAGCGGGTCATGTTCGACCTGCTCGTGAAGATGGGCTACAAGGAGATCGAGGTCGGGTTCCCGAGCGCGAGCCAGACCGACTTCGATTTCGTCCGGCAGCTGATCGAGGAAGACCTCATCCCCGACGACGTCACGATCCAGGTGCTGACGCAGGCGCGCGAGCACCTCATCGCCCGCACGTACGAGGCGATCGCCGGCGCGAAGCAGGCCATCGTCCACCTGTACAACTCCACGTCCGTGCTGCAGCGTGAGGTCGTCTTCCGCACCGACCAGCAGGGCATCGTCGACATCGCCCTCGAGGGCGCCCGCCTCTGCAAGAAGTACGAGGCGACGATCCCCGAGACGGACGTCTATTACGAGTACTCGCCCGAGAGCTACACGGGCACCGAGCTCGAGTTCGCGCTGCGCATCTGCAACGAGGTGCTGGAGATCTTCCAGCCGACGCCCGAGCGCAAAGTCATCCTGAACCTCCCCGCCACGGTCGAGATGGCCACGCCCAACGTCTACGCCGACTCGATCGAGTGGATGTCGCGGAACCTGAACCACCGCGAGAACGTCATCCTTTCGCTGCACCCGCACAACGACCGCGGCACCGCGGTCGCCGCCGCGGAGCTCGGCTACATGGCCGGCGCCGACCGCATCGAGGGATGCCTGTTCGGCAACGGCGAGCGCACCGGCAACGTCGACCTGGTCGCCCTGGGCGTGAACCTGCTGACGCAGGGCATCGACCCGCAGATCGACTTCAGCGACATCGACCAGGTCAAGCGCACCGTCGAGTACTGCAACCAGCTGCCCGTTCCCGAGCGCAGCCCGTGGGCCGGCGACCTGGTCTTCACCGCCTTCAGCGGTTCGCATCAGGATGCCATCAAGAAGGGCTTCGAGGCGATGGAGGCCCGCGCGGCGGCCGAGGGCAAGCACGTCGACGACATCGAGTGGGCCGTCCCGTACCTGCCCATCGACCCGAAGGACCTGGGCCGTTCGTACGAGGCCGTCATCCGCGTGAACTCGCAGTCCGGCAAGGGCGGCGTCGCGTACCTGCTCAAGGCCGACCACGCGCTCGACCTGCCGCGCAAGCTCCAGATCGAGTTCTCCGGCGTCGTGCAGGCCCGCACCGACGCCGAGGGCGGCGAGGTGTCGAGCGCCCAGATCTGGGACATCTTCACCGACGAATACCTGCCCACCACCGACGACGACCAGCGCTGGGGCCGCTTCGAGCTGCTGTCGACGCGCTCGTCGAGCGACATGTCGGGCGATGTCTCGCTGGACGTGACGCTGCGCGACGGTGAGTCGGTCCAGCCCGCGTCGGCGGTCGGCAACGGCCCCGTGGCCGCGTTCCTCGAGATCGTGCGAGCCCAGGGCTTCGAGGTCACGCTGTACGACTACGTCGAGCACGCGCTCAGCTCCGGCGGCGACGCGCAGGCGGCGGCGTACATCGAGCTGCAGGTCGACGACCAGCGCCTGTGGGGCGTCGGCATCGACAACGACATCTCGACGGCGTCGCTCAAGGCGATCGTCTCGGGCGTCAACCGCGCCATCCGCACGCGTCAGCGCTCCGGCGCCCTCGCCGGCGTCTGATCGCCTGAGGTCCCGGCCGTGGCGTACGCCCACGGACACCACGAGAGCGTGCTGCGTTCCCACGCCGCACGGACCGTCGCCGATTCGGCGGCCTACCTGGTGTCCTCGCTGTTCGCCGGTGCCCGCGTCCTGGACGTGGGTGCCGGCCCCGGCACCATCACCGTCGACCTCGCCGACCGGGTCTTCCCGGGACAGGTCGTCGGCATGGATGCCGCCCCCGAGGTCGTCGAGATCGCGCGCGCCGCGATCGGCGACCGCACCAACGTCGAGTTCCGCGTCGGTGACGCCTACGCGCTCGACCTCCCGGATGCCTCGTTCGACATCGTCCACGCCCACCAGACGCTCCAGCACCTCGCCCGACCCGTGGACGCGCTGCGGGAGTTCCGGCGGGTGGCGGGCCCGGACGGTCTCGTCGCGGCGCGCGACGTGGATTACGGCGGAGTGATCTGGCATCCACGGATCCCGGCACTCGACGAGTGGCTCGAGATTTACCACGGCGTGCATCGCGGATCGTCGGGGGAACCCGACGCGGGCCGCGCGCTCAAAGCGTGGGCGCGCGAAGCCGGGTTCACGCGGATCGAGGCGAGCGCGAGCGTGTGGGTGTTCGACACCCCGGAGAAGCGCGCGTGGTGGGGCGGGATGTGGGCCGACCGGGTCGTGGCATCCGCCTTCGCCGGCCACGCTCTCCGACTCGGCCTCGCCGACGACGCGACGCTGCAGCGCATCTCCGACGCCTGGCGCGCATGGGCCGCCGACCCCGACGGCTGGATCCTCCTGCCGCACGGCGAGATCCTCGCGCGCGCCTGACACCCGCGTGAGGGGTCAATATCTGTCGCCTGGGAGCGTCTGAAGCGACAGAAATTGACCCCTCACGCAAGCGCGCCGCTCAGGCGTCGTCGTCGCGGATGATCGGGATGCCGGTCGTCTCGACCGCGACCTTGCGGCGGTGCAGCTTCCGCTGCTCGGGGAGCGACAGGTCGAACAGCACGGCGAGCACGCGGATCACCGTCGTTACGACGACGCCGATCACCGCCGCGACCGGGAGCGGCACACCGAACGCGGCGGCGGTCGCGAGGACCGCGCATCCGGCGCCCGCGGCCACGGCGTAGAGCGACCCGACGTGCATGATGGCGACGGGGAGTCCCATGAGCACATCGCGCAGCACGCTGCCGCCTGCCGCCGCAACGACGCCGACGAACACCGCCGGCACCGGGGGAAGCCCCACCGCGAGCGCCTTCGACGTCCCGAACGCGCCGAACAGCCCGATCACGACGGCGTCGAGCAGGACGATCGCGCGGTTGAGGCGTTGGAAGATCCCCGACAACAGCATTCCGACGAGGGAGGCCACGGTCGCGGTGATCAAGTACCAGTTGTTCTGCAACGTCGCCGGGGGCAGCCCGAGCAGCAGGTCGCGGATGAGTCCGCCGCCCATCCCGAGCAGGATGCCGATGATCGCGACGCCGAGGAGATCGAGCCGCCGCTGCCCCTGGAAGCCGGAGGCGAAGAGCGCGCCCTGCACCCCGCCGAGGGCGACGGCGGTGAGGTCGGCCCACAGCGGGATGACGAAGACGGGCGGGTTCACGGCATCCATTCTCCCGGGGAGCGACCGCGGGGCCGCGCGCGGCGCACCGCCGACTCCCGGGGTCGCGGGCGGATAATGGACTGTGCCCACCTACCGCGACGAAGTCGTGGTCCTGCGTACCCACAAGCTCGGGGAGGCGGACCGCATCGTCACCCTCCTCAGCCGTCGCCACGGCAAGATTCGCGCGGTGGCGAAGGGCGTCCGGCGCACCTCGTCGCGGTTCGGATCGCGGCTGGAGCCGTTCATGGTCGCCGACGTGCAGCTGTACCAGGGCCGCACCCTCGACATCGTGCAGCAGGCCGAGTCGCTCGGCGCGTACGGGGCCGACATCGCGCAGCACTACGACCGCTACACGACCGCCAGCGCGATGGTCGAGACGGCGGATCGGCTCAACGAGGCGGAGGCTACGCCGCAGCAGTACCTGCTGCTGGTCGGGGGGCTCCGCTCCCTCGCGCGCGGCGACCATGCGGCGCGGAGCGTCCTGGATTCGTACCTCCTGCGCGCCATGGCGCTCTCCGGCTGGGCTCCCGGTCTCGGGGAGTGCGCGCGCTGCGGCACGGTCGGCGAGCACGACTACTTCCTCGTTCAGCTCGGTGGCGTCGTGTGCTCGGCCTGCGCACCGGCGGGTTCGCCCCGGGTCGCGCGCGACACCGTCGATCTGCTGCGCGCGCTCATCGCGGGGGAGTGGGACGTGGTGGATGCCGCCCCCGAACGCACCACCGCCGCCGCCTCGGGCCTCGTGGCCGCGTACGCGCAGTTCCACCTGGAGCGCGGCATCCGTTCCCTCTCGCACCTGGAATCGAGTCGATGACCCCGAAGCCGTTCACGCACCGCAACGCCGAGCCCTACCGGCCCCTCGACTGGACGGGGGAGTACCCGCCGGCCTTCCCGAAGGGGTCGGTGCCCGCGCACATCGCGATCGTCATGGACGGCAACGGGCGCTGGGCGAACCGGCGCGGTCTCCCGCGGATCGAGGGGCACCGGGCCGGCGAGGCGACGATCCTCGACATCGTCGCGGGCGCGATCCAGGCCGGCGTGAAGCACCTGTCGCTGTACGCGTTCTCGACGGAGAACTGGACGCGGTCACCCGACGAGGTGCGGTTCCTCATGGGCTTCAACCGCGAGGTGCTCCAGCGTCGCCGCGATCAGCTGAACGAGTGGAACGTGCGGGTCCGCTGGGCGGGCCGCCGCCCGCGCCTGTGGGGTTCGGTCATCAACGAGCTGCAGGCCGCGGAGCGCCTCACGGCGGGCAACGACGGCCTCACCCTCACGATGTGCGTCAACTACGGCGGTCGCCTGGAGATCGTGGATGCCATGCGCCGCCTCGGCGAGGAGGTCGCCGCCGGGCGCCTGAAGCCGTCGGCGATCAGCGAGAAGATGATCGCCAAGAACCTCTACGTGCCCGACATGCCCGACGTCGACCTGTTCCTCCGCTCGAGCGGAGAGCAGCGCACCTCGAACTTCCTCTTGTGGGAGTCGGCGTATGCCGAGATGGTGTTCCTCGACACGCTATGGCCCGATTTCCGGCGCCAGCACCTGTGGGACGCCATCGGTCAGTACGTGTCCCGCGATCGACGGTTCGGCGGCGCGGTCGACACGCCGGCTACGACCTGAATGCCGTTTTCGGAATAAAGCCCTCCACCCGAAAGGTTGCACACGACATGACGGATGCCATCAAGATCGACGTGTGGAGCGACATCGCCTGCCCCTGGTGCTTCATCGGGAAGCGCAACCTCGAGAACGGCCTCGCCGCCACCGCCGATGACGACGACGCCCCCGTCGTCGAGATCGAGTACCACTCGTTCGAACTCTCGCCCGACACCCCCGTCGACTTCGTCGGCGGTGAGGTGGACTACCTGTCGCAGCACAAGGGCATCTCGCCCGCTCAGGCGCGGGAGATGCTCGACCGCGTCACCGGCGTCGCCGCGGAGGCCGGCCTCGAGTACCGCTTCGACATCCTGCAGCACACGAACACCGTGAAGGCCCACGAACTGCTGCACTTCGCCAAGGAGCACGGGCGCCAGCTCGATCTGTCCGAGCGCCTGATGGCGGCGTACTTCCTCGAGGGCAAGCACGTCGGCCGCGACGACGACCTCGTCGAGCTCGCGGTGGAGATCGGACTGGATGCCGAGCTCGCCCGCGAAGCGCTCGTGTCGGGTCGTTACCGCGACGCAGTGCGCGCCGACCAGGCGCAGGCCCAGGCGTACGGCATCAGCGGAGTCCCGTTCTTCGTGATCGACGGCAAGTACGGCGTCAGCGGCGCGCAGCCGGTCGAGGCCTTCACGCAGATCGCCCGCCAGGTGTGGGGCGAGCGTCGCGCGGCCGCGAATGAGCCGGAGACCGCGCAGGCGTGACCCCTCCTCCCCAGGCTTCCCCGCGTCCACAGCGGCACCGCGTGGGCGCGGGGTCTGGGAGAATGGAACGATGACCACGGCATTGGCCCCGACGCGCGCGTTGCGCATCGGCCCCATCGAACTCGACGCCCCGGTCGTGCTCGCGCCCATGGCCGGAATCACCAACACGGCGTTCCGGCGACTGAGCCGCGAGTACGGCGCCGGGCTGTACGTCAGCGAGATGATCACGACCCGCGCGCTCGTCGAGCGCAACGACACGACGATGCGTCTGATCCGTCACCACGAGTCCGAGACGCCGCGCTCGATCCAGCTCTACGGCGTCGACCCGGCGACGGTCGAGGCGGCGGTACGCATGATCGTCGAGGAAGACCACGCCGATCACATCGACCTCAACTTCGGCTGCCCCGTCCCGAAGGTGACGCGCCGCGGCGGCGGTGCCGCACTGCCGTGGAAGCTCTCGCTGTTCCGAGAGATCGTGGAGCGCGCCGTCCGTGCGGCCGGCGACCTCCCGCTGACGATCAAGATGCGCAAGGGCATCGACGCCGACCACCTCACGTACCTCGAGGCCGGACGCATCGCCGAGGGCGCGGGCGTCTCCTCGATCGCGCTGCACGCGCGCACGGCATCCGAGTTCTACTCCGGACAGGCCGACTGGAGTGCGATCACGAAGCTCAAAGAGACGGTGACCAGCGTCCCCGTGCTCGGCAACGGCGACATCTGGTCGGCCGCCGACGCGGTGCGCATGATGGACGAGACCGGGTGCGACGGCGTCGTCGTCGGCCGCGGCTGCCTCGGACGCCCGTGGCTGTTCGGCGACCTGGCCCGTGCGCTCGGCCGTCCGGGCGCGGCGCACGGCGACCCCGTCGACGCGACGCTCGGCTTCGTGGCGCAGGCGTTCCGCCGCCACGCCGAGCTGCTGGTCGAGTTCTTCGAGGACGAGGGGCGCGGATGCCGCGACATCCGCAAGCACGTCGCCTGGTACTTCAAGGGGTATCCGGTCGGCGGTGAGCTGCGGGCGAGCCTCGCGACCGCCTCGACGCTGGAGGAGATCGACGACCTCCTCGCCACGATGGACCTCGACGCGCCCTACCCCGGCGAAGCGGCCGAGGGTCAGCGCGGCCGCGCCGGTACCCCCAAGCGTCCAGCGCTGCCTGACGGCTGGCTCGACTCCCGCGAGATCGGCGACGCCGCCGGCCGCGAGCTGGCGGAAGCGGAGCTGCACCACAGTGGCGGGTGAGGCGGCGGTGGGCGTCGCGCGCCCGTCGGGGTACGACGACGTCGACGCCGCCCGGTTCCACGAAGAGCAGCACCGTTCGCAGCGCGACGACTTCGCGCGCGACCGCGCCCGCGTCCTGCACTCGGCGGCGCTGCGCCGTCTCGCCGCGAAGACCCAGGTCCTGAGCCCCGCGAGCCCCGCCGACTTCGCACGCAACCGTCTCACGCACTCGCTCGAAGTCGCGCAGGTCGGCCGCGAGCTCGCCACGGCGCTCGAGCTGTCGCCCGACGTCGTCGACACCGCGTGCCTCAGCCACGACCTCGGCCACCCGCCGTTCGGCCACAACGGCGAGCGGGCGATGAACGAGTGGGCGGAAGACATCGGCGGGTTCGAGGGCAACGCGCAGACGCTGCGCATCCTCACACGCCTCGAGCCGAAGGTCATCGGCCCGGACGGGCACTCCTTCGGGCTCAACCTCACGCGGGCGAGCCTGGATGCGACGTGCAAGTACCCCTGGACCGCCGATGCTCCGCTTCCCGACCCCGGCGGCCGGTTGAAGTTCGGCGTCTACCCCGACGACGAGCCGGTGTTCCACTGGATGCGCGGGACGGCGCCCGGACGCGTGCGCTGCATCGAGGCCGAGGTCATGGACCTCTCCGACGACATCGCGTACTCGGTGCACGACTTCGAGGACGCGGTCGTCAACCGCTACATCGACCCCGCCGCGCTGGCATCCCCGGCCGGTCACGAGTCGCTCCTCACCGCGATCCAGACGTGGGTCGGCTACGACTTCTCGCGCGACGAGCTGGCCGACGCCCTGTACCGGCTGATGCGGCTGCCCGAGTGGATCGAGTCGTTCGACGGCTCTCGCCCCGCGCTCGCGCGGCTGAAGAACCTCACGTCCGACCTCATCGGGCGCTTCGCGCGCGCCGCCACGACCGCGACCCGCGAGGCGTACGCCGTCCGCGACCTCACCCGGTACCGCGCGCACGTCGTCGTCCCGCGCGTCGTCGAGGCCGAGATGGCGGTGCTGAAGGGCATCATCGGCGCGACCGTGGTGTCGATCGACGGCCGTAAGGCGCTGTACCGCGAGCAGCGACGCGTGCTGAAGCGTCTGGCATCCGCCCTGTGGGAGAACCCGGGGTCGCTCGACACGCTGCACCTGCCCGACTTCGAGAGCGCGACCGACGACGTCGCGCGCCGCCGCGTCGTGGTCGACCAGGTCGCGAGTCTCACCGACCAGCTCGCGATCGCGTGGTACGGCAGGCTCGTGGGCGACGTGGATGCCGCTGAGCTCGGCGTGTGGGCGCCGGGTGCGCGACCGCCGCGGGGAGCGGATGCCTGATGCCCCGCATCCGCCAGTCCGACGTCGACGAGGTCAAGGCGCGGGTCAACATCGCGGACGTCGTCGGTGAGCGCGTCGCGCTGAAGCCGGCGGGCGTCGGGTCGATGAAGGGTCTGTGTCCCTTCCACGACGAGCGCAGCCCCAGCTTCCACGTGCGCCCGCAGGTCGGGTACTACCACTGCTTCGGGTGCGGCGAGTCGGGCGACGTGTACTCGTTCCTCCGCGCGATGGACCACGTCTCGTTCACCGAGGCCGTCGAGCGCATGGCCGCCCGCGTCGGGTACACGCTGCACTACGAGGACGGCGGTGCCGCCCCCGAGACCACCGGCCGGTCGCGTCTGTACGCCGCCAACGCCGCGGCCGCGGAATACTTCCGCTCGCAGCTGCTGTCGCCCGAGGCCGACACCGCGCGGCGGTTCCTCGGCGACCGTGGATTCGACGCGGGGGCGGCGGCACACTTCGGCGTCGGGTACGCCCCGAAGGGCTGGTCGTCGCTCATGGACCACCTGCTCGGGCAGAAGTTCTCGCGCGACGAGCTCGTGCAGGCGGGCCTGGTGTCGCAGGGCCAGCGCGGGGTCTACGACCGGTTCCGCGGACGCGTCGTGTGGCCGATCCGCGACGTCACCGGCCAGGTGATCGGGTTCGGCGCGCGCAAGCTCTACGACGACGACCAGGGCCCGAAGTACCTCAACACCCCCGAGACGCCGATCTACAAGAAGGCGCAGGTGCTCTACGGCCTCGACCTCGCGAAGCGCGACATCTCGCGCGAGCACCGCGTCGTCGTGGTCGAGGGGTACACCGACGTCATGGCCTGCCATCTCGCGGGCATCACGACCGCGATCGCCTCCTGCGGGACGGCCTTCGGCAGCGACCACATCACGGTGCTCCGCCGCGTGATGGGCGACGACACGGCCGCGGGCGAGGTCGTCTTCACCTTCGACCCGGATGCCGCCGGCCAGAAGGCGGCGCTGCGCGCCTTCGCCGACGAGAAGCGCTTCGCCGCGCAGACGTACGTCGCCGTGGCGCCCGAGGGCCTCGACCCGTGCGACCTGCGCCTGCAGCGCGGCGACGGCGCGGTCCGCGCCCTCATGGACAACAAGGCGCCGATGTTCGAGTTCGTCATCGACCAGCGGCTGAAGGACTACGACCTCGCCAGCGTCGAGGGCCGCGCGGGCGCGCTCCGCGCCGCGGCCCCGATCGTCGCCGACATCCGCGACCCCGCGCTGCGGCCCGGGTACGTCCGGGTGCTCGCGCGCCGCCTGGGTCTCGACATCCCCGAGGTGCAGAGCGCCGTCGAACGCGCGGCGCGCGGCGCCGACCGCGCCGAGAAGCGCGACGCGCAGCGCGGGGGAGCGGAGACACCCGCGCCGGTCGCCGTCTCGGTCACGATGGCGTCCCTGCCGAACACGCGCGACGTCGCCCTCGAGCGCGGCGCGATGATGGCGTTCCTCCAGTACGGGCACCGCATCGAACCCGACCTGTTCCTCCGCGCCCTGCAGACCCCGTTCGGCCACCCCGCCCTCGAGGCGGTTCGGAGCACGCTGGCATCCACGGATCTGTCCCAGCCGGGCTGGGCCGTCGCCGCGGTCGAGGCGGTGCGCGAGCCCTTCCGGACACTCGCGGCGGAACTGCTCACGGCGGAGTTCCCGGCGCGCAACGAGGAGGGCGCGGTGGCGTCGGCGAACGACCTCGCGCGCGGACTCCTCGTGCGCGAGCTCGAGCGCGAGAAGAACGAACTGCTGCGCGGCATCCAGCGCGTTCCCGCCGATTCCGAGGAGGGTCGCCGTCTGCGGCTGCGACTGCGCGAATTGGATGCCGACCGCCAGCGGTTGACCGCGGGCTGACGCCGCGCGGCGCGATCGGCTGGCGCGGCGCGTCTCGGTGGGCTCGCGGCGCGCGGCGCGATCGGCTGGCGCGGATGCCGCGGGTCGGGGAGGATGTCAGCATGCCCCGGTCCCTCGACACCGCCGTCGCCGTCCGCGCCGACGATCTCTCGCTCGCCCGCAACGGCGTCCGTGTGATCGACGGGGTGACCTTCACTCTCGCTGCCGCGGGCAGCCTCGTCGTCATGGGCCCGACCGGATCGGGGAAGACGTCGCTGGCGTCCTCGCTCGCCGGCCGCCCCGACGAGGGCCTGACCGTCGTCGGGGGAGATGCGCGCGTGCACGGCATCTCCGCACGGCATCCCGGACGCGCGCTGCGCGAGTGGACGTTCCACACCGGCTACCTGCCGCAGGGCGCGGGCGCGAACCTGCCCGCGCGACTCACGGTGCACGAGGTCATCTCCGAGCCGATCACCGCGCGGGACCGCCGCGTCAACACGCGCGCCCTGGCGGTGCGCGTCGCGACGTTGCTCGACGAGATGGAACTGCCGCTCGGCGCTTCACCGAAGTACCCGTACGAGCTCAGCGCGGGCATGCGGCAGCGCGTCGCGCTCGCCCGTGCCCTCGTGCTCGAGCCGCGCTTGTTCGTCGCGGACGACCTCTACGCCAACCTCGACGTCGAGGTGCGGCAGGCGGTCCGCGCAGCCCTCACCCGCCGGCGCGACGAGCGCGGGATGGCATCCCTCGTCGTCACGAACGACGCGGATGCCCCCCGCGACCTGGATGCCGATGTCCTCGTGCTGCGCGCCGGACACGTCGTCGCGTACGGCCACGGGACCGAGGGTCTGCAGTGGACTCCCGACGGCGCGCCCGACCGACGGATTTCGGCCGGCTGATTTTCCCGCTGCGCCGCGGTGCTGTTAGTATCGTCTGGTTGCCCGCCGCCAGGTGGGCATGATCCTCGGTAGCTCAATTGGCAGAGCAATCGGCTGTTAACCGATAGGTTCTTGGTTCGAGTCCAAGCCGGGGAGCGAGAGACCCGCGTCCATCTAACGCGGCTCTCACCCTAGGCCCGGGCTTCCACCCCGGGCCTTACCTTTTGCCCGGGTCCGCTCGTCACCCTGGGGCTTATAGGCAAGAACGTGTGGATGGGTC
>NZ_LQQP01000013.1 GCF_001619615.1 Microbacterium sp. T32
CGCGCTGCCGCCGATCCCCGCCGACGCCGACGGGGTCTGCCTCGTCGAGGGCGGTCGACCCCAGTGGCTCACGGGCCGCTACCGGGCCGCGGCGCTGCGGGAGGTGGCATCCACGATTCCGGACGGAGGACGGGATGCCGCGATGCGGACGCTCCTCGGAAGCTTGCGGATCGCGTTCGTCGACGCGCCCGCGGCGCTGTCGCGCGACATCGACACGTGGGACGATCTGACGGCGGCCGGAGGCTCGGCCGCGAGCGAGCCCGAGGAGGAGCCGTGACCGAATCCCGCACCCTGCCGCCCGAGGCCCTGAACGAGTGGAGCGCGGCGCTCGCCGAGCGCTTCGGGCTCGCGGAGGGCGATGTGCCGATCGCGCTGGTCCTCGACCTGGCGCGCGACGTCGCGAACGGCGTGGCGCGGCCCGCCGCCCCGTTGAGCGCGTTCGTCGCGGGCCTCGCCGCGGGCCGCGCCGGGGGCACGCCTGCCGACACCGAGGCCGCGGTCGCCGCGGTCGTCGAGTTGGCGAAGGGCTGGAAGGCGGGCTGACGGCCCCACCGTCGGGCGGAGTTCTCGAGAGACACGCCGGGAGGCGGCCTTAGGCCGCGGCGTGTCGGGCACGGACTCCGCGTGACGGCACGGCAGCGCGGGCGGTCACGGCCCCACATACTCCCCGCGCGGGCGCAGCCGCATCGCGGGCTCGGCGTACTCGGCGGCGATGTGCGCGATCCACCCGGCCGTGCGGCCGACGACGAAGACGGTGGCCGCGGTGTCCTCCGGAAGTCGCGCCGCCGAGGCGAGGGCCGCCAGCGCCAGATCCACGTTCGGCGCGAGGCGGGCGCGGTCGGCGACGACGTCCTGAAGTCGGCGCACGGCATCCATCGTCCCCTCGCCGTCGGGCAGAGTGGCGAGGAGCGGGAACAGGGCGTCGGCCCGGTCGTCGACGCTGTCGTAGAGCGGATGACCGAACCCCGGGATGCCATTGCCCTCCTGCAGCGCTTCGGCCAGGGCCCGCTCCGGCTCCAGCCCGCGGCGCACCCGCGCCAGCAGGCGGGCGGTGCGGGTCGCCGCGGAGACGTGGAGCGGGGAATCGGCGGCGCCGAGCGCCGCGCTGACCGCGGCGTATCCGTCGGCGCGCGCGGAGGCCGCGACCCGCGCCGCGAAGGTCGACACCGCCAGGTCGTGGTCGATGAGCAGCACGAGAGCGGCGTTGACCGCCGCGACGACCGGGTCCGACGGAGCGGGGATCCAGGTCCCGGGAGGGATGCCACGGCCTCGGAGGGCGTGATCTCCGCGGTGACGACGATGACCTCGGCGCCGGACTGCGACGAGAGGACGAGCGTGCGGCATCCGAGCGACATGGCCGCATCCCCCGCGAGGAGGGTGCGGCGGCCGCTGACGGAACGCCCGCCGCCGGTCGGGGCGTCGACCTGGCATCCGGTGCCGAGCGCGAGGTCGCCCGTGATCTCGCCTCGGTGGACGTACACGAAGGTCGTCGATCCGATCGGGAGCACGAGCTCTCCGCCCGCAGCGAGAGCGACGCGGCGGGACGAGCCCGTGCGCACGTCGAGGGTGTCGAGGGCGCGCTCCAGGGCGTCGGTCATGCTTTCCCGAACGGTCCCGGGTCGCCGGGCATTCCGCGGGTGCGCTGCCGCCACCCGTTCAGTGTCCAAGACACGCGGATGCCACACAGCGCAGTCCGCGTGTCTTGGACACTGAATCCGGGCTCTGCGCCTCACGTCCTGACGACACTCGGCGGTCGACCCTGCCGGTCTGCGCGCCCCAGTGTCCAAGACACGCGGATGCCAAGGCATCCCGTCCGCGTGTTGTGGACACCGAACGGGCACACGGCGCCCTGCCCGGCGCGGGACCTCAGGAGAGGAAGCTCGCGCCGCTGAACAGGCCGATCGCGATCGACAGCAGGAACGCGGCGACGCCCGAGATGAAGCCGGCGGCGGCGAGTTCGCGCGCCATGCGCGCGTTCAGACTCAGGATGCCGAGCACGAACGACACCACCGCGAGCGCCCAGATGCCGATCTGGATCCACAGGAACTGGTCGAGCTCGGCGACCGCACTCACCGAGACGAGGAAGAAGTGCCAGGCCACCACGATCACGCCCGTGACCACCGCGATGATCGACACCGCGCGCAGGTCGCCCTTCGGCGTCGGGGGTGCCGGGGGCTCCTTCCGCGGCGGCACGTTCAGCCCCGGCTCGAGGGAGTCGGGGAGTTCGTCGTCGGCGGGCATGGGTCGATCCTCCCAGGTTCGCGGGGCGCGGGCCACGACGTCGGACGCCCCGCGTAGCCTGCGGGGATGAGAACGATCGGCGTCGACCTCGCCGCAGGGGTTCCCGGCACCGCGCTCGCCGAGATCGTGTGGTCGTCGGGCGGGGCGCGCCTCGTGCGGCTCACGGTGGGGGTCGATGACGCCGGGATCGTGGCATCCATCGGCCAAGACGGCTGGCTCGGACTCGATTGTCCGCTCGGGTGGCCCGACGCGTTCGTCGACTTCGTCCAGGCCCACCACGGGGGCACCGCGCCCGCGCTCGGCGAGGTCGACGGCGGAGCCGACTGGCGCCGTGGCCTCGTCTACCGCCGCACCGACGCCGTCGTGCGCGACCGCATCGGCCGCTGGCCGTTGAGCGTCTCGACCGACCGCCTCGGAGTCACGGCCCTGCGCGGAGCCGGACTCCTCCGCCGACTCGCGGCCGGCGGCTTCCCGGTCGACCGTGCCGCTGAGGGCCGCCTGTTCGAGGTGTATCCCGGCGGCGCACTGAGGATCTGGGGCTTCGACACCACGAAATACCGAGTGGATGCCACCCGCCGGGCGACTCTGCTCGCGGTGCTGCAGCAGCGGGCGCCGTGGTTCGACGTCGGCGAGTTCGCGGCGCTCGCCGTGGCATCCGCCGACGCGTTCGACGCGGTGATCGCGGCCCTCGCGACGCGCGCTGCCGCGACGGGCCGTTTCGTCCGGCCCGGGCCCGGCGATCTCGAGGTCGCGCGGCGCGAGGGGTGGGTGGCTCTGCCGGAGGGGGAGTTCGAGGAGCTCGCGCGGCCCTGACCCGTCAACGGGCGCGGGCCGCGCGGCATCCGGGATCAGGAGGCAGTGTAGCCGCCGTCGACCAGGTGGTAGCTGCCCGTGATGAAGCTCGCGGCGTCGCTGGCGAGGAAGGCGATGAGGTTCGCGACCTCGTCGGGCTTGCCGAGGCGGCCGATGGGGTGCTTGCTCACGAGGAATTCCTTGACGTCGTCGCCGACGGCGTCGAGCAGCGGGGTGTCGATGAAGCCGGGTCCCACGGAGTTCACGCGGACGCCCTGGGCCGAGTACTCCAGCGCGGCGTTCTTCGTCATGCCCACGACCGCGTGCTTGGCGGTCACATAGGCGGGGGAGGTGGCGAAGCCGACGCTGCCGAGGATCGACGCGACGTTCACGACCGAGCCGCCGCCGTTGGCGAGGATCGAGGGGATCTGCGCGCGCATGTTGCGGAACACGGCGTTGAGGTTGATCGCGATGACCTTGTCCCACGCTTCGTCGGTGTACTCCGCGGTCGGGGCGGCGGCGCCACCGATGCCGGCGTTGTTCACGCCGATGCGGAGCGGCGCGAGGGTGTTCGCGAGCTCGACGGACGACGCGATCCACGCGACGTCGGTGGCGTCGCCGACCGAGGCCTCGGCCGTGCCGCCGGCGGCACGGATCTCCTCGACGACCTTGTGGGCGTGGTCGGCGTTGAGATCGTTGACGACCACGGCGGCGCCGTTCTGGGCCAGCAGCAGGGCGGTCGAGCGCCCGATTCCGCTGCCCGCTCCCGTCACGATCGCCGAACGGTTCGCTACGTCGTACTGAGCCATGGGTGGCCTTCTTCCCGGGCGGGCGCGGTGCCGGGAGATCTTCTCGGACGGTCCGTCCTCGTGCTTCGAGCCTACCCCTCCGGTGGGTGATGAATGCGCGTGAATGGAATTTGGGCCGGGTGCAAGAACCCCTGCGGTGTGGGGTGCGGGGGCGGCACGCGTCGCGGGTGCACGGCATAACCTCCGTGATTCGCGCCGGGTCCGTGGCATCCGGTCGCTCCTGGCTGAGTGTGCGCAGATCGCTGAGGTTGCGCGGATCGCGGAGGTTGCACAGACCGCTGAGCGTGCGCAGATCGCGGAGGTTGCGCGGATCGCGGAGGTTGCGCGGCCAGGACTTCGCGGGCACTGATCCCTTGCCGCCGCCCGCCACCGCTGCTAACGTGCAACCAAATGGTTGAACGATTGGCTCCCACCGACGCCGACATCGACCGCGTGTTCCACGCGCTGGCCGATGCGACGCGGCGCGACATCGTCCGGCGCACGCTCGTCGCCGAGCAATCGGTGTCGGCGCTCGCCGCGGGGTATGCGATGTCGTTCGCGGCGGTCTCGAAGCACATCGGCGTGCTCGTCGAGGCCGGCCTCGTCCGCAAGCGCGCCGAGGGGAGGGAGCGTCTCGTGAGCGCCGAACCCGCGGCCATCGCGCACGTGCAGCGCCTCCTCCGCTCGTACGAAGACCTCTGGCGCGGGCGCATCGACCGCCTCGACGCCCTGTTCGCCGAAGAAGCCGAAGACCCGGATGCCGCGGCATCCAGCCAGCCGAACTGAGAAACGAAGGAGTCCCTCATGCCCGTCACCTCCGTCGAGACCGACGCCGAAGCGCTCACGCTGACCCTCATCGCCGACTTCCCGGTCGGCCCCGAGCGGCTGTGGGCGGTGTTCAGCGATCCGCGGCAGCTCGAGCGGGTGTGGGGTCCTCCCGGCTGGCCGTCGACTTTCGGCTCGTTCGACTTCACGCCCGGCGGGCGCGCGACCTACCGCATGACCTCGCCGACGGGGGAGCGGGCGAACGGCCGCTGGGAGTTCGTGTCGATCGACCCGCCGCGCGGGTACGAGGTCATCGACTCCTTCGCCGACGACGACGGCGAGCCGATCGACACGATGCCGGCGATGCGCATGACGTTGACGTTCGAGGCGACGCCCGAGGGCTCGCGCCTCACGAGCGTTTCGCGCTTCGCGTCGACCGAGGCGCTCGAGCAGGTCGTAGCCATGGGCGTCGTCGAGGGCTCGACCCTGGCGATGAACCAGCTCGACATCGTGGTGCAGGACCTCCGCGACTACGCGCAGGGCAAGGGCACGCAGCTCGAGGTGCTGAGCGACCAGCACGTGCGGATCACGCGGCTGATCGACGGTCCGCGCGACCTCGTGTGGCGCGCGCACACCGACCCCGACCTGATGCGGCGTTGGCTGCTCGGCCCCGACGGCTGGCGCATGACGGTGTGCGAGATCGGCGACACCGTCGGTGCGACCTACCGCACCGCGTGGGAGCCCGAGGAGGGGACCCCGGGCGAGGGCTTCGGCTTCGACGGCGAGGTGCTGTACGTCGAAGCACCGCGACGGGTGGTCCAGACCGAGCACATGACCGGCACCGACTTCCCGTCCACGACGAACGACCTCTCGCTCTACGAGGAGGACGGCGTCACGCTGTTGACGCTGCTCATCGAGTATCCGGATGCCGCCACCCGCGACATGGTCCTCGCCACGGGCATGGTCGGCGGCATGGAGGACAGCTACCGGCGGCTCGAGGGCGTGCTCGTCGGCTGAGGTCGTGGCATCCACGAGTCTCGGATGTTCGCAGGATCGCGCGAAGTTTGCAGAATTCGGGCTGGAATCTGCGAAGAACGCGGGATTCTGCGAGCTTCGGCCCGGATCCGTGGATGCCACGCCCCGGCGCCGCGTCAGGCGGCCGGGGCCGCCCGGCGCACCAGCTCGCGGATCTTCTGCTCGACCTCGGGCGTGACCTCGATCACGGCGTACGACACCGGCCACATGGGGCCGTCATCGAGCTGCGCCGTTTCGTCGAAGCTCACCGTGCCGTAGCGCGTCTTGAACTTCGACGCCGGCTGGTAGAACACCACGACCTTGCCGTCCTTCGCGTACGCGGGGAAGCCGTAGTAGGTCTTGGGCGTGAGGTGCGGAGCCTCCTCGAGCACGATGACGTGCACGCGTTCCGCGACCGCACGGTCGACGCCCTCGAGCTTGTCGATCGCCTCGAGGCACGCCTCGTTCTCCTTCTCCAGCTTCGCCGCACCCTTCAAGCCCTTCATGGCCTTGAGTTCTTCGGCGCGCTGTTTCATCGCCGCGCGTTCGTCGTCGCTGAATCCCGCTCCGTTTGCCGCCATGGCATCCATCCTTCCGACGTCGTCGCTCCGCAGGATAGCGCCGACCGGTTGCGCGGGGGAGGGCGCAAGGTTCGGGATCTGCGCTGCGTGAGTCGGCGGGGGCTGGATGCCGCTGAGGTTGTGCGGATTGCTGAGGTTGTGCGGCGCGGGTCGGACCGGGGCGCAAAGTCAGTGATCTGCGCTCGGTCAGCCAGGCGGGGCTGGATGCCGCTGAGGTTGTGCGGATTGCTGAGGTTGTGCGGCCGGACAGGCGCACCGGCCGAGCGGGTCAGGCCTGGCGCAGGCCCTCCTCCAGCGCGACCCACGCGAGCATCGCGCACTTCACGCGCGCGGTGTACTTCGAGACGCCGGACAGCGCCGCGGCGTCGCCGAACGTCTCCTCGTCGAGGGGGATCTGGCCGCGCGAGCGCAGGGCCTCGCGAAAGCGGGCGATCAGCGCTTCGGCGTCGGCCGTCGGCATCCCGTCGTCACCGCCGTCCTCGTCGAGCAGGGCGACGAGCATCGACGCGGACGCCTGCGAGATCGAGCAGCCCGCGCCCTCCCAGCTGACGGATGCCACGCGGCCGCCGTCGACGTCGACCCGCAGCGTGATCTCGTCGCCGCAGATCGGGTTGCGCTGATGCACCGTGGCGCTGTGCGCGCCGGGGTCGGCCAGTCCGAAACCGCGGCGGTTCTTCGAGTGGTCGAGGATCAGGTCCTGGTACAGGGATTCCAGGCCGCTCATGCGTGCACCCCGAAGAAGCGGCGGACACCGGAGACGGCATCCAGGAAGGTGTCGACCTCGTCGGTCGTCGTGTGGATCGCCGCGCTCGCGCGCACCGACGCCGCGAGGCCGAAGCGGCGGTGCAGCGGCTGCGCGCAGTGGTGGCCGACGCGGACGGCGACGCCGCGGCTGTCGAGGAACTGCCCCACGTCGTGCGCGTGCACCCCCTCGACGTCGAACGCCTGCAGGGCGACGCGGTCGGCGGCATCCGTGTCTCCGAGCAGACGGATGCCGTCGATCGAGCGAAGTCCCTCGCGGAGGCGTCGTTCGAGCGCCGCCTCGTGCGCGTGCGCGGCGTCGCGATCGAGAGCGCCGAACCAGCGGACGGCGGCGGCGAGCCCGATCGCCTGCGACACCGGCTGCGTGCCGGCCTCGAAGCGCTGCGGCGGCGGCAGGAACTCCGCCTTCTCGAGCGTGACGGTGGTGATCATGGATCCGCCGGTGGTGAAAGGCGGGAGTGAGGCGAGCACCTCTTCGCGGCCCCAGAGGCCGCCGATCGCGTAGGGGCCGAAGATCTTGTGGCCCGAGAAGACGGCCAGGTCGACCCCGGATGCCGGCAGGTCCAGCACGAGGTGGGGTGCGGACTGGCACGCGTCGAGGACGGTCAGCGCGCCGACGCTGCGGGCGAGGGTGACGAGCTCGGCGACGGGGTTCACGATGCCCAGGACGTTCGAGACGTGCGGGAACGCGACGACCTTGGTGCGCGCGCCGATGAGGCCTTCGGCCGCGGCCATGTCCAGCGTGCCGTCGTCGTGCACGGGGATGTGGCGCAGGCGCGCGCCGGTGCGGGCGGCGAGCTCCTGCCACGGGATGAGGTTCGCGTGGTGCTCGGCCTCGGTCACCACGATCTCGTCGCCCGCGCGGAGGCGCCCGGCGTAGCCGAGTGAACCCGCGACGAGGTTCAGGCCCGCGGTCGCGCCGGAGGTCCACACGAGCTGCTCGGGCGTGCCCCCGACGAACTCCGCGACGGCCGCGCGGGCGTCTTCGAACAGTTCCGTCGCCTCGGCGGCGAGCGTGTGGGCGCCCCGGTGCACCGCGGAGTTGGCGGTCTCGAGGAAGTCGCGCTCGGCATCCAGGACCGCGCGGGGCTTCTGGCTCGTCGCGCCGGAGTCGAGGTAGACGAGGGGTCGGCCGTCGATCTCGGTGCCGAGGATCGGGAACTCGGCCCGCACCGCGGCCACGTCGAAGGGGAGGGTCACGCTTCTAGGCTACGCGGCGGCGGGTGGGCCGGGGCTGGGTCCCAGGGGGGCGCTGACCGGCGCCGGCGCCAGCCCCGCCCCGCGCCGGGCCCGCCCCGCGCCGGGCCCGTGAGGAACCGCGCCGCGGCCGCACGGAAAGCGTCAGTGCCCCGGAGCCCCGGCCCCCGCGGGCGTAGACCGGATGCATGACCCTCACCGCCCTTCTCCCCACCCTCCGCTCCAGCATCCCGGCCCCCTTCGACGCGACGGCCTGGCCCGCCGGCTCGACCCCCACGCTCGACGATGTCACCGTCCGCGCGGTGTCGATCGGCCGCTACGCCGACATCTGCGGCACGCCCTGCGTGTGCACGGGCCCCGCGGTGATCCCGGCGTCGGGAGGGGTGGCATCCACGATCCTGTCGACGACGGTGGTGGTGGCGACGGTGGTGGATGCCGAGCCCCGCACGCTGCGCATCGACGCGTGCGTCGCGGGACTCGACGCGGTGTGGCGCGAGGCGCGTCTGCTCGGACGGGTGTCGCACGCGTACGACGAGCAATTCGCGATCGTCGACGCGCGCGGCGTGGCCGCAGGGAGCGTGATCCTTCCCGGGGACGTCCGGTCGGGGGACCGCGTCGCGTTCCCGTGCCCCGGATGCCACACCGTCGGCGAGGTCCGCTGATGCTGCTGCACTCGATCGTCTACGCGTGCCGCTGCGCCCGCGTGCAGGCGGAGTTCGAGGCCGTCGAGGCGGAGGAGGCCACGGAGCCCGCGCCGAACTCCGGAGATTTCGGCTGAGTCCGGGCCGGATCCCGCGCGGCGGAGCCGAAACGGCGGATTTCTCCGGAGTTCGGCACGCGCCCCGGCCCTACAGCACGAGCCGGTAGCCCATGCCCTGCTCGGTCAGCAGATGCACCGGCGCCGACGGCTCGGCCTCGAGCTTCTTGCGAAGCTGCGACATGTACAGGCGCAGATACCCGCTGTCGGCGACCTGCTCGCTCGCCCAGATCTCCTTGAGGAGCGTCTGCCGCGTCACGAGTGAGCCGGGGTTGCGGGCGAGGAACTCCAGCATCCGCCACTCCGTCGGGGTCAGGTGCACGCGGGAGCCGGCGCGCGTGACGGCCTTCGCGGCGAGGTCGATCTCGACGTCGCCGAATCGCACGACCGACTCCCCGCTCGCGGGAACGGCCCGCCGCCCGTGCACCCGCAGGCGGGCGAGCAGCTCGTCGATCTGGAACGGCTTGGTGACGTAGTCGTCGGCGCCGGCATCCAGCGCCTCGACTTTGTCCGCGGAACCGGTGCGGCCGGACACGACGATGATCGGCGCGGTCGTCCATCCGCGCAGGGCCTGGATCACCTGCACGCCGTCGAGATGCGGCATCCCGAGGTCGAGCAGCACGATGTCGGGGTGCGCCTGCGCGGCGAGGGTGATCGCCGCCGCTCCGTCTGCCGCGGCGACAACGTCGTATCCGTGCGCGGCGAGGGTGATCCGCAGCGCCCGCACGAGCTGCGGATCGTCGTCGGCGATGAGGACCTTCATCGGGTCTCCGTTCGGGGAAGGGATGCCGGGGCCTCGGCGTCCCGCGGGGCCTCGGGCGTCGTGTCGCGGCGGGCTGCCGCGCCCTCAGCGTCGCGACGGGCACCGGCATCCGCCGCCACCGGCAGCGCGATCACCATCGTCAGCCCGCCGCCGGGGGTGTCCTCGGGGGTCAGCGTTCCGCCCATGCCCTCGGCGAACCCGCGCGACAGCGCGAGGCCGAGGCCGAGGCCGACGGTGTTGTCGGTGTCGCCGAGGCGCTGGAACGGCGCGAACATGTCGCCTCGGCGTTCGGGAGCGACGCCGGGGCCGTGGTCGATCACGCGGATCTCGGCGACCCCGCCCAGGCGGCTCGTCGCCACTCGCGCCCGACCCCCGTCGGGGGTGAAGCGCACGGCGTTGCTCAGGACGTTCACGAGCACGCGCTGCAGCAGCACCGGGTCGGCCTGCAGCGGCGGCAGGTCGGGGTCGAGCGCCAGCTCGACGTCGTCGGGACCGAGGCCGAGCTCGTCGAGCGCGACCAGAACGATCCCCGCGGCGTCCACCGGAGCCAGCGACACCGCGAGCACTCCGGCCTGCACGCGGCTGACGTCCAGCAGGTCGGTGACGAGCACCGACAGCGTGGCCAGGCTCTCGTCGGCGGTCTCCAGCAACTCGCGGCGATCGTCCGCGGAGAGCTGATCGCCGGCGGCGCGCAGTCCACCGAGCGCGGCGACGGCGGCGGCGAGAGGCCGGCGCAGATCGTGGCTCACCGCCGAGAGCAGGGCGCTGCGCACCTGGTCGGTGGCGGCGAGGACCCCCGCCTCGGCGGCGGTCTCGGCCAGATCGGTGCGCTCGAGGGCGGCGGCGAGCTGCGCGACGACGACGTCGAGGAGGCGCCGCTCCGTGGCATCCAGGTCCCTGCCGTGCAGTTCGAGGACCGCGCGTCCGTCGCCGACGGGCACCGAGGTCGCCCGGCCATCGCGGACCGGTTCGCCGTCGGTGGCGAGCACGGATCCATCGGATGCCACGAGTCGCACGCCCGCGAGCGCGAACGCCTCGCGGGCGCGGGAGACCAACGCCGGCACCGCGCTCTCGCCGCGGAGGACGCTGCCCGCCACCGTGGCGAGCAGCTCGGACTCGGCGGCGGCCCGACGTGCGGCGCGGGCACGCCGAGCGGCCTGGTCGACGACGACGCTCACGAGCATCGCGATGACGACGTACAGCACCAGGGCGATCGCGTGGATGGGGTTGGCGATCGTCACCGTGTACAGCGGCTGGATGAACAGGAAGTCGAGGGTCAGCCCCGACAGCACCGCCGCGAACACCGCGGGCCAGATGCCGCCGATCAAGGCCACGACGACCACGAGCAGCTGGTAGGCCAGGACGTCGGTGGTGATCGACTCCTCCGTGCCCGTGGCGATGAGCAGCCACGACAGCACCGGTCCGCCCGCGAGCGCCGTCACGAAGCCGAGGATGCGGCGCTTGGCGCTCAGCGCGGGACCGGCGAGGCGGGGGAGCGCGAAGCGTCCGCCGGCGCGCGCGTGGTTGACGATGTGCACGTCGATGTCGCCGGAAAGGCGGATCACGGTCGCGCCGATGCCCGGGCCCGTGAGGGCGGCGCCGAGGCGTCCGCGGCGGCTGACGCCGATGACGAGCTGCGACGCGTTCACCGACCGGGCGAAGTCGACGAGGGCGGCCGCGACGTCGTCGCCCACGACCTGGTGATACGTGCCGCCGAGCGACTCGACGAGCGCGCGCTGCGCGGCCAGGGCGCCGGGTTCCTCGGCGCGGAGCCCGTCCTGCGTCGACACGTGCACGGCGAGCAGCTCGCCGCCGGCGGAGCGGGCGGCGATGCGGGCGCCGCGCCGGATCAGCGTCTCGCCCTCCACGCCACCGGTGAGCGCGACGACGACCCGCTCGCGCGCCTGCCATGACCCCTCGATGCCCTGCTCGACGCGGTACCGCTGCAGCGCGGAGTCGACCTCGTCGGCGAGCCACAGCAGCGCGAGCTCGCGCAACGCGGTGAGGTTGCCGAGGCGGAAGTAGTTCGACAGGGCCGCGTCGATCCGCTCGGCGGGATACACGAATCCGGATGCCAGCCGGTCGCGCAACGACTGGGGGGCGAGGTCGACGACCTCGATCTGGTCGGCCGCGCGGACCACGGCATCCGGAACCGTCTCGCGCTGGACGACACCGGTGATCTTCTCGACGACGTCACCGAGCGAGGCGATGTGCTGCACGTTCACCGTCGTGATGACGTCGATGCCCGCATCGAGCAGGGCCTCGACGTCCTGCCAGCGTTTCTCGTGCGTGGACCCGGGGGCGTTGGTGTGCGCGAGCTCGTCCACCAGCGCGATCTGGGGGCGGCGGGAGAGCACGGCATCCAGGTCCATCTCGTCGAGGTCGACGCCCCGGTGCGCGACGGCGCGGCGCGGGACGACCTCGAGCCCCTCGGCCTGCGCGGCGGTGGCGGCGCGGCCGTGCGTCTCGACGATCGCGATGACGACGTCGCGGCCCTCTTCGCGGAGCCGGCGCCCCTCCTCGAGCATCTCGTACGTCTTGCCGACGCCCGGCGCGGCCCCGAGCAGCACGCGCAGGTGCCCGCGCTTCACCGGGCGCTCCCGTGGTGCGGCGGGTTCAGTGTCCAAGACACGCGGATGCGCCGCGCGGCCAACCGCGTGTCTTGGACACTCAACGTGGAGGCGGTGCCGGGCACCGCCGCGGCGCCGGGCGCGCCGAACCGCCGTCGCCCGGGGAGGGCGACGGCGGCGGCGGGAAGCGTGCGCATGTCAGCGATTCTCGCGCGTCACGCCGCGTCAGAGCGCGTCCAGCGCGCGGTTGAGCTCGAGGACGTTCACTCGCGGGCCGCCGAGGAACCCCAGGTCGCGCGGCAGCGTGTGCTGCGCGATGAGCGCTTCGACGTCGGAGACCGGGATGCCACGGGCGTCGGCGATCCGCGCGGCCTGCCGTTCCGCGTTGGCGACGGAGATGTCCGGGTCCAGGCCCGAGCCCGACGAGGTGACCGCGTCGGCGGGGATCGCGCCGGAACCGTTCAGCTGCTCGAACGTCGCGCGGCCCTGCTGGATCGACGCGATGAGATCCGCGTTCTCCGGGCCGAGGTTCGACCCGGTCGAAGCGGCGGCGTCCCAGGAGGCGGCGGACGGACGCGACTGGAAGTACTGCGGCAGCGCGGTGCCGTCGGCATCCTGGAACGACTGCGCGATGAGCGACGAGCCGACGACGGTGCCGTCGGCGGACCGCACGAGCGAGCCGTTGGCCTGGGCGGGGAGGGCGAGCTGGCCGATGCCGGTGATCAGCAGCATGTAGCCGACGCCGAGGAGCACAGTGAAGACGAGCATCGCGCGGACGGCGACGCCGGCGGTACGCAGGGTGGTGCGCATGACGGGGCCTTTCAGAAACCCGGGAGCAGGCTCACGACGAGGTCGATGAGCTTGATGCCGATGAAGGGGACGAGGATGCCGCCGAGCCCGTACACGAGCAGGTTGCGGCTGAGGATGCTCGAGGCGCTCGCCGCGCGGTATTTCACACCGCGGAGCGCGAGCGGGATCAGCACGATGATGACGATCGCGTTGAAGATGATGGCGCTGAGCACCGCGGAGGCCGGCGACGACAGTTGCATGACGTTGAGCACCGCGAGTCCCGGGAAGACGCCCATGAACATCGCCGGGATGATCGCGAAGTACTTCGCGATGTCGTTGGCGAGCGAGAACGTCGTGAGCGCGCCGCGCGTGATGAGCAGCTGCTTGCCGATGCGCACGATGTCGATGAGCTTCGTCGGATCGCTGTCGAGGTCGACCATGTTGCCGGCCTCCTTCGCGGCCGACGTGCCGGTGTTCATCGCGACGCCGACGTCGGCCTGCGCGAGCGCGGGGGCGTCGTTCGTTCCGTCGCCGGTCATGGCGACAAGGTTGCCGCCCTCCTGCTCGCGGCGGATGAGCGCGAGCTTGTCCTCGGGCGTGGCCTCGGCGAGGTAGTCGTCGACGCCGGCCTCGGCGGCGATGGCCTTCGCGGTGAGCGGGTTGTCGCCCGTGATCATCACGGTACGGATGCCCATGGCCCGCAGCTCCCCGAACCGCTCGCGGAGGCCGTCCTTGACGACGTCCTTGAGGTGGATCACGCCGAGCACACGCCCCTCGCCCGCCGGCGTGAGGGTCGCGACGACCAGCGGGGTGCCGCCGGACTGGGCGATGGCATCCGTCTCCTGCTGCAGCTGCGCGCGCAGCGTCTCGGGAACGGGCGATCCGGATGCCGCGAGCCAGGCGACCACGGCCGACGCGGCGCCCTTGCGGACCTGCGTGCCGTCGGTGAGGTCGAGGCCGCTCATGCGGGTCTGGGCCGTGAAGGGCACGGGCTCCGCGCCGCGGGGCATCTCGGCGACGATCCCCTGCGCGGCGGCGAGCTCGACGATCGACGTGCCCTCGGGCGTGGGGTCGGCCTGCGACGACATCGACGCGTACTCCGCGAGCATCGGTGCGCCAACGCCCGGCATCGGGACGAGCGCCGACGCGCGACGGTTGCCATAGGTGATCGTTCCGGTCTTGTCGAGCAGCAGGGTCGTGACGTCGCCGGCGGCCTCGACGGCGCGGCCGGACATCGCCAGGACGTTGCGCTGCACCAGGCGGTCCATGCCCGCGATGCCGATCGCGCTCAGCAGCGCGCCGATCGTCGTGGGGATCAGGCACACGAGCAGCGCGACGAGCACCGGGATCGACACCGGCGACGCGGCGTACGACGCGATCGGGTTCAGCACCAGGACCACCACGACGAACACGATCGACAGGCTCGCCAGCAGGATGTTCAGCGCGATCTCGTTCGGCGTCCGCTGACGCGACGCGCCCTCGACGAGCGCGATCATGCGGTCGACGAACGTCTCGCCGGGCTTCGACGTGATGGTCACGACGATGCGGTCGCTGAGCACGCGCGTGCCGCCGGTGACGGCGCTCCGGTCGCCGCCCGACTCGCGCACGACGGGGGCCGACTCGCCGGTGATCGCCGACTCGTCGACGGTCGCGATGCCCGCGACGATGTCGCCGTCGCCCGGGATCAGCTGCCCCGCCTCGACGAGGACGACGTCACCGACGCGCAGGTCGTCCGACGGGACCTCCTCGATCCGGGCGGTGGATGCCAGGGGGTCGGCCTTCGTGTCGTAGGAGACGACGCGGCGGGCGGTGGTCGTCGTCCGCGTCTTCCGGAGCGTCGCGGCCTGCGCCTTGCCGCGGCCCTCGGCGACCGACTCGGCGATGTTCGCGAAGAACACCGTGAGCCACAGCCAGATCGCGATGCCCCACGTGAACCCGAACGGGAGGGATCCATCCCCGCCGCCGAGGAACGGCTCGGTGATGGCGATGAGGGTGGTCAGGGCCGCCCCCACCCACACGAGGAACATCACGGGGTTGCGCCACTGCGACGCGGGGTTGAGCTTCTTCGCAGCGCCGGGGAGCGCGGCGACGATCTGCGCGGCGCTGAAGGCGCGGCGCGGAGCGGCCGGGGTCGGGGCCTCGGCCGGAGCCGGGGCGTGGGTGAGCGTGGACATGGTCAGACGAGTCCTTCGGCAAGGGGTCCCAGGGTGAGGACCGGGAAGTAGGTGAGGGCCGTGACGATGACCGCCACGCCCGCGAGGAGGCCCGCGAACTGCGGGCGGTGCGTCGGCAGGGTTCCGGCGGTGGCGGGAACGGCATCCTGCGCCGCGAGCGAACCCGCCAGGGCCAGCACGAACACGATCGGCAGGAAGCGCCCGAGGAGCATCGCGACCGCGAGGGCCGTGTTGAACCACGGGGTGTTCGCGGTGAGTCCCGCGAACGCCGAGCCGTTGTTGTTCGCCGCCGAGGTGAAGGCGTAGAGCACCTCGCTCAGGCCGTGGACGCCCGGGTTCAGGATCGAGGTGGTCTCGACGTCGTCCCGGATGCCGGGCAGGGCGAAGCTCAGCGCGGTCCCGGCCAGCACGAGCGTGGGCGTGACGAGGATGTACAGGCTCGCGAGCTTGATCTCGCGGGGCCCGATCTTCTTGCCGAGGTACTCGGGCGTCCGGCCGATGAGGAGGCCCCCGACGAACACCGCGATCACGGCGAGGATCAGCATCCCGTACAGGCCTGAGCCGACGCCGCCCGGCGCGATCTCGCCGAGCATCATGTTGATCATCGGCATCATGCCGCCCAGCGCCGTGTAGCTGTCGTGCATCGAGTTGACCGCACCCGTCGAGGTGAGCGTGCTCGTGGTGCCGAACAGCGTCGAGCCGAAGATGCCGAACCGCACCTCCTTGCCCTCCATCGCGCCGCCGGCGAGCTGCGGGGCCGTTCCGGCGCCGGCGAGTTCCGCCCACGTGAGGAGGGCAGCGGATGCCACGAAGATCGCGCCCATGACGCCGAGGATCGTGTAGCCCTGGCGGTCGTCGCCGACGATGCGGCCGAACGCGCGGGGGAGCGAGAACGGGATCACGAGCATCAGGAAGATCTCGAACAGGTTCGTCCACGGCGCCGGGTTCTCGAACGGATGCGCCGAGTTCACGTTGAAGAACCCGCCGCCGTTGGTGCCGAGGAGCTTGATCGCCTCCTGGGATGCCACCGGCCCACCCGGGATCGACTGTGCCGCGCCCGCGAGGGTCGTGGCATCCGTGAATCCGCTCAGGTTCTGGATGACGCCGCCGGCGAGCAGCACGACCGCCGCGACGATCGAGAACGGCAGCAGCAGACGGTACGTGCCGCGCACGAGGTCGACCCAGAAGTTGCCGATGACGCCGCTGCGGCGGTACGCGAAACCGCGCACCAGAGCGACCGCGATCGCGATGCCGACGGCGGCGCTCACGAAGTTCTGGACGGTCAGCGCCGCGAACTGCACCGTGTAGCCGAGCGTCGTCTCGCCCGAGTACGACTGCCAGTTGGTGTTCGTGACGAACGAGACCGCGGTGTTGAACGACAGCGCCTCGCCCGGGGCGTCGAGGCCCAACGAGAACGGCAGCAGCGGCTGCAGACGCATGATCGCGTAGACGGACACGACGCCCGCGGCCGAGAACAGCAGCACCGACCGCAGGTACGCCTGCCAGGTCTGTGAGCCGCGCGGGTCGACGCCGATGAGGCGGTAGGTGCCGCGCTCCACGGCGAGGTCGCGCTCGCCGGTGTAGATGCGGGCGATGTAGTCGCCGAGCGGGCGGTACGCCAGGCCCAGGGCGACGACGAGGGTGAGGCTGGTCAGGACGATGGACCAGATGCTTCCGGCATCCATGTCAGAACTTCTCCGGACGGACGAGCGCGATCACGAGGTAGACGATCGCGGCGACGGCGAGGACGGCGGCGAGGATGCTCATGCGGAGTCGCCCCCTCGCTCGGGTGCGGCGGTGGGGGCGGCGGGCGGCTGCGCGCCGCGGCCGGGGGTGCGCGCGGAGGGAGCGCCGGGCTGCGGGCCCAGCTTCTCGACCCCCTGCGCGATGAGGGCGACCAGCGCGAAGAGCGCCAGGATCGCGACGAGGTAGACGACATCGAGCACGATGACTCCAGGTTCACAGGGCTTCCGCGCGACTGCTGCGGCGCGGGTGCCGCGCGGGGCGGCACGTGTGTCGATGCAACTCCTGTGCGCCGCGGAATCCCGCGGTCCTCACGGTTTCCCTACGGCCCGCCCCCGAACGCATACGGGGCGCTTACGCCGCGGTATTCACTCTTGCTGAGTACCGGTACTCAGTGTTACTTTGTACCGGTAGTCAACGTTGAGGAGTACCGCATGGCGAGACAAGACACCGAGATGCTCAAGGGGGTGCTCGAGGGCGTCGTCCTGGCGGTCCTCGCGCGGCGGCCGGCGTACGGATACGAGATCACGGCCGACCTCCGCGCGCGGGGGTTCACCGACCTCGCCGAGGGCACGGTGTACGCGATCCTCGTCCGCATCGAGCAGCGGGGTCTCGTCGACGTCGAGAAGGTGGCATCCGAGAAGGGGCCGCCGCGCAAGATCTTCACCCTCAACGACACCGGACGAGCGCAGCTCGCCGAAATCTGGATCACCTGGACTCTGCTCGCCGACCGGCTCGAGCAGCTCCGCAACGAAGGGAACTGACATGGCCTGGTACGAGAGGGTGACGGGTGTCCTCGCCCAGAAGAAGCAGTACCGCGCCGATATGGCGCGCATCGAGGCGCTGCCGTCGCCGTACGCGGCCGCGGCGAAGGGGGTGCACCGCTACCTCATGTACTGCGCCGGCGTCACCGACGGCGAGACCTCGGTGGCGATGGTCACCGATCTCGCCGACCTGTGGGAACGCGCGGCCGCCGACGGCACGCCGATCCACGACATCGTCGGCGACGACCCGGTCGAGTTCGCCGAGACCTTTGCCGCCGCCTACAGCGGCAAGAACTGGATCGACAAGGAGCGCGCACGACTGACGTCGACGATCTCCGACGCCGAGCGGGATCAGACCCACTAGCCCCTCCGTGCGATCAGAGCCCCTCCCCGGGGCGCTGTTCGGCGCGCCCGGAAACAGAAAGGAACCCCATGACCACCCCCGCCATCCAGGTGCGCGGTCTCGAGAAGTCGTACGGCGATCTCGCGGTCCTCCGCGGCGTCGACCTCGACGTCGAGAGCGGCACCATCGTCGCGCTCCTCGGCTCCAACGGTGCCGGAAAGACGACCCTCATCCGCATCCTTGCCACCCTCCTGCGGGCCGACGCCGGTTCGGCGAGCGTCATCGGACTCGACGTGCGCCGCGCCGCCGCGGACGTGCGCGGCGCGATCAGCCTCACGGGGCAGTTCGCGGCCGTCGACGAGGTCCTGACCGGACGCGAGAACCTCACGCTCGTCGCCCGCCTGCGCCACCTGCCCGACCCCGCTCGGGTGGCCGACGCGCTGCTCGAGCGCTTTTCGCTGACGGATGCCGCGCGCCGAGCGGCATCCACGTACTCCGGCGGCATGCGCCGGCGCCTCGACATCGCGATGAGCCTCGTGGGCGACCCGGCGGTGGTCTTCCTCGACGAGCCGACGACGGGGCTCGACCCGCAGGCGCGCTCGGAGGTGTGGGATGCCGTGCGCTCGCTCGCCGCGTCGGGCACCACCGTGCTGCTCACGACGCAGTATCTCGACGAGGCCGAGCACCTCGCCGACCGCATCGCGATCCTGCACGACGGCCGCATCATCGCCGAGGGGACGCTCGCGGAGCTCCGCGCGCTGTTCCCGCCGACGACCGTCGAGTACGTCGAGAAGCAGCCCACCCTCGAGGAGATCTTCCTCGCCATCGTCGGTTCCGCCGACTCGCTCTCCGAGGAGGAATCATGACCACGCACGCCCTCTCCGACACCGCCGTCCTCACCGGACGGTCGCTCCGGCACATCCTCCGCAGCCCCGACACGATCGTGACGACCGCGATCATGCCGGTCGCGATCATGCTGTTGTTCGTCTTCGTTCTGGGCGGCGCGGTCGACACGGGCGGCACCGCCTACGTGGACTTCCTGTTGCCCGGCATCCTGCTGATCACCGTGGCATCCGGAATCGCGTACACCGCGTACCGCGTCTTCCTCGACGTGCGCGGCGGGATCGTCGACCGGCTGCGGTCGATGCCGATCGCGCCGGCGAGCGTCCTGTGGGGGCACGTCCTCACGTCGCTCCTGGCGAACGCCGTGTCGCTCGCGCTGGTGATCGGCGTGGCGCTGCTCGTCGGCTTCCGGTCGGGCGCCTCGGTCGGCGCGTGGCTGGGGGTGGTCGGCATCCTGATGGCGTACACGCTGGCACTCACGTGGGTGGCGGTGATCGCCGGACTCGCGGCGAAGACCATCGACGGCGCCAGCGCGTTCAGCTACCCGCTGATCTTCCTGCCGTTCGTGAGCTCGGCCTTCGCGCCCACCGACACCATGCCCGGACCCGTGCGCTGGTTCGCCGAGAATCAGCCCGTGACGTCCCTCGTGGATGCCATCCGCGCCCTGCTCGCGCAGCAGCCCGTCGGCGCGAGCGTGTGGATCGCGCTGGCGTGGTGCGCGGGGATCCTCGCGGTCGCGTGGGTGGTCGCGGTGGCGCTGTTCCGCCGCGCGGGGCGCTGAGCCCTGATTCGGTCCGCGCGCCGTTGCGCCGGGTGTGGGCGGTGCCGTAGCCCGGTTCAGTGTCCAAGACACGCGGATCGTGTCGCGCCGCGTCCGCGTGTCTTGGACACTCAACGGGGCTCGCGGGGCGCGGCGTGCGGCGCCGGGGCGGGATGCCGCGGGCTCAGGCCTGGGCGTCGCCCTCGGCGCGGCGGCGGCGCACCTGCTCCTCGAGGTCGGCGAGGTACATCTCGCGCTCGAGGTCGGCGATCTGCTGCTCGGTCGTCCTGCGGTCGTGGGCGCGCGGCGCCGGAGCCGGCTCGGTATCCCTCTGCCACCGCCGGGGATCCCCGAACGACATCGGCTCGCGCCGCTGCTCCCACTCGCGGCCGATCGTGAACCACAGGATCGATCCGATCAGCGGCAACAGGACGATGAAGAACACCCAGGCAAACTTCGGCAGGTGTTTGACCTGGTCGTCGCGGCGGGTGATCGCGTCGATCAGCGCGAACACCATGAGGGCCAGGGTGAGCAGAGCGAGGATCGGCATGGCATCCACCCTGTCGGAGGCGGGCCGCCGCGTCTACTCCCGCGATGTGGTGAGCCGAACTCCTGAGATTCGGCCTCCGCGACCCGCACGCCCGACGCTCCGCCGGATCAGCCGTCCTTCCTCAGGAGTTCGGTCCCGAGTCGAGGGCTCAGGATCCCGAGGAGTTCGACGCCTTCGGCCGGTGGGCGGGCACCTCGGCGACGGGCTGGCCACCGCGCTGCTGGCCCGGGAGCGGGCGGGAGCGGCGGCCGTAGATGAGCTCGGACGAGTCGAGCAGCCAGGGCACGAGGGTGATCGAGACGCCGTGCACGAGCATGAGCTGCTGCGCGAGACGCCGTGAGCGGCGGTTGTGGAGGATCGACTCCCACCAGTGACCGACGATGAACTGCGGCAGGTACACCGTGACGACCGCGGAGCCGTGCTTCTCGCGGTACGACTTGATGAACGACGTCACCGGCGACGTGTACGTGCGGTACGGCGACTCGATGATGACGAGCGGGATGGGCATGTCGTGCGCCGCCCACTCCTTCTGCAGGCTCGCGGCATCCTCTTCCGAGATCGCGACGTGGACCGCGAGCGTCTTGTCGTGCTTGGCGGCGAGGGCGTAGTCGATGGCCTTCACGACCGGCTTCTGCAGGCGGTTCACGAGGATGATCGCCACGTCGCCGGACGAGCCGAAGTGCACCGAGTCGTCCATGCGGATCTCGTGCTCGACGTCGCGGTAGTAGCGGTTCACGCCGAGCATGAGCGTCGCGAGGATCGGGATCGCGATGAAGACGAGCCATGCTCCGTGCGTGAACTTCGTGATCGTGACGATGAGCAGCACGAGCACGGTGAACGTCGCGCCGAGCGAGTTGATCCACAGGCCGGAGATCGCCGAGCGACGCTCATAACGCGCGCTCTGCTGTCGGGCGGCCTCGGGGGAGAGGCCGCGGAGTCCCGCGAGCGTCCGCCGCCAGTGCTTGACCATGCCGATCTGTCCGAGCGAGAACGACACGAACACACCGATGATGTACAGCTGGATCAGGGTGGTGAGGTTCGCCTGGTAGACGATCAGCACGCCGATGGCGACGATGCCGAGGATCACCATGCCGTTCGAGTACACGAGGCGGTCGCCGCGGGTGTTGAGGGCCTTGGGGGCGTATCCGTCGCGGGCGAGCACGGCGCCGAGCAGGGGGAAGCCGTTGAACGCGGTGTTGGCCGCGAGGAGCAGTACGCACGCGGTCGCGGCCTGGATGATGAAGAACGGGATGCTCCCCATGCCGAACGTGGCGGCGGCCACCTGCGCCATGAGGCTCGGCTGCGGGTTGTTGGCGCAGTCGAATCCGATGAGGTTGCAGGGGTTCTCTGCGTAGTGCACGTTGGCGAGCAGCGCGAGCAGCGTCAGACCGACGAACAGGGCAATGGCGATGCCGCCCATCATCGTGAGGGTCGTCTGCGCGTTGCGGATCTTGGGCTTGCGGAAGGCGGGCACGCCGTTCGACACGGCCTCGACACCCGTCAGGGCCGAGCAGCCGCTCGAGAACGCGCGCAGCACGAGAAGGATCATCGCGGCTTGCGTCATCGATTCCACTTGGACGTCGAATCCGGCGCTGGATGCCTGCGGCACGTCGCCCAGCAGCGCCCGCCCGAGGCCCACGACGATCATGAGGCCGACCGACCCGATGAACAGGTACGTCGGGATCGCGAACACCGACGAGGCTTCGCGCACACCGCGGAGATTGACGATCACGATGAGGATGACGAAGCCGACGGCGATCTCGACGCGGAACGGGTTCAACTCCGGCAGCGCCGAGATGATGTTGTCGACCCCGGATGCCACCGACACGGCGACCGTGAGCACGTAGTCGACCAGCAGCGCGGCGGCGACCACGACGCCGGGGACCTCGCCGAGGTTCTTGCTGGCGACCTCGTAGTCGCCACCGCCGGAGGGGTACGCCTTGATGAGCTGGCGGTAGCTCAGGACGACGACGACGAGCAGCACCACGACGGCCGCCGCGACCCAGGGGCTGAGGGTCAGCAGAGCCGTTCCGCCGATGAGCAGGATCATCAGCAGCTCCTGTGGCGCGTAGGCCACGGAGGAGAGTGCGTCGGAGGCGAAGATGGGGAGGGCCATCTTCTTGGGCAGGAGCTGCTCGTCGAGTTTTTCCGACGTGAGAGGCTCGCCGATCAGGATGCGCTTGGCCATCGGCGTCGGTTCGCCGGGCTCGCGACTTTCGTCAGTCACGGCGCGCGACATTACGCGTCCTGCCGCCCGTATGCAATCTGACGCACGGGGCGTTCACCGGGTTGTAGTCCACGGGCGAGACACAATACGCCCCGCAACGTGGCCAACTCCGTGGCCTGGGCATGTATTCCCTAGGATTCCCGGGTGCACAACATCGTCGGATCCGGGCTCCTCGCGGTGCTGCTCGGCGGTGTCGTCGCCGTCCTCGCGTTCGTCCCGTTCGTGGCGGTCAGCTACCGCCGTCGGGGTGGTCTGTCGTTCGGGCGCAGCCTGCTCTGGGCGAGCGCCGCGGTCTACTTCTGGGCGATCTGGACGTACACGCTCGTGCCGCTGCCGGACGGCGACGCCTACCGGTGCGCCGGCGTCAACCTGCGGCCGTTCCAGTTCGTGGATGAGATCCGGGATGCCGTCGCCGTCTCGGGCCGCTACCTCACCGACCCCGTCGTGCTCCAGGTGGCGCTCAACGTGCTCCTGTTCGTGCCGCTCGGGTTCTTCCTGCGCGTGCTCGGGGGTCGTGGCATCCTGATCGTCGGTCTGGCCGGACTCGCGGTGAGCGGAGTGATCGAGACGACGCAGCTGACCGGCGTGTGGGGGATCTTCCCGTGCGCGTACCGCGTGTTCGACGTCGACGACCTCATCGCCAACACCTCCGGCGCTCTTCTCGGATCGCTCGTGGCGTTCGTCGTTCCGCGGAAGCACCGAGGACTGGAGAAGACCCCGGATGCCGATGTCCCCCGCCCCGTCACGCGCGGGCGCCGGATGCTCGGCATCCTGTGCGACGTGCTCGGCGTGGGTCTGCTCCAGTCGGGCGTCGCCGTGACGCTGCAGGCGGTGCTGGTCGTGCTGTTCGAGGACCCGGGTCGTACGGGGCCGCTCTCGTCGACGGTGGGGACCGCCGTCGCGGCGGTCGTGTGGCTCGGGGTGATCCTCGCGACCGGGCGTTCGGTCGGTGACCTCGCGACGCGCGTGCGCTACACCGACGGAGTGCTGCCGACGTGGGCCGCCCGGGTTCTGCGATTCCTCACCGGCGCGGCGTCATACTCGTTGCTCGAGACGCTGCCGGCCCCGTGGGGGCTGTCTTCGGGGCTCTTGCTGCTCGCAACACTGGTGCTGCTGTTCGTCTGGAAGGACGGCCGCGGCCTCACCGGCTGGATCGGCCGCCGCCGGCTCGTCGACGACCGCGCGGGCGTCGCGAGCCCGACGGTCGACGACCGAGCGGCTCGTCACATCGACGATCCCCGATGACAAGGATTGCCATTCGGCAGTAAGGTGGCGTCATGGCGACGATGAACATTTCGCTCCCCGATGATCTGCGTGCTTTCGCCGACGCTCAGGTGCACGCCCACCTCTACGCATCGAGCAGCGAGTACGTGCGCGAGCTGATTCGCCGTGACCGCGAAACTTCGGTCGTGCGCGAGGCCGTCCTCGAGGGGATGAGGTCGGGTGAGGGTTCGCGGATGGATGCGGACTACTTCGACGGGCTCCGTGCGAGCGTCCGCGACGCCTCGTGACACAGGTTTCGTCTCGCGCGGCCGATCTCGACATTGCGCGGGCCGTCGAGCACTATCGAGATCAGGCCGACCCCGAGACCGCGTCTCGCTTCATCGACGCGATCGAGCTCGCGGTGCGTCGGCTCGCCGATTTCCCCGCCTCCGGCTCCGCGACGGCCGAGGCGCGAACCGGAATCCCCGGGCTTCGTGTCCTCGGCGCGGTGGGCTTCCCTTTCCTCCTGTTCTACACATGCGACGACGACGCGATCCGCGTTCACCGCGTCCTTCACGAGAGGCGCGACATCGACGCCGAGTTCCAGCCCTGGATCTGATGGCCCGGGTGCAGGTCGCCGCGCCGCCCCGAAATTCTCGGCGAGAACGCCCATGAGCACCTCGTCGTGGAAGCGGCCGTTGTGGAACGCCACCGCCCGACGCACTCCCTCGCGCACGAACTCCGCCTTCTCCTAAGTGAGGGCGGTAACCGCCAAAGTCTTTGGCCGCGCGGCGCACTTGACGCGTGCGCTCAGGGGCCGTTACCGTCGCGCCAAGACGATTTGCCAAAACGTATTGGCGAAGACTCCCGCCCGCACTTCCCCGAATCACTCACAAAGGAGTCGAAGTGATGAAGCTTCGTACGCAGCAGCGCACCGGACGTGTCCGGCGCGCGATCGGGCCGCTCGCCGTCGTGGCGGCGGCCGCCGTCGTCCTCACCGGATGCGGTGCCGGCGGCAGCGCCGGAACGTCGGAAGGAGCCACCGCACTCACCGTCGTCGTTGAGGGCGGCGGCAAGGCCGAGCTCCAGCCGATCGCCGATCTGTACAAGAAGGACAAGGGTGTCGACGTCACGCTCGTCGAGTTGCCCTACGACGGCCTGTACGACCGCATCCAGTCCGAGCTGAAGTCCGGCACGCCGTCCTTCGACGTCGCCGCGCTGGATGCCATCTGGCTCCCGGCCTTCGCCCCGGGGCTGGCTCCGCTCGACGACCTCTTCACCGACGACGTCAAGAACGACCTGTTCGACGGACTCGTCGGAGAATCGCAGGTCGACGGGAAGCACGTCGGTATGCCCGTGTGGACGAATTCCGAGATCCTCTTCTACCGCACAGACCTGTTCGACGACGCCAAGAACAAGGCCGACTTCGAGGCGAAGTACGGCTACCCCCTCGCCGCCCCCACCACGTGGGAGCAGTACCGCGACGTCGCCGAGTTCTTCACGCGGGACACCGACGGCGACGGAAATGTCGACCTCTACGGCACCGACGTGAAGGGCGCGGTCGAGACCGAGTGGCTCGCGACCGTCTCGCAGGCGGGGGAATCCCAGATGGTCGTCGATCCCTCGAACGGCGACGTGACCATCGACGACGCGAAGCACAAGGCGGCGCTCGACTTCTACGTGAGCCTGCTGCCCTACGCGCCGTCCGGCGCCGCCCAGCTCGACTGGGCCGGGGCGCAGAACCTCTTCTACCAGGGCAAGCTCGCGATGATGCGCTTCTGGGGCCACGCCTACCGCCAGACACCGGCCGACTCCCCGATCAAGGACTCCATCGGCGTCGCCCCGATGATCGGCGGACCCGGCGGAGTGGCCGGGGTCCCGGGTGCCTGGTACCTCTCGGTACCGGCGAGCGGGGCCAAGCAGGATGCCGCGAAGGACTTCATCTCGTTCGCGTACGAGCACAACGATCTCGCCGCCGACACCTCGCTGGGCCTCGTCGCCCGCAAGAGCGCGTTCGAGTCCAAGGCCGGTGTCGCCGGGTTCGAGAACTACGACGCGCTGGTGAAGACCCTCGAGGCCCCCGGCTCGGCTCCGCGCCCGGCGACGCCGCAGTGGCAGGAGATCGTCGATTCGGTGCTCGTGCCGATGCTGCAGAAGGCCGTCGAGCCGGGCGCGGACACGGCCAAGCTCCTCTCCGACGCCAAGACGCAGATCCAGTCGATCGTCAACTGACGATCCCGTTCGAAAGCACCCCGTGGAGACCATCGCTCCTCCCGCTCGCGACGGGGCGGCCCCGGCCGCCCCGTCGCGGGTCGTCCCCCCGCCCCCTCGCCGTCGCCGCAGCAAGGACGCCGGCGACCGGCGCTTCGCCCTGGCCCTCATGGCACCGGCCGCGCTCTTCCTCGCCGTGTTCGTGCTGTGGCCGCTCGTCCGCTTCGTCTCGGACAGCTTCTTCGAGATCTCGCCGTTCGCGGGGGCGGGTCGCACGTTCGTCGGCTTCGCCAACTACGTCGCGGCCTTCGGATCGGAGACGTTCCAGTCGGCGTCGCTGCGCACGGTGGTCTACACGGTCGTGGTGGTGACGGCGGAGTTCGTCCTGGGCCTCGCCGTCGCCCTGCTGTTCACGGCCCTCGGTCGGCGGTCGGCGGTGTTCCGCACGATCTTCATGTATCCGCTGATGATCGCCCCTGTCGTCGCAGGACTCCTCTGGCGCTTCCTGCTCATCGACAACTTCGGCATCGTCAACGAGCTGCTCACCCGCGTCGGCATCCTGTCCGACCCCGGCCAGATCGCCTGGCTCAGCGATCCCCGCATCGCGCTGTTCTCGGTGGCGGTGCCCGACATCTGGCTCACCACGTCGTTCATCACCCTGGTTCTCTTCGCCGGGCTGCAGAACATCCCGGGCGACGTGATCGAGGCGGCGCGCATCGACGGGGCGCGGTACCCCCGCATCCTGTTCAGCATCATCCTTCCGCTGCTCCGGCCGGTGATCGCCGTGGCGCTGATCGTCCGTGGCATCGACGCCGCCCGGGCGTTCGACATCATCCTCATCCAGACCGACGGTGGCCCGCAGAACAGCACGACCACCCTGAGCCTGCTCATCTACCGCACGATGACGCGCTTCGGCGACCCCGGACTGGCGAGCGCGATGGGCACGGTCTACCTCGTGGCCATGCTCGCCGTGGCGATCGCGGCCGTCCTGCTCATCTGGCGTCCCGGAGGTACCGCGCGATGAATCCCCTCGAGACCGTCGGCCGCAGTCGCGTGGTGCTGTGGGCCCTGCTCGCCGTCGCCGTCGTCCTCTACGGCTTCCCCTTCCTCTACTTGCTCCTGACCTCGTTCAAGACACCCCTGGATGCCATCGCGGTGCCGCCCACGGTCCTTCCCGGTGTCTGGACGCTCGAGAACTACGTCTCGGCGCTGTCCCGAGCGGGGGTGCCGGCCGCGCTGATCAACAGCGTCGTGACCGCGGTGATCTCGACCGCGCTGTCGCTCGTGCTCGCCGTGCCCGCGGCGTATGCGATCACGCGGTTCCGCACTCCGAGCGGTCGCGTCTTCATCCTCGCCGCGCTCGTCACGCGCATGGTTCCCACGATCGCCGTCGGTGCGCCGCTCATCGAGGTGATGCGCTCGCTCGGCCTCACCGATACGTCGTTCGGTCTCGCCCTCGCCCACACGACGATCTCGCTGCCGCTGTCGATCTGGCTGATGGCGAGCTTCTTCGAGGCCGTGCCCGACGAGCTGGGCGAGGCGGCCGAGGTCGACGGCTGCTCCCGACTGCAGGCGATGATCCGTGTCGTGCTGCCCGTGGTGTCCGGCGGCCTGGCCGTCACCGCGATCTTCGCGTTCCTCGCGTCGTGGAACGAGTTCCTCTTCGCGCTGCTGCTCACCTCCGTCCGCGCGCAGACGACCCCCGTCGTCATCGCGAACTTCCAGACCCAGTTCGGTCTCGACTGGGGTGGCATGACCGCCCTCGCCACGGTCTACTCGGTGCCCGTCATCCTGCTCACGCTCTTCCTCCAGCGGCACATCGTCGCCGGTCTCACTCTGGGCGCCGTCAAGGGCTGACATGGCACCCGCAGACAAGGAGTTCCTCCCGATGCCTCCCCACAGCAACCGCTACGACGTCACCGAATGGCCGTTCGGAGACGCCGCCCACGACATCGGCGCCGTCATCAACGACATCCTCCGCGACGTGAAGGAGCGCCAGCGCGGCAGCGACGTCGAGGACGGCGGTCGTCCCGGAGCCGTCATCCAGATTCCGCCCGGCGACTACCGGCTGCGTACGCAGGTCGTCATCGACGTCAGCTTCCTCCGGATCGAGGGAGCCGGTCACGGCTTCACCTCGTCGAGCATCCGGTTCAACGTGCCCGAGGCCGAGTGGTCGGGTCTGCACGAGTTGTGGCCGGGCGGCAGCAGGGTCATGGTCGACCTGGATGACGTCCGCCCCGGCGACGAGGCATCCGGAGCCGCGTTCCTCGTCGCCCGCACGGGCAGCCCCCGCATCAGCTCGGTGGAGTTCGTCGGATTCTGCATCGACGGTCTGCACTTCACCGCCCCGGGCCCCGACGACAATGTCGAGAACTCCTACGTCAACGGCAAGACCGGGATCTTCGTCCAGGATGCCAACGACTCCTTCCGCGTGAACGGAATGGGGTTCGTGTACCTGGAGAACGCGCTCACGATCTACAACGCCGACGCGCTGTCGATCCACGACAACTTCATCGCGGAGTGCGGGAGCTGCGTGGAGCTGCGCGGGTGGGGGCAGGCGTCGAAGATCACCGACAACCTCATCGGCGCGGGATTCGCGGGCCACTCGATCTACGCCGAGAACCACGGTGGTCTGCTGATCACCGCCAACAACGTGTTCCCGCGCGGAGCCAGCAGCGTCTCGCTGCACGCGGTGACCCGCTCGAGCGTGACGAACAACCGGCTGCACTCGTTCTACCCGGGCATGATCGTGCTCGCCGCGGGCAGCTCCGAGAACCTCGTGGCATCCAATCACTTCCTTCGAGATCACGAGCCGTGGACGCCGTTCCTCGGGGTCGAGGGGCGCTACGACGACGCGTTCGGACTCGCGCACGTCGAGGGCGACGGGAACTCGATCATGGGCAACCACTTCTCCGAGGTGGTCGCGGCGTCGCGGGTGCGGCCGGTCGGGGCGGCGCCGGTGATCGTGCGCGTGGCCGGGGGGAGCGGCAACCGGGTGTCCGACAACCACGTCGTGGCCTCGGACGTCGATCCGGGATCCCAGGACTCGGCCTTCGAGGCGCAGGTCGAGGCACTGCTGTCGACCGACAAGGCGCGGCCGCTCGCGGTGATCGCGGTGCGTGTCGATCCGGCTTCGAGCGGCAACACGATCCTCGACTCCGGCACCGAGGACGAGGTGGATGCCGACCCCGAGGCGAACGCGATCCGCTTCACTCCGTCCGTCCGGCCGTCGCACAGCACCGCGGCGGGGCAGAAGATGGTACGAACGTGAGGGGGGCGACGATGACCGAGACGCGGCTGACCGAGAAGACGGCGGGGATCCGTGATGTCGCCGCGCGCGCCGGGGTGTCGCAGACCACCGTGTCGCACGTGCTCAACGCCACCCCGCACACGCGCGTCAGCGAGGAGACCGCCGCGCGAGTGCGCGCCGCGGCTGAGGAGCTCGGCTACCGTCCCAATCGCCTGGCGCGGGGCCTTCGGACCCAGGCGTCGGAGATGATCGGGCTCCTCACCGAAGAGATCGCGACGACCCCGCACGCCGGTCGCATCATCCTCGGCGCGCAGGAGGAGGCGAGTCGCCACAATCTGACGCTCGCGATCATCAACTCCGAACTGAATCCCGATCCGGAGGTCCCGCCGGTCCAGGTGCAGGCGTTCCTCGACCGGCAGGTGGACGGGATCATCTACGCCACCGTCTACCACGACGAGATCGTCGCGCCCGAGAACCTCTCGTCGCGCCCGGCCGTCCTCATCGGCGCGCGCGACAGCACCGGCATCCTGCCCGCCGTGGTCCCCGACGAGCGCGCGGGAGCGACCGCCGTCGTCGAGATGCTCGTCGCGCGCGGACACCGACGCATCGCCTTCGCGGCCAGTGCGGAAGACGTGCCGGCCACGCGGGGGCGCCTGCGCGGCTACCTCGAGGCGATGTCCGCGGCGGGACTGCCGACCGAGGGGCTCGTCGCCGAGGGGAGCTCGGACGCGCGCGGCGGGTACGCCGCCGCGAATGCGCTCCTGGATGCCGCCCCCACCGCGCTGTTCTGCTACAACGACCGCATGGCGATGGGGGCATATCGGGCCGCCGGCGACCGGGGACTGTCGATCCCCGGTGACCTCTCGGTGGTCGGTTTCGACGACCAGGCGCCGATCCCCGAGAGCCTCTTCCCGCCGCTCACCACCGTCGCCCTCCCGCACTACGAGATGGGGGCGTGGGCGGTGGACGCGCTGTACGCGGTCGTGAGCGGCTCGGGCGAGCGCGCGGCATCCGTTCCTCCGACCCTGCTGCCGTGCCCGCTCGTCGAGCGCGAGTCCGTGGCCGCTCCCCGCGCCTGATCTTTCGTCACCCTCCCCTCGGGGACCTTCCTTCGGAGACCCTCCATGCGCCCTGCGCTGCACTTCACCGCCCGCTCGGGCTGGATCAACGACCCCCACGGCATCACCTGGCGGGACGGTGAGTATCACGCCTTCTTCCAGTACGTCCCCGGCCGCGTCGAGTGGGCCCCGGGCTGCCACTGGGGCCACGCCAGTGGGCCCGACCTGCTCTCGCTGAGCGAACGCGCGGTCGCCCTCGCCCCGGGCGACGGCGACGACGGGATCTGGACCGGATGCCTCGTGGTCGACGGCGACGACGTGCGCATCTTCTACACCGCGATCACCGAACCCGACTTCGGTATCGGGCGCGTGCGCGTTGCCACGCCGGAGGGCGACCTCGGGGGGCCGTGGGTGAAGGGCGAGGTCGTCGTCACCGCCCCCGCCGAGCTCGACCTCATCGCGTTCCGCGATCCGTTCATCCGGCGCGACGGCGAGGGGTGGCGCATGTTCGTCGGTGCCGCCGGCCGCGATGGGACGGCGATGGCGCTGTCGTGGACATCGCCCGATCTGCGCGCGTGGCGCTACGCCGGCGTGGCGCTCGAACGCTCCACCGACGTGACCGAGCCGGTGTGGATGGGGGCGCTGTGGGAGTGTCCGCAGTTCGTCACGCTCGACGGCCGCGACGTGATGATCTCGTCGGTGTGGGACGCCGACGTCCTGCACTACGCGGGGTACGCCGTCGGCGGATTCGACGGCGACCGTTTCGACGCCGAGGCGTGGGGGCGCCTGACCTACGGCGAGGGCCTCTACGCGCCCTCGCTGTTCTTCGACGCCGAGGGCGCGCCGTGCGTGCAGTTCTGGATCCGCGGGATCGGCGACCATGACGCCGGGTGGGAGGGCGCGCACAGCGTGCCGTACCGCCTCGGCCGCAGCGGGACCGTCCTCACCGCCACACCGCATCCCGATGTCGCCCGGCATCGCGGGCCGCTCGCCCTCGACGGGCGGGTTGCCGGCCTCGCGGCCGACATCGAGTGGTCGGCTCCCGCCGGGCGCCTGACCGTCCGGTCGGGCGGGGCGGAGGCCGCAGTGGTGGACAAGGGCGACACGGATGCCGTCGTCCGCGTGGGAACGCGGGAGTGGGCGGTGCCGGTCGGCGAGGCGGTGCGCATCATCGTCGACGGGCCGGTCCTGGAACTGTCGTCCTCTGCCGGGGTGTTCAGCGCCGTTCTCGCCCCCGCGGGCGATGACCTGTCCGTCGAGGCGAGCGCGGGTTCGCTGCGCGTGTACCCGCTCGGCTGACCTCGCCCGCTACCGTTGACGGCATGGGGGAACCCCTCTCGACCGACGACGCACGGATCCTCGCGCTCGAATCGGATGCCGTGCGCGGGCACACTCTCAAACTGCTGCTCCTCGAGCCCGGCCCGGCGCTGGATCTCGATGCCGTGCGTGCGGGCGTCCTCTCCCGCCTGAGCGCGTTCCCGCGGGCGCTGCAGCGGGTCGTCGGCTCCGGGTCACCGGCGTGGGAGGACGCGCAGCCGGAGATCGCCGCGCACGTGCGGCGGTTTGCCGCTGCTGACCCGACGGATCTCCGCGAGGTGGTCGGGCGGCTCATGTCGGAGCCGCTCGATCGTGCGCGGCCCCTGTGGACGATCGACCTCGTCGGGCCGCTCGCGGACGGCCGCGAGGCCCTCGCCATCCGCCTGCACCACGCGATGGCCGACGGCATCACCGCCGTGCGCTTCCTCGACGCGGTGGTCTTCGAGCCGCACGACGCTCCGGCGCACGCCGTCGGCATCCGGGACCCCGAGGCGCGAGCCTCGCGCTGGCGGGAGTGGGAGCGGATGCCGCTGACCCTCGCTCGGGAACTGGGCCACCCCGGTTCCCGCTCGCCGTTCGACCGCCCGTTGACCGCGCGGCGCGCGCTCGCGTTCGCCGACGTGCCGCTCGGCGAGGCGCGCGAGGTCGGGGCGTCGCGTCCCGAACACGCGACCATCAACGACGTGCTGCTCACGGTCGTCGCCGGCGCGGTGCGTCGGGTGCTCGAGCGCCGGGGTCATCTGCCCCGCCTGAACGCGCAGGTCCCCGTGAGCCTGCACGAGGCCGGAGAGGATGCCGCGGCCGCGGGCAATCGAGACTCCTTCGTCGACGTCGACTTGCGCCTGCACGAAGCCGACGACCTGCGTCGCCTCGACCTGCTCAGCGCTCAGACGCGGGAGCGCAAGCGCGATCGCGACGCCCGGTCGCTCGACGACCTGCTCCACGCGGCCGGACCCGTCGGGACCGCGCTGCGCGGGCTCGCGGACGGACCGCGAGAGTTCGCGCTGTCGGTGTCGAACGTCCCGGGTCCGCGGGTCCCGGTCGCCGTCGCGGGTCGCCGGGTGACGCACGTCTACACGTCGTCCGAACCCGCCCCGCACCACACCCTGCGGGTCGCAGCGATCTCGAACGACCGCTGGTTGGGCGTCGGCTTCTGTGTCGACCCCGCGGCCGTGCCCGAGGTGGAGGCGTTCGCGGATGCCGCGCACGACGCGTGGGAGGCATTGCGCGGACGCTAGGCGCCTGCGCCTACAGGCTCCCCGCCGCGACCGCGAACGTGTCGCACGCGTTCACACCGCCGGAGCGACCCGCCTCGAACCAGCGCTGGCGCTGCTCGCTCGAGCCGTGAGTCCAGCTCTCCGGGTTCACCACGCCGCCGGACTCGGCCTGGATGTGGTCGTCGCCCACCGCGGCCGCGGCGGCCAGGGCGTTGGTGATCTGATCGCTCGTGGGCGGCTCGAGGTACGGCGTGCCGTTCTCATCGACCTGGTCGGCGGCGTCGGCGACCCACGCGCCCGCGAAGCAGTCGGCCTGCAACTCGGTGCGGACGCCGTTGCTCGCCGGCCCCGTGCCGTTGTTCGGGTACTGGTCCATCACACCGATGAGGTTCTGCACGTGGTGGCCGTACTCGTGTGCGAGCACGTACAGCTGCGCGAGGGGTCCGGCGTTCGTGTCGAACTGCTGCCGCAGTACGGCGAAGAACGTCGGGTCGATGTAGACCGTCTGGTCGGGCGGGCAGTAGAACGGCCCGGTCGCGTTCGACGCCGTGCCGCACTGCGTCGAGGTCGACCCGTCGACGATGATCAGCTGCGGCTTCGTGTATCCCTCGACCGTCGTGCCCCAGAACTGGTCGAGGTTGAGCGACGTGGCGGCGAGCCGGCAGTCGTCGTTGGCGTTGGCATCCTGGCCCGTCTCGCAATTCGCGATGCGCTCGCCGCCGGTCTGCGGCCCCGCCGCGCCACCCCCGCCGATGAGTCCCGTCAGGTCGGTTCCGGTGAACAGAGAGATGAGCAGCACCACGATGCCGCCGAGGCCCACCGCGCCGCCGCCGACGGCGGCCACGGTGCCACCGCGGCGTTTTGCCGAGTTGCCGCCGACGCGGGCGTTGTCGTTGAACGTCACGCCCGAGACCGTAGCGCGCAGGCCGCGCCCGCAGAGGGGGGTTGAAACGCGGGCGTCAGCCGATCCGGCGCACCACCGCGGTCGACCGCGGCGGCGCCGTGCTCTCGCGCACCACCAGCTGGGGACGCTCGGACGAGAAACGCCTGCCCGTCTCGCCCGCGATCTCGTTGAGCAGCAGTTGCAGGCCCCGGCGACCGAGACCCGCGAAGTCCTGATCCACGGTCGTCAGCGGGGGAGACCACAGCGCGGCGAGCGGGTGATCGTCGAACCCGGCGACCGAGATGTCGTTCGGAACGCGGAGACCGGATGCCGTGATCCCCCGGATCACTCCCATCGCGATCTCGTCGTTGCCGCAGAACACCGCCGTGACCGAGGGGTCGTCGGCGAGACGGCGGCCGATCTCGATGCCCGAACGGGGATCCCACGTTGCGTCGCTCAGCGGCGGGACGACCGCGCCGCGGCGCTTGAGCGCCCGACGCCAGCCCGTCGTGCGACCGTCCTCGCGCCGCGACGGCGGCACCCGGACGTGATGCACGGTCGCGTGGCCGAGGTCCAGCAGGTGATCGGTGAGCTCCTCTGCGGCGCGCGACTCGTCGAGGACCGCCTGGCGGAGCCCCGGCTCGCGGACGCCGGACAGGGCGACGACCGGCAGCGACGGAGGGATGCGGTGCAGCGCCGCGACACCGGGAGGGTCGAACTTCAGCACGCACACCCCGGCCAGCGGCTGGGCGAGCGTCGCCGCGATCGCACGGTCGATCTCGTCGTCGTCCGTGCTCTCGACGACGGTGATCATCACGGTGTAGTCGTCGGCGCGTGCCGCTTCCTCGATCCCGCGGATGGTCTCGGCGTAGCCGTACTGCGACGTGTCGCCCGCGATCACCGCGATGACCTGGGCCTTGCGGGAGGCCAGGACGCGGGCGGCGGCGCTGGGCCGGAACCCCAAGGCGGCGATGGCCGCCTCGACGGCCTCGCGCTTGGCGGGGCTCACCCGCGCCGCGCCCGTCAGCACCCGCGACACCGTCGGCACGGATACCCCCGCCCGCGCCGCGACGTCGGCGATCGTCGCCGGTTTCGTGCGGGAGGGGTCCATTGCGCTCCGTCCGTGTGCGGCGCCCGCTCTCACTTGACGGCGCCGCTGGTGATGCCCGAGATGATCTTCCGCTGCGCCACCATGAACGTGATGAGCAGCGGGAGGCTCATCAGGATGATGTAGGCGAAGATCAGATGCCAATTCTGAAGATACAGACCGGCGCTCGCCACCTGGTACAGGTTCAGCGGCAGGGTGTCGAGTCGGCCGCCCACGACGAACAGCGCGTAGAACACGTCGTTCCAGATGTAGAGGCAGATGAGGATCGTCGCGGTAGCGAGCACCGGCATGAGCAGCGGCAGGATGATCTTCACGAACACCCGCACCGGTGAGGCGCCGTCGACGCGCGCGGCCTCCTCGAGCTCGACCGGGATCGTACGCACGAAGCCCGTGACGAAGAAGATCACGGTCGACATGTACATGCCCATGTACACCCCGATCATGCCGACCGGGGTGCCCGCCAGACCCAGCTGGCGCAGCAGCAGCACGATCGTGACGACGGCCGGCGGCAGCACGATGCCGCTGATCGCGAGCGCGTAGACGAACGCCAGTCCCCGGGACTTGCGCCGCCCGAGGATCCACGCCGCCATCGAGCCGAGGATCAGCACGCCGAGCACCGCCGGCACCATGACGAGCAGGCTGCCGCCGAACGCCGCGATCATGCGGCCGTCGGAGATGACGGTCGCGAAGTTGTCGAGAAGGTGCCACTCCGTGGGCAGGGCGAGCGAGGGGACGAAGGCCTCCGCCTGGCTCTTCGACGCCGTGAGCACGGTGAGCAGGAACGGGATGCCGAGGAGCACCACCGCCACGATGATCGCGGCGATCGGCTGGACCGCACGGCCGATCGGCGATCGGCGTCGGGGGAGTCGCCGGGCGCGGCCCGTCGTCAGGGTCATGGTCTCGGTCACAGCACGTCCTCCCGCTTGCGCAGAAAACGGATCACGGGGAAGGCCAGGATCGCGACCACGAGGAACAGCACGAGGCTCATCGTCGTGGCCTGGGCGAACAGGCCCTGACCGAAGGTCCGGAAGATGAAGATGTTGAGCAGTTCGGTGGTCCCGCCGGGGCCGCCCGCGGTGGTCGCCTGGACGATGTCGAAGCCGTTCATCGAGCCGAGCAGCGACGTGGCGACGTTGAAAGTCACCGCCGGGGCGAGCAGCGGGAAGCGGATCGCGCGGAACGTCGTCCACCATCCCGCGCCGTCCAGGCGCGCGGCTTCGAGGACGTCGTCGTTGATGGTCTTGAGGCCCGCGAGGTAGATGAGCATCGACAGGCCCATCCACTTCCACGCGTGGATGAGGGCGACGACCACGATCGTCCACGTCGTGCTGCCGAGCCAGGCGATGTCGATGCTCTGGCCGGTGAGAAAGCTCAGGATGCCGTTGAGTGCGCCGTCCGGCTTGAGCATGGCCTGGAAGATGTAGCCGACCGCGAGGGCCGACATGATCACCGGAACGAAGAAGGCGACCCGGAGAGCGCGGTTCGTCCGGGTGTCGCGCTCGAGGAGCAGGGCGAGTCCCAGACCGAAGAGGTTCTGGAAGATCGCGACCAGCACGGCGTAGATCAACGTCACCGACAGCGCGTTGACGAGCGAGCCGTTGGAGAAGAGCGAGACGAAGTTGTCGGTGCCGATGAAGTCGATCGAGCTCTTGAAGCTCGACCAGTTCGTGAAGGCGTAGACGAAGTTGAAGACGGTGGGAACGGCGAAGAACACCACCAGGACCGCCAGTGCGGGGATCAGGAACCGCAGGGGGTGGTCCTTCGCTTGCCGACCGCGCGGGGCGGACCGCGTCGGACGCGGTGGCGGCGTCACCGTGTGGGGACGCTCGAGAGTGGATGTCATGGGTCGTTCCTCCCGGGAGAGGGGCGCCGGGTCGGGTCCCGGCGCCCCGAGGGAAATCAGAAGCCGGGCGCCCCGATGGCCTTGGCCAGCTCGGCGAACTGCTTCTGGGTGGCTTCGGCGACCTGCGTGGGCGTCTTGGTGCCCTGGATCATGTCACCGAGGTTGAGGTACAGGTCGGGGTTCGCGACGGCGAGTGCCTGCATCGATCCGACCGAGTCTCCGAGGGAGCCGCTCACGTCGAGCAGCGCCTGCGGCACGTCCGAGGACGACTTCACGTTGCTCTGCAGCGAGACCGTCTTCTGCGCCTGGACGAAGTCGCTGTATCCGTCGCCGAGCCAGTACGACAGCAGCTGGCGTGCGGCGGCTTCGCGCTTGGCATCCCCCGTCTTGAACGCCACGAGGGCGTTCGACTGGTCGGGGATGAAGGTGCCGACGTTGCCCTTGGGGGAGATCGGGAAGAAGCCGATCTTCTCGTTCAGCTCCTTGGTGTCGGCGAGCGACTGCAGCTGACCGAAGAACGAGTTCACCTGCACGGCCATGGCCGCCTGACCAGACAGCAACGCCGGACCCTGGTCCTCGAACTTCGCGGTCGTGAGGTTCGCGTTGAACAGGCCCTCCTGGATGAGGCCCTGGTAGGTGTCGATCGCGCCTTGGATCGTGGGGTCGGTGAACTTCTCCTCGTTCTTGTTCACGCGATCCCAGAGCCCCGCCTTCGCGGCATCCGCGAGCTGCACCTGCACCCACCACTGCGTGGCCCAGGGCGTCCCGCCGCCGAAGTCGAAGAACGGGGTGACGCCCGCGGCCTTGAGCTGCCGCGCGTCGGCGAGGAACTCGTCCCAGTTCCCGGGGGTCTTGGTGATGCCCGCCTTCGCGAACACCTCCTTGTTGTAGTAGACGCCCTCGACCGCCGGAGTGGTGATGAGCGCGGCGTACCGCGTCCCGTTGAGGATGCCGGTGATGTCCTTCAGCTCGGGCGTGTAGGCGTCGATGAAGGGTGCGCCGTCCAGCGGCTGGAGGTTGGTCGAGGCGTTCAGTGCCGTCAGCTGTGAGGCCGTGGGCTGCCAGAAGGCGAGGTCGGGCTTGTCGCCTGTCGCGACCTTCGTCTGCACGCTCTGCTCGTACGGGTCGGGGATGGTCACGACGTCCACCGTGGCGCCGGTGGCCGCCTCGAATCCCTTGACGACGCTGTCGGGGACCTTGTTCGAGTTCTGCGCGGCCCAGATGGTGAGGGTCGTGCCGTCGAGCTTGGTGTCCTGTGCCGGCCAGTCCGAGGGACCCGCGTTGCCGCCACCGCCGGCGCCGGGGTCCGAACAGCCGGCGAGGGCGAGGGCTGCCACGGCGGCGACGGCCGTCGTAGCGAAGAACCGCTTCTTCATTGAATTGCTCCTTGTTGATGTGATCAGTCTGATCCGGTGCCGAAGCCTTCGTCGACCGGGGCGGGTCGGGTCGAAAGCCGGAGAGTACGCGCGGAGATACGGGCATCACCGGCGCGCACGTGCAGGGTTCCCGTCGCGGCATCCCATTCGGTGCGCCAGGTCGGGAGGTCCAGGGGGAAGACCGGGGTCACCTCGACGTCGCGACCGACGAGGTGGGGGAAGGACAGCGTCACGGATGCGTCGTCGCCTCGGCGCCAGACCGAGACGAGATCGCCCTCGGAACCGCGGAGGGCGAGCGCGATCCAGGGGTCGTCCCAGCCGGGCAGGCCGAGCGGCCAGTGCGGGTGGGAGCCGGCGATCTCGGCGCGCAGCTCCTTCGCGACCGTGATCGCTTCGGCGACCCGGTGGCGCTGCGCGCGCGTCATCCGGTTGAGGTGACCCGAGACGTAGAAGCGGCCGAGGAGGCCGGTGACGAGGCAGAACGCCGACTCCTCGGCATCCATCTCGGGTTGGGGGTACGCCCAGCTCGCCGCCTGCTCGGGCAGGATCGCCATCGGGGCCGCGGCCGCGATCGGCGGGTACTTGCGGAAGTCCTGCTGGTCGGAGGTCGACTGCATCGCCAGCCGTGACAGCATCGCGTAGTCCATGCGCATTGCGCCCGAGCTGCAGTTCTCGATGACGAGGGTCGGATGCCGGTCGAGCACACCGTCCAGCCAGTCCAGCACCGCGCGGTTGTGGCCGAGCAGTCCGTCACCGACGCTGTCGGCGTCCCGATCCGTCCCCGGGCCGGGGTTGATGTTGTAGTCCATCTTGAAGAACCCGAGACCGAAGTCCGCAACGAGCCGATCCACGACGCCGTCGAGGTGCGCGCGGGCGGCGGGGTGACGCAGATCCAGGTGGAAGCGGTCGTGCTCGACGACGCGCTGACCGTGGCGCTGCAGGAAGGCTTCGGCCGGCAGCCGGTCGGCGAGGGGGCTCCGGATGCCGACGACCTCCGGCTCCAGCCAGAGCCCGGCCACCATGCCCTCGGCGTGGATCGCGTCGATGACCTCGACGAGGCCGCCCGGGAAACGGGTGGTCGATGGCATCCACTCGCCGACGGAGTCCCACCAGTGTCCGGAGTCGTCGTACCACCCGGCGTCGATGCAGAACACCTCGGCGCCGACCTCGGCCGCGGCGCGGATGAGGGGGAGGAGCTTCTCGGTGGTGGGGTCGCCGTCGAGGGTGTTCATGTAGTCGTTGAAGACCACGGGCATCGCGGCGTTGTCGGGGTGCGGGCGCCGCGTCGCGCGGCGGTGGTCGGTCATCGCCGACACCGCGCCGGTGGCATCCGGGGCGAAGGCGACCGTTGCGGGCAAGCTCGTGAACGAATCGGCGGGCTCGAGGACGTGGGTCCACGCCGCGTCGGCGTCGGTGGGTCCGGCGAGGGCGAGGTAGCCGCCCGCGGTGTCTTCGCCGATCTCCCAGCGCCACGCGCCGTTGTGCTCGATCTGCCAGGCGAGGGCGAGACCGGTCGTGCGCGACTCGAGCACGCCCGTCGGCAGGGCCTTCGCCGTGGACCACGTCCCCGTGGACACGGCGGTGAGGGCGCCGCGCGGATTGTGCCCGGTGAGGTGCTCGGCGAGGGGCACGAAGTCCGGGCCGCGCAGAGGAGTACGCGTCCACCGCCCCTCGCCGAGCCAGTCGCTCTCACCCGTCAGGCGCTCCCAGCCTGCGAACGCGTCGTCGGTCGCGCCGGGGTCGGTGAATCCGGCAGCCCAGGAGGCGACCGACCGGAGCGCGACGCGACCCGTGCCGACGTTGGTGAGGGCGACGGTGCTGGAGATCGCGGCCACGCCCTCGCGGGTGGTGAGCGTGAGAGTCGCCTCCAGGTCTCCCGAGCGCTGCCGGATGACGAGGGTGTGCACGCCGTCGCGGACGGTCTCGGTGTGGTCGACGTAGCGCATCCGCAGACCGAGTTCGGTGTGGGCGAGGCGTCCGGAGGCGGGGCGGTGGCCGGCGTCCGCGGTGAGCACCTCGACGAACGGGATGCGGTGGATCGGCAGGTCGCGACCGGCGAGGCGGATCGCCGCGCAGACCACGGGCGCGTCGTCGTCCCACTGGAACGTCAGCGCCACGAGGTCGGTGCCCCACGCGAGGCGCGGGGCCGGGGCCGCGTCGGTGGGGGCGGGGTGCATCGTCGTCATTCGTCTCTCCGTCGTGTCGAACGAGAGGGACGCTAACGGATTCTGAAAGCGTTATCAAGTACTTATTGAAACCGCTATCACGTCTCGTTAGCTTGACGGGGGACGAGCGAGCCTGCGCACGACCATGCGGAGAGGGAGGTCCGTGATCCTTCGTCGAACACGAAACGCCCCTCCCCGAGCAGTCGGAGAGGGGCGTCAATCGTCGTGGGGCGGCTCAGCCGGTCGCGCCCATCGGCCGTGTCGAGATGTCGAAGCTCGCGAAGGGGACGGGAGCGAACAGGGAGTAGTTGTTCCAGTCCTCGACGTGCAGCGTGGAGATCGCCCAGTGCCCGACGACGAACGTGACGAGGGTGAGCACCACGATCACCAGGCGGGCGTTGTGGAGGATGCCGAGCGCGCACGCGACGGTGTCGGCACGGCCCAGGATCCTCGTCAGCGAGAACAGCACGATCACGCCGATCGCGACGTACACGAGGGGGTGCGCGCTCACCGTGACCGAGCCGCACATCGGGGTGACGTCGGTCGGTCGTCCGGTGGCGTCGAGGAAGCCGCCGCTGCCGGTGACACCACCCGAGCAGCTGCTCATGCCGCCCTGCAAGAACACAGCCAGCATGGTCGCCGCCACGATGGCCCAGACCAGGAGCGACCGGATGCCGACCACGATCTCGGCGCCCGGAAGCAGGGCGTTCTCGTCGGTTTCGTTCTGCGTGATGGTCATGGACGGCCCCCCGAGGTTCCTCCCACCCTCACACGGACGGGCTGATCAGTCCAGGAATTCCCGCGCCGCGACCACGAGGTTCTCGACGCCGCGGTCGATGGTCGGCTGCATCACGGGGGCGAAGAACGGCGAGTGGTTGGTCGGGATGTCCCGTTCGACCGTGCCGCCGGCCACGGCATCCGCGAAGGTCTGCGGATCCACGCCGCCCCAGAACCAGAACACGAGCGGGGCGCCGGACTCGCGCGCGAACCACGACACGTCCTCGCTGCCGGTGAACATGCCGGGGTCGACGACGCTGCCCTCGCCGAACGCCCGACGGAAGGCCGCGGTCAGGCGGGAGGTGGCATCCGGATCGTTGATCGTGGGCGGCAGGGTGTGGTCGGTCGTGATGGTCGGGGTCTTCTCGGCTCCGGATGCCTCGGCCTCGGCGCGGATGATCCGCTCGACCTTGCTCATGACCCGGGCGCGGGCCTCGTCATCGGGGTAGCGCAGGCTCAGCTCGAGCTTCGCCTCGGCGGGGATGATGTTGTTCTTCAGGCCCGCGTGGATCGAGCCGACCGTGACGACCGCGACGTCGCGCGGGTCCACCTCGCGCGACACGACGGTCTGCAACCGCATGACGGTCGCCGCCGCCATGACGACCGGGTCGATCGTGGAGTGGGGGCGCGACCCGTGTCCGCCACGGCCGTGCAGCACGACGGTGAGCCCGTCGGATGCCGCCATCTGCGTGCCCGGGCGCACGCCGATCGTGCCCGCGGGGAGGGGCGTGACGTGCTGGCCCAGCACGATGTCGGGGCGCGGATACCGGTCGAGGACGCCGTCGGCGATCATCGCCTGCGACCCGGCGCCGTACTCCTCGGCGGGCTGGAACACCGCGACGATCGTGCCCGACCACTCGTCGGTCGTCGCGACGAGGCGCTCGAGCGCGCCGATCAGGGCGGTGACGTGCATGTCGTGGCCGCACGCGTGCATCACGGGGACCGCGTTGCCGGCCGGGTCGGTGCCGCGCGCGGTGCTCGCGTACGGCAGGCCCGTCTGCTCCTCGACGGGCAGTCCGTCCATGTCGGCCCGCAGCCACACGACCGGTCCGGGACCGTTGTCGATGCGCGTGACGACGCCGGTGCGTCCCACGCCCTCCTCGACCGGGAGGCCGAGGTCGGCGAGGTGCCGGGCGATGACCCCCGCGGTCCGCGTCTCCTGGAACGACAGCTCCGGATGCGTGTGCAGGTCGGTGTAGAGGCTTTCGAGGTCGACGCTCATGCGTTCGAGCCTAGGCGTGGTGCCGCGCCGGTGCACTGGTTCGGGCGAGTGTCCAAGACACGCCGCATCTGCCCGACGCCATACGGCGTGTCCTGGACACCCGAACCTCCGCCCCCGGGAACGCCCGACCGTGCGCGGTGCGGTTTGCGGTTCAGTGTCCAGAACACGCGGACGATGCGCCGTGGCATCCGCGTGTCTTGGACACTGAAACCCGGCGCCGCCCACCCGCTACCCGATGCCACCTCCCCTGTCCACCCGTCCCGCGCGGGGCGCGGCGGAGGCGAGGCTGGCGGCATGGCCACGACACACTTCGACTACCTCATCGTCGGCGGCGGGATGGTCGCCGACACCGCCGCGCGCGGCATCCGCGAGCTCGACGCCGACGGGGCGATCGGCATCCTGAGCGACGACGTCGACGAGCCGTACACGCGTCCGGCCCTGAGCAAGAAGCTGTGGACCGACGACGAGTTCACGTGGGAGAAGGTACCGCTCGGCACCGCCGACGACACCGGCGCCGACATCCGGCTGCGCACGCGGGCGACGGCGATCCGCCCCGAGGCGCACGAAGTGGATGCCGACGGCCGAACGTTCACGTACGGCAAGCTGCTCATCGCCACTGGCGGGCACCCCGTTCCCCTCCCGATCGACGATCGTTCCGGCGGCGAGCGGGCGCTGACCTTCCGCACCGCCGCGGACTACCGGCGGCTGCGCGCCCTGTCCGAGCAGGTCGGGCGCATCGCGGTCGTGGGCGGCGGGTACATCGGCTCCGAACTCGCGGCCGCGCTCGTCCAGAACGGCGTCGACACGGTCCTCATCCACACCGGCGCCGTGCTCGGCGACGCCGTGTTCCCGGCCGCGCTCGCGGAGCGGTTCGAGAAGCTGTTCCGCGACGCCGGGGTCGAGATCGTCGCGGGATCGAAGGTCGAGGGCGGAGAGGCGGATGCCGATGGCATCCGGCTCCGACTCGAGGGCGGCGACGAGGTCCGCGCGGACGCCGTGGTGAGCGGGCTCGGCATCGAGGTCGCGACCGACCTCGCCGAAGCCGCGGAACTCACCGTGGACGACGGGATCGTGGTCGACGCCCAGTTGCGGACGTCGGCCGACGACGTGTGGGCCGCCGGCGATGTCGCGAGCTACCCCGACCGACTGCTCGGTCGTCGCCGCGTCGAGCACGTCGACAACGCCAACGAGATGGGCCGTGCCGTCGGCCGGAATCTCGCCGGTGCCGCCGAGGCGTACACGCACACGCCGTACTACTACTCGGCCGTGTTCGGCATCCGCTACGAAGCCGTCGGCACGCTCGATGCGTCGCTCGAGACGGTCGAGGACTGGATCGACACCGACCGCGGTGTCGTCTACTACCTCGACGACGAGCGCGTGGTCGGGGTGCTGCTGTGGAACGTCGAGGACGCTCGCGACGCGGCCCGCGCCGTCCTCGGCGAGGCCGACACCCTGACACGCGACGATCTGGTCGGCCGGATCCGCTGACCGCAGGGCGATAGCCTGATCGCGACCATGTCACCTGCGGGGTGACGAGATCAGGGGGCACCCGTGGCGACCGCAGAGCTGCGTCTTCTTCTTCCGTTGGACCAGGCACGGGATGCCGTCGGCTCCGCGTTGGCCGAGCAGGGCTTCACCGTACAGCCGACGGCCGGCGGTTCGCTCGACGTCTCGCGCGGGAGCCTCGGCACGACGATCGTCGCGGGCGCGTTCGCCGGGCAGGACATGCACGTGCGGTTCGACGTGCATTTCACCCCGGATGCCGAGGGCACCCTGGCCGCGTTCGAGCACTCCGCGGTCGGGGGTTTCTTCAAGGGCGGGGCCATCGGCGCGGCCAAGGCGGGCGATGTCGTCCGCGACGCGGCGCACCTGGCCGGGGTGCGACTGGCGCAACAGGGGGTCCTGGTCGGGGGCGTCCCGGACGGAGTCGTTCCCGAACCCGCCGCCGCCCCGATCGCGGGCGACCCGACGGCTTCTGCTGCTGCATACCCCGCCCCGCCGGTCGGGTCCGCGCCGGTTCCTCCGGACCTCCGGTACGGCGCTCCTGCCCCGGTTCCGGGCGCACCGCAGCGGACGAACACGGTTGCGATCGTGGCCCTGGTCCTCGGGTTCGTGTTCCCGATCGGCGGTATCGTCGCCGGCTCCGTGGCCCTCGCGCAGGTGAAGCGGACGGGGGAGAAGGGCCGCGGCCTCGCGATCGGCGGCATCGTTGTGGGCGCAGTCATGATGGTGCTGACCGTCCTCGCCGCCATCGGTCTCTTCCTCTTCTTCACGTTCGCGGCGGCAACCTCGTCCAGTGTGGGCTCCTCGGCGGATCCGTTCGTCCCGCCCAGCGACGAGACCTCCACCCAGGCCGAGGATCCCGCACAGCCCGATGAGTCGTTCGCCCTCCCGGTCGGCTCGTGCCTCGACGACGTGGCCAGCGGCTTCATCACCAGCGACAACGTGTTGGACTGCGCCCAGCCCCACACCTACGAGGTGTTCTCGTCGTTCCTGGTCGACGACGGAACCTTCCCGGGCGACGACGCGCTGCAGACTCAGGCGACCGATCGGTGCGGTGCGGTGTTCGGCGACTTCGTCGGCATCCCGTACGCCGACTCGGCCCTCGACTACTCCTACGTCTCGCCGACCGCCGACACCTGGGCGCAGGGCGACCGCGAGATCCTGTGCCTGATCTACGACCCGGCGGCCGCGAGCACGACCGGATCGTTGGCGGCCTCGCAGCGCTGACACGCTGCATCCGCCGCGGTGCTGACCGGCCGCATCCGCCGGTGCGGGGCGCGCACAACTCCTGCGGTTCCGGGGCGCCGGTGCTCCGACGCGGCCTGGCGCGCGGGGTGTGCAGGAGTTGTGCCGGGCGCGCGGGCGGGGCCTGGGGCCGCGCACAACTCCGGCGGAATGGCATCCTGCTCCGCCTCTGCGGGTCCGTCAGCCGCGGAATGCAGGAGTTGTGCCGGATGCCGCGCCCCGCCGCGGCCTCAGCAGCTCGGCGGCGCCGCCGTCGAACCGCGCTCGAGCAGCGCGAACGGCAGCGTGCCGCGGCGCGTGACGGGCTCGGCGCCGTCGAGTTCCGAGAGCACGGCTTCGGCCGCGCGCTCGCCCTGGCCGCGGGCGAACTGGTCGATCGTGGTGAGGCCGAACCAGCGGCCCAGGTCGTTGCCGTCGACACCGATGATCGAGACGTCCTCGGGCACGCGCAGCCCGAGTTCCCGGGCGGCGAGCACGGCGCCGATCGCCATCTCGTCCGACGCCGCGAAGATCGCCGTCGGGCGGTCGGCGCTCTCGAGCAGATCCCGCGCCGCCGCGGATCCCCCCTCGATCGTGAAGTCGCCGGCGGTGTACTGCGGCGTGGCGCCGGTGGCATCCATCTCCTCGGTGAACCCGCGCCGACGCAGGGACGGGACCGACGACACGGCGTCGGTCGTCGCGTCCGCGCCGATGTGCGCGATGCGGCGGTGTCCGAGGTCGAGCAGGTGCCGCGTGGCGAGCCGCCCCACGGCGAGGTCGTCGACCGTGAGGGTCGTGAGCAGCGGAGTCGGCCCGGCGATCGCCACGATCGGGATGCCGAGACCCCGGAGCAGCGCGGACTCGCCGCCGTCCAGCTCGAGGGCGATCGTGATCACCCCGTCGATGCGACGGCGGCGCAGGTGGTCGTCGAACACGCGGCGGCGTTCTGCGCGCTCGCCGCTGACGCTGTAGAGCGTGATGTCGTAGCCGCGGCGCACGAGCGCGTCGGAGATCCCGGCCAGCACGGTGCTGAAGAACCAGCGGTCCAGGAACGGCACGACCACGCCGATCGCGCGCGTGCGTCCGGTGGCGAGCGCCGACGCGGGAGCCGAGACGACGTACCCCAGCTCGTCCGCGGCGGCCTGCACGCGCTCCCGGGTCGCCGGCGAGACCGGCCCGCGCCCGCTGAGGGCCCGCGAGACCGTGGCCGTCGACACGCCCGCCCGGCGGGCGACCTCGTCGATGCCGACCACGGTCTCGCGGATCCCGGATGCCGGCGGCTCAGGCCGCGGCGATCCAGACGGTCGTGTCGGTCGGGAGCGTGTCGCCGTCCAGCGGTCCGCTCGCGACGAGGACGTCGCCGGCCGGCAGGTCCACCGCCGCGTCACCGAGGTTGGCGATCACGGTGACGGGTCCGTTGCGGAACGCCACGACGTCGTCGCCGTACCCGTCGAGCCACTCCAGCGACCCCGCGCCCAGGCCGTGCGCGCGGCGCTCGGCGAGCAGCGAACGGTAGAGCGACAGAGTGGATGCCGGGTCCTCACGCTGCACGTCCCGTGCAAGCTCCGCCCACTCGGTGGGCTGCGGCAGCCAGGCGGCGCCGGTGTCGTTGAAGCCGTAGGCGGGAGCGTCGGCGGTCCACGGGATCGGGACGCGGCAGCCGTCGCGGCCGTAGCGCTCGCCGTTCGTGCGGAACCACGTCGGGTCCTGACGGGCGTCGTCGGGCAGGTCGATGACCTCGGGCAGGCCGAGCTCCTCGCCCTGGTACAGGTACGACGAGCCGGGCAGCGCGAGCATGAGCGACGTCGCCGCGCGGGCGCGACGCAGACCCTTCACGGGGTCGGGCTTGCCGGGGGACTTCGGGCCGATGCCGGCGCCCTGCGGGTTCTCAGCCGTGAGAGCCAGGCGCGACGCGTGGCGCACGACGTCGTGGTTCGACAGGACCCACGTGCTCGGCGCGCCGACGGCGGCGTACTCGTGGAGCGAGTCGGTGATCACGTCGCGGAGGGCCTCGGCATCCCACTTCGTCTCGAGATACGCGAAGTTGAAGGCCTGGTGCATCTCGTCGGGGCGCACCCACAGCGCCGTCTGCGCGACGGTCGGGAGCCACGCCTCGGCGCACAGCGCGCGGTCGCCGTCGTACTCGGCGAGCACCTCGTGCCACTCGCGCCACACCTCGTGCACGCCGGGCTGACCCCAGTACGGCACGCCGGCGGCGTCGCCGCCCATCGAGCCGCCCTCGGGGTCGGGTGTGAAGTCGGGGAGCCCCGCGGCCTTGATGAGACCGTGCGCGACGTCGACGCGGAACCCGTCGACCCCCCGGTCGAGCCAGAACCGCAGGATGTCGCGGAACTCCGCGCGCACCTCGGGGTTGGTCCAGTCGAAGTCGGGCTGCGACTCGTCGAAGATGTGCAGGTACCACTGGCCGGGGGTGCCGTCGGCCTCGGTCACGCGCTTCCACATGCCGCCGCCGAACACGGACTCCCAGTTGTTCGGGGGCAGCTCGCCGTTCTCGCCCTTGCCGTCGCGGAAGATGTAGCGCGCACGCTCGGGGCTGCCGGGGGCGGCCTTCAGCGCCTCCTGGAACCACACGTGCTGGTCGCTGGAGTGGTTCGGCACGAGGTCGACGATCACCCGGATGCCACGCTCGTGCGCACCCGCGAGCATCGCGTCGAAGTCGGCGAGGGTGCCGAAGATCGGGTCGACGTCGCGGTAGTCGGCGACGTCGTACCCCGCGTCTTTCTGCGGCGACCGCTGGAAGGGGCTCAGCCAGATGGCATCCACTCCGAGCTCTTTCAGGTCGTCGAGGTGCGCGGTGACGCCGGGCAGGTCGCCCAGTCCGTCACCCGACGCGTCGGCGAACGAGCGGGGGTAGATCTGGTAGATGACGGCCGTCCGCCACCACTCGGACCCGGGAGCGGACTCGAGTTCGGGGCGCGCGTCCTGCTGCGTGAAAGTCATGGGATCCAGGGTAGTGCAAGCGCTTGCAGTGGGGCGAGGGGCCGCGGATCGAGTGTCCAAGACACGCCGCATCGGCCCGCGGGCTTACGGCGTGTCCTGGACACGCGCGTGGGTGACCGGGCGCAGTGAGGGGTTCGGTGTCCACGACACGCGGACGGCGCCGCGTGGCATCCGCGTGTTCTGGACACTCGGCGCGGTCGGTGCGCCCGCGTCTAGGCTGGGACGGTGCCCGACGCCTCCGCTCTCTCCCGCGCCGAATCGCTGATCGGCAGCATCCCCGACTACCCCGAGCCGGGGGTGACGTTCCGCGACATCACGCCTCTGCTGGCGGATGCCACGGCCCTGCGCGCCACGATCGACGCGCTGCTCGAGCCCTTCGCGGGCCGCTTCGACGTGGTCGCGGGCATCGAGGCGCGCGGGTTCCTCCTCGCCGGAGCCGCGGCCATCGCGGCGGGCGTGGGGCTCGTGCCGATCCGCAAGGCGGGCAAGCTGCCGAGGCCCGCGGCATCCGTCTCCTACGCCCTCGAGTACGGCACCGCCGAGATCGAGATGCACGACGACATCCCGAACGGAACGCGCGTGCTGCTGCTCGACGACGTGCTCGCGACCGGTGGCACGCTCGAGGCCGGCCGCGCTCTCGTCGCCCGCCTGGGCGGCGAGGTCACCGGCACCGCGGTGCTGCTCGAGATCGACGCCCTCGGCGGTCGCCAGGTGCTCGGCGGCGACGTCCACACGGTCTTCCACGTGTGACCCGGCGCGGGTCTGACCCGCGCGCGCGTCCACGCGTCGGTACCGCACCCCGGTTGAGTGTCCAAGACACGCGGACCGTCGTCCGTGGCATCCGCGTGTCTCGGACACCGAATCAAAGGCCGCGCTGAGCGCATGACTGCCGCGCCGAGGTCGACGCCAGTGCGAAACTCCTGAGTTTCCCTCGTCAGACGGGGGCGCTCCCGCGAATTCGCGGGCCGGATGCCGCAGAACCGCCCGACTTCTCAGGAGTTCGGCCCGCGCCGACTCGGAGCCGGGCGCCCTCCGACGTCAGCGCAGCACCGACGCGCCGAGCTCCACGGGGCTGCCCTCGATGTTGCCGACGATGCCGCGGATGACGCCGGTGCCGTCCTCGCGGCGGAGGCCGTCGTACCAGGCCTGCGTGGCCTCGACGTCGAACGCGTGCGTCTCGTGCGCCCGCTTGCGGGCCCGCAGCACGAGGTCGCCGGCGCGCTCGGTGCGGATGCGTTCGTACCGCTTCAGCGAATCCTCGACGCCGAGCGTCGTGGTGGCGAACACGATGCCGAGGGCGAAGCTGTCCTCCAGCGCCGAGCACGCGCCCTGCCCGATGTCGGGGGCGGTGTTGTGCGCGGCATCCCCGAGGATCGCCACGCGCCCGCGCACCCAGGTGTGGAACGGGTCGATGTCCCAGATCTCGACGCGGTTGAGCGAGGCGTCGGGGTCGATTGTCTCCAGGAGCGCCCGGACACCCGGCGCGCCCCACGCCCCGAACGCGGCCTCGAGCGCGGCCGAGCGGTCCTCGAGCACGCCCGAGGGTCCCGGAACGTCGACGAAGAAGTAGAAGCGGTCGCCGGCGACGGGCATCACGGCGCAGCGCTTACCGTCGCCGACGTAGGTCGTCCACTGGTGCGGCGGTCCGATGCGGGGGTCGGCGGGCACCAGGCCGTTGTAGTTGACGTAACCGGAGTAGCGCCTCTCGGGACGGATGCCGGTGGGCTCGGTGACGTAGTCCCGCACGAGCGACCGAGCCCCGTCGGCGCCGATGAGGAGGTCGGCCGTGTCGGTCGAACCGTCGGCGAACGTGGCGGTGACGGTCTCGCCGTCGTCGGAGACCTCGACGAGCTGCATCCCGAGGTGGATGCGGCCGGGGCCGACGGCATCCATCATCAGCGCCTGCAGATCGGCGCGCGCGACCGGGTAGGGCCGCTGCCCGGTCTGAGAGGTGACGGATGCCAGGCTGAACCGGCACATCTCCTCGCCGGTGTGGCCGTCGTAATAGGCCATGTCGTCCATCTGGCCGCCGAGCGCGGCGACTTCGGCGCCGAGTCCGAGCCAGTTGAGCACCTTCACGCCGTTCGACCACAGCGACAGTGCGGCGCCGACCGGGCGGTTCTCGCGCATGCGGTCGTAAACGACGACCTCGTGGCCGAGCTTGAGCAGCGCGAGGGCGGCGGAGGTCCCGCCGATGCCCGCGCCGATGACGATGACCTTCATGGCTCCTCCTCAGCTGCCGCGGTAGGTCGAGTACGCGAACGGGCTCAGCAGCAGCGGCACGTGCAGGTGACCCGCGCCGCTCACGGTGAACGCGACCGTCGCGACGGGGTGGAACGACGGGACGCCGCGCGAGCGGAAGTACGCCCCCGTCCCGAACGTGAGCGCGTAGTCGCCGTCGTCGAGGCGGTCGGGGCCGAGCGCGAGGCGTCCGTCGGCGTCGGTGACGCCCTCGGCGATCATGGCGCCGTCGAGGTGCGCCAGTGTCACGCCGACACCGGCCGCGGGCGTGCCGGTCGCGGCATCCAGGACGTGCGTGGTGAGGTGCGTCATTCGGCGGGCTCCGGTTCGTCGGGGGCGTCGTCCGCGAGGGTCGTCCGCAGGCGCAGCAGCGCGATCTCGGCGAGCTGCCGCGTCGCCTCGAGGGTCTCGGCGTCGGGGGCGTTGCCGAGGCGCCGCTCGAGTTCCGCGCGGATCTCGCCCGGCGTCCGCCCCGCCGCGCGGATGAGGAACACGCGACCGAATCGCTCCTCGTAGGCGGCGTTGCCGGCGGCGATCGCGGCGACGTCGTCATCGGCGGCGGTGGTCATCGCGGCCTGTTCGCGACGGGATGCCACGGCCTCGGCGTTCTCGCCCGACACCCTCGCGCCGATGCGCGGGTGGGCGTGCAGGGCCTGCTCGAGGTCTTCCGGGGCCCAGGTGGCGGCGAGGTCTCCGGCGTAGGCGGCGAGGGCATCGACGTCCGCGTAGGGGCGACCGGCGACGACGGCGTCGACCCACCCGGGGATGTCGGCCCAGACGCGGACGACGTCCGTCGCGTCGGCCGCAGAGGCCGCGTTGAAGGCGGTGAGGTGCATGGCCGCAACGCTACGGGCGCCGCGTTACGGGGCTGTGGCCGGATGTGTCCGCGATGTTGCTGTGGGGAACATTTCGGGTGCGGGGCGGGCGTACGTTCCGAGAGCGCTGGGGTTGGAGAGCGGTCGCCGGGCGTTGTTCGTGGCCCCGGGGCGTCGTTCGTGGCCCCGGGGCCACATCCAGCGCCCCACACGCCCTCACCTGTTCCCGCAAATGTTGATGACGGTTACATCGGCGAAACGCGGGGCCTTTAGCGTGATCGGCATGAGCACCAGGATCGCCGCCCGCCGCACGTTCGTGGACGGGCGTTTCGTCCCCGCGACCGTCGTGATCGACGAGGGTCGCATCACGGACGTGACCGTCTTCGACCCGATGGCCGACCGCGTGCTGCCCGACGACGCCGTGCTGCTGCCGGGCCTCGTCGACTCCCACGTGCACCTCGACGAACCCGGACGCACCGAGTGGGAGGGCTTTGCCACCGGCACCGCGGCCGCCGCGGCCGGAGGAGTGACGACCGTGGTCGACATGCCGCTGAACAGCTCGCCGGTCACGACGACCCCCAAAGCCCTGGATGCCAAGCGTGCCGCCGCCGTCGGGAAGCTCGCCGTCGACGTGGCGTACTGGGGAGGGGCGGTCCCCGAGAACCTCGGGTCACTGCGCGCGCTGTCGCATGCCGGGGTCGTCGGGGTGAAGTGCTTCCTGTCGCCGAGCGGCATCGACGAATTCGGACACCTGGATGCCGAGCAGCTCGAGGCGTGCCTCGTCGAGCTCGCCGAGTTCGACGGCCTGCTGATCGTGCACGCCGAGGACCCTGCGCACCTGCACGCCGACGGCGCCCTCGGCCCGCACTACGCCGACTTCGAAGCCAGCCGCCCGCCGGTCAGCGAGCGCGCGGCCATCCGCCGGGTCATCGAGACCGCTCGCCGCACCGGTGCCCGCGCGCACATCGTGCACGTGTCCGACGGCGAGGCGCTGGACGACGTCCGTGCCGCGAAGGCCGCGGGCGTGCGCCTGACCGTCGAGACGTGCCCGCACTACCTCACGCTGGACGCCGCCGAGGTGCCCGACGGTGCCGCGGCGTTCAAGTGCTGCCCGCCGATCCGCGGCGCCGCGAACCGTGACCTGCTGTGGGCGGGGGTGGTCGACGGCACCATCGACGCCATCGTCAGCGACCACTCGCCCGCGACGGTGGAGCTGAAGTCCAACCCCGACTTCGGGCTGGCCTGGGGCGGGATCGCGGGACTCCAGACCGGCCTGTCGTCGGTCCACACCGCGGCGCGGGGGCGTGGCATCCCGCTCGAAGACCTCCTGCCGCTCGTGACCACCGGACCCGCGCGCATCGCCGGACTTGCGGGCCTCGGCGTCATCGCGCCCGGCGCTCCGGCGCACCTGGTGGCGTTCGCTCCCGACGAGGAGTTCGTGGTGGATGCCACGGCCCTCGAATACCGCAACCCGGTCTCGCCGTGGCACGGGCAGACGCTCACCGGTGTCGTGCGCGAGACATGGCTGCGCGGCGAGTCGGTGTTCCGCCGCGGCGAGCCCGTGACGCTCCGCGCGGGGCGCGAGCTGGTGACCACGGTGGTCGAGGCATGAGCGCGGTGCCGATCCTGCAGCCGGGCGTCGGCCCGATCCCCGGCGATCACTACGTCCGCGCGACGCCCGAGACGGTGCTGTGGGGGCGGCTGCCCTGCGCGGCCGACACGGCGGTGCTCGAGATCGCGTCGGGGGAGACCGTGACCTTCGACACCGTGAGCCACGAGGGCATCCTCGACGATCAGGGCAAGGACCCGGCGGCGTACTTCGCGTCGCACGGTGTTCCGGCGGAGCAGGTGCTCGATGACGCGATCGAGATCGCGGTATCCGTCCCCCGTGACGTGAGGGCGGACGGTCCGCACGTCGTCGTCGGTCCCGTGCACGTGCGCGGCGCGCACCCCGGCGATCTGCTGAAGATCACGGTCGAGACGCTCGCCCCGCGCGTGCCGTACGGCGTGATCTCGAACCGGCACGGCAAGGGGGCGCTCGTGGGCGAACTGCCCCGGGGGGAGCGCAACGTCAGCGTGTTCGCCTCCGTCGCCGAACGCGACGGGGCGCTGTACGGCACACTGCCCCTCGCGGACGGCTCCGACCCGGTGGTGGCGTTCCCGCTCGCGCCGTTCCTCGGGACGATGGGCGTCGCGGTCGCGGGGCACGAGCGCCCGCACTCCGTTCCGCCCGGAACCCACGGCGGCAACATCGACATCAACCTGCTCGTGGAGGGGACGACGCTGTTCCTCCCCGTGCAGGTCGAGGGCGCGCTCGCGTACGTCGGTGACCCGCACTTCGCGCAGGGCGACGGGGAGGTCGCGCTCACCGCGCTCGAGGCGTCGCTCCGGGCGACGCTGCGCTTCGAGGTGATCCCCGCGGATGCCGCTCGCGCGGCGTTCGGGAACGTCACCGGCCCGCTCGTCCGCACACCCGAGTACCTCGTGCCGACCGGGATGGATCCCGACCTGGATGCCGCGATGCGCGCGTGCGTCCGCGCGTCGCTGTCGCTGCTCGGCGGCCGCTGGGGCATGGACGAGCACCTCGCCTACGCGTACCTCAGCGCCGCGACCGACTTCGACATCTCGCAGGTCGTCGACATCGTGTCGGGCGTCCACGCCCGCATCCGCGAGGCGGACTTCGCCGGGGTCGCTGCCGTGGAGCCGGTGGCGCTGGCCGGCGACGGGGGTGCCGCATGACCCCCGCGCTCGCCGCCGCCCTCGCCCGTGCCGAGGCCGCGGACGCCGCCGGCGCCGCGCCCGGCATCGTTCCGCGGCAACAAGTTCGTGGTTCAGTGTCCAAAACACGCGGATGGGTCGCGCGAGCATCCGCGTGTCTTGGACACTCAACCTTCAGCGACGCATCGAGGAGTGACCGACGGTGACGGATGCCACTATCCCGGGCGACCTGCGGGAGGCGTTCGACGCGTACGAGCGGGCGATCGTCGCCAACGACCTCGACGCCCTCGACGCGTTCTTCGCCCCCGGCGACGACACGCTCCGCGGCGACACCGCGGGGCTCCTCGTCGGACACGACGCGATCAGCGGGTTCCGCGCGCTGCGCGGCGGCGTTCCCCCGCGCGAGATCGCCGAGGTGCACTACCGTCCGCTCGCCCGCGGCGGCGAGGCCGCGGCATCCGGCTCCCCGGACGAGGCGGCCGGTCGCGAGGCCGCGGCATCCATCGCCCCAGCCGCGAGCACCGACGGCGACGTCGCCCTGCTCGTCTCGGTGTCGGCGTTCCGCGGCGGTGGCCGGGGGCTGCAGACGCAGGTGTGGCAGCGGGTCGACGGGCGCTGGCTCATCATCGCGGCCCACGTGACGCCCCGCACCCCCGCGCTCGACCGCACGATCTGGCGCAGCGTCGGCGATCCGTTCCTGCAGGGCGCGTGGGAGGGTCCGCTCGCGGGACTCACCGTCGCCGTCAAGGATCTGTTCGCGATCGCGGGGTTCCGCATCGGCGCGGGCAACCCGACGTTCCTCGAGGAGGCGCGTCCCGAGAAGGCCACCGCCCCGGCCGTCGCCGACCTCCTCCGCGCGGGAGCGTCGCTGCGCGGCATCGCCCGCACCGACGAGTTCGCCTACTCGATCGCGGGCGACAACGTGCACTACGGCACCCCACCGAACGGGGCGGTCGTCGGAGCCCTCCCCGGAGGCTCGTCGAGCGGACCGGCATCCGCCGTCGCCCTCGGCCACGCCGACGTCGGACTCGCCACCGACACGGCCGGGTCCATCCGCGTCCCCGCGTCGTATCAGGGCCTGTGGGGCCTCCGCACGACCCACGACCTCGTGCCGCGACAGGGGATGCTGCCCCTCGCGCAGTCGTTCGACACGATCGGCTGGCTCACCCGCGACGGCGAGACCCTCCAGCGCGTCGCCGACTGGTGCCTGAGCTACGACGGCTCGGCCTCCACCGAGAACGTCTACGGCGCTTCCGGCGACGACCTCCCGTGGCGGTTCCTCGTACCCGAGGAGATCCTCGCGTGCGTCGAACCCGACACCCGCACGGCCTTCTCGCGCCTGCTCGCCGCGCTCGCGGCATCCGACGATCCGCCCCCGTTCCGCGCCGTGGATTCGGGAGACCTGGATGCCACCTTTACCGCGTTCCGCACGGTCCAGGGGGCCGAGGCCTGGCGCAACGACGGCGAGTGGCTGCGGGCGCATCCCGGGGCGGTGGGACCGGCGGTCGCGGAGCGCTTCCGCGTCGCGTCGCAGATCACCCCGGCCGAGGAGGCGTCGGCCCGCGCCGCGCTCGAGCCGATCGCCGCGCACCTGTCCGAGCTCGTCGACGGCGCCGTCCTCATCTTCCCGACCGTGCCGGGCCCCGCGCCGCTGCGCACGGCGGACGTGGATGCCGTCCGCGCGGCGACCCTGCGCATGACCGCCCCTGCGGCGGCGGCGGGCCTCCCCGCGGTCTCGGTGCCGCTGCTGACGGTCGCCGGCGCGCCCGTGGGTGTCTGTCTGGTGTCGCGCGCCGGCACCGACATCGCGCTGGTGCGTCTCGCCCGGCGGCTGGCGGCGCTGGTCGGTGCGGCGTGATGAACGCGGCACAACTCCTGCAGAACCGGCAGAGCTCGGCATCCACGGCCCGCCACGCCCGGATTGCCGGAGTTGTGCCCGATCCTCCCGCCCGCTGCATAGCGGCACATCGCCCGAAGCCCGACCCCCGCACCACGGAGCCCCGATGACCCACCTCCCCGGCCCGATCGACCCGCCCGCCCGCCTGCTGATGGGCCCCGGCCCCATCTCGGCGTACCCGAGCGTCCTCCGCGCGATGGGCGCGCCGCTCGTCGGGCAGTACGACCCGTTCATGACCGCGACCATGACCGAGACGCAAGGCCTGTACCGGCAGGTCTGGGGCACCGAGAACGACGCGACGCTGCTCATCGACGGCACGAGCCGCGCCGGAATCGAGGCGGCGATGGTGTCGCTCATCCGCCCCGGCGACCGTGTGCTCGTGCCGATCTTCGGCCGTTTCGGGCATCTGCTCAAGGAGATCGCCGAGCGTGCGCTCGCCGAGGTCCACACGATCGAGGTGCCGTGGGGAGAGGTCTTCCCGGTCTCGACGATCCGCGAGGCGATCGAGCGGGTGAAGCCGCACCTCGTCGCGTGCGTCCAGGGCGACACGTCGACCACGATGCTCCAGCCGATCGACGAAATCGGCGAGATCTGCCGCGCCCACGGCGCCCTGTTCTACACCGACGCCACCGCTTCGCTCGGGGGCAATCCGTTCGAGATGGATGCCTGGGGCCTGGATGCCGCGACCGCGGGCCTGCAGAAGTGCCTCGGCGGACCCTCCGGCTCGGCCCCGATCAGCCTGTCCGACCGCGCCGTCGAGGTCGTGCGCTCACGCGCCCGGGTCGAGGCGGGGATCCGGGAGGAGGGGGATGCCGTGGCATCCGACTTCATCCGCTCGAACTACTTCGACCTCGCGATGATCCTGGACTACTGGGGTCCGCGGCGCCTGAACCACCACACCGAGGCCACGACGATGCTTTACGGCGCGCGGGAGTGCGCACGCGTGCTGCTGCTTGAAGGCCGCGACGAAGTGATCGCGCGGCACCAGCTGCACGGCGACGCGATGCTCGCCGGCGTCGAGGGCCTCGGGCTCACCGTCTTCGGCGACGTCGCGCACAAGATGACGAACGTCGTCGCGGTCGAGATTCCGGATGCCGTCGTCGGCGACGCCGTGCGCGCCGAGCTGCTGAACGACTTCGGGATCGAGATCGGCACGTCGTTCGGCCCGCTGCACGGCCGTGTCTGGCGCATCGGCACGATGGGCTACAACGCCCGGAAGGATGCCGTGCTCACCACCCTCGCCGCTCTCGAAACGGTGCTGCGGCGCCACGGTGCGGCGGTCGCTGCGGGCGGTGGCGTCGAGGCCGCGCAGGGCGTGTACGGGGCCGCGGGATGAAGACCCGGCTCCAGGTCGCGCCCGAGCGCATCGCGTCGGCCGCGCGACGGGTGATGGGCCGCTGCGAGGAGCTCGCCCGCGTCACGTCGATGGACGGCGGCATCGAACGCGTCTATCTCTCGCCGGAGCACGCCCGCGTGAATCGCCTCGCCGCCGAGTGGATGCGCGAGCTCGGCATGACCACCCGCCAGGACGCCGCCGGCAACCAGGTCGGCCGCCTGGCCCCCGCCGGAGACCGCGACGCCCCCGCCCTCCTCCTCGGGTCGCACCTCGACACGGTCCCGGATGCCGGTCGCTTCGACGGCATCGTCGGTGTGCTGATGGCGCTCGAGGTGGTGCGGCTGGTCCGTCGCGTGGACGACGAGGGCGTGGCATCCAGTCCGTTCCCGTTCGCGCTCGAGGTGATCGCGTTCTCGGACGAGGAGGGCACGCGCTTCGGCAAGGCGCTGCTGGGTTCGTCGGCCGTGGCCGGCCAGTGGGACCCGGCTTGGTGGGAGCTGACGGATGCCGACGGCTCGACGCTGCGGCAGGCGTTCCGCGAGTTCGGCCTCGACCCGGGCCGTGTCGGCGAGGCCGCGCGCAAGCCGGAGGAGCTGGTCGGATACCTGGAGGCGCACATCGAGCAGGGCCCCGAGCTCGACCGCGCCGGTCTGCCGCTCGCGGCGGTGTCGTCCATCGCGTCGGCGCGGCGATTCCAGCTGGTGGTCGAGGGCGAGGCCCGCCACGCGGGTGGCACGCCGTACGACATGCGCCGCGACGCGCTGCTCGGCGCGAGCGAGGCGGCGCTCGCGGTGGAGCGGATCTGCCGTGCCGAGCATCACATCGTCGGGACGGTGGGTCAGCTCGAGGCATTCCCCGGAGCGGTGAACGTCGTGCCTGGTGAGGCGATCTTCTCGCTCGACCTGCGCGGCGAGTTCGACGAGACCCGCGATCACACGTGGAGCCAGATCTCCGCGGAATTGGATGCCATCATGGGCCGCCGCGGCCTGCGCTGGCGGTCACGGGAGGTGCATTCCGCGCCGGCGGTGTTCTGCGATCCGTTGTTGCAGGATGCGGTGCGGGAGGGGATCGGTGGGGAGGCCCCGACCTTGTTCAGTCGCGCCGGTCACGACGCGATGGCGATCGGGGCCATCACAGGGGAAGGGATGCTGTTCCTCCGCAACCCCGACGGGATCAGTCACCACCCCGACGAGGCCGTGTCCGCCGCCGACGTCGCGGCGGGCATCCGGGCACTCGCCGAGGCGGTGCTGGGAGTGGGGGCTACCCGCTGAGGGAGGCGCAGGAGACCGGTTCGCGTACGCGCAGATCGGTGTCGGCCCTCAGCATGTGACATTTCCCTCGTATACGGGAGTCCCTACGTACTCGACGATGTACTCGGTGGGGAAGGTGTACCCGATCGCTCGGGAAACACCCGTCGCGACTCTGGTCTGCTGGAAATAGAGGTCGTTGGAAGGGGTGATATACATTTGAGCGCCGACGGGCGTCGAGCCGGACGGAATGCCCGTCACCGGACTGTCTGTCTGCTGCGAGGTCGAGGTGTCGTTCACGAAACGGCGGATCGATCCGTTCGCGGACAGGACATATTCGATGACGTAGCTCCCCTGGAATGTATACGCCACGGCCGAGGACACCCCGCTGGCGACCTGCGTCGACCCGTGGTAGAGGTCTTTGCTCGGTGCTAGGAAACTTCTCGCACCGAGCGGAACGGAATCGACAGGAACCCCCCAGAAAGCCGTATCCGAGGATGTGCCGGACGCCTTGTTGTTCGTGTAGCGGCGCATGGCCCCGCTGCTGGCGACGACATATTCGAGAACGTAGGAATTCTGAATAGCGTATCCAACGCAATGCGACACACTCGAGGCGATCTTTGACCCGGAGTAATAAAGGTCGTTGTTGCTGTCTATGAATCCGAGCGCGCCCACGGGTGTCGATCCGACGGGCGTTCCTGAGACGGCGGAGTCTGTCGATGTTCCGGCGGTGGTGTTGCGCACGAAGCTGCGCGCTGAACCGTCCGCCAGCACGTAGTCAACGATGTTCCACCGTCCGTATGTATATCCCACCGCTGCGACGACGCTGGAAGCGATCTGGGTTCCGACGTAGTAGAGGTCGTTCGTGGGGGTGAGGAACATCTGAGCTTTTACAGATCTCCAATCGGTCGAAAGGTCGGTGAATGGATATTGTCTCATTTGTCCGGATGTCGTCACCTGGACGAAACGGCTCAGTGCGATTCCGGGACTTGCTGAAAGTGGCGATGAGACGCTCGCGGCCCCGGAGGCCGTCGCCGACATCGTTGCGTTCCCGCCTGTTGTGGGTGCACTGATCGCGGGGAGGCTGATCCGCCCGTCACTACCGCTGACCTGTGTGTTCGTCGTCGTTACTGCGGGATAAAAGACGTACCCCCCGCTCAGAACCGTGGTGACGCTGACTCCAGCCGCAGGGATGCCGTCGATCGTCGTCGTGACGTAGGCATCGGTGATTCCGCCGCACGGGAGGGTCGAGTAGCTCGCGCGGTCGAACGCGAGCGCGACCGTGCCCGAGGCGGCGGCCGCGACGGGTGCGACGCTCGCGGCGGCGATGGCGGGGATCGTCCATGCGGCGCCGGCGAGGACGGTGCGGCGGCCTAGTTCAGCGGGGGGGGG
>NZ_LQQP01000014.1 GCF_001619615.1 Microbacterium sp. T32
GCGGGGATCGGCGGCAGCGCGCCCGCCGCTGTCGCGGGATCGACGAGGTCGCACGCGAGCAGCAACGTCTCGTCGGCCTCGACGAGGGCCAGCGCAGCGACGGCCGCGGCGACGGGGCCGCCGAACGGGGGGTCCTCCCGGACCCAGGTCACGTCGAGGTCGGGCGCGAGAACGGGGGCCGCGACGACGATCCGCGCCGCCCCGACGCTCCGGGCCGCCGCCACCGCGCGGGCGAGGAGCGTCTCGCCGTCGAGGCGGAACAGCGGTTTCACGGCCCCGCCGACGCGCGCGCCGCGGCCCCCGGCGAGCAGGATCGCGTCGAGCCTCACGCGATCCTCACCTCCACGAGGTCGCCGGGTTCGAGGTCGCGGTCGCCCGGCGGGATCACGGCGTAGCCGTCCGCGTCACCGAGGCCGCGGGTGGATCCGCGGGTTCCGGGCGCGGGTGGGACGGCGCGCCACGCGGCGGGATCCGTCCGGTCCAGCCGCACGGGAACGTACTGCAGGCGGTCGACGCGCACGCGCCATCCCTCGGCGAGCGGGACCCGGACGACCGCGCGAACGTCGTCGACCTCGCCCTCCAACTCCCGCAGCGCGGGGCGGACGAACACCTCGAACGACACCGCAGCGCTCACCGGGTTGCCGGGTAGGCCGAACACGAGCGTGCCCGCCGGGGTGCGTCCGAAACCCTGGGGTCGCGCGGGCTGCATCGCGACCTGCACGAACGACAGCAGGTCGCCGAGACTGTTCTTCACGACCTCGTACGCGCCCGCGCTCACCCCACCCGAGAAGACCACGACGTCCGCCCCGAGGCGCTCGGCCTCGGCGATCGACGCCCGCGGTCCGTCGCCCTCATCGCCGACGCTCGCGCGCAGCACGACCTCGGCCCCCGCCTCCTCGGCGAGGCCCGCGAGCAGGAAGCTGTTCGACTCCGGAATCTGTCCGTGGCCCAGCGGCATCCCGGGGGCGACGAGCTCGGACCCGGTCGACACCACGGCGACCCTCGGTGCCCGCGCGACTTCGACGGAAGCGGTTCCGGATGCCGCGATCGCGGCGATCCGCGCGGCCGTCAGCCGCACGCCGGCGGGGACGACCGCGGCCCCCGCGGGCGTGTCCGACCCGCGGCGGCGGATGTGCGCGCCGCTCCCGCGCGGAGCCACGAGCACGGTGGTCTCGGACAGCGAGCCGACGAGGCCGTCGCGCGTGTCCTCGAACGGCACGACGACCGTGGCATCCGTCGGTACGGGGGCACCGGTCATGATGCGGGCCGCTTCTCCCGGTCGCAGGGCGGGGTTTTGCGACGCCCCGGCGGGCAGGTCCGCCACGACCCGCAGCGTCACGGGAACGGTCGCGAGGTCGTCGATCCGCACGGCGAAGCCGTCCATGGCCGAGTTGTCGAACCCCGGCACGTCGACGGCGGCGTGCACCGGATGCCGCAGCACGCGGCCGCGGGCACGCTCCAGGGGCCGCTGCTCCGGGGCGAGCGGCTCGACCGCCGAGAGGATCGCGGCGAGGTGCGTGGAGACCGCGATCACAGGCATTCCCTCAGCGTAGGCGTCGGGTCGTGGCATCCGGTTCGGCGCGTGACGAGCGGAGAGCGGGGTGCGTCGGTCCTCCCTTCGCCCCGGGTCCTCCCCTTGGCACAAGCCGTGCCGCCGCTGGCCCGCGCGCGAGTACGGTGTGCGGCATGAGCGACCTCACCTACCCCGAGATCGGGGCGACGGCGGGGGTGCTGCCGCCCGGGTACCACCACGTGCGCGCGGAACGCGTGATCGGGCGAGGCCGCTTCGCGTTCGAACAGGCGGCCGATGCGTTGCTGTGCGGCGCGGTGCAGCGACGGGCAGGCGCGACCGTGCGGATGTCGGAGACGCCCCTGCGCGTCGGAACCCGCATCGACATGCGGCTCGGCCCGTTCGGCATCCCGTGTCTGGTCGTGTGGGCGGAGCGCGACGATCAGCACGCGGGATTCGCGTACGGCTCGCTGCCGGGGCACCCCGAGAGCGGCGAGGAACGCTTCGAGCTGGCCCTGGCCCCGACGGGCGAGGTGACCTTCACGATCACGGCGTTCTCGCGTCCGGGGCGCTGGTTCACGCGACTGGCATGGCCGCTGAACCGCGCGATCCAGCGGCGCATGACGGCACGGTACCTCTGCACCCTGGATTCCCCGACGCGCTGACGCACCGCGCCCCGCCGCACGCCGGGCGGCGCGGACACAACGAAGGACATTCGACCCTTTCGGGCCGCCGAGGGCTGCCCCGGGACACGGATTTCCTTCGTCGTGCACCGGAACCGGATGCCACGGGCCGCGCACAACTCCGGCAAACCCGACACCGACCCGTGTCCACCCCCTGTCCCACGCGAGCCCGCAGGAGTTGCGCACACCGGATGCCACCGGCCGACACCGCGCACAACTCCGGCAAACCCGACACCGACCCACGTCCACCCCCTGTCCCGCACGAATGCGCAGGAGTTGTGCACACCGGATGCCACCGGCCGACGCCAGCGGGGAGGAGCCGGACAGCCCCTCCCCGCCCAGCGTCACTCGTCGCCCGCGTCGTCCTTCCGGCGCGGCCGGACGAGCAGCACCACGACGACGCCGACCACGATGACCGCGAGGCCGCCGACCGACAGGCCGATGACCAGACCGGAGGGCGCGGCCGCGGGGGCCGTGGCATCCGGGGCCGCCTCCGCCTGCTGCGAGGCGACGCTCGCGCAGGGAGAGGCCTCGGATCCGGTGGCGACGGGCGCGCCCGCGGCGGGCGCGTAGGTGAACCGGTAGGTGCCCGAGACGGGGTGGCCGTCGGACGACACCGCCCGCCAGGTCACCTGGTAGTCGCCCGCGGGCCCGAGCTCGACCGGGGTCGTGAGCGTGGGCCCGGCCAACGCGGTGCAGTCGGTCTCGTAGTGGCGGGCGTCGGGTCCGACCACGATGACCTCGTTCCCGCCGTCAGCGCCGAGGAGGTTGGCGCTGAAGGTGAGCGTGACGTCCGCGGCGGCCGAGACCGTCGCGTCCGCCGCCGGGGTCGCCGAGACCAGGCTGTCGTGCGCCGACGCGGCCTGCGCCCCGCCGAGCGCAGCGCCCACGGCGGCCGCGGCGACGATGAGGCCGAGGACGCCGACTCGACGCCGAGGCGCCGTGAGCGCGCGCACGATCAGGCCTTCTTCGGGCGACGGGCGAACGCCAGCGCCCCGAGCACCGCGCCACCGATCCCGATGACGAGCGCCGCGATGCTGAGGCCCAGCGCCGCGCCGGCGGAACCGTCCGTGGACGACGCCGCGGCCATGTCGTGGTCGTCGGCGGGGGCCGCCGTGGCGGTGTCGTGCGAGGCGCCGTGGCCCGTGGCCGGCGGAGCGTCGTTGATGTACAGCACCGGAGCGGGCTCGAGCGTGTCGTCGGCGGCGACCTCGTCGGGGGTGGCCGACCAGTTCACGACCTCACCGTCGGAGTACGTCTGCACCGCGGTCAGAACGACGTGGCCGGTGTCGGGCACGGGGCCGAGCACGGCCGAGAAGTTCTGGAACTGGTCCTGGCCGATGCCCACTCCGGGGTCGGCCTGCCAGACGATCTTCAGCGGTCCGTCGCTGATCGTGTTGCCGTCGACCTCGACGGGCGCGGGGAGAGCGCCCTTCTCGACGGTCGCGGTCCAGCCGGGAACCGGCTGGACGAGCACCGCCGTGAACGGGGTGTCGGTCGGGAGGATGACCTCGACCTTCACGGTCGAGGCCGTCTCGGACTCGGTCGGGACGCGGAAGTTGACCGTGGCGTAGCTGCCCGGGGTGGCGGTGTTCGGGTTGACGGTGACGTGTGCGGATGCCGCGAGGGGAACGCCCAGGACGAGGGCGAGGCCGACGGCCGCGCCCGCGAGGGCGCGCGAAAGGGTACGGGACATGAATGCTGCTTTCTGCGAATGTGCGCAGGCGTGATCGCACGCCGAAGCGCGAAGGGTGAAGAGGAGAGGGTCTTACGCCGCGAGCGGCGGACCCCGATGCCTCATCACCGACAGCACGGTCATGCCGACCGTGAGCAGCGGCGGCTCCGGACGCACCCGGGGCGCCACGCGGGGGCGCGGCGCCGCGAACGGGACGAGCGCGCGGAACGTGTCGGAGAGGAGCCCCGCGACCGCGCGCAGCGCGCGCTCGCCCGAACCGAGCGCCAGAACCGTCACGGCCGCGGCGAACGCGTGCGCGACCCACATCCAGGGCGATTCGGTGCCCGTCAGGCCGTGCGCGTGCCCGGAGGCCGCGAGCGCGACGGCCCCGTGCTGGTGCGCGACCGCGACCGGCCCGCTGAGGTCCAGCGCGAGCAGGGTGTGGAAGAGCAGCTGGCTGGCGGTGATCGCCACCGACAGCCGCCACCACGAGGCGGTGCGACCGACCAGTGCGATGCACAGCGGCGAAGCCAGGCTCAGGGCCAGCACGACGTTGAGCACCGCGGGGAGATTGCCGGCGGCGACGGAGTGCGACAGCGTCGCGACGAACGTCGCGAGCACGGCGGCGGAAACGCCGCGTACCGCGCGACGGGCGCGCCCCGCTCTCGCCGACATGCCGGTCCTCTCGAAGACGTTCCCCGCCATTCCACCACACGGGTCGGACACCGAGCCGCCGGGAGCGGGTCGCGGGTGGCGATCCCGGACGGCGCGACGCCGCTCGCACCCGACGTGGCCGCGCGGAGCCGACAAGCCCGCCTCGATGTCGGACCCCGGGCGTACGCTCGACCCATGACCCCCTCCTCGCCCGGCCGGTCCTGACATGGGCCGCCTGACCGTCTCGCGTCGCGTCACGCGCATCACGCTCGACGGCGTGAACCGACAGCGACCGGATACCGTCGCCGTCGAGGAGCCGCTCGAGATCCGGGTCGCAGGTTCCCCGCTGTCCGTGACGATGCGCACGCCCGGGCACGACGTCGAACTCTCGGCCGGATTCCTGGTGTCGGAGGGCGTCATCCACCGCGGCGACCAGTTCGCGCGGGCGATCCACTGCGGCGGGCCGGGAACCGGCGGCGCGGACGGCAACACGTACAACGTCCTCGACCTCACGCTCGCTCCCGGCGTGACGCTCCCCTCCCCCGACATCGCCCGGAACTTCTACACCACGAGTTCGTGCGGCGTCTGCGGCACGGCATCCATCGAGGCCGTCGAGAAGGTGTCGTGCTACGACGTGTCGGGGGATGGCATCCAGGTCGAGGCCGTCGATCTCGCGGGGTTCCCCGACCGGCTCCGCGAGGGGCAGAAGGTCTTCGAGAAGACCGGCGGGCTGCACGCGGCGGCGCTCTTCGACGTCGCGTCCGGCGAGCTGCTCGTCGTGCGCGAGGACGTCGGGCGCCACAACGCCGTCGACAAGGTCGTCGGCTGGGCGCTGCTGAACGACCGACTGCCGCTGCGCGGAACCGTGCTGCAGGTCTCGGGCCGCGTGAGCTTCGAGCTCGTGCAGAAGGCCGTGATGGCCGGCATCCCGATCCTGTCCGCGGTGTCCGCGCCGTCGTCGCTCGCGATCGAACTGGCCGAACGCGCGGGACTCACCGTCGCGGGGTTCGTCCGCGGCGGCAGCATGAATCTCTACACACGTCCGGATCGCATCCTCGTTCCATCCACAACCCCCGCTCTCGCCGAGACCTCCGGCGTACGCTGACCGAGGGCGCGCGGATGGATGCCACCGACTCGGCGCCGAAACCATCGGAGGGTGCACATGGGTGACGCGTTCGGGCTGATGAAGGATGCACCGCGCCAGGGTGGCCTCGGCCCCGCGGTGACAGGCGACTGGGCGAGCACCGGCGAGTACACGCATCCGGCCGCCGGATGGGGCGCGGCGATGACGGTCGGCAAGGTCCTGCTCGAGCAGCGTCAGCCGATCGCCGGCACCAAGGCCATGTTCACGATGAACCACCCGAAGAGCGGCTTCGACTGCCCCGGGTGCGCGTGGCCCGACGACAAGGGCGTCGCCCTCGACATCTGCGAGAACGGCATCAAGCACGTCACGTGGGAGATGACCCACAAGCGCGTCGGCAAGGAGTTCTTCGCCGAGCACTCCGTGTCCGAGCTCGCCGAATGGACCGACTTCGCCCTCGAGGATGCCGGTCGCCTCGTCGGTCCGATGGCATACGACGCCGCAACCGACCACTACGTGCCGATCTCGTGGAACGACGCGTTCCGCCTCATCGCGCAGCACCTGCAGGGTCTCGACAGCCCCGACCAGGCCGCCTTCTACACCTCGGGGCGCCTGAGCAACGAGGCGTCGTTCCTGTACCAGCTCTTCGCGCGCGAGCTCGGCACGAACAACCTTCCCGACTGCTCGAACATGTGCCACGAGGGTTCGGGCCGCGGGCTCACGGCATCCCTCGCCACCGGCAAGGGCACGGCCGACCTCGAGGACTGGCAGAACTGCGACGCGCTGTTCGTGCTGGGGGTCAACGCAGCCTCGAACGCTCCGCGCATGCTCACGAGCCTCGCCGAGGCCGTCGAGCGCGGTGCGCAGGTCGTGCACGTGAACCCGCTGCGCGAGGTCGCCGCGACCCGCACGATCGTGCCGCACGAGATCGTCGACATGGCGACGTTCCACGACCACCCCACCAGCACCCTCAACCTGCAGGTACGCCCGGGCGGCGACCTGGCTCTCATCCGCGGAATGGCCAAGGTCGTGTTCGAGGCGGCGGACCGCGACCCGTCGGTGCTCGACCAGGCCTTCCTCGACGGCTACACCCACGACTCCGAGGCGTATCGCGCGCTCGTCGAGGCGACGCCGTGGGACGCCCTCGTCACGCAGGCCGGCCTGACCGAGACCGAGATCCGCGCCGCCGCCGACATCTACCTCGCGTCGGAGCGCACCGTGATCAGCTGGTGCCTCGGCGTCAGCCAGCACGAGCACGGTGTCGACACGGTCCGCGAGATCGTCAACCTCCTGCTCCTGCGCGGCAACGTCGGGCGCCTCGGCACCGGGCCGTCGCCGGTGCGCGGCCACAGCAACGTGCAGGGCAACCGCACGTGCGGCATCAACCACAAGCCGACGGAGGAGTGGCTCGCGAAGCTCGACGAGGTCTGCGGCATCCGATCGCCCCGCGATCCCGGACTCGACACCGTGCACACGGTCGCGGCCCTCCACCGCGGCGACCTCAAGGTGTTCGTCGGCATGGGCGGCAACTTCGTGCGGGCCGCTCCCGACACGAAACTCACGGCCGAAGGCATGAGCCGCTGCGAACTCACCGTGCACGTCAGCACCAAGCTCAACCGCAGCCACCTCACGCACGGCAAGGCCGCGTTGATCCTCCCGTGCCTCGGCCGGACCGAGCGCGACGAGCAGGAGTCCGGTCCGCAGTCGATCTCGACCGAGGATGCCATGAGCTCCGTCATGCTCTCGCTCGGGTCGCGCAAGCCCGCGTCACCGCACCTCCTCAGCGAGCCGGCGATCATCGCGCGGATGGCCCGCGCGGCCATGCCCGACTCGAAGACGCCGTGGGAGTGGTACGTCGGCGATTACGACCGTATCCGCGACACGATGGCGAAGGTGCTGCCCGGGTTCGAGGGCTTCAACGAACTCGTCCGCCAGCACTGGGGCTTCCGCATCCCGCAGCCCGCGCGCGAGCGCGACTTCCGCACGCCGTCGGGCAAGGCGGAGTTCTCGACCGCCGAGCTGCCCGATGTCATCCCGGCCGACTCCGACGTGCTGGTGCTGCAGACCATGCGCTCGCACGACCAGTGGAACACCACGATCTACTCGGCCGACGATCGCTACCGCGGCGTCCGCAACATCCGCGAGCTGATCTTCATGAACCGCAAGGACATGCGGGACCGCGGCATCGCCGAGGGCGACCTCGTCGACATCGTGGCCACCTCGCGCGACGGCTCGGTGCGCAGCATCACGGCGTTCCGCGCGCTGGAGTACGACACCCCGCGCGGCAGCGCCGCCGGGTACTTCCCCGAGATGAACGTGCTCCTCGGCCCCGACGACTACAGCCGCCAGAGCGATCAGCCGCTGATGAAGAGCCTGCGCGTGCGCGTCGCGAAGACCGCCTGACCGGATCCCGTGCCGCGTGACGCGTGCCGCGCCTCTGTGCGCCCGGCACAACCTCAGCGATCCGCACCACCTCAGCGCGAATCCCGGCATCGCGACTGAGGTTGCGCGGATCACTGAGCGAGCGCGGGCCGCAGTCCCTCGGCATCCAGGGTCGAGACGACCCGCACCGCATGCCGCACAACCTCAGCGATCCGCACCACCTCAGCGCGAATCCCGGCAACGCAACTGAGGTTGCGCGAATCACCGAGCGAGCGCCTACGCCGTCTCACGCCAGGGGTTCGGCCCCGAGCACCGCACGCAGACCGGCGCAATACTCCTCGAACGTGAGCCTCACCCCGAACGCGCGCTGCACGATGTACCCCTGGGCGAGCGCGACCATGTGCAGGCTGAGGTTCGCGGCATCCGTGCCGGGATGCTCGGCCACCCACGGACCGAGGGCTTCCTCGTAGGCGCGGCGGATGCGTCCCACGATGTGGGTGATCAGCTCCTTCATCTCGGGGTCGACCGCGGCTTCCGCCCACATCTGCAGGACGACCGAGGCGGGGGTACCGTCCTCGTCGAATCCGCGGAGGAAGCCGGCCACGAGGTCCCGCGGCGAGCGCGGCACGGTGCCTGCGGCCGCGATGTTCGCCTCGCGGGCCCCGATCACGGTGTTCGCGGCGTAAAGCGCGATCTGCCCCTTGCTCTCGAAGTGCGAGTAGATCGAGCCGGTCGAGAGCCCGGACTCGGCGGAGATGTCGGCGATCGCCGTGCGCGTGAGCCCCTTGCGCTCCATGACCCGGATCGCGGCGGCCACGATCTCGTCGCGGCGGGCCTGCGAGGACGCTTCCGTGAGCCTGGGCATACAAACAGAGTACCCGTTCTGTATAGTGCCACACAGAACGCTCATTCTTTTTGGAGGCCCCATGTCGACCCGCGTCGATCCGCCCACCCACTGGGCCCGCTCCCTCGCCATCGCCGTCGGCGCCGCCGTCGCCGTCACGCTGATCGTCCTCGCGTTCCTGTGGCCGGTGGCCACGGCATCCGCCAAGGACATCCCGCTGGCCGTCGTCGGCGACCCCGCCGCGATCGCCCAGGTCGAGGACGGCCTCGCGAAGAACGCCGACGGCGTGTTCGCACCCACGACCTACGACGACCGGGATGCCGCGATCGACGCGATCGAGCGACGGGAGGTCTACGGCGCGGTCATTGCCGGAAAGCAGCCCGAAGTGCTCCTCGCGACGGCGGCGAGTCCGGCGGTGGCCACCGCGCTCCGCGGGGTCGCGCAAGGCCTGCAGGCGCAGGTGTCCGCGCAACTCGCGGCGATGGGGCAGAACCCCACGGCCGTCACGGTCACCGTCACCGACGTCGTCCCCCTCGTGGACGCTGACCCCAACGGTGCGGGCATCGTCGCGATCGGCTTCCCGCTCGTCCTGGGTGGCCTGGCCGGTGGCATCCTGATCTCCCTGCTCGTGACCGGGGTCGCCCGACGGATCACGGCCCTCGTCGTGTACGCGGCCGTCGCGGGGACCGCCGTCACCCTCATCGCGCACACGTGGTTCGGCATCCTGCCGGGCGACGCTCTCCCCCTCATCGCAGGCGTCGCCCTCGCCATGCTCGGCACGGCGTCGTTCATCGTGGGGCTCAATGCCCTCATCGGCCCTCCCGGCATCGCAGTCGGTGCCGTGACGACGATGCTGATCGGCAACCCGCTGTCGGCGGCGAGCATGCCGGTCCAGTTCCTCGCGGCGCCGTGGGGCGGGGTCGGCCAGTTCTTCGTACCGGGCGCCTCCGCAACGCTCATCCGTGACCTCGGCTACTTCCCCGCGGCCGACACGACCCAGCCCTGGCTCGTGCTCGCGGCGTGGGCGCTCATCGGTGTCGTGCTGAGCGCGATCGGCCACTGGCGCAGCCGCGAGGTCGTCCACCTCCCGGAGTGACCCCACGGCGCCCGGCCCCGCGGTGACGCGCCGCGGGCGTCGGCGCGGCCGGCCGGTGGCGCGGCCCCGCTCAGCCGGTGACGCCGCCGAACGTGCCGCTCACGTAGGTCGTGCCCTGCTCGCCGGCCGACCCGAGGACGTATTCCAGAGGGATGCCATCGGCGCTCGCCGTCGCCAGCTTCGGGTCGCGCAACCGCGCGTCGACCGCGGACACCTGCTCGGCCGTCAACCGCGAGACGTAGAACGTGGGGTGCTGGGGACCGATCGTGGGCGCCTCGAGGAGGACCTCGGCATCCGGGTAGTCCCGGGCGATCGCGATCATCGCGCGCACGCCGTCCATGGAGGTGCGCGACGGGACGTAGACGATGCGGAAGTGCTCGTCGGTCGACGGCACGGTGAACGTGCCGCCGTCGGAGAACAGCCGTGTCTGCGAGAGCGCGACGATGAGCGGCTCCACATCGTCCAGGGTTGCCGCGACAGCCGAGGGCCACCCTTCGTCGGCGGAGATCCCGAGAGCGCCGGGCACAGCGGCGGCCGCGAGGATGTCGGCCAGCCCATCGGTGCGGCCGCCCGGCCGCAGCGTGTACTGCCACTTCGGCTCCGGCGACACCTCGGGGTCGATCCGCGGCGCATCGGGCGCATCGGCGTGCAGGGTGAGCTCGTTCGTCCCATCGGCGATCGCCTCCTGCACCTCGTCGGCGAAAGCGAGCACATCGGCGGCGGCGGCGGCGTCGGTGATCGTGATCCCCGCGGGCACGGGGTCGGTGCCGCACGTCTTGACGACCGGTTCCGCGCACAGCGCGACGAAGGGATTCGGCGACGGCGAGGAGGACGGTGCCGCGACGACCGCGCAGCCCGCGAGCGCGAGGGCGACGCCGATCGACGGAACGGCACAGACGCGGCGGGGGGAGAGGCGCACGAGCCCATCCAATCAGGCCGCGGGGCGGCGGGAGGCGCCGCCGTCGCCCCGCCGCGCTGCGCAACCTCAGTGATCTGCACGACCTCAGTCCGATTCCCGCAGACCGACTGAGGTTGCGCGAATCACCGAGCCAACGCGACAGGGCGGCCCGCCCCCCCTGCGCGCTGCGCCCGCCCGCCGCGCCGCCCGACACGCGCAACTAGACTGTCCCCGTCCGGCCCCTGCGATTCTTGGAGCTCAGCCGCGTGACCACCCCGAACCCCGCCGCCCGTACAGCTCTCGCTGACACCGTCGAGAACGCGATCGCGACCCCCGAGAAGGACCAGCCGTACGGCGCCCTCGGCCTCAAGGACGACGAGTACGCGAAGATCCGCGAGATCCTGGGCCGCCGCCCCACGAGCGGCGAGCTGGCGATGTACTCCGTCATGTGGAGCGAGCACTGCTCGTACAAGTCGAGCAAGATCTACCTGCGCCAGTTCGGCCAGAAGGTCAGCGACGAGATGAAGACGCGCCTCATGGTCGGCATGGGCCAGAACGCCGGCGTCGTCGACGTGGGCGACGGCTGGGCGGTCACGTTCAAGGTCGAGTCGCACAACCACCCGAGCTACATCGAGCCCTTCCAGGGTGCGGCGACCGGCGTCGGCGGCATCGTCCGCGACATCATCTCGATGGGTGCGCGCCCGGTCGCGGTCATGGACCAGCTCCGCTTCGGCGCCATCGACCACCCCGACACCCCGCGCGTCGTCCACGGCGTCACGAGCGGCATCTCCTTCTACGGCAACTGCCTGGGCCTGCCGAACATCGGCGGCGAGACGGTGTTCGACTCGGTGTATCAGGGCAATCCGCTCGTCAACGCCCTCGCGGTCGGCGTCCTCCGCCACGAAGACCTCAAGCTCGCCAACGCGTCCGGCGCGGGCAACAAGGTCGTGCTGTTCGGTGCCCGCACGGGCGGCGACGGCATCGGCGGCGCGAGCATCCTGGCATCCGACACCTTCGCCGACGGCGGGCCCACCAAGCGTCCCGCGGTGCAGGTGGGCGACCCGTTCGCCGAGAAGGTGCTCATCGAGTGCTGCCTCGAGCTGTACCGCGACGACCTCGTCGAAGCCATTCAGGACCTCGGTGCCGCGGGCATCTCGTGCGCCACGAGCGAGCTCGCCGCCAACGGCAACAGCGGCATGAAGGTCGAGCTGTCGAAGGTGCTGCTGCGCGACCCGTCGCTCACGCCCGAGGAGATCCTCATGAGCGAGAGCCAGGAGCGCATGATGGCGATCGTGGCTCCCGAGAAGCTCGACGCGTTCCTCGCCGTCGTCGGCAAGTGGGACGTCGAGACGAGCGTGCTCGGCGAGGTCACCGGTGACGGCCGCCTCGTCATCGACTGGTACGGCGAGCGCATCGTCGACGTCGATCCCTCGACCGTCGCGGTCGACGGCCCCGTGTACGAGCGTCCGGTCGCGTACCCGACCTGGATCGACGCGCTGAACGAAGACTCCGCCGCGAAGCTCCCCCGGGCGACGGATGCCGACACCCTCCGCGCGCAGTTCACGACCCTCGTCGCGAGCCCCAACCTCGCCGACACCTCGTGGATCACGAACCAGTACGACTACTACGTGCTCGGCAACACGGCGCTGAGCTTCCCCGACGACGCCGGCATGATCCGCGTCGACGAGGAGACCGGCCTCGGCTTCGCGATCGCCACCGACTGCAACGGCCGCTACTGCCAGCTCGACCCGTACACCGGCGCGAAGCTCGCCCTCGCCGAGGCATACCGCAACGTCGCCGTCACCGGCGCCGTACCGACGGCCGTCACCGACTGCCTGAACTTCGGCAGCCCCGAGAACCCCGAGGTCATGTGGCAGTTCAGCCAGGCCGTCGAGGGTCTGTCCGACGGATGCCTCGAACTCGGCATCCCGGTCACGGGCGGCAACGTGTCGTTCTACAACCAGACCGGCGACCAGCCGATCCACCCGACCCCCGTGGTGGGCGTCATGGGCATCATCGACGACGTCGCCGCGCGCATCCCGAGTGGATGGCAGGATGCCGGCGAGAACCTGTACCTGCTGGGCGTCACCGCCGATGAGCTCGACGGCTCGCAGTGGGCCGGGACCATCCACGACCACCTCGGCGGCCGCCCGCCGAAGGTCGACCTCGCGCAGGAGCGCAAGCTCGCCGAGCTGCTGCAGGCCGCGGGTTCGCAGTCGCTCGTCTCCAGCGCCCACGACCTGTCGTCGGGCGGTCTCGCGCAGGCCCTCGCCGAGGGCGTGATGCGCTTCGGCGTCGGCGCGCGCGTCTGGCTCACCGAGCTCATGGAGCGCGACGGAGTGGATGCCACCGCCGCCCTGTTCAGCGAGTCCACGGGCCGCGTGCTCGTGAGCGTGCCGCGCGAGGAGGACGTGAAGTTCCGTGGCCTGTGCGACGGCCGCGGCTACCCGGTGCTGCGCATCGGCGTGACCGACGTCGAGCCGGGCGCCGAGGCGACGCTGGAGATCCAGGACGTGTTCACGGTTCCGGTGTCGGAGCTGCGTCGACTGTCGACCGAGACCCTTCCGGGCGTCTTCGGTCCGACGGTCACCGAGCCCGTCGCCTGAGCCGTCCGGGGGAACCCGCCCAACGAGAAGGAGTCGCCGATGGCCGATCACGACGACGACATGGCGGACTTCGACGCGCGCCGTCAGCACCGCGTCAAGATCACCGCGTGGGTGGTGATCGGCGCCCTGATCCTGACGGGTGGCGGCGCGACGGTGCTGACGCTGCTGTTCGGCTGACGCGTCCGACGGCCCCGCCGGTCACGACGCGACACCTCGGCGCCCGGCCGCGAGGCACCCCCCGGGTCAGAGGAGGGCGGCGAACCGCTCCGTCTGCTCGACCGGGCCGATGACGATGAGCAGATCACCGGCCGACACCACCGAGTCGGCGCCGGCGGGACGCCATTCCCCATCGGCGCCCTTGATCTTCACGATCGTCACACCGTGGCGACGACGCACACCGGCCTGCTGGAGAGTCATCCCCTCCAGTTCCCGGGGCGCGACGGTCTTCGCGACCACGAGGTCTTTGTCGAACTCGACGTAGTCGAGCATCGCGCCGCGGACGAGGTGCGCCACCCGTCGGCCCATGTCCGCCTCGGGATAGACGACGTGCTCGATACCGAGCTGCTCGAGGATCAGTCCGTGCTGCTCGCTGATGGCCTTCGCCCAGATCGACCGCACGCCCATCCGCTTGAGCAGAGACGTCGTCAGGATGCTGGCCTGGATGTCTGTGCCGATGCCCACCACGACCCGGTCGAAGTCCAGAACACCCAGCTGCTCCAGGGCCACCTGCTTCGTGGAGTCCGCGCGCACGACGTGGGTGAGCACGCCGTTCATGGACTGGACGATGTCTTCGTCGGTGTCGATGCCGAGCACTTCGGTGCCCGAGCGGGCCAGCTCGATCGCGAGCGCTCCGCCGAAGCGCCCGAGACCGATGACCGCGATGGAGGATGCGTTCTCACGTGTGCGGCGGCGACGGAAGAAGGGGGCTGCGTTATCCAATGATCGGACGCTCCTTCGGGAGTTCGTACATGCGCTTCTCTCGGGTCAACGCGAGGGCGGTGCCGAGCAGGACGGGGCCGAGTCGGCCGATGAACATCAGCACGATGAGGATGAGCTGGGCGACGGCGGGAAGGTCTGCGGTGATGCCCGTCGACAGCCCGACGGTAGCGAACGCGGAGATCACTTCGAAGAGGACGCGGTCGAGACCGAACGGGCTCATCACCATGATGGCGAGCGTCGAGCCGACCACCAACGCCAGGGACAGCAGCGCCACGGTGAGCGCCTCGCGGTGGGTGGACCGAGGGAGACGTTTGCCGAACATGTTGACCGCCGTGTCGCCGCGCAACTCGGCCACGATGATGAACAGCAGGACGGCGAACGTCGTGATCTTGAGTCCGCCGGCCGTTCCCGCCGGGCCACCGCCGATGAACATGAGGATGTCCGTCACATACCAACTGGCCCCGTGCATCTGCGACACGTCGATCGAGTTGAATCCCGCGGTGCGCGGCATCACCGACATCGTGAACCCGGCGAGAACGCGCCCGGCCGGGTCCATGGGCCCGAGAGTCGCCGGGTTCGACCACTCGAGCGCCGTGAGGGCGACCGCCCCGGCCACGAGCAGGACGATGGTGCCGGTGACGACGGTCACGGTGTTCAGGGTCCACCGACGCGGGAAGCGGATCCGCCGACGCAGCTCCATGATCACCGGGAACCCCAGACCGCCGAGGATGATCGCGGCGCAGATCGGCAGGCAGATCCACGGGTCGGTCGCGAACGACATCAGGTTGTCGCTGAAGAGGGCGAAGCCCGCGTTGTTGAAGGAGGACACGGCGTGGAACGCGCCGAGCCAGAGCGCTCGACCGAGGGGCTCGCCGTACCCAAGTCCGAATCGTCCCGCGAGCAGGATCGCCACCACGACCTCGGCGATCACGGTGATGGTGGCGACGCCGAGGAGGACCCGACGCACATCGCCCACCGCGACGGTGTGCGTCTCGCTCACCGCCGTCAGGCGCGTACGCAGGCCGAGCCGCCGAGCCACGAGCAACCCGAGCAGGGTCGCGAGGGACATGACGCCGAGGCCGCCGATCTGGATGAGCACCATGATCACGACCTGACCGAACGGCGACCAGAAGGTCGCCGTGTCGACGATGATGTGCCCCGTGACGCACAGCGCGCTGGTGGCGGTGAACAGGGCCTCGATGAAGGTCGCCCCGCGCCCCTGAGTCGAGACGGGAAGGCTCAGCAGACCCGTGCCCATGGCCAGGACACCGCCGAACGCGAGGACGATGGCCCGCCCGGGCGTGAGTCGCCAGAGCACGCCGGCGCCCACGCTGCCGCGCCCCGCGGATCGCCGGAATCTCACCGAGCAACGATCTCACACCCCCGCTCGGCGGCCGACCGGGCGACTCAGGCGCTTGTCGGCACACCGTCGTAGCATGAGGGCGTGGAACCGCTCCTGGCGCTGATCGCCGACTGGTGGTGGATAGGCCCCGCTGCTGCCGGTGCTGGCACCGTCGGCTGGATCGGCGTGCGCAGCACGCGCCGGCGCGCTCTCCCCGCGGGTGCCTCCACGACCGATCGCTCCGCGCGGGCGTGGGCGAATCGCCCGCTCAGCAAGTCCGCCGCCCGGCGCCTCGAATTCGACGCGGCCCTTCTCGATCTGCAGAGGTCGCGCCACGCCGTCACCCGCGGCCGGGCCGAGGTGAAGATCGCGGATGCCGAGGTCATGCGCGCCCAGGCCGAGCGGGCGGCATCGCGAGTCTCCTCCGACGCGGTCTCCTCGGCGCGGGCCCGCCTCACCGCGGCGCAACGCGAACTGCGGGCGGCCTCGGCCGAGATCCGGGCGCGTCGCGCCGCCGTACGCGCGGCGAAGGCGATGCTGCCCGCGATCCGCGCGGGCAGTGCTCCGCTGCCCGTCGAGCGGCTGTTCGCCGAGCACGACGCGGTGCTCGTGCGCTGGATGGCGTACGAGACCGACCCGGCGCTCGCGATCGACTTCCCGGTGATGAGCGATCCGACGTCGCCGCTCCTGGCGGAGTTCCTCCGCGCTCACGAGCGAGCGCAGTGGCTGCGCCCGGCGTCGACGACCTCGCGGCTCGAACCGGCCGACTTCCTCGCCTACCGCGACGCCGTCCGCGCGCTGACCCACGCGTTCGAGCGGGCCGAACGCGCCGCGCGCCGTGGGCGAGACGACGGTCCCCCGGTGGATCCCGCCGACGCGTGGGGGCGGATGGCGTCGGACTGGGCCGAGCAGGCGCAACGGGCTCTGGCCTGGTCGATGGAGAACATGGGGAAGGCGGCATCCAAGTCGTGGAACGAGCGCCACACCAAGCGTGCGCGCAAGAACGACCCGGACGCGTAGCGTGGCGATGTGAACGAATTCCTGCAGTTCGCCGGGCACTACTGGTGGCTCGTGTTCCCGCTGTTCGGCATGACGATGGGTGCGATCGGCACCGTCAACAAGCAGCGCGAGCTCTCCGCCCGACGCCGCCACCGCGAGCAGCTCGAACTGATGCGGGTGCAGAGCGGGGTCACGGCATCGGCGCCCTCCCCGGTCGTCCAAGCCCCTGCAGTGGGCGACGACCTGGCCCGAGCGCAGGCGCGACACGACGACATCACGCATCGTTGGCTCGACTACGAACTCGACGTCTCGAAGCTCATCTCCTACCCCGCGATGAGCGACGGCCGCCAGCCCCTCACCGCCGCATTCCTGCGCGCGAAGAAGGTCGCCGACAACCTTCGCCCCGCCGCGGGTGAGAAGCCGACGCCCGAGCGTCTCGCCGAGTACCGCGACGCCGTGACCGACTACGAAGTCGCGTTCGAGGTGGCTGAGCGCGACGCACGGCGTGTGAAGGCGGCGGCGTTCACCCCCGAGGAGCGCAAGCGCCTCGAGACCGCTCAGCAGTTGCTCGGCGTCGCGGTCGACCAGGCGGCGACCCCGAACGAGCGGCAGGTCGCCTACCGCCGCGTCCGGCAGGAGCTCGACGGACTCATCTGGCTGAGCGACGAGGCCGTCGAGAACCTGGAGAAGAAGGTCGCGCTCGAACTGCCGCGTCCCGCCTCACCGACGCCGCCCGAACCCGCCGTCTGACGCCACCGTTCGTCGCGGACGCCGATCCGCGAACCTCGACGCGACGCCGCCTCAGCGCGCGCGGCGGATGCGCACGGGCCCCCGCGCCGTGGTCACATCGACGATCTCGCCGCGTTGCGTGACCTCGACTTCCCCCGCCTCGACCAGCTCGCGCGCGGCATCGCGCGCCGGCTGCATGAGGTCGCGCCACTCGTCGCCGCCGACCGCGCGCGCCGCCTCGGACGGGCAGATCGTCGCGCCGTCCGCCCGCTGCGCGAGCAGGGAGCGGATGGATGCCACGAGCCGAGGGTCCGCAGCAGACGAGGGGGGCATGTGTCCAGTGCCCCTCCGCGCGCGGGCGTGGGGGCCAGAATCGGGCCGTGCCTCTCGAACGCCATGCCCCCGCCCTCCCCGGCCGCGCCGTCATCGAGCAGCGATGGAACCGTGCGGTCTTCGTGCACTGGCGCGTCGATCCGGCCGACGTCGCGCCGATGCTCCCCGCCGGGACACGACCCGACGTGCACGACGGGTCGGCGTGGGTGGGGCTGGTGCCGTTCGTGCTGAGCGAGTTCCGGTTCCTGCCACTCCCGCCGGTGCCGCTGCTCGGGACGTTCACCGAGATCAACGTCCGCACCTACGCCGTGGATGAGGCCGGCCGACGAGGGGTCGTCTTCCGCACGCTCGAGGCCGAGCACCTCGCGCCCGTGCTCGCGGCGCGCGCGTTGTTCGGGCTGCCGTACCGCTGGGCGCGGGCGGGGGTGCGCACCGACGGGCCGCTCATCGAATACCGGTCGCGGCGCCACGGCGGGCGGCATCCGGGTACCCGCCTGCGGGCGCGCCTCGGCACCGACCCCGTCGACACCGCGCTGTCGCGCTTCCTCACCGCGCGCTGGGGCTTCCACGAGCGGCACCTCGGCCGCACGATCTGGGCCGCGAACACCCACGAGCCGTGGCCGCTCGTCACGGCCGATCTCGAGGTGCTCGACGACGACCTCGTGGCGGATGCCGGCTTCCCGCGGCTGCGCGGACGCACCCCCGACTCGGTGCTCGCGATGCCCGCCGGACACCCGGGCTTCCGCACCCGCTTCACCGCCGCGCGCGCGATCGCGAAAACCCCCTCCGCCTGAAGCGGAAGGGGCTTTCGAGGAGGATCAGCGCTGCGTGGGGTACGCCGCGGGATTCTGCTCCAGCCACGCGTCGACGGCGTCGGCCTCGCGACCCTCGCCGTACTCGTTGACGACGAGGTCTTCGAGCGAGCCGTACTGGGCGTCGTCGAGCTGGATGCCGGCGATGAGGTCAGCGGCATCCGGGTACTTCTCGGCGAAGCCGGCCGTGCCGAGGAAGTGGAGCTTCTCCGGGTCGCCCATGAGGCCCTGCGGGTCGGCGAGGTCCTTCACGTCGTACGCGTCGTTGGCCCAGAACGGACGCCACAGGGTCACCGCGATGTCCTTCTGCGCCGCGATCGCGTTGTCGAGCTCGGTGAGCATCGCCGCGGTCGAGGAGGTCACGAGTTCGAAGTCGCCGTCGAGACCGTAGCCCGGCATCGCGACTTCCTGCGTCTGCTTCGTCAGACCCGCACCAGGTTCGATGCCGTAGATCTTGCCGTCGAAGCGCGCGGCGTTCGCCTGAAGCTGGTCGATCGAGTCGATGTCGACGTAGCTGGGCACCGCGATCGTGAGCTTCGCATTGTCGTAGTACGACCCGAGGTCTTCGATCGAATCGCCGTACGTGTCCATGTAGGACTTGTGCGTCAGCTCGGGCCACGCCGACGGGTAGATGTCGACGTCGCCCTGCGCGAGTCCGGCGTACAGCGGGCCGGCCTCGGTGAGCGTCTGCATCTTGACGGTGTAGCCGAGCTTCTCGAGCTGATCCTCGAGGAGGTACGCGGTGCTGAGGCCGTCGGTCCACGAGGGCAGGAAGCCGAGCGTGATCGTGCCCTTGCCCCCTCCTTCGCCTGAGCCGCCCTCGGCCTGGTTGCCGCTGGTGCAGCCCGCGAGCGCGAGGGCCGCTGCCGCGCCGAGCGCGAGGGTTGCTGCGAGGTGTCGCTGTTTCTTCATGGGAGTGCTCTCTTTCTGGTTTTTCGGCGCGTGAGGGGTCAATTTCTGTCGCTTCGAGGGCTCCGTGGCGACACTTCTTGACCCCTCACGCAGGCAGGATTAGGCCGGCAGCAGCGTGCGACGGCGGGACAGCGCGGCCAGAAGCGACGACGTGTTCGCGGCGCGCGTGCCGAGGGCGGCGGTCAGGCGGTCGAGGTACACCGCGAGGATCACGACGCTCAGCCCGGCCTCGACGCCCTTGGGCAGGTTCACCGTCGAGATCGACTGCACGACCTCCTTGCCGAGGCCATCGGCGCCGACCATGCCGGCCACGACCGCCATCGACAGCGCGAGCATGATGACCTGGTTGACCCCGGCCATGATCGTCGGCATCGCGAGCGGGAGCTGGATGCCACGGAGGATCTGCCCGGGCGTGGCGCCGAACGCGTGTCCGGCCTCGACGGTCTCGGCATCCACTCCCCGGATGCCGAGTTCGGTCAGCCGCACGCCGGGCGGAAGCGCGAAGATCACCGTCGCGACGACGCCGGGGACGACGCCGATGCTGAAGAAGGTGATCGCGGGGATGAGGTACACGAACGCGGGCATCGTCTGCATGAAGTCGAGGACCGGCTTCATCACGGCCCGGACCGCGGGGTTGCGCGCCGACCAGATGCCGAGCGGCACCGAGATCGCCACGGCGACGGCCGCCGCCACGACGACGAGCGCGAGCGTCTGCATCGCGGTCACCCACTGCCCCATGGCGAGGATCAGCGCGAAGCCGACGACGGTGCCGAGCGCGAGCTTCCACGAGCGGAGGAGCCACGCCAGCAGCGCGGCGACGACGATCACGACGATGATCGGCGCGGCCAGCAGCACGTCGCTGAGGCCCACGACGAGGAAGCGGACGACCACGGCTATGACGTCGAACAGCCCCGAGAGGTTGTCGCGGAGCCAGTCGACGCCCGCGTCGACCCAGGTGCCGACAGGGATACGGAACCCGTCCATCAGCGCACCCCCTCGATTCCGGATGCCACCGGGTGGGAGGCATCACCCGCATCGGCGAGCACCGCATCGATCTCGGCGGAGGGCACGGGCTGCGGGAGCACGGTGATCTCCTCGGTGGCGGTGGGTCCGGGGCCGAGCGCGGCAAGGAGCGTGACACGCGGGATGACGCCGGTGAGGCGCCCCTCGGCATCCACGACGGCCAGCGGCAGCGGCGATTCGACGGCGGGCACGAACAGGTTCATGAGCACCTCGTCCTCGCGGACGCTGTGGGGCACGGGCTTGAGGCGTCCGAGCAGCGAGCTCTCCCCCGCGCGCACGAGCTTCACGGCGTCCCGGTCGGTGACGATGCCGAGGAGCTTCCGGTCGCGGTCGGTGACGTACACGGCCGACATGTAGGCGTCGCGCATCTGTCGCAGGGCTGTGCGCGGTCCGGCGGCGGCATCCACCCGGGGACGGGGACGCTCCATGACGTTCGCCGCAGTGAGCACGCGGGCACGGTCGACGTCCTGCACGAACTGCTCGACGTAGTCGTTGGCGGGGTCGGTGAGGATGTCCTCGGGGGTGCCGATCTGGACGATCCGCCCGTCGCGCATGACCGCGATGCGGTCGCCGAGGAACATCGCCTCGTTGAGGTCGTGGGTGATGAAGACGATCGTCTTCTTCAGCGTCCGCTGCAGCTCGAGGAGCTGCTCCTGCATCTCGCGGCGGATGAGCGGATCGAGTGCGCTGAACGCCTCGTCCATGAGCAGGATGTCGGTGTCGGCGGCGAGCGCGCGGGCGATGCCGACGCGCTGCTGCATCCCGCCGGACAGGGCCGAGGGGAGCTTCTCGCCCCAGCCCTCGAGCCCCACGAGCGCGAGGATCTCGTTCGCCTTCGCGAGGCGCTCGGCCTTGCCGACGCCGCGGATCTCGAGCGGGTACGCGACGTTCGCTGCCACCGTGCGGTGGGGCAGCAGCGCGAAGCGCTGGAACACCATCGCGATGCGCTCTCGGCGGAGCGCGCGCAGGCGGGCGGGGCTCACGCCGGTGAGCGGGTCGCCCTGCACCTCGACGGTGCCGGCCGTGGCGTCGTGCAGACCGTTGAGCATGCGGATGATGGTGGATTTCCCGGAGCCGGAAAGGCCCATGATCACGAAGATCTCGCCGGGCTTCACGTCGAAACTCGCGTCGATGACGGCGGCGGTTCCGGTGTCGCCGAGCTGGTCGCGCCGCGCGCCGGCGCGGAGCTTCTCGACGGCGGACTGTGGGGAGCGGCCGAAGACCTTGAAGAGGTTCTTCGCCGCGAGAGCATGCGGAGGGGTCACTGTGTGCACCTGGGCGGCCTCGGGTGGCCGCATCGGTCACGCCCGGGTGGCAGCCGTCCGGCGCTCACCGGGGGGTGCGAGCGCTCCGACACCGGATGTCGGATCCGGGTCCTGGCCGCCGACCGTACGCTCGCGGCGCGACTCCCCCGAGTCGGCACCGGCGACCGCGGACTGGTCGGGTGAGCGGCCCCGCAAGGGGCCTCCTCTACCGTTTCACGCTGATGGATCGCCTGGCAAACCGGGCCTCGGCTTGCGTTCTGCGGCTGCCCATGGCACGCGCGGGCGCGTGGCTCGGCGCGGCGCAGAGGCGCCCGCGTCGGGTTGCCCGGGCGTGTCGCGTCAGTCGTCGGAGGGTGCGCCCGCGGCGGACCGGTGGTGCCGGATGACCTCGGCGACGACGAAGTTGAACCACTTCTCCGCGAACTCGGGATCGAGGTCGGCCTCGCCGGCCAGACGCTTCAACCGCGCGATCTGCTGCTCCTCGCGGGCCGGATCGGATGCCGGCATCCCGTGCTCTGCCTTGAGAACGCCGACCTGCTTGGTGCAGCGGAAGCGCTCGGCGAGCAGGAAGATCAGCGCGGCGTCGATGTTGTCGATGCTGCCCCGCAGGCCCTGCAGGATCGTGGTCGGGTCGGCGTCGGTCATGGCTCCTCCGGATGCGACCCTATCGCGCCCCGCGGTGCGCGACCGTGGACCCCTACAGTGTGACCATGAGCCGCTCGTCGCACCCCGATCCTTCCGCCGTCGGCGCCAACGCCGGCGAGGTCACGTCGCGTGACCGCCCCGTGTGGTCGGCGATCGCCCGACCCTACGCCGCCGGGTTCTTCCTCACCCTCGGCGGGCTGACGGCGATCCTCCTGGGGCTGGCGCTGTCGAACCTGTCGACCGTGCTCATCTACATCGCGATCGCGCTGTTCATCGCGCTCGCGCTCGACCCGATCGTGCGGCGACTCGTGCGACGCGGCATCTCGCGGGCGTGGGCCATCGTCATCGTGTTCGGCGGGCTCGCGGTCGTTCTGGCCGGGGCCCTGTGGTTGTTGATTCCCCCGGTCGTACGGCAGATCTCCCAGTTCATCACGGATCTTCCGAACTTCATCAACGACGCCATCAACAGCGATGCCGTGAAGTGGGTCGAGACAAACTTCGGCGACAGCCTCGGCGACATCCTCAAAGAGGTGCAGACGTTCTTCACCAACCCGGCCAACCTGACGGCGATCGGCGGCGGACTGCTCCACGTCGGGATCGACATCGCGACGGGCATTTCCGGAGCGATCATCGTGCTCGTCTTGAGCCTGTACTTCCTGGCATCCCTGCCGTCGATGAAGAACTCGCTCGTGCGCCTGACCCCGGCCCGCAATCGCGAGACGGTGTCCGAGATGACCGGGCAGATCACCGACTCGGTCGGCGGCTACCTGTCGGGCATGGTCGTTCTGGCGTTGATCAACGCCGTGTTCGGGTTCATCGTCCTGACGATCGTCGGACAGCCGTTCGCGGCGCTCCTCGCGGCGCTGGCCTTCGGCATCACGCTGATCCCGCTGGTCGGCTCTGTGCTCTTCTGGGCGACCGCCACCGTGTTCACGCTCATCGTCGATCCGACGGCCGGCCTCATCTTCGCCGCGGTCTACCTGATCTACATGCAGGTCGAGGCATATGTGCTGACGCCGCGCGTCATGAGCCGGACCATCTCGGTCCCGGGGTCGCTCGTCGTCATCGGCGCGCTCGTCGGCGGCACGCTGCTCGGCCTCCTCGGCGCCCTCGTCGCGATCCCCGTGACGGCCTCGCTGCTGCTGATCGTGAAGCAGATCATCATCCCGCGACAGGATGCCAAGAAGTAGGAGCTCAGCGCATCGGGCCTGGACAGGGTTATCCACAGGAACGGATCTCGAGGATGAGCCGACCCTAGACTCCGCCGCATGCCAGCCCCGGAACGCCCCACCGCCATCGTCTATGTCGATGAATTCAACCTCTACCGACAGTGCCTGGAGCGATACCCAGAGGCCAGATGGCTGGACATTCCGGCTCTGATCGACCGGCTTCTGCTTGAGCACCGCGTTCTACACGTTCACTCCTTCACCGCGTTGGTCCGCGCGGGAGTAGGCGACGACCCGCAGGGACCCATTCGCCAGCAGACGTACATCCGGGCGCTGGAGGCGACAGGACGCGTCACTTCTCACTACGGCATGTATCGCGTTGATCAGCGCTTGATGCCCAAGCACCCCGCGGAACTCGGCCCGGACGGAGCCCTCGTTCGTGTGCCCGTGAGGAAGACGGAGGAGAAGGGCTCTGACGTCAACCTCGCGGTGCGGATGATTCTCGACGCTCACCGCGGCGCAGCTGATCTGTACTGCTTGTTGACCAACGACTCCGACCAAGTGACAACCATCCGGACGCTCCAGGAAGAGTTGGGCGTCTCGGTCGGGTGGATCAGTCCCCTGCCGACGGCGCGCCAGAGCAAGGCGCTGAAACACACCGAGCCCGCCCTCGTAGCCTGCGTGACCCAGGATGCGCTGACGTCCAGCCAACTGCCCGATGTGATCACACAAGGACGTCAGACACTGCATCGCCCGGAGCATTGGTGCAGAAAATCCGAAGGCCCCGCGGAAGCGGGGCCTTCTAACCGGTAGCCGAAGCGTCCGGGGGTGTCGCACCAGGCTAGCATCGCGGCGATCAAATCTCCGGCGACTTCCCTGCCGCCGCAATACGCTCAGCGCATCGGGAGCAGCCGCGTCGATACCACCGGGGCCCCGTAGGCCTACTCGGTCGCCAGCGTGCGGGGCAACTCGTGCCGCAGGGCCGCCGTCGTCGGAACGACGATTGCGGCGAGGATGAGGACGAAGCCTCCACCCGCGACCCAGCCGATCGTCGCGAACGACACCGTCGAGAACGGAAGAGACAATTCGGCGGCGATGACGAAGCCACCGAGGATCGTCGCGACGGTGCCGAGCAACGCGGCGGTGACGGCGTAGATCATGGCTTCCCAGAGCGCCGTGAGGAGTATCGCGCCCCGGGTAGAACCGGCTGCTTGGATGAGGGCGAACTCCCGCTCGCGGGCGTGTGCAGACATGAACACGGTCGCCGCGGCCGTGACCGCCGAGAGCAGCAGCGGACCGCCCAGCAGGATCACGACGCTCTCGGGAGCCAAGTCGAATCCCTCACTCCTACCGGTTCGCGCGGCTTGGGCCGCCGCGAGTGTCGCACCCGTGGTGTAGAGACCGCCGGCGAGGGCGATCGCCACCATGAGCGGTCCGACCGCCGCGCTGGACTGACTGAGTCGATATCGGGCGGAAGTGCGAGCCAAGAACCAGGATGCCGATGCGCTCGGCGGGATGAGCGATGTCCACGCGCGGAGCACCGACGGGAAGACGAGCGGTCCGGCTGCGGCGAGAGTGCCGGCGATGAGAGGGGTCAGCAGGATGGCCTGGCCGGAGAACGCCGAGAGGGAGGCGTCGCCGTCGAGGTTCACCGCGAGTGTGATCGTGCCGCCGAGGGCAGCAGCGGTGAGGACGACGCGGGGCCATCCCATCGTGACTCGTGGGGGTTCCGGGTCGCGCAGCGCCGTGATCGGCGGCGTGAGACACGGAAACGCGTGGCACGCGCTGATGCGTCGGCCGTGGCGTTTTCTGTTCAGCCGATGGCCGTGGCTCGCGTTCGTCTACCTGTTGGCGAGCGCGGCGATCGGTGTCGTCCTGCTGCCCGCGATGATCGCGACGTTCCTGCTCCTGCCGCTGTGGGGTATCGCCATCGGTGCGCTCGAACGCCGCCGCACCCGCCTCCTCGGCTTCCCTCGCCAGACGTCGGGGCACGTGCCTCTCACGCGCGAGCAACGTCACATCTGGCTCGCCGTGCGCGTGAACGAAGGGGCCACCTGGCGGGAGTCAGCCGGGCTGGTGATCGATCTGGTGCTCGGCTGGGTGGCACTGGCTGTTCTGTTCGTTCAGGGAGTGTGCCTGGTCGTTTTCGTCTTCGTCGGTCTTTCGGGAGCCCGTGGCCCCAACCGCATCACCCTGTTCGCCGATGTGCGCATCGTCGTGGGACCCGACAACTGGTGGCTGGTCGTCCCGATCGCTCTGTTCGCCCTGTTCGTGTTCGCCTATCTGAATGCGGTGCTCGCCGCCGCGCAGGCAACGCTCCTCCGGATGCTGTGCGGTCCCCGCCACCGGGAACTCGCCCGCAACGTGGAACGACTCGTCCAGTCGAGGTCGACGCTCGTCGCAGCGTTCGAGGCCGAGCGCCGACGCATCGAACGGGACCTGCACGACGGCGTGCAGCAGGAGCTCGTCACCCTCGCCGCCCGGCTCGGCATGGTCAGCCTCGAACTGGACGACCTCGCCGCGCGTGGCACGGCCACCGGTTCGGCCCGCGATGCCCTCGACGCGGCGCAGGGCCAAGCGGAGCGCGCGATGGCCACACTGCGCAACACCGTGCGCGGCATCCATCCCGCCATCCTCACCGATCACGGGCTCCGCCCCGCCCTGGCCGAACTGGCCGACCGCACCCCGGTCCCCCTCAGCCTCGACGTTGCGGACTTCGGCAGGCTCCCGTCGTCGGTGGAGACTGCCGCGTACTACCTCGTCACCGAGGCGATCAGCAACGCCGCCAAGCACACCGATGCGACCCGGCTGATCGTCCACGCCCGTGTCGAGGAGGAGACGCTCACCGTGACCGTCACCGACGACGGGCAGGGCGGCGCGGACGAGCAAGCCGGTACCGGACTCCGCGGATTGCGTGAGCGCGCCGACACCCTCGGCGGACAGTTCACGATCGTCAGCCCACAAGGAGGACCGACGACTCTGAACGCTAGGCTCCCGGTCCTCACCGAGAGCGGTGAGCAGCGTGCGTCTTCTGCTCGCTGAGGACTCCGCGCTGCTGCGCGAAGCGTTGATCGCTCTCCTGGAACGGCTGGGCCACACCATCGCCAGAACGGCGCAGAGCGCGCCTGGACTCCTCGAGGCGTTCGACCAGCTCACCGAATCCGAGGAACCGCCCGACCTCGTCCTCACCGATGTGCGGATGCCACCGGGCCACGGCGACGATGGGCTCCGCGCCGCTCTCGAGATCAGGACCTTTCATCCGTCCCAGCCCGTCATGGTTCTTTCGCAGTACATCGCCGACACCTATGCCCGCGAGCTCCTCACCCTCCCCGAAGGCGCGATCGGCTACCTACTGAAAGACCGCGTGAACCGCATCCGGGACTTCGCGTCCGCGCTCGAGACCGTCGCATCGGGTGGAACGGTCATCGACCCCGATGTGGTGCAGCACCTTCTCAGCGAATCCCTCGCGGGACCGCTCGACGGCCTCACAGCGCGGGAACGGGAGGTGCTCGCGCTCATGGCCGACGGACGGTCGAACACCGATATCGCCGGCGTTCTCTTCCTCACCGATGCCGCCGTGAGCAAACACATCGGCAACATCTTCGCCAAGCTCGGCCTCGGCCCGGTCGAGGAGAACCGCCGCGTCCGAGCAGTCCTGACCTATCTCCAGGCTGCACGACCGTGACACCGCGCGACCGCGGCTCGGCCGTCCGCACCCCGCTCAGCGCATCGGCAACAGGCGCGTCGGGGAGGGGGACGCGGTGCGGTGGCGCACGCGGCCCGGGACGCCCGTGCGGGCGTCGAGCGGGAGCGACACGATCTCGTCGGCGAGTTGACCGGCCACGAGCAGCGTGTCGTTGACCACGACGTGGTGCCGCGGCCAGTGCGTTCCGGCCTCCGCGAGCGCGGTGAACTGCAGCGCCTCGCCCGCACCGCGGACGGCGAGCACGCCGATCGTGTCGCTGCCCCGCACGCCCGCGTAGAGCGTCGTGCCGTCGCGGCTCGTGCTCAGCTCGGCGGCGGTGTCGCCCTCGAGTGTGCCGAGCAGCGGCTCACCGGAGACGACGCGCCAGCGGCCCTCGGCATCCGGGGTCAGGACGAAGACCTCGCGGCTGAGCTCGGTCACGACGTAGAGATGGCCGGACGGATGCCACACCCCGTGCCGCGGTCCGCTGCCCTTCGGCAGCACGACCTCCTGTGTGAGGCGCAGACCCGCATCCGTCGAGCGCCAGAAGCGGACGAGGTCGAGTCCCATGTCGGTCGTGGCGAGGAGGCCGCGCGGCAGCACGATCGTCTCGTGCGCGCGTGAGACGCGGGCGCCGACGACGGCTTCCTCGGACTCGGCGTCGGTCTCGGGCAGAGCGTCGTACTCCGGCACGAGGTGCCCGTACTCCTCGCCCGCGGCTTCGCGCAGCGCCCGCGCGGCGGCCGCGAGGTCGGGTACCGCAGCGCCGGAGACGGCCGCGCCGGTGTCGACGACGAACGGATCGTCGGTGGAGCCGTACGGGTCGTTCGCTGCCGCGGCGATCACCGGAGCGGAGGGACGGCCGGTGGCATCCAGGGCAATCCGGACGACGCGACCGTCGCCCCAGCAACTCGCCACGAGGAACGTTCCGTCGGGGGCGACGGCGACGTGACAGACGGCGGCACCGGCCGGGACCGGGGCGCCGAGCGGCGCGAGGCTCGTCTCGCCGGTGCGGCGGTACGCCTGCACCGTGCCCTCGGACTCCAGGGCGGCATAGAGCACGTCGAGCTGTAGGTGCGACGCGACCCACGACGGCGAACCGGGAGCTGCGACGGCGGTGCCGACCATGCCGAGGGGACCGGACGCCCAGACCGAGTCGACGTCACCCGCTTGCAGGATGCCGATGCCCTCGGCCGAGCCCGCGTCGGGGGCGTAGGCGCCGACCCAGAACCGCACGTCAGTCGATCAGGTCGTGACGGACGATGACCTGGTCACGGGCCGGACCGACGCCGATGACCGAGATGCGCGTGCCGCTCATCTCTTCGAGAGCGAGGACGTAGTCCTGCGCCGTCTGCGGCAGCTCCTCGAAGGTGCGCGCGGTCGAGATGTCTTCGCTCCACCCGGGCAGGTACTCGAGGATCGGCTTGGCGTGGTGGAAGTCGGTCTGGTTCACCGGCAGGTCGTCGAACCGAACCCCGTCGACGTCGTACGCGACGCACACCGGGATCTGCTCGAGACCGCCGAGGATGTCGAGCTTCGTCAGCACGAGGTCGGTGATGCCGTTGATGCGCGTGGCATAGCGCGTGATGGGGGCGTCGTACCAGCCGACGCGGCGAGGGCGGCCCGTCGTCGTGCCGAACTCGAAGCCGCGCGAGCGCAGGTAGTCGCCGTTCTCGTCGAACAGCTCGGTCGGGAACGGGCCGGAGCCGACGCGGGTCGTGTACGCCTTCACGATGCCGACGATGCGGTCGAGGCGGTTGGGTCCGACGCCCGATCCGGTCGCGGCGCCACCCGCGGTGGCGGACGACGAGGTGACGAACGGGTAGGTGCCGTGGTCGACGTCGAGCATCGTGGCCTGGCCGCCCTCGAAGACGACGACGTCGCCGGCATCCAGGGCGTCGTTCAGGAGCAGCGAGGTGTCGCTGACCATGGGGCGGACGCGGTCGGCGTACGACAGCAGGTCGTCGACGATCTCGTCGGCGGTGATCGCGCGGCGGTTGAAGATCTTCACGAGCAGGTGGTTCTTCTGGTCGAGAGCGCCCTCGACCTTCTGCCGCAGGATGTTCTCGTCGAACAGGTCTTGCACGCGGATGCCGACGCGGTTGATCTTGTCGGCGTAGGCCGGGCCGATACCGCGACCGGTCGTGCCGATCATGCGCTTGCCGAGGAAGCGCTCGGTGACCTTGTCGAGCGTGCGGTGGTACTGCGTGATGATGTGCGCGTTCGCGCTGATCCGCAGCCGGCTCGTGTCGAGGCCACGGGCGTTCAGCGCCTCGAGCTCGTTGAAGAGCACCTCGAGGTCGATCACGACGCCGTTGCCGATGACCGGGTTCACCCCGGGAGACAGGATGCCGCTGGGCAGCAGGTGCAACGCGTACTTCTCGTCGCCGATGACGACGGTGTGACCGGCGTTGTTGCCGCCGTTGAACTTCACCACCCAGTCGGTGCGCTCACCGAGCAAGTCGGTGGCCTTGCCCTTGCCTTCGTCGCCCCACTGGACGCCGACGATCACGATTCCGGGCATGTGCGCTCCTCGCGTGTTATCCGGCGGTACACCCCATCCTATCGAGGGGGGTACGACACGACCGTCCGGCTCCGCCCCGTGGCCCTCGCGCGCAGCGCCCGATATCTTCTCCTCATGCGCGACACCGGGGCCGGCACGATCGTCTGGAGCATCCTGCGTTTCGGCGCGGCCGGCGCGATCGCCGCGGCGATCATCGGCCAGCTCGTCCGATCCATCAGCATCTCGGCCGAGAAGGGCTGGCCGATCGCCCAGACGGTGGTCGACTTCTTCAGCTTCTTCACGATCCTGTCCAACGCCACCTCGATGGTGGTGCTCGTGATCGGCGCCGTCCTCCTGCTGCGGCCCGGAACGGTCGACTCCCGCGTCTTCGCGACGGTCCTCGTGAGTGTCACGACCTACATGCTGATCACCGGGATCGTCTACAACCTGCTGCTGCGGAACATCCCTCTCCCCCAGGGGTCGACCGTGCCGTGGTCGAACGAGATCCTGCACGTCTGGGCACCGCTGTTCTTCCTGCTCGACCTTCTGCTCGCCCCGCGCCGACGGGCCCTGCCCTGGACGACCATCGGCACCATCGCCGTCTTCCCCATCGTGTGGCTCGTCTACACGCTCGTGCGCGGACCGTTGACCCTCGACTTCCGCACCGGCAACGCGTGGTGGTACCCGTACCCGTTCCTGAACCCCCACGTGCAGCCGTGGGGCTACGGCGGCGTCGCCCTCTACTCCGTCGGCATCGCGATCGCCATCCTCGGACTCGGCGCGATCGCGATCGGGGTCGGGCGCCTCCGCGGGCGACGCCGGGCGGTGGCCCCGGGTTCGGGCGTTTCGGGGGCCGGCATCCGTCCCGAATAGAATCGAGGGCATGTCCAAGGTCCTGCAGTCCCTTCCCGTCGGCGAGCGCGTCGGCATCGCCTTCTCGGGGGGTCTCGACACCTCGGTCGCCGTCGCGTGGATGCGCGACAAGGGCGCCGTCCCCTGCACCTACACCGGTGACCTCGGGCAGTACGACGAAGACGACATCGCTTCGATCCCCGGTCGCGCCACGCAGTACGGCGCCGAGATCTCGCGCTTGGTCGACTGCAAGACCGCCCTCGTCGAGGAGGGCTTCGTCGCCCTCGCGTGCGGCGCGTTCCACATCCGCTCGGGCGGACGCACCTACTTCAACACCACGCCCCTCGGCCGCGCCGTCACCGGCACCCTCCTCGTCCGCGCGATGAAGGAGGACGGCGTCGACATCTGGGGCGACGGCTCCACGTACAAGGGCAACGACATCGAGCGGTTCTACCGCTACGGACTGCTCGCCAACCCGGCGCTGCGCATCTACAAGCCGTGGCTCGACGCCGACTTCGTCACCGAGCTCGGCGGCCGCAAAGAGATGAGCGAGTGGCTCGTCGCGCACGACTTCCCCTACCGCGACTCCGCCGAGAAGGCCTATTCGACGGATGCCAACATCTGGGGCGCCACGCACGAGGCGAAGACGCTCGAGCACCTCGACGTCTCGCTCGAGACGGTGGAGCCCATCATGGGCGTGCGGTTCTGGGACCCGGCGGTCGAGATCGAGACCGAGGACGTCACGGTCGAGTTCGAGGCCGGTCGCCCGGTCGCGATCAACGGCACGCGCTTCGACGACCCGGTGGCGCTCGTTCGCGAGGCGAACGCGATCGGCGGCCGTCACGGTCTCGGCATGAGCGACCAGATCGAGAACCGCATCATCGAGGCGAAGTCGCGCGGCATCTACGAGGCGCCCGGCATGGCGCTGCTGTTCATCACGTACGAGCGCCTCGTCAACAGCATCCTCAACGAGGACACCCTGGCCACCTACCACGAGCAGGGTCGCCGCCTCGGGCGCCTCATGTACGAGGGCCGCTGGCTCGAGCCGCAGTCGCTCATGCTGCGCGAGTCGATCCAGAAGTGGGTCGGTTCCACCATCACGGGTTCGGTCACCCTGCGCCTGCGCCGTGGCGAGGACTACACGATCCTCGACACCGTGGCATCCGGGATGTCGTACTCGCCCGAGAAGCTCTCGATGGAGCGCGTCGGCGACGCCGCATTCGGCCCCGTCGACCGCATCGGCCAGCTCACGATGCGCAACCTCGACATCGCCGACTCGCGCGCCCGCCTCGAGCAGTACGCGGGACTCGGCCTCATCGGAGGCCCGACCGGTGAGCTCGTCGGCGACGTCGCCGTCGGCGGCGCCCGCGAGATCATCGAGCCCGCGACTCCCGTCGGCGCCGCGGACGAGCGTCTCGCCGACGCAACGGATGCCGCCGGAGAGTCCGCCGCGTTCGACGCCGGCACCGACTGACCCAGCCCAGCGCGCGAGGGGTCAATTTCTGTCGCTTCTTCCGGCCGTAGGCGACACTTTTTGACCCCTCACACGAACGGAAAGTGCACACGGGCGTGCAAGATAGGCGTATAGTCGGGTGACGTGAGAACGCCCGCCACCCGTCGTGACGCCGTGGAGAACCGCGCCGGCATCGTCGATGCCGCCACCGCGGCGATCGGCCACGACCCCCACGCCTCCATCGCCGAGATCGCCGCGCGCGCCGGCCTCTCGCGCCGCGCCCTGTACGGCCACTTCGACGACCGCAATGCCATCGTCCGCGAGGTCATCGCCGCGGGCGCCGCGCGCTTCAACGCCATCGCCGACCGCATCGACGACCCCGACTCGCGGCTCGCGCTCGCGCGCCTCGTGTCCGAGCTGTGGCGCGAGGCCGCGCACGTGCAGGCCGCGGCCTCCCTTGCGCTCGACGACGCACACGTGTCCGAGACCGCGGCATCCCTCGCTCCCCTCCGCCGCCGCATCGACGCGATCGTCCGCCGCGGCCAGGACGCCGGCGAGCTGCGGACCGACCTCTCCGCCCCGACCCTGTCGCGCCTCCTCGAAGAGACCGGACGCATGGTCGTGACCCGCGTCGACGCCGAATCGACCGCGGCCCGCGAGATCGCCGTCACGGCGGTCCTCGGTATCGCCGGCCTCTCGTGGACCGAGGCCCGGCAGCTCATGGCTCAGCACCCCGACCTGGAGGCGCAGTGAGAATCGTCCTCGACGCGGTCACGAAAGGACGCGCGCAGCGCGCCCTCCCCGAGACCTCCACCTCCTTCGAGACCGGGCGGGCGACGCTCGTCGTCGCGGAGACCGAGCAGCGTCCCACGGTCCTCGGGCTCGTGGCATCCGGTCGGATGAAGATCGACGGCGGGTCCGTCACGATCGACGGACGGACGGATGCCGGTCAGCTCCGCCGCCGCGTCGCCCTCGTCGATGCGCCCGTCGTGTCGGAACCCTCGTCGAACGTCACCGTCACGGGCGTGGTCGCCGAGGAGCTCATGTTCGCCGGACAGGCGCCCACGCCCTTCGCCGCGCAGCGGTGGCTCGAGGGACTCGGGCTGGAGTCGGTGGCATCCCTCCCGATCGGGAACGTCGATGCGCCGCAGCGGATCCGCCTGCTGCTCGAACTCGCGGCGCTGCGGAAAGGCGTCGACGGGCTCGTGCTCGTCGCGCCTGACCGGCACGGCGGCCAACCGGCCGCCTGGTGGCGGATCGCCGAGGAGTTCGCCGAGCGCGGGTACGCGGTGCTCGTGATCGCGGGGCACGCCTCGCTCACGGCGCTCGAGGCGCAGGGTGCGATCGAGGGCGACGGGGCGCTGGAGCCGGTGGTCGCCGCCGAACCCGCGCTCGAGCCGGCACCCGCCGACGACCCGGCCGCGGAACCCGTCGAGAACCCCGACCCCGCCGAAGACCCCGCCCCCGAGGCCGACACCCGTCAGGAGGACGCCCGGTGAAGATCCCGCAGATGATCGCGGCGGAGCTGCGCCGCCTCACGTCGACCCGCATGTCGATCCTCGCCCTCGTGGCGCTTCTCGCCGTGCCGATCGTGTACGGCGGGCTGTATCTGTGGGCGAACCAGGACCCGTACGGCAACCTGTCACAGGTCCCCGTCGCGCTCGTCGTCGACGACCGCGGCGCCCAGATCAACGGCGAACAGCGCAACCTCGGCGATGAGGCAGCGGACCAACTGCTCGACAGCGACACGTTCGAGTGGCATCGCGTCGACGCCGACCAGGCCGCGACCGGACTCGAGCGCGGCGACTTCGACTTCATCGTGACGCTCCCCGCCGACTTCAGCGACGCCGTCGCCTCGCTCTCGAGCGACTCCCCTCGGCAGGCCTCGATCGAGCTGCGCACGAACGACGCGAACAACTACCTCGCCTCGACGATCGGCTCGCAGGCCGTCGCGCGCATCCAGGAATCGGTGGCGAAGAAGGTCACCGACGAGGCCGGCCTCACGCTCCTCGATGCGCTGCACACGATCCGGATGAACCTCGTGGATGCCACGACCGGGGCGACCCAACTCGTCGACGGCCTCGGCACCGCGAAGTCCGGGTCGTCGCAGCTGGCCTCGGGCTCGGCACAGCTCGCCGACGGCACCGCGAAGCTGTCGGACGGCGCCGCGCAGCTGCGCGACGGAACCGCCCAGCTGCGCGACGGCTCGGCCCGCGTCGCGGACGGCGCGCAGCAGGTCGCGGGCGGCGTGGATCGCATCGACGCCGCCGCGCGACAGGTCGGCTCGATCGCCGGGGATGCCGCGGCCCAGCTGCCCCAGGCTCGCGCGGACATCGCGAAGGCTCTGGCGGACGCCGGGCTCACGCAGGCGCAGATCGACCAGATCCTCTCGCGCCTCGACCCGGTGGGCGACCGGCTGCAGGCGGCGAACACGCGCGTGCAGGACACCGTCCAGCAGATCAACACGCTCGACGACGGGGCGCGTCAGGTCGCCTCCGGCAGCGCGCAGGTGGCATCCGGAGCCTCCACCGCCGCGGATGGCGCGTCGGCCCTCGCGGACGGCGCCGCGTCGGCGGCTACCGGAGCCGCGCAGCTGCGCGACGGCGCGAGCCAGCTCGACAGCGGCCTCGGGCAGCTGTCGGACGGAGCGACGAAGCTGCGCGACGGCCTCGCGTCGGGTGTGCAGCAGATCCCCGACTCCGACGACCGGACCCGGCAGGCGCAGGCCGACACGATCTCCGACCCGGTGAACGTCGGGTCGACCTCGATCACCAAGGCGCAGAACTACGGCGCGGGCCTCGCCCCGTTCTTCGCGGCGCTGGCCGGCTGGATCGGCATCTACGCCCTGTTCCTCATCGTGAAGCCGGTGTCCAAGCGCGCGGTCACGGCGCTGCGGTCGCCGTTCCGCGTGACGCTCGCGGGGTGGCTGACCCCTGCGGGCCTCGGCGCCGTCCAGATGGTCGGGCTGTTCACGATCCTCGCGTTCGCACTGCAGTTCTCGTTCGCGAATCCGTGGGCCGCCCTCGGCATCCTGATCTTCGCCTCGGCGACGTACGCGGCGATCGTCCTCGCGCTGAACGTGTGGCTCGGATCCGTCGGCCAGTTCCTGGGGCTCGTCCTCATGGTGCTGCAGCTCGTCACGGCCGGCGGCACGTTCCCGTGGCAGACGCTGCCCGGGCCGCTCGCGGCGCTGCACCACGTGCTGCCGATGGGATACGTCGTGGATGCCATGCGGCAGGTGATGTACGGAGGCGACATCAGCCGCGTCGGGACCGACCTCGCCGTGCTCGGCGCGTGGCTGGTGGGCGGTGTGCTGCTCGCGGCGATCGGCGTCACGCGCATGACGCACCACCGCACGCTCCGCGACCTGCAACCGAGCCTGATCGGCTGACGCGGGCGGGCGGCCTCCTTCTCGGCGCGGTCGCGGGCGGCTCGCGCAGCGTCAAGACCGTGCGCCCGCACGCACCGCGCCGTAGGGTCGTTCCACGACGATCGCGAAGGGATGCCATGGCCGCCCGCAACACCCGCCTGATGCGCTGCACGCCCGACGACCTGTTCGCCGTGCTCGCCGACGGCTGGCTGTACCCGGTGTGGGTCGTGGGGGCCGCGCGGATGCGCGACGTCGACCCGGAGTGGCCGCAAGAAGGCGCCCGGATCCACCACTCGCTGGGCGTGTGGCCCGTGATGGTGCACGACACCACCGAGATGGTCGAGTGGGACCCGCCGCGCCGCGTCCGACTGCGACCCAAGGCAGGGCCGCTCGGCCGCGGCGTGATCCGCTTCGACGTGCGCCCGCACGGGGACGGGATCGCCGTCACGATCGCCGAGGAACCGGTGTCGGGGCTGCCGGCTGTGCTCCCTGGCATCCTGTGGCGCCCCCTGCTGGTCCTGCGCAACCACGAATGTCTGAACCGCCTCGCGTTCCTCGCGGAGGGCCGACGGGAGGAGCGCGAGCGGGGCGAGCTCGAAGCGCGGCCGGTGACTCCCGACCCCGCGGACGGCGCAGCGTCGCCGCAGGCCGAGAGCGACGCACAGGAATCGGATATCTGAACCTGCGGCAAACGGGAATGCGAAGCCGCTCGACGGCCTTATAGTTGACAAAACACAACTTTCTCCGGTGTCGGCGACGCCCGTCCGCCGACCCGCCTCGCGCCGCGTATGACCCTTCACGCGGCACTCTCTGTTCGGCCCTCTCTGTATCGAGGAAACGTGACCACTGCTGCCGTGTCGACCCCGACCACTCGAAGCACCCCGGTGATGACTCACCGCCAGATCCTGTTCGTCATCTTCGGGCTCATGGCGGGAATGTTCCTGTCCGCGCTCGACCAGACCGTCGTCGGAACCGCGATCCGCACGATCGGTGACGACCTCAACGGACTCAGCCAGCAGGCGTGGGTGACCACCGCCTACCTCATCGTGTCGACGATCGCGACGCCGATCTACGGCAAGCTCTCCGACATCTTCGGCCGCCGTCCGCTGTTCATCATCGCGATCGTGATCTTCATCGTCGGCTCGATCGCCGCGAGCTTCTCGACCTCGATGATCGAGCTCTCCGCGTTCCGTGCGATCCAGGGCCTCGGCGCCGGTGGCCTGATGTCGATGCCGCTCGCCATCATGGGCGACATCCTCGCTCCCCGCGAGCGCGCCAAGTACCAGGGCTACTTCCTCGCGGTCTTCGGCATCTCGTCGGTCGTCGGCCCGCTGGTCGGCGGCCTGTTCGCGGGCGCGCCCGAGATCCTCTTCCTCGCCGGCTGGCGCTGGGTGTTCCTCATCAACGTGCCGATCGGCCTCGTCGCCCTCGCCATCGTGGTGCGGTTCCTCCACATCCCGCGTCACCCCCACGGCGCCGTCCGCATCGACTGGTTCGGCGCGGCGACCGTCATCATCGCCCTGGTGCCGCTGCTGCTCGTCGCCGAGCAGGGCCGCGAGTGGGGCTGGACCTCGCCCATCGCCGTCGCCTGCTACATCGTCGGGGCCCTCGGCATCCTGGCGTTCATCCTCATCGAGCGCAGCATGAAGGACGACGCGCTCATCCCGCTGAAGCTCTTCCGCTCCTCGACGTTCTCGATGGCGACGATCATCGGTGTCTTCGTCGGTTTCGCGATGTTCGGCGCGATGCTCACGCTCCCGCTGTACCTGCAGCTCGTGCTCGGCTCGAACCCGACCGAGAGCGGCTTCCAGCTGCTGCCGATGATCCTCGGCCTCATGATCTCGTCGATCGTGAGCGGCCAGATCATCTCGCGCACCGGCCACTACCGGATCTTCCCGACCATCGGCACGGCGTTCATGGCGCTGGGCTTCTTCACGCTCACCTTCATCAAGTACGACACGTCGTACTGGCTGATCGCCGGCGCGATGCTCCTCATCGGCCTCGGTCTCGGCCAGCTGATGCAGACGCTGACGATCGCGTCGCAGAACTCGGTCGGTCCGCGCGACATCGGTGTGGCGACCTCGGGCTCGACGTTCTTCCGTCAGATCGGTGGAACGCTCGGCACCGCGGTGCTGCTGTCGCTGCTGTTCACGCTCGTCCCGCTGAACCTCCAGACGAACTTCCGCGACCAGGGCACGCTGACGGACGCCCTGGATGCCGCGCTCGACCCGACCGTGGCGGCCGCTCCGGCCAACGCGGGCATCATGTCGAAGGTCTACGACCCGTTCGTCGAGAAGCTCACCGACGCGGCGCTGACGGGTGCGCAGGACGGCGTGCAGCAGGCGAAGGACGCCGCCTCCGCCGCCGTGGCGCAGCAGGTCGCGGCCGGGACGATCCCCGCCGCCGCGCAGGCGCAGGTCACGGCCGCCGCCGAGCAGCAGGCGATCCAGCAGGCCGCCACGGCGATCCAGGAGAAGCTGCTCGTCGCGAAGATCGCGGCGGACGGCACGGTGACGCTGGACTTCTCGGATGCCACCGCGCGCCGGGCCTTCGTCGACCAGGCCGTTCCGCAGATCATCGACAACATGTCGAGCTCGTCGGACTCGTCGTTCGACAACAGCACCATGGATGACACGTCGTTCCTGAACGGCGCCGACCCCCGCCTCACGAAGCCCCTGCTGGTGTCGTTCAACCAGTCGAGCGTCAGCGTGTACTGGGTCGCGATGGGAGTCGCGCTCATCGCCTTCGTCCTGACGCTGTTCTTCCGGACGCCCCCGCTGCGTGCGAAGTCGGCGCTGCAGGAGTCGGCCGACTCCGAGCGCAAGGCCGCCGAGGCCATCGCGCTCGGCTGAGGCTCGGGTGGGGTCGCGGCGCTCCCGCGTTGCGGCCCCACCGTCCCGCTCCATAAACGCTTCCCCTCGGCGTAAACGCTCTGTCCGGGCGTTTCTGCCGAGGGGGAGCGTTTATGGGTGGGAGCGGTGGATGCCACGGCACGATTTGCGCGCATCACCCCGCGCCCATCCCCGGCCCCGCGCCCGTCCCCGGCCCCACGCCCGGCCCCTGCCCCGGCCCCTGCCCCGGTCGCATCCGGGCCGGGTGGCATCCGGGTCCCCTCGTAAACGCTCGGCCTCGGCAGAAACGCCCTCGCCGAGCGTTTCTGCCGAGCGCGAGCGTTTATGCAGCCATGGGCGTCGGCCGCGACGGCGCAGCGCCGCCGCAATGCGGCCCGCGCGTCAGCTCTCGGGACGGGACGGGGCGGCGATCGAGCCGCCCTCCTCGGTGCGGTGCTGTAGGTCGTCGACGTACAGGCCGGCTTCGTCCATCGTCCGGTTGCGGTACGCGGCGCGGCCGACCATGTGCGCGGCCAGCGGGGCCGTGGCGAACTGGATGAGGACGATCGGGATGCCGAAAGCCAACGCCTCCCACGTGCGCACCGCCAGCACGACCGCGGTGACGATCAGCAGCACGCCCAGCACCTGCGGCTTCGTCGCGGCGTGCAGGCGCGAGGGGACGTCGGGCCAGCGCAGCAGACCGATCGTCGCCGTCAGGCACAGCACCGCGCCGATCAGCACGAGCACGAGCGCGACGACGTCGAGGACCGATTCCAGGGTCACCGGGGGTTCTCCTTCCGCGCCACGAACCGCGCGACGGCGATCGATCCGAACACACCGACCGCCGCGATGATGAGCATCGCCGGGAGCGACCGGGTGTGGTGGTTGATGACCATGTCGGCGCCGAGGATGCAGACGACCTCGGTCAGCAGCACGTCCGCGGCGACCGCGCGGTCGAGGATCGACGGCCCGATCACGAGGCGGATGAGCGCGAGCACCGCGGCGACGGCGAACACGACCAGGATGACGACGATGAGGGCGGTCATATCGGGGTCCGTCCGTCGCGGGGCGTCTCGGCTGCGCGGTGCGCGTGGTCGTCGGCATCCGCGATCTGCCGCCGGAGGTCGGCGAGCTGCGCGCGCGACCCCACGGCACGCGTGATGCGAGCCTCCCACCCGAGCACGACGCGGCGCTGGTGCTCGGCGTCCGCGTCGCTGCGGACGCCGATGGTGTGGAGGAACAGCGTGCGTCCCTCGCGGTCGACGTCGACGATGAGCGAACCCGGAATGAGGGATGCCGTGACCGCCGTGTGCGCCATGATCACGTCGTCGTCGACGCGGAGCGGGACGGCGATGATGGCCGCTCCGGGCGGGCGCCGGAAGTCCAGCACCTGCCACGCGACGACGAGCGAACCGCGCACGACCGCGGCGAAGAACGTCACGACGAAGACGAGGCCGTACCAGAGGTTCAGGCGTCCCGACAGGTCGACCGGCGGCAGGCGGAACACGCGGGTCACGAAGACCGCGGCGAGGATGCCGGTGACGAACGCGAGCCACGTGAGCTGGCCCCACAGCAGCATCCACAGGGCCACCAGGACGACGAAGAACGGCAGCTGCTGCAGGAAGAAGCCGACCTGCGACCGGCGGGACGGGCTCATCGCTCGGCCCCCTCGTCCTGCAGCTGCACCAGCGTGATTCCCTCGGTGATGCGATCGCCCGCGCGCAGGCACAGGTCGAGCAGCGGTCCCGCGAACACCGTCAGCGACAGCGTGACGACCACCATGCCGGCCGTCGCCGCGGTCATGATCTTCGGGATCGTGCGCCGTTCGGTCGAGATCGCGGCCGCGGGCGCGTTGCCGAGGTAGGCGATGCGTTCCGTGGTCTCGGCGGAGTCGTTCTCCTCGCGCCAGAACGACAGGTTCCACGCGCGCATCAGGGCATAGAGCGTCAGGATCGAGGTCACGATGCCGCCGACGATCAGCACCATCATCACGGGCGTGCCCACCTGCGCGGCGGCGTCGAACAGCGCGTACTTGCCGATGAACCCGGAGAACGGCGGGAGCCCGCCGAGGTTGATGGCCGGGATGAAGTACAGCACCGCGAGCACGGGCGCGGCCCGCATGAGGCCCTTCACCTTGAGGATCGACGTGCTGCCCGCGCGGCGCTCGATGAGGCCGACGGCGAGGAACAGGGTCGTCTGCACGATGATGTGGTGGACGATGTAGTAGATCGTCGCCCCCACCGCGAGCGGGGTGTTGATCGCGAGTCCGAAGACCATGTAGCCGATGTGGCTGACGAGCGTGAACGACAGGATGCGCTTGAGTTCGGCCTGCGCGACGGCGCCCAGGATGCCGACGATCATCGTCGCGAGCGCGACCATCATCAGCACGAAGTTGAGATCGTTCGCGACGAACAGCTGCGTCTCGGTGCGGATGATCGCGTAGACGCCGACCTTGGTCAGCAACCCCGCGAACACCGCGGTGACCGGCGCCGGAGCGGTCGGATACGAGTCGGGCAGCCAGAACGACAGCGGGAAGACCGCCGCCTTGATCGCGAAGGCGAGCAGCAGCATGAGGTGCAGGATCGTCTGCACGTCCTGCGGCAGCTCGGCCATGCGCTCGCTGATCTGCACCATGTTCACGGTGCCGAGGGCGCCGTAGACCATCGCGATCGCCGCGAGGAACAGGATCGACGACACCAGCGACACGACGATGTAGACCACGCCCGTGCGGATGCGCGACTCGGTGCTGCCCAGGGTGATCAGCACGTACGAGGCGACGAGCAGGATCTCGAAACCGACGTAGAGGTTGAACAGGTCGCCCGCGATGAACGCGTTGAAGATGCCCGCGCCGAGGATGAGGTACGCCGGGTAGAAGATCGAGACCGGGGTGTCCTCGTCGTTGTCGGCGGCGCCCTGACCGATCGAGAACAGCAGGACCGCGAGCAGCACGATCGCGGTGACCACCACGAGCAGCGCCGCGAGCACGTCGACGTACAGGACGATGCCGAGCGGAATCGGCCACGCCGCGATCGCCACCGCGATCGGACCGCTCGTGTCCACCGCGACCAGCAGGATCGCGCCGAGCACGAGCACCGTCGTCAACGACGCGACCGACACCAGGATCTGCGTCTTCTTCCGGCGGCCGAAGATGAGGTTGATCGCCGCGCCGAAGAGCGGGATGCCGACGAGCAGGGGGACCAGGGCGCTCACGCGCGATCACCGTCTTCCGGGTCTCGGGTGTCGTCCTCGGATGCCACGGGCTCGGCGGATCCCTCGGGTCGCCGCGTGTCGCCCTGCGGCCGGTCGCGGCCGACGGCCACGCGGTCGACCGGGGCGTCGTCGACGAGCTGCGAGAGGTCGCCCGCGTGCAGCACCCGGATCGGTGAGACGGCGTCGCCGATGAAGTCGGTGGTGACGTCGGTGTCGTCCGAGCGCGACTCCTCGTCCATGGCATCCTCCGGCTCGGCGGCCGTGCGGGCGCGGATCGCGACGTCTTCCGCGTCGTCGACGACGGTGTCGGCCTGGCCGAGCTGCCACGAACGGTAGATGAGCGCGAGGAGGAACGCGGAGATGCCGAACGTGATGACGATCGCCGTGAGCGCGAGCGCCTGAGGCAGGGGATCGGCCATGTCCGCGGCATCCGTCTTCCCGTCGTCGTAGAACGGCGCGAGCGCGGGCCGTCCCATGACGATGAGCAGCAGCAGATTCGCCGCGTTGCCGAGCAGCAGGAACCCGATCAGCACGCGCGTGAGGCTGCGCTCCAGCATCGCGTACACGCCGCAGGCGAAGAGCACCGCCATGACGATGATGAGGACGAATGAGATACTCACGGCACCGTCACCGTCCCGGTGTCGGTCCCGGCGTCGGCGGCGATGTCGGCGGCATCCTTCGACTGCCGGTCGACCTCGGCGCCGAGGCTGCGGAGGACGTCGAGCACGAGACCGATCACGACGAGGTAGACGCCGACGTCGAAGATCGTGCTGGTGACGAACTCCCAGTGCCCGATGAGCGGCAGTTCGCCCTCGAACGTGAAGCTCTGCAGCGGCGCGTAGCCGAAGAACAGCGGCACGATCGCGCACAGCACTGCGAGCGACATGCCCGCGCCGAGGAGACGTCCGGCGTCGGTGGGGGCTGCGGCGCCGAGCTCCCAGCGTCCGCCCGCGATGTACCGCATGACGAGGCCCATACCCGCGACGAGGCCGCCGGCGAAGCCGCCGCCGGGGAGGTTGTGCCCGGCGAAGAGCAGGTAGAGGGAGATGAGCATGATCGCGTGGAACAGCACGCGGATGATGATCTCCATCAGGATCGACCGATTCTCGGGTTGCACCTTCGCGCCCGACACGAGCCAGGCCCGCGGCGCGTCGGTCTCTCCCGCACGCTGCGCGCGCACGCCGCTGTCGGTCTCGACCAGCGGTCGCCGACGTCCGAGGCCCACGCGACTGCGGGCGGTGCCCGAGCGCCGGCGCGAGAGGTTGTCGCTGCGGTCGGTGATGAAGACGAGGGATGCCACGCCCGTGGCGGCCAGGATGAGCACCGACAATTCGCCCATGGTGTCCCAGCCGCGGAGGTCGACGAGCGCGACGTTGACGACGTTCTTGCCGTGACCGATCTCGTACGCCAGGGGCGGCCACTCGAGCGATATGGGCGCGTCCTGTCGCGCGCCGGTCGCGACGACGGCGACGAGCGCCATCGTGAGGCCGACGCCGACGCCGAGCGCGGCGCGCGCAATCGGGGCGACCGAGGCGTTGTGCTCGCCCATGCGCGCGGGCAGACGCCGCAGCACGAGCGCGAACACGACGAGCGTGATGGTCTCGATCAACACCTGCGTGAGCGCGAGGTCGGGGGCGCCGCTCGTCGCGAACAGCACGACCATGCCGAGGCCGGTCACCGACACCAGTGCGACGCCCGTGAAGCGCTTGGGCGCGCGGACCGCGAGGATGCCGGCGGCGATCATCACCGGAGCGGCGAGGAGCTGCGCGGGCGACTGCCACGCGTCGAGCTGCGCACGCCATTCGTCGGACGCGAGCAGCGCCGTGCCCTCGGCCACGACGAGGACGACGAAGATCGTCCCGACGTAGAACGGCAGTGAACCGCGCTGGAACCGCGCCGTCGTCCACTCCGACGACCGGTCGATCGCGCGCAGCACGCCGTTGTACGCGTCGTTCGCCGTGAAGGGCAGCATCCGCTTGCGCTTGTGCAGCTGCGTGCGGCGCACGAGCCAGAAGATCCCGGCGCCGAGCGCGAGCGTGCCGAGCGAGAGGAACAGCGCCGGCTCGAGGCCGTGCCAGAGCGCCAGGTGGTAGGGGTACTCCGGGGCCGGGACGCCCGCGGTCGCCTCGGGGACGGTGTCGGCGTACGGCGCGAGCCATCCGTCGACGATCGGAGCGAGGAAACCGAGCGCCAGCGTCGCCGCCGACAGCAGCACGGGCGAGGCGAGGAATCCGATCGGCGGGTCGGGCCACTCGGTGCGCTCGATGGACTTCTTGGTCCAGAACGCCCCCCAGAGGAATCGGATGCCATACCCCGCCGTGAGAGCCGATCCGGCCACGACACCGATCAGCGCGACGATGCCCCACGGCGCGCCTTCGGTCGCCTCGTGCCAGAGCGCGGTGAGCGCGGTCTCCTTCGCGACGAAACCGAAGGCCGGGATGACACCGGCCATCGAGGCGATCGCGATGAACGCGGCGGTCGCCATGACGGGTGCCTGGCGACCGACGCCGGACAGTTCGCCGATGTCACGCGTGGAGAGCTGGCGGTCGATCACGCCGACGACGAGGAAGAGGCACGACTTGAACAGTGCGTGGCTGAGGACCAGCGCGATGCCGGCGAGAGCGGCATCCCGCGTGCCGTATCCGAGCATCACGGTGAGGAAGCCGAGCTGACTCACCGTGCCGAAGGCGAGGATGCGCTTGAGGTCGCGTTCGCGGAGCGCCTGGAAGCCGCCGAGCAGCATCGTGAAGACGCCGAGCGTGATGAGCGTGGGGCGCCAGAACGGGGTGTCGGCGAAGCCGGGGGCCAGGCGCGCGATCAGGTAGATGCCCGCCTTCACCATGGCCGCGGCGTGAAGGTAGGCGCTCACCGGCGTCGGGGCGGCCATCGCGCCGGGGAGCCAGAAGTGGAACGGGAAGATCGCGGACTTGCTCAGCGCCCCGACGAGGAGGAGCAGCACGGCGACGTCGACGACGGGCCCGACGGGCGGGTCGGCGAGGATCGCGGACAGGCTCGTGGTGCCGGCCTGGACGACCATGAGCACGACGCCGATCAGCATGACGAGCCCGCCGAGCGTCGTCACCAGGAGGGCCTGGAGCGCAGCCCGGCGGCTGGCGGCACGTCCGTGGTAGTACCCGATCAGCAGGTACGACAGGACGCTCGTGACCTCCCACAGCATGATCAGCACGACGATGTCGTCGGTGAGCACGAGGCCGTACATCGCCCCCGCGAAGGCGAGGAGCACCGCGGAGAACTGCCCGACGCCCGTCGTCTTGCCGCGGAAGTACCAGCGGCAGTAGAGCATCACGAGCGCGCCGACGCCGGTCACGATCAGCGTGAGGAGCCAGCCCAGAACGTCCATGCGCATCGAGAGCGTGACGCCGAGACCGGGGATCCAGGCGTATTCCTCGAACGGAATGGCACCGGAGAGCACCGCCGGCGCGAGCACGATGGCGTGCGCGAAAGCGAGGGCGGGGAGGACGGCGGCGACGTAGAACGCTCGGGCGCCGATCCACGCGACGAGAACGGGCAGAAGCAGAGGAACGAGGGCGAAGGCGCCGAGGAATGCCAGCACGAGTGGGCCTCCTCGGGGTCGACGGGCAGGTGCCCGGGCTCTCGGGGTGTCGGATCTATTCTACCCGGAGCATTCGTCTCCCCGGTCGGGTGATGCTCAGGATGTGCGCGGCGCCGCGGTCGTCGTGCCCACGCGGAACGTGCAGGTGAGGTCGAGACCCGCCGGAGTCGAGCCCTCGAGCATCGCCGCGACGGCCTCGCCCGCCGCGCGGCCTTTCGCCGTGGCCGGCTGCACGAGGGTCGTCAGGACGTGCGGCGCGAGGCCGTCCACGACGACGCCGTCGAAGCCGGTGACGCTCACGTCGCGGGGAACCTGGAGCCCCGCCTCCTCGGCGGCGCGGATGACCCCCGCCGCCAGCAGATCGCTCTGCGCGATCACGGCCGTGGGCCGGCGGGACGGGTCGGCGAAGATCGTGCGGCCGGCGATCGCGCCCTCGTCGATCGAGCTGGCCGCGGCGGCGAGGGCCGGAGCGTCGGGGAACACCTCGCGGACGCCGGCGAGCCGGTCGGCGGTGATGTCGACGTGCACGGCGGCGTCGTCGGGGATCCACCCGCGGCGCCGCTCGACGTCAACCGGCAGCGTCACGACCACGACGTCGGTGTGCCCGAGGTCGGCAAGGTGTCGGGCTGCTTCGCGCTGCGCCTCGACGTTGTCGAGCAGCACGCGCGGGATTCCGTCCCCGGCATCCCCTTCGATGACGACGACCGGGATGCCACGCCCCCGGACGATCTCGAGCGAGTCGGCCATGCGCGGGCTGCAGCCGATGAGCACCGCGGCGTCGATCGGAGCGGTGTGCAGCGACGGTTCGCTGATGGTCACGCCGTCGTCGCGCAGGAGGAGCAGCGCGGCGCCCAGGCGCGAGACGCCGTCGGCGAGGCCGTCCATCATGTGCGTCGTCACGGGGTCGAGGAACGCGGTGCCGAGGTGCTGGTCGAAGACGACGCCGACGATGCCCGACCGACCGCGGCGCAGCGAGGCGGCGCGCGGATCGGGACCGGTGTAACCGAGCTTCTCGGCGGCCGCGAGCACCCGCGCCCGCGTCGCCTCCGACGTCGGCGTCTTGCCGCTGAAGACGACGGATGCCGTCGAGACGGAGACGCCCGCCTCTCGGGCGACGTCGCTGATGGTCGCGCGGCGCGTGCTCACCGCCTGATCGTACCCCGCGTGGAACCGATCTCTCGAATCGATTCGATTCGCTTGTGAATCCTCGTTACTGTGGCGATATGGATTCCACGCTCACCCGTTCGCGCCTCGTGCGCTGGTACATCGCGATCTGCGCGATCTTCCTGGCAAGCGGCCTGAGCATCTCCACGTGGGCCTCCCGGGTCCCGGCGATCCGCGAGTCGCTCGGCATCGAGAACGCCGGCGTCGGGCAGCTGCTGCTCGGCATGGGGGTGGCATCCATCATCGGTCTGACCGTCGCGCCCGCGGTCATCGCGCGGGTCGGCGCTCGCCGCGGCATGCTCATCGCCCTCCTGCTCGTCTCCGTCGGGCTGTTCATCATCGGCTTCGGATCCGACACCCTGCAGCTCTTCGGCGTCGCGCTCGTGGGCCTCGCGCTGTTCGGGTTCGGCAACGGAGCGGTCGACGTCATGATGAACGTCGAGGGCGCCGCGCTCGAGAAGGCGACCGGGCGCACGGTCATGCCGCTGCTGCACGCGTTCTTCAGCTTCGGCACAGTGATCGGTGCGGGCATCGGGTTCCTCGCCGTCCGGGGCGGGCTGCCCGTCTTCGCGCACAGCCTCGCGATGGCGATCGTGATCGCGGTGGTGGCCTTCGTCGCGATCGCGAACGTCCCGTCCCGCGAGGTCGCGATGGACGCCCCGGCCGCGGAACAGCGCGCGCACTGGCGCGAGCGCCTCGGCACGTCGCTCGCTGCGTGGCGCGAGCCGCGCACATACACGCTCGGCGTGATCATGCTCGGCATGGCATTCGCCGAGGGCAGCGCGAACGACTGGCTGCCCTCAGCGGTCGTGTTCGGACACGGGGCTCCGGAGGAAGCCGGACCCGCCGTGCTCGCCGTCTTCTCGGTCGCGATGACCGCCGGGCGCCTCCTCGGCGGTCCCGTCGTCGACCGGTTCGGACGCGTGTGGGTGCTGCGGATCCTCGCGATCACCGCGGCCGCGGGACTGTTGCTCTTCATCGTCGCGCCGTTCGGCCCGCTCGTGTACCTCGGCGCCGCGCTGTGGGGTCTCGGCGCCTCGCTCGGCTTCCCCATCGGCATGTCCGCCGCGGCCGACGACCCCGCCAAGGCCGCCTCCCGGGTGGCCGCGGCGGCGACCATCGGGTACGTCGCGTTCCTGTGCGGCCCGCCGATCCTCGGCTGGATCGGTGATCACATCGGCCTGCTCAACACGCTGCTCATCGTGGTCGGGTTGATCGTGGCATCCGGACTCTTCTCCGGCGCGGCGAAGCCGCTCGTCGTCGCCGAACCCGAGGCCGAGCGAGCCGCCCACCGCGATTAGGCTCATCGGGTGCGTCTCGTCATCGCCCGCTGCTCCGTCGACTACACCGGTCGACTCAACGCCCACCTGCCCCTCGCCACGCGTCTGCTCGTGCACAAGGGCGATGGATCGTTGCTCGTGCACTCCGACGGCGGCTCCTACAAGCCGCTGAACTGGATGAGCCCGCCGTGCACACTCACGGTCGAGGAGCCGGACGAGGATGCCGCGAGCGTCGGCGTCACTCAGCAATGGCGCGTCACGCACAAGAAGTCGGGCGATGCGCTCGTCGTGAAGATCTACGAGGTGATCCACGACACGTCGCACGACCTCGGCGTGGACCCCGGTCTCATCAAGGACGGCGTCGAAGCCGACCTGCAGCGGCTGCTCGCCGAGCAGGTCTCGGTCGTGGGTGAGGGTCTCACCCTCGTCCGCCGCGAATACCCCACGGCCATCGGCCCCGTCGACCTGCTGCTGCGCGACGACAACGGTGGCACGGTGGCCATCGAGGTCAAGCGTCGCGGCGACATCGACGGCGTCGAGCAGCTCACCCGCTACCTCGAGCTGCTCAACCGCGACCCCCTGCTCGCCCCGGTGAGCGGCGTCTTCGCGGCCCAGGAGATCAAGCCGCAGGCGCGCGTGCTCGCGACCGATCGCGGCATCCGCTGCCTCACCCTCGACTACGACGAGATGAAGGGCATCGAGTCGGGCGCTCCGCGGCTGTTCTGAGCCGGGCACGCGTCGGTCCGCGGGAAGAGCGGAGGGTCTGTGCGTCGCTCGGCGTGAAGAGCGGAGGAAAAACGGGCAGCGGAGGAGGCCCTGTCGCCTCCCGATCCTCCGCTCGGCGAAAAGCCTCCCCCGGCGCGGCTCGGCTGCTCCGCGACCTCCCCCGGCGTGGCCGGACCCCGCCCTCACCCGCAAGCCCACGGCCCGCACCCGACACGGCCGGTAGCGTGGGGTCCATGCCCGTACGCTCCCCCTGGTCGTGCGTCCTCTGGGACGTCGACGGAACCCTCGTCGATGCATCCGAGGGCATCCTCCGCCGTCTCACCGTCACCCTCGAGCACTTCGGGCGGACGCCGCCGACCCGCGGCGAGCTGTCGCGGTGGATCGGGCCGCCCATGTTCGAGTCGTTCCAGGTCAACGTCGGCATGACGCCCGACGAGGCGACCGAGGCCGTCACGTTCTATCGCGCCCTGAACAAGAACGAGGGCTACACCGGCAGCGCGCAGCTGTACCCGGGCGTCGCCGACATCGTGCACGACCTGCACGCCGCCGGCGTCCCGCAGTCGACCGCGAGCTCGAAGCCCGAGGTGCAGGTCGTCGCGCTCATGGACCACTTCGGTCTCGCCCCCGACCTCGAGGCCATCGTCGGCGCGAGTCCCGACGAGCGCACGCTGAGCGCGAAGTCCGACATCGTCCGGGAGGCGCTCCGGCGCCTGGAGGTCCGGGGCTACGACACGTCGCGCCCCGTCCTCGTCGGCGATCGTCACCACGACGTCGAAGGCGGAGCGGATGCCGATGTGCCGGTGATCTTCGTGCGCTGGGGCTTCAGCTGGCCGCACGAGGCCGATGGCGCCCAGGCGGCGGTCGACACCGCCGACGAACTGCGGGCGCTGCTGCTGGTGTCCGACGGGGATTCCGGTCCCGCCGACGGTGTCTGACCTCTCCTGGGCGTTGCCCGCGTCGATCGCCCTGCTGGCGGCACTGCTCGTCACGGGGGTCGTCACGCTCGTCGTGCGCGCGCGCCGGAGGTCGCCGCGCGCCGCCGCTGCGGCATCCGAGGCCCGATCCGCCGCCGAAGCCGCGCTCGCACGCCTCGACGACGCGGTGAACGAGCTCGATGTCGCCTTCGAGGCGGCCGATGCCGGCGAGGCCCCGGCCGACCTCCGCCGCGCGCTGGCCGCCGCACTGCGCGGGCGCGACCGCGGTTTCGAGGAGGTCGCCGCGCTGGCGACCTCGACGCGAATCCCGGCGCAGCGGCGGGTCGACGCCGTGCGTCTGCGGGACGATCTCGAACGTCGTCGCACCGCGGCCGAGCAGACCCGTGAACGCCTCTCCGACTGGGGTCGCTCACACGGGAGCGTCGAGTCTCGCATCGCCGCCGCCCGCGCCCGGCGCGAAGAGATCGCGCGGACCTCGGGCGACCCCGCCCGACTCGTCGCCGAGGCCCGGTCGCGATTCGACGACGCGGAGTGGACGGATGCCGACCGCGCCGCGCGCGAGGCACGGGCGGCGCTCGCTCGCGCCGACGCCGCACTGAACGCCCCCGACGCGGACCTGGTCGAGGCCTCCCTCGCCCTCCGGCGGGCGGATCGGCTGTTCCGCGCGGTCGAGGAGGCGCACCGCTTCGTGCTCCAAGCGGCGGAGAACGCCGCCGCGGAAGTCACGGCGGCGGAGGCCGAGATCGCGGCGGCCCTCGAGACCGCGGAGGCGCGGCCCGCCGACGTCGCGCCCGACGCCGCCGCACGGCTGAGCGTCGCCGCCGCCGAGCTGCGGGCCGTGAGCGAGACCCGCCCGAGCGCGGCGATCGAGACCGTGGCCCGCGTGCGCGAGGTGCGCGACGAGGTCCTCGGCGAGACGCCGAGTGCGCGACGGCGGCTCGAAGCCGCCCGCGCCGCCCTCCCGGGAACGCTCGCGTGCGCCCGCGCCGCCGTGGCCGCGGCCGAGGCTTTCGCCGAGGCCGCGACGATCGAGGAACGTCTGCGGCTCGCCGCCGCCCGCCGCGAACTCGCCGCCGCACGTTCCGCGCACGACGCATTCCAGGCCCTGGCATCCGCCCGCGCCGCCTGGCACGCGGTGACCGACGCCTGAACGGCCCGCTCAGGCGAGGCCGTGGACGCGCCGCGGCACGGTACCGACCGCGGCGCGCACCTGCTCCTCGGGCACGCCCGCGCGCAGGCACACCTCCACGGCGCGGTCCAGCGTGAGCGTCGAGCCCGCGAGCGTGTCGGTGCCGCGCACGACCGGGCGGCCGTCGATCACCTCGACGGCGAGATCCCCCAGCGTGAAGGCACCGTCGCCGAGTCCGGTGGCGGCCATGGCATCCGTGACGAGCGCCACGCGGCCGGGGGCGGCGGCGAACAGCGTGCGGATCAGCGCCGGATGCACGTGCACGCCGTCCGCGATGAGTTCGAGCACGACATCGTCGCGCTCCAGGGCCGCCCCGACCGGGCCCGGATCGCGGTGGTGGAGACCCGGCATCCCGTTGAGGGCGTGCGTCAGCAGGCGCGCGCCGTGGTCGAACGCGGCGCCCGCGATGGCGTAGTCGGCCTCGGTGTGGCCCACCGCCACGACGACGCCGGCCTCGGTGAACGTGCGCACGGCGGCGCGCGCGCCCGGCAGTTCCGGGGCGAGGGTGATCTGACGCAGGATGCCATCCCCCGCGGCCAGCAGTGTGCCCACCGCCTCGGGGGTCGGGGCGATCAGCGACTCGGCGGCGTGCGCGCCGCGGCGCCCGGGGGCGAGGAACGGCCCCTCGAGGTGCACCCCCGCCGCACCGGGCACGTCGGAGAGGATGCTGCGAAGCTCCGTCAGCCGCCGCACGAGACGGTCGAGGGGCGCGCTCACGAGACTGAGCATCACCGTGTCACTGCCATGATCCCGGTGGTACGCGACCGCGGCCGACACCCCGGCGGCATCCGCGTCGTCGAAGGAATGGCCGAGCGCGCCATGGCAGTGGAGATCCATCGCCCTCATTGTCGTCCCCCTCCGCACTATCGTGAGGCGCATGGGGGAGAGAACCACCTTCCGTCACGTCGTCGCCGTCGCCCGCCGTCTCCCGGTCACCGCGGCGCTCGTCACGGTGCTGCTCGCCGTCGGCGTGGCATCCGCGGGTCTGTGGTCGCCGTTCGCGGCGTCGCCGCTGCACGACACGGTCGCCTACGGTCTTCCCGCGCTGGAGGCCGGCCGGTGGTGGACCCCGGTCATCGGGACCTTCTTCGTGTCGGTGCCGTGGCTGTACGCCCCGATCGTCGTGGGGCTGGCGGGCCTGGGCTACCTCGAATTCCGCCGTGGCTCCCGTGTCGCGCTCGCGTACTTCGCGGGCGGGCAGCTCGGCGCGGTGCTGCTCGCGTCCGGTGTGCTGTGGCTCGCGGCCCTGCTCCCGTGGGCGTGGGCCCAGGAGCAGGCTGCCGCCCTCGACGTGGGGCCGTCGCCCGGGGTGATCGCGGGCGTGGCGGCGGCGATGTCGCTGCTCCCTTCGCCGTGGCGTCTGCGCGCGTGGACGGTGATGGTCGCGGTGCTCTCGGTGACCTTCCTCTACTGGGGGTCGCTCAACGACCTCGAGCACGTCCTCGCGGTGGCCCTGGTGCTCGCCGTCGACCGGTCGCTGCGTCCCCAGCGCGTGTCCGTGCGCGAGCAGCGGCTCATCGCGTTCGTGGGGGTCTGCGGGCTCGGGGCGATCGACGTCCTCACCTACCTCAGCCCCACGACAGGTCCTTTCGGCTCCTCGGATCCGGTGTCGGGATCGTGGGTCGACGTCGCGGTGAACACCGCGGTCGTACTGGCGGTGGCGAACGGCATCCGTCGGGGTCGACGCTGGGCGTGGGTGCTGCTGGTGGGGTATGGCATCCTGAACGCCCTCGTGCTGGTGCTCGCGGCAGTGCTCCTCGTCGCGGTGGGGCTCGGGGGGATCGAAGACGCCGCAGACCTCGACCTGTCGGTGACGCTCGCATCCTCGGCGACGTGGGTCGTCGCGCTGGTGTACCTGATCCTCGTGCGGGCGGCGTTCCGCGCGCGGCCGAAAGCGACCCTCGGCGAGGCGCCCGCGCCGACCGTCGATGACGTGAAGGCGGAGCTTCGCGCCACCGGCGGCGGAACCCTGTCGTGGATGACAACGTGGGAGGGCATGTCGTACGCGCGGTTCGGCCGCGGGATCGTGGCGTTCCAGCGGCGCTCCCGCGTGGCGCTCGTCCTGGGCGACCCGCTCGGGCCCGAGGAGACGCGAGTCGAGACGGTCCGCGCGTTCGTGGAGCGCGCGGAGAACGCCGGGCTCGCGCCGTGCTTCTTCAGTGCCGGCGAGGCGACCCGCGCGATGGTGCCGGAGGGGTGGCGGAGCGTCGTGGTGGCCGACGACACGATCGTCGACCTCCCGGGCCTGCAGTTCACGGGGAAGGCGTGGGGCGCGGTGCGCACGTCGCTCAATCGCGCCGAGCGCGAGGGCATGACCTTCCGCCTGTCGCGTCTCGCCGACGAGACGTGGGGCGTGCGGCAGCAGCTGCGCGCCATTTCGGAGAGCTGGGTGGGCGACAAGGGACTGCCCGAGATGGGCTTCACCCTCGGCACCCTGCACGAAGCGGCGGACCCGGAGGTGCGGATCGCGCTGGCCGTCTCGCCCGCCGGCGACGTGGACGGATTCCTATCCTGGCTGCCGGTCTACGGCGAGGGACGCGTGCGCGGCTGGACGCTCGACCTCATGCGGCGTCGCGAGGGCGGCTTCGGCCCCGTGATGGAGTACCTGATCGGTTCGTCCGCGCAGCAGTTCTCGGTCGAGGGGGCCGAGGTCATGTCACTCTCCGGCGCCCCGCTCGCGCACGAGTACCCCGCGGATGCCGGAGTCCTCGCCGATCTGCAGGATCGGATGGCCTCGATGCTCGAGCCGGTCTACGGCTTCGCGTCCCTGCACCGCTTCAAGCAGAAGTTCCACCCGCGGTACGAGACGATGTACCTGCTCTACCGCGACGAAGCGGATCTCACCCGTATCGGAGCCGCGCTCACCCGCGCGTTCCTCCCGCACGCGACGCTGCGGCAGTTCGCCGCCGCGGGCGTGGAGCTGGTTCGACCCGAGAAGTGAGGCGCCTGCCCGCGGCGAGGCGGGCGACCCGACCGCGTCGGACCCGACGCCGCGACGAGCGGGGCAGCGACCGTCAGAGCGGGCGGATGTTCTCCGCCTGGAGGCCCTTGGGGCCCTGGGCGATATCGAATTCGACGCGCTGGTTCTCCTCGAGCGAGCGGTAGCCGCCCGACTGGATCGCGCTGTAGTGGGCGAAGACGTCCTGGCCGCCCTCATCGGGCGCGATGAAGCCGAAGCCCTTCTCCGAGTTGAACCACTTGACCGTGCCCTGCGTGCTCATGGACGTGCCGTTTCCCGCTCTTGTCGGCGCCGAGCGCGCCGATCTGTGCCCACGGTAACGGCAGGGACCGGGGCGGCGCATCGGCCCGTGACACAAACGTTGCACGGCGTCACGGAGGGCATCCTTCCCCTTAAGCCCATACGACGCCCGGGCTGAGCAGAAGCTCGAAGCCCGGGCGTCGACGGATCCCCCCGGATATGTCACGCGAGGCGTGACGGCGATAACTGTACCGCCGCGAATGCCCTTCGCGCGACACGAAAGCTGGGAATTCTTCACGGATGACGGGGATGTGTGGTAACCGGGCGTCATAGAATCCGCGTGTGGACGAGCGGCGCCAGCCTTCCGCCCTCGTCGACGAGGCGTATTCGGCTCTCGGCGAGGCGATCGTCGACGGCCGTCTCCGGCCCGGCGACCGGCTCCGTGATGTCGAACTCGCCGCCCACATGGGCATCTCCCGGACACCGGTGCGCGAAGCATTGCAGCGTCTCGCGGCGATCCGACTCGTCGAGATCGCCCCTCACCGGTTCACCCGCGTGACGGCGCCCAGCGACAAGGAGATCGCGGACATGCAGGACTACACGGTCCACATGATCGCGATGACGATGCACCTCGCACTCCCCCGGTGCTCCGATGAGGACGTCACCGAGGGCGCGCGACTGCTCACGGGACTGATGGATGCCGCCCGCGCGAACTCCTCCCCCGCCTACGTGGACGCAGGATTCGCCCTCCTCGCCCACTTCACCCGGGCTTCCGAGAACATCGTGCTGGTCGAGACGCTGAAGCAGACGACGTTCCTCGTGCGCCGGAACCTCCGCGGCTGGATGTGCGCGCACGTGGAGGACTGCGAGGAACTGTTCCTCCTCCTCGCCGACGGCATCCGCGAGCGCGACACGGCGCTGGCTGCACACCTCTGGCTCCGCCTGCACGGCCTCTATTGAGGCCGCCGCACGGACTCGTCAGGACCGAGGATCGCGCGGGAGCGACTCCACCAGCATCGCGACGAGGGTCCGCGCGTCCGTGCTCCACTTCTCCTTCGAGAGGTGCCCGCTCAGGTCCATACCGGCGATGCCATGGGTGCTGGACATCAGGAGCGCACCGTACCGGCGAGCGTCCTCCCGTCCGACGACGTCGCCCACGAGTGCGAGGAACGCATCCTGCGACCGCCCCGCCGCTTCGATGATCGGCGCGGGATCGACCACCGGAGGCGTCCACATGAGGGCGTACAGGTGCGGCTTCGTCGCGGCGAGGTGGAGAAGCGCGAGCAACGCCGCTTCGACCTTCTCGGTCGGGGTCCCGCCCGCACCGGGGATCTCGTCAAGCACCCGGGCGAAGTCCCGCCATCCGTCGACGGCGAGCTGCGCCAGCAGATGCTCCTTGTCCGGAAAGTGCCCGTAGGGCGCCCCGCGGGACACCCCCGCACGCCCGCCGACCTCCCGCAGCGTGACCGCCGCGGGTCCGCCGGCGTCGAGCAGATCGCCCGCCGCGCGCAAAAGCGCCTCACGCGTCGCCGCAGCACCGTCCGCACGGGTCACCATGACCGAAAGCCTAGTTGACAATGTCACACGAATGGTCCACAGTGCCCATATGACAACGTCACATGAAAACGAACTGATCGTCATCTCCGGCGCATCGACCGGAATGGGCGCCGCAACGGCGCACGAACTCGCCCGGCGCGGGTACCACGTCCTCGCCGGCGTCCGACGCTCCGCGGACGCCGACGCGATCCGAGAGGAACGCGTCGAACCGGTCCTCCTCGACATCACCGTTCCCGAACAGATCGAGGCGCTGGTCGATCGGATCGCGACGGACCCCCTCGGCCGCACGCTGCGCATCCTCGTCAACAACGCCGGGATCGCGGTGAACGCCCCCGTCGAGACGCTTCCCCTGGACCAGTGGCGGCGGCAGTTCGACGTCAATCTCTTCGGACACATCGCGATGACCCAGGCGCTGCTGCCGTTCCTCCACGACAGCACGGGCCGCGTGGTCAACATCAGCTCGGTCGGCGGCAGGATCGCGATGCCGACGTACGGCGCATACGCGGGAGCGAAGTTCGCGCTGGAAGCGGTCAGCGACGCCCTCCGTCGCGAACTCGCTCCCCACGGACTCCAGGTGGTCGTGGTCGAGCCGGGCGGCGTGCAGACCGAGATGACCGGGCACGGCATCGAACGAGCGAGGACGTTCGTGGCGGAGATGACCACCGTGCATCGGCGCCGCTACGCACCCCTCATGCAGGCGATCATCAACCAGGCGACGGCCTTCACGACGAGTGGGGTCAGCGCTCGAGCCGCCGCGGTCGTCATCGCCGACGCGGCCACGACGCTCAAGCCGCGGGCGCGGTACACCATCGGCCGGGACGCCGCGATGATGACCCGGCTCACCCGCATCCTGCCGGACGGCGTCCTGGATCGCGTCAGCGCCGCGAACCTCCGCCCCCACTTCCCGAAGGCCCTTCCGGAGTGATCCGCCCCCCGACGCCTCGAAGCCCCGAGCGCAAGGCATCCCGTCCTCCCCGGTGCTCCCGCTACCGTGACGTCATGACCCGCATCGAACTCCGCGACCTCCGTGACGACGACCGGGATGCCGCCTACGCGGCGGTACGCGCGAGCGCATCGACGTGGCCGCGCGGACAGGTCGCCGATCGCGCGGCTTTCGACGCGTGGGTGGATGCCGACCGGGTCACGGCCCGCACGATCGTGGACGGCGACGAGGTGGTGGGGCTCGCCGCGACGCTCGACGTCGACGGGGACCGCGAGGCCCTGCTCGCGGGGTCGCTCGACACGTCCCGGGAATCCGCGACGGAGGCGCTGCGGCTGCTCACGCTCGCCGAACCGGAGCGCCCGCTGTACGCGTGCGTCGCGGCCGACGACGACCCGTCGCACGACACGCTCGCCCGCTTGGGCTTCGTCGAGCACGGGCGCGACGGGGCCGACATCGTCTACGTACTGCCGCCGACCCTGGAGTGAATCCGCCAGATCACCGCCGCGCCAGCACCGCGACGACCGGACGGTGATCGCTGCCCGCGTCGTCGAAGTCGGTGGGCACGTCGAAGCTGTGGACCTCCCAGGCAGAGCCGACGAGCACGTGGTCGATGGGCGCGGCGAGCGCGGTCGGCAGGTCGACCGGCCAGGTTCCCCGTGCCGCGGCTCCGGCCTCCTGCGCGGCATCACGGCATTCGCCGACCGTGCCGCCGTTGCGCCCGAGCCCGGAGAGGTGGTCGAGGGTGGAATTGAGGTCGCCGGCGAGGATCACGTCCGGCCCCGCGCACTGCGCCGCGACCCAGTCGATGCCCTGAGTCCAGTCGTCGATGATGAACGGCAGCGGGGGCAGAGGGTGCGCGGCGATGAGCGTCGGCCCGGTGCCGTCGACCGGCCGCCAGACCCCGCTGGGCGCACCCGGCGTCGATCCGGCGGCGTGATCGAGAACGTACGGACCGAGCGCGTCGGCGACCAGGAGCGAGGTCGGCACCGGGCGATCGCCGGGCGCGGCGTCCACGGTGGCGGCCGTCATCCGGATCCCGTCGCGCTCCAGGATGCCGACGACCTCCGCCGCCGCGCGGGAGTCGGTCTCGGGGAGGCTCACGACATCCGCGCCGCTCTCGCGGACGAGGCGGGCGATGGCGTCGGGCGACGCTCCCCCGCCGTACGTGTTCCACACCGCCACGGTGAGGTCGCCCGCGGCGACGGAGCCGCCCCAGCCCCGCGCCAGCAGCACCGCGCCGTTGCCGACCGCCGCGGCCGCGAAGACGACGGCGAGCCCGAGCGCGACCGCCGCGCGACGACGTAGGAGCGCGACGATCCCGGCCACGACGGCGAGCGCCGCGAACCCGATCGCCACGGGCGCCCGGAACGAGATCAGCAGGGCCACGCCCTGCCACCGCTCCGCACCGATGAGCTGCGGCCAGACGACGAAGAGGGCGAGGACGCCTGCCACGAGGAGCGTGACCAGGAGCGGGAGTCGGCGGCGCGAAGCGGTCGGCATCCGCACAGTGAAGCGGAACTTGATGAATGTTCGCCGGATCGACCCGCGCAGATACCCTAGGGGGGTATGGTATCCAGCATGAACGGATACGACGGACACAAGGACGACCTGCAGAAACGCCTGCGGCGCGTCGAGGGCCAGGTGCGCGGCATCGCGCGGATGGTCGACGAGGACAAGTACTGCATCGACATCCTCACGCAGGTGTCCGCCGCGACGAAGGCGCTCGAAACCGTCGCGCTGTCGCTCCTGTCCGACCACCTCAGCCACTGCGTCGCCGAGGCCAGCGCGGAGGGCGGCCAGGTCGCAGCCGAGAAGATCCGCGAAGCCAACGACGCCATCGCCCGGCTCGTCCGGTCCTGACTCCCCGAGGAGAACACCATGAACGAACGTATCGATCTCGGTCTCCGTGAGGCGGCGGCATCCACTTCCCTGCCCGAGGGCGCCGTGATCCAGGAGATCGGCGTGACGGGGATGACGTGCGCGCACTGCGTCCGCAGCGTGACCGAGGAGATTTCGGAGATCGCGGGGGTGCAGGGCGTGTCCGTCGACCTGCGCGTCGGCGATGTCTCGCGCGTCACGATCGCTAGCGAGAGCTCGCTCGACGCCGCCCTCGTGCGCGACGCCGTCGAGGAGGCCGGCTACGCCCTGGCGGCCGACCCGTCATGAGCACCACCGACGTCGAGCTCGACATCACCGGGATGACGTGCGCCTCGTGCGCCACCCGGATCGAGCGCAAGCTGAACAAGCTCCCCGGCGTCGAGGCGTCCGTCAACTACGCCACGGAGAAGGCGCGCGTGCGCGGCGACGACCTCGACCCGGCCGACCTCATCGCGGTCGTCGAGGCCGCGGGCTACGCGGCCGCCGTGCCCGCGCCGCCCGTCCCGGCAGAGGTCGCGACCGACCCCGAGACCGACGCCCTCCGCCGCCGCCTGCTCATCAGCCTCGGCCTGGCCGCGCCCGTCGCGCTGCTGTCGATGATCCCCGCGCTGCAGTTCTCGAACTGGCAGTGGCTCGCGCTCACTCTCACCGCTCCCGTCGCGGTGTGGGGCGCGTGGCCGTTCCACCGCGCGGCGGCGGTCAACGCCCGCCACGGCGCCGTCACGATGGACACGCTCATCAGCCTCGGCGTCATCGCCGCGTTCGGCTGGTCGCTCTACGCCCTGTTCTTCGGCGGCGCGGGCATGCCCGGGATGACGATGAGCTTCACGCTCTTCGGCGCACCGACCGCCGGCGCACACGAGATCTACCTCGAGGTCGCCGCCCTCGTCACGGTCTTCCTCCTCGCCGGGCGCTACGCCGAAGCGCGAGCGCGCACGGCGTCGGCCAGCGCCCTGAAGGCCCTGCTGAACCTCGGCGCGACCTCCGCGACGAAGCTCGACGACGGCCGCGAGCGCGCCGTCCCGGTCGCGAGCCTCGTGGTCGGCGATGTCGTCGTCGTGCGTCCGGGCGAGAAGATCCCGTCGGACGGTCTCGTCATCGAGGGAACGTCGGCGGTGGATGCCAGCATGCTCACGGGCGAATCCGTGCCGGTCGAGGTGGCCCCCGGCGCCCGCGTCGTCGGGGCCACGATCAACGTCGGCGGGCGCCTGGTCGTCGAGATCGCGCGCGTCGGCGCCGACACCGAACTCGCCCGCATGGGACGCCTGGTCGAGGAGGCGCAGACCGGCAAGGCCGAGGTGCAGCGGCTCGCCGACCGCGTCTCGGCGGTCTTCGTGCCGGTCGTGATCCTGCTCGCCGTCGCGGCGCTCGTCGGGTGGCTCGTCGCGGGCGCACCGCTCGAACTCGCGTTCACCGCCGCCGTGGCGACGCTCATCATCGCCTGCCCGTGCGCCCTGGGCCTCGCGACCCCCACCGCGCTGCTGGTCGGCACCGGTCGCGGGTCGCAGCTGGGCATCCTGATCCGAGGACCGCACGTGCTCGAGCAGACGCGCCGCGTCGACACGATCGTGCTCGACAAGACCGGCACCGTCACCACCGGCCGCATGGCCGTGACCGACGTGCTGCCCGCCGAAGGCCTGGACCGCGCCGAGCTGCTCGCCGTCGCCGCAGCCGCCGAGGGCGGGTCCGAGCACCCGGTGGGGCGCGCCATCGCTGCGGCCGCCGGCACCGCGGTCCCTGTCGAGTCGTTCGCCGCGCACGCGGGACTCGGCGTCCAGGGTGTCGTGGACGGTTCCGCCGTGGTGGCCGGTCGGCCATCGTGGCTGCGCGATCAGTGGAGCGTGAAGGTGCCGGCATCCGAGGTCTCCGATGCTGAGGCGAACGGAACCGTCGTCGCCGTCGCGCGCGACGGGCAGTATCTCGGCGCGATCGTCGTCGCCGATACGATCAAGCCGACGAGCGCCGAGGCGGTCGCGCGGTTCCGCCGTCTGGGGCTCCGACCGGTGCTGCTCACCGGTGACAACGCCGTGACCGCCGCCCGCATCGCGGCCGAGGTCGGGATCGACGACGTGCGCGCCGAGGTGACCCCGGCCGAGAAGCTCGACGTCGTCCGCGCGCTGCAGGCCGAGGGCCGGGTCGTCGCGATGGTCGGCGACGGCGTCAACGACGCAGCCGCCCTCACCGCCGCCGACCTGGGCATCGCGATGGGCGGAGGGACGGATGCCGCGATCGCGGCGAGCGACGTCACGGTGGTGTCGGGCGATCTGCTCGTCGTCGCGGACGCCGTCCGCCTCGCGCGCCGCACGCTCGGCACCATCAAGGGCAACCTCTTCTGGGCCTTCGCCTACAACGTCGCCGCGATCCCCGTGGCGATGGCGGGTCTGCTGAACCCCGTCGTCGCGGCCGCCGCGATGGCGCTGTCGTCCGTATTCGTCGTGACCAACAGCCTGCGGCTGCGCCGGTTCCGCGCGGAGCCTTCCGGCGCGCGCTGACGCGGACACGACGAAGGAGATCTGCTCCGCCGGAGCCGCCGGTCACCGGCCGGCTGCGACCTGGGAGCCGGATCTCCTTCGTTGTGTCCCGGAGACGCGGGCGCGACGGCGAGACCGTGCTGTCACGCCATCCGCAGGTCGGCCTCGATGGCGCGGGCCGCGGCCAGCAGCGCCGGGATCAGCCGGTCGGTGACCTCGGCTTCGGGGTACCGGCCGCTCGCCATCGAGAGGTTGATGGCCGCGACCACCGTCCCGTCTCGGCCGTGGACCGGCGCCGCAAGGGACTGCAGCCCGGGCTCGAGTTCGCCGTCCACGCGGGCCCAGCCCTGCGCGCGCACCCGCTCGAGTTCCTGCCGCACGGCGGCGGGATCGGTCAGCGTTCGGGGGGTCCGGGGCGCCAGGGGCTCGGCATCCAGGATCCGGTCTCTTTCGTCGACGGATGCCGCGGCCAACAGGACGCGTCCCATGCTCGTGATCGCGGCGGGGAACCGCGTGCCGACCGTGATGCCGACCGACATGATCCGACGCACGGGCACGCGGGCGACGTAGACGATCTCGGCGCCGTCCAGCACCGCCGCCGACGCGCTCTCGCCGACGGCGCGCGACAGCGCCTCGAGGTGCGGCTGCGCGACCTCGGGCAGCGACAGCGCCGACAGGTAGCTGTAGCCCAGCTCCAGCACCCGCGGGGTGAGGGCGAAGGAGCGCCCGTCGTTCCGCACGTACCCGAGGCTCTGCAGCGTGCGGAGGAACCGCCCCGCGGCGGCACGCGTCACGCCCGCACGGCGCGCGACGTCGCTGAGCGTCAGCTCGGGGTTTTCGGCGTCGAACGCGCGGATCACCGCGAGCCCGCGCACGAAGGCCTGGACGACCTCGCCGGGGCCGTCGCTGTCGTCCTCCGGCGAGGAGGCGAGGGGTTCGGCGTCGGTCACCGGCTCACCCTATCGATCGGTCGAGCCGGAGACCCGGCGTAGGGTGTGCACGTGACTCCGGGGGCCATCATCATCGGCGCGGTCGGGCTGGGCCTGATCGTCGTTCTCGCGCTGTGCGCACGCGGGGTGATCCCGCGCGGGTGGGCGGTCGGCATCCGTCTCCCCGCGCTCCAGCAGAGCGACGCGACCTGGCGGGCGGGGCACGCGGCGGCTCTCGTTCCGTATGCGGTGTTCGCCGTCGTCGGAGCGCTGCTCGCGCTCTCGCCGCTCGTGTTCCCGAGCGTCGCGGACTGGGCGCCCCTGCTCACCACTGTCACCGTGGTGGTGGGGCTCATCCTCGGCTCGGTGCGCGGTGTGAGTGCGGCGAACAAGGCTGCCGCGAAGGACGACGCGTCCCGGGGCTGACCCTCACCGCTCCAGCACGACGGCGAGGCCCTGGCCCACGCCGATGCAGATCGCGACGACGGCGACTCCCGAGCCGCGGCGGGCGAGCTCGTGCGCCGCGCGGCCGATGATGCGACCGCCGGATGCGCCGAGCGGGTGACCGATCGCGAGCGCACCGCCGTGGACGTTGAGCTTCTCCGGGTCGAGATCGGGCCATCCGGCGAGGCACGCGAGCGACTGCGACGCGAAGGCCTCGTTGAGCTCGACGAAATCGACGTCGGCCCACGTCCTCCCGGCCCGGGCGAGCGCCTTGTTGGCGGCCTCGATCGGGGCGATCGGGAAGACGTCGGGGTCGACGCCGTGGGCTGCACGACCCGCGATCCGCGCCAGTGGCTCGGCATCCAGGACTCCCTCGCCGCCGATGAGCACCGCGGACGCGCCGTCGTTGATCGGCGACGAGTTGCCCGCCGTGACGCTCCCCTGCCCGTCCGCCGCGAACAGCGCCTTCAGCCCCGCGAGCTTCTCGACCGAGGTGTCGTCGCGGATGCCCTCGTCACGGCTCAGCGCGACACCGGGCACGGGGACGATCTCGCCGTCGAAGACACCCGCCGCCCAGGCCGCTGCCGCGCGCTGGTGCGACCGGACGGCGAAGGCATCCTGAGCCTCCCGCGTGATGCCCCACTCGCGCGCGATCTTCTCGGCGGATTCGCCGTTCGAGATCGTCCAGTGCTTCGGCAGGGCGGGGTTCGTCATGCGCCAGCCGATCGCGGTGTTCCACATCGTCGCGTTGCCGACCGCCGGGAACGGCTTCGCAGCCTTCTCCACGACGTACGGCGCGCGGCTCATGGACTCGACGCCGCCGGCGAGCACGATGTCGGCGTCGCCGGACTCGATCGCGCGCGACCCCTGGATCACGGCCTCGAGCGACGACGCGCAGAGCCGGTTCACTGTCGTCCCGGTGACGGTGGTCGGGAAGCCGGCGAGCAGCGCGCCGAAACGGGCGACGTTCCGGTTGTCCTCCCCGGCCTGGTTGGCATCCCCGAAGACGACGTCATCGATGCGCGCGGGGTCGAGCCCGGTCCGCTCGATCGTCGCCTTCATCACGAGCGCGGCCAGATCGTCGGGACGAACGGATGCCAGGGCTCCCCCGGCGCGACCGAAGGGCGTGCGGACGGCGTCGTAGACATAGCTGGCGGTCATGTCAGGCTCCTTGCTCGATCAACGTGAGACCGAGGAGCTCTTCGATCTCGGCATGGGTGTTGTCACCGAACAGTTCCCGCACCCGGAAGCCGTCGGGGGTGACGTCGAAGACGCCGTGGTCGGTGTAGACGCGGGAGACGCAGCCGACACCGGTGAGCGGGTAGGTGCACGTCTCGACGAGCTTGGGCGCCCCCTGCTTGGTGAGGAGGTCGGTCATGACGTAGACGTCCTTCGCCCCGATGGCGAGGTCCATCGCGCCACCGACGGCCGGAATCGCCCCGGGTTCACCGGTCGACCAGTTCGCCAGATCTCCTGATGCCGAGACCTGAAAGGCTCCGAGCACGCACACGTCGAGGTGGCCACCGCGCATCATCGCGAACGAATCGGCGTGGTGGAAGTACGCGGCTCCGGCGAGCGCCGTCACCGGCTGCTTTCCCGCGTTGATCAGGTCGGGATCGACCGATTCCGCGGCCGGTGCCGGACCCATTCCCAACATTCCGTTCTCGGTATGCAGCACGATCTCGAGCCCCTCGGGCAGGTAGTCCGCGACGAGCGTCGGGGCTCCGATGCCGAGGTTCACGACGGCGCCTTCGGGGATGTCGGATGCCACGCGCGCGGCGAGTGCGGTGCGGGAGACGCGGGTGGTCATGCGTCCGCTCCGTTCTGGGCGAGCGGGCGCCCCTCGATGTCGACGCCGCCGACGAAGACGCCGTCCTGAAGCCAGCGGCGTTCGCCCACGGCGACGACCCGGTCGACGTACAGGCCGGGGGTGACGACGGCCTCGGGGTCGAGGTCGCCGAGCGGCACGATTCCGTCGACCTGCACGACGGTGGTCTTCGCCGCGGCAGCCATGATCGGTCCGAAGTTGCGGGCGGTCTCGCGGTAGACGAGGTTGCCCCAGCGGTCGGCGCGGCGCGCGCTGATGAGCGCGACGTCGGCGTGGATCGGGTACTCGAGGACGTAGTCGCGGTCGTCGATGCGCCGGGTCTCCTTGCCCTCGGCGAGCTGCGTACCGAACCCGGTGGGGGTGAAGAAGCCGCCGATCCCGGCGCCGGCCGCGCGGATCCGCTCGGCGAGGTTCCCCTGCGGCACGAGTTCGAGTTCGATCTTCCCGTCGCGGTACAGCCCGTCGAAGACCCACGAGTCGCTCTGGCGCGGGAAGGAGCAGATCATCTTGCGCACCTGCCCCGCCTTCAGCAGCGCCGCGAGCCCGGTGTCGCCGTTGCCGGCGTTGTTGTTGACGACGGTGAGATCGCGGGCGCCGTGCGCGATGAGCGCGTCGATGAGTTCGACGGGCTGCCCGGCGCGGCCGAATCCGCCGATCATCACGGTCGCGCCATCGGCGATGCCCGCCACGGCCGCCGCGACGTCCGGCACGGTCTTGTCGATCATGGTTCCCCTGTTCGTTGAGCGAACACGTGTTCGTTCAGCGATCATACGCCGAAGAACGTGTGCGCACCAGAGCCCCGTCGCCTCATCCGATCGGATGAGATTCCTGCGCACGTTGGTCCCGCCTCCGGCGAAATCCCGGGCGCCGGGTCTGCGATCACCCTTCGGTTAACCCCGAACAGCCGCAAGCTGGAACAAGTGAGGCGTCGGGCAGTACGGGCTCTCTGCCGGAGGCAGTCTCCGCGCACGGCCGCCAAGGTCCTGCGTCACCGACGGGTGAGGGCCGGCCATTGGGGGCGGCCCTCCCCCCTCGGTCAGCGGATGCCGTCGCGCGGCACGAGTTCCTCGCGCACGCGAACGCCCCACAGAGCCAGTTGCGTGCGGTCCGCGACGCCGACCTTGCGCAGCGCCGCGTGGATATGGGTCCGCACCGTGTTCACCGACACCCCGAGTCGTTTCGCCACGTGCTCGTTCGAGGTGACGCCGTCGCTCAGCAGACGGATGATCGCGACCTCCGACGGACTCAGGGATGCCACCTTCCCCCGGTCCTCGTCGCCGATCCGCCGCTGGACCACGTCCGCGAGCAGCGCCCGCGTCACGCGCGATGACACCACGCCCTCGCCGTGGTGGACCGAGCGGATGGCCTCCACGAGCTGCGCGCCGTCGTGGGTCTTCAGGAGATAGCCGCTCGCGCCGTTCGACAGCGCGCGACGAACGAGGTGGTCTTCCCCGTGGCTGGTGAGGGCGATCACGCGGACTCTGCCGCCCGAGTCCTCGATGACGGCGCGTGTCGCCTCGATGCCGTTCATACCGGGCATCTCGAGATCCATGAGGATCACGTCGGGACGCTCACTGAGTGCCGCCGTGACGGCATCCGTCCCCGTCGCCGCCTCCCCGACGACGACGACATCGTCGACGTTGTCGAGCCGCAGGCGGACCCCTCGTCGGAAGATCCGGTTGTCGTCGACGATGAGCACGCGGATCGCGTGTTCGTCAGTCACGCACGATCTCCCGGGGGCGGACGAACGGGATCTCGACCGCGAGGTGCCATCCGCGGGACTCGTCGCCCGAGGCATCCAGGGTTCCATCCACCAGTGCGAGCTTGTCGCGCAGGTTCTCCAGACCCCACCCGAGGCCGAGGTCGTCCTCGCCCGCACGCGAGTGCCGCGGAGACCCGTTCGTGACGGCGGCGTGAAGACGTTCGGCATCCACCGTCACCCGGACCTCGACGGGCGCACCCGGAGCGTGCTTCGCAGCATTCGACAGGCCCTCCTGCACCGCGCGATACGCCGTCGACGAGACCACGACGGGCGCATCTTCGAGATCGCCCCGGACCTCGAGCGACACCTCCATCCCGCGCTCGCGCCAGAACCGGGCGAGGGTTTCGAGATCGCGGAGATCGGGAGTCGGGGCGTGCGCGACGTCCTCCACGGAACGCAGGTCGCCCAGGGCGCCGTAGAGGCCGGCCGCCGCGTACCTCCCTTCGGCGCGCACCTCCTCGATGAGCCGCAACGCCTGATCGGGGTGCGCGGGCGCCAGCTCCGCAGACGCGTCGCACAGCGACACCAGCCCCGCGAGGTGCTGCCCCGCGACGTCGTGCAGCTCTTGGGCGATGCGCGCCCGCTCGGTGGCACGCGACCTCTCGATCGCCGCCGCCTGCTCCTCCTCGAGATCGATCGCGCGCTGTCGCGCCCGCGCCGCGCGTCGCTCCAGCACCGCCCACAGGATGCCGAGCGCGACCCCCGCGAACGACGTGGATGCCAACGACGTCCCCTCCGTGAGGAGGAACCCGATCACCCGGTCGGCGGGTGTGCCGATCCCGGCCGCCCACGCCGCCAGGACCACGCACGCCCCCACCACGCCGAAAGCCGCCCACGCGGCGGCGACGGAGGGCGGACGCGCGGTCCCCACGGCGAACATCGCGATCGCGATCACGAGGTGCATCGGCCCGGCCCAGTTCGGTACCGCCAGCCCCACCGCGACGACGAGATAGAGGACGACGGTCGCGAGCATCGCCAGGACGGGACGGGACGCCACGAGCATCAGGCTCGCGGCCTGGGCAAGGCAGGCCAGGATGACGAGCACGATCACGACCGCCGGTGTGAACGGCCCGTCCCACGTGCCGCCCCCACTGAACAGCGTGAGGACGGGCACGCCGCACACCTGCACGACGGTGGCGACGAACACGACGGCGGCGAACAGCGGCGATCGCATCATCGAGACGACCCGGGGGCTGGCGACTGTCTCCATCGCACCTTCCTACCGGGCGAAGGGGTCGCGTCGCCATCCGGGGTCCTGACGATCTCGGTCAGGGCGCCCGGAGAGCCACCACGAACAACGTCCCGAAGTCGACCGCGAGCAGGAGCAGCGCGAGAGCGACGAGAACCAGCAGCATCCTGTCTCGCCGCATTCCGTGTTCGCGGTGCCGTCGCGCTGCCGGGTGCTCCTGAAACGTCGAGCGGCGCCGCACTCCCTCGGTCGGGAAGGGCATCACCGTGGGACGGAGCCGGAGTCCACTACCGCGTCGGACGGCGCTTCCTGCCCGGAGTAGGCGGCCGCGATCCTCAGCGCGACGGACGGCTCTCGTCCCGCCGCGATGAGACGCGCGACCGCCGCGATGCGCAGGCTGGCCGCGCCGTCTCCGTAAGGGCTGGGGACCGACGGGTCGGGCCGCTCGGAACGAAGGAATCGCGCGACGGCCGCGGGGATGTCGATACCCGGACGAATGAGCGTCGCCCACCCCGCGTCGATGGCCTCCGGCCGCTCCGTGCTGTTGCGGATCACCGCAACAGGGACCTTGAGGACAGTCGCCTCTTCCTGCACACCACCCGAGTCGGACACGGCCACTGTCGCGGCGGAAAGGACCTGCAGGAAGTCCGAGGACGCCGGCGACGCGTGGAGGATCAAGCCGTTCGTCTCGCGCTGCAGCCCGAAGCGTTCGATCGCCGCGCGGGTACGGGGGTGGACGAAGAACAGCACCGGCATCGCCAGACCCTGCAATCCCCGCAGGATGCGGGCGAGCGCCGGAGCGGAGTCCGTGTTCTCGGGGCGGTGGATCGTCGCAACCGCGAACGCGGGTGGGATGGACCCGTTCGGGAACCAGGATGCCACCGGGACGCTGCTTCGACGGATCGCCCGGTGCGTCGCCTCCACGACCGTGTTCCCCGTCACCATGACGAGCTCCCTGTCGATGCCCTCGTTGATGAGGTTGACGGCGCTGCGGTGGGTCGGTGCGAAGTGGACGTCGGCCAGCGCACCCGCGACGAGGCGGTTGATCTCCTCCGGCATCGCCCGGTCGTAGGAGCGGAGTCCGGCTTCGACGTGACCGACGGGGATGCCGAGGTAGTTCGCCGCCTGCGCCGCCGCCGAGACCGTGTTGGTGTCTCCTTGAACGAGCACGATCCCGGGCCGCTGCTGTTCGAAGACTCGGGTGAGACCGACCAGCATGCGGGAGATCTGTTCGGCGCGCGGTTGCCCCCCGACCCCGTCCAGACGCACGTCGGGCTCACCGATGCCGAAGACGGCGCGGTACTGACCGGAGAGCTCGTGGTCGTAGTGCTGACCGGAATCGACGACGAAGGCATCGTCGCCCAACTGTGTGATGACGGGGGCGAGCTTGATGATCTCCGGCCGCGTGCCGTACACGACCGCGACCTTCCCCAGCCGGCTCATCGCACGGCCCTTGCTTCGACCCTGACCATCTCGGTGTCCTCGCAATCTGTTCATTCCGACGCGCCGGGAAGGCGCTGAAGGGAGGAGCGCGAGCGACACCGAACATGACGCGGATCGAAGACCGCTCAGCGCAGATCGATCGAGGCGAACTCGGCCGCGTCGCCCCGCGCGTCGAAGATCCGGGAAACCCGCCGGACATGGTCGAGCACGACCATCCGAGTCACGACGCGGATCGTCGGCTCTGCCCGCTGGATCGTCGCCTCGAAGACTTCGAGAGCTGCCAGATGAGGCAGGGCGATCTCCACGAACAGGTTGTGGTCGCCCGCGACCAGACTCACCGAACTCACCCCCGCGAAGCGCGCGATTTCGCGCACCGCGTCGGAGACGTCGACGGGACGGACGCGGAGGCCCAGCCAGACCCTTGCCCCGTCCCCGGACGCGGAGGGGGCGAGACCTGCGCGCACGTGCAGCGCGCCGTCGGCGGTCAGTCGACGCAGTCGACGGGCGATCATGGATGCCGATACACCGATCGCCCGCGAGAGCTGCGCGATCGATGCGCGACCGTCACGAGCGAGTTCGAGACAGATCCGCCAATCGAGATCGTCGACGGGCGCGACCGAGGGAACGAGCGTGCCCCGCCGCACCTCCGGCAGGATCTCGCGGCCGCGGCGCGGCAGAGTTCCGGCCGCGGCGAATCCTCCTTCCCGGTGGATTGAGACGATGGGATGCGAGACGACGGCGTCCACGTCGGGGAGGGCGGGGAGCCGGTCGAGGACGAAGCGCTGGAGTCCCGCGGCTCCCACCGCCCCCGCCACGACGAACAGCGAGCTCCGACCGCTCACGATGTCGACGCTCAGCGCGTGGGGGTCTCGAGCCACCGTCGATGCGAGGTCCCGCACACGATCGGCACGGCACGTGATCTCGACGAACGTCAAGTGGGTCTCCCGAGTGAACAGCGGGTACGACGTCACGTAGGCACGATTGGCCGCCCGCATCGCCTCCCATCTCCGCGCTGCCGTGACGGCGTCGATTCCGACCGCGGCGCCCACGGTGGTCCACGGAGCTCGGGGGGAGATCTCGAGCACGTGAAAGATCGCGAGATCGATCTCGTCGAGCGTCTTCAATTCCTGCATCGCATGGGCCAATCGGGCGTGTTTCCTGCATTTCCGTTATTCAGACAAAGCCGTTGTGAGCATGTCGCCTGGCCGTTTACCCGAAACGACCGAAGGAGCTGCGCAGAATGACGCAAATCGCACAGTCCCCCGAGGAAAGCCACCTCCTCGACTCCGCTCGCGCCGGATCCTCCGAGGCCATGCGCGAGTTGTGGCGACAGCACCACGGCGCCGCACGCCGATATGCGGCATCGCTGACTCGCCGGTTCGACCCCGATGACCTGGTGTCCGAAGCATTCCTCCGGATCTTCTCGGCCATGCAGAACGGCGGGGGGCCGACCGGGGCCCTCCGCCCGTACCTCTTCGTCACGATCCGGAACATCGCGGCCCGATGGGCCAGGCTTCCCGGGGAGCGTTCTCTCGACGACATCGAAGAACCGGGTTACGACGCCGATCTGGGGGCTTCCCTCGTCGCGCTCGCCAATCGGGAGAAGCTGCAGGACGCGTTGCGCTCGCTCCCCGATCAGTGGCAACAGGTTCTGTGGGCGACCGAGGTCCACGGGGAGCGACCCGCCGAGCTGGCGCAACGATTCGGCCTGCGGCCCAACAGTGTCGCAGCCCTCTCGTACCGCGCGCGCGAGGCACTGAAGCAGGCATGGGTCCAAGCCCACGTCGGGGAGGACTTGGGCACGGGCGAGCATCGATGGGTGCGGGAGCGTATCGGTCGGTACGTGTGCCACGCGCTGACACCGCGTCAGCGGGCCCGCTTCCAGAGCCACGTCGATGACTGTGCCCCCTGCTCCGCGGTGCTCCAGGACGCCGATCATCTCGCCGTCCTCCCGATCGGAGTGAGCGCGCTCGTGCTCTTGACCGGGATCACCACGCCGGTGTTCGCGCAGCCGAGTAGCGCGAGCGCTGCAGCCCTCACGGCCTCGACGACCAGCCGCCCTCGCGTGTCGGTACGCGGGTTCGCGCGTACGGCACGCTCCGGACTCGCGACGACGCTGACCGCGACGGGGATCGTCGCCGCTGGGGCGATCGCCTCCGTGGCCGCCTGGAACGGCCTCCCCACTCCGGAGATCGCGACCCCCGCCGAAGCTCAGCCCGCGCCGTCGCCCACTCGCCAGTACGCCCCGGCCGTCCCGACGGCGGTCACCACCCCCGCGCCGCTCGAGCCGGCACCGCCCGCCGAGGGGGACAGCCCACGGAGCCCGGTCCGCAGCCCGGTCCTGAGCCCTCCCCCGCCTGCTCAGCCCGACTTCTCCCCCTCGACACCGCGCGAGGAGGGCGGGGTTCCGACGACTGAGCAGACGGCATCCCCGAGCATGTCGACGGTGTTCACCCTCTCGAGCATTCGGGCGGGGGGCGAGGGCATCGCCATCGTGGCGATCGAGAACAACGGGGAACCGCTCACCCAGCGAACCGGCGGGGTCGTAGGGTCCGTCGCGGTCTTCCACGCACCCGCGGGGGTGACGTTCCCTCCGCAGGAGGCTCTGTTCAACGACTACGAATACTCCGGGGCCGGTCGATCGGCATCCGCCCTCGCCTTCACCGGCTGCACGAGCGACGCCGACGGGTCCGTTCTCCGATGCGGCGTCGAAGCGGCCGGCGGGAATCCGGCCGATCCGCGGGAGTGGGTCTGGCGCACCGGCGACACGCGGCGAATCTACGTCCGCGTCGCCGTTGCCGATGGCATCCCCTCCGGCTCGCTCCACGGTTCCGCACGACTCGAGCTGACCGCGACGGGGGCCACGCGCTCCTTCGACCGACCCTGGAGCATCGACGTCCCGTCCCCTCCCCCGGCGGGCGCACCGGTGGTCGACACCATCGACCCGACCGGCGATCAGATCACCATCGCTGGGGAAGCGGCGCCGGGGCACGAAGTGACCGTCCGCATGGCGTCGACCGTCGTGGGCAGGGCGACGGCGGGCGTCGACGGCCGGTGGGCGACGACCATGCCCTGGGGCGTGACGGGCGACCTGACGGCTGAGGACGACTGAGGGCACCGCGCGCTCCGCGTCAGCGCACCGAGTCCGCACCCTCGAGGGCGCTCCCCTTCTCGGCTGTGTCCTCGGCGAGCGCCGCGCCCCAGAAGAGGGTGATCGTGGCCAGGAGGATCGCCCCGGTGATCATCACGACGAGCGACTCGATGATCCCGTTCGCCCAGGCATGGACGGGCGCGGTCGCGATGAGCCCGACGACTCCGACGAGCATCCCGACCAACCGCTGAACGATCATCGACAGCGTCTGCTCGACAGCGAGGCACGAGACGAGCAACCAGAAGTACCCCACGGCCATGACGGATGCCGAGAAGCAGACCACCCACCCGAGGAAGTAGCTGCCGGTGATCGACCAGAACAGCGCACCGGCGAGCAGGAGGGCGGTGTGTGTCGCCAGCTGCACGCCGGCGGCACGGAAGCGCGCGATGTAACGCTCACTCAGGCGCGCGAGGAGTGCGCGCTGGGCGACCGAGCGGACCCCGAACAGGACGGTGAGCAGGAGGAACACGCACACGCGCAGCCAGAATGGTCCGTCGACCACGGTCGTTCCGGCGAACTGCCACAACAGGGCCGCGCCGGCGCCCACGATCGTGAGGTCGATGACGAGGGTGAGGACGTGGATCAGGGCGACAGCCGCGCGGGGCGCGAGGAGCGACCGGCGACTCGGGCGCCGCTGCGGCTTCTTCGACGTACGCGACGATCCGGCGAGCGGGGCGGTGTCTGGTTCGGACATCTTCACGGGGCTTTCGTTTCGGGTCAGTGGTCTTTCGCCGTCGGGCCGACGACATGGAGTTCGGCATTGCGCCGCGTCTTCGCCCAGCCGTTCTTTCCGCGCACGACCCGCCAGAAGGCGCGGGCGGTCGACGCGAAGATGTAGAGCACGAAGACCCAGAGTCCGAACCCGCGCGCGAGGGTCGCGGGCCAGCTCGTGCCGGGTTCGCACTGGACCTTGTAGATCACGGCCCAGATGAAGAACGGCGAGAGGCCGAACACGGCCCAGAGCACGATCGAGAGGCCCAGGAAGGTCCAGTTGTCCGTGAAACTCACGGGAGTCGCGAGGAACGACGTGATCAGCAGACCCCACAGCACGGTGAAGACGACGGCGCCGAGGAGTTGGATGAACGGAAGGAAGAGGTAGTAGACGCTTTCCAGGACGCCACCGGAGTCGAAGTGACGCGACCGAAGGATCTCGGTCAGGTACTTGATGCATTGAATGTTGCCCTGGGACCAGCGTGAACGCTGCACGATGAGCCGCCGAAGGCTCGGGAGAGCCTCCTGCGCGACGTACGTCGAGTGGACGTGCCGGTTCTCGTACCCGGCGAAGATGACGTGGAGCCCGAGTTCGTAGTCCTCGAGCAGCGCGCCGTGCCACGGGCGCCCGAACTGTTCGGCGATGGCATCCAGCACGGACAATCGCGTGAACTGGCCGTTCCCCCCGAGTCCGACGGTGCCGGTGCGCGAACGCAGGGCCTGCATGGCCGGGATGATCGTGCGGAACTCGATGTCCTGCATGCGGATGAGATACCTCGCCAGGGCATTCGCGGCGCGGCCCTTGTGGGGGTACGGATGGCGATCGTCCCGGTTCTTCATCCACACCGTGATCTGCGCGGCCCCCACTCGCGGGTTGCCGAAACAGGTCTCGGACGCGACCGCGGTGAGAGCGGTGGATGCCATCTCCCCGTCGGCGTCGACCACGCAGACGATCACGCGCTCGCGGTCGGCATCCGCGCCGAGCCAGTCGTTGAGTGCGGAATAGGCACTGTTGAGCGCATCGCCCTTGCCCGTGCGGGCCTCGGGGCGAAACCGGCGGACGAGGTGCACGTGGTCGTCGGTCGCGGCGTGCGCGAGGACGATCGCGGCGGTTTCGTCGTCGCTGTCGTCATCGACGACCCAGAGGTGCGCGCGGGGGAACCGCTCGCGCTGTCGGCGGATGGTCGTCGCGATCACCGCCTCTTCGTCGCGGCACGGGACGAAGATGTGCCATTCGAAACGGTCGGGGTCACCGGGTATTTCGGGCTTGCGCCGGAGGAACGGCACGAGGATGAAGGCCACGTACGTCAGGAACGAGACCGTCAACACCAGCGAGATCGACGAGAAGAGCGACAGCATCAGACGGCGCGTGTCCGCCGCGAGCGGAGCTTTCCGTTCGTCAACCGCACCAGCAGGACGAGGCCGGCGGTGAATCCCACGATCGCGATCGCCGAACCGACGTACCGGTGCGAGATCTGATAACCCAGGTCCATCCCCCACGTCTGGCTCGCCCAGCCGATCAGTCCGAGCCGGAGCTGATTGGTCACGACGATGACCACGATCATGGTCGCTCCCGCCAGGAGAGCCCGCGAAAGCGGAATCCGACGGATGAGCAGGATCGCCCCGTAGACGAGCAGCGCCGGGGCCAGGAGCACCGCGGCCGAGCAACTGGGCGTCACGTGGAACGCGATCGGGGTGCCACCGACCTGGACGACGAAGTTGTCGCGGGCCGCGACGACACCCCCGGCGAAGAGCGGATTGGTCCAGAATGCCGTCGCCAAGGCCTCGGCCACCGCGAACCCCTCGATGAACACGAGGGATGCCACGGCGGCGAGGATCGCGACGATGGCGAGCACGCGTTGCGCCCACCCGGGCCTGTCCCGCTGCTCGCGCGAGCGGTGGCGGCGACGAAGCTGATCGGACGACATGGCGTCCTGCCTTTCTTCTCCCGACCACGGGGTCCGACTCGTACCTGAACGGATCGGACCCCGCGGATTCAGGGGTTCGTGCGGTGGAGACGATGCGTGCGGATTCGGAGCAGCGCACCGATGAACAGCACGACCGCGGCGACCGCGAGTGCCGCCGTGGGGGACACCCCGCCGGTCGCGGCGAGGGTTCCCCCGGTGATGAGCACGGGCTGCGCACCGGCGCCCGGGCTATACACGGCTGTTCCCCGCCGCCTCGTTCCGCACGTCCATCAGACGCCCGCGGACTCGGCGGAACGCTTGCGACGGGTCGACGTGAAGCCGAGCGCGCCGAGACCGAGCACGCCGGCCGCAGCGACGCCGCCGCCCACCATCGGGTCGATCACCGGGCTGTCGGCCTGAGCGGGCGTGGAGAACCCGAAGGTCCCCTCACCCGACGTGACGGAGAGGTCGGTGGGCGCGCCGGTGCCGGTGCGGGTGACGACCATGCGACCGTCGAACCGGGTGTTGAACGGAGCGTTCGCGTTCACCTGGACCGGCAGGCGGTAGTACTGGTCGGGGCGGATCGAGGATGTCGTCGCGGGGATGGTCAGGCGATTGGTCCAATCGCAGCTGATCTGCGTGGACGAGACGAGCGTGCAGTTGGCGGCGGTTCCGGTTTCCACGACGGTACCGGTCCCGTCGCGCTTGAAGTACGTGACGTCGGCCGACGTGAACGTCGTGCTCGGCGGCGCGAAGAAGTCGAGCTTCGCACCGTCGTCCGTGCCCGCGGCCGTCGACGACACGACGGTCGGGGTCCACAGCAAGCCGCTCTGCCCCGGGCTCAGAACCTGGTTCGGATCGGCGGGACCGATCGTCGTCGCCGCCGACGCCCCCATCGCACTTCCCGACACGGCTGCAGCGACCAGAACGGCCACCGCACCCGCCTTCCATGCGCGTGAAATTCCACTCATGTGATTCCTCCTGTGTTGGCTGATTGCTCAGTTCTTCGTGGATGAACCCGTGCCGGACCGAGGGGATGAAGCCGACAGCCAGACGTGTTCGAAGGGGAGGATGCCGACGCGGCGACGCCATGACGCGAAACCCGAGAAACTCTTCGTTCGCCGGGAATGGCCGGGGTTTCGCGTCATTCCCGGGCAGAAGGCGCCTCCCTCCTTCAGGCCCGACGGAGATCGGGTCCACCGGAAGGAGAGACGCATGCTGATGCAGAGCAGTCGGGCGAACGATCCCGTGAAGAGTTCGGCCGCCGACGACACGACGGCGGCCGAGCGCGCTTGGACCGTCGGGCACGCTCGCGCGTTCATCGTCGGCCTGGTCGTGGCGCTCGTGGGGTTCTGGATGCCGGTCGTCTTCGGCTGGTACCTCTGGGCGACGCACGCGTGATGTGGCACGTACCGGCCACCGAAACGTTCCTTCCGGCGCGCGGCAACGCGATCGTGACGGTCACCGTGGTCGACGAGAACGGCTTCACCCACCACTACGAGCCGATCGAGACGCGGCGTGACACGGTTTCGCGTGCCCTCGCCCTCCTCACGCACACGCGCGATCGATGAGAATCCGTGGGTTATAGGCAAGAACGTGTGGATGGGATC
>NZ_LQQP01000015.1 GCF_001619615.1 Microbacterium sp. T32
CACTGAGTGGTTCTCGATGTACGGTCGGGAACACAACAATGACATTCGTTGTTGGTTTTTGAAACATCAATAGTGTTTCGGCGGCCATAGCGAGAGGGAAACGCCCGGTTACATTCCGAACCCGGAAGCTAAGCCTCTCAGCGCCGATGGTACTGCAGGGGGGACCCTGTGGGAGAGTAGGACACCGCCGGACTTCCTTTACACGAAATGGCCACCCAACGCTGGGTGGCCATTTCGCATATACGGACACATTCGTCCACAGGCGTCGGCCGATCTCTGTTCGCAGGGATCGGCCGACGCCTTTCGCCTTCGTCGGGATAGGCGAACCAGCGGGTAGTGTCGACACATATGAGCGGCTTCTCGGGACACGTGCCGGGGAGCCGCGAGTAACGGCGGCTCCTGATCGGTCTGTTCTTCGGGGGAGTAGCGACATTCGCGCAGCTGTACGCGACTCAAGCGCTGTTACCGCAGATCGCGTCGGCGACGGGTACGCAGCCGGCGCAGGCGGCGCTGACCGTGTCGGCATCCACGCTCGGGCTCGCGGTGGCTGTCCTGCCGTGGTCGGTTGTTGCGGACCGCATCGGGCGCGTCGCGGCGATGGCCATCGGAGTCGTGGCGGCGACGGTGCTGGGGGCGTTGTCGCCGCTGGCCCAGGACCTGGGAGTGCTCCTGGTGCTTCGGATCGTGGAGGGTGTCGCCCTCGGTGCGGTCCCGGCGGTGGCACTCGCCTACCTCAGCGAGGAGGTGGATGCCCGCCACGTCGCGGCAGCGGCAGGGTCGTACATCGCCGGGACTACTGTCGGGGGCCTCACCGGTCGTGTGGTGTCCGGTCTGTTCGGTGAAGCCGCGGGATGGCGATGGGGGGTGGCATCCGTCATCGGGGTGTGCGTCGTGGCATCCGCGATCTTCTTGGCTCTCGTGCCGCGCGCGAGAGGATTCGTGCCCGGCCGAACGCGGGCGATCGCCGGGCCGACGGTGGTGGCCCGGCTCCTGGTGAACCTGCGCTCGGGGCGCCAGCTGGCGCTGTACGCGCAGGGTTTCCTGCTCATGGGGGCGTTCGTCGCCGTCTACAACTACCTCGGCTTCCACCTGGCGGCCCCGCCGTTCCTGCTCGCGCCGGGCGTCGTCACACTCCTGTTCCTCGCCTATCTGGCAGGGACCGTATCTTCGCCGCGCGCCGGGGCGCTGGCCGTGCGACGCGGGCGGTTCCCCGTGCTCGTGGCATCCATCGGGGTGATGGCGGCGGGGGCGGCGCTCCTGGCGGTGCCGGTGACCCTCGTCGTCATCGTCGGGCTCGTCGTGTTCACGGCCGGCTTCTTCGCCGCGCACGCGGTGGCGTCGGGATGGACCCCTGTCGCGGCGGTTCCGGAGGCCCGAGCCCAGGCCTCCTCGCTGTACTACCTGGGCTACTACGGCGGCTCGAGTCTGTTCGGGTGGCTTCTCGGCGTGGTCTTCGCGCAGAGCGGCTGGTCGTGGTTCGTGGTCGTCGTCGTCGTGATGTGCGCGGTGTCGGCGGGGCTGGCGCTCCTCGCCCTGCGGCCTCGCCGCATCACCTGAGCGAAGCTCCCGACGCGCCGGGTCAATCCCTCACCACGATGTCGTCGATCACGACTAGCGTCGGTACGACGACATGAGGAGGTCGCGAGTGGACGACGCCGACGAGCTGCTGACGGCACGGACGCCGGAGGACGGGATCGAGGAGAGCGCGGCGGAGGATGCCGCCGAGAATCTCGTCGAGATCAGTTACGACGAGCAGCGCTATCCGGCACGTCCGCGACGTCTCCGTCCGCGTGATCAGTTCCGCGGCGGGACGCTCCGACGGTTCCTCACCGACCCGCGGAACGCGAACGGCGGCAATCCCTCGTACGTCGAGTGGCTCGTGCGGCAGTCGATGCTCAAGGACGCCGACGTCCTGAGCCGTCAGCTGTCCGGCCAGCCGTCGATGTGGCGAAACCCGTACGCGCGTCCGGATGCACGCCGCGCGATCGAATCCACCGACGTCTGGTTCACGGCGTACCCGATCTCCCTCATGGCGCGTCCGGGGGAGTCGTTCCTCGACGCGCTGGGTGATGAGGCGCTGTGGGAAGCCTTCGAGTGGGTGGGGATCAATGGCATCCATACCGGTCCGGTGAAGCGTGCCGGCGGGATCAGCGGCTGGCAGGAGACGCCCAGCGTCGATGGGCACTTCGACCGCATCAGCACGCAGATCGATCCGGAGTTCGGTGACGAGAACGCGTTCCGGAGGATGGCCGACGTGGCCGACGCGCACGGCGGCAGCGTCATCGACGACATCGTGCCCGGCCACACCGGCAAGGGCGCCGACTTCCGCCTCGCGGAGATGGCGTACAAGGACTATCCCGGGATCTACCACATGGTCGAGATTCCCCGCGAGGACTGGGGAATGCTGCCCGAGGTGCCGGCCGGGCGTGACTCGGTCAACCTCGACGCCCAGACCGAGCGCGAACTCAGCGCCCGCGGCTACATCATCGGCGAGCTCCAGCGCGTGATCTTCTACACCCCCGGGGTGAAGGAGACGAACTGGAGCGCGACGGCACCGGTCGTGGGCACAGACGGGCTCGAGCGGCGCTGGGTCTACCTGCACTACTTCAAGGAGGGGCAGCCCTCGATCAACTGGCTCGACCCGACCTTCGCCGGCATGCGGCTCGTCATCGGCGACGCGCTGCACTCCCTGGGCGACCTCGGGACGAGCGCGCTGCGCCTGGATGCCAATGGCTTCCTCGGCGTCGAGAAGAGCGCCGAAGGGCTGCCGGCGTGGTCGGAGGGACACCCCCTCTCGCACGCGGCGAACCACATCATCGCGGGGATGGTGCGCAAGGTCGGGGGCTTCACGTTCCAGGAACTCAATCTCACGATGGAGGACATCCGCGACACAGGTGCCGTGGGGGCCGACCTGTCGTACGACTTCGTGACGCGTCCCGGCTACCACCACGCCCTGGCGACGGCGAACACCGAGTTCCTGCGGCTGGCGCTGACGACCGCGCTCGAGACCGGTGTGGAGCCGGTGCAGCTCGTGCACGGGATGCAGAACCACGACGAGCTGACCTACGAACTCGTGCACTGGGCGACGACGCACCGGGACACGCTGTACCCGTTCCGTCACGGCGAGTCGACCGGTGCGGAGATCGCGGAGACCGTCCGCGCCGAGCTCACGCAGGCCCTCACGGTGGATGCGGACTACAACCTCGTCTTCACGCAGAACGGCATCGCGTGCACGACGACGTCACTGATCGCCGCCACGCAGGGCAAGGCGACGCTGGGCGACATCACCGAGGCCGACGTCCCCGCGATCCGCGACGCGCACCTGCTGCTGGCGAAGTACAACTCCTGGCAGCCGGGCGTCTTCGCGCTCTCCGGATGGGACCTCACCGGCTCCCTCACGCTTCCAGCCGATGAGGTGCGTCATCTGATCTCGTCCGGCGACACGCGGTGGATCGAACGCGGTGCCCACGATCTCCTCGACGTGGCCCCCGACGCCGCCACGTCGGCATCCGGGATGCCGCGCGCGCGATCGCTGTACGGGTCGCTCGCGCAGCAGCAGGCCGACCCCGAGTCGTTCCTGTCGGGGCTGCGGGAGATCCTGCGCATCCGTAGCGAGAACGAGATCGCCGTGGCATCCCAGGTCGACATCCCCCAGGTCGGGCACCCCAGCATGCTCGTGATGGTCCACCGACTGGACGGGGGCGACCGCCGCCGTGAGGACGCTCCGCTGCAGATCACCGTTCTGAACTTCTCGGGCGAGAGCATCGAGGGAACCGTGCGGTCCGAGTGGCTCGTCCCGCAGAGCACCGCGGTGGATGCCGCCACGGGCGACGTCGTGGGCCGGGTCGACGAGCTGCAGAGCTTCGCGCTCGAGCTCGGCCCGTACGCGGGGCTCTTCTTGCGGATGCAGGCGCCGGAGGCCGCCGAGGACTGACCGGCGCCGGTGTCGGCGGCCACGCGTACGCTCCGGCGTATGAGTGAGCCCTCGCGATGTGTGGTGCCCGGCTGCGGCGACGCGGCGGCCGCGGGTGCGCCGGTCGAGCTGTGCGCTCCGCATCTCGCGGCCGCCGCCGAGTGGGTGGGGCGCCGCGACGGCGTCACCGACGTGCTGCCGACACCGTGCCTGCTGTGCGGCGCGCGGCTCGGCGTGCGCTGGCCGAGCGGGTGGCTGTGCGCGGTGTGCGAGTGGCGGCACGGTGAGCCCGTGGATGCCGAGCTGCCCCCGCCGCGCGTCGACGTCGTGTACTACCTGCGATTCCGCGATCGCGTGAAGATCGGAACGAGCGCGCAGCCGCGGCAGCGGCTTCGAGCGATCCGCCACGATGAGCTGCTGGCGTTCGAGCGCGGCGATCGAACGGTCGAGCGGCGCCGTCACACGCAATTCGCGGCCGATCGTCTCGGCGGGTCGGAGTGGTTCGACCGCAGCGAGGCGCTCGACGCGCACATCGCCGCGCTCGCGTTCGGGGTCGACGATCCATGGGACCTCCTCGCGCGCTGGACGAGTGAGGCGTTCGCGCGGCAGGGCTGACGGATTCCGACGGCACAGGCGACTCCAAGGCATGCGCCCTAGCGTGAGAGTCCCGACCACCAGGAGGGCGTTCATGGGCTTCCTCGATCGACTGTTCGGCTCGGGCGACGACGACCGTCGTGTGCCCCCGCCACCCCCTGCTCCCGTTCCGGCGAGCGGATCGCGAGACGCCGAGGGGCGGTATGCCCCGCCGCCGCCGCCGGCCGCGAGCGGGACGGCATCCGGTCCCTCGTCCGACGACGCCCGCGCGCTCGAGCGGTACCGCTACCTCTTGCGGACGGCGCCGCCGGAGACCGTCGAACAGGTGCACGCGGAGGCCTTCGCACGGCTCACGCCGAGCCAGCGGCAGCAGGTCCTCCACGAGCTGTCGTCGGGGCTGCCGGCGGCCGAAAGACCGGCCGGGGACGATCCGGCGTCGCTCGCGCGCGCGGCCACCCGCGCCGAGTACAGCCGCCCGGGCTTCATGGAACGGACGTTCGGCGGACGATCCTTCGGCGGCGGCATGGGCGGTCCGAGCTTCGGGTCGATGCTCGGCGCGTCCATGCTCGGCACGATCGGCGGCTACGTCGTCGGTTCCGCCCTCGTCGGCTCGCTCTTCGACCCCGGCTACGCCGCCGGATACGAGGACGGCCTCCTGGCGGACGGCGAGGGCGCGGCATCCTTCGACGATCCGGGTGTCGCCGACGCCGCCGGGTTCGATGACTTCGGCGGGGATTTCGGCGGCGACTTCGGATTCTGACCCGGCGGACACACGGCGCGGCCGCCGCGGACGTGCCCGACCCGAGTATGCGGCGCGCGAAACCCGCCCGCGCGGCGGTCTCGCGCTAGGGTCGAGGCCATGTCCGGCTCGTCGCCGAGCGAGCGGCTCGGTCTTCACCGCAGCCTGCTGACCAGCCAGCTGCTGCAGGCCTCGGCGACCGTGCTCGCCGCGGCCGTCACGTTGGCGCTGGGGCAGATCCGGGATGTCACGCTTTTCCTCACGGGCGCGGGGATCATCTTCGCGTGCGCCGCGCTCGTCGTGCTGACCGCCCGCGAGGCCCTGCCGGCCTGGCTCGTCATCGCCGCACCGGTGATCGACATCGTCGCGATCGGCGTGATGCGCGAGAGCGCGCCGGTGGCCGGCATCGGTCTGTTGTGGGCCTTCCCGGCGGTGTGGCTCGGTTCGGTCTGCGGAATCGCGGGCGTCGTGGGTGTCACGGCATCCGCCTCGGCGATCATCACCTACCAGGCATTCGATGAGGCGCAGCGGATCGCCGCGTCGACCTTCGTCCTGCCGTTCACGCTCGCGGCGCTGGCGACGATGTCGCACTTCGCGGCACGCCGCACGCGCGCCCAGAGGTCCTTGTTGGAGGACCAGTCCGCGGAGTTGCGACGTTCGCTCGAACGCTCCCGGCGCCAGGGCGACCTGGTCACGGAGGTCCTGGATGCCGTCGACTTCGGCGTCATCCGGATCACCGCGGAGGGGGAGTACGCGGTCAGCAACGAGGCCCACGCCCGTCTGCAGGCGAGCGCCGACCCGCTCACCCCGTCGTCAGCGGCGTTCAGCGCCGACGGCATCACGCCTCTCGAGCCGGACAAGACCCCCCTCGCGCGCGCGAGGTCCGGCGAGGTCTTCGAGGGGGAGCTGGTCTGGTACGGGGTGCCGGGCGAGGACCGGCGCGCGCTCAACGTGACGGCTCGACGACTGCCCTCGCATGACGGTGTCGACAGCGGCAGCGTCGTCGTCTCGCGCGACGTCACGGCGGAGGAGCTGGCGCTCCGGGCGCGGGAAGACCTCGTCGCGAGCGTCTCCCACGAGCGCCGCACCCCGCTCACCTCGATCATCGGTTACCTCGAACTGGCCCTGGACGACGACGACCTCGCGCCGGCCACGCGGGAGCAGCTCGAGATCGCGGAACGCAACGCCACGCGACTTCGCGAGCTCGTGGCCGACATCCTGGCGATGTCCGCGGCCTCCCGTCACGGTGTCGGCTTCGCGCTGAATCCCGCCGTGGCCGACGTCGCGGAGATCGTCGAGAGCGCGGTGACCTCGGCCGCTCCACGCGCGGCGGCGCACGGCATCCGGATCGATGCGACGGACGTCCGCGCGTGCCCGGCCGTGGTCGACGCGCATCGGCTGCGCCAGGTCGTTGACAATCTGCTGTCCAACGCTGTGAAGTACAACCACCGTGACGGCGTCGTCACGGTGTCCGTCGGACGAGAGGACGACACCGTCGTGATCAGCGTCGCCGACGACGGCCAGGGCATCTCCGCCAACGAACAGGGGCGCATCTTCGAGCGCTTCTTCCGCGCCGACGAGGTCCGCAACTCCAGCGTGCACGGCAGCGGCCTGGGACTCGCCATCAGCCGCGACATCGTGCGCGCCCACGGCGGCGACATCACGGTGCGCAGCGAGCCCGGGGCGGGTTCGGTCTTCACCGTGCGACTGCCCCAGAAGGGAGGCGCGGCACCATGGTCTTCGACCCGCTGAGCCTGCAGACGGCCGCTTCCCTCGTGATCCTGGTGTCGGCGGTCATGTACCTGCTCGACACCCTCATGCTCCGCGACGCGCTGCCGGGGCGGTTATGGGCGGCGGCGTTCCTCTCCGGGCTCTTCTCCGCCGTCTGCTACCTCGTGTGGCTCGCGGTCCCGGGCTCGTTCATCGCCATCGCCCTGGGCAATGGGGCCTTCGTCGCCGCGACCGCCTTCATCTGGCTCGGGAGCGTGGCGTTCAACGGACGCCGCCTGCGCATCCCCGCCATCGTGACGGCGGTCGCGCTCCTCGCCGTCACGGCCGCAGCGCTCATCGACGGTGCACGGGGCGACTGGGCGGGTGCGGTTCCGCTGTTCGTGGGCAACGCCCTGTTCGCCGTCCTCGGCGCGATCGAGACACGCCGCGGAGCCATCCGGCGACGGTGGAGCGCGGCGGGCCTCACCGTCGTGCTGCTCATCGAGGCCGTGTGGTTCATCCTGCGCGTCATCGTCTTCCTCGCGCAGGGACCGGACAGTGAGGTGTTCCGCACCTACTTCGGAACCGTGATGTCGGCGTTCCTCACCATGACGCTCGTGGTGGCCGCGGTGGTGGTCACCGCGGTGCTGCGTTCGAGCGAATCGACGCTGCGCGGCAATCCCGAGACGCGGCATCTCATCGTCGATCGCAACGGCGTGCTGCTGAGGGAATCGTTCGGCACCGTGCTCACGATCCTCGTGAGCCGGGCGCGCGCCGCAGGCGAGGACCTCTGCGTCATCGGCATCCGCGTCGACGATCTGCGGCGCGTCGCGACCGCCTTCGGACCGGAGGAAGCCGAGGAGATGGCGCAGGCGTTCCGGTCCTCCGTCCGCCGACACGCCCCGACCATGGCCCTCGTCGGCGAAGCGGATGCCTCGGGACTGTCCGTCGCCTTCTCCACCGCGCTCGCCACGGATCACCGCCGGCTGGTGCGCATCATGCACGAACGCATCGTGACGGACCTGTCCGCGCTGGGCACCTCCGTCGTCCCGGTGGTGGGGATCGGAGTGGCCCTGGCCTCCGTGGACGGTTCGGACGGCCCGACGCTGGTGGACCGTGCGGACGCGAAGGCGGGTCTTGCCGCGACGACGGGCGAACAGCCCTTCGGCCTCACGACCGAATGACCGCGCGCCTCGTCAGTCGGTGACGGGAGAGTCGGGAGACCCCGCTGCGAGCGCCTGCACGCGCGCCCGCAGCTCGCGGGGGCGAAACGGCTTCGTCAGGTAGTCGTCGGCACCCGCTTCGCGGGCGAGGCGTTCCTCGGTGGCATCCACTCGGGCGCTCACCATCAGGATGCGGGTGTCGCTGAATTCGCGGATGCGGCGCGCGGTGTCGAAACCGTCCAGCCCCGGCATGCTCACGTCGAGCGTCGTCACCAGGGGGTCAGTGCGTCGGACGATCTCGATGCCGGAGAGGCCGTCGACCGCCGTGTGGACGACGAAGCCCGCCGGCTCGAGGACCGCGGTGATCAAGGAGCGGATATCGACGTCGTCCTCGATGACGACCACGACGTTCGAATTCGGCATGATGACACTCCGCCAACCTGTCGGGAGGCGCGAATGTCGCCCGGGAAAAGCGTAGTCCACCCCGCACGGGCCGGGTCCGCGGAAGGGGTGGCTGTGGCATCCTCGAGGGGTGACCCTCCTCGCGCTGACCGGCGGAATCGCGTCGGGCAAGTCCACGATCTCGCGGATGCTCGCCGAACACGGAGCGGTGGTGGTCGATGCCGACGCGATCGTGCACGACGTGCAGGCGCCCGGCTCGCCGGTGCTCGCGGCCATCGTCGATGAATTCGGGTCGGACGTCGTGCGGCCGGACGGCACGCTCGACCGGCCCGCGCTCGGGGCGCGGGTGTTCGGCCATCCCGAGCGGCTGGCCGCGCTGAACGCCCTCGTCCACCCGGCGGTACGCGAGGAATCGCAGCGCCGGTTCCGGGAGGCGCTGGCCTGCGACCCGCGAGCCGTCGTCGTCTACGACGTGCCGCTGCTCGCCGAGTCGCGCGGCACGGGGGAGTGGGACCTGGTCGTCGTGGCGCACGCACCGGCGGAGCAGCGTGTGCAGCGACTCGTCGCGCAGCGGGGGCTGTCGGAGGCCGACGCGCGCGCCCGCATCGCCTCGCAGGCCGGCGACGACGAGCGACTCGCGCTCGCCGACGTCGTGATCGACACGACCGGCGATCTGGATGACACCCGCCGTCAGGTCGACGAGCTGTGGGGGCGGATCGCCGGACGCTGATGTCGCGACAGCGCTCGCGCATGCCCATGGGCGGTGCGGGCGGATCGCCGGGTGCTGACGTCCCGGCAACGCGCGCGCTCGCGCATGGCGAACGTGTGGCGGCCCCGATGTCGGAGGCCCCGCCTACGCTGGAATCATGCAGGCCACGCGTTCCGTCCGCCCCTTCGAGGTCGTCAGCGAATACTCCCCGTCCGGCGATCAGCCGCAGGCGATCGCCGACCTTGCCGCGCGCATCAACGCCGGCGAAACCGACGTCGTGCTGCTCGGCGCCACCGGTACCGGCAAGTCCGCGACGACGGCGTGGCTCGTCGAGGCCGTGCAGCGGCCCACCCTGGTGCTCGCGCACAACAAGACCCTCGCGGCGCAGTTGGCGAACGAGTTCCGCGAATTGATGCCGAACAACGCCGTCGAGTACTTCGTCTCGTACTACGACTACTACCAGCCCGAGGCGTACGTCCCGCAGACGGACACCTTCATCGAGAAGGACTCCTCGATCAACGCGGAGGTCGAGCGCCTGCGGCACTCCACGACCAACTCGCTGCTGTCGCGTCGCGATGTCGTCGTGGTGTCGACGGTGTCCTGCATCTACGGCCTCGGTGCTCCCGAGGAGTACCTGCGCGCCATGGTCGCGCTGCAGGTGGGGGAGCGGTACGACCGCGACGCCCTCATCCGCAAGTTCATCGCGATGCAGTACAACCGCAACGACGTCGATTTCTCGCGCGGCAACTTCCGCGTCCGCGGTGACACGATCGAGATCATCCCGGTGTACGAGGAGTACGCGATCCGTATCGAGATGTTCGGCGACGAGATCGAAGCGCTGTACATGCTCCATCCCCTGACGGGTGATGTCGTCCAGAAGATGGACTCCGTGCCGATCTTCCCCGCCTCGCACTACGTCGCCGGGACCGATACCGTGCAGCGCGCGATCGGCACCATCGAGCACGAGCTGGGCGAGCGGCTGAAGGAACTCGAGTCGCAGAACAAGCTGCTCGAGGCGCAGCGGCTCCGCATGCGCACGACGTTCGACCTGGAGATGCTGCAGCAGCTCGGATTCTGCTCGGGCATCGAGAACTACTCGCGCCACCTCGACGGGCGCAACGCCGGCGACCCGCCCCACACGCTGCTCGACTTCTTCCCCGACGACTTCCTCCTCGTCATCGACGAGTCGCATGTGACCGTGCCGCAGATCGGCGCGATGTACGAGGGCGACGCCTCGCGCAAGCGCACGCTCGTCGAACACGGCTTCCGCCTCCCGAGCGCGATGGACAACCGCCCGCTGCGCTGGGACGAGTTCAAGAACCGCATCGGTCAGACGGTGTACCTCTCGGCGACCCCCGGGCGCTACGAGATGGGCATCGCCGACGGGGTGGTCGAGCAGATCATCCGCCCGACCGGCCTGGTCGACCCCGAGATCGTGGTGAAGCCCTCGAAGGGACAGATCGACGATCTGCTCGAGCAGATCCGTCTGCGCGTCGAGCGCGACGAGCGCGTGCTGGTCACCACCCTCACCAAGAAGATGGCGGAGGAGCTCACCGACTTCCTCGGCGATCACGGCGTGCGCGTGCGGTACCTGCACTCCGACGTCGACACGCTCCGCCGCGTCGAACTGCTCACCGAGTTGCGCGCGGGCGTGTACGACGTCCTCGTCGGCATCAACCTCCTGCGCGAAGGTCTCGACCTTCCCGAGGTGTCGCTCGTGGCGATCCTGGATGCCGACAAGGAGGGGTTCCTGCGCAGCGGAACGTCTCTCATCCAGACGATCGGTCGTGCGGCCCGCAATGTGTCGGGCGAGGTGCACATGTACGCCGACAAGATGACCGACTCGATGCAGAACGCCATCGAGGAGACCGAGCGACGCCGGGAGAAGCAGATCGCCTACAACAAGGCGAACGGCATCGACCCGCAGCCGCTGCGCAAGAAGATCGCGGACATCACCGAGGTGCTCGCGCGCGAAGCCTCCGACACCCGGAGCCTGCTGTCCCGCAACGACAAGGCCGGCAAGGGCAAGTCGCCCGCGCCGCAGCTGCGGCGCACCGGGATCGCCGCCGAAGGCGCCGATCAGCTGGAGTCCACGATCGCTGACCTCACGCAGCAGATGCTGGCGGCGGCGAGCGAGTTGAAGTTCGAGCTCGCCGGGCGCCTGCGCGACGAGGTTCAGGACCTCAAGAAGGAACTCCGGGCGATGGAGCGCGCCGGCCACGCCTGAGCGGGGGAGTCCGATGGAGCGAGGAGTCCGATGGAGCAGAGAGTCTCGCTGATCACGCTCGGCGTGGCGGACCTCGAGCGGTCGCTGCGGTTCTACGAGCGACTCGGTTGGCGTCGGCACGCCGATTCGGTCGACGGGGAGGTCGCGTTCTTCGACGTCGGCGGGATGGTCGTGGCGCTGTGGGGCCGCGAGAAGCTCGCCGCCGACTCGGCGGTTTCGGACGGCGGCGGCTGGGGTGGCGTCACTCTCGCGCACAACGTCCGCACGCCCCGCGAGGTCGACGGCATCCTCGCCGACGCGGTCGCGGCCGGCGCGACGCTGGGGCGCTCGGGCGCGCCGACCCCGTGGGGCGGATACTCGGGGGTGTTCGTCGATCCGGACGGTCACCCGTGGGAGGTCGCGGTCAACCCCGGCTGGCCCCTCGATGCCGACGGGCGACCGCGCCTCCCCTGACGGGCGGCCCTCACGCCGTTCGGGGTCTCGGCCGCGGGCAGGCCTCGGGTGTTCCAGCCTCGTGTCCTGTCTCAGGGGCAGTGCAGCAACGGCTTCGGTCCGGAACGGTCGACGCTGTGCTCCGACATGGGGTGACCGCACAGCGGGCACGGGCGCACGGTGCGCACCGGCTCGGGCGTCGTCTCGTAGGGGCCGACGGACGCCGGTCCAGCGAGGCGAATGAGTCGTGTGTTGATGTATTGATACCACCCGCCGGCGGCCCGGACGCGCGTGCGCAGCGGGGGTCGGTCGGCATCCTTTTGTGCCATGATTATTAGTGTACTAACTATTTGAGGAGGCGGGCAGGTGGACGATCCGTTGCGGTTGGAGAACCAGGTCTGCTTCGCCCTGGTCACGGCGGCGCGCAACATCGTGTCCATCTATCGACCCGTGCTCGAGCCGCTCGGTCTGACGCATCCGCAGTACCTCGTGATGCTCGCGCTGTGGGAACACGCGCCGCGGTCGCTCAGTGGGCTCGCCGCCGAGCTGGCCATGGAACCGGCCACGTTGTCGCCGCTGGTGAAACGTCTTGAGGCGCAGGGGCGCGTGCAGCGTACGCGGCGGGCGGACGACGAGCGCGTCCTCGATATCGACCTCACCGACGAGGGGCATGCGTTGCGTGAACGCGCCCTCGAGGTGCCCGCGCAGATCATGGCGCGGGTCGGCGTCGACGAGACCGCGCTCGTCGCGCTGCGAGACGGACTGGCGCCGTTCGCGGGGCGCTTCGACTCCGCGGGGTGAGGCCGCCGCGGCGCGCCGCGGGGCGCTTCGACTCCGCGGGGTGAGGCCGCCGCGGCGCGCCGCGGGGCTGCGCACTCTCGCACATCCGTGCGCCGGAGGCGAACCCGGGGCCGATGTCGGAGGGGGAACCTAGACTTGACGGGTGCCCATCGTTCCTGTCTCGTCTCCCGGAAACACCAGCGGAAAGCTCAGTGTTCGCGGTGCCCGCGTCCACAATCTGAAGAACGTCGACCTCGACATTCCGCGCGACTCGCTCGTGGTGTTCACCGGCCTCTCGGGGTCGGGAAAGTCGAGCCTCGCGTTCGACACGATCTTCGCCGAAGGGCAGCGTCGGTACGTCGAATCGCTGAGCGCGTATGCCCGCCAGTTCCTCGGCCAGGTCGACCGTCCCGACGTCGACTTCATCGAGGGCTTGAGCCCGGCGGTCTCGATCGACCAGAAGTCGACGAACCGCAACCCCCGGTCGACGGTCGGCACGATCACCGAGATCCACGACTACATGCGTCTGCTGTGGGCCCGTATCGGCGTGCCCCACTGCCCCGACTGCGGAGCCCGGATCCAGCGCCAGACGGTGCAGCAGATCGCCGACCAGCTCATGGAGCTCCCCGAGCGCACGCGGTACCAGATCGTGGCACCGGTCGTGACGCAGAAGAAGGGCGAGTTCGTCGACCTCTTCAAGGAGCTCAGCGCCAAAGGCTACGCGCGCGCCGTCGTCGACGGTGAGCTCGTGCAGCTCGCCGAGCCGCCGACCCTCAAGAAGAGCTACAAGCACGACATCGCGGTCGTGGTCGACCGACTCGTGGCATCCGGAGACATCCTGAGCCGCGTCACCGACTCCGTCGAGACCGCGCTCGGCCTCGCCGGCGGCATCATGCAGGTGAACTTCGTCGATGAGGAGGGGGATGCCGCCTGGCAGTCGTTCTCCGAGAAGCTCGCGTGCCCCAACGGCCACCCGCTGCAGCTGACCGAGATCGAGCCCCGCACGTTCTCGTTCAATGCCCCCTTCGGCGCATGCCCGGTGTGCTCGGGCCTCGGCACCCGCATGTCCGTGGACGTCGATCTGATGCTCGGCGACGAGGAGCTGTCGATCCGCGACGGCGCGATCCTGCCGTGGACGACGCAGGGCAAGGGGCTGTTCCAGTACTACGAGCGCCTGCTCGAAGGACTTGCGCGCGACCTCGACTTCTCGCTCGACACTCCCTGGCGCGACCTGCCGACCGACGTGCAGAACGCCGTCTTGCGCGGCGAGAACTACAAGGTCACCGTCAAGTGGAAGAACCGTTATGGCCGCGAGATGCGGTACTCGTCGGGCTTCGAGGGCGTCGTGCCCTACATCGAGCGGCAGTACCTGCAGGCCGAGTCCGACGCGCAGCGGCAACGCTGGTCGGAGTACCTGCGTGAGGTTCCTTGCGCGGTGTGCGACGGCGACCGGCTCAAGCCCGAGGTCCTCGCGGTGCTGGTCGACGGCACCTCGATCGCCGCGGCATCCCGCATGAGCCTGTCCGACGCGCGGGAGTTCTTCTCCAAGCTCACGCTCACCGAACGCGAAGCGACGATCGCCGCCGCGGTGCTCCGCGAGATCCGCGCGCGCCTCGACTTCCTGCTGCAGGTCGGCCTCAACTACCTCAGCCTCGGCCGCGCCGCCGGCACGCTCTCGGGCGGCGAGGCGCAGCGCATCCGTCTGGCGACGCAGATCGGGTCCGGCCTGACCGGTGTGCTCTACGTTCTCGACGAGCCGTCGATCGGCCTGCACCAGCGCGACAACCGCCGCCTGATCCAGACGCTCGAGACGCTTCGCGATCTTGGCAACACGCTCATCGTCGTCGAGCACGACGAGGAGACCATCCACGCGGCCGACTGGGTCGTCGACATCGGCCCGCGCGCCGGCGTCGACGGCGGCAACGTCGTGCACTCGGGACCCCTCGCCGAACTGCTCGACGACGACCGCTCGCTGACGGGCGCGTACCTGTCGGGGCGCCGGTCGATCGAGGCGCCGAAGAAGCGCCGCAAGATCGACAAGAAGCGCCAGATCACCGTCGTCGGCGCTCGCGAGAACAACCTGCAGAACGTGACCGTGGACTTCCCGCTCGGCGTGCTGACCTCGGTGACCGGCGTGAGCGGTTCGGGCAAGTCGACACTGGTCAACGGCATCCTGTACGAGGTGCTCGCCTCGAAGCTCAACGGCGCGCGCCGCGTGCCCGGCAAGCACACGCGCGTCACGGGCCTCGACAACCTCGACAAGGTCGTGCACGTCGACCAGGCGCCGATCGGCCGCACCCCGCGCTCGAACCCGGCGACCTACACCGGTGTGTTCGATCGCATCCGCACGCTGTTCAGCGAGACGCCCGAGGCGAAGGTGCGCGGCTACCAGGCCGGGCGCTTCAGCTTCAACGTCAAGGGCGGGCGCTGCGAGGCGTGCTCGGGCGACGGCACGCTCAAGATCGAGATGAACTTCCTGCCCGACGTGTACGTCGACTGCGAGGTCTGTCACGGCAAGCGGTACAACCGCGACACGCTGTCCGTGCACTACAAGGGCAAGAACATCGCCGAGGTGCTCGAGATGCCGATCTCGGAGGCCGCGGAGTTCTTCGAGCCGATCCAGGCGATCCACCGGTACCTCAAGACCCTCGTCGACGTGGGCCTCGGGTACGTGCGTCTGGGGCAGTCGGCGACGACGCTCTCTGGCGGCGAGGCGCAGCGCGTCAAGCTCGCGACCGAGCTCCAGCGTCGCAGCAACGGTCGCTCGATCTACGTGCTCGACGAGCCGACGACGGGTCTGCACTTCGAGGACGTCTCGCTGCTGCTTAAGGTGCTCAACGGCCTGGTCGACAAGGGCAACACCGTGATCGTCATCGAGCACAACCTCGACGTCATCAAGAGCTCCGACTGGGTCATCGACCTCGGCCCCGAGGGCGGTGCCGGCGGCGGCACGATCGTCGCGACCGGGACGCCCGAGCAGGTGGCGCAGGTCGCCGAGAGCCACACCGGCGCGTTCCTGGCCGAACTCCTCGAGACGGGTCGCACCGGCACGCAGCGCAACACCGCCGAGCGCGAGCCGGAACTGGCCCGCGCGGGGGCCTGAGCCGTGGCATCCCGGGAACGGGTGTCGCACCTGCCCTACCGTCCCAAAGCGGGGGAGATCCCCACGAACCCGGGGGTCTACCGCTTCCGGGATGCCGAGGGGCGAGTGCTGTACGTCGGGAAGGCGAAGAACCTGCGCGCGCGCCTGTCGAACTACTTCGCGCCGCTGTACTCCCTGCACGAGCGCACGCGGCGCATGGTCACGACCGCGGCGTCGGTGGAGTGGACCGTGGTACCCAGCGACGTCGACTCGCTGCAGCTCGAGTACATGTGGATCAAGGAGTTCGATCCGCCGTTCAACGTCCGGTACCGCGACGACAAGTCGTACCCGTTCATGGCGATCACCCTCGCCGATGAGGCGCCGCGGGTGATCGTCACGCGCAACCCCAAGATCCGCGGAGCCAAGTACTTCGGGCCGTACCCGAAGGTCTGGGCGGTCCACGACACGATCGACCTGATGATCAAGGTCTTCCCGATCCGCACGTGCAGTGACGCGTCGTACAAGAAGGCGATGCAGTCGGGCCGCCCGTGCTTCCCGGGGCAGATCGGGCGCTGCGGCGGACCGTGCTCGATGAAGGTGACCATCGAGGAGCACCGCGCGATCGTCGACGACTTCGTGGCCTTCATGTCGGGCGGCGACCAGAGGTTCACCAAGGCGCTCACCGCTCGCATGATGGAGGCCTCGGCCGCCATGGATTACGAGGCCGCTGCCCGCTACCGCGACAAGCTGCAGGCCATCGACGCGGTGCTCGGCAAGAGCGCCCTGGTCCTCCCGGCCGACACGGATGCCGACCTCTTCGGTATCGCCGAGGACGAGCTCGCGGCGACCGTGCAGCACTTCGTCGTCCGCGGCGGCCGCGTTCGCGGTGTGCGCGCGACCACGATCGAGAAGGAGATCGACATCTCCGGCGCCGACCTCGTCGACCAGGTGCTGCAGCGCACGTACGGCGACGCCACGGCCGCGGACATTCCGCGGCAGGTGCTCGTGCCCGAGCTGCCGGACGACGCCGAGCAGCTCGAGGCGTGGCTCCGGGATCGACGCGGTCGGCCGGTGTCGTTGCAGGTCGCGCAGCGCGGGCCCAAGGCCGACCTGCTCAAGACCGCGACGCTGAACGCACAGCAGGCGCTCGTGCTCCACAAGACGCGCCGCACGAGCGACTACGTCGCCCGCTCACAGGCGCTCACCGACCTGCAGGAGGCCCTCGGGCTGGCGGAGGCGCCCCTGCGCATCGAGTGCTACGACGTCTCGCACCTCTCGGGCACCAATGTCGTGGCATCCATGGTCGTGTTCGAGGACGGTCTGCCGCGCAAGGACCAGTACCGCTCGTTCGGCGTCGCCGAGACCACCGACGACACCGATTCGTTGTACCAGGTGCTCACGCGCCGACTGGCGTACGTCGACCGCCCCGAGGACGACGAACGCGAGACCGTCGGCGGAGCGATCGTCGCGGATGCCGAGAGCCCCGAGGCGACCGCTGACGGCGAGGTCGTGACGACGCGCAAACGCCCGCGGTTCGCCTACCGACCCCAGTTGCTCGTCGTCGACGGCGGGCAGCCGCAAGTCGCCGCCGCCGCGCGCGCCCTGGCGGACGCGGGCCACGAGGAGATCGCGCTGTGCGGCATCGCCAAGCGACTCGAGGAGGTGTGGCTGCCGGGGGAGGAGTACCCGGTGATCCTTCCGCGCACGTCCGAGGCGTTGTACCTGCTGCAGCGCCTGCGCGACGAGGCGCACCGGTTCGCGATCACGCATCAGCGCAAGCGCCGCAAGCGCGACATCTCCAGCGTGCTCACCGAGGTGCCGGGGCTGGGCGACGCCCGCATCAAGGCGCTGCTGCGGCACTTCGGTTCGGTGACGGCGTTGAAGAACGCCTCGCCCGAGGAGATCATGGAGCTGCCGGGGATCGGACCGACCCTCGCCGAGGCCATTCACGCCCGACTGTCTCGGTAGGCTGGGAACCCGACGAAAGGGCGCATCATGCAGGCGGGACCGGACACGCCCGGCGAGATCCTCATCGTCACGGGAATGTCGGGCGCGGGGCGTTCCACCGTCGCCAACGCCCTCGAGGACCTCGACTGGTACGTCGTCGACAACCTGCCGCCACGAATGCTGCGTCCGCTGCTCGATCTGACCGAGCGTGCCGCGGGGGCGGTGCCGCGCGTGGCCGTCGTCGTCGACGTCCGCGGGCGTTCGCTCTTCGGCGACCTGCCCGAGGCGATGCGCGCGCTGCAGGCCGACGGTCAGGTGCGCGTGGTGTTCCTGGATGCCTCGGACGCGGTGCTCGTGCGGCGGTTCGAGGCCGTGCGGCGACCGCATCCGCTGCAGGGCGACGGCACGATCCTCGACGGCATCCGGCGCGAGCGGGAGCGACTGACGCCCATCCGGGAGACGGCCGACGTCGTCATCGACACGTCCGCGTACAACGTGCACCAGCTGTCGCTCCGCACCGTCGAGCTGTTCGGCGAGGAGGGCGCGGCACGGCACACCGTGACGCTCATGAGCTTCGGGTTCAAGTACGGGCTGCCCACCGACGTCGACCTCGTCGCCGACATGCGGTTCCTGCCGAACCCGTTCTGGAACGAGGAACTGCGGCCCCTCACCGGCGAGGATCCGGCGGTGCGCGAGTACGTCCTCGCCCAGGAGGGCGCGCGGGAGTTCCTCGACGCCTACTCCGCGGTCCTGCGCCCCGTGCTGGCGGGCTACGAACGCGAGAACAAGCGGCATTCGGTCGTGGCGATCGGATGCACCGGGGGCAAGCACCGGTCGGTCGTGATGGTCCGTGAGCTCGCCGCCCGCATCGGCGAGCTGCCCGGCGTCGCGGTCAGGATGACTCACCGTGACCTCGGCCGCGAGTAGGCTGTACCCTCGTCCCCGCCGCCTCGGCAGCCTCACCCGCGCTGCTCGACGCGTTGCCCCATCGTCCTGAACCGAGGAGAACCGTGCCGCTGACCGCCGACGTGAAGGCCGAGCTGATCACCGTACGCGACCCGCGTCCGACGGCGCGTGTCGCCGAGCTCACGGCGATCCTCCGCTTCTCCGGCGGTCTGCACTCGATCGCGAACCGCGTGGCCGTCGAGGCCGAGCTCGACTCCGACATCCTGGCCCGCCGGGTGGCCCGCGACCTCATGGAGCTCTACGGCGTGCGCCCCGAGCTGCACCACGTGCAGGGCTCCGGCAGCCGCACGGGCGGGCAGTTCGCCGTCCGTGTCATCGAGGCCGGCGAGACGCTCGCACGCCAGACCGGTCTGCTGGATCAGCGCCGCCGCCCCGTGCGCGGCCTCCCCAACAAGCTCACCACCGGATCGCGCCCCGACCTGAGCGCCGTCTGGCGCGGCGCGTTCCTCGCCAGCGGTTCGCTCAGCGACCCGGGCCGTTCCGCGGCCCTCGAGATCGCGTGCCCTTCGTCCGAGGCGGCCATGGCGCTCGTGGGTGCGGGCCACCGCATCGGGATCCCGGCGAAGGCACGCGAGGTGCGCGGCGTTCCCCGTGTCGTCGTGCGCGACGGCGAGGCGATCCGCAGCGCCCTGTTCGAGATGGGCGCCCGCCGCACCGCGGGGGAGTGGGACCAGATGCGTCAGCGCCGCGAGGTGCGCGCCGGCGTGAACCGTCTCGTCAACTTCGACGACGCGAACCTCCGCCGCTCCGCCCAGGCCGCGGTCGCGGCGTGCGCGCGCGTGGAGCGCGCGCTCGAGATCCTCGGCGACGAGGTGCCGGCGCACCTGCAGCAGGCCGGCGAGCTGCGCCTGGCGCACCGTGACGCGAGCCTCGACGAGCTCGGGCACCACGCCGACCCGCCCCTCACCAAAGACGCCGTGGCCGGCCGCATCCGTCGCCTGCTCGCGATGGCCGACAAGAAGGCCGAGGCCGAGGGCATCCCCGGCACCGAGGCCGCGGTGCCCGTCGGCGCCGACGACTGACCCACGCCCTCACGCGAACGGATGCCGGAGATCCGGCATCCGTTCGCCGTTTCCGCGCCGCGGCCGGTGGCGACGCGCCCGGGCGAATACTCCGCGTCATTCGGGGAAGCAACCCCGTCGTCGCCGCGTTGCTGCTCAGTAGGATGAACACGTCACCCTCGCTGCGCCGAGGCTTCGGTGCAGCGCCGATTCGGAAGTAGAGAACATGGCGAAGTACACGCTGCCCGAACTGCCCTACGACTACGCCGCGCTGGAGCCGCACATCAGCGCGACCATCATGGAGCTGCACCACAGCAAGCACCACCAGACGTACGTCAACGGCGCGAACACCACGCTCGACCTCCTCGCCGAGGCGCGCGAGAAGGGCGATTTCGCGAACATCAACCGCCTCCAGAAGGACCTCGCGTTCAACCTGGGCGGTCACACCAACCACTCGATCTTCTGGACGAACCTCTCGCCCAACGGCGGCGACAAGCCGACCGGTGACCTCGAGGCCGCCATCGACGACCAGTTCGGTTCGTTCGACGCGTTCCGCGGCCAGTTCACCGCGGCGGCGCTCGGCGTTCAGGGCTCCGGCTGGGCGGGTCTGTTCTGGGACTCGATCGGTGAGAACCTCGTCATCCAGCAGTTCTTCGACCAGCAGGGTCAGATCGTGGCCGGCACGGTTCCGCTGCTCCTCCTCGACGTGTGGGAGCACGCGTACTACCTCGACTACAAGAACGTCCGTGCCGACTACGTGAAGGCGTTCTGGAACATCGCCAACTGGGCCGATGCGCAGGAGCGCTTCGCAGCCGCCCGTGAGAAGACCGCGGGTCTGCTGGTACTGTCGTAAACGGCGTGGGCGTCCCGACGGGACACCCCGTCGGGACGCCGTTGTCCGCCAGCGAACACCGCAATCACGCGCATCTCGCGCACAACTGATTCAGGAGATATTCCGTGACCGTCAAGATCGGAATCAACGGCTTCGGCCGAATCGGACGCAACTACCTCCGCGCGGCTCTCGCGCAGGGTGCAGACCTGGAAATCGTGGCGGTGAACGACCTCACCGACAACAAGACCCTGGCCCACCTCCTCAAGTACGACTCCGTCGGAGGCGTTCTGGCCGAAGAGGTCTCGTACACCGAAGACTCCATCACCGTGGGCGGCAAGACCATCAAGGTCTTCGAAGAGCGCGACCCCGCCAACCTCCCCTGGGGCGAGCTCGGCGTCGACATCGTCATCGAGTCGACCGGCCGTTTCACCAAGGCCGAGGATGCCAAGAAGCACGTCGCTGGCGGCGCGAAGAAGGTCCTCATCTCGGCGCCCGCCACGGGTGACGACGCGACCATCGTCATGGGCGTGAACGAAGAGACCTACAACCCCGAGACCGACGTCATCATCTCGAACGCGTCGTGCACCACGAACTGCCTCGCCCCGCTGGCGAAGGTGTTCAACGACGCCTTCGGCATCGAGCGCGGCTTCATGATGACCGCTCACGCCTACACGGCCGACCAGAACCTGCAGGACGGCCCGCACAGCGACCTCCGTCGTGCGCGTGGTGCCGCGATCAACATCGTGCCCGCCTCGACCGGTGCCGCCAAGGCCATCGGCCTGGTCCTGCCCGAGCTGAACGGCAAGCTGAGCGGCTCGTCGTACCGCGTGCCGGTCCCCACCGGCTCGATCGTCGACCTCACGATCGTCACGCCCACCGAGGGCCTCACGGTCGACCAGGTCAACGAGGTCTACAAGAAGGCCGCGGCCGAGGGCCGTCTCGCGGGCTACCTCGCCTACACCGAGGACCCGATCGTCTCGAGCGACATCCAGGGCAACCCGCACTCCTCGATCTTCGACGCCGAGCTGACCAACGTGTCCGGCAACCTCGTCAAGGTCTCGTCCTGGTACGACAACGAGTGGGGTTACTCCAACCGCCTCGTCGACCTGACCGAGTACGTCGCCGAGCGTCTCTGACCCTCCATGGCTCTGCGCACCCTCGAATCGCTGGGGTCGCTGGCCGGCACGCGCGTCATCGTCCGTTGTGACCTGAACGTCCCCCTCAAGGACGGCGTCATCACGGACGATGGCCGCGTGCGCGCGTCGCTGCCGACCCTCAACGCCCTGATCAACGCCGGCGCCCGCGTCGTCGTCTGCTCGCACCTCGGGCGCCCCGACGGGTCGCCCGACCCGAAGTACTCCCTCGAGCCGGTCGCGCAGCGCCTGTCCGAGCTTCTCGGCCAGCCGGTCGCGTTCGCGCGCGACACGGTCGGCGAGTCCGCGCGCGAGGCCGTCGCCTCGCTCGGGGACGGGGATGTCGCCGTCATCGAGAACCTTCGCTTCAACCCGGGGGAGACCTCGAAGGACGAGGCCGAGCGCCAGGCGTTCGCGCGTCAGCTCGCCGAACTCGGCGACGCGCTCGTCTCGGACGGCTTCGGTGTCGTGCACCGCAAGCAGGCCAGCGTCTACGACCTCGCGCAGATCGTGCCGTCCGCGGCGGGTCTGCTCATCCAGAAGGAGCTCGAGGTCCTCGACCGCCTGACCGAGAACCCCGAGCGCCCGTACACGGTCGTGCTCGGCGGTTCGAAGGTCAGCGACAAGCTGGGTGTCATCGAGCACCTGCTGCCGCGCGTCGACAAGCTGCTCGTCGGCGGCGGGATGATGTTCACGTTCCTCGCGGCCGAGGGCAACAAGGTCGGTTCGAGCCTGCTCGAGCAGGACCAGATCGACACCGTCAAGGGCTACCTCGCCACGGCGAAGGAGCGCGGCGTCGAGATCGTCCTCCCCGTGGATGCCGTCGTCGCGGCATCGTTCTCGGCCGACGCCGAGCACGTGGTGGCGGATGCCGTGGCGCTCGAGGACACCCCGTTCGGGGCATCGGGCCTGGGCCTCGACATCGGTCCCCGCACGGCGGACCTGTTCGCCGAGGCGATCCGCGACTCCCGCACGGTGTTCTGGAACGGCCCGATGGGCGTGTTCGAGATGGCCGCGTTCGCCGCGGGCACGAAGACCGTCGCGAAGGCGCTCACCGAGGTCGACGGTCTCAGCGTCGTCGGCGGCGGCGACTCTGCCGCGGCCGTGCGTCAGCTCGGCTTCGCCGACGACCAGTTCGGTCACATCTCCACCGGTGGCGGCGCCAGCCTGGAGTTCCTCGAAGGCAAGAAGCTCCCCGGACTGGAGGTCCTCGGATGGCAGTGACCAGAACCCCCCTCATCGCCGGCAACTGGAAGATGAACCTCGACCACCTTCAGGCGGTCGCGTTCGTCCAGAAGCTGCACTGGACGCTCAAGGAAGCCAAGCACGAGAACGGCAGCGTCGAGGTGGCGGTCTTCCCGCCGTTCACCGACCTGCGCACCGTGCAGACGCTCCTCGACGCCGACAAGATCGCGTTCGCGCTCGGCGGGCAGGATCTGTCGGCGCACGACTCGGGCGCGTACACCGGCGAGATCTCGGGGCAGTTCCTCGCGAAGCTCGACGCGAAATACGTCATCATCGGGCACTCCGAGCGTCGGCAGTTCCACCACGAAACCGACGAGATCATCGCGTCCAAGACCCAGGCGGCGCTCCGCCACGGTCTGGTGCCCGTGATCTGCGTGGGCGAGACCTCGGAAGACCTCGAGAAGTTCGGCGCCAGCGCCGTGCCCGTGGGGCAGCTCGAGGTCGCGCTCGAGGGCGTGGCATCCGATGCCGACATCGTCGTGGCGTACGAGCCGGTGTGGGCCATCGGCTCGGGCCAGGCGGCGACGCCCGACCAGGCGCAGGAGGTCGCGGCGAAGCTCCGGGCCGTCGTCGTCGACAAGCTCGGTATCGACGCGGCCGCGCGCACGCGCATCCTCTACGGCGGGTCGGTGAAGTCGGGCAACATCGCCGGCTTCATGCGCGAGCCCGACGTGGACGGTGCCCTGGTGGGTGGCGCGAGCCTCGTCGTCGACGAGTTCGCGGCCATCATCCGCTACCAGAAGCACGTCGGAGTCTGACCTCCTCGGATGCCCGCGGCCCCGTGCCGCGGGCATCCGTGTGTCCGCTCCGGCTCCCCGTATACTTGACGCTTGTGCGGTCGGTTCCGACCGCCGCGAAAGGCTTTCGACAGTGCAGATTCTCGAGTTCGTCCTGCAGGTTCTCCTGGGCGTGACCAGCCTCCTGCTGACCCTGCTCATCCTGCTCCACAAAGGACGCGGTGGCGGTCTGTCCGACATGTTCGGCGGCGGCATGAGCTCGGCACTGGGCTCGTCGGGCCTGGCCGAACGCAACCTCAACCGATTCACGATCGTGCTGGCGCTGGTGTGGTTCATCACCATTGTCGGTCTCGGTCTCCTCACCAAGTTCGCGGAGCTCTGACATGGCCACTGGCGGCAACGCCATCCGCGGCACGCGCGTCGGCGCGGGCCCGATGGGTGAACAGGATCACGGTTTCCACGCCGATCGCGTCGCGGTCTCGTACTGGGACGCGCTCGGCAACGAGACCGTCCGGTACTTCGCGGCGGGCATCCCCGACGACGAGATCCCCGAGACGATCGACTCACCGCACTCCGGCCTTCCCGCCGGACGCGACAAGAACAACCCGCCGGCCCTCGCGAAGACCGAGCCGTACAAGACGCACCTCGCCTACGTGAAGGAGCGTCGCACCGACGAGGAAGCGGCGTCGCTCCTCGACGACGCGCTCCAGCAGCTGCGCGAACGCCGGGGTCAGTAAGCCTCGAAACGAGAAGAGACCGGATGCCATGGCATCCGGTCTCTTCTCGTTTCAGCGTGCTCAGTACTCGCGGTCGATCAGCTGCGGCGGAACCTGGTCGGCCGCGGCCACGTCGACGAAGAAGGCGGTGCGGCGACGGCCCTTCGCCCCGGCGGCCGGGACGCTCTGGTAGCTCGCGCCCGCGAGGGCGAGGCCCAGGGCGGCGGCCTTGTCGGCTCCCGCGATGACCATCCACACGCGCTTCGACGAGTTGATGACCGGGCGGGTCAGCGAGATGCGCTCCGGCGGCGGCTTGGGGGAGTCGCGCACCGGCACCGTCGCCCGGTCGGTCACCGAGATCTCGGGCCGGTCGGGGAACAGCGAGGCGATGTGCGCGTCGGGTCCGACGCCCAGGAAGCAGATGTCGAACGCCGGCCACGGGCCCGTCTCGCTGCGGTCGGAGGGGGCGAACTGCGCCAGCTCGTCCGCGTAGGCGATCGCCGCGGCATCCAGGTCGAGGCCGTCGTCCGTGGACGCGGCCACGTGGATGTTCTCGGCCGGGATGTCCAGTCCGTCGAGGAACGCGACGCGTGCCTGCTTCTCGTTGCGGTCGTCCGAGTCGCGCGGGACGAAACGCTCGTCACCGAACCAGAAGTGGACCAGCGACCAGTCGATCTCGGCGATGCGCGGGTCCCGCGCGGCCGAGCGCAGAACGGCGCCACCCATCGTTCCGCCGGTGAGGCACACGTGCATGCGCTTGCCCTCGGCGACGCGCTTCACGATGCGATTGACGAACCGCGTCGCGACGTAGTCGGCGAGGGTGTCGGCATCCTTCTTGATGATGACCTGTTTGATCGAGCCGTTCTCGGTCATCGGGCGCTCTGGTCGTCGAGGGTGTGCAGCAGCTCGGTGCACTGCGTCAGGACGCGTCCGTAGAGCACGTCCGGATCGAGCCGCCGCAGTTCCTCGGCGAGGCATTCGCGCAGGGTGCGACGCGGGAAGTCGAGCTCGTGCGTCGGCTGTCCGGGCTGCGTGAGGACCGCGACGCCCGGAGTCGGACGCTCCAGCAGCGTGTCGCCGCTCGCGCGCCTGAGGCGCACCGACTTGATGCCGCCGGCCCACTCCTCCTCCGGGAGGTAGGTGTAGGTCACGGGCGCTTCGAGCTTGAGGCCGAGCCAGGCCGCGAGCAGCGCCGTCGACGGGGAGTCGCTCGAACCCGAGACCTCGATCGAGGTGACCGGCTCGTACGGCGGCTGGTCGAGCACGGCCGCGAGCTGCTCGCGCCAGCGCGTGACGCGGGTCCACGCGAAGTCGGTGTCGCCCGGGGCGTAGTGCTCGCCGAGGTGCGCGACCCACGAGGTGGGGTCGGGCTGCGACTTGGCGTCGGTGATGCGACGCTGAGCGATGCGGCCGATCTCCGACAGTGAGGGGTCGGTGGGAGCCTCCGCGGGCCACCAGGCCACCACGGGGGCGTCGGGGAGGAGCAGGCCGGTCACGAGGCTCTCGGCGTTCGAGGCGGCCGCGCCGTGGGCGCGGAGCACCACGACCTCGCTCGCGCCGGCGTCGCCGCCGACGCGGATCTCGGCGTCGAGGCGGGGCTCCTCGTCGTCGTCGCCGAACAGGACGGCGATGACGCGCATCGGGTGCTCGCGCGACGCGTCGTTGGCGGCCTCGATGACCTCTTCCTCAGCGCCGTGGTGCGTCACGATGATGAGGGTGAGCACGCGCCCGAGGGCGACGGCGCCGCCCTCCTCGCGGACGCTGACGAGCTTCTTCGAGATCGCGCTGACGGTGGTGTCGGGCAGGTCGATGATCACGGACGCCTCCAGGTGCGGCCATCGCGGGCGAGGAGTTCGTCGGCGGATGCCGGCCCCCATGACCCGGGAGAATACTGTTCGAGCGGTCCGCCCTGGGCGGCCCAGAACTCCTCGATCGGGTCGAGGATCTTCCAGCTGAGTTCGACCTCCTCGTGCCGGGGGAAGAGCGGCGGATCGCCGAGCAGGACGTCGAGGATGAGTCGCTCGTAGGCCTCGGGGCTCGCCTCGGTGAAGGCGTGGCCGTAACCGAAGTCCATCGTCACGTCGCGCACCTGCGTACCGTCGCCGGGGACCTTCGAGCCGAAGCGGATCGTCACGCCCTCGTCGGGCTGCACGCGGATGACCAGGGCGTTCTGTCCCAGCTCCTGCGTCTGGCTGCGCGAGAAGAGCTGCTGCGGGGCGCGCTTGAACACCACCGCCACCTCGGTGACGCGGCGTCCGAGTCGCTTGCCGCTGCGCACGTAGAACGGCACGCCCGACCAGCGGCGCGTGTTGATCTCGAGCTTCACCGCGGCGTAGGTCTCGGTGACCGACTCGGGGTTCATGCCGTCTTCCTCGAGGAAGCCGAGCACCTTCTCACCGCCCTGCCACCCGCCGGCGTACTGACCGCGCGCGGTCGCCTCGGCGAGGTTCTCGGGCAGGCGCACCGCCGCGAGGACCTTCTCCTTCTCGGCGCGCAGGTCGGCGGCGTTGAAGCTGATGGGCTCTTCCATCGCGGTGAGCGCGAGCAGCTGGAGGAGGTGGTTCTGGATGACGTCGCGTGCCGCGCCGATCCCGTCGTAGTAGCCGGCGCGACCGCCGACGCCGATGTCCTCGGCCATCGTGATCTGCACGTGGTCGACGTAGTTGCGGTTCCAGATCGGCTCGTACAGCTCGTTCGCGAAGCGCAGAGCGAGGATGTTCTGCACCGTCTCCTTACCGAGGTAGTGGTCGATGCGGAAGATCGAGTCGGCCGGGAACGCGCTCTCGACGACCTCGTTCAGCTCGCGGGCCGAGGCGAGGTCGTGACCGAACGGCTTCTCGATGACGACGCGCCGCCAGCCGGTGGTGTCGTCGGCGGTCTCGCCGACGAGCCCCGAGGCCTTGAGCTGCGTCGTCACCAGCGGGAACGCCTTCGGTGGGATCGACAGGTAGTACGCGTGGTTGCCCATGGTGCCGCGCTCGACGTCGAGCTTGTCGACCGTCTCCCGCAGGCGCGCGAACGCCTCGGGGTCGTCGAACTCGCCCTGGACGAAGCGGATGCCTTCCAGCAGCTCCTGCCACGTCTCCTCGCGGAACTCGGTGCGCGCGTACTGCTTGACCGACTCGTGGACGACCTTGGCGAAGTCCTGGTCCTCCCAGTCGCGGCGGGCGAAGCCGACGAGCGCGAAGCCGGGCGGGAGCAGGCCGCGGTTGGCGAGGTCGTACACCGCCGGCATGAGCTTCTTGCGTGACAGGTCGCCCGTCACGCCGAAGATCACCAGGGCGCTGGGCCCGGCGATGCGATTGAGTCGGCGATCCTCGGGATCGCGAAGGGGATTGTGACCGGGTGTGATCTCTACGACCATGCTTCTACTGCGCCGCCTCGAAGAGTGAGAGCACCTCGACCTGCGGGTCGGTGAGCGTGAGAGTGACGACGGGGCGGCCGTGGCCGTCCGCCAGCACGCTCGCGTCGCCCGCGGCCTGTGCGTGGATAAGTTCCCCGAACGTGAACGGGCGCCCGGGTATTTCCAGGTCGACGTCGGTGCGTTCGGTGATCTGCAGGAAGACGCCGTTCGCGGGTCCTCCCTTGTGGTACTGACCGGTCGAGTGAAGGAACCGGGGTCCCCACCCGAAGGTCGTGGGTCGACCGGCATCCGCCGCCACGAGCTCGCGGAGTCCCGCGAGCTGGGGGAGGTCGACCCGGTCGACGTAGGCCTGGATGCTGACGTACCCGTCCGCGGGGATGGCCGCCCACAGCGCGTCCAGCACGCTCGCGATCGTGCCCCCGGCAGCCAGCGCCGGATCGGAGACGCGGACCTCGACGCCGTCGAGCACGAGAGCCGGCTCCGTCGGCTCGGGGCGCGCGTCGAGGAGACCGCGCGCGGCGACCTTCGCCGACTCCACGTCGGGCTGGTCGAACGGGTCGATCCCGAGGAGGCGGCCCGCGATCGCCGTCGCGTACTCCCACACGACGAACTGCGCACCGAGCGATCCGCTGACCAGGATCTCGCCCTCGTGACGGTCGAACAGGTGGAACGCGTCCGCGTGGTCGACGAGCCGAACGACCTGAAGGTCGGCCGGCTTCGCCTCGAGTTCGGGGGAGACGGGCAGCAGGACGACGGGCAGGATGCCGGTGCCCTCCTTGCCCGTGGACTCGGCGATCAACTGCTCGATCCAGTCCGGCAGACCGGGCAGGTGGCTGCCGTCGGTGACCAAGCCGAGCTTGTCCCGGCGGAGCTCGCCGCCACCGGCGATGGCGGCCGCCAGGACGAGGGCCGGGTTCTCGGGCGAGTCGATCGCGATCTCGAGCAGGGTGGCATCCGCTTCGTCGAGGAGGTCGTCGATGTCGACGCCCGCGAGACCGGCGGGGACGAGCCCGAAGGCCGTCAGGGCCGAATACCGGCCGCCCACGGTGGGGTCGGCGGTGAACACGCGATAACCGTCGGCGCGGGCCGACTCGTCGAGCGGGGAGCCGGGGTCCGTCACCACGACGATGCGTTCGGCGGGGTCGATGCCCAGATCGCGGAACGCGGCCTCGAAGGCGCGCTTCGCGGAATCGGTCTCGATCGTCGAACCCGACTTGCTCGAGACCACGAGCACGGTCTCGCGCAGGCCGCCGGACTCGGCGTCGCCGTCGATCGCGGCGAGCACCTGCCCGGGCGCGGTGGAATCGAGGATCACGAGCGGAACGCCAGCGGACCGGGCGATCACCTCGGGGGCGAGCGACGAACCGCCCATCCCCGCCAGGACCACCCGGGTCACGCCCTGCGCGACGAGGGAGTCGCGCAGGGCCGTGATCTCCGGCACGAGCGGGCGCGAGACGGAGACCGCCTGCACCCACCCGAGTCGTCGGGATGCCTCGTCCTCGGCCGCGGGACCCCACAGCGTGGGGTCACCCGCCGTCAGAGCGGACGCGACCAGCGAGCCGACCAGACCGGGCAGCTCGGAGTCGACGACCGCCTTGGCGTGGCCGGTGGCCCTGACGGCGAAGGTCACTTCGCGGCCTGGGCGCTTCCGGCCTCGAGGGCGGTGGCGACCGTCTCCTGCAGCTCGTGCCAGGAGGCGATGAACTTCTCCACGCCCTCGTCCTCGAGCACCTGCGTCACGTCGGCGAAGTCGACGCCGACCGCGGCGAGCTGGTCGAAGACCTCGTGCGCCTCGGCGTATGCGCCGGTGATGGTGTCGCCGGTGATGACGCCGTGGTCGAACGTGGCCTCGAGCGTCTTCTCGGGCATCGTGTTCACGGTGCCGGGGGCGACGAGCTCGGTGACGTACAGCGTGTCGGGGAGCGCGGGGTCCTTGACGCCGGTCGAGGCCCAGAGCGGGCGCTGCACGGTCGCGCCGGCGGCGAGGAGCTCCGTGGCGCGGTCCTCGGCGAACTTCTGCTCGAAGAGCTCGTATGCGAGGCGCGCGTTGGCGAGGCCCGCCTTGCCCTTCAGCGCAGCGGCTTCGTCGGTGCCGATCGCGGCGAGGCGCTTGTCGACCTCGGTGTCCACGCGGGAGACGAAGAACGACGCGACCGACTGCAGGGTCGAGATGTCGTGTCCGGCCTCGCGGGCCTTCTCGACACCGGCGAGGTACGCGTCGATGACCTCGGCGTAGCGCTCGAGGCTGAAGATCAGCGTGACGTTCACCGAGATGCCCGCACCGATGACCTCGGTGATGGCGGGGAGGCCCGCCTTCGTCGCGGGGATCTTGATGAGGACGTTCGGGCGGTCGACGCGCGCCGAGAGGTCCTTCGCCTGGGCGATGGTCGCCTCGGTGTCGTGCGCCAGGTCGGGGGAGACCTCGATCGACACGCGACCGTCGACCCCGCCGGTCTCCTCGAACACGGGGAGGAAGATGTCGCACGCGTCGCGCACGTCGTCGGTGGTGATCGAGAAGATGGCTTCGTCGACGCCCGCGCCGTGGCCGGCGAGCTCGCGGACCTGACCCTCGTAGGCCTCGCCCTTCGAGAGCGCGCCGGCGAAGATCGTCGGGTTCGTGGTGACGCCGGAGACGTTGCGCTTCTCGATGAGCTCGGCGAGGTTGCCGGACTGGATGCGCTGACGGGACAGGTCGTCGAGCCAGATGCTGACGCCGACGGCGGAAAGCTGTTCGGTGGGAGTGCTCATTGTCTGTTCTCTCCTGGGATTACTTCGCGGCGGCGATCGACTCGTGGGCGGCCGACACGACCGCCTCGGCGGTGATGCCGAACTTCTGGAAGAGGGTCTTGTAGTCGGCGGAGGCGCCGAAGTGGTCGATGGCGACCGAGCGGCCGGCGTCGCCGACGATTCCCGCCCACGTGAGCGCGGAACCCGCCTCGACGGAGACGCGCGCCTTCACCGAGGACGGCAGCACGGACTCTCGGTACGCCTCGTCCTGCTCGGCGAACCACTCCAGCGACGGAGCCGACACCACGCGGGCGTTGATGCCGTCGGCGGCGAGGGTCTCGCGCGCCTGGACGGCCAGCTGTACCTCGGAGCCCGTGGCGATGAGGATCACGTCGGGCTTCCCGTTCGGGGCCTCCGCGAGGACGTACGCGCCCTTGACCGCGTTCGCGGCCGAGGCGAAGACGTCTCCGGATGCCTCGCCCTCTCCGCGCGCGAACACGGGGATGTTCTGCCGTGTGAGCGCGAGACCGGCGGGACCGGCGGTGCGACGGAGGATCTCGAGCCACACGACCGAGGTCTCGTTGGCATCCGCCGGACGCACGAGGGCGAAGTTCGGGATGGCGCGGAGGCTGGCGAGCTGCTCGATCGGCTGGTGCGTCGGGCCGTCCTCACCGAGGGCGACGGAGTCGTGCGTCCAGACGAAGACCGTCGGGATGTTCATCAGCGCGGCCAGACGCACCGGCGGGCGCATGTAGTCGCTGAAGATGAGGAACGTGCCGCCGAACGGACGCGTCGGTCCGTGCAACACGATGCCGTTGAGGATCGCGCCCATGGCGTGCTCGCGGATGCCGAAGTGCAGCACGCGGCCGTACGGGTCGCCGGACCACTCGTGCGTCGACCACGAGGTGGGGATGAAGGACTTGGCATCCTTGATCGTGGTCAGGTTGGACTCGGCGAGGTCGGCCGAACCGCCCCACAGCTCGGGGAGCTCGGCGGCCAGCGCGTTGATGACGGTGCCCGAAGCCGCACGCGTCGAGACGTCCTTGCCGGCCTCGAACGCGGGAAGCGCGTCGGCGATGTGCTCGGGGAGCTCGCGCGCCTGCAGGCGGTCCCACAGCTGCTTGCGCTCGGGGTGGGCGGCGGCCCACGCGTCGAACTTCTCCTGCCAGGCGGCCTTCGCGGCGGCGCCGCGCTCGACGAGCTGGCGCGTGTGGGCGAGGACGTCGTCGGCGACGACGAAGTGCTGCTCGGGGTCGAAGCCGAGCACCTCCTTCGTGGCCTTGAGTTCGTCGGCGCCGAGCGCCGAACCGTGGATCTTGCCGGAGTTCTGCTTGCCGGGGGAGGGCCAGCCGATGATCGTCTTGAGGATGATGAGCGACGGCTTGCTCGTCTCGCCCTTCGCGGCCTCGATCGCCGCGTTCAGCTCGGCGACGTCCTCGACGTACTGACCCGTCTTCTTCCAGTCGACGGTCTGCACGTGCCAGCCGTAGGACTCGTAGCGCTTCTGCACGTCCTCGGTGAAGGCGACGTTCGTGTCGTCCTCGATCGAGATCTGGTTGGAGTCGTAGATCGCGATGAGGTTGCCGAGCTCCTGGTGTCCGGCGAGCGAGGAGGCCTCGCTGGTCACGCCCTCCTGGAGGTCGCCGTCACCGGCGATCACGTAGACGTAGTGGTCGAAGGGGCTCTCGCCTGCGGGCGACTCGGGGTCGAACAGGCCGCGCTCGTAGCGGGCGGCGTAGGCGAAGCCGACCGACGAGGCCAGGCCCTGGCCGAGCGGGCCGGTCGTGATCTCGACGCCGTCGGTGTGGCCGTACTCGGGGTGACCCGGGGTCAGCGAGCCCCACGTGCGCAGCGCCTCGAGGTCCTTCAGCTCGAGGCCGAAACCGCCGAGGTAGAGCTGTACGTACTGCGTGAGCGAGGAGTGGCCCACGGAGAGGATGAAGCGGTCGCGTCCGGGCCAGTGCGTGTCGGCCGGGTCGTGGCGCAGGACGCGCTGGTAGAGCAGGTAGGCCGCGGGTGCGAGGGACATCGCGGTACCGGGGTGCCCGTTCCCCACCTTCTCGACGGCATCCGCCGCCAGAACGCGTGCGGTGTCCACCGCGCGCCGATCGATCTCGTCCCATTCGAAGTCCGACAACACGGTGCCTTTCTCGTCACTTTGCGCCCGGGGTCACGATCCGACGCCGCACTCGACGCCGTAGGGGCGGGAGTGGGGTGGGGTGGTCGGCGCGGGGCGCGCGTTCATCGCCAGCATAGCGAGAACGTACGAAGCCCCGGGACTGTTCCCGAGGGGGTCGACAGGCGGCCGGGGGTGTGTACGGGATGCCATAGAATCGTGGGGATACGCTCGCTCTACCCCGGGGGACGATGGACATCTCGACGACGTCGCACGTCACTGCGACGACCGATCGCCGCTCCGTCGGACGCACCGTTCGCGCTTATGTCGCTCTGACCAAGCCGCGCGTGCTGGAACTGCTGCTGGTCACGACCGTTCCGGTCATGATCCTGGCGGCACGCGGACTGCCCGACATCTGGCTCATCTTCGCCACCGTCATCGGCGGTTCGCTGAGCGCCGGTTCCGCCGCCGCGTTCAACATGTACCTCGACCGCGACATCGACGCCCACATGCAGCGCACCGAGAACCGCCCGCTGGTGACCGGCGAGGTGTCGCCGCGCGGAGCCCTGACGTTCGCGTGGACGCTCGCCGTCGTCTCGACCGTGTGGCTGTGGGCGTTCACCAACGCGCTGGCGGCCGGACTGTCGGCCGCGGCCATCTTCTTCTACGTCGTGATCTACACGATGATCCTCAAGCGCCGCACCGAGCAGAACATCGTCTGGGGCGGGATCGCCGGCTGCTTCCCGGTGCTCATCGGCTGGTCGGCCGTGACCGGCTCGCTCTCCTGGGCGCCGTTCATCCTGTTCGCGCTGGTGTTCCTCTGGACGCCCCCGCACTACTGGCCGCTGTCGATGAAGTACGCCGACCAATACGAAGAGGTCGACGTCCCGATGCTCGGGGCCACCCGCAGCGGCTCGCAGGTCGGGCTCCAGGTGATCCTGTACGCGTGGGCCACGGTGGCGTGCTCGCTGCTGCTCATCCCGGTGGCATCCATGGGCCTCGTCTACAGCGTCTCGGCGCTCGTGTTCGGCGGCTGGTTCGTCTACGAGTCGCACCGCCTGTACTCGCGGGCCGTGCAGGGCGTGCAGCCGCGGCCGATGCGCGTGTTCCACGCGTCGATCACGTACCTCACGCTGCTGTTCGTCGCGATCGCGATCGACCCGCTGCTGCCGTTCTGAGTTTCCGGAATCCACGAGAAACGCCCGCCCCCCCCCGAGGGGAGCGGGCGTTTCGCGTTCGTGCGGGCTGATCAGGCGCGCGGGGTGTCGTCGCCCGTGTCGAGCTTCGGCGCGTCGTGACTCGCGGCGGCGGCCGCGGCGGGAGCCGGAGCGTCGGACGGGGTCTCGACGTCCGCGTCCTCGAGGACGAGGGGTGCGGCCGGCGCGGTCGTAGCCGCAGCCGCCACGGTGGGGGCGGCGGCGAAGGGTGCGCTCTCTTCGTCGCTGGTCCAATCGATCGTCTCGACCGAAACGTCCGGGCGCGGACGCGTGGAGATCACGGCGGCCACCGCGAGGGTCGTCAGGATGCCGAGCGCACCGGCGCCGAGGAGCACGGCGCCGACGATCGCCCACGACTGGGCGACGTAGACGGTGACGACCGTCGCGTTGGGGTCGTCGAGCACGGCCTGCATCGCGTCGATCTGCTGGAAGACGATGACGAGTCCGCCGATCACGGAGGCCAGGGAGAGCACCAGGAGCACCCAGAACGGGATGCTGGTCACCAGGCGGGGGCGGGTCTGCATGAAGAAACTCCTTCGATTCCCGGGCACGGTCGGCACGGGTCGCAACAGAGTCTCGCACTCACCGGTGCGGGGACTCTGGGCGCTCGATGAAATCCCTATGAACGCGCTAAGGTCAGCGCTGCGCGGCTCCGACGGCGTCGCGCCGGTCCACGGAATCCGTGGCGACGGGAGCCTTCAGCCGCAGGACCACGACCGTCATGGTCGCCGCGGCGAGGGCCGCGAGCACCATGTGCACGCCGACCGCGAGTTCGGGCAGACCGTTGCGCGCCTGGTAGAGGCCGACGGCGATCTGCACCAGCTCGACCCCCAGGAGCGCCGTGGCCCAGCGGCGCACCGGAAGCCGCAGACGCCAGGCGAGCGCGACGATGACGAGGGTCAGCGCAAAAAGGGCGTAGCCGGGCCACGCGTGGACGTGCTCGAGCACCTCGGCGTCGAAGCCGTTGCGCTGCACGGCCGCCGCGTCTCCGGAGTGCGGGCCCGCGCCCGTCGTCAGGACGCCGAACACGACCGTGAGGGCCAGGACACCGGTCGTGGCGTGCACGAGACCGGCGAACCACGCGGGGACGACGCGCTCGCGCGCGCCGGCGGGGAGGTACATGAGGACGAGGAACGCCGCGCACACGGTGACCAGGACCACCGAGGCGATGTAGTGGAACCCGACGATGAAGGGGTTCAGGCCCGTCAGCACCGTGATGCCGCCGACAACCGCCTGCGCGACGATCCCGCCGAGCACGATCAGGGCCAGCACGAACATGCCGCGGCGGTCTTTCCGCATCCGCCACATCAGCACGACGACCGCGAGCGCGAGGAGGCCGACGAGCCCCGTGAGCGTCCGGTTGCCGAACTCGATGATGCCGTGGATCCCCATCTCGGGGGTGTTGACCAGGGAGTCCGGCGTGCAGCGCGGCCAGGTCGGGCAGCCGAGTCCCGAACCGGTGAGCCGGACAGCTCCGCCGGTCCCGATGATGAGCACCTCGGCCACGAACGACAGCCATGCGAACACGCGCACGCGCCGGTCGGGGTGCGTCGGCAGCCAGCCGACGAGGCGTCCGAGGACGCGGGGGGACGAAGCGGTGGACATGCGCGCAGCCTCCTGGCGGCGGGGCGCTCGGGTCGCGGCGGCGGGTCTGCGCCGTGCCGGGAGCGGGTCTTGCCTGTAGAATCAAAGGGTCTTCGGGTGCAGCGCTCACGCGTCCCGCACCCCTGACAGTCTAGGCGCGCAGCCAGCGCCTTCGAGCGGGCCCACCAGCGACGTTCCTGTGACTCCGACCGGAGTCGCTGCCGGAATGTCGGGGCGGATGACACCGTTGTGGCCCGAGAAGGAGAGTGACCACCATGTCCGACGTGCTCATCGACCGTCCCGAACTCGAGGGACTGGGGGTGTACGAATTCGGCTGGCACGACACGGATGCCGCCGGGGCCGTCGCCCAGCGAGGCATCAATGAAGAGGTCGTGCGCGGCATCTCCGCGCTGAAGTCCGAGCCCGAATGGATGCTCAAGACCCGTCTCAAGGGCTATCAGCTCTTCGGTCGCAAGCCCATGCCCACGTGGGGTGCGGACTTGTCGGAGATCGACTTCGACAACATCAAGTACTTCGTGCGCTCGACCGAGAAGCAGGCGCAGTCGTGGGAGGAGCTCCCGGAGGAGATCCGCAACACGTACGAGAAGCTCGGCATCCCCGAGGCCGAGCGTCAGCGCCTGGTCGCCGGTGTCGCCGCCCAGTACGAGTCCGAGGTCGTCTACCACCAGATCCGCGAGGACCTGGAGGAGCAGGGCGTCATCTTCATGGACACCGACACGGCGCTCAAGGAGCACCCGGAGTTCTTCGAGGAGTACTTCGGCACCGTCATCCCCGCCGGTGACAACAAGTTCGCGGCGCTGAACACCGCCGTGTGGTCGGGCGGGTCGTTCGTGTACGTCCCGAAGGGCGTGCACGTCGAGATCCCGCTGCAGGCGTACTTCCGCATCAACACCGAGAACATGGGCCAGTTCGAGCGGACCCTGATCATCGCGGACGAGGACAGCTACGTCCACTACATCGAGGGCTGCACCGCCCCGATCTACAAGAGCGACTCGCTGCACTCGGCCGTCGTCGAGATCATCGTGAAGAAGAACGCCCGCGTGCGGTACACGACGATCCAGAACTGGTCGAACAACGTCTACAACCTCGTCACCAAGCGCGCCGTCGCCCACGAGGGCGCGACGATGGAGTGGGTCGACGGCAACATCGGCTCCAAGGTGACGATGAAGTACCCGTCCATCTACCTCATGGGCGAGCACGCCAAGGGCGAGACCCTCTCGGTCGCTTTCGCGGGCCCCGGTCAGCACCAGGACGCCGGCGCCAAGATGATCCACATGGCGCCGTACACGCAGTCGTCGATCGTGTCGAAGTCGATCGCCCGCGGCGGCGGTCGCGCCGGTTACCGCGGCGAAGTGCGTGTGGATGCCAACGCGCACCACTCCGCGAACACGGTGCGCTGCGACGCGTTGCTGGTCGACACGATCTCGCGCTCGGACACCTACCCCGCGATCGACATCCGCGTCGACGACGTGCAGCTCGGTCACGAGGCCACCGTCTCGAAGGTCAGCGAGGAGCAGCTGTTCTACCTGCAGTCCCGCGGCCTGCCCGAGGACGAGGCCATGGCCATGATCGTGCGCGGCTTCATCGAACCGATCGCCCGCGAGCTGCCGATGGAGTACGCCCTCGAACTGAACAAGCTCATCGAGATGGGCATGGAAGGCAGTGTCGGATGATCATCGCTCTCGCGACGAACGGAGAGTCGGCTAAATGACGACTGCGACCCAGACCCCCGCCGGTGCGGCGGAGGGTCATATCGACCCTGCCGCTCTGGTGGCATCCGTCGTTCCCGTCCAGACCCGGTCGGAGCGTCCGACGTCGTTCGACCCGAGCGACTTCGGCACCCCGACCGGCCGCGAGGTCAACTGGAAGCTGAGCCCGGTCGACCGGCTCGCGCCGCTGTTCGTCGACGAGGCGGGCCCCGAGGGCATCATGCGCGTCGAGGTCACAGCGCCCGACGCCGTGGAGCAGCTGCGCCTCGCCGTCGGCGACGCGCCGCGCGGTGAGCACTTCCGGCCCGAGGATCTGCCCGCGGCCCTGGCGTGGACGCACGAGCCCGAGGCTCCGCTGCTGCGCATCCCGGCGAACGTCGAGCTCGACGAGCCGATCGTCGTGCGGCTGACCGGCACGGGCGGCCTCGCGCACGCCCACGTCGTGATCGAGGCGCAGCCGAACTCCCGCGGCACCGTGGTGCTGCGGCACGAGGGGAGCGTGCAGCACGCGCAGAACGTCGAGATCCTCGTCCGCGACGGCGCCGAGCTGACCGTGGTGTCGGTGCAGCGCTGGGACGACGACGCCGTGCACGCCTCCTCGCACCAGGCGCGCGTGGACCGCGACGCCAAGCTCACGCACGTCGTGGTGAGCTTCGGCGGCGGCGTCGTCCGCGTGAACCCTTCCGTCGAGCTCGCGGGTGCCGGCGCCGAGGGGCGCCTGTACGGCCTGTCCTTCGCCGATGCCGGCCAGCACCTCGAGTCGCAGGTGTACCTGCACCACAAGGGTCCGCACACCGTCGGCGACGTTCTCTACAAGGGTGCTCTGCAGGGCATGAGCGCGCGCAGCGTCTGGATCGGCGACGTCCTCATCGGACCGGATGCCACTGGCACCGACTCGTACGAGGCGAACCGGAACCTGGTCCTCACCGACGGCGCGCGCGCGGACTCGATCCCGAACCTCGAGATCGAGACCGGCGACATCCAGGGCGCAGGTCACGCCAGCGCCACGGGGCGTTTCGACGACGAGCAGCTGTTCTACCTGCAGGCCCGCGGCATCGCCGAGGACGAGGCGCGGCGCCTTGTCGTGCTCGGGTTCCTCAGCGAGATCGTCCAGCGCATCGGCATCCCGGAGCTCGAGACCGAGCTGACCGAGGCGATCGAGCGCGAGCTGGCCGAAGGAGCCGCGGCGTGAGCGCGTCCCGCGTGTGCGGGCTCAGCGAGCTCGTGCAGGACGAGGCTCGCCGCGTCGAGGTCGACGGCGTCGCGATCGCCGTCGTGCTCGACGGCAACGGCGACGTCCACGCGATCGGCGACGTCTGCACACACGGCGACATCTCGCTCTCCGACGGTTTCGTCGAGGGCGAGACGCTGGAGTGCTGGGCGCACGGATCGGCGTTCTCGCTGAAGACCGGCCGTCCCCTGAACCTGCCGGCGTACGAGCCGGTCCCCGTGTACGAGGTCGTGATCGACGGAGACGACGTGCTCATCGATCCCGCCGTCACGAAATCTCTCTGAACTACCGAGTAAGGAACCCCATGTCTGTCCTCGAGATCCGCGACCTCCACGTGACGGTCGAGACGGATGCCGGCACGACCCCGATCCTCAACGGTGTGACGCTGACGCTGCGCACCGGCGAGACCCACGCCATCATGGGCCCCAACGGCTCCGGCAAGTCGACCCTGGCGTACACGATCGCCGGTCACCCCAAGTACACCGTGACGAGCGGCTCCATCACCCTCGACGGTGAGGACGTCCTCGAGATGAGCGTCGACGAGCGTGCGCGCGCCGGCCTCTTCCTCGCGATGCAGTACCCGGTCGAGATCCCGGGCGTCACCGTGACGAACTTCCTCCGCACCGCCAAGACGGCGATCGACGGTGAGGCGCCGGCGATCCGTACCTGGACCAAGGACGTCAAGGGCGCCATGGAGAACCTGCGGATGGATGCCAAGTTCGCCCAGCGCAACGTCAACGAGGGTTTCTCGGGCGGCGAGAAGAAGCGTCACGAGATCCTCCAGCTCGAACTGCTCAAGCCGAAGATCGCCGTGCTCGACGAGACCGACTCCGGCCTCGACGTCGACGCGCTGAAGATCGTCTCGGAGGGCGTGAACCGCGCGAAGGAGAACACCGACCTGGGCGTGCTCCTCATCACCCACTACACCCGCATCCTGCGCTACATCCGCCCCGACTTCGTGCACGTCGTCGTGAAGGGCCGGATCGTGGAAGAGGGCGGCCCCGAACTCGCCGACCGACTCGAGGAAGAGGGTTACGACCGTTTCCTCGAGGCCGGTGCCCCGGTCGACGCGTAAGATCGTTACATGACCGCAACACTCGCTCCCGAGAAGTACGACGAGGTCACCGAGGCGCTCAAAGACGTCATGGACCCCGAACTGGGGATCAACGTCGTCGACCTGGGCCTGATCTACGACCTCGCGTGGGACGACGAGAACGACGCGCTCGTCATCCACATGACCCTCACGTCGGCCGGCTGCCCGCTGACCGACGTGCTCGAGGAGCAGACAGCTCAGGCCCTCGACAACGTCGTGGACCGCTTCCGCATCAACTGGGTGTGGATGCCGCCGTGGGATCCCGAACGGATCACCGACGACGGCCGCGACATGATGCGCGCCCTCGGCTTCGCGATCTGAACTTCTGCGAACGCCCACCCCTTCGTCGGGGTGGGCGTTCGTGTTTCCGTCTCTGACGCGCGGGTTCGTCGGCATCCGAGCCTCTCATTAGGCTCGTGAAGGTGAGTGTCCCCCCGTTGAAGGCCCTGCCGCTCGAGCTGCTCCGTCAGCGTTCGAGCACGAAGTGGAGATCGTACGGGGACGACGTGATCCCGATGTTCGTCGCCGAGACGGATTTCCCGCTCGCGCCCGCGATCACCGCGGCCCTCGCCCGCGCGGTGGAGATCGGGGACACCGGGTACACCCCGCCGCGTCCCGGGATCGACCTCGACTTCGCGGACTTCGCCGAGCGCCGGTGGGGGTGGCGTCCCGATCCCGCGCGGATCCGGTGGACCGGCGACGTGATGATGGGCGTCGTCGAGGTCCTGCGCGCGGTGACCTCGCCGGGCGACCGGGTCGTCGTCACGCCTCCCGTGTACCCGCCGTTCTACGACACCGTCGAGGAAGCGGGCGCCGTCGTCGAGCGGGTACCCCTGCGGGACACGGGGGAGCGGTGGGAGCTCGATCTCGAGGGGATCGCCGGGGCGCTGGCATCCGGAGCGAAGGCCGTTTTGCTCTGCAACCCGCACAACCCCACGGGCACCGTGCACACGCGGGAGTCGCTCGCCGAGCTGGCGCGGCTCGCGGCTCGGTACGGCGCGGCTGTCGTGAGTGACGAGATCCACGCGCCGCTCACCTTCGCGCCGACCGTGTTCACCCCCTTCCTGAATGCCGCTCCCGAGGCCGCCGAGGTGGGCTACGCGGTCACGAGCGCGAGCAAGACGTACAACCTCGCGGGGTTGAAGTGCGCCGTGATCGTCACGGGGTCGGATGAGAACGCCGCGGTCGTGCGGGCGCTGCCGTGGGAGGTCGAGTGGCGCGCAGGCCTGTTCGGGGTTATCGCCAACCGCGCCGCGTTCGCGGCCGAGAGCGACGCGTGGCTCGAGCAGCTCCTGGTCGCCCTGGACGACAACCGTCGGCTGCTGGCCGAGCTCCTCGCCGAACACCTTCCGCTCGCGCGCTATCGCGTGCCCGAGGCGGGGTTCCTCGCGTGGGTGGATGTCTCCGCGTACGGGTGGGGAGACAACCCCGCGCCGTACGTCCGGCGCGAGGCCAAGGTCGCGCTGCACCACGGGCCGCTGTTCGGGGAGGAGGGCGTGGGACACGTCCGCATCAACGTGGGCTGCGACCCCGACGTGCTGCGGGAGGCGATCCGCCGCATCGGGGCGCTCGTCGAGTAGTTCGGCGGCGGCCTTTCCGGCCGTCTCGGCGTGGCATCTAGAGGATAGGTAAGGATATCCTTATCCCGTGAAGACAGCCACGCGTCCCGCCTACCGCCCGTACGTCGCCGTGGTGAAGGAGGCCCGTCGGCTGTCGCCGCACTTCGCGCGGATCACGTTCACGTCGCCCGACTTCGAGGTCTTCGGCACCGATCGCCGCGACCAGCGGGTGAAGCTCGTGCTGCCCGGCCCCGACGGCCGCCTGTGCGACATCGGCCAGGAGGATCCCGTCGCGATCGACAACGGCGAGTGGTACACGCGCTGGCGCGACCTGCCGGACGAGGAGCGGATGCCGTTCCGCACCTACACGGTGCGCCGGATCGACCCCGGAGCGCTCGAGCTCGACATCGACTTCGTACTGCATCACGACGCCGGCCCCGCGGGGGCGTGGGCGGAGGTCGCCGCGATCGGCGACCGGATCCTCGTGGTGGGACCCGACGCGCGGAGCGAGGAGTCGGCGCAGGGCATCGACTTCCATCCCGGCACCGCGCAGCGCCTGCTGCTCGCGGGTGACGAGACCGCCGCTCCGGCGATCTGCGCCATCCTCGAGGGGCTCGGACCGGGATTCGTCGTGGATGCCTTCATCGAGGTGCCCACGGACGATGACGCGCTTCCCGTCCGCACGGACGCGCGGGTGCGGTGGCTGGCGCGCGACGACCGTCCGCACGGCGAGGCCTTGATCGAGGCCGTGGAGGCCTGGACGACGGCATCCGGTGACGTCCTCGCGCGCGCCGCGGCTCCGCGTCCGCAGCAGCTGGACGACATCGACGTCGACGTCGACCTGCTGTGGGACAGCCCCGCCGACGCCGAGGGCGAGTTCTACGCGTGGATCGCGGGCGAGTCGCAGACCGTGAAGGTGCTGCGGCGCCTGCTCGTCCAGGGCTGCGGCATCGACCGCAAGCGCGTGGCGTTCATGGGCTACTGGCGCATGGGCCAGGTCGAGCGCACGGGCTGAGCTCGGACCGCGGCGGGTCGTGGGGGCGCGCGGGTGTTCAGACCCGCGCCCCCGGACGTTCAGCCCTGCGTGGGCTCGCTCACCGTGTGGTGTCGGCCGATCGGGATCACCATGGGGCGCCCCGTCAGCGGGTCGGGGACGACGCGGCTGTCGAGGCCGAACACCTCGCGCACCGTCTCCTCGGTGATGACGTCGCCGGGGTCTCCCGCCGCGATCACGCGGCCGCCGGCCATGGCGACGAGGTGGTCCGCGTAGCGCGCGGCGAGATTGAGGTCGTGCAGGACCATCGCGACGGTCGTGCCGCGCTGCCGGTTGAGGTCGGTGAGCAGGTCGAGCACGTCGATCTGGTGGCTGATGTCGAGGAACGTCGTGGGCTCGTCGAGGAGGAGCACGTCGGTCTCCTGCGCGAGGGCCATCGCGATCCACACGCGCTGCCGTTGCCCGCCGCTCAGCTCGTCGACGTGGCGGTCGGCGAGGTGCGCGGTGTCGGTGGCCTCGAGCGCGCGCGCGACGGCGGCGTCGTCGGTGCGCGTCCACCGGGACAGCGCTCCCTGGTGCGGATGCCGTCCCCGGCTGACGAGGTCGGACACGGCGATGCCGTCGGGCGCCACCGGCGACTGGGGGAGGAGCCCCAGCACGCGCGCGACCTGTTTGGTCGGCATCCGGTGAATGGCCTTGCCGTCCAGCAGCACCTGCCCGCCCGTGGGGGCGAGCAGGCGCGCCATCGCCTTGAGCAGGGTGGACTTGCCGCACGCGTTGGCGCCGACGATCCCGGTCACCCGCCCGGGGGGAAGGCGGAGGTCGAGCGTGTCGACGATCGTGCGGTCGCCGTAGCCGAGCGTGACGGCTTCGGCGTGCAGGCTGCGTTCCGTGGTCATCGGCGGGGTCCTTCCCGGTGGGGGCGAGCGCGGGGGCGGGTGCGGGGACGCGGCGACGTCATAGCGTGGTGCCTCCGGATCGGCTGCTGCGGATGAGCAGGTAGATGAGGTACGGCGCGCCGAGCACACCGGTGATCACGCCCACCGGCAGCCGGGTGCCGAACGCGTACTGCGCGCAGAAGTCGGCCACGAGGACGAGGAGCGCCCCGACGAGCCCCGCGGGGAGGACGGGGGAGCCGACGGGACCGAGGATCCGCACGGCGATCGGCCCGGCCAGGAACGACACGAACGCGATGGGGCCGGCGGCGGCGGTGCCGAAGGCGAGGAGGCCCACGGCCGCGACGATGAGGAGCAGGCGGCTGCGCTCGACGGGCAGCCCGAGCGCGGCGGCGGTGTCGTCGCCCATGCGCAGGATCTCCAGGCGGCGCGCGAGCACGAGCAGCACGGGGCCGAGGACGATCACGGCGCCCACGACCGGGAGCGCGCGGTCCCACGTCGCGTCGTTGAGGTTGCCGGTGATCCAGCGCATCGCGGCGGGGAGGTCGTACTCCGCGGCGCGGGCGATCACGTACGACACGACGGCCTGGCACATCGCGGCGACGCCGATGCCCACGAGGATGAGCCGCGCGCCCGACCCGCCGTCGCGATAGGCGAGCAGGTAGATCGCCAGGGCCGCGGCGAGCGCGGCGGCCATCGCGAGGAACGACACCATGGTCTCGCCGAGTCCCAGCACGACGATGCCGATGACGGCGGCGGCGCTGGCTCCGGTGTTGATGCCGATGACGTCGGGGCTCGCGAGGGCGTTGCGCAGCATCGTCTGGAAGACGACGCCGCCCATGCCGAAGCACAGGCCGGTGAACAGTGCGGTCACGGCGCGGGGGAGACGGAGCTCGCCGACCGTGAACGACGCGCCCGGGACGCGCTGTCCGGTCAGGACGCCCCAGACTTCGGCGGGGGAGTAGTTCGTCTGGCCGAGCATCAACGACAGCGCGAACGCGGTGGCGACGAGCAGGGCCAGGATGCCGGTGACCAGCGCCCAGCGCCGGCGGCGGCGGTGTCGACCGGCGGTGACGGATGCCAGGGCGGAGGAAGCGGGGGGAGTCAGTGTCACGCTCACAGTGCTCGCATCCTCTGCCGGCGCACGAGCGCGATGAAGAAGGGGGCGCCGACGAGGGCGGTGACGATGCCGACCTCGATCTCCTCGGGTCGGGCCACGACACGACCGATGACGTCGGCGAGCGTGAGGAGGACGGCTCCGCCGAGCGCGGAGACCGGGAGGAGCCAGCGGTGGTCGACGCCGACGGCGAGACGGATCATGTGCGGGACGATGAGGCCGACGAAGCCGATGGGGCCGGCGACGGCGGTGGCGGCGCCGCACAGGATGACGGCTCCCGCGGTGGAGACCAGGCGTGCGGTGCGCACGCGGGCGCCGAGGCCGGTGGCGAGCTCGTCGCCGAGCGCGAGGGTGTTCAGCGCCGAGGCGCTGCCGAGGCAGATCACGAGACCGACGAGGAGGAAGGGCAGCACCTGCAGGATCGTCTCCGAGGTCGCCCCGCCGACGCCGCCGATCTGCCAGAACCGGAACACGTTCATGACGGCGGTGTTCGGGAGCAGGATCGCGCTCGTGAGCGAACTGAAGGCGACGGCGGTGACCGCGCCGGCGAGGGCCAGGCGAAGCGGTGTCGCGCCGCCGCGTCCGAGCGAGCCGATCGCGTAGACCAGGACGGCGGCGGCACCCGCGCCGAGCATGCCGACCCAGATGTAGGAGGTGGCGGAGGACAGGCCGAAGAACGCGATGCCCGTGACGATCGCGAGCCCGGCCCCGCCGTTGATCCCGAGGATCTGCGGGTCGGCGAGCGGGTTGCGCGTGGCCCCCTGCAGCACGGCGCCGGAGACGGCGAGCGCCGCGCCGACGAGGATCGCCAGCACGGTGCGCGGCACGCGCTTGGCGACGGCCGCCGCCGAGGCCGTGTCGGTGGAGCCGATGAGTCCGCTCCACACGTCGGTGAGGGAGACGTCCCGTGCGCCGAACGTGACCGAGAGGACGGCCGCGACGACGAGGGCGACGACGAGGATCGTGACGCCGACGGCCCGTCGCCGCCCCCAGCGACGCGTGCGGGCGTCGCCGGGGGCGGTCGGAGCCGGAGCGAGAGCGGTCATCGCGCCGTGACGTCGGGGACGTGCATCAGGAGGCGGCCTTCGCGGCCGCGGCTCCGACGAGCCCGATGTACTCGTCGCCGAGCGGGGTGCCGATCGACAGCGGGCTCGGGTTGGCGACCGCAGCGAGCGACGTGTTGTCGGGCAGCATCACGACGGCGCCGGATGCGACGGCGGGGATGCGCGACCACAGCGGATCGGCCTGCAGCTGGGCGAGCGTGGCATCCGTTCCGTAGCCGACGAGCGTGTCGACGTCGGAGAAGTTCTCGATCTGCTCGGCGCTCTGCGTGAACCAGAAGGTGTCGCCCTGGGCGCTGGAGGTCTCGACCGCGGACGACGGCGTCGTCCCGAGCTCACTCAGGTACATCGCCCGCGGGTCCTTCAGCGAGTAGTAGCCGACGGTGCTGAGGTCGGTGGGGTCGATGTACGTGAACATCTGCTTCTTGCCGGCCAGCGCCGGATACTTGGCGGCCTCGTCGGTGACGTGCTTCTCGAGGTCGCTGACCAGCTGCTCGGCCTGGCTCTCGCGGCCGAGGGCCTTGGCATCCGTCAGGGTCATCTCCTGCCAGGTGGTGCCCCACGCGATCTCGGGGTAGGCCACCACGGGGGCGATCTTGCTGAGGGTGTCGTACTGCTCCCGCGTCATGCCGGAGTAGGCGCCGAGGATCACGTCGGGCTTCGCGTCGGCGATGGCCTCGTAGTCGAAGCCGTTCGTCTCGTCCATGAGCGTGGGGGTCGCGGCGCCCAGTTCGTCGAGCTTGTCCTTGACCCAGGGGAGGAGTCCGTCGCCGTCCTCGTCGCCCCACGTGACCTTGGGCATCGCGACCGGCACGATCCCGAGGGCGAGCGCGGCCTCCTGGTTGCCCCAGCTGACCGTCACGACGCGCTTCGGCTCGGCGGGGATCGTCGTCTCGCCGAAAGCGTGGTCGATCGTGACGGGGAAGGTTCCGTCCGCCGTCGTGGAGCCCTCCGAGGCGCCGGGTGCGGCGGCGGAGGTACCGGCGCAGCCGGTCAGGACGAGGGCCGTGGCGGCGGCGACAGCAGCCAGCGCGCGGAATCGGGACACGAAGAGCCTCCAAGAAGTTAGGTAAGGATCGCCTTAGTTTAGATCAGGCCCCGCGGCGGACCGCAAACCCGGGAGCTCCCGCGGTGGGCGGAACCTCTCGACGGCGAGGTAATGCCGCGCCGCCGTATACTGGGTGGCTGGCCACCTCGGCCGCTTCTCCCTCTCCTCTAGCGAACGGACGTCTGCTGTGCTCGCCGTGCACGATCTCGAGATCCGCGTCGGCGCGCGCGTGCTCATGTCGGAGGTGTCGTTCCGCGTCTCGGACGGCGACAAGATCGGACTCGTCGGCCGCAACGGTGCCGGCAAGACGACGCTCACCAAGGTGCTCGCCGGCGACCTGCTGCCCGCGAACGGCGGCGTCGAGCGCAGCGGCGAGCTCGGTTACCTGCCGCAGGACCCGCGCTCGGGCGACCCCGAGATGCTCGCGCGCACCCGCATCCTCGACGCGCGCGGCCTGGGCTCTCTCGCGCTGGGCATGCACGAGGCCTCGATGGCCATGGGCGACGACGACCCCGCGGTCGCCGCCAAGGCGATGAAGAAGTACGCCCGGCTCACGGAAGAATTCGAATCGGCCGGCGGCTACGCGGCCGAAGCCGAGGCGGCATCCATCGCCCACAACCTCTCGCTGCCGGACCGCATCCTCGACCAGCCGCTGAAGACCCTGTCGGGTGGTCAGCGTCGCCGCATCGAGCTCGCGCGCATCCTGTTCTCGGACGCGCAGACGATGATCCTCGACGAGCCGACCAACCACCTGGATGCCGACAGCGTGGTGTGGCTGCGCGAGTTCCTCAAGGGCTACAAGGGCGGGCTCATCGTGATCTCGCACGACGTCGAGCTCGTCGGCGAGACGGTGAACCGCGTGTTCTACCTGGATGCCAACCGCCAGGTCATCGACGTCTACAACATGAACTGGAAGAACTACCTGCGCCAGCGGGTGGCCGACGAGGAGCGCCGCAAGAAGGAGCGCGCCAACGTCGAGAAGAAGGCCACGGCGCTGCAGTTGCAGGCTGCGCGCTTCGGCGCCAAGGCCTCGAAGGCCGCCGCCGCGCACCAGATGGTCGCGCGCGCCGAGAAGATGCTGCAGGGACTCGACGACGTGCGTCAGGACGAGCGCGTCGCCAAGCTCCGGTTCCCAAAGCCTGCTCCCTGTGGCAAGACGCCGCTCATGGCGTCGGGCCTATCGAAGTCGTACGGGTCGCTCGAGATCTTCACCGACGTCGACCTCGCGATCGACCGCGGCTCGCGCGTCGTCATCCTCGGGTTGAACGGTGCCGGCAAGACCACGCTGCTGCGCATCCTCGCGGGCGTCGACAAGCCCGATACCGGTCAGCTCGAGCCCGGACACGGCCTCAAGATCGGCTACTACGCGCAGGAGCACGAGAACCTCGACGTCAACCGGTCGGTGCTGGACAACATGATGTCCGCGGCCCCCGACATCACGGCCACCGAGGCGCGCAAGGTGCTCGGCTCGTTCCTGTTCGTCGGCGACGACGTGCTGAAGCCCGCCGGGGTGCTCTCGGGCGGTGAGAAGACGCGTCTGTCGCTCGCGACGCTCGTCGTGTCGTCGGCGAACATGCTGCTGCTCGATGAGCCCACCAACAACCTCGACCCCGCCTCGCGCGAGGAGATCCTCGGCGCCCTGGCGCACTACGAGGGCGCCGTCGTGCTCGTATCGCACGACGAGGGCGCCGTCGAGGCGCTCAACCCCGAGCGCGTGCTCATCCTCCCCGACGGGGTGGAAGACATCTGGGGTCGCGACTACGCGGATCTGGTGACGCTGGCATAAGCCGGACGTTCTTCGATGATGTCTGTGGAGGACATCTGGGGTCGCGAGGACGTGGATCTGGTGACGCTGGCATAGCGATCAGCGCACGTCCTGCCCGCGTTCACCGCGCGTCGAGCAGCGCGTCCTCGTCGGCGGCGTCATTGTCGCGCGGACGCTTGCGGTCGCGGTGTGCGGCGACCGGGTCGAGCTTCGTGCGCGGTGCCGGAGCGGGCGGTTCCTCGCCGCGCTCGAGAGCGTCCTCGATCTCTTCCCGACGGATCCGGCGCTCGCTCCGGATGACGTAGACCAGGAACCCGAAGCCCATGATCGCGAACAGGATCCACTGGATCGCGTAGGAGAGGTATGGGCCCGGGTCGTTGTCGGGCGGGTCGACCGCCTCGGGGGCATCGGCGGGCGCGGGGTTCTCCGACGCGAGGAGACCGTACGCGCCCTGCTCGAGCGGCCCGGTCTGGTCGGCGACGAGTCCGAGGTTGATGGTGGGCACCTGACCCGGCTCGGTGGTCCGCTCCGACGACGGCGCCGCCTCACCCGGACGCAGTCGCACGACGATCTCGACCTGCCCGCTCGGGGGTGCCGGAATGGCATCCGGTTGCGCCTGACGCTCGCCGGGCGGGAGCCAGCCGCGATCGACGAGGAGGACCCGGCCGTCGTCGAGGCGGAACGGCACGAGCACCTCGTACGCGGCGGATCCCGCGTGCGCGCGATTGCGCACGAGCAGTTCCTTGTCGGCCTCGTACTGCCCCGTGAGCCGCACGGGACGCCATTCGTCACCGGGGGCCAGGTCGGTGCCGGGCGCGAGGAGCTCGCCGAGCGGCACCGGCGTCGCGTCGTAGTTGTCGGCGACGAGCTGCAGCTGTGCGGACCGGTCCGCGTTGCGGGAGAACTGCCAGTGCGACAGGAAACCACAGGCGATCGCGAACAGCACGGCGATCCCGGCGTACATCGCCCAGCGGGCCGCCGGGGGCATCGTGCGGGCGCTCACGCCGGATCTCCCGCGAGCGCGGCGACCTCGACGGGGAAATCGCGCGCCCGGAGGAACTCGCGCAGGTAGCCGACGTGCTCGTCGCAGGCGACCCAGGTCTTGCGGCGGTCCGCGGCGTGGATGCGCGGGTTGCGCCACCGGATCGCCCACACCGCGGGGGCCTGGCAACCCGCCCGGGAGCAGTCGACGGACTCGTCGATCACGACCGGTCGTCGCGCGGCTGCTCGAGGCGCGGGGTCTCGGCGATGCGGATGACGGTCGGGGCCGGGGTCGCGGGAGCGGCGGGCGTCGAGGGTGCGGCCTCGATCATGCGTTCGGGGTTCACGGCCTCGGTGACCTGCGCGTCCTGGCCGACGTTGGCGACGATGACCGCGAGGTAGGGCAGGAAGATCGCCCCAGCGGCGAACACGAAGGTGTACCACCCGTACGGCGTGACGAGGGCCATCGCGGCGAAGCACGCGATGCGGATCCCCATCATCACCATGTACTTGGCGAAACGGAAACCGGCGTCGTCCCGCGGGGCCTGCGGGAGCGACGTCGCTGACTGGGCACGGGGCGATGTCTTCACGGTGAACCCAAGGGTACGCCCGTCCAGCCCGGGCCGGGCGCGATTAGGCGCCGTATCGAGACGACTGGCTCGCCGCTACGCCGATGAAGACGATGAAGAAGAAGAGGATGATGAGGAGCGCGACACCGATGCCCGCCCAGCCGATGATCGTGCCCGCGAGCGCCATTCCGCGGCCGTTCTCCCCGGTGCGCTTGATCTGCGCGAGCGAGATGTGCCCGGTGATGACACCCGCGATCGGCCCGATGACCGGGACGACCCAGAGAAACCCCGCGATGGATGCCACGAGCGAGATGATCGCGAGCACGTTCGTCCGCACGGTGGACCCGTAGCCCGCACCGTACGGAGCGGCGCCGGAGGGCGAAGGTGCGCCGTACGCCGGGGCGGCGCCGTACGCCGGGATGCCGTGTGCCGGGGCGCCGTACGCCGGGGTGCCGTATGCCGGGGCGGCGTTATGGGCGGGCGCACCGTACGCGGGAGCGGCGGGCGCACCGTACGCGGGAGCGGCAGGTGCCGCCGGGGCACCGTACGCGGGAGCAGCGGGGATCTCGGGCGCGCCGTATGCCGGGGCGGGCGGAGCCTCGGGGGCCGGAGTGTCGTATGCAGGTGCCGAGGGGGCGTCGTACTTCGGAGCGGGCGGCGCCGGGGGAGCCGCTGACGTCTCGTTCGCTGCTGCGCCGGGGGCTGCCTCGGGGGGGCGTGGGCGTCGCGTTCCCGTCGTGCGGGGCGGGGTTCTGGTCGTCGCTCACGAGCGTCCCTTTCGTCGTCCGGAATCCCAGGCTTTCAGCGTCACGCGGGCCGTGTCAAACGTGCGCGACGGCGAGTGACACGGGGGCATCGGTAGGCTGGGCCGGTTCCGTCCCTCGCACCGCAGGAGTCTCACATGTCCCAGGACCGCGTCGTCGTCGTCACCGGAGGAAACCGCGGGATCGGGCGCGCCATCGCCGAGCGCTTCGTCGCCGAGGGGTGGCGGGTGGCGGTCACGGCCCGTTCGGGCGAAGGCCCCGAGGGCACACTGACCGTGCGTGCCGACGTCACCGACGCCGCTGCCGTGGACGCCGCGTTCACGCAGATCGAGTCCGAGCTCGGGCCCATCGCCGTGGTCGTGGCCAACGCCGGGATCACGAAGGACACGCTGCTGCTGCGCATGAGCGAGGACGACTTCGACAGCGTCGTGTCCACGAACCTCGGCGGTGCCTTCCGCGTCGTCAAGCGCGCCTCCAAGGGCATGCTCAAAGCGCGCTGGGGCCGCGTCATCCTCATCTCCAGCGTGGTCGGCCTGTACGGCTCGGCGGGGCAGATCAACTACGCCGCGTCGAAGAGCGCGCTCGTCGGCTTCGCCCGGTCGCTCACGCGCGAACTCGGCGGCCGCGGCATCACCGCGAACGTCGTGGCCCCCGGTTTCATCGAGACGGACATGACCGCCGAACTCCCCGCCGACACCCAGGCCGAGTACAAGAAGAACATCCCCGCGGGGCGCTTCGCCTCGGCCGATGAGGTCGCCGGCGTCGTCACCTGGCTCGCGGGCGACGACGCCGCGTACATCTCCGGCGCCGTCATCCCGGTCGACGGCGGGCTCGGGATGGGGCACTGAAAGTCCGACAACCCTCCTCAGCGCACCGCCGCCGTCAGCTTCTCCGCGAACGCTTCCGGCTGCGAGAACTGCGGCCAGTGACCCGACCCCAGCGTGACGACCTCGGTGTCGCGGATGGCCCCGAACTCGTCGGCCCAGGGACCCCATTCGGCCAGCGCCTGCTGCGCCGAATCCGCGTCCAGCTGACCGGACAGCACCGTGACCGGGATGTTCCACCGCCGCTCGTCGGACAGGGGCAGTCGGTCGGTGGGCACCGTGCCGGGCACGTCGACCACGCGCTCGGCGACGCGGCGCCGGGTGTCGTCGTCAAGGTCGGCGGTGTCGGGCTCGTCGAAGAAATCCCACCCGGGGAACGGCACGACGCCGTCCACGACGGGGAATTCGGAGATCATCGCACCGGGCGGCGGCGGCATCGTGTCGACGAACACCACGCGCACGACGCGGTCGGGACGGGCGTCGGCGGCTCCCCACACGACGTTTCCGCCCCCGGAGTGCCCGACCAGGATCACGGGCTCCGCGGCGGCATCGATCCGTTCGACGACCGCGTCGACCCAGTCCTGGATCGTCGCGGTGGGATCGGCGGGCAGAGTCAGCGGGTGCACGGCGTGCCCCGCCTCGGTGAGCGCGGGAGTCACGGCATCCCACGAGGAAGCATCGAGCCACAGGCCCGGAACCAGAATCACGTCCATGCCGTGACCCTACGCGGGGGTTCCGACATCGCGGGAGGGGCTCTGAAGACGGGGAGCCGTCAGCGCGGCAGCAGGGGGATGACCTCGGCCAGATCCACGGGCCCGATCACGAGGTCGGCGCTCGCGCGGACCGCCGGTTTGGCGTTGAAGGCGAGGCCGAGGGCCGCGCCCTCCATCATGCGCAGGTCGTTGGCGCCGTCGCCGATCGCGAACGTGAGGTGCGCCGGCACGCCGTGATCGGACGCCCACTGCCGGAGGGTGTTGGCCTTGGCCGTGGCATCCACGATCGGCCCGTCCACCTCGCCGGTCAGCACGCCGTCGGCGGTGACCAGGCGGTTCGCGCGCCACACGTCGACGCCCAGGTCGGGGGCGACGGTGTCGAGCACTTCGTGGAACCCTCCGGAGACCACGCCGACGAGACCTCCGCGGGCGTGGACGGCCTCGATCAGCTCGCGCACGCCGGGCGTCGGCTCGATGCGCGCGATCGCCCGGGCGAACGCCGCGACCGGGACCCCGGCGAGCTCCGCGACCCGCGAGCGCAGGCTCGTGGCGAAGTCCACCTCGCCGCGCATCGCCGCCTCGGTCGCCGCGGCCACCTCGGCTCCGCGCCCGGCTTCGTCGGCGAGCAGTTCGATCACCTCGTTGCGGATGAGGGTGGAATCGGCATCCAGGACGACGAGGAAACGGGCGGTCTCGGGCACGGCCTCGACCCTAGCGCGTCACGCGGCGACGCACGCGGCACCGGTCGGAGGCGCCGCGCGTAGGCTCAGAAGACCCGTGCCCGATTCCGGAAGGACTTCCCCCATGGCCGACGTCGAAAGCTTCACGCTCGATCACACCGCCGTTCTCGCTCCCTACATCCGCCTCATCGGCACCGAATCGGGTCCGCGCGGCGACGTCATCTCCAACTTCGACGTGCGCCTCGTGCAGCCGAACGAGGGCGAGATCCCCACCGCGGGGATCCACACGATCGAGCACCTCCTCGCGAGCCTGCTGCGCGACCGCATCGGCGGCGTCATCGACATCTCGCCCTTCGGATGCCGCACCGGCTTCCACCTGATCATGTGGGGCGAGCCCGACCTCGGTGATGTCGTCACCGCCGTGACCGACTCGCTGCGTGCGATCGCCGAGGACGTCGAGTGGGAGGACGTCCCGGGTGTCGACGCGTTCAGCTGCGGCAACTACCGCGACCACAGCCTCCACACGGCCCGGGAGTGGTCGAAGCTGGTGCTCTCGCAGGGGATCAGCCGCGACGCCTTCGCGCGCGTCGGCGTCTGATGTCCGACGAACGCTGACATCGAGGCCGAGGACCGCTCCCAGCCCAGGGATGCCGAAAGGGGCGGCGACCGTCATGGTCGCCGCCCCTTCCTGGCATCCGGGATCACGCGTCGACGCGCACGTCCTTCCCGACGACGGTGATGCCCGTCTCGGTGACGGTGAAGCCGCGTGCGAGGTCGCGTTCCCGGTCGACGCCGATCGTCGCACCCGGCGCGAGAGTCACGTTCTTGTCGAGGATCGCGCGGTGGATGCGGGCTCCCGCACCGACCTGCACGCCGTCGAACAGCACCGAGTCGGTGATCGTCGATCCGCCGCCGGCGAGCGCCCACGGTCCCACGACGCTGCGCTCGAGGTGGGTGCCGGAGAGCACCGATCCGAGCGAGACGATCGAGTCGATCGCGTTGCCGATGCGACCCACCGAGTCGCGGACGAACTTCGCCGGGGGAGCGTTGAACGTCTGCGAGAAGATCGGCCAGGCGTCGTTGTAGAGGTTGAAGACCGGCAGCGTCGAGATCAGGTCCATGTGGGCGTCGTAGAACGACTCGATCGTGCCCACGTCCCGCCAGTACGACCGGTCGCGCGGGGTCGATCCCGGCACGTCGTTGCGCTGGAAGTCGTACACCGCCGCCTCGCCGCGGTTGACGAAGTACGGGACGATGTCGCCGCCCATGTCGTGCGCCGAGGTCGGCAGTTCGCCGTCGTGCGTGACCGCCTCGACGAGCGCGTCGGCGTCGAAGATGTAGTTGCCCATCGAGGCGAGCACCTCGTGCGGCGCGTCGGCGAGCCCGGTCGGGTTCTGCGGCTTCTCGAGGAACTCGCGGATCTTCGTGGGGTCGCTCGGGTCGGTGTCGATGACCCCGAACTGGTTCGCCAGCGAGATGGGCTGACGGATGCCGGCGATCGTGGCCCGCGCGTCCGAGGCGATGTGCGCGTCGAGCATCTGCGCGAAGTCCATGCGGTACACGTGGTCGGCGCCGATGACGACGACGATGTCGGGCTTCTCGTCACGGATGAGGTTCATCGACTGCAGGATCGCGTCGGCCGAGCCGGAGAACCAGCGCTTCCCGAGCCGCTGCTGGGCCGGAACGGATGCCACGTAGGAGCCGAGCATCGGTGACATCCGCCACGTCTGCGAGATGTGGCGGTCGAGGCTGTGCGACTTGTACTGGGTCAGCACGACGAGCTGACGCAGGCCCGAATTGATGAGGTTCGAGATCGCGAAGTCGATGAGGCGGTACTGGCCCCCGAACGGCACGGCCGGTTTCGCGCGGTCGGCCGTCAGGGGCATGAGTCGTTTGCCCTCGCCGCCGGCGAGGATGATTCCGAAGACCTTCGGCGCTGCAGGCATGGCACCACCATAGGGCGCGAGCGCGATCCCGGGAACCGACGCGCGGCGGGGGTTGCGCTGCGCTACGGTTCGTCTCATGCGCGTCGATGTCGTCACCAAGGAGTACCCGCCGGAGATCTACGGGGGAGCGGGTGTCCACGCGACCGAGCTGGTCCGCGCGCTCCGCGCCGAGGGCACCGAAGTGCAGGTGCGGGCGTTCGGCGCACCGCGCGACGAGGCCGACACGACGTCGTACGCGGTGCCGTCCGAACTGGCCTCCGCGAACGGCGCGATCCAGACGCTCGGCACCGATCTCGAGATCGTCTCCGACATCGCGGGTGCCGACGTCGTGCACTCCCACACCTGGTACGCGAACTTCGCCGGGCACCTCGCCTCGCTGCTGCACGGCATCCCCCACGTCGTCACCGCGCACAGCCTCGAGCCGCTGCGCCCGTGGAAGGCCGAGCAGCTCGGCGGCGGATACGCCGTGTCCAGCTACATCGAGAAGACCGCGTACGAGGGTGCGGCGGCCGTCGTCGCGGTGAGCGCGGGCATGCGCGCCGACATCCTGCGCAGCTACCCGTCGCTCGACCCCGACAAGGTGCGGGTGATCTACAACGGCATCGACACCGAGGCGTGGCATCCGGTCGACGATCCCGGGGTGCTCGCACGCTTCGGCATCGATCCGGCCCGCCCGTCGGTCGTGTTCGTGGGGCGCATCACGCGCCAGAAGGGCCTGCCGTACCTGCTGCGCGCGGCGGAGCAGCTGCCGCCCGAGGTGCAGCTCGTGCTGTGTGCGGGCGCGCCCGACACCCCGCAGATCCTCGCCGAGGTCGAGGGGCTCGTCCGCGGGCTGCAGGCCACTCGCGACGGTGTCGCGTGGATCGACGAGCTGCTCCCGCGCCACGAGCTGTGCGCGATCCTCACGTCCGCGACGACGTTCGTGTGCCCCTCGGTGTACGAGCCGCTCGGCATCGTGAACCTCGAGGCCATGGCGTGCGGCGCGGCCGTCGTGGGCACCGCGACCGGTGGCATCCCCGAGGTCGTCGTCGACGGCGTCACCGGGCGTCTCGTGCCCATCGAGCAGGTGCAGGACGGCACCGGCACCCCCGTCGACCCCGAGCGTTTCGTCGACGATCTCGCCCGGGTGCTCACCGAAGTGGTGACGGATGCCACCCGCGCGGCCGAGTACGGCGAGGCGGGGCGTCTTCGCGCGATCGAGGACTTCAGTTGGACCGCGATCGCGCAGACCACCGCGGCACTGTACGCGGAGGTCGCGGGACGGTAGGTGCAGCACGGGGCCGGGGGAGCCGCTCCGTTGCTGTGATGTACGCGGAGGTCGCGGGACGGTAGGTGCAGCACGGGGCCGGGGGAGCCGCTCCGTTGCTGTGATGTACGCGGAGGTCGCGGGGCGGTAGACCTCGCGCGCCGAGGGGTGCGCTGGTGCCGGGCATCGGCGTCTCAGGCCGTTAGGCTGGACGCATGCCGCAGGTTCTGGAGTTCTCCGACGTCGTCGTCCGCCGGAACGCCCGGGACATCGTGTCCCACCTCGACTGGACCGTCTCCGACGATGAACGCTGGGTGGTGCTCGGCCCGAACGGCGCCGGCAAGACCACGGTGCTCCAGCTCGCCGACACGCTGCTGCACCCCACGTCGGGTGCGGTGACGATCCTCGGCGAGCGTCTGGGCCGGACCGACGTGTTCGAGCTTCGCCCGCGCATCGGGTTCGCGTCGTCGGCGATGGCGCGGCGCGTGCCGCCCGAGGAGACGGTGCTCGACGTCGTGCTGACCGCCGCCTACTCGGTGACCGGCCGCTGGCGCGAGGAGTACGACGACATCGACGAGCGGCGCGCGCTGCGCGTGCTCGCCGAGTGGCGCCTCGACCACCTCGCCGACCGCACGTTCGGCACGCTGTCGGACGGCGAGCAGAAGCGGGTGCAGATCGCGCGGGCCGTCATGACCGACCCCGAACTGCTGCTCCTCGACGAGCCGACCGCGAGCCTCGACCTCGGCGCCCGCGAGGAGCTCCTCGCGCTGCTCTCCGGGTACGCGCAGGCTCCCACCACTCCGGCGATGATCATGGTCACGCATCACGTGGAGGAGATCCCCGTCGGGTTCACCCACGTGCTGCTGCTGCGTGACGGTGAGGTCGTGGCATCCGGGCCCCTGTCCGAGGCGCTGACGGCCGAGAACCTGTCCGCGACGTTCGGGGTGCAGATCACGCTGACACAGGATGCCGGCCGCTACGCGGCGCGCGCGTCCTGAGGGCTCCGTGACTCGCGTCGTGCGGGGCCTTCGGGCCTGGTAGACTCGTCCTTTGGTGCCTCCGGCGCCGCAGACTTTGACCGTCCTGGCAGAATCCAGGGCACCACTTCTCAAAGGACCTCCCATGAAGACTGACATCCACCCGGACTACCGCGCCGTCGTGTTCCGCGACCTCGGCTCGGGCGAGACGTTCCTCACCCGTTCGACGGTGACGAGCGACAAGACGATCGAGCTCGACGGTGTCGAGTACCCCGTCATCGACGTGGAAATCTCGTCGGCCTCGCACCCCTTCTACACGGGTAAGCAGCGCATCATGGACTCGGCCGGTCGCGTCGAGAAGTTTAACCAGCGCTTCAAGAACTTCGGCGCGCGCTGAGCCGCGGAGGTTCTCGCCGGAAGCCCTCGTCCTTGGGGACGGGGGCTTCCGTCATTTCCTCGCGGCGGCGTCGCGCGTGCGGTGGTCGAGCGTGCGCTGCGGTCCGAGGTCGTCGCGGCGGTCGGCCCACATCCGCTGGTGCGCGCGCGTGCGCGTGATCTCGTCGCGGTCGAGGTCTGCGACGGCGAGCCCTTCGACGCCGTCGACCGCGGCGATGCGCCGACCGGACGGGTCGAAGACCGCCGAGCCGCCGATGAAGTCGTGCGGGGCACCGACGAGGCCGCTGAACACGACGTACATGCCGTTGTCGAGCGCGCGGGCGGCGTAGTGCAGGTCGCGGCGGTCGGCCCCGCCCGGGAAGTACGCGCCGCTGTTGACGTAGACGTCCGCTCCCGCCGCGGAGGCCGCGGCCGCGTGCTCGGGAAAGTTCGCGTCGTAGCAGACGGAGAGGGCGAGGCGTAGGTCGTTCACGACGAACGAGAACCCGCCGTCACCGGCGGCGAACACCGCGCGTTCGCTGTCGTACAGGTGCTGCTTGTCGTAGGCGACGAGCGGTGCTCGGCGGGGTATGACGATGATGTCGGTGAGCGTGCGGCGGTCGCGGCGGTCGAGCGCCGTGTTGAGGATCGCGACGACGCCGGCGCGGTCGACGGCTCGCTGGACCGGGGCGAGCCAGTTCGTGTCGTCGGCGGGAGGCAGCGGGCCGGCGAAGGCGGCCTCGTCGTATCCGGTGGTGAACGCCTCGGGGAACACGATGACGTCGGCGTGCTGCTCGGCGGCGAGGTCGATCCAGCGCACCGTCTCGGACAGGTTGGCCTTGAGGTCGCCGGGCGTCGCTTCGGCTTGAACGGTGGCGATGCGGACGGTCACTGACGGATTCTCGCAGGTGCGGGGCCGAGAGGCGGATCGGGGCCTGTTCCTCGGCGGTCAGCGGATCAGCCGGACGGTCCGCGGGATCGGGCCGAACGAGGATTCGGCACCGTCGGGCCGGAAGCCGTTGCGGCGGTAGAACGCGAGGGCGCGCGGGTTGTCCGCGGCGACCCAGAGCGAGGCCGGGCGGTCGGCGAGAACCGCGTCGAGGAGCGCTTGGCCGACGCCCGATCCGTGGGCGCGCTGCAACACGTAGAGCATCGTGAGTTCTTCGAGGCGGACGGCATCCGGTTCGGTCGTCGGCGTCGTCGAGGCGAACCCGACGATGCCTACGGGGCCTTCCGCGACGATCGTGGCGTGATCGGCCTCCGCCAGGATCGTCTCCCACATACCGATGCGACGTTCGGCGTCGAACCACGGGTTGGTGTCGGGATCGTCGACGAATCCGCCGTACGTTTCGCGCCAGGACACCGCGTGCACCCGGGCGATCGCTGCGGCATCGCCCGGGCGCGCGGGGCGCAGCGTCGAGGCGGCGGGTGGTGATGCTTCGTTCGACGACGGGTCGGGGCCGAGGTGGGCCCGCGGGGGAAATCCATGCCGGGAGCGTACCGGGGTCGGCGGAGCGATGCCGGATGAGGGACGTTCGATGTCGACGCTGGCCGGGCGCGGCGATGCTCGTGCGTCCCTGCTCGTGCGTCACCGCCGAGCCGGTGGGAGCTTCCTTTCGGCACGGCCGCGCCGGCCTGACGTCGATCTTCGCTAGAACGGCGGGGGATCGGCGTCGATGTGCGTCCCCAACGGGGTAGTCCACTCCAGGTCGCCCGTGTCCGGATCGCGGCTGGCGGCCCAGCGCGTTTCGTGTCGCAGGCGGTGGTGGTGGCGGCACTCGGGGTCGAGGTTGTCGTCGTCGGTGGTGCCGCCCTCGCTCCAGGCGTGCAGGTGGTCGAGGTCGCAGTCCCGCGCCGGACGTCCGCAGCCGGGGAACGCGCACGTCGGGGACGTGACGTCGAGCCAGCGGCGCAGTGCCGTCGGCACGCGGTACGTCGTGCGGTCGAGCGCGAGCGGCGTGCCCGTGACGGGGTGCGTGAGCACGCGGATCCACGACGTCGCCTCGCCCGCGAGTCGGCGGGCGGTGTCGAGGTCGATGGGGCCGTAGCCGTCGAGGGTCGCCGGGGTGCCGTCGGCACCGAGCAGCGTGAGGGCGGGGATCGTGACGACCACGGTGGGGCGCGCGGCGGCTCTGCTGCCACGTGCCGGAGCCTCGGCAGCCGTTGCCGTGGCATCCCCGATGGCTCCCGCTCCGGCTCCCGCGAGAAAATCCGCAAAGGCGTCGGCGCGGATCTGTGCGAGCGTGCGGTCCTCGCCCTCGGCGGTGGCGAGGTGGCGCGCAGCCCGGTCGACGCGGGTCATCGCTGCAGCCGCACGATCGGCGGGGAGGAACGCGGTGAGCGTCGCCATGCCGTCGAGTTCGGCGGTCATCCATACGCCGCGGTCGGCGCGAGCACGCTGGTGGCGCGTCTCGACGGACTCGGCGTGCACGCGCTCGCGAAGGACCCGGGCCGACGTCGCGAAGCGGGCGGGGGAGAGGCGGAGCGCCCGGTCGCGCGCGCCGGCGTCGAAGGCCTCCCACGACGCGCGGTCGGCGGGGAGGGTCGCGGCGAGTCGCGCGGTCTCGATCGTGTGACGTTCCGACACGAGTCCCTCGGCGAACGCGGCCCAGATCCCGGGGCAGCGTTCGCGAAGAACGGCCGCGTGCGCGGCGCGCGTGCGCACCGTCTGCTCTGCGAGGCGCAGGCGAACCGCGATCTCGGCGACGGCGGCGCGTTCGGCCATGTCGAGCCGATCCCGTCGCACCGCGGCGACCGTGCGCCCGCGCCGATCGTGCCACAGCCCGTCGAGCGTCGGATCGGGACCGACCCACGGGGCGGGGTCGTCGGCCGCCTCCTGCAGCACTCGGAAGATCAGGTCGTACTCGGCAGCCGTCGCCCGGTGCCGAGCGGCCGCGCGGTCTTCGAGACGCTCGAGCAGGAGAGCAGGATCGTCGCGGGACGAAGGGTCCGCGGCTTCCGCGACCTCTTCGTCGACGAGTCCGAGGGAGATCGCCCAGGCGGAGTCTGCGGCGGACTGCACGTCGGCGTCGTCCGGCCACGGCGCCACGTCGGTCGGGTGCGACCGATCGAGCGGGGGTGCCGGAATCTCCATACTCGAACACTAACGAGGGGGTCCGACATCGCCCCGGGGCACCGGAAACGCCAGGGAGAACCCGCCGTTCAGCGGATCGGCCACGCTCCGTCGAGTGGGGGTGCCTCGGCATCCAGGCGTCCGATTCTCACGAAATACTCCGTCAGGCTCGCCGCCTGCGCGCGCGCCCACGCGATCTGCCGCGTGTGCAGCTCGTCGACGGTCGACGGGAGCCACGCGGCGTACCGCTCGGCGAGCGCGAGCGCGAGGCGCCCGGCGGCCACGGCGTCGGCGCACGCTTCGTGGGCGGTGTCGAGCGGCACGGCGTAGTGCGCGGCGACGTGCGTGAGCGTGCGCTTGCCGCGGCGATACCGGTCGTACGTCTTGTCGACGACGAGCGGATCGATCACCGGCGACGGAGCATCGATCGGCGGGATGCCGTGACGCAGCGCCTCGTACTTGAGCATCGAGAAGTCGAACGGCGCGTTGTACGCCACGACCGGGATGCCGGCGTAGAACAGCGCGCGCAGGGCCTCGACGACCTCGGAGACCACCGTCGCCGCAGGTGCCCCCTCGGCGCGGGCGCGCTCGGTCGTGACGCCGTGGATCGCGGCGGCCCCGGCGGGAATCGGGACACCGGGGTCGGCGAGCCAGTCGCGCGCGTCGAGCACGTGGCCGTCGGCGTCGAGCACCCCCACGTGGGCGGTGACGATCCGGTCGTGCACGACATCCACGCCGGTCGTCTCGAGATCGAACACGCCGACGACGCGTGCCCACTCGGGGGTCTGGAAAAGCGGGAGCGGCTCGGCCTGCCACGTGGTCATGCGCTCAGGCTAGGACGGGGCACCGACACGGCCGCCGAGGCGCACCGCAGCACGGTGGGGGCGGACCGACCCCGCCTAGAATCGACGGATGCCGAACCCCTACGCCCCGCTCCTGGCCGAGATCCCGGTCGAGCGGCGTACGGCCGAGATCCTCGGCGGCACGACGGCGTACTGGACCTACGGCGACGAGACCGCCGACACCACGATCGTCGCGGTGCACGGGTTCCGCGGCGAGCATCACGGACTCGAGCCGGTCGTGGCGCACTTGCCCGGCATCCGGTTCGTGTCGCCCGACCTGCCGGGCTTCGGCGAGACCGCCCCGCTGCCCGGGCGCACGCACGATCTCGACACGTACGCGGCCTGGCTGCGCGCGTTCGTCGAGTCCGAGGCTCCGGGCGCGATCGTGCTGGGGCATTCGTTCGGCTCGATCGTCGCGTCCGCCGCGGTCGCCGGGGGCCTCGTGACTCCGCGGCTGATCCTCGTCAACCCGATCGGCGCGCCCGCGCTCGAGGGGCCCCGCGGCGTCCTTACACGCCTCGCGGTCTTCTACTACCTCGCGGGCGCGCGCCTGCCGCGCCCCCTCGGTGACGCGCTGCTGCGCAACGGCGTGATCGTCCGGGTCATGAGCGTCGCGATGGCCAAGACGCGCGAACCCGAACTCCGCCGATTCGTGCACGAGCAGCACGACACGTACTTCTCCCGGTTCGCCGACCGCGACGTCCTGCACGATGCGTTCGTCACGAGCGTCTCGCACGACGTCCGCGCGTTCGCCCCGCGCATCGCGCAGCCGACGCTCCTCATCGCCGCGGAGAAGGACGACATCACCCCCATCGAGGCGGAACGTCACCTCGCCACGCTGTTCCCGGATGCCGAGCTGGTCGAGATCCCCGCGGTCGGCCACCTCATCCACTACGAGACGCCCGCCGCCGCGGCATCCGCGATCCGGGAATTCCTGAAGGACACCCAGCCCTAAGCCGGCGCGTCCGCCTTCCGCCTTCGGTAGGCGTTGACGTTCATCCGATTCCCGCAGTTGCCGGAGTCGCAGTAGCGCTTCGAGCCGTTCTTCGAGAAGTCGACGTAGACGCCGCGGCAGTCGTCGGCCTGGCACACGCGGATCCGGGCGTACTCGTCGGCGCGGATGACGTCGACGAACGCCATCGCCGCCTCGACGAGGATGCGCTGCGCGAGCGCGTCGGACGGGTCGGACGCGTGGATGTGCCAGTCGAACCCGTCGTGCTTCACGAGCTGCGGCAGCGCCTTCCCGTCGCGGAGCATCGCGTTCACGAGCGGCACGGCCGCGTCGCGTTCGACGGTCCAGAGTTCGTGGATGCGGTTCCGGATGCCACGCACCGCGGCGAGTTCGCGATCGTCGTGCGTGCGCGAGCCGGTGTAGGCGTGCCGCGTCGCGAAGTCCTCGAGCTGGTCGACGGAGACCATCGTGTCCTCGCCGGTCGTGTCGGTGTGGGGGAGCGTGTTGACCAGCTCGACCGTGGCGCGGAGGACGAGCTCGGTGTCACGGATAAAAGTCATGTTGACTCCTGACAGGCTGAGGCTCTACTGTCACGAGTGTAAACGTAGTTGACTCCTGACAGCGGGCCTTGCATGACCACTTCCTCCGCCACTCTTCCCCGCCCCACCCATCGCGGTTCGGGCGCCGTCACCGGCCTCGCCATCGCGGTGGCCTCGGCCCTGGCGTTCTCATCGAGCGGCCCGTTCGTCAAGCCGCTGCTCGAGGGCGGGTGGTCGCTCGGCGCCGTCCTGTTGGTGCGCATGGGACTGGCATCCCTGGTGCTGTCTCCCGCGCTGGTCCGGGCCATCCGTCGCCAGCCGGGGTTCCTGCGGCGCCACGGTCTGCTCATCGCCGCGTTCGGTCTCACCGCGGTCGCCGGCTGCCAGCTGTTCTACTTCGCCGCGATGCAGCGCATGCCGGTCGCGGTGGCCCTGCTGATCCAGTACATCGCGCCGGTGCTGCTCGTCGCGGCCGTGTGGGTGCGCACGCGGCGGGCCCCCTCGAAGCTCGTGCTCATCGGGGCGGTCGTGGCCATGACGGGTCTGGTGCTCGTCGTCGACATCAGCGGCGCGCGCTTCAATCTCCTCGGCACGCTGTTCGCCCTGTGCGCCGCGGCGTGCACCGCCGTGTACTTCGTGATCGCCGCGCGTTCGAGCGACGAACTCCCTCCCCTCGCGCTCGCCGCCGGTGGCCTCGTGACCGGCACCGTCGTCATCGGCATCCTCGTGGCGGTGGGGGTGCTGCCGTTCGCCGCGCCCGCGATCACCGTGTCGATGCTCGGGCTGCAGGTGCCCGGCATCCTGCCCCTGCTCTGGGTCGGCGGCGTCGCGACGACGCTCGGCTATGCGCTCGGGGTGATCGCGGTGCCCCTCATCGGATCGCGGGTCGCGTCGTTCGTGGGCCTGAGCGAGGTGCTGTTCGCCCTCGGCTTCGCCTGGCTGTTGCTCGGCGAGACGCCCGCGCCCGTGCAGTTCGTCGGGGGAGCGGTGCTGCTCGTCGGAGTGGTGCTGGTGCGCCTGGATGCCGGAGACCCGGTCGAGCAGCGGACCGAGACGGCGACGATCCCGGTCGTCCCGTCGCCCTAGGGCTACAGCCCCTCGCGCGCCAGGTCCATGAGAGGACTCACCCGGTAGCCGATGACCTCACGCATCACGAGGGACGTCTCGGTGCGCTCGACGCCCTCGATCGCGAGGATCCGCGCGTCGGTGTCGAACAGGTGCTGCGTGTCACGGCACGCGACGCGCACCAGCAGATCGATCTGGCCGCTCAGTCCGTGCGCCTGCAGCACCTCGGGCACCTTCGCGAGAGCCTCGCGGATCGCGGGGAGCTCGGCCTGCCGCACGGTCACATGCAGGAACGCCTCGATCGGAAAACCCAGCGCTTCGGCTGACAGCGTCCGCTCGTAGGAGAGGAAGACGCCGCCCTTCTCCAGACGGCTCATGCGCGCCTGCACGGTGTTGCGCGAGAGGCCGAGCTTCTCGGCGAGCGCGACGACCGTCGCCCGCGGATCGTGGGACAGGGCGCGGAGGAGGTCGAGATCGACCGCGTCGAGCTTGGTCATGGAGCGAGACATTAGCAGGATGCCGACCCGAAAGGGTGCGCACAATGCTGAGCCGGGGATGCCGGAGGTGAGCGCCCTGCGCGCCGCGTGAGGTTTCGGTCGAGGTGCGGTCAGCTCGCGACACCGGCGTAGGCCAGCATCTCCCATTCCTCGCCGTCGAGCCGGAACACGGTCGCCGAGCAGTTCGGCAGACGCTCGCCCACCCGGGGGAACTCGCCCGCGGTGGCGTGCATGATGACCTCGCGGATGAGCGCGCCGTGCGCGACCGCGATGATGTCGACCCCCTCGGGCGTCTCGGCCACGACCTCGGCGATCGCGGCGAGCGCGCGCTCGCGGACGACCGGCCACTCCTCGGCACCGGGCACTTGCGCGGCGTGCCACGGGCCGTACGTGTCGGAGAACGTGGGGGCGTCCATGCCCTCGGCGTCGCCGTACGAGCGTTCGCGCAGGCCGGGGAGGCGTCGCGTGACGACCGTGCCGAGCGGCTCGGCGATCACGTCGGCGGTCTCGGCCGCGCGGGAGAGGTCGCTGGAGACCACGACGACGTCGCGACCGGCGAGGTCGGTTGCGAGCGTCGCGGCGACCTCGCGGGCCTGGGCCCGACCGGTGTCGTTGAGGGGGATGTCGGTCGAGCCCTGGACGCGGCCGCGGGCGTTCCAGTCGGTTTCGCCGTGGCGCACGAGGGTGAGGATCGTCACCGTTCGAGCCTACCGGCGGCTCGGAGGCGTGGGCCGACCCGCGGCGCGGACGGGCGCTCGCCGAGGGGCGGGGGGGGTGGGAATGGGCCGGCCCCCGGCCCGGACGGGCGCACGCCGGGGGCCGGGGCGAAGGGGGTGGGCTCA
>NZ_LQQP01000016.1 GCF_001619615.1 Microbacterium sp. T32
GGCCGGGACAGACGAGTTCAATCTGACCAAAGAGAAACATCATTACTGACGTATCCAATGCCAACCCCCGAAAGGAGTTGGACTTTGATCCAAAGGAATTTCTCGCAATCCGAAAAACGGACCGACGAGGAATAAATTGGCATTTGACAAGTGCACGCTGTTGAGTTCTCAAGGAACGGACGCACCCACAGAAACGATCTCTCGACCTACCCGCGAGGCAACTTCACTACCTGATGCGCCACAGGCACGTCACAACCCACGAGTCGAATCAGAAGATTCAGTCATGGAAGACAAGCGCCGAGTGGCAGAATCCGATCGTATACCCACAAGCCGAAGCTCACAAGTTCTGATCGGGGTGGTTAGCCGCTTGAGAGGACGCGGGGCCTTCCGGCCGCTCCGCTCTCCCCTGTGGGGCGAACAAGTAATAAGTTACGCGGATCCGGGCGACTCGTCCAATCAGCGCCTCAGCCCGGGCGTGTCGCGAAGCGAAGACCCCGGAAACACGCGGATATAGGCCCGCCGTACGACCTGGACCGTGACAGCGAGCAGAACCGACACGATCGCCCATGCGGCAGCGATACGCGTGAGAACGCCATAGACCAGCGCGGTCGGCGTCATCGCTTCACCGAGGGACGCACTCACGGAGACCGCGATCGCTCCCCCGACGATGAGAGCCACGGGCAGCGACAGCCACCAGATGAGGCGAACGACATCGGACAGCACCCGACGCACCGGACCCGCGCCGCGCCGCGTCACCCAGACGAGGCCGTAGACGGCGAGCACGATCAGCCCGAACGCGCTCGAACCGTACTGCAGCCACTTCACTCCGGGAAGAGGGCCCCATTGATCCTCCAACGCGGGCATCAGCTCCACGCCGAGTCGTCCCTCGTGCGTGAAGAGATCCCATGCGATGTGGGTCAGGACCCCGAACGCCAGCGACACGATGAGCCAGATCAGCGCCACGGCTCCCCCGCCGAGCGACTCGCGGAGCCCCTCGCGCCAGCCGGCATCCCACCGCGACGGCAGACGTTCGGCGACAGCGCGCGGGGAAAGCTCGCGGACCGCGGGCCGCAGGACGCAGCGCCAGAGCAGGAACAGCACGAGCGCGAGTGCCGAGGTGACGACCACCCACGCGGGATCGTGCGTCATCGAGTAGTCGGGCCACATTCCGCGGAGGAATAACGGCAGGTCGGGGGTCATCGCCCCGACGGCGATCGCCGCCAGCACCAGCCGCGTGCGCACGAAAGGGAGCGCGACGACGGCATGGCTCGGCGTGAAAGGCATCAGCCGACGAACACTCCGGCGAGCGTCTTCTTTCCGCGGCGGAGGACCGAGACGCCCCCGGGAAGACCGCCGGTCACCACGGCCTCGTCGGACGAGACCTTCTCGCCGTCCAGCGAGACACCGCCCTGCGCGATCGCTCGGCGCGCCTCGCTCAGGCTGCTCACGAGCCCCGTCGCCGTGAGGGCGTCGACCACCGTCGCCCCGGGCGGCAGCACCGCGTGCGGCAGTTCGTCGAGCGCGCTGCGCAGCGTCGCGGCATCCAGAGCCGTCAGATCGCCCTGCCCGAAGAGGGCCTCGGTGGCCGCGATGACGGCCTCGGTCGCCTCCGTGCCGTGCACCGTCGTCACGACCTCGCGCGCCAACCGCTTCTGCGCGGCGCGCCGGAACGGTTCTTCGGCGACGAGGCGCTCGTACTCCTCGATCTCGGCGCGGGTGAGGAACGTGAACACCTTCAGACGCTCGACGACATCACGGTCGTCGGTGTTGAGCCAGAACTGGTACATCGCCCACGGGCTGCACATCTCGGCATCCAGCCAGATCGCATTGCCCTCACTCTTGCCGAACTTCGTCCCGTCGCTGTTCGTGATGAGCGGGGTGCCGATGGCGTGGACCGAGGCGCCCTCGACGCGGCGCACGAGGTCGGTGCCGCTGGTGAGGTTGCCCCATTGGTCGCTGCCGCCCGTCTGCAAGACGCAGCCGTAGGCGCGGAACAGCTCGAGATAGTCCAGGCCCTGGAGAATCTGGTAGCTGAACTCGGTGTAGCTGATGCCGGCCTCGGAATTGAGACGGGCGCTCACGGCATCCTTCTTCAGCATCGTCCCGACGCGGAAGTGCTTGCCGATCTCGCGGAGAAAATCGATCGCGCCGAGCGGGGCGGTCCAGTCGAGGTTGTTGACCATGCGCGCCGCGCTGTCACCCTCGAAGCTCAGGAAGCGTTCCACCTGGGTCCGCAGCCGATCGACCCACTCGGCGACGGTCTCGCGCGTGTTGAGCGTGCGCTCCGCCGTCGGACGGGGATCGCCGATGAGACCGGTCGAGCCGCCCACCAGGCCCAGGGGGCGGTGCCCCGCGAGCTGCAGTCGACGCATCGTGAGCAGCTGGACCAGGTTGCCGAGGTGCAGGCTGGGGGCCGTCGGGTCGAAGCCGCAGTAGAAGACGATGGGAGGCCCGGAAAGCAGGTCGCGCAGCTCGTCCTGGTCGGTCGAGACGTGGATCAGGCCGCGCCAGACGAGCTCGTCCCACACCGAGGTGAAAGCGGGATCGTTGGCGGGCGCGACGGCGCGAACGGAGAGCTCTTCGGAGGGCGCGGACACCCTTCCAGGCTATCAGCGGCGGCGCATCGGCCCGGATGCCGCCCGGCTCACGTCGCGTGCAGGCTCCACCACACGACGAACGCCGCCGCCAGCCCGGTGACCCAGCTCACGAGACTGCCGATGAGGAAGTACTCCGCGCGATCGCCGCCCTCGCCGTCGCGCGAGATCTCGGGGAAACGCACGATGCCCTTCGCCGCGAGAACCGCGGCCAGCAGCGGATAGGCCCCCGCCAGGGTCAACGCGAAGACAAGGATCCGCTCGAGCGGGCCGATGAGACGGCCGCCCTTGAGCGTCGTCGGCGCGTCACCCGCATCGGGCAGCACCCGCTCCCCCATCTCGGCGCGGAGGGCGATGCGGACGACGGCATTGCCGGACTCGAGGAGGAACAGCAGGCAGCCCGCCACCAGCAGCACGACATCCAGCGAGATGCCGGCGCGCGGACCGTACGCTTCCCAGACGGCACCGAGGAGTCCGGGGTGCGGCCGAGCGGGCGCCGCCACCACACACGCCGCGACCGCGACGCCGAGCAGACCGACCGGCCACAGCCCCGCGCGGGCGGGACCGCTCTCCGGCACGACCCACGTCCAGATCGCGGCGACGGCGACCGCGAGGAGGCCCGCGACGATGGCATCCGCTCCGGCTGAGACGGCCACGAGCACGACGCCCGCGATGGCGAACGCGATGCGTCGACGCCCGACGATGAGTCGACGCAACAGGTCGACTCCGCCGACGGCGACGAGGAGCAGTGCGGCGGCGATCATGCGGCGCCTCCCCCGGTCAGGGCGAGGAATCCCTCGACGACGGCGGCCGATCCGGCGGATGCCAGGGCCTGAGACACCGCGGACTGGGTGATGCCCTCGTCTCCGGCGAGCTCGCGCTGCGACCGGCCGAGGCACCGGCCGTACGTCAGGCGCCGCGCGCGTTCGCTCATCGACGAGACGAGCTGATCGCGAGACAGCGCGTAGGCGTTCGCGAGCGCGACGCTCTGCCGCACCTCGGCATCCGCTCCCTCCTGCGCCTCGAACCAGGTGCGCGCGAGCGGCGCGACGCGTTGCTGGACGGCCTCGATCCGCTCGATCGCGGCACGCGCGGCCCACCACGCGGGGCCCTCGGGGATCGTCCGATCCCCCAGTTCCACCGGCCGGACGTCGCCGACGCCCACGCCGAAGCGGCACTCGACCCCGTCCGGCAGGTTCAGGCGCACGAGGAGCAACGCCGCCGCCGCCGCGGCGACCGTGGGGTACTCGGCCTGCAGCTCGTCGCCGACGACGGCCGTCAGAGGAGCGACGGCGAGCGGGACGTCGGCCTCCGCGCGGGCGACCGCCGTCTCGATCGCGCGCTGCGCGGCCGTCCGATCGTCCAACTCTCGCGAGCGGACGATATCGGCGATCACAGCGGCGGTCATGGGATAAGCGTATTGCTTATGGGGGCGGTTTTATAAGTGTTTGGCTAATCAGAGGGACAGGGCGTGGGCCGCGGACTGCGCCCGGGCGACCAGTTCGGTGCGCTGCTCCGCCACGCGGGCGGGGGCGGTGCCGCCCGCACCCGTGCGACTCGCGACCGACCCCTCGATGGTCAGCACTCCGCGGACGTCCGGCGTGAGGGACGGGGACACGGATGCCAACAGGGCGTCATCGGCATCCTCGAGACCGATCCCGCGCTCCTCGCACGCACGGACGAGAGCGCCCGAGATCTCGTGGGCGTCACGGAACGCCACGCCCTGCCGCACCAGCCACTCGGCGACGTCCGTCGCGAGGGAGAAGCCCTGCGGGGCGAGCTCCGCCATGCGCTCGGTGTGGAAGCGGAGGGTGGAGATCATGCCGGAGAAGGCCGGAAGGACGAGCTCCAGGGTGCGCACGGAGTCGAACACCGGCTCCTTGTCCTCCTGCAGGTCGCGGTTGTACGCGAGCGGGAGGCCCTTCAGCGTTGCGAGCAGGCCCGAGAGGTTGCCGATCAACCGGCCGGCCTTGCCGCGCGCCAGCTCCGCGATGTCGGGGTTCTTCTTCTGCGGCATGATGCTCGACCCGGTGGAGTACGCGTCGTCGAGGGTCACGAACCCGAACTCGCGCGTGTTCCACAGGATCACGTCTTCGGCGAGGCGAGACAGGTCGACGCCGATCATCGCCGCGATGAAGGCGAACTCGGCCACGACGTCGCGCGAGGCCGTGCCGTCGAGCGAGTTCTCGGCCGGACGGGCGAGCCCGAGCCGGTCGGCGACCAGCTGCGGGTCGAGACCGAGCGTCGCCCCGGCGAGCGCGCCGCCGCCGTACGGCGAGACGGAAGCGCGCACGGACCAGTCGCGCAGGCGCTCGATACCGCGCACGAACGCCCAGCCGTAGGCCTGGAGATGGTGGGCGAGGAGCACCGGCTGTGCGTGCTGCAGGTGCGTGCGCCCGGGCATGATGGCCGACTCGTGTGCGGTCGCCTGGGCGACGAGCGCGTCGATGAGCCGGAGGAGTTCGCGCGTGATCGTGCGCGCGTGATCGAGCAGGTAGAGGCGCACGAGCGTGGCGATCTGGTCGTTGCGGCTGCGACCGGCCCGGAGCTTTCCGCCCAGGGCTGCTCCCACGGTCTCGATCAGCACGCGCTCGAGCGCACCGTGCACGTCTTCGTCGCCGGGGGCGGCGACGAGCGTGCCCGCCCGTACGCGATCGGCGATAGCGTCGAGACCGGCGTGCATCTCACGGGCCTCATCGGCGGAGAGGTAGCCCGCGGCTTCGAGGGCCGCGGCGTGCGCGTGCGACCCGGCGATGTCGTAGAGCGCGAGGTCCCAGTCGAAGTGGGTGGAGCGGCTCAGCGCGGCGAGCTCGGGAGACGGCCCGCCGGAGAAACGGGCGCCCCACAGCGCGCCCTCGTTCGTGCCCTGACCGGTCTCACTGCTCATGCTCCCAGCCTAGCGAGAGCGGCGGACACCACCCGGCCGCTCAGACCGCGGCCGCCGGGGGCGTGGCATCCGGTCGGGTGGGGGGACCCACGACGCGACGCACGAATCCGTCGATGACGGCCTCGAGCGGTCCGCGGCCGACGAGAAGAGCCCACGCCGTGCAGCCCGCCACGATTCCCACGGTCAGCGGGAGGAAGAGACCCGCCTCGCGCACGCCCGACAGGTCGGAGGCGTCGCCGAGAACGGCGACCGCGAAGACGGCCCAGACGACGATGTGCGCCACGTAGGCGGTCAGCGGCATGGAGCCGACCGCGCGGAGGGGAATCGCCACCCACCGCACCGGCGTTCGGCAGATCAGCAGGCACAGCCCGATCACCGCGATCGCGAAACCGCCGGAGCCGATGATCTCGCCCAGTCCCGAGGAATGCGCCTCCGCGGTCAGGACCGCCGCGAGGTACGGGGTTCCCGGAGGAGCGACCGAAGCCAGGCCGTAGCCGAGGGCGGACACCGCGATCCCGACCACCGTGACCAGCACCTGGACACGCACCCTGTGGAGGTCGAGGCGACCCACGCCCATCCCGGCGAGGAGGAAGGCGATCCACACCGGGAACGGATAGTGCCATCCCACGAACGCGGCGAGGTCGTCTCCTGCCGGGCCCGACCAGATCGGTGCGGCGTCGAGCAACGGCTGGATCCACGGCATCACGGCCGCGGCGATCGCCGCCGCGAGGAACAGCCGGCTCGACCGCAGGCCGAGGAACGGCAACGACAGCGCGAACAACAGGGCGTAGGCCGGGAGGATCACGTACACCGGCACCCCGGTCATCACCAGCAGGATGCCGATCCCCCACAGCAGTCCGCCGCGCATCGCCAAGCGGGCCGACGCCCGGATGCGCGCGGGCCCCTCGATCGGACGCGGGCCACCGGTGACGAGTGCGATCGACAGGCCCGCAAGGGTGGCGAACAGGATCGACGAGCGGCCGTTCACCACGTCGAGCCACGTCGCGGGATCGTCCGGCGCGAACGTCTCCTCGATCGTCAGCAGGTGCGCGGCGAACATGCCGAGCACCGCGAGTCCGCGCGCCAGATCGATCCCGACGAGCCGAGCGGGGCCGTCGAAACGGCGCCACGCCCGGTTCGCGCGCGGCGTCAGTCCTGGCGCAGCAGCCACACCAGCAGCGCCTTCTGGGCGTGCAGCCGGTTCTCGGCCTCGTCCCACACGACGCTCTGCGGGCCGTCGATGACCTCGGCCTCGACCTCGTAGCCGCGGTCGGCGGGGAGGCAGTGGATGAAGATCGCGTCCTCGTCGGCCCGCGACATGAGGTCAGTGGTGACCTTGAATCCGCCGAGATCGCGGATGCGTGCGATCTTCTCCTCTTCCTTGCCCATCGAGACCCAGGTGTCGGTGACGACGACGTCGGCCCCGGATGCCGCGGCCGCGGGGTCGTCGATCAACGTGATCGAACCGCCGGTCGTGACGGCGATGCGCTCGGCATCCGCGATCACGTCCGGACGGGGCGCGTAGTCCGCGGGCGACGCGACGCGGACGTGCATCCCGGCGGTGACCCCGGCGAGCACGTACGAGTGCGCCATGTTGCTCTGGCCGTCACCGAAGAACGACAGCGTGAGACCCTTGAGCTCACCCTTGTGCTCACGGATCGTGAGCAGATCGGCGAGCAGCTGGCACGGGTGGAAGTCGTCGCTCAGAGCGTTCACGACCGGGACGCGGGTCCCGCGGGCCATCTCCTCGAGGCCCGCCTGGGCGTAGGTGCGCCACACGATGGCGGCGACCTGCCGCTCGAGGACGCGCGCCGTGTCGGAAGGGGTCTCCTTGCCGCCGAGCTGGCTGTTCGCGGTGGAGATGATGAGCGGCGAACCGCCCAGATCGGCGATGCCGACCGCGAAGGACACGCGCGTACGAGTCGAGGACTTGTCGAAGATCACGGCGACGGTCTGCGGACCGGCCAGCGGCTTCTGGGCCCAGCGGTCCTTCTTCAGCTCGAGCGCGAGATCCAGGATCTCGGCCTGCTCGGCCGGGGACAGGTCGTCGTCGCGCAGCAGGTGGCGGGTCACGCGGGAACTCCTTCGATGATGAGGGCATCGGCCACGGTGGCCAGCGCAGCGCCGAAGAGATCCAGGAACTCGGCGATCTCGGCATCCCCGATGATGAGCGGTGGGGCGAGGCGGATCGTCTCGTCGTTCGCGGCGTTGACGATGAGCCCGTGCTCCTGCGCCGCGGCCACGATGGCCTTGGCGACCGGGTGGGTCAGCGCCACGCCGAGGAGGAGTCCCCGGCCGCGCACACCCGCGATGAGGGGCGAGCCGAGGGCGGCGATGCCGTCGCGCAGCTGCGCCTCGCGTTCTGCCGCGTTGCCGACGAGGTCCGCGGACTCGATCTCCTGCAGGACGGCGCCCGCCACGGCGGTGCCCAGCGCGTTGCCACCGAAGGTCGAGCCGTGGGTGCCCGGGAAGAAAAGGTCGCTGGCCGCGCCGAACGTGATGAGAGCGCCGATCGGGAACCCGCCTCCGATGCCCTTCGCCACCGTGATGGCATCCGGAACGATCCCCGCGTGCTGGAACGCGAACCACGCGCCCGTACGGCCCGCGCCGGTCTGGATCTCGTCCACGATCAGCAGTGCGCCGTGGCGCGCGGTGATCTCCCGGGCCGCCTCGAGATACCCCTCGGGCAGTTCGACCACACCGGCCTCACCCTGGATCGGCTCGACGATGAAGGCGGCGACGTGTTCGTCCACCGCGGCCTCGAGCGCCTCGATCGTCGCGTCGATGTGCTCGACACCGGCGATCATCGGGAGGAAGTCGGCCTGGAGCGCGGGCTTGCCGGTGAGCGCCAGGGCGCCCATCGTGCGGCCGTGGAACCCGCCTTTGAGCGTCAGGATGCGGGTCCGGTCGGTGCCGCGCCCGTGCAGCCGGGCCAGCTTGAACGCCGCTTCGTTCGCCTCGGCGCCCGAGTTGGCGAAGTAGACGCGCCCGGAATCCCCGGTGCCGGCGAGCCGCTTGAGACGCGCGGCGAGCGCGAGCTGCGGGGGCGTCGCGAAGTAGTTGGAGACGTGCGCGAGCGTCGCCGCCTGCGTCGCCACGGCCTCGACGAACGCCGGGTGGGCGTGACCGAGCGCGTCGACCGCGATGCCGGCGAGGAAATCGAGGTACTTCTTGCCGTCGCCGTCCCACACGTACGCGCCCTCACCGCGGACGAACAGGGCCATGCGGTCGCCGAAGCTGCGGACGAGGTCGCGTCCGGCATCCTCCTGCCAGGACGGGCCGCGCGAGCCCGGGGATTCCTGTGTCGTGTCCGCGTTCACGCGACCACCTCCGTTCCGATTCCTTTACTGGTGAAGAGTTCGACGAGCACCGAGTGCGGCACCCGTCCGTCGATGATGGCGGCCGTGGGCACTCCCCCGTCGACCGCGTCGAGGCACGCCTGCATCTTCGGGATCATGCCCGACTCGAGCTTCGGGACCATCGCGCGCAGCTCGGTCGACGTCAGGTGCGACACGAGCGAGTCGCGGTTCGGCCAATCCGCGTACAGCCCGGGCACGTCCGTGAGGACGACGAGCTTCTTCGCGTTGAGCGCGACCGCGAGCGCGGCCGCCGCGGCATCCGCGTTGACGTTGAGCGAGGTCCCCGGGTTGTCCAGGTCGGGCGCGATCGACGAGACGATCGGCACGCGGCCGGCGGCGAGGTGGTCGAGGACCGGCTGCGGGTCGACCGTGACGACGTCGCCGACGCGGCCGAGGTCGTGCTCCACGCCGTCGACCACGACGCCGCGGCGACGGCCGCCGAAGAGTCCGGCATCCTCTCCGCTGAGCCCGGTCGCGAGTGGGCCGTGGGCGTTGACCTTGGCGACGAGCTGCGGGTTGATCTGCCCGGTCAGCACCATGCGCACCACACCGATCGCCTCGGTCGAGGTGACGCGGTAGCCCCCGCGGAACTCGCTCGGGATGTCGAGCCGGTTCAGCATGGAGGAGATCTGCGGCCCGCCGCCGTGCACGACGACCGGTTTCACCCCGACGTAGCGGAGGTAGGCGATGTCGGCGGCGAACGCATCCTGGAGCTCATCGCTCACCATGGCGTTGCCGCCGTACTTCACGACCACCACCTGGTCGCGGTACTTGCGCACCCACGGCAGCGACTCGACGAGCGTCACTGCCCGTTCGCTCGCCTGGGCGGGATCGGTGTCCTGGAGGTCGATGTCGCTCATGAGGCGTAGGCGCTGTTCTCGTGGACGTAGTCGTGCGTGAGATCGTTCGTGCGGATCGTGGCCGCGGCGTCGCCGACCCGCAGGTCGACGAGGAGATCGGTCGCACGGGGAGTCAGGTCGACCTCCTCACGGGGGCGGTCGGGACCGCCGGCCGAGCACACGCGGACGCCGTTCATCCAGACGTCGACGTCGTACGGGTCGAACGCAGCTCGCGTGGTGCCGATGGCGGCGAGCACACGACCCCAGTTCGGGTCGTTGCCGAAGATCGCGGCCTTGAAGAGGTTGTTCCGGGCGATCGAGCGCCCCACCTCGACGGCGTCGTCCTCGGAGGCGGCGCCGACCACGCGGATCGTGATGTCGTGGCTGGCACCCTCGGCATCCCCCTGCAGCTGCGCCGCGAGGTCGTCGCACACCGCAGCGAGCGCGTCGGCGAACTCGTCGGCATCCACCCGGATGCCACTGGCCCCGCTGACGAGCAGCGTCACCTGGTCATTGGTCGACATGCACCCGTCCGAGTCGAGGCGGTCGAAGCTCACGCGCGTCGCCGCGCGCAGCGCGGCGTCGGCCTCGGCCGAGTCCAGGACGGCGTCGGTGGTGAGGACCACCAGCATCGTCGCGAGGCCCGGGGCGAGCATGCCGGCGCCCTTGGCCATGCCCCCGATGCTCCACCCCGTGCCGCGGTGCTCGGCCCGCTTGGGCCGCGAGTCGGTGGTCATGATCGCGAGCGACGCATCCTCGCCACCGTCGACGGAGAGGGCGGCGATCCCCTTCTCGACGCCGTCGAGGACCTTCGCGCGGAACACCTCGTCGCCCGTGCCGATGAGCCCCGTCGAGCACACGACCACGTCGCCCGCGCCGACGCCGAGGAGCTCCGCCGCGCGCTCGGCGGTCTGGTGCGTCGTCTGGAATCCGAACGATCCGGTGAAACAGTTGGCGCCTCCCGAGTTCAGGACGACCGCCTCGACGACACCGTCCCGGACGACCTGCTCGGACCACAGGATCGGATTGGCCTTCGCCCGGTTCGACGTGAAGACGGCGGCGCCGACCTTGAGCGGGCCGCGGTTGACGACGACCGCGACGTCACGGGCGCCCGTCGACTTCAATCCGACGGCGACACCGGCCGCCTCGAACCCTGCGGGGACGGTCACGCTCACGGGGCGACTCCATTCGTGGGGAGCGCCGTGGTCTCGCGGAGACCCAGCGCGATGTTCATGGACTGCACCGCGGCTCCCGCCGTGCCCTTCATCAGATTGTCGACGGCGCCGACGACGACCACCCGGTTCGCCGCGCGGTCGATAGCGAGCCCGAGGAGTGCGGTGTTGGCGCCCAGCACGTCCGCCGTCCGGGGGAACGTCCCCTCCGGCAGCACGTGGACGAACGGCTCGTCGGTGTACGCGTCCTCCCACGCCGCGCGGATCTCGGCGTCCGAGACCCCTTCGCGGATCGCGGCGGACGAGGTGGCGAGGATCCCGCGCGCCATCGGGACGAGAACGGGGGTGAAGGAGATCCGGATGCCATCGGCCGGTGCCCCGGCGGCGACCAGGGCCTGCCGGATCTCGGGGATGTGCCGGTGGGTGCCGCCGACCGCGTACGGGTTGGCGGTGCCGAGGATCTCGCTCGCGAGCAGGTTCGTCTTCGCGGACTTGCCCGCGCCGCTCGGCCCGACCGCCAGGACGGACACGATGTCGCCCGGATCGATGACACCCGCGGCGACGCCGGGAGCCAGCGACAGCGACACCGTGGACGCGTTGCAGCCGGGGGCAGCGATCCGCGTCGCGCCCCGCAGCAGTTCGCGCTGCTTGCCGTCGCCGACGGGGAGTTCCGGCACGCCGTAGGCCCACGGCTCGGCGTGCTCGCCGCCGTAGAACGCGGCCCAGTCGGCCGCGGAGGTGAGCCGGTGGTCGGCCCCCGCGTCGATCACGAGCGGCGTGTCACCGAGGGCATCGGTGTAGGCCGCGGACTGTCCGTGCGGGAGCGCGAGGAACACGACGTCGTGCCCCGCGAGCACCTCGGGCGTCGTGGCCTGCAGCTCGAGGTGCGCGAGCGAGCGCAGATGAGGCTGGTGGGAGATCAGCCGCTGCCCGGCGTTGGCGTGCGCCGTGACCGTACGGATCTCCACGTCGGGATGGTCGGCGAGCAGACGAAGGATCTCGCCGCCCGCGTAGCCGGAGGCGCCGGAGACGGCGACCGAGAGGGTCATGGATCCACCTTAGAAGTCGGGGCTGTGGCTGCAATGAGCGTGAACCGGGGCGGCGACGCCCGTATGCCCGACCGACGGCGGGTTACGAGGTCGCCGAGACTCGGCGTGCGACCCGACGTCGACGCACGGCAACGGTGCTCACGGAGAGCTCCTCGCTGCGGACGGCGTTCGACGACATTCCGCGAGAGTATCCGGCGCGGCCCGGCGGGGGCAAATCGGGGGTCCGGGCGACCGATCCGAGCGTTCCGAAAGGTGATCCAGCGACTTCTTTCAGTTTGTCCCCCATTTGGGGGACAAGTTGGGGGTATGCTCATGGCACTGCCCTCATCGCCGACCACTTCCGACTGCCCCCGCGTCGGCGATGAGGGCAGACCACTGCCCCGGCGCCGATACGCCGACTCACGCTCCCGCGTCACCGTCGCGGATCGCCGCGCCGAACCGCTCCGCCGCCACCGCGACACCGGCCAACTTGGCATCCGAGGCCTCGGCCGCCGTGAGCGTGCGGTCGTCGGCGCGGAAGCGCAGCGCGAACGTCAGGCTCTTGGAACCCGCCGCCACCCCCGCACCGCGGTAGTCATCGACGAGGCGGGCGCCCTCGATGAGCGGCGCGCCGCCCTCGAGCAGCGCGGCGCGCACGTCGCCCGCGGCGACCTCCGCCGGCACGACCACGGATACGTCCTGCGTCGCCGCCGGGAACCCGGACAGCGACGCCGCGACCACGCGCGCCTGCGCGCGCTCGAGCAGCGCGTCGAGGTCGAGTTCGGCGACCAGCACACGACCCGGAAGATCCGCCTCCGCCGCGACCGTCGGCAGCAGCTCCCCGACGTAGCCCACGTCGACGCCGGCGACGAGCACACGCGCCGTGCGACCCGGGTGGAGTGCGGCGCGCTGCGCCTGGACGAGCTCGATGTCGACACCGGCGGCCCCGGCCAGCACGCGCACGGCGTCGACCGCGTCGGCCAGGTCTGCCGCAACCGCGGGCTGGCCCGGCTGCTTGGCCACGAGGTGACCCGTCAGCAGCACGGCGACGTGCCGACGCTGCGGCGGGATGGAGGCATCCAGAGCGGTCAGCGTCGCGGCATCCGGACGCACCGCGAGGGGCGGGACCGACGCGGTGCCGTACTGCACGCCCGGCTTGGGCAGGAACACCGTGCCGGCCTCGAACAGCGCCAGGTCGACGATGCCGCGCGACAGGTTGCGGTGAGCGACCTGCAGGAGACCCGGGACGAGCGAGCGACGCAGGAACGGCGCCAGCCCGTCGAGCGGGTTGGCGAGCCTGACGCTCGGGAGCGACTCCCCCGACGGCGAGCCGTGCAGGGCGTTCTGCTCCGCGGTCGTGAACGGGAACGACGGCGTCTCGACGAAGCCCGCCGCGGCCAGCGCGTTGGCGACACGGCGTCGGCCCTGCTGCGCCGAGGTGAGTCCGCGGCCGGACGGCGGCGTGGGAAGCACCGACGGAATGCGGTCGTATCCCTCGATGCGCGCGACCTCTTCGGCGAGCGTCCACTTGTCGGTGAGGTCGGGGCGCCACGACGGCGGCACGACCAGCCAGTCGCCGTCACGCGGCTCGACCGTGCAGCCGATCAGGCGCAGGGCGCCCTCGATCTCGGCATCCGTGTACGCCACCCCGATGAGACCCGGGACGAAACCGGCCGGGAGCGGGATGCCGTCGATGTGGACCTCGGCGAAGAGTGCACCGCCGACCGCCGTGTCGAGCGTGCCGCCGGCGTACTCGACCATGAGGTCGGCGACGCGGCGGGCAGCGGCGAAGGGGATTCTCGGGTCGACGCCGCGCTCGAAGCGACGCGACGCCTCGGACGGGAGCTTGTGGCGGCGAGCCGTGCGCGCGATCGACACGGTGTCGAAGATCGCGGCCTCGATGAGGACGTTACGAGTGGCATCCGTCATCTCTGTCGTGCCGCCGCCCATGACGCCGGCGAGACCGATGGGGCCTGACTCGTCGGTGATCAGCAGGTCTTCGGCATCCAGCGTGCGCACCTTGCCGTCGAGCGTCTCCAGCTTCTCGCCCGCGGTCGCGCGACGCACGGTGATCCCGCCCTGCAGCCGGTCGAGGTCGTACCCGTGGATCGGCTCGCCGAGCTCGAGCATCACGTAGTTCGTGATGTCGATGAGGACGCCGAGCGAACGGATGCCGGCGAGCGTCAGCCGCGCGATCATCCACGCCGGCGTCGGCTTGGTGGGGTCCACGTCGCGGACGATGCGCGCGACGAACTCCGTCGCCCCGACGCGGCCGCGGATCGGCGCCCGGTCGTCGACCGCGATCGGGAAGCCGGTACCCGGGTCGAGGTCGCCCCACGCCCGCTCGGCGGGGTCGCGGAACGCCGCGCCCGTGGCGTGCGAGTACTCGCGCGCGACGCCGCGCAGCGACAGCGCGTACCCGCGGTCGGGAGTGACGTTGATCTCCACGGCGACGTCGTCGAGCCCGAGCAGCGCGATCGCGTCGGTGCCGACGGGAGCGTCGATTCCGAGGTCGACCAGACGCAGGATGCCGTTGTGCTCGTCGCCGAGACCGAGCTCGCGCGCCGAGGCGATCATGCCGTCGGACACGTGGCCGTAGGTCTTGCGGGCGGCGATCGGGAACGGCCCCGGGAGCACCGCACCCGGGAGCGTCACCACGACCTTGTCGCCCTCGAAGAAGTTGCCCGCGCCGCACACGATCCCGCGGACGCCGCCGTTCTCTTCGCCGACGTCGACCTGGCACCAGCGGATCGTCTTGCCGTTGGACTGCGGCTCGGGCGTGAACTCCTTCACCTGACCGACCACGATGGGTCCTTCGAGCTCGAAGCGGTGCACGTCCTCTTCTTCGAAGCCGACGGAGACCAGGGCCGCCAGGACGTCTTCGGGCGTGGCCTCCGCGGGCACATCGACGTACTCGCGCAACCAGGAGAGCGGGACGCGCATCAGACCACCATTCCGAACTGCTCGCTGAAACGGACATCGCCCTCGGCCATGTCGCGCATGTCTTGGACGTCGCTGCGGAACATGAGCGTGCGCTCGATGCCCATGCCGAACGCGAAGCCCGAGTACTCCTCGGGGTCGATGCCGGCGGCCCGCAGGACGTTGGGGTTCACCATTCCGCAGCCGCCCCACTCGATCCAGCGCGCCCCGCCCTTGAAGGTGGGATGCCACAGGTCGAGCTCGGCGCTCGGTTCGGTGAACGGGAAGAAGTTGGCGCGGAAACGCGTCTTCGCCTCGGGACCGAAGAGGACGCGCGCCGCGTGGTCGAGCGTGCCCTTCAGGTGCGCCATCGTGATGCCCTTGTCGATCACGAGGCCTTCGAACTGCGTGAAGACGGGGAGGTGCGTCGCATCGAACTCGTCGGTGCGGTACACCCGGCCCGGGCAGAGCACGTAGATCGGGAGGTCACGTTCGAGCATCGACCGCACCTGCACGGGGCTCGTGTGCGTGCGCATCACCAAGTGGCGGGCGACGGGATCGACGAAGAAGGTGTCCTGCATCTGGCGCGCCGGGTGATCGACGTCGAAGTTCAGGGCGTCGAAGTTGAACCACTCGTGCTCGAGCTCGGGGCCCTCGGCGATCTCCCACCCCATGCCGACGAAGATGTCGGAGACCTGCTCCTGGAGGAGCGAGATGGGATGCCGTGCACCGACGCGCGCGCGCTGCGGGAGGGCCGTGACGTCGACACGCTCGGCCTCCAGCCGGGCCGCGGTCTCGGCCTGGGCGAGCTCGCCCTCGCGCGCGGCGAACGCCTGGCTCACGCGCCCCCGCGCCTGCCCGACGAGCTTGCCGAACTCGGCCTTGTTCTCGGGGGCGACGTTGCGCAACTGGGCGTTGAGTCGCGACAGCGGCGACTGCTCCCCGGCGTGCGCGGAGCGGGCGGCCTTCAGGTCGGCCGTGGTCGCGGCGTCGGCGACGGCCGCGAGCGCGGCATCGACGGCGGAGGCGACGGCCTCGGGGGTGATCTCGGGTGCGTCAGACACGAGAACCGAGTCTACCGACGGGCGGGGACACTCCCCCGCCCGTCCAGGACGCTAGGCCGGCGAACCGGGGTCGTGCGTGCCCCGCCCGCGCTGAGCGACGATCAGCTCGGTGTCGGTGCCGGTCTGGCCGGGAGGCTCGGCGCCGGCGACGCGGGACGCCTTCGGCGAGCGGCGCAGGCCGATCTCGACGCGGTGAGCCGCGTACGACAGGGCGAGGCACATGGCGACGTAGATCACGCTCGCGATCATGGCGGCCGGGATCAGCGGCGAGCCGTACTCGCCGTTGGACCCGAGGAGACGCGCGAAGTACAGCAACTCGGGGTACGTGATGATGAAGCCCAGCGCGGTGTCCTTGAGGGTGACCACGAGCTGAGCGATGATCACGGGCAGCATCGCCCGGATCGCCTGCGGCAGCAGCACGAGGCGCATGACCCCGGCCTTGCGCAGGCCGATCGCGTAGCCGGCCTCCCGCTGGCCGCGCGGCAGCGACTCGACGCCGGCACGGATGACCTCCGACAGCACCGAGCCGTTGTATGCGATGAGGGCGATGACGACGGCCCAGTACGACGACATCCGGATGCCGATGACCGGGAGCCCGTAGTAGAGCAGCAGCATGAAGATGAGCACCGGGACGGCGCGGAGGATCTCGACGATCCAGCCGACGGGGAGCCGCACCCACGCATGGTCGGACATGCGCCCGATCGCGAGGACGAAGCCGAGGACGAGCGCCCCGACCGCCGCGGCGGCGAAAGCCGCGAGGGTCGCCAGCGTCGCCTCGCCGAAGCGCACCCAGATGGCGCTGTACGTGAAGACGTTCCATTTCGCGGCGGAGAACTGTCCGGTGTCGACGAAGCGCCACACCACGAACGCGACGACGGCGGCGACGAGGACGAGGGTCAGGATGCCGAGGACCCGGTTGCGCAGCCGCGCCCGGGGGCCGGGCAGGTCGTAGAGGACGGAGGAGCTCATCGGGCCACCTTCCACTTCTTCTCGGCGGCGCTCTGGAGAGCCGACAGCACCAGCACGAGCAGGACGAAGATCACCATGACCAGGACGATCGTCACAAGCTGGTTCTCGCCGTTCTCGCTCATGTTGGCGCGGATGTTCCCGAGGTTGACCACCGAGAAGCCCGAGGCGACGGTGGTGTTCTTCAGGAGGGCGATGAAGACACTGACCATCGGCGGGATGACGGACCGGGTCGCCTGCGGGAGGACCACGAGCGTCATGACCTGGCCGAACCCCAGCCCGAGGGCCCGCGCCGCCTCCGCCTGTCCGACCGGCACCGTGTTGATGCCGGAGCGGATCGTCTCGGCGACGTATGTCGCGGTGTAGATCCCCAGGCCGCAGACGGCGAGCGGGAGGAAGAAGCCCCGCGGAACATCGATCAGAAGAGGGACGCAGAACGCGAAGAAGAACAGCACCAGCGTCAGCGGGGTGTTGCGGATCCAGTTCACATACACCGCGCCGACCGCTCGCGCGATCGGCACCGGCGAGACGCGCATCGCCGCGACGACGAACCCGAGCACGATGGCGATCGCGCCACCGCCCACGAACAGCACGACGGTCCCCCACAGGGCCTGCGCCCACAGGTCGGGGTAGTCGAAAATCTGATTCACCGGTTGCTTCCTGTCTTCTCGTGATCGACGAGGTCGAAGGTGCGGGCGGCGCGTTCACGCCGCCCGCACCGCGTGATCAACCGGCGGGGTCGACCGCGGGCTGCGTGCCCTCGACGCCCGAGGCACCGAGGTTCTTCTCGAAGATGGCCTGCCAGGTCGATCCGCCGTCGGTGAACAGCGTGTTCACGAACTCCTGGAACGCCGTGTCGCCCTTGGTGAGGCCGACGCCGTAGCGCTCCTCACTGAAGGGCTCGCCCGCGATCTTGAGGTTGTCGGGGTCCTGGGCGGCGTAGCCGAGGAGGATGGCCTCGTCGGTGGTGACGGCATCCACTTCGCCGTTCTTCAGCTTCTCGACGCACTGCGAGTAGGTGTCGAACTCGACCACCTTGGCGGGGGTCTGCTCGCGGATGCGCTGGATCGGCGTGGAGCCGGTCACCGAGCAGACCGTCGTGTCGGCGGTGAGCGAGTCCTTGCCGGTGATGTTGTCGTCGTCGGCCGCGACCAGCAGCCCCTGACCGGTCAGGAAGTACGGGCCGGCGAAGGAGATCTGCTCCTTGCGCTTGTCGGTGATCGAGTAGGTGCCGACGTAATAATCGATGTCGCCGTTGATCAGCGCCTGCTCGCGGTTCGCCGACGCGATGGCCTTGTACTCGACCTTCGACTCGTCGGCCGGGTCGTAGCCGAGCGAGGCGGCGATCCAGCGGGCGATGTCGACGTCGAAGCCCTTGCGCTCGCCCGTCACCGGGTCGAGGTAGCCGAGGCCGGGCTGGTCTTCCTTCACACCGATGACGACCTTGCCCGCCGAGCTGATCTTCTCGAAGGTCTGGCTGCCGTCGATCGTCACGTTCGACGCTACCTCGCCCCAGACGGGGGCGTCGGAGGAACCCTCGCCGGAGCCGGCATCGGGCGAACCGGGGGTGCCGCTGTTGCAGGCCGTGAGGGCCAGAAGTCCGGCGGCGAGGATGCCCGCGCCGGTCAGGAAGCGTGCTTTACGCATGTGATGTCTCCTTGGTTACGTGTGCTGTGCGGAGGGGATACGGGGGGATGGCACGTGTGCCGGAGGCGATGCGGGCAGCGGAACACCGTCGTTCCGCCGCGGAGTCAGTGGGTGATGAGCTTCGAGAGGAAGTCCTTCGCTCGGTCGGATTCGGGCTGGGTGAAGAAGCGCTCGGGGGTCGCCTGCTCGACGATCTGCCCGTCGGCCATGAACACCACACGGTTCGCGGCTTTGCGGGCGAAGCCCATCTCGTGGGTGACGACGATCATCGTCATGCCGTCGGCGGCGAGGCCCACCATGACGTCGAGGACCTCGTTGATCATCTCGGGATCGAGCGCGGACGTCGGTTCGTCGAAGAGCATGACCTTCGGCTTCATCGCCAGCGCGCGGGCGATGGCCACGCGCTGCTGCTGACCGCCGGAGAGCTGCGCCGGGAGCTTGTCGGCCTGGTGCCCGACGCCCACACGGTCCAGGAGCGCGCGCGCCTCCTTCTCGGCATCCGCCTTCTTCATCTTGCGGACCTTGATCGGACCCAGCGTGACGTTCTCGAGGATCGTCAGGTGAGCGAAGAGGTTGAAGGACTGGAAGACCATGCCGACATCGGCGCGCAGCTTCGCGAGACCCTTCCCCTCTTCGGGGAGCGGAGCGCCATCGATCGTGATCGTGCCGCTCGTGATCGTCTCGAGGCGGTTGATCGTGCGGCACAGGGTCGACTTGCCGGAGCCGGACGGGCCGATGACGACCACGACCTCGCCGCGGTCGACGGTGAGATCGATGTCCTTCAGCGCCTGGAATTGGCCGTAGTGCTTCTGCACGTCGGAGAGGACGACAAGGGGCTCAGGGCCCGCCGGGGGAACGGATGCCATCCGTCCACCCTATGAGATGGATCAGAATGCGCCACCTCGTGGCGTCGGCCTTAACCGTTCTGTAACAGCCCGGGCTCAGCCTGCACGCTGCGCGAACGCCGTCTCGTAGAGGCACACGCTCGCGGCGGTGGCGAGGTTCAGCGACTCCGCACGGCCGTAGATGGGGAGGCGCAACGACTGGTCCGCGAACGCGAGCGCGGCGTCGTCGAGACCGCGGGCCTCGTTGCCGAACAGCCACGCCGTCGGCTGGGAGAGCAAGCCCCGGGATGCCACGAAGTCATCGCCCCCGACGTCGGCCGCGACGACGCGGAGACCGGCCTCGTGCACGCGCTCCACGACGTCGGCGAGCTCGAGATCGACCGCCACGGGGAGGTGGAACAGCGAGCCCGTGGTGGAACGCACCACCTTGGGGTTGTACAGGTCGACCGTTCGCCCCGTGAGGATCACGGCGTCCGCGCCGGCGGCGTCGGCCGCGCGGATGATGGTGCCCAGGTTCCCCGGGTCGCGCACCTCCTCGCAGATCGCCAGCAGCGTCGGGCCCTCCGCGAGGATGTCCTTCAGCGCCGTCGGCGACTGCCGGGCCACCGCGACGATGCCCTGCGGCGTGACCGTGTCGGCCATGGCATCCAGGACCGCCTCGGTCGTGTACTGCAGGTCGACGCCGGCGTCGATCGCCGCGTCCCGCACATCGGTGTGCTTCTCGAGAGCCGTCGGGGTCGCATATAGCTCGAGCACCGTCTCGGACGCCCACGCCAGCGCCTCCCGCGCAGCCTGCGGACCCTCGAGGAGGAACAGACCGGTCTCCTGCCGAGCGGCGCGCTTGCTCAGCTTGGCCACGGCGCGCACCCGCGGCGAACGAGGGTTCTCCAGCACGCCCCCAGTGTATGGCGCGGGAGGCATGCACCCCGAGAACCAGCGCAGAAACGCCGAACGGACGCCCTCCGAAGAGGACGCCCGTTCAGAAAGAACCGGTCTTACGCGGTCTTGGCGGCGTTGACGTCGCTGGGCAGCGCGGCCTTGGCCGTCGCGACGAGCGAAGCGAACACGGCGGGCTCGTTGACCGCGAGCTCGGCGAGCATGCGACGGTCGACCTGCACGCCCGCGAGGCCGAGGCCCTGGATGAAGCGGTTGTACGTGAGGCCGTTCTGGCGGCTCGCGGCGTTGATGCGCTGGATCCACAGACGACGGAAGTCGCCCTTGCGCTTGCGACGGTCGCGGTACGCGTAGACGAGCGAGTGGGTGACCTGCTCCTTCGCCTTGCGGTACAGGCGCGAACGCTGACCCCGGTAACCGGAGGCGCGCTCGAGGATGACGCGACGCTTCTTGTGGGCGTTGACGGCCCGCTTGACTCTAGCCATGACTAATCTTCCTTAAATCTCGCGGACGCTCAGATACCGAGCAGCTTCTTGGCGACCTTGGCGTCACCCGGCGCGAGGATCTTGTCCGCCGACAGACGACGGGTGCGCTTGGTGGGCTTGCCCTCGAAGTTGTGGCGGAGGTTCGCCTGCTGCTTCTTGATCTTCCCGCTGCCGGTGACCTTGAAGCGCTTCTTGGCACCCGAGTGGGTCTTCTGCTTCGGCATGTCTCTTCCTTCGTTGTGTTTCCCGCCGGGCGGGAGTTCGGGGGGCCTTACTCGGCCGGTGCCGAGGTGGGCTGTTCCGCGGGGGCCGAGTCGCCGCGGGCGGCGCTCCGGGCCGCTTCACGGTTCGCAGCGCGCTGGGCGTTCTGCTCGGTCTTGACCTCGGACTTGTTCTTGTGCGGCGCGATCACCATCACCATGTTGCGGCCGTCGATCGTGGGGTTCGACTCGACCGTGCCGAACTCGGCGACGTCCTCGGCGAACTTACGGAGCAGGCGCACACCCTGCTCGGGACGGGACTGCTCACGACCGCGGAACAGGATCATCGCCTTGACCTTGTCACCCGCCTGCAGGAAGCCCTCGGCGCGCTTCAGCTTGGTCGTGTAGTCGTGCGCCTCGATCTTCAGACGGAACCGGACCTCCTTGAGGACGGTGTTCGCCTGGTTGCGACGCGCTTCCTTGGCCTTCTGGGCAGCCTCGTACTTGAACTTGCCGTAGTCCATGATCTTGACCACGGGCGGCCGCGAGTTCGGCGCGACCTCGACCAGGTCGAGGTCCGCTTCCTGGGCCAGACGTAGCGCAGCTTCGATACGGACGATGCCGACCTGCTCGCCGTTGGGTCCGACGAGGCGGACTTCCGGGACTCGGATGCGCTCGTTGGTGCGGGGATCGCTGATGCGGAACTCCTCTTGTCTGCGGATGACGGCCGCCGTGATCCTGGTGGACCACGGGCGAAGAGGAGTACACGCCACCCGGCTCGGTGCGATGAGCACCGGCTTCTGCACCCGAACAACCCCGTGCGAAACGCAGCGGAGTGCGGGAACCCGGTAGCCTGGAGCGGCAAGCGCGGGTGGGATGTGATCCTCTTTCGTACGGAGCAGAACGCTCCGAAGCCCGCCACAGTCTAGCAGAGAGAACCACGTGGACACGACTTCCCCCGACGACGCCCGCGCCGCACAGGATCCCGAGCGTCTCGCACGGTGGGAGGAGCAGGAGCGCGCCTCCGCCTCCGCCACCCGCGACATCGCCGACGTCCCGGCCGTCGAGGTCATCACCACCACCGCCGTGCACCTGATGAGCGCCGCCGCGGTGAAGGTCGGACTCGCCGACGACCCCCAGCAGCAGATCGACCTCGACGAGGCCCGAAAGCTCATCAACGCCCTCGCCGGTCTCATCACCGCCGGGGCCCCCGAGATCAGCGACATGCATGCGCGCTCGCTCCGCGACGGCCTCCGGTCCCTGCAGCTCGCCTTCCGCGAAGCCTCCGTCATCCCCGACCCGATCGGTAAGGGGCCGGGCGAAAAGTGGACGGGTCCCGTCAACTAGGTCGCTCATTCCGTGGGGGTACCGGGCTCCGGGATGCCGTCCTCTCGAGGCAAGAACAGGGCCCCTACCCCGATTGCCTCGAGAGGACGGCATCCCTCCGCCCTGTGCCGCCGCAGGACGGCTCCTCGGTGACACCCGTGGGGCATGAGAGCTGCGGGTCAAGGTGTGCCTGGAAAGGAGGGCACCCCTCCGCCTGTGCCGCAGGACATCTCCTCGGTGACACCCGTGGGGCATGAGAGCTGCGGGGCAGGGTGCGCCTGGGGAGGACGGCATCCCTCCGCCTGTGCCGCAGGACGGCTCCTCGGTGACACCCGTGGGTGCGTGGGACTCGGCGCGTCAGACGTCGGCGCTGCGGTGCAGCTTGACCGTCAGCGAGTCCACGAGAACCGCGATGCGGTCGTCCGCGGCCCAGCGGCGCGCGAGACGCGCGAGCACGGCATCCAATTCCTCCTGCTCCAGACCCGACATCAACTGGAGGTGGACGACCAGCTCGGGGCCGCGGAGGCGACCCGTCGGGTCGCCCGGCTGGACGGCCAGGTCGAGGACCGCGAGCTCGCCGGAGATGCTCTCCTGCAGCCCCGTGAATACCGCCGGGGCCACGTGGGCCGGCTCCCACGACTCGCCCTGCGCGATCGCCCACACGGCCGGTCGGCGCAGCACGAACTCCGTGTCGGAGGTCGGGTCGATGACGATCAGCTCGGTGTCCTCGGATGCCGCGGCGAGGGCCGTCCGACGACCGTCGGCCGGGACGGGGCGCGCCGTCGCATCCCAGCGCTGCATTGCCGCAACGGAACTGAACACGGGCAGAACCTTGCGACCGTCGGGCGCGGCGACCGTGACGATGGAGAGCTCCTGGGTCTTGTCGACCTCGAGCCCGTGCGGTCCGATGCCGTGGTCGCCCTTCTCCGCGACGAGCGGGATCAGCAGACGCGCCGTACGGTAGGCCTCGACGACGTCGGTCGCGTCACCGGTACCGGCGGAGAACGCCTCGAGCGCGGCGAGCAGCGTCGGGTCTGCGGAGCCGTCGTCACCCGAGTGCGGGTTGGCCTCGAACCGCCGCCCCTCCCACGGGAGGCCGGCCGAATCCGCGCGCGGACCGCCGTGGTGCGGACCGTGGCCGTGGGGATCGTCAGTGTCCGGCGACATCCAGCGCCTCGGCCAGGGTGAACTGGCCCGCGTAGAGCGCCTTGCCCACGATCGCGCCCTCGACGCCGAGCGGCACGAGCTCGCGGAGCGCGGCGATGTCGTCGAGGCTCGACACGCCGCCCGACGCCACGATGGGCTTGGGCGTGCGCTGGGTGAGTTCGCGGAGCAGCTCCAGGTTCGGGCCGCGAAGCGTGCCGTCCTTGGTGACATCGGTGACGACGTAACGGCTGCAGCCGGCGTCCTCGAGGCGCTCGAGGACCGTCCACAGGTCGCCGCCGTCACGCGTCCAGCCGCGGGCGGCGAGCGTCGTACCGCGCACGTCGAGTCCCACCGCGATCGCCTCGCCGTAGCGGTTGATGACGTCGGCGGCCCACTCCGGGTTCTCCAGGGCGGCCGTACCGAGGTTGATGCGCGTCGCGCCGCTCTCGAGGGCGGCTTCGAGCGAGCGATCGTCACGGATGCCACCGGACAACTCGACCTGCACGCCCTTGACCTGCTTGATGACCTTGCGCATCACCGCGGTGTTGTTGCCACGCCCGAAGGCGGCATCCAGGTCGACCAGGTGGATCCAGGCCGCGCCTTGACGCGCGAAATCCAGGGCGGCATCCACGGGGTCGCCGTAGCTGGTCTCGGTGCCGGCCTCGCCCTGGGTCAGTCGGACGGCCTTGCCGTCGGCGACGTCGACCGCGGGGAGAAGGACAAGCTCGGGCGTGGACGCGAAATCGTTCATGGCTCCTCGTGCCGGCAGGCGCCTCTCGCCGGCCCGGGCACGAGGTCACACAGTAGTCGCGCCCAGCCCGTCGATCCAATTCGCGAGGAGCCGGATGCCGGCCTCTCCCGACTTCTCGGGGTGGAACTGCGTCGCGGCGAGCGGGCCGTTCTCGACCGCCGCGAGGAACGGCGCGCCGTAGGTGCACCAGGTCAGCACCGGCTCGGGGAAGGGAGGCGTCACCTCGAGCGCCCACTCCTGCGCCGCGTACGAGTGCACGAAGTAGAACCGCTCGTCGCCGATGCCGTCGAACAGACGCGAACCCTCGCCCGCGGAGACGGTGTTCCAGCCCATGTGCGGAAGCACCGGGGCGGAGAGCTCCGCCACCGTACCCGGCCACTCCCCCAGGCCCTCGGTGTCGGTGCCGCGCTCGATGCCGCGGCCGAACATGACCTGCATGCCGACACAGATGCCGAGCACCGGACGGCCACCCGCAAGGCGCCGGTCGATGATCTCGCCGCCGCGGCTGGCGTTGAGGGCGCCCATGACCGCGCTGAACGCCCCGACACCGGGGACGAGGAGCCCATCCGCGTCGAGCAGGAGCGAGCGGTCGGAGGTCAGACGCGCGTCGGCTCCGGCCTCGATGAGCGCCTTGACCGCCGAGTGGACGTTGCCCGAACCGTAGTCGAGGACGGCGACGACGGGCTTGGTCACAGCGCACCCTTCGTGCTCGGGATGCCGTCGACGAGCGGGTCGAGAGCCTTGGCCTGACGGAACGCGCGGGCGAGCGCCTTGTACTCCGCCTCGGCGATGTGATGCGGGTCGCGGCCCCCGAGGACGCGGACGTGCACGGTCAGGGCCGCGTGGATCGAGATCGCCTCGAACGAGTGGCGCACGAGCGACCCGGTGAAGTGGCCGCCGATGAGGTGCTGCTCGAAGCCGACCGGCTCGCCGGTGTGGACGAGGTACGGGCGACCGCTGATGTCGACGACGGCCTGCGCGAGCGCCTCGTCGAGCGGGACGAGCGCATCGCCGTAGCGCGCGATGCCGGACTTGTCACCGAGCGCCTGACGGATCGCCTGGCCGAGGACGATCGAAGTGTCCTCCACGGTGTGGTGCGCGTCGATGTGGGTGTCGCCCGTCGACGTCACGCGCAGATCGGTCAGCGAGTGCTTCGCGAACGCCGTGAGCATGTGGTCGAAGAACGGCACACTCGTCGAGATCTCGCTCGCACCGGTGCCGTCCAGATCCAGCGACAGCTCCACCCGCGACTCGCTCGTCTCGCGGACGATCGTGGCGGTGCGGGACGTGACGGGGCCGGTCATGCTCGCGATCCTACCGAGGCCAGGGCGTCCAGGAACGCGGTGGTCTCGTCGGCCGTCCCGGCGGTGACGCGGAGGTGGTGAGGGATGCCGACGTCGCGGATGAGCACGCCGCGGTCGTACAGCGCCTTCCACGTCGCCGCGGGGTCGTCGACGCCTCCGAACAGCACGAAGTTCGTCCAGGACTCGTGCGCGACGTAGCCGAGGGCCGCGACGGTGGCCGAGATGCGGTCGCGCTGGGCCACGATCTCGTCGACCATGGACAGCATCGTCTCGGCGTGGCCGAGCGCAGCCGTCGCCGCCGCCTGCGTGAGGGCGCTCAGGTGGTAGGGCAGGCGCACGAGCCGCAGCGCGTCGATCAGCGCCGGGTCCGCGGCGAGGTAGCCGACACGGGCGCCGGCGAAGGCGAAGGCCTTGCTCATGGTGCGGGAGACGACGAGACGCGGCCGACCGGCCAGGAGCGTCACCGCAGACGGCGCGTCGTGCGGCGCGAACTCGTGGTACGCCTCGTCCACGATCACGATGCCGTCGGTCACGGCGTAGACCGCTTCGATGACGTCGAGACCGAGAGGGGTTCCCGTCGGGTTGTTCGGTGCGCACAGGAAGACGATGTCGGGGTTCTCGCGCACGACCTGGTCGGCGGCGAACGCCGGGCTCAACGTGTAGTCGTGCTCACGCTCGGCCGCGACCCATTCCGCGCCGGTGGCGCGGGTCAGGATGGGGTACATCGAGTACGTCGGAGTGAAGCCCAGGGCTCGTCGACCGGGACCACCGAACGCCTGCAGGATGTGCTGCAGGACCTCGTTGGAGCCGTTGGCCGCCCAGATCTGCTCGCGCGTCAGCCCGTTGCCCAGGTAGTCGGCGAACGCCTCTCGGAGTCCGGTGAACTCGCGGTCGGGGTACCGGTTGACGTCGCGCAGCGCCCGGGCGATGGCATCCAGGATGTCGTCGGCCACCTCGGAGGGGACCGGATGCGTGTTCTCGTTCACATTGAGAGCGACGGGAAGCGCAGCCTGGGGTGCTCCGTAAGGAGTCATTCCCCGCAGGTCGTCGCGAAGCGGCAGGTCATCGAGGCGAACGGTCACCTCACCCATCGTAGGCGGCTCTGCACGCCTGGATCATCGACCCGGGGTGTACTCCGCGGGGATCGCGATGCGCTGGCCGGCGGTGACGGACCCGTTCTCGAGCGCGTTCAACCGGGTGATCTCGGCCACCACGTCGCGGGGATCGGAACCCGGCGCGACGTCTTCGGCGATCGACCACAGGGTCTCGCCGCTCATGACGGTGATCTCGGTGAACGCGCCCGCCGGCGCGCCCGACTCGTTGGAGGCGAGAGCTGCTCCCCCGCCGACGACGGCGATGGCGAGCGCGACCACCACGGGCAGCGCGGCCAGGAAGGCGAACACGCGGCGCCCGCGCGCGGTCAGCCGCAGGCGGGTCGTGGGGGTGGTGACGGCAATGCTGCTCATGGTGTGCTCCTCAGTGGGGAGAGATTCGCACCCCACCCTCGGCCGGGAGGGCGGTGGTGCGAATCTGTATTCCGAATCTATCTTCGATACTGTGAGAGTGTCAACACCGGGGTTCTCGGAGACCGATCGAACGCGACACGCGGAGCGCTCCGCCTGCTTCGAGTGATCCACCGGATACGGTTTCGACGAGGAGACCTCATCACGGACCTCCGACATTCGAATTTCCGCCGCATCGGAAGCGCGGCGCGAGGGGAGCACACATGACCGACGCGACGACCGCGGCCGGCCGCGAACGGCCGCAGACCCGGCGCCGGAAGAGCCTCAGCGACAAGCAGCTCGCGATCCTCGAGGTGATCCAGCGCTCGATCGCGCGGCACGGCTATCCGCCGAGCATGCGCGAGATCGGCGATGCCGTGGGGCTCAAGTCGCTCTCCAGCGTCACCCACCAGCTCAACCAGCTCGAGCTGAGCGGGTACCTGCGCCGCGACCCCGGGAAGACGCGGGCGATGGAGGTGCTGATCGATCTGCCCGGCGCCGCCGCCGAGAATCCCGCCGACACCGCACCGGCCGTGGGAGATGCCGCCCTCGTGCCCCTCGTCGGGCGAATCGCCGCGGGCGTCCCCATCACCGCGGACCAGCAGGTCGAGGAGATCTTCCCGCTCCCCCGTCAGCTCGTCGGCAAGGGCGAGCTGTTCATGCTCAAGGTGTCCGGCGAATCGATGATCGACGCGGCGATCTGCGACGGCGACTGGGTCGTCGTCCGCGCGCAGTCGACCGCGGAGAACGGCGAGATCGTCGCGGCCATGCTCGATGGCGAGGCGACCGTCAAGACGTTCCGCCGCCGCGACGGCCACACGTGGCTGCTCCCCCGCAACTCCGCGTTCGAGCCGATCTTGGGCGACGAGGCCGTCGTCCTCGGGCGTGTGGTCGCGGTCCTGCGGACGGTCTGACGCGGGAACGACGACCCGGAAGGCCGGATGCCCCCTCAGGGCGGCATCCGGCCTTCGCTGTTCCCCGGGGCGCTTGTCCACAGGCCGATCCGCGGACGGGGGGCGGCCCCTAGCATGACAGGACACCTCGAGAGAGCGAGTCCCGTGTCGTCGAACACCCCCGCCGCAGATCCCCCGCCCTCCGAGCCGTCCGCCGGTTCCCCGGCACCAGCCTCGCCCGCCGCCCCGGCACCGGCGTCGTCGGCACCCGAGCTTCCCGCCGCCGGGCCGCCGTACCCCGCACCCGGGCTCCCGGCCGCGCCTGCACCGGACCCGGCCGCCGTTGCCGCGCAGGACCCGATGGGCGCCCCCGCGCCCGCGGCGCCGAACGGCGAACCGTCACCGCCGGCACGAGCGCGTCGCCCGCGGGCGAGCGTCGTGATCCTGTCCGTCCTGCTGTTCGTCGTGGTGGTCGCCGGCGGTCTCGGTTTCTTCTGGGTGGTCACGCAGCTGGAGGAGGCGCGGACGCAGATCGAGGATCAGCAGCAGAAGATCACGGATCAGCAGCAACGCCTCGACGAGCAGCAGGAGATGATCGACCGGAAGGAACAGTTCGGAGCGGCGATGGACGACCTGTACGCGACGGTCGACCCGCTCGTGGGGCTTCCGTACTCGACGATCGTCCCCTGGAACCGCGTCGAGAACCTCGCCGAGAGCGCGTGGAATCATCGCCGCAACGCCACGGGTCTCGGCCAGGACGTCGAGGTGCTGAAGGAGCTGACGGCGGAGATCTCGGGGCAGTCCGCGGGAGTGGCGGAACAGGCGGCGTCGAACGCGTCCGGCACCGCCTGGGAGGCCACGCTCGACAGCATCGGACGGGGCTGGGTGTCCACCGTCTTCGACGACACGACACCCTGCGGCGCAACGGCGATGGCGTGCGTCACGAGCACCGACCCCTTCACCGTCCACGTGCGGGCGGACACGCGAACGGATCCGGCGATGACGGACTGGATCCGCACCGGTGCGGCGTACCACGAGTACGCCCACGTCCTGCAGTTCACCAACCCGGGTCCGACGGACGCCGCCCTGGCGTCCTTCGGGGGCGACGTCGAGACCATGGCCGACTGCTATGCCCTGACCTTCCTCGACGGCTGGTCGCTCGACCACGAAGTGTCGATCGACGAGTACTCGTACTACGAGGTCAGCGTCGGGTACGGCTACACCTGCGACGCGAGTCAGCGCCAGGTCATCCGCGACTGGGTGGGGCGCCTGGGCGTGACGCGCCAGACCGTCGGGGGCTGAGCACCGTCCGGCTGTGATCGGAGTCCGAACCCGACGGGAGGGCCACCGTGGGGATGTCCGACCCGATCCGTAGGGTGGATGCCATGCCCCAGACGCTCCCCTATGGATCCTGGCCCTCCCCTCTGACGCCCGAGGCCGTGTCGCAGTCCTCACCGCGCGTGGACGGTGCCCGCTTCGTCGGCGACGAGGTGTGGTGGGGCGAGTCCGTCCCCAGCGAAGGCGGACGCGTCGCGGTGCGGCGACGCCGCGGCGACGGGTCCGTCGAGACCATCCTCCCCGCACCGGCGAACGCGCGTTCGTCCGTGCACGAGTACGGCGGCGGCGCGTGGACCGCGTCCGACGCCGGTGAACTGTTCTACGTCGAGAAGACCGACCAACGGGTCTACGCCCTGACCCCCGGGGGCTCCGCGCGGCCTCTGACGCCCGAGAGCGGCGACGTGCGCCATGGCGGACTCACCTGGCAGCACGGCGTGCTGCTCGCCATCCGTGAGACGCACGGCGTCGGCCGTGTCCCGTCCCGCGCGATCGTCCGGATCCCGCTCGACGGCTCCGACCCCGTCGTGCTCGCGGACGGCAGCGACTTTCTCGCGCACCCCGCGCTCTCGCCGGACGGTCGGCGTCTGGCGTGGATCGCGTGGAACCATCCCGACATGCCCTGGGACGCGACGATCCTCCGCGTCCGCACCCTGGACACCGGCGAGACGCGGGACCTCGCGGGCGGCGGCCGGCGGGCGCCCCTGCAGCCCGTATGGATCGGCGACGACGAATTGCTCTACGCCGACGACCCCGACGGGCGCTGGAACCTCTTTCGACGCGCGCTCGACGGCGACCCGCAGCCCGTCGCCCCGGTCGACGCCGACACGGGCGGGCCGGTCTGGGTCCTCGGCACGCGATGGTACGGCGCCACGACGGACGGTCGCATCGTCGCGGTGCGCACCGACGGAGGCGATGAGGTGGTCGAAATCGCGCCGAGCGGCGTTCGTCCGACGGGCATCCCGGTGGTCGCCGGGGCGGCCGTCGACGACGTCCGCGGGTCGCGCGCCCTGATCTCCGGCACGACCGCGGGCGGGAGCGCGGGACTCTGGTCGCTCGACCTCGACACCGGCGCCGTCGACCTCGTCACGGGGGGCGCGGGTTCCTGGGGACCTGAGTGGATGCCATCCGCCCGCACCCTCACCACCGAGGGCCCGCACGGCCCGGTGCACGCCTTCGCCTACCCGCCCACGCACCCCGATGCCGTCGCCCCCGAGGGCGAGCGGCGGCCGTACGTCGTCTTCGTCCACGGCGGTCCGACCTCCCATGTCGGCCCGGCACCCTCGGCGAAGACGGCGTTCTTCACGAGCCGCGGCATCGGCGTCCTCGACGTCAACTACGGCGGCTCGACCGGCTACGGCCGTGCGTACCGCGAGCGCCTCCTCGGTCAGTGGGGCGTCGTGGACGTCGACGACGTGGCGGCAGCGGCATCCGCTCTCGCCTCCGCGGGTCTCGCCGACCCCGAACGTCTCGCGATCGAGGGCGGGTCCGCGGGCGGCTGGACCGTTCTCGCGGCGGTGACGAACACGGACGTGTTCTCGGCCGGCATCTCCCGATACGGCGTGGGCGACGCCCGCGCCCTCGCGGAGGATACGCACGACTTCGAGGCCCGGTACCTCGATGGCCTCATCGGGCCGCTGCCCGACGCCGAAGCCGTCTACGTCGACCGCTCGCCGCTCTCGCACCCCGAACGCTTCCGCGTGCCGCTCCTGATCCTGCAGGGCTCGGAAGACCGGGTGGTGCCCCCGTCCCAGGCCGAGGCCATCCGCGACTCCCTCGCGGCTCACGGCATCCCGCACGCCTACGTCCTGTACGAGGGCGAGGGGCATGGCTTCCGCCGGGCCGAGACCGTCGTCGACTCGCTCAGCCGCGAACTCGGCTTCCTGGGCGCGGTGTTCGGGTTCCAGACGCCCGGGGTCGCTCCGGTCTCCCTCGACTGAACACCTCTCCGGGGACACGAAGACGCCCCGCCGGTGCGGCGGGGCGTCTTCGGGGGAACGTGCGTCAGCCGGTGAACGGCGCGAGCTCGGCGGCGAGGCGAGCGCCGACGTGCGCGTGCAGGAACGTTCCCTGCTCGCGGTGCTCCTGCGCGACGATGAGACCGGTCTCGTGCACCGCCGACACGAGGTCGCCGCGGTCGTAGGGCACGACCGCCTGGACCTCGACGGCGGGGAGCGGCAGCGCCGCCTCGATGGCGGCGCGGAGCTCGGCGATGCCCTCGCCCGTGCGCGACGACACGAACAGCGCAGCGGGCGCGAGCCCGCGCAGAACGAGCCGGTCATCCGGGCTCAACAGGTCGGCCTTGTTGAACACCACGATCTCGTGACCGAAATCGGCATCCACGTCGCCCATGACGTCGCGCACCGTCGACAGCTGCGCGGCGGGGTCGGGGTGCGACCCGTCCACGACATGCAGGATGACGTCGGCGCCGCCGACCTCCTCCAGCGTCGAGCGGAACGCCTCGACGAGCTGGTGCGGCAGGTTGCGCACGAAGCCCACGGTGTCGGTCAGCGTGTACACGCGGCCGTCCGTGGTCTCGGAGCGGCGGACGGTGGCATCCAGGGTCGCGAACAGGGCGTTCTCGACCAGGACACCGGCGCTGGTCAGCCGGTTCAACAGGCTCGATTTGCCGGCGTTGGTGTACCCGGCGATCGCGACGGACGGAATCGTGTGGCGCTTGCGCTCGGCGCGCTTGGCCTCGCGGGCGGGCGCGAAGTCCCGGAGCTGCTTGCGTAGCTGGGCCATGCGCGTGCGGATGCGGCGACGATCCAGCTCGATCTTCGTCTCACCGGGACCGCGCGATCCCATGCCCGCGCCGCCGGCGCCGACCTGGCCACCGGCCTGGCGCGACATCGAGTCGCCCCAACCGCGCAGGCGCGGGAGCAGGTACTCGAGCTGCGCGAGTTCGACCTGCGCCTTACCCTCGCGGCTCTTGGCGTGCTGGCTGAAGATGTCGAGGATCACGGTGGTGCGGTCGATGACCTTCACCTTGACGACGTCCTCCAGGGCGCGTCGCTGGCTGGGGGCGAGTTCGGTGTCGGCGATGACGGTGTCCGCGCCGACCGCCGCGACGATGTCGCGGAGCTCCTCCGCCTTACCGCGACCGACGTAGGTCGCGGGGTCGGGGTGCGGCCGACGCTGCAGCACGCCGTCGAGCACGACTGCACCGGCGGTCTCGGCCAGGGCGGCCAGCTCGCGGAGGGAGTTCTCGGCATCCGTCTGCTCCCCCTGGGGGTGAACGCCCACGAGCACGACGTTCTCCAGGCGCAGCTGGCGGTACTCGACCTCGGTGACGTCCTCGAGCTCGGTGGAGAGACCGGGGACACGCCGCAGCGCCGCACGCTCCTCGCGATCCCACTGATCTCCGTCGCTCGATCCGCCGTACGCCGTCGAGGCATCCTGAAGGGCTTGCGCCGCCCCGAAGACCCGGACCCCCCGGTGCGCATCGGCGAGCGCGAGCACGCGGTCGACCGGGTCCACCGGCGACCCGTCGGTGCTCGGGGGTGTGGTCTGTTCGGTCATGTGTTCCTTTCGTCCGCGGACTGTGCCGCGGCATCCTCGCACTTTAGTCGCCCCCACGACGGAGGCTCCGGTCCGGTACGCTTCCCGCATGGGGAGCGACCACTATTTCAGCGCGTCGCCGTCGAGTCCCGAACAGTTCCGCCGCCTCCGCGTCACCCTCGCCGGGCGTGAGCTCGAAGTCGTGACCGCCGGCGGCGTGTTCAGCCCCGACCGACTGGATGCCGGCACCTCGGTGCTGCTGGCCAACACCCCCGCTCCGCCCGCCGGTGGGAACTTCCTCGACCTGGGGAGCGGGTGGGGGCCGATCACGCTGAGCCTGGCGCTGGACGCGCCGCACGCCACGATCTGGGCGGTCGACGTCAACGAGCGAGCTCTCGACCTCGTGAGGCAGAACGCGGAGCTCCTCGGCCTCACCAATGTCAACGCCGTCCGCCCCGAGGATGTTCCCGAGGGCATCTCCTTCCGCACGATCCGCTCCAACCCGCCGATCCGCGTGGGCAAGAACGAACTGCACGGCATGCTCGAGCACTGGATCCCGCGCCTCGCCGAGCGCTCGGACGGATGGTTCGTCGTGCAGCGGAACCTCGGCTCCGACTCCCTGCAGCGGTGGCTCGCCGCCACCTTCGCGACGGGTTTCTCGGTCCACCGCGCCGCGACGGGCCGCGGCTACCGGGTGCTTCGAGTGCGCCGCCACGGCTCGCCGCCGAGCGAGCCGATCGACATCGTCACCGACGGGGTTTGAGCCCCGGCTCCGCGAGCCCTCAGGCGAGCGCGACCTCGCCGGTGAAGACGAGGGATGCCGGTCCCGAGAGGAACACGCGCCCCTCAGCGACGCGGACCCCGAGCGTTCCGCCCCGCGTCTCGACGATCCACGAGTCGGGAGCGGCCGGTCCCGCCCAGTGGCGTACGGCGAGAGCCGCCGCCGCAACGCCGGTGCCGCAGCTCAGCGTCTCGCCGACGCCGCGTTCGAACACGCGCATGGTGATCGCCCCCACCCCGTCGCGCACGAGCGGATCGGCCGGGACCACGAACTCGACGTTCGCGCCACGGGCCGGAGCCGGGTCGAGCACCGGCTGGTAGGCCAGTTCGAGCCCGTCGAGCTCGTTCTCCGACGAGAGGGCGACGACGACGTGGGGGTTGCCGACGTCGATCCCGACGCCGGGGCGCGCCACCGGCAGCCCCTTGGCGCGCACGAGGACCTCGCCCGGCTCGATTCGGAACTCGCCCAGGTCGACCTCGAAGCCACGGTCGCTGCGCGTCAGCGTCTTGACGCCCGCGCGCGTGCCGATGCGCAGTCCGCCGGAGATGTCGGCCAGCCCGGTGTCGGTCAGGTAGCGGGCGAAGACCCGCGTGCCGTTGCCGCACATCTCCGCCTTCGAGCCGTCGGCGTTGCGGTAGTCCATGAACCACTCCGCGCCCGAGACCGCGGCATCCGCTCCCTCATCGATCGCGGACGAACGTACGACGCGCAGCAAGCCGTCGGCACCGATGCCGAAGTGGCGGTCGCAGAGGATCGCGACCTGCTCTTCGGAGAGGTCGAGTTCGCCGTCGGGGTCGGACACGACCACGAAATCGTTGCCCGTGCCGTGCCCTTTGGTGAACGCGAGAGTCGCCATGGCATCCAGTCTAGGGATCGGAGGCGGGCGCGTGACCGGGGGCCCGCCCAGGAGCTCAGGACGTTCCGGGACCGTCGACGATGAGCCGGCGCCCGGTGGCCCACGTCTCGAACGGTTCGTAGCCGAGCGCGTCGTAGAACCCGCGCGCACCGGCGTTGTCGGGGCGCACCATCAGCTGCACCTTGGGGCACCCGAGCGCTTCGAGCAGGCGCTCCGCCTCGGCGACGAGCGCGCGGCCGACACCGCGGCCGCGGTGCGACTCGGCCGAAGCGAGGTAGTACAGCCACTCGCGGTGTCCGTCGTACCCGGCCATGACGGTGCCGACGACGACGCCCCCGTCGACGGCGACGAGGAAGAGCTCCGGCTGAACGGTGAGCTTGCGGCGGATGTCGGCGCGCGGGTCGTTCCACGGCCGGGTGAGCCGCGCCTCCTCCCACAGGGCCACGACCGCGTCTTCGTCTTCGATCGCGAAGGCACGAATGTCCACGGTCACGCCCCGACCTCCCCGATCAGTTCCCCCGCGCGGACGGAGCGGGGGTCGACCCACCGCACGTCCGCATACCGACGGAACCACGACACCTGACGGCGCGCGTACCGTCGCGTGAGCGCCTGCGTCTCGGCGATCGCCTCCGCGCGCGTCATCTCCCCGCGCACTTCCGCCAGGGCCTGCGCGTAGCCGATCGCACGGGACGCGGTCACTCCCCGCTCGATGCCCTCGGCCCGCAGCCGGGCCACCTCGTCGAGCAGCCCCTGGTCCCACATGCGTTCGACCCGTGCGTCGAGGAGTCCGACGAGCGTCTCCCGCTCGATGCCCGTTCCGACGACGGAGGTGAGGGGATGCCACAGCTCCGGCGCCGCCGGGAGAGCACCGCCGTGAGTGTCCTCGCCCTGCGCGAGCACCTCGAGCGCGCGGACGACGCGTCGGCCGTTGCGCGGGTCGATGCGCTCCGCCGCGGCCGGATCGGCGGCACGCAGTCGCTCGTAGAGGACGCCGGGACCGAGGTCGTCGAGCTCGCGCTCGAGTTCCGCTCGCACGGCCGGGTCGCGCGGCGGGAAGCGGAAATCCCACAGCACGCTCGAGACGTACAGCCCGGAGCCGCCGACGAGGATCGCGTCCGCCCCGCGCGCATGCACCTGCGCGACGGTCTCACGCGCGACTCCCTGATACCAGGCGACCGCGGCCTCCTCCGTCACCGCGAGAATGTCGAACAGATGATGAGGGATGCCGCGCCGCTCGGCTTCGGGAAGCTTGGCGGTGCCGATGTCCATCCCGCGGTACAGCTGCATGGCATCCGCGTTGACGATCTCCGCAGAACGCCCGCGGCGCGCGAGGGCATCGACGAGGTCGAGCGACAGGCCCGTCTTCCCGGTTCCGGTCGCTCCGACGATCGCCCACAGCCGCGGCGCGGCACCCTCGCCCGTGCTCACCCGCGGCGCGGCGATATCGCCCGTCGTCACCCGCCGATGCGGAGTGTCGGCAGCCCGAGCAAGACGGCCCGAGGGGCGCCCGCCTCGCCGGCCGGTGCGGGCACGCCGCAGGACTCCGCCTGCGTTCGGTCCCAGGCGTCGCCCGCACGCGTCCGACGAATGCGCAGCGGCTGACCGGTGGGGGCATCCGCCAGCAGGTAGAACGGCGCGGCGTGCGTGACCTCCACGGAGACGACATCGCCCGGGCGCGGCAGGTCGGAGCCGTCGGGCACCTCGAAGTGGACAAGACGGTTGTCTTCCGCGCGGCCGGTGAGACGACGCGTCGTCACGTCCTTCTTGCCCTCGCCCGTCGAGACGAGCACCTCGAGCGAACGTCCGAGCTGCTTCTGGTTCTCTTCGAGCGAGATGCGCTCCTGCAGTGCGATGAGGCGCTCGTAGCGTTCCTGGACCACGGCCTTGGGCACCTGATCCTCCATCGTCGCGGCGGGCGTGCCCTGGCGGATGGAGTACTGGAACGTGAAGGCGCTGGCGAACCGCGAGGCCTCGACCACCCGCATCGTCTCTTCGAAGTCGGCGTCCGTCTCGCCGGGGAAGCCGACGATGATGTCGGTCGTGATCGCGGCGTCGGGGATGCGGTCGCGAACGCGGTCGAGGATGCCCAGGAAGCGCTCGCTCCGGTACGAGCGGCGCATGGCCTTGAGGATGCGGTCCGAACCGGACTGCAGCGGCATGTGGAGCTGCGGCATCACGGACGGCGTCTCCGCCATCGCAGCGATGACGTCGTCGGTGAAGGCGGCGGGGTGCGGGCTCGTGAAGCGGATGCGCTCCAGCCCCTCGATCTCGCCGGCCGCGCGCAGAAGCTTGCCGAAGGCCAAGCGGTCGCCGAACTCGACACCGTAGGAGTTCACGTTCTGCCCGAGCAGGGTGACCTCGATCGCCCCGTCGTCGACGAGGAGGCGGATCTCGTTCAGGATGTCGCCCGGCCGACGGTCCTTCTCCTTGCCCCGGAGGCTCGGCACGATGCAGAACGTGCAGGTGTTGTTGCAGCCGACCGAGATGGAGACCCACCCGCTGTGGACCGAGTCGCGCTTCGTCGGGAGCGTCGAGGGGAAGATCTCGAGCGACTCGAGGATCTCGAGCTCGGCCTCGCCGTTGTGGCGCGCGCGCTCGAGCATGCCCGGAAGCGACCCCATGTTGTGGGTGCCGAAGACGACGTCGACCCACGGCGCCTTCTGCTGCACCGCGTCCTTGTCCATCTGCGCGAGGCACCCGCCCACGGCGATCTGCATGCCGTCGTGGTGATCCTTGCGCGACTTCAGGTGGCCGAGCGTGCCGTAGAGCTTGCCCGCGGCGTTGTCGCGGACCGCGCACGTGTTGATCACGACGACGTCGGCGTCCGTGCCGGCCTCCGCGCGGACGTAGCCTGCGCTCTCCAACGAACCGGACAGGCGCTCGGAATCGTGCACGTTCATCTGACAGCCGAACGTCCGCACCTCGTAGGTGCGCGCGCGTCCGTCCGCCGTGCGAGCGGCGGCGGAGGGCGCGATGAGCGTCGGCGTGGCTACAGGGGTGGTCATGATGCGTGCCATTCTAAGCGCCGGTGTGGAAAGGGGCGGGGTGGCGGGTCGACGCGGGACCCGCGCCCCAGGGGGCCGCCCGCCGGGTGGGCGGATGGACGCCTCCCACCGCACCGCAGGGGTCCGCCCGCCCGCGGGGTTGGCGGATGGACGCCTCCCACCGCGCCGCAGGGGTTCGCCCGCCGTCGTGGCGGATGAACGTCTCCCCTCCGCCGCACGGGCCCCGCCGCCTGAGACGCGGACGGCGCCTCCGCCAAACGCCGGAGCCGCGGACTCGTCGGTGGGAGGGACCCGGGCTACTCGTCCGGAGTGAATCGGACGCCGCTGGACGGTGCGGGCCGGGAGAACGGCGCACGCCGCACACCCACTTCGGCGAGGGCCTGGCGCGCGGCGTCCAGGGACACGGACGACGAGTACCCCCGGCGAGCGAGTTGACCGGCAAGTCGACGCAGGCTCGCGTCGTAGTCCTTGCCGCCCACGCTGCGCGCCTTCGAGCGGGCGAACTCCAGTGCCCGTTCGGCGTCGTCGTCGGGCAGCTCGGCGATCGCCGCGTCAGCCACCTCGCGCGAGATGCCGCGCTTCCGGAGCGTCTGCACCACGGCGCGGCGCCCCTGCCCGCGACGTTCGATCGCCGACATCGCGAGCTGCTCCGCGAACGCCTCGTCGTTCAGGTAGCCGAGGTCGACGAACTTCGCGAGGATCTCGTCGACCACGACGTCATCCACGCCCTCGACGCCGCCGAGGGCCGTTCGAGCCTCCGCGAGCGAGAGGGAGCGGCCGCGGAGCCTGCGCAGAAGCATCGCCTCGGCGCGGTCGCGGGTCTCGTCGGGTGACTCCTCGGATGCAACGGCATCCGCGCCCGGTCGCGCCCACGCGGCGGCGTCGTCCCGCTCACCGTCGGGCGACGACCACCGCGACGGGAAGACGCCCGTTCGGTCGTCGCGGGTGGCGGGCGAGGCCGGGGCGGCGTCGACCGGTCGTGTGCGACCCGCTGGATGCCCGGACGACGATCGCTCCGTCGGCGTGCGAGCTCCGAACAGCGGGATGACCGGAGCAAGGGCGTCCGCGGGCACGGGGCCGTCCGCGGGCACGGGGCCGTCCGAGTCGCTCCCCGATGGGACGGAGCCGCGACCCGGACGGCGTGCGTCGTCGGTCATCAGGCCGGACGGCGGGCGGCCAGCTCGTCGGTCGTCGGAGCCGCGGCAGCGGCCGGAGCGCCGATCGCGAGCTTGCCCTTGATCTTGGTCTCGATCTCGGCCGCGACATCGGGGTTCTTGATGAGGAAGTTACGGGCGTTCTCCTTGCCCTGCCCCAGCTGCTCACCGTCGTACGTGTACCAGGCGCCCGATTTCTTCACGATCCCGTGCTCGACACCGAAGTCGATGAGGCTGCCTTCGCGGGAGATGCCGACGCCGTAGAGGATGTCGAACTCGGCCTGCTTGAACGGCGGGGCCATCTTGTTCTTGACGACCTTCACGCGCGTACGGTTACCGACCGCTTCGGTGCCGTCCTTCAGCGTCTCGATGCGCCGGATGTCGAGGCGGACCGAGGCGTAGAACTTGAGCGCCTTTCCACCGGCCGTGGTCTCGGGCGAACCGAAGAACACACCGATCTTCTCGCGCAGCTGGTTGATGAAGATCGCGGTGGTCTTGGTGGTGTTCAGACCACCCGTGAGCTTGCGGAGCGCCTGGGACATCAGGCGCGCCTGCAGACCCACGTGGGAGTCGCCCATCTCGCCCTTGATCTCGGCCTCGGGAACGAGGGCGGCCACGGAGTCGATGACGACGAGGTCGATGGCACCGGAGCGGATCAGCATGTCGGCGATCTCGAGCGCCTGCTCACCGGTGTCGGGCTGCGACACGAGCAGAGCATCGATGTCGACGCCGAGCTTCTTGGCGTACTCGGGGTCGAGCGCGTGCTCGGCGTCGATGAACGCCGCGATGCCGCCGGCGCGCTGCGCGTTGGCGATGGCGTGCAGGGTGAGCGTGGTCTTACCCGAGGACTCCGGGCCGTAGATCTCGATGATGCGACCGCGAGGAAGACCGCCGATGCCGAGCGCCACGTCGAGCGCGACGGAGCCGGTGGGGATCGTCTCGATGGGCGCACGCTCGTCGCTGCCCAGTCGCATGACCGAGCCTTTTCCGAACTGCCGGTCGATCTGGGCGAGGGCCGATTCGAGGGCCTTCTCGCGCTCTGCGGGTGAGGGCATGACGTCTTCTTTCTTCTCGCGTTCCGTCGCCTATAGGCTGTCGCGCTCACCACCGACGGTGGGGATGCCCGACAAGGCGTTCAGAGTGTCGTTCGACATCGCTCACGTTAGAGAGGGCCTCCGACATCGGTGGGAGGAACTCGGTCTTCTGTGGACGAAAACGCCCGAAACTCCGATGTGCAGGAGCCTACGCCGAAATCGAACGAAGATTCGATGACACGCCGCGTGTCACGGCTGGAGTCCCGAACTGTTCGCGGCTCCGCGTCGAGCCGGAACGGCGCGCCGGACTCAGCGGCGCCGCGGGTCGAGACGTCCCACGCCGTACCGACGCTCGAGGGGGACGTCGGTCTCCTCGCACAGAGCGAGCCACACCTCGCGCGGGTCGACCCCCGCGGCCAGAGCATCCACGCTCGTCCGCCCGCCGACGGCCGACAGCACGAGATCGGTCAGCAGCGATCCGCCACGCGGACCGAACTCGTCGGCGACGGCGCGCTCGAATTCGCTACGACGCATACTCCGGGATCAGCGAAGGGAGAGCTCGGGCTCGACCGCGGCGACCAGGTCGTCGGGAACGACGTCGGGGAAGGTCTGCAGACCCTCGAGAACCGAAAGACGATCGCCGACCTCGCGCATGATCGTCGAGATGGGGACATCGAGGGCTTCGGCGACGGACGCGAGGATCTCGCTCGACGCTTCCTTCTGGCCGCGCTCGACCTCGCTCAGGTAACCGAGTGCGACGCTCGCACGGCTCGCGACCTGACGAAGGGTACGGCCCTTCTGCTGGCGGAGCTCACGCAGGACCTCGCCGATCTCTTGACGGACCAGGATCATGTGAACCCCTCCTCACTACCGATTCCCCCGCTGCCCGGGTGGACAACGGTACAACACCGTTTCAGGTCACCCTAATGCCGCGCGCTGGGCACTGGATGGGAATCGCTGAGAACAACCCCGGTGTGTCATCATTTGTTCCCCCGCGGGAGCCGTCCCCGGCTCGACCTCACAGGGCAGCGAGAGCGCGGCGGATCGCGATGTGCGTGGCCTCGCGTCGGATGCGATCGCGGTCCCCCGCGATGACGAGCGAGTCCACCCGGGTGCCGAGCGGCGTCGAGACCGCGATGTGCACCGTCCCGACCGGTTGTCCGTCCTGAGGTTCCGGTCCCGCCACTCCCGTCGTGGCGATGCCGACGTCCGCGGGGGTGCCGTCGCGCCCGAGGACGTCGCGGACGCCGCGCGCCATCTGGCGGGCGACGCGCGGGTGCACGGCGCCGTGCGCCTCCAGCAGCGCGGGATCGACGCCGAGGACGCTGTGTTTGAGATCGGTCGCGTAGGCCACCACACCGCCCCGGACCGCGCGCGAGGCGCCCGGGATGTCGACCAGCGACGAGACCACCATCCCGCCCGTGAGCGACTCGGCGACGGCGACCGTCCAGCCGAGTTCGACGAGGCGATCGAGGAGCACAGCCGCGCTCTCTCGGGGGTCGCGAACGACGGTCTCGTCGAGATCGTCGGGCACGCCGTCGATCATCCGCGCGCCCGTTTCGCGCGAGCCCCGCGAACCTCCGAGACGATGTAGTCGATGCCCGACGCGATCGTGAGGACCACCGCGAGGGTCATCGTCACCGTCCCGGCCCACCACACGATCGAATGCCAGACGGTGGCATCCGAGAAGGATGCCAGGGGCAGGAGCGCGATCGAGAGGGCCACGGCCTGCGCCACGGTCTTGAGCTTGCCCATCCAGGCGGCCGCGAGGACATGGTCGCTGACGACCAGGAAGCGGTAGACCGTGATGCCGATCTCGCGGACGAGCACGACGATCGTCACCCACCACGGCAGTTCGCCGAGGATCGACAGCCCGACGAACGCGACACCGGTCAGCGCCTTGTCGGCGATCGGGTCGAGAAGCTTGCCGAGGTCGCTGACGATGTCGTAACGGCGGGCGATGTACCCGTCGACGCCGTCCGTGGCGATCGCCACGATGAACACGATCCCCGCGGCCCAGCGAAGTCCTCCCCCGGCGCCCGCGTCAGCGAGCAGCAACCACAGGAAGACCGGCGCACACAGGATCCGCGCGATCGTGATCGCATTGGGAAGCTGCGGATGCACCGCCATCAGTCGCGCCCCGTGAGCTGCCAGGCGTCCTCGGAGTCCTCGTCGTCGCCGACCACGGGAAGACCGTCGAACTGCGCCTCGACGGGGTCGGGACCGTAGGGGTCGTCGTCCGCACCGGCCGGCGGCTCCTCGCCGCGCAGACGCGCGAGGACGGCGGGGAGCTGCTCGTTCGTCACGAGGACGTCGCGGGCCTTGGAACCCTCCGAGGGTCCGACGATCTCGCGGGACTCGAGGAGGTCCATCAGACGCCCCGCCTTCGCGAAGCCGACGCGCAGCTTGCGCTGCAGCATCGAGGTCGATCCGAACTGCGTCGAGACCACCAGCTCGGCGGCGGCCAGCAGCAGCTCCAGGTCGTCCCCGATGTCGGCGTCGATCTCCTTCTTCTCCGCCGCGGCCTGGACGTCGGACCGGTACTCCGGCCGCGCCTGCTGCGTCACGTGGGCGACGACGCGCTCGATCTCCTGCTCGCTCACCCAGGCACCCTGCACGCGCAGGGCCTTCGAGGCGCCCATCGGCAGGAACAGACCGTCGCCCTGACCGATCAGGCGGTCGGCGCCCGGCTGGTCGAGGATGACGCGGGAGTCCGTAACGCTCGTGACCGCGAACGCGAGACGCGACGGCACGTTGGCCTTGATGAGGCCCGTGACGACATCGACCGACGGACGCTGGGTCGCCAGCACCAGGTGGATGCCACTGGCGCGGGCCAGCTGAGTGATGCGGACGATCGAGTCCTCGACGTCGCGCGGGGCGACCATCATGAGGTCGGCGAGCTCGTCGACCACGACGAGGAGATACGGGTACGGCTTGAGGACCCGCTCGCTCCCGGCCGGCAGCTGGATCTCGCCGGCGACGACCGCCTTGTTGAAGTCGTCGATGTGACGGAAGCCGAACGACGCGAGGTCGTCGTACCGCATGTCCATCTCTTTCACCACCCACTGCAGCGCCTCGGCGGCCTTCTTGGGGTTCGTGATGATGGGGGTGATGAGGTGGGGCACGCCCGCGTAGGACGTGAGTTCCACACGCTTCGGGTCGATGAGCACCATCCGCACCTCGGACGGCTTCGCCCGCATGAGGAGGCTCGTGATCATCGAGTTGACGAAGCTCGACTTACCGGAACCCGTGGAACCGGCCACCAGGAGGTGCGGCATCTTGGCGAGGTTCGCCACCACGAACCCGCCGCCCACGTCTTTCCCGACGCCGATCGTCATCGGATGGGTCGAGCCGGTCGCGGCATCCGAGCGCAAGATGTCGCCCAGGGTCACGATCTCGCGGTCGGCGTTCGGGATCTCGACACCGATCGCGCTCTTGCCCGGAATGGGCGCGAGGATGCGCACCTCGTTGGAGGCGACCGCGTAGGCGATGTTGTTGGTGAGCGCGGTGATGCGCTCGACCTTCACGCCCGGGCCGACCTCGATCTCGTACTGCGTCACGGTCGGGCCGCGGGAGAAACCGGTGACGCGCGCGTCGACCTTGAACTGCTCCATGACGCTCTCGATGGCGCGGACGACGGCGTCGTTCGCCGCGGACCGTTCCTTCGGCGGGGTTCCCGCCGCCAGGGCGCTCACGGACGGCAGACGATAGTTCGCCGACGGCGGGAGGCCCGCGTTGTCGCCACCGAGACCGGAGATGCCGGGGAGGTCGTCGTCGCCCTCGTCCTCGGCGGGCGAGTCGTCACGCAGACCGCGACCGGTCGGGAGGCCCGCGAGCGCAGACGGGTCGATGATCTCGGTGAGCGCGTCCGGAGCCGGCGGCAGCGGCGGCCGCACCGGGGGCGCGGCCGGCGCTGCGGGTGCGGAGGGCGCGACGAAGGCCGACTCGAACCCGCCCTGCGCGGTTCCGGGCGTGAGGAGCGCGGTCAGGTCGTCGGAGCCGAGGTCGCCGTCGACGTCCTCCTCGCGGCCCGACTTGTTCCGCCGCCACCACGGCAGCGACTTCTCGGCGGGCGCCTCGTCGTCGGCATCCACCGGGAGGACCGCCGTCGCGGCGTCCTTCTCGACGCGCTCGGCGCCGAACATCCACGCGTAAAGGTCGCCGAGGCGGTGACCGATCCGGTTCGGCGGGGTCTTCGTGAGGATGAGGACGCTGAGGAGCGTCAGGACCGAGAGCGCGATGTAGGCGCCGACGTCGGTGAGCAGCGACAGCGGCTCACCGAGCAGCCACCCGGCGAGCCCGCCGGCCAGGCTCAGGCGCGGCAGCCCCTCACTCGGAGCAGGTCCGCCACCCGCGACGTGACAGAACCCGGCCATCGAGAGGACGAACAGCGCGAAGCCGATGCCGATGCGGCCGTTGTCGTGGACCGACGAGGGATGCCGGAACAGCCACCCCGCGAGGAGCAGGAGCAGCACGGGGAAGACGAACGCCACCCGCCCGATGAGCCCACCGAAGCTGTAGGCGCTGATCGCCGCGGCCACGTCGTTGCCGATGAAGAACCACTCGACGACCGCACCGAGGACGGCGAGGACGACGAGGAAGAACGGGAACCCGTCGCGCCGCTGGTCGCGCTCGAGGGTCTCGGGGCCGAAGACGCGGAACATGCCGCCGACTCCGTGAGCGAGCGCCGTCCAGGCGCGGACGGCGACCGGCGGCTTCTCGGGCTCGTCGACGTACCGCTTGGGCGCGGGCGCCGACGCTTTCGGTCGCGCCTGTCCCTTCGCGGGGGCGCGACCGCCGGACGTGGACGAACTGCGGGGCATTCCCCCACGGTAGGCCGAGCCCCCGACATTCGCACGGACCGACGCGGGGTTCCGCGGAAGCAGCGCGTCAGCGGAGGGTCCTCACCATGACGTCGCGCCCCTGTCCGGCCCGGGTCACGGCGAAACCCTCGCTGCGGTAGAAGGTGCGCGCGAAGTTGTCGCGCTCGACGCTCAGGCTGATGCGGGAATACCCCTGGTCCCGCGCGTGGGCCACGAGGCGCTGCAGGAGCGCCCGCCCCACCCCGTGCGCGCGCCAGACCGGTCGCACACCGATGATGAGCTCGGGAACGCCCGTACCGACCCACCCGAATCCGGGTTCGGTGCGCGGCAGCATGCGATACCAGGCCGCGCCGATCGCCTCGCCCGCGGGCGATTCCGCGACGAAACCGGCATCCCCCGGTCGTTGCCAGCCCGCGATGTACCGCACGTGGTCAGGGCTGCTGAGCACCTCGTGACGCGGCCGGGCACTGCCGGCGCGCCAGTTCGCGGCCTCCACCGTCATGTCGGCGAGGAACGCGCCGTCGGACGGGAGCGCCGCGCGGATCGGGATGGCGGGCATGCCCGCATGATACCGATCCGCGCGGTCGCCCCGCGGGTCCGCTCCCCCACCCGTGGAGAGGAGCGGACCGGAACCTCACGCCTCGATGACGAGGGGGACGATCATCGGCCGACGACGCAGCGACTGGTTGACCCAGCGGCCGATCGTGCGGCGCACGACCTGCGACAGCGCGTGGGTGTCGCGCACGCCCGACTGCGCGGCCTCGGCGAGCGCCGCCGCGATCTTGGGCTTCACGCTCTCGAACACCGCGGCATCCTCGGCGAACCCGCGCGCGTGCACCTCGGGACCGGAGATGATCTTGCCGGTCTGGCGGTCGACGACGACGATCACCGAGATGAAGCCCTCTTCGCCGAGGATCCGGCGGTCCTTGAGGTCGGCATCCGTGATCTCGCCCACCGACGACCCGTCGACGTAGACGAAGCCGATGTCGAGCTGACCGACCACCTCGGCGTGACCGTCGCGGAGGTCGACGACCGTACCGTTCTCGCCGAGGATCGTCTTCTCCGCAGGGATCCCGGTCTCCTGCGCCAGCTTCGCGTTGGCCATGAGGTGACGGAACTCGCCGTGCACGGGCAGAACGTTCTTGGGCTTCAGGATGTTGTAGCAGTACAGCAGCTCGCCCGCCGCCGCGTGACCGGACACGTGCACCTTCGCGTTGCCCTTGTGCACGACCGTGGCACCGAGCTTCGTGAGCCCGTCGATCACGCGGTACACCGCGTTCTCGTTCCCCGGGATGAGGCTGGATGCCAGGATCACGGTGTCGCCCTCGCCGGGCTCGATCGCGTGGTCGAGGTTCGCCATGCGGCTGAGCACGGCCATCGGCTCGCCCTGCGACCCGGTCGACATGTAGACGATCTTGTCGTCGGGCAGGTCGCGCGCCTTCTTGTAGTCGATGAGCACGCCGTCGGGCACGTTGAGGTAGCCGAGGTCGGCCGCGATGCCCATGTTGCGCACCATGCTGCGTCCGAGCAGCGCCACCCGGCGGCCGTTGGCGTGGGCGGCGTCGAGAACCTGCTGCACGCGGTGCACGTGGCTCGAGAAGCTCGCCACCACGACGCGGCGCGGAGCGCGGGCGATCACCTGGTCGAGGACCGGGCCGATCGCGCGCTCGGTGGGCGTGAAGCCGGGGACGTCGGCGTTGGTGGAGTCGACGAGGAACAGGTCCACACCCTCCTCACCGAGCCGCGCGAAGGCGCGCAGGTCGGTGATGCGGCCGTCGAGCGGCAGCTGGTCCATCTTGAAGTCACCGGTGGCCAGGACGAGGCCGGCGGGGGTGCGGATCGCGACGGCCAAGGCATCCGGGATCGAGTGGTTCACCGCGACGAACTCGAGGTCGAACGGGCCGACCTGCTCGCGCTGCCCCTCCTTCACCGTGAGCGTGTAGGGCCGGATGCGGTGCTCCTTGAGCTTCGCCTCGATGAGCGCGAGCGTCAGGCCGGAGCCGATGAGGGGGATGTCGCTCTTGAGCTTGAGCAGGTAGGGGACGGCACCGATGTGGTCTTCGTGGCCGTGCGTGAGCACGACGCCCACGACGTCGTCGAGACGGTGCCGGATCGGATCGAAGTCGGGCAGGATCAGGTCGACCCCGGGCTGGTGCTCCTCGGGGAACAGCACGCCGCAGTCGACGATGAGGAGCTTGCCCTCGAACTCGAACACGGTCATGTTGCGACCGACCTCGCCGAGCCCACCGAGGGGGACGACGCGGAGGGTTCCGGGGGCGAGGGCGGGGGGATCGTAAACGGTCGTGGGCATATGGTGCCTCCTCGGATGCCGCCGTGCGGCATCCCTTCGTGTGGCGTCCCTGGCCGCGGTTCGGCGGACGCCGATGTCTTATCTCGTGGTGCCGTGCACCTTGGGCAGAGCACCGCCGGCCGCCGCGTTGCGGTCGGGACGGAAGTTGGAGAAGTCGGCGCCCGGCACGTCGCGGACGAGCGCCAGCTCGTCCTCGATGGTCGCCGCCTCCCACTCCTCCGGGCCGACCAGCGGCAGGCGCACGCGCGGGCTGCCGATGCGGCCGAGGCCGTGGAGGATGTACTTCGCCGCGACCGTGCCCGGCACGTGCGTCATGACGGCGCGGACGAGCGGCTCGAGGCGCTTGTGCTCGGCGGTGGCCGTCGCGAGGTCACCGCGGTTCACGGCATCCACGATCGTCCGGTAGGGCGTGGCCGTGATGTTCGCCGTGACGCCGATGAGACCGGCCGCGCCGATCGCGAGGTGCGGCAGCACGTTGGCGTCATCGCCGGAGAAGTACATGAGGTCGGTCTGGTTGAGCACACGGCTGACCTCGCTGAAGTCGCCCTTGGCGTCCTTCACCGCGAGGATGTTCGGGTGCTTCGCGAGGCGGAGGATCGTCTCGTACTTGATCTCGACGCCGGTGCGGCCGGGGATGTCGTAGAGGATCACCGGAAGGTCGGTGGCATCCGCGACGAGACGGAAGTGGGTCAGGATGCCGGCCTGGGTGGGCTTGTTGTAGTACGGCGTGACGATCATGATGCCGTCGGCGCCGGCCTTCTCGCTCGCCTTGTACAGCTCGATGGCGTGCGCGGTCTCGTTCGACCCGCCGCCGGTGATGATCTTGGCGCGTCCGGCCGCGACGTCCTTGCCGACCTCGACGAGACGGAGCTTCTCGGGATCGGTGAGCGTCGACGTCTCGCCCGTCGTGCCCGTGACGACGACACCGTCGGCGCCCGCGCTGACGACGTCGTCGATGTGCTTCTCGACGGCGGGCCAATCGACCTCGCCGTCCGCCGTCATCGGGGTGACGAGCGCGACGAGCACCTGACCGAAGGGGTTGCCGGAGTGCGTCATGCTCTCAGGTTATCGGTTCGGGCCCCCCTCCCTCCGGCGTCTCCCGTTCGAGGGAGGAACGAGGACCTGCCCCGCCCTAGGCTCGGCTCATGGCCTGGTCGACTCGCTCCTCCCGCACCGTGTACGAGAACCGCTGGATCCGCGTGCGCGAGGACGAGGTGACCGGGCCCGACGGCGACGGGATCTACGGCGTCGTGCAGATACAGCAACCCGCCGTGTTCGTCGTCGCGCTGGACGACGACGACCGTGTCTGCCTCGTCGAACTCGAGCGCTACACGACGGGGCGCTCGCTCGAGGTGCCCGCGGGCGGGAGCGACGGCGAGGACCCGCTCGTCGCCGCGCAGCGCGAACTCCGGGAGGAGAGCGGCGTGACCGCTGCGCGCTGGGATTACCTCGGGCGGATGAACGCGCTCAACGGCATCGCCGACGCGCCGGAACACGTGTTCCTCGCGCGCGACCTGAGCATCGCGGATGCCACGTCCTCGCAGCGCGAGGAAGGCATCGAGGCCGTGCGCTGGGTCCCGTTCGCCGACGCGCTCGGGCTCATCGCCGACGGCACCATCACCGACGGCGAGACGATCGCGGCGCTGGCGTTCGCCGGCATCCACGCCGGTCGCTTCCGCTGAGCTCAGCGCCCTCGGGACGCGGCGCGCACGACGGTCGCGTCCGGCAGGAGCCCCGACGCGGCGACCAGGAGCTTGTACCGCCACGACGGGATCGACACGGCCCGGCCGCGGGCGGCGTCGCGCAGCCCCTCGCGCACCACGGTCTCGGCGTCGAGCCACATGCCCGGCGGCACGCCCTCCTCCCCCGGCGGGAGTCCGAGGCGTTCGTGGAAGTTCGTGTGCACGAATCCCGGGCAGACCGCGGTGACGGTGACGCCGCGCGGGGCGTAGGTCACATTCGCCCAGCGGCTGAAGGAGATCAGCCAGCCTTTGACGGCGCCGTACGTGCCCCGCGGGACGAACCCGGCGACGGAGGCGACGTTGACGATGCGGCCGCCACCACGCTCGAGCATCGCGGGGAGAGCCGCGTGCACGAGCCGCATCGCGACCCCGACGTGCAGCCGGAGGTGCCGCACCTCGTCGGCGACGTCGTTCTTCTCGAAAGCCAGGTCGAGACCGAATCCGGCGTTGTTGACGAGGACGTCGACGCCCTGGGCGAGGCGCGCTTCGACCGCCGCGCGATCGTCGTCATCGAGCAGGTCGGCGGGGAGGATCTCGACCCGACTGCGGGAGACCGCGCGGATGCCGTCGGCCACCGCGGCGAGCGCCTCGCGGTCGCGCGCGACGAGGACGACGTCCGCGCCGCGGGCGGCGAGCTGACGCGCGAACTCGGCGCCGAGACCGGAGCTCGCGCCGGTGACGAGCGCGGTGCGCGTCACGGGCGGTCCGCCGGTGCGTAGGTCTCGAAGCGGTACCGGATGCCGGTGCGCGAGACGTGCCAGCCGTCGGCGGGGTCGGCGGCGGTCCGGGTCCATCCGGCGAGGGGCGGGGCGAAGGTGTCGCCGTCGACCTCGAGATCGAGCTGCGTGACCTCGAGGACGTCCGCTCGCCCGATGGCCTCGGCGTACAGGTGGCCGCCCCCGATCACCCACGCCTTCGGGGTCGAGGTGAGCGCGCGAGCGGCATCCAGGGAATCGGCGGGTTCCGCGCCCTCGCCCGCCCAGTCCGCCGAGCGCGAGACGACGATGTTCCGGCGACCGGGCAGGGGGCGGAAGCGCGGCGGGAGCGACTCCCATGTGCGGCGCCCCATGATGACGTCGGACTCGCCCGTCACCGCACGGAAGTGGGCCAGATCCTCGGGCACGTGCCACGGCATCCCGCCCTCGGCGCCGATGACACCGCCATGGGCCTGGGCCCAGACGAGTCCGAGCGTCGTCATACCGCGACGGCCGCTCGGATGGCGGGGTGGTGCTGGTACCCCTCGACGACGATGTCGTCGTAGGTGTAGTCGAAGATCGAGGCGGGCTTCCGCGCGAACCGCAGCGTCGGGTACGGGTACGGGTCGCGTGAGAGCTGCTCCTGCACCTGCTCGCGGTGGTTGTCGTAGACGTGGCAGTCGCCACCGGTCCAGACGAACTCGCCCGGTTCGAGCCCGGTCTGCTGCGCGATCATGAGCGTGAGGAGCGCGTAGGACGCGATGTTGAACGGCACGCCGAGGAACATGTCGGCGCTGCGCTGGTACAGCTGGCACGACAGCTTGCCGTCGGCGACGTAGAACTGGAACAGTGCGTGGCACGGAGCGAGCGCCATGTCGGGGATGTCGGCCGGGTTCCACGCCGAGACGATGAGCCGACGCGAATCGGGGTCGCGGCGGATCTGCTCGATGACCTGCGAGATCTGGTCGATCTCGCCGCCGTCTGCGGTGGGCCACGAACGCCACTGCACGCCGTAGACCGGCCCCAGCTCGCCGTCGGCATCCGCCCACTCGTCCCAGATGGTCACACCGTTCTCCTGCAGCCAGGAGACGTTGGACTCGCCGCGCAGGAACCACAGGAGTTCGTACACGATCGACTTCAGGTGCACCCGCTTCGTCGTGACCAGCGGGAACCCCTGGGCCAGTTCGAACCGGATCTGCCGACCGAACACGCTGGTGGTGCCGGTGCCGGTGCGATCGGACTTGTGCACGCCCGTCTCGAGGACGTCGCGGAGGAGATCTTCGTACGGCGTGGGGATGTCGGCGGTCACGGCCCTCACGATACCGGGGTCCTCCGACACCGCGGCGGTGATGCGCCCGAGGACCGCGGGCGCAGCCTGAGCGATGGCTGCGGAAACACCGGGCAGGACCGTCATTCGGCGACTCATCGGCCCCTGTCTCCCGTGCGCGCGTTAGCGTTGTCGGTCGTGGACCTGACCATCGCTCTCTTCGTGACCGCCGCGCTCATCGTGGTCGCCGTGGGCGCCGGCGTCGTCTACCGCCGCACCCAGGGCCGTGCCCGCACCGTGGACTCCGCCGAGGTGGTCGACCCGCGCCGTCTGGGTGCCGACGGGCTCGGCGAAGAGGCCACGCTCCTGCAGTTCAGCACCGAGATGTGCTCGCGCTGCCCCGGTGTCCACCGCATGCTGTCCGACATCGCGGACGGCCGCGACGGTGTGCGTCACCTCGACGTGGACCTCACCCACCGCCCTGACATCGCTCAGCACTTCCACGTGCTGCAGACCCCCACCACCCTCGTCCTCGACCGGAACGGCGCGATCCGCACCCGCTTCGGCGGCACACCCGGCCGCGCCGTGGTCGAACTCGAACTGACCCGTTTGCAAGAGGAGTCCGCCCGTGCCTGAGCTCCAGCGCATCGATGTCCGAGGCCCGCGGTTCGCGGCATCCATCACCGCCGTCCTGCTGCTGATCGCGACGTTCCTGTCGCTGATCGGCATCGCCACCGGTGACCTGGCCTCGGCGTCCCTCGGCGCCCGCGTCACCGACCCGGGGTTCCTGCTCGTGCTCGTGATCGCCGCGCTGTTCCTGTGGGGCGTCGTCTCGCCGCGCACCGCACCGTGGGGTGTCCTCTACCGACGCGTCGTGCAGCCGCGCCTCGCTCTCCCGACCGAGTTCGAAGACCCCCGGCCGCCGCGCTTCGCGCAGGGCGTGGGCCTGTTCGTCACCGCCGTCGGTCTGCTCCTCCACCTCGCGGGAGTGCCGTGGGCGCTGCCGATCGCCGCGGCCGCGGCCTTCATCGCGGCGTTCCTCAACGCGGTGTTCGGACTCTGCCTCGGATGCCAGCTCTACCTGCTCCTGCAGCGTGCCGGGCTCATCGGGCGACGCCGTCCGTCGGCTGCCTGACGCCCTTCTTCTGCAGCGGCTGTCAAGACCCCCGACGGGTCGGAGCCCCTGGCTAGGCTGACTTCCGCGGCAGCCATCCCGGGCTGCGCGGAAACCGCGGAGGTTCGAATGTCCGTCACGAGCGAAGCCACCACTGCCTGGAAGGGCAGCCTGTTCGAAGGTTCGGGCGAGGTCACCTTCACCTCGTCGGGGATCGGCACGTTCGACGTGAACTGGAAGGCCCGCAGCGAGGGCTCCAGCTCGGTCACCACCCCCGAAGAACTCCTGGCCGGGGCGCACTCGTCGTGCTTCAGCATGGCCCTCTCGAACGCCCTCGCCGAGAACGGCACCCCGCCCGAGTCGATCCACGCGACCGCCTCGGTCACTTTCAAGCCCGGCACCGGCATCACCGGCAGCCACCTGAACGTCAACGCCGTCGTCCCCGGCCTGGACGCCGCGACGTTCGAGAAGATCGCGAACGACGCCAAGGCGAACTGCCCGGTCTCGCAGGCGCTCGCGGGCATCGACATCACGCTCGAGGCGACGCTTGCCTGAGTCCTCTGCCGGAGGGGCCCGACGCGTCGTCCTCGCCGGCGCGTCGGGCCTCATCGGTTCCGCCCTCGCGGAGTCGCTTCGGGCCGACGGCATCGAGGTCACGTCGCTCGTGCGGCATCCGGCATCCGGTCCGCACGAAGTGCAGTGGTTGCAGGATGCCACCCCGCTCGATCCGGGTGTCCTCGCCGGTGCCGACGCCGTCGTGTGCCTCAACGGCGCCTCGATCGGGCGATTCCCGTGGACACCGGCGTACAAGAGTCAGCTGCTGTGGTCCCGGATCACCCCCACGCGGACTCTCGCCGCGGCGATCCGAGAGCTCGGCGACGACGCGCCCGCCCTGGTGAACGCCTCGGCGACCGGGTTCTACGGCTCGCAGCCGGGCGCCGTCCTCACCGAATCCTCACCCCGCGGTGAAGGGTTCCTCGTGGACATCTGCGTCGAGTGGGAGCACGCGGCGCGCGACGCCGGCTCCCGCGCCCGGGTCGCTCTCCTCCGGACGGCGCCGATCGTCCACGAGCAGGGTGTCCTCAAGCCACTGCTGTTGCTCACGAAGCTCGGCGCGTCCGGTCCGATCGGACGCGGCACGCAGGTGTGGCCGTGGATCACGCTCGAGGACGAGGTGCGTGCCATCCGCCACGTCATCGACTCCGACCTGGACGGCCCGGTGAACCTGACCGGTCCCACCCGTGCGACAGCGAACGACCTCGGGTTCGCGCTCGCTCGGCGCATGAACCGGCCGTACGTGCTGCGCGCACCCGTGTGGGCCATGAAGCTCGCCCTCGGCCGCGACGCGACCGAGGCGCTGCTGACCTCGGATGCCGACGTGCGCCCCGCCGTCCTCCACGACAGCGGCTTCACGTTCCTGCACGAGACCGTCGAGGACGCCGTGGCGTCCGCGGTGCCCGCGGCACGCTGACCGCGGCCCGGCCGCCCGGGTCGCCGGAATGGACCGGGTCGCCGCACCGCCCGGGTCGCCAGAGTGGACCGAATCGCCTCGCGCGCTCCCGGACCCTCAGGCGGCCCGGCGGTCCGCGGTCTCGAGCGCGACCGCCTTCCGGACCGCCGCGCGGGCCCGGCGGCGGTCACCCGCCGCGTCGTAGGCGAGCCCGAGCCGATACCAGGCCCGCCAGTCCGCGGGATGCGCCTCCACGTCGGCGCGGTACGTCGGGAACAGCGCGTCGGCATCGTCCCGAGTGGCGCGACCGCTCGGTCGTACCTCGATCTCCTCCTCGGGCAATCCGCCCTCGGCATCCAGGGTCTCGCCCAGCTTCTGGGCGCGCACACCGAACCAGAGCTCGCGGCCGATGGCCCACAGAGCGATGAGCGGCAGCACGATGAGCGCGAGGCCCATGGCCACGGCGACGCCGTCGCCGCTGGTGAGGAGGATCACCGCGCGCTGGCCGGCCAGCACGATGTAGAGCAGGAGCAGGACCGTCATGACCGCGACGGCGACGCGCGTCTTCATGCGCTGGTGACGCCCGCGACCTGTCCGGACACGTCCCCGTCGGCGATGGGCGCTTCGGGGCGGGCCGGACGCGTCCGCACGCCGATGTCGATGAAGCTGTCGAGTCCGACGACGACGCCCCGCGCCTCGCGGGCGGCGGCGAGGGCGATCCGGATGCCGGGTGCGTACGCCGCGGTCGGGTCGATGGTGTCGTGGACGATCGTGAGCGACTCCCCCGCGCCGGAGAGGATCGTCTCCTGGCGCGCGACGACACCGGGGCGGCGCAGGGAGTGGATCGCGACCGAGGCGACCTGCTGTCCGCGTGCGCGCTGGTCCACGTGCGGGGACTGCACCGGACCGACCTTCTCGCGCGCCGCGGCGATGAGCTCCGCGGTGCGGACGGCGGTGCCGCTCGGGGAATCCACCTTGGTTTCGCGATGCGCCTCGACGATCTCGATCGACGGGAAGAAGGGCGCGGCAGCGGCCGCGAGGGCGCTGCCGATCACGGATCCCAGCGAGAAGTTCGGGATGAACACGGCGCCCGTGCCGCTGGCATCCACGAGGGGACGCACGAGGGCGATGCGCTCGTTCGACCAGCCCGACGTGCCGACGAGCACGTTGATCCCGCGCTCGATGGCCGCCCGCACCACGTCGATCGACACGGCCGGCGTGGACGCGTCGATCACGAGGTCGGCGCCGTCGAGCTCGGAGAAGTCGGAGCCCGAACCGAGCACCGCCGAGACCTCGTACCCCTCTTCGGCCTCGACGACCTCGCGGATGACTCCGCCGAGCTTTCCCGTTCCGCCCACGATGGCAACGCGTGTGGTCATGCAGCCAGCCTAGGCGGACGGGGGATGCCGGGAGCGGCGCTGTCCACAGACGCGCCGGGATGCCGCTCGCCTAGCATCGACGGATGGTCTCGATTCGTACATCCCCCGTCGACGCCCCCGACGCGCACGCGCTCCTCGAGGAGTACTTCGGCCTGCGCGCCGCGATCTTCCCCGGCGGGGCGTACCGCACGGTGTTCCCCTCCCCCGCGACGTTCGTGGAGCCGGCCGGCGTCTTCGTCGTGCTGGACGACGACGAGGGCCGCCCCGCCGGGTGCGGTGGCATCCGACGGATCGAGGACGGCCCGCACGGCCCGCGCGACGAGGTCAAACACCTGTTCGTCCGCCACACCGGGCGCGGACGCGGCTGGGGCCGCGTAATCCTCGACGACCTCGAGCGCCGGGCCCGCGAGCGCGGCGCCGCGGAGCTCGTCCTCGACACGCATCACACTCTCGAGGCCGCGGGCGGCCTGTACGCGCGGTCGGGCTTCGAGGCGATCCCCGCGTACAACGACAACGCGAACGCGACGCGGTGGTACGGGAAGGTTCTGGCCTGACACCGAAGTTCGCAGATTCACTCGAACTTCGCAGATCTCCGGGCGAATGCTGCGATATTCGTCGGATTCTGCGAAGTCTGGAGCGCGCTCAGACCGGGAGCGGGTCGACCAGCCCCGTGCGCAGCTCGACGGGGAGGTGCGCCAGGTCGTTGTGCGACAGCAACGTCCAGGGGCGGCCCTTCTTCTGCGCGATGACGGTGAGGCCGCAGTAGGCCTGATTGATCGTCATCCAGCGCCAGTCCGGAGCCTGCAGGACCTCACGCACGAACCACGCGATCACGAAGTTGTGGGTGATGAGCAGCTCGTGCACCTCGCCCGTCTTCCGCGCGAGGAATTCGACCGTGGCATCCTCCATCTGCGCGCGCCCGGCCTCGATCTCGGCCTCGGTCACGCCGCCGAAGAACGGCTCGTACGCCGCGGGTGTCTCGGGCGTCATGCCCGTCGGAACGCAGTCGAACAGCAGAGCGGATGCCTCGGGCGTGACGGACGGGAGACGTTCGGCGACCGCGCGGGCGGTCTGCGCGGCACGCTCGAGGGGCGAATGCCACACGGCATCCAGCGGGAGTCCGGAGAGGCGGTCGGCGAGGAGCGCGGCTTGACGCTGTCCGCGCGGCGACAGCGGGCCGTCGGTGAGCCCGTGCTCGGCATCCTGGTGCTCACCATGGCGCACCAGGTAGATGTAATGCGTCACGTCGGCTCACCTCGTTGTCAGTGTGCGGGCCCCCCGCAGAACACTTCCAGCCTACGTCACGCCCCCCGACCGACGGTCGTTCACTCGGCGGCGCGGGCGATGTCCGACAGCTGGGCGCGGCTGAGCCGCACGCCCACGGCGCGCATGCACTCCACGACGTGTCGCGGCGCGAACGCGTTCACGATCGGAGCGGTGACCGCCTTCTGCGCGAGGAGCCACGCCATCGCGACAGCGGCATCCGGGATCCCCAGTTCGTCGCCGATCGCGTCGAGCGCGCGCAAGACGCGGGAGCCGCGACGGTTCAGATGGGCGGCGAGCTGCGACCCGCGCACCGAGGTGGCGCGCTGGCCGCGAGTACGCGTTTCGCCCGCGAGGAAGCCGTGGGCGAGCGGGTGCGAGGGCGTCACGGCGATGCCCTGCGCCGAGGCGATGAGACGGAGATCCCCGTCGAACTCCTCGCGCCGCAGCACGTTGTAGGGGACGTCGAGCACCGTCACGCGCGGGTAACCCGCCGAGGACAGGATGCGGGCCTCCACCAGCTGCGACGCGGTGTAGCCGTGCGCGCCGATCGCGCGGACCTTGCCGCTCTCGACGAGCCACTCGCACGTCGCGAGGGTGTCCTCCAGTACCGCGGTGTCGCCGCGGACGGCATCCAGCGAGAGGATGTCGATGCGGTCGGTGCCCAGGCGACTCAGCGACGCCTCGACGGCGCGGACCAGGTTCACCGAGCCGAGTCCGGGGTTGTCCGGATGCCGCCCGACACGCACCGCGAGCACGATGTCGTCGCGCGTGCGGCGGTCCTTCATCCAGGAACCGATGATGTGCTCGCTGCGGCCCGCCGCATAGCTGTCGGCCGTGTGGATCGCGTTGCCGCCGAGGTCGACGTACGTGTCGAGGATCTCGTGGCTCGCCGACGCGTCGACGTTCCAGCCGAACTCGCCACCACCGAGGAAGAGAGGGAAGACCTCGAATCCGGTCTCGCCGAGGGCGACGCGGACGTGCGACCCGAGACCCGGGCCCTGGAGTGTCACCGGAGCGGAGGGGTGAGCAGCGGGGATGGACGGCTGCGCCGCCCTGTTCCGGCGCAGGGGCGGCGGAGTCGTCTCCTCGACGCCCGAGCCGCTCATGGGCCTCTCCTCGGTGCGGCGGAGGCCGGACGCCGGCGGCGCCCGCTTCGCCCCCGACGCGTAGTTCGAGGGTAGGGCCTCCCCGAACGACCGCTCCCGATTCGCACGGCTCGGCGGTAAACATTGCATAACGCTTGGTTCCGACCAGATCAACGGCAGCGAGGAGGGCGAAATGCACGGATGCCCGCCCCGCGCGAAGCGGGACGGGCATCCGGGGAAGAGGGATCAGCCCTCGGCGGGAGCCTCCGGGCCCTCGCTCGCGGCGGCCGAGCTCTGCGTGTCCGCGGGCTCGGGCGTCGTGGCGGCCTCATCGAGCACGGGCTCGAGCGACAGCTTGCCGCGGTCGTCGATCTTGGTGATGCGCACCAGGATCTTGCGGCCGACGGACAGGACGTCCTCGACGTTCTCGACGCGCTTGCCACCGGCGAGCTTGCGGACCTCGCTGACGTGCAGCAGACCGTCCTTGCCGGGCAGGAGCGAGATGAACGCACCGAACGTCGCGATCTTGACGACCGTACCCAGGAACTGCTCGCCGACCTCGGGGTTGGTCGGGTTGGCGATCGCGTTGACCTGGGCGCGGGCGGCCTCGGCCGAGGGGCCGTCGGTCGCGCCGATGTAGACGGTGCCGTCCTCCTCGATGGAGATGTCTGCGCCGGTCTCGTCCTGGATCGCGTTGATCGTCTTGCCCTTGGGGCCGATCAGCTCGCCGATCTTGTCGACCGGGATCTGCACGCTGATGACGCGCGGCGCGGTCGGCGCCATCTCGTCGGGAGCGTCGATCGCGGCGTTGAGGACGCTGAGGATCGTGAGGCGCGCCTCACGGGCCTGCTGCAGCGCGGCGGTCAGCACGGACGACGGGATGCCGTCGAGCTTGGTGTCGAGCTGGATCGCCGTGACGAACTCGCTCGTGCCCGCGACCTTGAAGTCCATGTCACCGAGGGCGTCCTCGGCGCCGAGGATGTCGGTCAGCGCGGCGTAGCGCGTCTGGCCGTCGACCTCGTCGGACACGAGACCCATCGCGATACCGGCGACGGGAGCGCGCAGCGGCACACCCGCGTTCAGCAGCGACAGGGTCGAGGCGCACACCGAGCCCATCGAGGTCGAGCCGTTGGAGCCCAGCGCCTCGGAGACCTGACGGATCGCGTACGGGAACTCCTCGCGGCTCGGCAGAACCGGGACGAGGGCGCGCTCGGCAAGGAAGCCGTGCCCGATCTCGCGACGCTTCGGCGAACCCACGCGACCGGTCTCACCGGTCGAGTACGGCGGGAAGTTGTAGTGATGCATGTAGCGCTTGTGCGTCACCGGGGAGAGCGAGTCGATCTGCTGCTCCATCTTGAGCATGTTCAGCGTCGTGACACCCAGGATCTGGGTCTCGCCGCGCTGGAAGATCGCCGAGCCGTGGACGCGCGGGATGACCTGCACCTCGGCGTCGAGCGGACGGATGTCGGCCAGACCGCGACCGTCGATGCGGACGCCCTCGGTGAGGATGCGACCGCGCACGATCTTCTTCGTGACCGACTTGTACGCGCCCGCGAACTCCAGGGGAGCCCCGGCGGGCAGCTCGCCCGCCTCGACGGCGGCGATCAGCTCGGCCTTGACACGGTCCTTGACGGCGTCGTCGGCGTTCTGACGCTCCTGCTTGTCGGCGATCTGGTAGACGCCGACGAGGTCGTCGTACGAGCGGCCGGCGACGAAGTCGTAGACCTCGGAGCTGTACGCGGGGAAGACCGGGTACGGCTGGATCTCCTTCGCCGCGGTGTTCGCCACGACGTTCTGTGCGGCGACGAGCTCGCGGATGAAGGGCTTCGAGGCCTCGAGGCCCTCGGCCACGACCTGCTCGTTCGGCTTGGTGGCGCCGCCCTTGATGAGGTTCCAGCTGCCTTCGGTGGCCTCCGCCTCGACCATCATGATCGCGACATCGCCGTCCTCCAGGACGCGACCGGCGACGATCAGGTCGAAGACGGCGTCCTCGAGCTGCGCGGCGGTCGGGAACGCGACCCACTGGTCGGCGTGCTCGCCGTGACCGGGGATGAGCGCGAGGCGGACACCGGCGATCGGGCCCGAGAACGGCAGACCCGAGATCTGGGTCGACAGCGACGCGGCGTTGATGGCGAGGGCGTCGTAGAACTCGCCCGGCGCGATCGAGAGCACGGTCACGACGATCTGGACCTCGTTGCGGAGACCGTCGACGAACGACGGGCGCAGCGGGCGGTCGATGAGACGGCACACGAGGATGGCCTCGGTGGAGGGGCGCCCCTCGCGGCGGAAGAACGAGCCGGGGATCTTGCCGGCGGCGTACGAGCGCTCCTCGACGTCGACGGTCAGCGGGAAGAAGTCGAAGCCTTCACGCGGGTGCTTTCCGGCGCTGGTGGCCGAGAGAAGCATGGTCTCTTCGTCGAGGTACGCGGCGACCGAGCCCTGCGCCTGCTGCGCGAGACGACCGGTTTCGAAGCGAACGGTGCGGGTGCCGAAGCGGCCGTTGTCGAGAACGGCCTCAGCGGCGGTGATTTCTGGACCTTCCAAGAGGTCCCTCCTTCTTTGTTTAGGCTCGGCGCCCCGTGTGGGCGACGAGCTGACATGCGAAGGAGCAGGAACAGGCAGAAAGGGCGCGCCGACTCGTCGGCCCGGAAATCCCGGCGACTGGCCACCAGTAGACGACCACCCGGCATCGTGACGGGGAGTCCACCACAGGGGACCAGCGTCTGCCGGCCTGCTCCGTGAGCTCATGTGTAGTTGAGCGGATGCCATGGCGGCACCCTCCGAGAGCCTATCAGGGCCCGGCTTTCCCGGCTGGTTCGGCTCGCGGGAGTGCCGTACCCTCGCCTCATGGGCCTCAGACGTCACACGCGTCACACGCTGGCCGCGTGTGCGCTCGTGTGCGGAGTCCTCGTGGCGACCCCCGCGGGGGGCGCGACCGCCGCTCCCCTCCACGTGACCGCAACCGATGACGACGACCCCGCTGTCCGCGCGATCGAACAGCAGCTGGACGCCGCCCAGACCCAGGCCGCCGCGGCGTCGAGCCGGGCGCTGGACGCCTCCGCCGCCGCCGAGCGCGCGCGGGAGCTCGCAGCAAGCACGGCCGCACGCGCCGACGCCCTCACCGCGCAGAGCACCGCGGCGGAGTCCGCCCTCGCCGCGGCGAGCGCCCGCGCCGGTGCGAGTGCGTCCCGGCTCTACCGCTCGACCGCCGACGGCCCGCTCGTCGCACAGTTGTTGACGACGGCCGACCCCGATTCACTGCTCGACCGGCTCGGCATCCTGGATCGGGTGACGACGCTGACGGCGCGCACCGTCGGAGAGGCACGCAGCGCCGCCGATGTCGCGACGTCGCTCCGCACGCAGGCGGAGGACGCCCGGACCGAGGCTGCGCGGCTCGCGACCGAGGCGGAGACGACCGCCGCCCAGGCCAACACGGAAGCGGATGCCGAAGCAGCCGTCGTCTCGGAGACGCAAGGCCGGCTGGACGCGCTGTTCACTCAACTCGCGGCGCTGCGCGAAACCACGGCCGCGCAGGAACGCGCGGCCCGGCTGGCCCAGCAGACCGCCGCGCAGGCGGCCCAGCCCGGCGGCGCGACCGGCGGCGGGGCCGCGGCGTCCGGGGCCTCGTCCGGGGGCGGGTCCTCGTCGGGCGGCAGCGCGGCCTCGGGCGGGGGCTCGGGCGGGTCGGGTTCCGGCGGCGGCTCAGGCGGCGGGGCGTCGTCGGGCGGCTCCGGCTCAGGCGGCGGATCTGGTTCCGGCGGGGGCTCTGGTTCCAGCGGCGGCGGTGGCGGCTCCACGGCGCCGGCGGGCCCGACGATGAGCCCCGCCCAGGCGCGCGACTACGCGCGCGGCGCCCTCGGCGGCTACGGCTGGGGCGACGATCAGTTCTCGTGCCTGGTCTCGCTGTGGAACCGCGAGTCCGGCTGGCGCGCGGACGCCTACAACCCCGGAAGCGGTGCCTATGGCATCCCGCAGGCTCTTCCCGGAGACAAGATGGCCGCCGCCGGTCCCGATTGGCGGACGAACGCCGCGACGCAGATCGCCTGGGGCCTGTCGTACATCCGGTCTCGCTACGGCTCCCCGTGCGGTGCGTGGGCGCACTCCGAAGCGACCGGCTGGTACTGAGCGCCGCCCAGCGCCCACGATCCGTGCGAGCGCTCACGATCCGGTCGGCCGAAGCGTGGGCGCTCGACCCGATCGCGAGCGGTCGGCACGCCTCAGGACGTCGCGCGCTGACGCTGGCGGTCGCCGCGCGTGGGAAGCTCCACGTATCCGTCGTGCTTGGGCAGGATGCCGTCGCCGGCGGTGCGGCCGCGCACCCGGCGCCACACCCACGGCAGCGCGTCGCGCATCAGCCAGCCGCCCTGCGGGACGTCGTCGTCGGCGTGCAGCGCCTCGTCGAGGCCGAGCAGCGCGTCGGCGTCGGGGACGCCCAGAGCCTCGGCCGCACGGTACGCCACGAGCCGGTGCCCGCGCGAACGGAGGTGCACGAGGTCGTCGGCCCATAGTGGGAGCTCGCCGATCTCCGCCACGGCCTCGAGGTCGAGCAGGATCGCGCCGTGCGCGCGGGCGATGCGCCGCAGCTCGACGTTGTAGGCCGAGAAGCGGCGAGCGAAGATCCGTGCGGCCGCCCGGCGCGGCAGGAACGTCGTCACGAGCAGCACGTCGGCGCCCGTTCGGCGAACAGCCCGGACCGCCGACTCGACCTCGGCGACGAGCGCCGGGATCACCGGTGCGGGTCCGACGAGGTCGTTGGCCCCGATGAGGATCGAGACGAGGTCGGGCCGCATCTCCAACGCCGCGGGAATCTGCTCGTCGATGAGATGCCGCACGCGACGACTGCGGACCGCGAGGTTGGCGTACTGGAACGGTCCCTCGTCGCTCGTGTGCGCGAGGAGTTCCGCGAGGCGGTCGGCCCAGCCGCGGAACTGCCCCGACGGCATCCGGGACGCGTCGCACAGGCCCTCAGTCAGCGAATCGCCGAGCGCCACGAACCGTGTCCACCGTCCGCGGGTGCGCGGCGCGGGGACCTTGGGTCGCTCGCCACCCCGGACGAGCATGCCCTCGTCCATCGCGCGCAGCGCCGCTGCTTCGCGGTAGTACCCGACGAGGTCGCGGGTGAGGGCCTCCCACGTGCGTCCTGCCACCGCCTCCCGCGCCGCTCGCGCGAACGCCTGCCGCTTGGACTCGTCACCGACGAGGTCGGCGACGCGATCCCGGAGGTCGTCGAGGTCACCCGGCTTGTACAGCCACCCGTCGACGCTCGAGCGGACGAGATCCAGGGGCCCGCCGACGCCGGTCGCGACGACCGGCACGCCGCTCGCGAGCGCCTCCTGGATCGTCTGGCCGAAGGTCTCGCTCTCGCCAGGGTGCACGAAGACGTCGAAGCCCGCCATCGCCCGCGCGAGATCGCCGCCCGACAGATGGCCGGTGAAGACGGCATCCGGGATCGCCTTCTCCAGGGCGGAGCGAGACGGGCCGTCGCCGACGATCACGAGACGCGTGCCCGGGAGATCGGCGAGCGCGCGCAGGTCGTCGACCTGCTTCTCGGGCGCGAGTCGGCCGACGTACCCGACGATGCGCTCGCCGTTCGGGGCGACGGCGGCGCGCCACGCCTCGTCGCGGTGTTCGGGCGCGAAGCGGATGGCATCCACTCCCCTGCCCCACCGGCGGATCCGGTCGACGCCCAGTCCCTCGAGCTGCCGCGACGATGCGGAGGACGGCGCGAGGGTGAGCGTCGCGCGGCGGTGCAGCCGCGTGACGTGTCCGGCGACGAGCGCGGTGGCCTGCGGCAGACCATACTTCTGCGCGTAGGCGATGACGTCGGTCTGGTACACCGCGACCGACGGGATCTTCAGCGCCTCGGCGGCGGCGAGTCCCTGCCAGCCGAGCACGAACGGGGATGCCAGATGCACCACGTCGGGGCGGAACTCCCGCAGCAGCGCACCGAGGCGTGCCGCGCGCGCGAACACCACGCGGACCTCGGGGTACGACGGCAGCGGCACGGAGCGGAGGAGCTCCGCGCGGGCACCGTGCAGATCGGCGGTGACGTCTCCGGACTTCGGGGCGATCACGAGCGTCTCGTGACCGGCCTCCGCCAGATGACGGAGGACGTGCAGAACGGAACCGGTGACCCCGTTCATGTGCGGGAGGAAGGATTCGGCCAGCAGCGCGACTCTCACGCATCCAGGGTGGGACCCCGCGACACGCCGCGCCGTCGATCACGGCCCGACGTTCGCGATGTTCACCGGATGCTCCGCGCCGGGTCACCGCGCGGTCGGCATCCCGTCTCGATTCGCGACGGAGAGTGACGTGGTGGACGGGATCGATGCGTGGCTCGGGCTGATCGCGGCGAGCCCGTGGGCGCTGCCGGCCATGGCCGCGCTCGTGTTCGCGGATGCGTTCCTGGTGGTCATCCCGGGTGAGGCGGCCGTCACGGCCTTCGGCGCGCTGGCCGTAGCGAACGGCACCCCTCCGCTCTTCGCCGTCATCCTCGTCGCGGGCGCGGCGGCCTTCTGCGGCGACCTGTGCTGCTACCTCGTCGGGCGCGCCGTCGGTGTCGAGCGTTGGCGGTGGATGCGGGGCCCGCGCGTGCGTGCGGCGCTGGAGTGGGCGCGCGCCCGCCTCGAACGCAACGCCGCGGTCGTGCTCTTCACGGCGCGGTTCGTGCCGTTCGCCCGGCTCGCGGTGAACCTCGCCGCGGGTGCGGCACGGGTGAATCCCGCCCGGTACCTCGGGGTGGCGGCGATCGCCGCGATGGCGTGGGCCGCGTACCAGGCGGTCATCGGCGCGATAGTGGCCGCCCTCGTCCCGGGCGGACCGGTGGTCGCGGTCATCGTGTCGATCGTGGTCGCCGTCGGGATCGGCGTCGGCATCGACCTCCTGCTCGCGCGGCGCGCACGGCGGCGGGCGGCTCCGGGCGTGTCGGCGTAGGGACGCCGAGTCTCGCCGTCGAAGTTCGCAGAATCGCGCGATCTTCGCAGGATTTCGGCGCGACGCTGCGAAGAACCTCGGATCCTGCGAGCAGGGGCGGCCTCAGCCGAGCGCGAGCGTGTGCTCCGCGGCATCCACGAGTTCGTCGCCGTACGCCGGGCCGTGTCCCGCCGCGTGCACCGCGAGCGGATGCAGCTGGTGCACGGGCACCCGCTCGCGCCAGCCCGGACGGAGCGGACGCCGCGCGTCGTACGCCGCGAGGATGCGGTCGAGGAACGGACAGCCGAAGAGCGCGAGCATCGCGAGGTCGGTCTCGCGGTGGCCGCCGTGCGCCGCGGGGTCGATGAGCACGACGCCCTCGGCCGACCACAGCACGTTTCCCGCCCACAGGTCGCCGTGCAGGCGCGCGGGGGCGTCCGCGTCGTCGAAGGCCCCGGCGGCGATCAGCGCGCACGCCCGCCGGACGACCTCGGACCCGGATGCCGTGAGGTTCCCGGCCGCGACGGCGGGAGCGAGGAACGGCTCGACGCGCTGTGCCGCGTAGAACGCGCCCCACGTCGGCGCGGGCCGCGCCGACTGCGTGCGGCGACCGATGAAGATGTCGCCCGTCCATCCCGGCGGCGGTGCGCCGAAGGCGGGGGCGCCGGCGTCATGGGTCGCGGCGAGCGCGGCACCGAACTCCTCGGCGGCGGCCTGGGTGGGGCGCACGGTCTCCACGCGTTCGAGGACGATGCGCGTCGGCCCGCTCTCGAGCACCTCGACCGTTCGGGCGCCGCCCGCGGCGGCGAGCCACGCGAGTCCCGCGGCCTCCGCCGCGAAGAATCCCGCGGGGGCGTCGTCCCGGGTCTTCACCAGCCGTTCCATCGTCCCAGTCTGTCGCGATGTCGGAGGGCCCGGGCACGATGGAGCGATGAGCGACGGCTTCGACCCCGAGTTCCTCGGCATCCCCCTGCCCCTTCCCTCCCCCGCCGTCGAGACGGTACGGCTCGACTACCCCCGGTTCTCCGTGCTGCTCGACCCCGCGCGGCGCTTCGCCGCGGTCACGGGCGTCGTGATCGACGGGTCCACCGTGCAGGACCTCCCGCGCACCGGCGAGTGGCACCTCGACCCGCGGGTACCCGTCGACGCGCAGGCGGGCCCGGCGGTGTACGCCGACAACGACCTCGACCGCGGGCATCTCGTGCGCCGTCGCGACCCTGGCTGGGGCACGGTGGCGGAGGCTCGGGATGCCACGGCCGCGACGTTCGTCTACACGAACGCGGCCCCGCAGGCGGCGGGCTTCAACCAGTCGAAGGAGCTGTGGCTCGGGCTGGAGGACCACGTCCTCGCGTACGCCGAGAGCACCGACCAGCGGCTCGCGGTGTTCACCGCGCCGGTGCTGGGTGCGGACGACCCTCCCTACCGCGGCATCCGGGTACCGCTGCGGTTCTGGAAGATCGCGGCCTGGCGGTCGGACGCCGGCCTGTCGGCCGCCGGATTCGTGCTCGACCAGAGCGCGCTCGTCGACACACGGCGAGGGCTGCGCGTGCCGCCGCTCGGCGCGTTCCGGACGTTCCAGGTGCCGATCCGCGACATCGCGGCCGAGGCGCGCGTGGACGTCGGGCAGCTCGTCGGCGCGGACGTCCTCGCCCGACCGGGAGTACGGCCGACCGGCGTGCGCGAGCTGCGCGACGCGGGCGACATCGTGCTCTGAGCGGGCGCCGCGGGTCCGACGTCGCGGCCGAACCGCCGCGGTTCAGCGCACCCGCACCGCGTGCAGCAGCGTGTCGATCGCGGGATGGGCGTGTCCGCCGCGCAGTTCGGCGTCGGCCGCGCCCCGGGTCAGACGCTCGCAGCGCTCGATGCGGAACCGATCGTCGAGCGCACCGCGCAACAACGCGGGCGTGTAAAGGATCGCGGGGTCGGACGGCCCGTGCCCGCCGGCCGCGATGTTCTCGACGTCGTGCCCGACGACGACGAGCGTCCCGCCGACCCCCACCCACTCGGCGATGCGGGCGATCGCCGCGGCGTTGTCGCTCAGGTGCAGGTAGCACGACACCACGAGATCGACGGATGCCACCGGCTCCCACGTGTGGACATCGGCGCGGACCCACGACACGGCGTCCCCGCCGGGTCGGTCCGCCGCGATCGCGAGGGCCTCGGCCGAGAAGTCGACGCCCGTGACGCCCCAGCCACGCGCGGCCAGCAAGAGCGCCGTCCGCCCGTCGCCCGTGGCCACGTCAATGGCCGTGCCCGGCGTCAACGGCCCGGCGATCTCCCGCACAACGGCGGGCGGCTCGCTCGCCCACACCCCTCCGGCCGACGCTCGATAGCGCTCGTCCCACTGCGCGGCATCCATGCCCTCACCCTAGGGCCGGCGCGGAACCTGGGTGATCCGCGCGACGTCCCCTTCGGCGGCACAACCTCAGCGATCTGCACGACCTCAGCCCGAATCCGCGCGAACGGACTGAGGTTGCGCGGATCGCGGAGGGTGCGCGAATCACTGACCCAGCGCGCGCCGCGCAGCACGAAGCCCCGCCCTCCCGGAGGAGAGCGGGGCTTCGAACGGGTCACTCCCCGGCGAGACCGCCGAGCAGGTGACCGAAGGACTTGCCGGCGCCGAGGTACGACGCGGGGTCGTACGGGTCGGCATCCTGCACGGGCTCGCGCGCGGCGATCGCGTCGGCGAACTCCCGAGCGGCGCGGTCGACGCGGGCGCCGAGCGGCGCGACCTCGTCGGCGTTGGATCCCCAGTCACTGGATGCCGCGAACACGCCGGTCGGAACCGGATTCGCGTGCAGGTAGGTGAAGAGCGGGCGGATGGCGTAGTCGATCGCGAGCGAGTGGCGGGCGGTGCCCGCGTTCGCTCCCAGCAGGACCGGCGTGCCGCTCAGCGCCTGCGGGTCGAGCACGTCGATGAACGACTTGAACAGGCCGGAGTAGCTCGTGGAGAAGATCGGCGTCACGACGATCAGGCCGTCGGCTGAGACCACGGAGTTGATCATCTGCTCGAGTGCCGGCGGGGCGAAGCCCGTCAGCAGGTTGTCGGTCAGATCGTGCGCGAAGTCCCGCAGCTCGAACACGTCGCTCGTGGCGTCGATCCCGCGCGCGCGGAGCTCGGTGAGCGCCGCGTGCGCGAGCCGGTCGCCCAGCATGCGCGTCGAGGAGGGGGTCGAGAGTCCCGCGGTCACGACCGCGATACGACGGGCAGTCATGTCAGGCCCCCACTCGCGTCGCGGCGGCACCGAAGGAACTGCCGGCCTTGGCCGGGGCGTCCTGGTACGGGCTGCCCGCGGTCAGGTTGTCACCGCGGTTGGCACCGGGAACGGCCTGGCGCGGAGCGGCGCCGGCGTAGATCTTCTCGACGAGGTTCGCGTGCGTCGGAGCGTCGGGCACCTCGGCCGGACGGTTCTTCTGCAGCTCCTTGCGGAGCACGGGCACGACCTCGCCACCGAGGATGTCGAGCTGCTCGAGCACCGTCTTGGTCGGGAGTCCGGCGTGGTCGATGAGGAACAGCTGCCGCTGGTAGTCACCGAACGTGTCGCGCATCGCGGCGTACCGGTCGATGATCTGCTGCGGCGAGCCGACCGTCAGCGGGGTCATCTCGCTGAAGTCCTCGAGGCTCGGGCCGTGGCCGTAGACGGGCGCGTTGTCGAAGTACGGGCGGAACTCCTTGACGGCGTCCTGCGAGTTGGACCGCATGAACACCTGGCCGCCGAGGCCGACGATCGCCTGCTGCGGGGTGCCGTGACCGTAGTGCGCGAAGCGCTCGCGGTACAGCATGATCAGGCGCTGGTAGTGCTCCTTGGGCCAGAAGATGTTGTTCGCGAAGAAGCCGTTGCCGTAGAAGGCGGCCTGCTCGGCGATCTCGGGCGTGCGGATCGAGCCGTGCCAGACGAACGGCGGAACGCCGTCCAGCGGACGCGGGGTCGAGGTGAAGCCCTGCAGCGGGGTGCGGAACTTGCCCTCCCAGTCGACGACGTCCTCACGCCACAGCTTGTGGAGCAGGTCGTAGTTCTCGATGGTCAGCGGCAGACCCTGACGGATGTCCTTGCCGAACCAGGGGTAGACCGGGCCGGTGTTTCCGCGGCCGAGCATGAGGTCGGCACGACCGCCCGACACGTGCTGCAGCATCGCGAAGTCTTCGGCGATCTTCACCGGGTCGTTCGTGGTGATGAGGGTCGTGGAGGTCGTGAGGATCAGGCGCTCGGTCTGGGCCGCGATGTACGCGAGCGTGGTGGTCGGCGACGACGACCAGAACGGCGGGTTGTGGTGCTCGCCGAGCGCGAAGACGTCCAGCCCCACCTCTTCGGTGTGCTTCGCGATGGTGAGCGTGTCCTTGATGCGCTGGGCTTCGCTCGGGGTCTTGCCGGTGGTCGGGTCCTGCGTGATGTCGCTCACCGTCATGACACCGAACTGCATCCCGGGCCAGTTGTTCGTCTCGTTCACGATGCCCCTCCTGTTTGTATGCATCTGAATATACATCGTGAAACGCAGAACCGCGAGATCTATTCCCGGGGCCCGGACCCGGCATCCCTGCGTAAACGCTCCCGCTCAGCAGAAACGCCCGGACGCGGCGTTTCCGCCGAGCCCGAGCGTTTATGCGAGAAGGAGCCCAGGCCTCAGGCGCCGAGCAACCCCGCACCGATCGACGCGCCGGCCTGCGGTGCGGGCGGCACGGCCCACAGGCCCGAGCCGACGTGCTTGAGGTACTCCCCCATCGCGTCATTCGCCAGGGACTTCTGCAGCGTGACGAAGCGGTCGGGGCTCCGCTGGAACGACAGGAAGAACAGACCTGCGTTCAGCCGCCCGAGGTCGGTGGTGCCGTCGACGAAGTTGTAACCCCGACGGAGGATCCGGATGCCGTTGTTCATGTCGGGATGCGCCAGGCGCACATGGCTGCGCGCGTCGATGCGGGGTTTGCCCGTGGCATCCGTCGCGGTGAAATCGGGCGCCGCGAACTCGTCGCCGCCGGAGAGCGGAGCGCCCTGCGCCTTGTCCCGCCCGACGACCCGGTCCTGTTCGGCGAGTCGCGTCCGGTCCCACGTCTCGATGAGCATCGCGATACGCCGCGCGACGAGGTACGACCCGCCCGCGAGCCACGCCGGACCCTCGGATGCCGGGACCCAGACGTTCTCGTCGAGGGCGGCGGCGTCGTCCGCGAGGATGTTCGCCGTGCCGTCCTTGAACCCGAACAGATTCCGCGGGGTCGACTGATCGGCCGTGGTCTTCGACGTGCGGCCGAACCCGAGCTGCGACCACCGGATGCTCGCGCGCCCGAAGGCGATGCGGCTGAGGTTGCGGATCGCATGGACCGCGACCTGCGGGTCGTCGGCGCACGCCTGGATGCAGAGGTCTCCGTCCGATCGCTCGGGGTCGAGGTCGTCGCCGAGGAACGCGGGCAGCCGCTCGAGCCCGGCGGGGCGCTGCGCCGCGAGACCGAAGCGGTCATCGAACAGCGACGGACCGAACCCGAACGTGATCGTGAGGTTGCTCGCCGGGAGACCCAGCGCCTCGCCCGTGTCGTCCGGCGGAGCCTCGGGCGAGCCCCCGACCGCACCGGTCGCGCTCACCTCGAGGCCCTGCATCATGCGCGTCGCCGCGTACGTCCAGTCCGACAGCAGCGACGCGAGATCCTCCCGCGTGGTCCGCGCCATCATGTCGTACGCCGCGAAGTGCAGGTGCTCCTGCACCGGCGTCGTGATGCCCGGCTGATGGATGCCGGATGCCGAGGCCACGGCATCCATCGCCTGTCGCGCCTGCGTCTGACCGTAGGCGGCGCCACCGACCAGGCCCGCGCCGGCACCCACGACGAGGCTCGTGGCACTCGCGCCGAGCGCGAGGCCGATCAGGTCGCGCCGGGACACCCCGCCATCGACATCCTTCTCCGGCTGTTCTTCCGTCACGGTCACTCCAGGACGGTGGAGGTGAGCTGCGACAGCGGCTCGGCGAGCGCGTTGATGAGATCCGTGAGCTGACGCTTGTCCGCGTCGGTCAGCTGCGTGTAGGGCACGAAGCCGGCGTCCGCGGAGCCGTAGGTCGCCAGCGCGGCCTCGAGGTCGGCGTATCCGGTGTCGATCCGCGTGACGAGCGAGGCACCCTTGTCGCCCTTGGACTCGGCGAAGTCGCGCACGAGCGAGAAGGCCATCTTGGAGCCCTCCACGTTGGCGGCGAAGTCGTACAGGTCGGTGTGCGACCACCAGTCCTCTTCCCCGCTGATCTTGCCGGTCGCGACCTCGTCGAGGAGCGCGATGGCGCCGTTGGAGATGCCCGCGACACCCTGGTCGGTGAGCGCCTGCTCGAACGCGTCGGAGTGGACGTAGTCGTAGAGCTCCTGCGTGTCCTTGATCAGGGTCTGGCCGTAGGTCGCGCGCTCGTCGGGGGTGGACGGCGCCCAGTCCTTCCAGGCCGGGGTCTCGCCGTCGGCGTTGAGGGCATCCTGCGCGGGGACCCACAGGTCCTTCTCGATGCGGTGGAAGCCGGTCCACGACAGCCCCTCGGCGGTGGCGTCGACCTCGCGGTAGTCGAGGCGCGGGTCGAGGTCGCCCAGCGCCTCGGCGATCGGCTCGATGCGCTCGTAGTACGCGCGCACGCGGGGATACTGGTCGCGCGCAGCCGCGTCGTCGCCGGACGCGTAGACGCCCGCGAACGTCTGCACCGCCGGGAGCAACTGCCCGACCTGGTCCTTCACGAACGCGGCGTACAGGTCGATGGCCTGCTGCTTCTGCTCGGCGTCGGCGCCGTCGATCGCGACCGCGTCGCCGGTGACGGTGAACGCGGCCTTTCCGACGCCGTCGCCGACCATGCCCGGCTTGCAGAGCGTGAAGTAGTCACCGGGCTGCGCCGTCACGGTGAGGCTGCGCGACGCGCCGGGAGCGACGTTCTCGACCTCGCCGACGATGCGCAGACCGTCCGAAGCGAGCAGGTAGAACTCCGTGACCTGGTCACCCTTGTTCACCACGTCGAACGCGAGCGTGCCGCTGCTCGCGGTCGCCGCGGAGACGTCGCAGCCGTCCGCCGTCGAGGTGACGGTGAGGGCTCCGGCGGAGGCGGCGTCGGTCTTGGCGACGCAGCCCGAGAGGACGAGGACGGCCGCGCCGGCCGCGGCCGTGGCCGCGAGGAGGCGTGTCGGGTTCATGATGCTCCGTTCGGGTGGGCGGTGGATGCCACGGCGGGCGCGGCATCCGACGTCGGGGAAGGCGCGGCGGCCGTTGCGGCGGCGGTCGGCGCGGAGGGGGTCACCGCGGCCGGGCGTCGCCCCGCCCGCACACCGCGGATGAAGAGGGGGACGACGACGGCGACGTACACGACCCACGCGATCACCTGGAGCCAGGTCATCTGGGGCATGAAGCCGACGGTCGCCTGGAGGAGTGCGGCGAGTCCGCCGCTCGGGGCGATGACACCGGACAGGTCGAACGCCCAGCCGAAGGGGAATCCGGCCCAGCCGATCGCGACGGCGCCGGTGGTCGGGTCGATCGGGGCGCCGGCTCCGAACGGGCCGGGAAGGGCGCCGCCCTCCTGTAGATCGTGCGCCGCGTAGGCGAGCACGCCCGCCGCGACGACGACGAGGAACGCGCCGGTCCACGTGAAGAACCGCCCGATGTTGAGCCGCAGCATCCCGCGGGCGATGAGCCAGCCCAGCAGAGCCGCGGCGACGAGGCCGATGAGGGCACCGAGGAGAGCGAGCGGTTCGCTGCCGAGCCCCTGGACCATCGACCACAGCAGCAGCGTGGTCTCCACTCCCTCGCGGGCGACCGAGACGAACCCGACGAGAACGAGCGCCCACACGCTGCCCTGGAGTGCACGGTCGATGCCGCCCTCGAGCCCGGACTTGAGCGTGCGCCCGGCCTTCTGCATCCAGAAGATCATCCACGTCACCATCGCCACCGCCAGCACCGAGAGACCGCCGCCGATGAGCTCCTGAGCCTGGGTCGTGAGGGCGTAGGCGCCGAACGTGAAGATCGCGCCGATGACGACGGCCAGGGCGATCGCGAGGCCCACGCCGACCCACAGTCGGGGCAGGGCGTCGCGGCGGCCGAGCTTGGTGAGATAGGCGACCAGGATGCCCACGACGAGGGCGGCTTCCAGGCCCTCGCGCAGCCCGATGATGAACGGGGCGAAGAAGGAGGCAAGCACGGGCGAAGACCGACTTTCGGAGTTTCGGGTGGGGACCGCGGAATCGCGGGAGGTAAGGACAGCCTCACCTGACTCACCTAGATTACGCAATGTCGGCCACTCCTCGCACCCCGCCGCCCGGCGGGGACCCGTCGGGCCTCAGGGGAAGCGGTAACCGTCGGCAACATTCGCCCGAGGTCGGCGCGGCCCGACCTAGCCTCGAAGCATGTCCGAGCTGAACCTCCCGATCCTCGACCTTTCGCTCCTCGATCAGGGGCCGGAGGCCGCCGCCCGCTTTCGCGACGAGCTGCGCACCGCGACGCGCGACGTGGGCTTCTTCTACCTCACCGGCACCGGGATCAGCCCCGAGCTGGAAGCGCGGCTCCTGCAGGCTGCGAAGGACTTCTTCGCGCTGCCGGAGGAGGAGAAGCTCGCGATCGAGAACGTCACGAGCCCCCACTTCCGCGGGTACACGCGGGTCGGCGGCGAACTGACGCAGGGCCGCGTCGACTGGCGCGAGCAGATCGACATCGGCCCCGAGCGCGAGGCCATCAACGACCCGGACGGCCCGGGGTACAACCGGCTCGTCGGCCCCAACCTCTGGCCCGCCGCGCAGCCCGAACTCCGCGACGTCGTGACCGAGTGGCACGACCGTCTGACCGAGATCGCCCGGACGCTCCTCCGCGCGTGGGCGCTCTCCCTCGGCGCCGAGGAAGAGTACTTCGACCGCCACTTCGGCGATCCGCAGACGCTCATCAAGATCGTGCGGTACCCCGGCAAGGACGACCCCACCCCTCAGCAGGGCGTCGGCGCGCACAAGGACTCCGGCGTGCTCACGCTGCTCTGGGTCGAGCCAGGCAAGGGCGGGCTCCAGGTCCTCCGCGACGGCGAGTGGGTCGACGCTCCCCCGGTGCCCGGCGCGTTCGTCGTCAACATCGGCGAGCTGCTCGAATACGCGACGCAGGGATACCTGACGGCCACGAACCACCGTGTCGTCTCGCCGCGGTTCCCAGACGAGCGCATCTCGGTGCCGTTCTTCTTCAACCCCGCGCTGGACGCGGTCCTGCCGATCATCGACCTGCCCGCGGAGCTCGCCGCCGAGGCCCGCGGCGTCGAGGACGACCCGACGAACCCGATCCACGCCACCTACGGCGAGAACGCCCTCAAGTCGCGCTTGCGCGCGCACCCCGACGTCGCCGAGCGCTGGCATCCGGATCTGGTCGCCGCCCGCGCGGCATCCTGAGGCTCACCCCTCGGCGATAAAACGCGATCCACGGGAGGAAACGCACTGACGAGGCGTTTCTGCCCGTGGATCGCGTTTGTCGATGGATGCCACGGCCCCGACGCCGCACGCGCAGCGCGATTCCGCACCATCGAGGCGCAACGGAGGCTGACGCCGCGCCGCAGCATCGCCCGGGAATGACGAAGGCCGCCCCACACCGTGGGGCGGCCTTCCAAGAATGTTTTGCGCGATTGAACGCTGGTGCGATTAGCGACGCAGACCGAGACGCTCGATGAGCGAGCGGTAACGGTTGATGTCGACCTCCTGCAGGTAACCCAGCAGGCGACGGCGCTGACCGACGAGCAGGAACAGGCCACGGCGCGAGTGGTGGTCGTGCTTGTGTGCCTTGAGGTGCTCGGTGAGGTCCTTGATGCGCTGCGTCAGCATCGCGACCTGCACCTCGGGGGATCCGGTGTCACCGGGGTGCGTCGCGTACTCTTCGATGATCGCCTTCTTGACGTCTGCTTCCAGTGCCATAGGTGATCCCCTTCCTCTTCGTTGCGCGGCGCCCGACGCCTGATGCGTGGGCTCTCTTTATCCGCGGCCGATCGAACGGCAACCGCATGAGTCTACCAGCATCCGGATGCCACCACCCACCCGCCCGCGAACCCCGCCGCCCGGGCGTGCCGTAGCCTCATGGGGTGCAGATCACCGTCCGCGTGAAGCCCGGCAGCCGGCGCGGCCCCCTCGTCGAGGACGGACCCGACGGCCTCCTCGTGCACGTGCGGGAGCGCGCCGCCGACGGTGCGGCGAACGCGGGCGTCGTCCGCGCCCTCGCGGAGCACTTCGGCGTCCCGCCGCGCGACGTCGAGATCGTGCGGGGGCACACCGCCCGGGTGAAGCGCGTCGAGGTCGGAGAGTGAGCCGGGGCAGCGCGCTGATCGACCTGCGCCCCCTCACCTCGTCCCCTGCGTTCGCGCGCCTGTGGATCGGTTCCACTCTGTCGGGCATGGGCGGGCAGCTCACGGTCGTCGCCGTCATGCTGCACGTGTTCGAGCTGACGCAGAGCACGTTCGCGGTGTCGATGATCGCCGTCGCGGGCCTGGTCCCGATGGTCCTCGCGGGGCTCTACGGCGGCATGCTGGCGGATGCCTTCGACCGCCGGACCGTCGCCCTCCTCGCCGCCTGCGTGACGTTCGTGTCCACCGCTCTGCTCGCGGCCCTGGCGTGGACGGGGATGGAGAACGTGGCATCCCTCTTCGTCCTCAGCGTCGTCAACTCGGCCGCGAACTCGATCGTCATGGCCACCCGCTCGGCGATCACGCCCCGTCTCCTCCCCCGCGACCTGCTCCCCGCCGCGGCGGCCCTGCAGGGGGTCACGGTCGGGATCATGGTCATGGCCGGCCCGGCGCTCGCGGGCGTCCTCGTCGCGTTCGCGGGCTACGCGTGGACCTACTCGCTCGACGTGCTGCTGATGACGTCGCTGTTCCTCGGCCTGTGGTCGCTACCGAGGCTGCGCCCCGAGGGCGAGATCGTCCGGCCCGGCCTGGAGTCGTTCCGCGACGGCGTCCGGTTCCTGCGCCGCGCCCCGAACATCCGCCTGCAGTACCTGCTCGACATCACCGCGATGACGTTCGGCCAGCCGATCGCCCTGTTCCCCGCGATCGGCGCGGTCCTCCTCGGCGGCGGCGCGATCACGACCGGCATCCTCACCGCGGCGATCGCGGCGGGGGCGTTCCTGTCCAGCCTCTTCTCCGGGCCGGTCGGCCGCGTCCGCCGGCAGGGCCTCGGAATCGAGCGGGCGATCCAGGTCTACGGCCTGTCGATCGGGGCGTTCGGCCTGATCCTGCTCGCCGCGACGCTCGGGTGGATGCGCCCGGCCGACACCGGCGAGAACTCCGGGGCGGTCGCGCTGATCGTGCTCGCGGCGATCGTCCTGGCCGTCTCCGGCGCATCCGACAACGTCAGCGCCATCTACCGCTCGACGATGATGCAGGCGGCGGTTCCGGATGCCATGCGCGGGCGCCTCCAGGGCATCTTCATCGTCGTGGTCGCCGGCGGTCCCCGCGTCGGCGCGCTCTACGCCGGCACGCTCGCGACCCTCACGTCGCTGTGGGTGCCTCCGTTGTTCGGTGGCATCCTGATCCTCGCCCTCGTCGGCGTGCTCGTGCGCTTCTCGCCGCGGTTCCGCGAATACGACGCGCTGAACCCTGTGCCGTAAGGTCAAGGACCGGCGGATTCCGGACGTCTGAGTCGGCCGCCCCCGCGCGTGTCGGAGCCCGGGCCTAGGGTCGGGATCGTGACATCCGCTCCGTCCCCCTCTCCCGTCTCCGTCACGGTGCAGTTCGTCCTCACCGGCATCGTGTGGGGGTCGAGCTTCCTGTTCATCGCGGTCGCCCTCACCGGCATGACGCCCGCGCAGGTCGCGGGTGGCCGACTGCTCTTCGGCGCGCTCGCGCTGGCGGCGGTGGTCGCGATCCGGAGGGAACGGATGCCGCGGAGTCTCCGCGTCTGGGCGCACCTGTGCGTCCTCGCGGTGTCGTTCTGCGTCATCCCGTTCCTGCTCTTCGCGTGGGCCGAGCAGCACGTGTCGTCGGGGCTCGCGAGCATCTTCAACGCCACCACGCCGATCATGACGGCGATCATGGCGTGGGCGGTCTTCCGCGTCGAGCGGCTCCGGGCGGGCCAGCTCGCCGGGATCGCGCTGGGCATCCTCGGGGTCGTCGTCATCATCGCCCCGGGCGCGCTCGCCGACCTCGGAGGCAGCACGGTCGCGCAGCTCGCGCTCCTCGGCGCCACCGCCTGCTACGGGTTCAGCCTCGCGTACATGCGCCGGTTCCTCGGGAACGCCGGACTGTCGGGCATCGCGTTCGCGTTCGGCTACATCGGCCCGGCCGCGGTCCTCATGCTGCTGCTGTCGCCGCTGATCCTCGCCGAGCCGATGACCCTCACTCCTCCGGTGATCGGGAGCATCGTCGCCCTCGGCGTCCTCGGCACGGGCCTCGCCTACGTCTGGAACCAGAACACGCTGCGCGCGTGGGGCCCGACGCGCGCGTCAACCGTGACCTACATCACCCCGGTCGTCGGGGTGGCCCTCGGCATCCTGGTCCTGAACGAACGGCTCACCTGGAACGGGCCGACGGGCGCGGTCATCGTGTTCCTCGGCATCCTGCTCGTGCAGGAGCGCGTGCGCCTCGGTCGCCGCGCCCGCGCCTGACACGGCACCGGGGCGACGCGCGCGCCGGACAGCCGCGCCGCCGCACCCCGGGAAACGACGACGGCCCCGGATGTCGAAGCATCCGGGGCCGTCGTGAGGGCGATCAGGCCTGCAGGGCGAACTGCAGGTCGAGCTCGATGGTGACGTCCTTGCCGACGAGCACGCCGCCGGTCTCGAGCGCGGCGTTCCACGTGAGGCCGTAGTCCTCGCGGTTGATGACCGTCTTGGCGGTCGCGCCGGCCTTGTAGTTGCCCCACGGGTCGGTGCCGAAGCCACCGAAGTCGATGGCGAACGTGGCGGGCTTGCTGACGCCGCGGATCGTGAGCTCACCGTCGACGAGGAAGTCGCCGTTCTCGACGCGGGCACCGGTCGAGCGGAAGTCCATCGTGGGGTAGGTCTCGGTGTCGAAGAACTCGGCCGAGCGGAGGTGCTGGTCGCGACCCTCGTCCTTGGTGTCGACCGAGGTGACGTCGACGGACGCCTCGACCGTGGCCTCGAGCGGGTTCTCGGGGGCGACCAGGGTCGCGCTCTTCATGCCGAAGGTGCCGCGGACCTTGGAGATCATCATGTGGCGGACGGTGAAGGTCACCTCGCTGTGCGAGGGATCGAGCACCCAGGTGCCCGCCTTGTAGCCGGGGATCTCGAGCGTGGTCGTGTCGGTCATGTCACTCCTTGAGGTCTGGGGAGCCAGATCGGCGTCCTGCCGGGGTCCAACTCGCATTCATCCGAATGTATTCCACGATTCCCGAAAAACACGAACCCGAGGGGGCCGGGGCTCCCTCGGGCGCGTGAACAGGCGGTGAAACGCTCGGTCAGCCCACCTTGAGCAGGTCGATGATGAAGATGAGGGTCTTGCCGCCGAGGAAGTGGCCGCCGGCGGGGCCGTAGGCGAGGTGCGGCGGGATCACGAGCTCGCGGCGTCCACCGACCTTCATGCCCGGGATGCCGTCCTGCCAGCCCTGGATCAGGCCGCGCAGCGGGAACTGGATGCTCTCGCCGCGGCCCCAGGACGAGTCGAACTCATCGCCCGACTCGTACTCGACTCCGGCGTAGTGCACGGTGACGGTGTCACCGGGCTTGGCCTCGTCGCCGTCGCCGACGATGATGTCGCGGATGACGAGGTCGGAGGGGGCGGGGCCGGTGGGAGCGTCGAACTCCGGCTTGGTGCGATCAGTCATGACTCCATCCAAGCACGCGCCCGGCACCCGTGAACCCCCTGGACGAAGACTCAGCGCCCGGTGCCGCGGCGATGCCTGCGTGTCTCCCGGGCGCTGAGTTGGCCTATATCGATGGTGCTCCCGCTCCCCGACGCGTGTCAAGACCCCCTCGGTCAGCGGGCGAGGAGCGCCGCCCGGGCGGCGGCGGTGCGCTGCAGCAACTCGCGCTCCTGGGCGGGCGCGGTGGCGTCTCGTCCGGAGAGCGCGCGCTGGCGCGCGGCGGCGAGCGCCGTGGCATCCCGGATGAAGGTCTTCATCACCGCCGACCGATCCCCCGGCAGAGAGCGCGCCCACGCCACGGACGACCGGCGTCCCGGGCCCGTGGCGAGCATGTCGACCTCCTGAGGCGTGAACCAGCCCGCCGCGGCGTACTCCCCCAGGCGCGCCCGGGTGAGCCGCGCCTCCTCGCGACGGAGGGCCAGGATGCCGAGGATGAAGAGCACGAACAGCGGCACCTGCAGCGTCGCGTAGACCTCGAAGAAGTTGAAGAACGTCGCCGAACCGTTCCACAGCGCGTGCAGCAGCATCGCGCCGACGAGTCCGGGGAGGGCGTACCGCATCGCGGGTCCGGTGCGCAGCGCCCGACGTGCGGCCAGCCCGAACGCGAAGCCCGTGAGGCTCGTGAACATCACGTGCGCGAACGGCGAGAGGACGGCCCGCAGGAAGAACACGCTCACGACCTGCACCGTCCCGCCCTCGATGAAGCTCACGGCGAAGTACTGGATGTTCTCGGTGAACGCGAACCCCGCGCCGATGAGGGCACCGTAGACGATGCCGTCGACGGGCCCGTCCAGATACCGGCGGGCACCCGCGTACAGCAGCAGGAGCCCGAGGCCCTTCGCGATCTCCTCGACGATCGGGGCCTGGACGACGGAGCTGAACGCATCGCCGAGGCCGCCGGTGAGGAATGACAGCAGCGCGTCGACCCCCAGCGCGATGGCGACGGAGGCGATCGCGCCCCACGCGACGGCGAACACGAGGAGTCGGCGCGGTTCCGGTTCCCACCGGTCGATGAGCCGCACCGCGAACCACACGATCACGAAGGGCACCACCGCGAGGATCATGCCGACGATGGATGCCGCCGGCCCGAGGAACCGCAGGAAGTACAGCACGAGCAGCGCCAGCACCGGCACGAGGAGTGCGGCGACGACCCACAGGATGGCCCCGCTGCGGCGCGGGCGCGGGGGCACGGGGGCGGCGGTCGCGGAGACCGGCGCGTCGGCGATGCGGGCGGGCTCACCCGGACCCGGCTGCCACAGGGGCGAGGGGTAGCTCATGCGGACAGCCTAGGGGCGTCGGCGGAGCGGCCCACGGAGGGTTGCGGCAGCCGGGAACGGCATCCCCCGCCGACCGGACCGGTAGCGTGGGGGGCATGCGTTTCGCCCACGTCCGTTCCCGGGAGGCGGCGGATGCCCCTCGCTTGATCACCGTGCACGGCGAGGAGTACGCGTTCGTCGATGAACTCTTCCCGGGCGCTCCGTCGACCCTGGAGGAGCTCATCGCCGGCGGCGACGACCTGCTCGCGCGCGTACGGGAGAGCGCGGACGCCGGGGCGCGGCATCCCCTCCCGGGCGTGACCTTCGCCTCCGCGGTGCTCGCTCCCCCGACGATCCTCGCCGTGGGCCTCAACTACGCCGCGCACTCCGGCGAACTCGGATTGAAGACGGATGCCGGCCCCACCGTGTTCGTGCTGTGGCCCAACTCGTTGACCGCGCACGAAGCCACGACCTCGTGGCCGCGCAGCCTCAGCGAGGCTGTGGACTACGAGGCCGAACTCGGCGTGATCATCGGGCGAGCGGGCCGTGACGTGGCCGAGGCCGACGCCCTCGACCACGTGTGGGGCTACACCGTCGTCAACGACATCACCGCGCGGAACATCCAGTTCTCGGAGGCGCAGTGGTCGCGCTGCAAGTCGTTCGACGGCTTCACCCCGACCGGCCCCTTCGTCGTCACGGCCGACGAGATCCCCGACCCGCAGGACCTCCACATCTGGACGGTCGTCGACGGCCACACGGTGCAGGATGCCTCGACGGGACAGATGGTGCGTTCGGTGGCGACCCTCATCCACAAGCTGTCGGAGTCGGCGACGCTGCTCCCCGGCACGCTCATCTCGACCGGCAGCCCCGGCGGCGCCGGCTACTCCCGCGACCCGCAGATCTTCCTCCGCGACCGTTCGACCGTGACCGTCGGCATCGACGGCATCGGCGAGCTCACGACGCACTGCCGCATCCTGGACTGACCCGAGGGGCGGTGGGGCGCCCCGGAACGCTCAGTCCTCGACGACGCTGTCGGCCGCGCGGATCACCGGGATCGCCTCGGTGATCGCTTGCAGACCCGAGAGGCGGGCGGGCGAGATCTGCTTCATGACCTCGTCGCGGGTCATGAGACCCGCCTCCACGACCAGGTCGGCGACGTTGCGGTGCGTGAGGAGCGCGGTCTTGGCGAGCGCGGCGGCTGCGGCGTACCCGATGAAGGGCGTCAGGGCGGTCACGACGCCGACCGACGACCCGACCATCGCGCCGAGGCGCTCGCAGTTCGCGGTGATGCCGTCGATGCAGTTGACGCGGAGCGTCCACATGGCCTGACGCATCCAGGTGATCGACTGGAAGATCGAGTGCGCGATCACCGGCTCGAACGCGTTGAGCTGGAGCTGGCCGCCCTCGACCGCCATCGTCACGGTGAGGTCCGCACCGGCGACGGCGAAGGCCACCTGGTTCACGACCTCGGGGATCACCGGGTTCACCTTGCCGGGCATGATGCTCGACCCCGCCTGACGAGCGGGGAGGTTGATCTCCCCCAGCCCTGCCTGCGGGCCGCTGGAGAGCAGCCGCAGGTCGTTGCAGATCTTCGAGAGCTTGATCGCATTGCGCTTGAGGGATGCCGAGAACGACATGAACGCGCCGGTGTCGCTCGTCGACTCGACCAGGTCGGTGGCCGTCGCGAGGTCGAGCTCGGTGATCTCGCGGAGGTGACGCAGCACCGCCGGACCGTACTCGGGGTGCGCGGTGATGCCGGTGCCGATGGCCGTCGCGCCCATGTTGATCTCGAACAGCAGGTACGCGTTCTCGGTCAGACGGCTGTAGTCCTCGCCGAGCGTCGTGGCGAAACCGTGGAACTCCTGCCCGAGCGTCATCGGCACGGCATCCTGGAGCTGCGTACGTCCGACCTTGAGGACGTCGTGGAACTCCTCGGCCTTGCCGAGGAACGACTCCCGCAGCAGCGCCAGTTCCTCCAGCAGGCTCCGGAGCGTCAGCGACAGACCGATCTTGATGGCGGTGGGGTAGACGTCGTTGGTCGACTGGCTGCGGTTGGTGTCGTCGATCGGCGACAGGAAGGCGTAATCGCCCTTCTCCCGCCCCGCCATCTCGAGCGCGATGTTGGTGATGACCTCATTCGCGTTCATGTTGGTCGACGTGCCCGCGCCGCCCTGGATCACGCCGACGGTGAACTGGTCGTGGAACTCGCCGTCGATCACGCGCTGCGCGGCCCGATCGATGAGGTCGGCCTTGCGCGGGTCGAGGACGCCGATCTGACGGTTCGCGCGAGCCGAGGCCTGCTTCACCATCGCCAGGGCGACGACGAGGTCGGGGTAGACCGAGATGGGTCGCTTCGCGATGGGGAAGTTCTCCAGAGCCCGCGCCGTGTGGATGCCCCAATAGGCATCGGCGGGGATCTCGAGCGAGCCGAGGGAATCGGTCTCGATGCGGGTGCGCGTCATTGCGTCCAAAGCCATGGGGGATGTCCTCGTGGGTCGTTCACGGCGGTCAGGGATCCCCCGAGCCTAACCACCGTCCACAGGACCGTCGCTGGACGCCACGGCCTGTCGCCGGGTTCCTCCCCTCCCCGGTGTACACCGCCTCACCGTTTGCGCGAGAAGGCCTCGAGACGCTCGTCGGGAGTCAAGGCGGCCATCCGCGCGACCCACTCGGGCGTGAAGTACCCGGCCGGCTCGGCATCCACCACCGGCACGACGGCGTGGGTGATCGTGTCGTCCCACACGTGGACGAGGTGGAAGGACTGCCCGGCATCCATGCCGTTGACCTCGTCGGCGGGACGCGCAAGGTCCATCGTGTAGCAGGACGCGGCCGAGACGCTCACGGGCACCCCGGCGAACGTGCCCGACGTCGAGTAGTGCAGATGCCCGGCGAGGATCGCCCGCACGTCGCTGCCCGCGATCGCCGCGGCGAGGCCCGGTTGGTCGCGGAGTTCGAGGATGTCGAAGAACGGGATGTGGGTCGGCAGCGGCGGGTGGTGCAGCGCGAGGATCGTGCCCAGCGGTGCGGGTTCGGACAGCTCGGCGCGCAGCCACTCCAGTTGCGCGGCGTCGAGGTCGCCGTGGTGCCACCCCGGAACGCTGGAGTCGAGCGCGATCAGGCGCAGGCCGTCGAGGTCCCACACGCCCGTGACGGGTTCCTCGGTCGGCTCACCGTCCAGCAGGCCTGCCCGCAGAGCGGGACGCTCGTCGTGATTGCCCGCGACCCACACGACCGGCGCGCCCAGCCGCGCGGCCCACGGCTCGACGGCCTCGCGCAACGCGCGATACGCGTCGGGCTCGCCCAGGTCGGTGAGATCGCCGGTGAAGACCACGGCATCCGGACGGACGCCCATCGCCTCGGCGGCCTCGAGGGTCCGCCGCAGGTGCGCTGCGGTGTCGTAGCGCTCACCCAGCAACCGGTCGCCGGCGAGCAGATGCGTGTCGCTGAGATGGAGGATCACGCGCCGCGCGGGCGCGTGCTGACCGAACTGCACCGATGCCATGCCCTCAGCCTACGAGGGGGCACCGACAGCGGTGTCAGTGGAACAGGATCAGCAGCAGCGCAGCGAGCACCGCCGCCGCACACACGACGAAGCACGCATACGCCGCGGCGAGCGCGAGGCGTTTCTGGCCCACGCTCAGCGGATTGCGCGCCGCCGCCTTGGCCACCGCCTTCTCGGCGCGGCGTTTCTGCTTGTCGGTGAGCACGGTGATGGCATCCGTGAACTCCGCCGGCGCGACCAGCGGGGGGCGCCCGCCCCGCACGAGGAGCCGGAGGCCCAGGGCGTAGAACGTCACGACGATCGCGGCGCCCAGGAGGGCGGCGACGAAGACGTGCAGGAAGGCTTCCCAGTCGATGATCATGCGTCGCGGTCCTTCCCGGCCTGGGCGCGCTCGAGGCGGAGCTGCCGGCGCGTCGGACCGGGCTTGCGCGGCACTTCACCGCGGCCCCGGAGTCGGCGACCTCGCTCATCGCGTTGGCGGACGTGACCTCGTCGCGGCGCGAGCGCAGGAACAGTCCGAGGATGATCGCGACCGCGATGACCGCGTCTACCGCCACGCCCCAGCCGCCCAGCCACACGACGATGAGCGCCGCAGCCGCCCCGACGGCGCCGGCCGCGGGGAGGGTGAGCACCCACCCGATCGTGATGCGCCCCACGGTCCCCCAGCGCACCGTCGACCCGCGCCGGCCGAGGCCCGAGCCGATCACGGATCCCGAGGCGACCTGCGTGGTCGAGAGGGCGAAGCCGAGGGCGCTGGATGCCAGGATCGTCGCGGCCGTGGACGTCTCGGCCGAGAAGCCCTGCGCCGGCTTGACATCGGTGAGGCCCTTGCCGAGCGTGCGGATGATGCGCCACCCGCCCATGTACGTGCCGAGCGCGATCGTGAGCGCACACGCCAGCACGACCCAGATCTGCGGATCGGGTTCGGATGCCGACTGCCAGCCGACCGTGATGAGGGCGAGGGTGATGACACCCATCGTCTTCTGCGCGTCGTTCGTGCCGTGCGCCAGGGCGACGAGCGACGACGTGAAGATCTGACCCCACCGGAAGCCGTCGCGGCCGTCCGCCTTCATGTCGTAGCGGCGCGTGACGCCGTACGCGATCTTCGTCACCGTGAACGCGATGATTCCGGCGGTGAGCGGGGCGATCAGCGCCGGCAGGATCACCTTGCTGAGCACCACGCCGGTGTCGATCGCCGAGGCGCCGACCCCCACGAGCGTCGCCCCGATGAGACCGCCGAAAAGGGCGTGCGACGAGCTCGAGGGCAGACCCAGCAGCCACGTGAGCATGTTCCACGTGATCGCGCCGATGAGGCCGGCGAAGATGATCGGCGGGAAGATGTCGGGACTCAGCTGGTCCTCGCGGATCATGCCGCCCGAGATCGTCTTCGCGACCTCCGTCGACAGGAAGGCACCCACCAGGTTGAGGCTCGCGGCGAGCAGCACGGCGACCTTGGGCTTCAGCGCCCCCGTGGCGATGGGCGTCGCCATCGCGTTGGCGGTGTCGTGGAACCCGTTGGTGAAATCGAAGAACAGTGCCAGGACGATGACCAGCACGATGACGAGGGCTGCGCTCTCCACCGATCGCTTTCCGTAAGGGGGAAGGGAGGGATGCCGACGGGATCGGCGCGGAGAACGAAGAGTTCACCTGACGTTAGACCCGCGTTCACCGGGCCGACGACATCATTTCATCGGCATCGTCGTCGGTCAAACGGGGGCGTCGGCCGAACGAGGGGCGCAGGACTCGGACCGGGACGGTGGGAGCCGACTAGCGTGGAACGGTGACCGACTCCGCTGAATCCGCCCCCGTCGCCGCCCGCCGCCCCACTCCCCGTGTCCACCACGGCGACACGTTCGACGACCCGTACGAGTGGCTCCGAGCCAAGGACGACGCCGAGGTGATCGCGCACCTCGAGGCCGAGAACGCGTACACGGACGCGCGCACGGCGCACCTGGCATCCCTCCGCGACGAGATCTTCGGCGAGATCAAGGGCCGCACGCTCGAGACCGACCTGTCCGTGCCCGCGCGCCGCGGCGAGTGGTGGTACTACGGCCGCACCGTCGCGGGCGCGCAGTACGGCATCCAGTGCCGCGCTCCCCTGGCGTCGCCGGACGACTGGACCCCGCCCGTGCTCTCGCCCGACGCGCCCGTGCCGGGCGAGCAAGTGCTGTTCGACGGCAACGTCGAGGCCGAGGGCACCGACTTCTTCTCGCTCGGGAGCTTCGAGGTCTCCAACGATGGCACGCGCATGCTGTACGGTATCGACGTCGCGGGCGACGAGCGGTACACCGTGCGGGTCCGCGACCTCGAGACCGGTGAGACGCTCGCGGATGAGATCCCCGGCACCTTCTCGGGTGCGACCTTCTCCCCCGACGGCCGCTTCATCGTGTACACCACCGTGGATGACGCGTGGCGCCCCGACACCGTGTGGCTGCACGAGATCGGGACGGGAGTGGATGCCGACGTGCAGCTGTTCCACGAACCTGACGAGCGGTACTGGGTCGGCGCCGACTTCACCCGCAGCGACCGATTCCTCGTGATCGGCGTGGGCTCCTCGATCACCTCGGAGGAGCGGCTCATCGACGCCGGCGACCTCCGCGGTGAGGCCCGCGTGGTCTGGCCGCGGCGCGAGGGCGTCGAGTACTCGAGCGAGCACGCCGTCGTCGACGGTGAGGACGTGCTGTACATCCTGCACAACGACGGCGCTCTCGATTTCGAGCTCGTCCGGGTGTCGGCATCCGACCCGCAAGGCCCGCGCGAGACGGTGATCCCCCACCGCGCCGGCGAGCGCCTGCTCGGCGTCGACACGTTCCGCGACTGGGGCGTCGTCGCCTACCGCCGCGACGGGCTCGCGCGTCTCGGCCTGCTGTCGTACACCGACGGAGCGGTCACCGAGATCGCGTTCGACGAGCCGCTCTACAGCGTCGGCACCGGCGGCAACCCCGAGTGGGCGCCGCCCGTGCTGCGCGTGGGCTACGGCTCGTTCGTCACGCCCGGCACGGTGTACGACTACGTCATCGAGACCGGCGAGCTGCTTCTGCGCAAGCGGCAGCCGGTGCTCGGCGGCTTCGACCCCGAGGACTACGGCCAGGCGCGCGCGTGGGCGACCGCCGACGACGGCACGCAGGTTCCCATCTCGCTCGTGTGGAAGCGCTCGTTCGGAGACCCCGGGGCATCGCCGCGTCCCGTCCACCTGTACGGCTACGGCTCGTACGAGCACTCCATCGAGCCCGGGTTCTCGGTGCCGCGTCTGTCGCTGCTCGACCGGGGAGTGGTCTTCGCCGTGGCGCACGTCCGCGGCGGCGGCGAGATGGGCCGCCAGTGGTACGAGGACGGCAAGCTGCAGGCCAAGCGCAACACGTTCACCGACTTCGTCGCGGTCGCCCGTCACCTCGTGGCATCCGGCTACACCACGCCCGACCGGCTCGTCGCCGAGGGCGGGAGCGCGGGCGGTCTGCTCATGGGCGCCGTCGCGAACCTCGCACCGGAGCTGTTCGCCGGGATCCTCGCCGATGTGCCGTTCGTCGACGCCCTGACGACGATCCTCGACCCGTCGCTCCCGCTCACGGTCATCGAGTGGGACGAGTGGGGCGACCCGCTGCACGACGCCGACGTGTACGCGTACATGAAGTCTTACTCGCCGTACGAGAACGTGCGCGAGGGGGTCGCCTACCCGCGGATCCTCGCCGTCACCTCGCTCAACGACACCCGCGTGCTGTACGTCGAGCCCGCCAAGTGGGTGCAGCGCCTGCGTGAGGTCGGCGCCGACGCGCTGCTGAAGTGCGAGATGGTCGCCGGTCACGGCGGCGTGAGCGGCCGCTACAACGCCTGGCGCGAGCGCGCGTACGAGCTGGCCTGGCTGCTCGACGTCCTGGGGCTGGCGGAGTAAGGGCGGCTGCCACTTCGCGTTGCGAGCCGGCGCGTGTCCCACTTCGTGCAGTTGCAGGCGCTCTCTGCTGCACATAGTGGGACACCACCGCTGGGGTTGCGGAGGGCTGCGCGTGCAGTCGGGGCGAGCAACGGCGGGCATGTCCCACTTGGTGCAGGAATCGAGCGCCTGAATCGCACATAGTGGGACACGCCCCGCTGGGCACCGCTGAGCGCCGCTCGACGCTGCTGCGGTCTGGAGCCCGTGGTCCCACTTCGTGCAGATCGAGGGGCTCACCGCCGCACATTGTGGGACACGCAGCGTCCCGACGGCTGTTCCTCCCCCGCGCCGCAGAGCGCGGAACCATCCACGGATCGCACGCTCGGCGCCCCGGCGGCTCGGACCGCACCGCCATGCTCGGCGGATGGTCGATCACCCTCAGATCTTTTCGGTTCGGGATGCCATGGCCTCCGGCCGCTCCCGTTTCGCGCTGCGTCACGTCGGTGTTAGAACGCCCTACAGCGGCATCCGCTCGTCTGCGTCACCGCCCGCGCCGGAGGACCTCGAGGCCCGTGTCGCTGAGTACGCCCCACGACTCCGGAACGGTCAGTTCTTCAGTCACGAGACGGCGCTGGGATTGCTCGGCGCTCCACTCCCTCCGTACCCTCATGTTCCCGGCATCCACGTGTCCGCGCATCGTCCGGGGCGGGAGCCACGGGTGGAGGGCATCCGAGGTCACCGCCTGCAGACACGCGATCCAGCGGTCGTCCTCACCCCGCGGGGCTGGCCCGTCGAGCATCCGGTGCGCGCGTGGCGGCAATGCGGGACGGTGTGGCGGATCGACGACCTCGTCGCCGCCGCGGACTACCTGCTCACCGATGCCGAGCCGCGGATCGAAGTGCAGGAACTCGCGGCAGAGATCGCGCGTATGGGCGACACGCGGAAGCGCCTCCTCACGCGCGCACTCGGCCTCAGTCGCTTCGGCCCGCGTTCGGCCTACGAGACGCGACTGCGGCTCCTGCTGATCCGCCACGGGCTCCCGGAACCCGAGATCTCGTGGGTCCTGCGCGACGCTGACGGCACCTTCATCGCCGAGCTCGATCTCGCCTACCCCGCCTGGAAGGTCGCCGTCGAGTACGACGGACGCGTCCACGCCGAAGACATGCGCCAGTTCGCTCGGGATGCCGACCGGTGGGACGCCATCCGAGCGTGCGACTGGCAACACGTGCGCATCCTCTTGCACCACATGCGCGGGGACGGCACGGCCGCTGTCCGGAAAGTCCGTGAGGCGCTCGTCCGTGCCGGATGGCGGCCATGACGCCCCTCGTGTCCCACTTCGTGCAGGAAACTGCGCTCAGATTCGCACGAAGTGGGACATGCGTAGGCGGCGGAACCCACCGCGACAGCCAGGCAACGCGCGATGTCCCACTTCGTGCAGGAAACTGCGCTCAGATTCGCACGAAGTGGGACATGCATCGCCGACACGGCCCACCACGCGGGGGCGCGAGCGGTACGGGCACCGCAGCCGACCTCAGCACAGAGACAACATCGCCCCGCCCCGCGGCGGCGGGACGGGGCGACGGAAGCGGGACTCAGCCGAAGAGCGCGGCGGCCTCTTCGTAGCGGTACAGCGGGACGCTGTTGAGCTCGCCGAGGGCGTCGGCGAACGGGACACGGATGATGTCGGTGCCGCGCATCGCGACCATCTGCCCCCAGGCCTCGTCGGCCAGCGCGTCGGCGGCGTGCAGCCCCAGGCGGGTGGCGAGCACGCGGTCGAACGCTGACGGCGAACCGCCGCGCTGGATGTGACCCAGCACCGTCGCGCGGGTCTCGATGCCGGTGCGGCGCTCGATCTCGGGAGCCAGCAGTTCACCGATGCCGCCGAGGCGGGGGCGGTTGAAGGCATCCAGGCCCTTGTCGCTGAATGCCTCCTCCATGCCGGTGAGCTTGAAGCCCTCGGACACGACCACCAGCGGCGCACGCCCACGGTCGTGGGCCCGCGTGACCTGCTCGACGATCTCGTCGATCGACATCGGCACCTCGGGGATGCAGATGACGTGCGCGCCCGCGGCGATGCCGGCGTGCAGCGCGATCCAGCCGACGTGGCGGCCCATGACCTCGGCGACCATGCAGCGCTGGTGCGAGTCGCCCGTGGTGCGGAGGCGGTCCATGGCATCCGTCGCGATGTTCACCGCGGTGTCGAAACCGAAGGAGTAGTCGGTCGCGCGCAGGTCGTTGTCGATCGTCTTGGGGACGCCGATGACGTTGATGCCGTCGTTCGACAGGCGGTCGGCCGCGGCGAGCGTGCCTTCGCCGCCGATGGCCAGGATGCCGTCGATGCGGTGCCCGTACAGCGTCTTGGAGATGTTCTCGGCACCGCCGCGCACGCCCTCGTACGGGTTGGTGCGGCTCGTGCCGAGGATCGTACCGCCGACCTTCGACAGGCCCTTCACCTCGTGGCGCGTCAGGGGGAAGAAGTCACCGTCGACGACGCCGCGCCATCCGTCGCGGATGCCGACGAACTCGATGTCGTGATTCGTGGTGCCCTTGAGCACGACGCCACGGATGACGGCGTTCAGCCCGGGGCAGTCTCCGCCGCTGGTCAGGATGCCGATCTTCATGCTGGAACCTCGCTATTGGGGATGATCGAGTCGGCGACGCTGCCGCGTTCGACATTAGTGCCCCACCGGGCGCGCTCGCCAAATGGGGGACAGCTCACGCCGGATGCCAGGGGCCCGTGTTGCCATCCCTGGCCCAGCGCTCTTCGTCACCTCCCGTGTCGACCTCGACGAACCAGTACGTCTCGCCCGGCGACCAGCCTGCCACCAGGCTGGAACCGAGGGCTCCCACGGGGATGACACGTCCGGCCGTCGAAAGGTATCCCGCAACGCTGAGGTGCACACCCACGGCCTCGTTCGCCATGGACGCCCAATCAGGTTGCACCCACGGTCCGCGCCGGTCGGTCATGCGTCCCCAGTCATGCCCGCGGGACGCGGTGACGACGAGGGGATGCCGCGCACAGAGCGCCTCCCAGTCGTCGGGCCCCGCGATCTCGATCACGACACCATCGGGAACGATCGCCCGCCGTGCCCGGGCCGATTGCCACCCGAGTCCGTCCTCCACGTAACGCAACCGCAGTGGATCCCCGTGTGCTGCCGGCGGGGTGGTGAGGGCCAGGCCTGCCGGGGGTGTCGACCACCACGTCCCCGACCAGCGACCCTCACCCAGCGCAGCCCACTCGATCTCGCTCGCCGCAGCTTCTTCACGCCACCGCGCGAGCACGTCGCCCGGTGCCTCGTCGAGGACCGGGACCCCCGCGAACGAGACCGTCCACTGCCGCTCACGATCGAGGGGCCGTGCCCACTCGCGGGCGCCGGGCGCGCGCGCGACGGCTGCGGCGACGGGAGCCAGCACGGGACGCATCTCAGCGCTGGAGGCGAGGACATCGGCTCCGTCCGGCGCCTGCCAGTACCGGGCGCCATCTACAGAGGCCTCCAGAGCCGCGTCGAGCACCTCGGGCGAGATTTCCGGCGCACCCAAGTCCGTGAAAGCGGTCGCCACGTCCGCGGGTGAAACGTCGGGCTCGTCGAATGGCTCGCCGTTTCCGATCACGATCAGCGTGCTGCTCCCCGTCTCCAACCCGTGCGCGGCCCGGAACGCCGCGTGCACGGCATCCCGCATCTCGGGCGTGTCCGCGCGCCTCGCGCCGTCGAGCAGGATCTCCAGGCACAGGCGTCGTCCGCGCGGGCCGTCGAGCAGAGCCGAAGGATCGAGGAACATGCCCCGACCCTAGCGACACCGTCCGACACGGCATCCGTTCCAGCTCCCACACTCCCGCGACGCACGAACGCCCCGGGAGCACCGGGGCGTTCGCAACGGGGAATCAGGCCCCGAGCGCCTGCCGCAGCAGGTGCATGAGCGCGGAGAGCTGCACCGAGTCGCTGGACCCCGGCTCGATGGCGAGGCCGTCCAGCGCGCGCTGCGCCAGGCCCTCCTTCGAGTCGATGAGCTCGGCAATCTTCGTGTCGATCGTGTGCGCGGCGATGATGCGCCACGCGGTCACGGGCTCTTCCTGACCGATGCGGTGCACGCGGTCGATCGCCTGTGTCTGCTCCGCGGCCGTCCACGACAGCTCGGCGAGCACGACGTTGGACGCGGCCTGCATGTTGAGCCCCACGCCGGCGGCGGTGAGCGAACACACCGCGATTCCGACGGACGGGTCGGTGTTGAACGCGTCGATCGCCGCCTGGCGCGCGGTCGAGGTCTGGTCTCCGCGCACCGACACCGCCTTCAGACCGGATGCCTTGAAGTGGGCCTCCGCGGCATCCATCACGTCGATGTGCTTGGCGAAGAAGACCACCTTGCCCACCGAGCGCTGGAGCTGCACGGCGTAGTCCGCGGCGAGCTGGGCCTTCGCCTGACCGATGCGGCGGACCATCGTGAAGACGTTCTCCGACCCGGTGCCGGCGGCCTTGCTCTCCTCGAGCTCGCCGTGGGCGACGAGGCGCACGATGTCCTCGTCGATCTCGCCCGGAGCGAGCCCGCGATCGCCGCGCGCCTCGATGATGCGACGGTACTTCGCCGCGAGGCGGGCGCCCAGCTCGCGCTCGGCGTGACGGATCGACCGGCCGTACTCGTCGTCGAGCTCGACGGGGAGGTCGGCGATGAGCTTGTCGGGCAGGTCGGCGGCGACGTCCTTCTTCTTCCGACGGACGATGCCCATGGAGATCACGGCCTCGCGCGCCTCGGGATAGAACGCCTTGTCCGCGGGCGTGAGGCCCGTGGCATCCAGCTTCTCCATCAGCTCGGGACCCGGCTTCTCGCCGTTCGTCCAGCCGAGGAAGCGCCAGATGGCGTCGAAGTCCTCGACGTCGTTGATCAGCGGGGTACCCGTGAGGGCCAGGAGCAGCGGATCACGCGTCTGCTGACGGACACGGGATGCCAGCGCGAGAACGTTCTGCGAACGCTGCGACGACAGATTCTTGATGAAATGCGCCTCGTCGACCGCGATGCCCTTGAGGCCGATGGACGACAGCCACGACAGGTGCCGGTCGAGGATTTCGTAGTTGACGATGAACACGTCGGCGAAGGCGTCGATGTCGGCGCCGCTGCCGGAGATCACGGTCGCCCGGCGGTGCGGCGTCCAGCGCTGCACCTCGCGCGCCCAGTTCATCTTCACGACGTTGGGCACGACGACCAGCAGCGGATAGGCGTCGGCGACCGAGGCCGCGAGCACCGACTCGGCGGTCTTGCCGAGACCGGGCTCGTCGGCGAGCAGGAACTGACGGTGGCCCTGCCGGACGGCTTCGAGGAACCGGGACTGGTGGGGCATGACCTCGAGTCCGCGCGGCGAGACGCGGTCGAACTCGGGGACGGGCGGCAGGTCCATGCTGGCGGCCGAGCCGCCGGCGCCGGTCTCGAACGCCTTGTACAGCGGGCCCATGAGCTCCCAGCCGTCGAGGCGCCGACGCGGCGCGTCACCGGTGGGGCGCGGCGTGAGGTCGGGCGCGAGGAACGGGTTCGCCATCTGGCGCGCCTCGATGGAGGGCGGGATGACCTGCTTCTCGGCGAGCGCCGCGGGCACGACGGGAGCCGTGGCCGGAGCGCTGTCGGTGATGATGAGCTCGTCCGGCGGCAACTCGGCGCCGGATTCCAGCAGCCAGTCGCGGCGCATGCGGCGGGCGACCGGAGACGTGGCCTGGTCGACCTCGAGCAGCTGGATGAGCGACGTGTCGCGCGCGGCGGTCTTGGCCAGGATCGTGGCCACGCCGTCGAGGCGCTTGAGCAGCTCGGCGCGGGCGGCGTCGGTGATCTCGGTGTCGGCCTTGACGCGGGCGCGCTCCTCGCGGACGAGGAAGGCGATCACCTGGAACTTCACCCGGTTGGTCGGGCCGAGCTTGCCGCGCTGGGCCTTGGCTTCGACCTCGCGCACCTTGCGGGCGAGGATGGGGATGACGGGGGCCTCGTCGTCCCGACGGGATGACGAGGTCTTGCGGCGCCGTTGGCTCGAGCTTCGGGCGGCGGTTGCCGTGGTCGGCATGCTCCTCCTGAGCGTGTCGTCCGGATGTGTCCGGAACGTCCCGGCCCATGGCCGGTGGATCAGTGACCCCGGAGAATGCCGCGAGACTCACCGCCGGAGCGGCAGCGTCTGCGACCCGCAACGCGTCTTCACCGGAACGGCTCGCAAGGAGGCGGGTGACGGGGCCGCCACCAGTCTAGCGCGTCGGTGGGTGGTCCTGCCGTACCCCTCCCCCGGCGATTCCGCGACGCCTACGCTGGTGCGATGGCCGAACCGATGTCGCGCGACCAGCGCGTGGTGCTCACCGTCGCGGTTCTGGCATCCTTCGTGTCGTTCCTCGACGGCACCGTCGTGAACGTGGCGCTTCCCGCGATCTCGAGGGACCTGGGTGGCGGGCTGTCGACGCAGCAATGGGTCGTCGACGCGTATCTCGTCACGCTCGGCGCCTTCATCCTCGTCGCCGGGTCGATGAGCGACGTGCTGGGCCGCACGCTCGTCCTGCGGATCGGACTGATCGGGTTCGGCGTGACGTCGGTCGCGATCGCCGCGGCGCCCACGGCCGAGTTCCTGATCGTGGCGCGGGCGCTGCAGGGCGTCGCGGGCGCGCTGCTCGTGCCGAGTTCGCTGGCGCTCATCACGTCGACGTTCCGCGGCGCCGGCCAGGCGCGCGCGATCGGCATCTGGACGGGCGCGACCACCGTGGCGATGCTCGCCGGGCCCGTGATCGGCGGTGTGTTCGTCGACGCGCTGTCGTGGCGGCTGGTGTTCCTCGTCAACGTCCTCCCCATCGCGGTGACGCTGTGGCTGCTCGCCCGGCGTTCGCAGCCCGATCACCGCCGCCCGGGCGCACGCGTCGACCTCCTCGGCGCGGTGCTGTGCGCCGTAGGCCTGGGCGGCGTCGTGTTCGCCCTCATCGAGCAGCCGAACCTCGGCTGGGGGTCGCCGGTCATCTGGGCGCCGGCGGCCGTCGGCGTCCTGGCGTTCGCGGGGTTCCTCATGCGCCAGCGGGTCGCCCGCCAGCCGATGATGCCGCTGGACCTGTTCCGTTCGCGCAACTTCTGGGCGGGCAACCTCACGACGATGTTCGTCTACGCGGCGCTGTCGCTGTACGGCTTCGTCCTCAGCGTCTACCTGCAGCAGGGCGCCGGGCTGCCGGCCACCCTCGCGGGCCTCGCGTCGCTACCGGCGACGCTCATCTCCATCGCCCTGAGCTCGCGGGCGGGGGCGCTCTCGGGCCGCTTCGGACCGCGCCTGTTCATGACGCTCGGCCCCGCGCTCATGGCGGTGGGAGCGCTGCTGCTCCTCCTCGTCCGCCCCGAGTTCGACTACTGGACACAGGTCTTCCCCGCGGTGCTGATCTTCGGCCTGGGCGTGACCACGACCGTGTCGCCGCTGACCGCCGCGGTGCTCGGTGCGATCGACCCGGAACGCTCCGGCATCGCCTCCGCCGTCAACAACGCCGTGTCGCGCATCGCCGGGCTGCTCTCCATCGCGGCGGTGTCGGCCGTCGCGGGCGGCGCGCTGAACCTCGACGGCTTCCACCGCGCCGCGATCTTCACCGCCGTGCTGATGCTCCTCGGGGCCGCGACGTCGTTCCTCGGCATCCGTAACCATCTGTCGCGACGCGACTGACGGCGGGCTGCGCGGGCTCACGCCGGGGCGCGCTGCAGCGCGAGAGGTCGCGCCTCGACCAGACCGGACGCGAACGTCAACGCAGGATGCCGCGGACGCGCTCGACGTCGTCGGCCATCTGCACGAGCAGGGCGTCGATGCCGTCGAAGGCCGCCATGCCGCGGATGCGTTCGACGAAGCGCACCTCGACGTGGTGCCCGTAGAGGTCGAGGCCCGTCTCGTCGAGCACGTACACCTCGACCTGCCGCGCGTGCACGTCGTCGAACGTGGGGTTCGTCCCGATGCTGATGGCCGCGGGATACGTGATCCGTCGCGACCCGTCGACGTCGACGAGCCAGCCGGCGTACACGCCGTCCGCGGGCACGAACCCCTCGAGATCGGGCGACAGGTTCGCCGTGGGGTAGCCGAGCTCGCGCCCGCGCTGGAGCCCGTGCACGACCTCGCCCCACACCGAGGGCGCGCGGCCGAGCAGTCGCGCCGCCGTGGCGATGTCGCCGGCGGCGAGCGCCTCGCGGATCCACGTCGAGGACACCCGCCGATCGGCGTGCACCGCGCGCACGTCGTCGACGACCTCCACACGGAAGCCGTACTCGTGCCCGAGTCGGACCAGCAGGTCGGGGTCGCCCGCTCCGCCGGCGCCGAAGCGGAAGTCACGGCCCACCAGCACGGTCCGGGCCGCAAGAGCGTCGACGAGCACCTCTCGCACGAAGTCCGTCGCGGGCTGCGCGGCCCGCGTCTCGTCGAAGGTCAGCAGGAGGGTGGCATCCACTCCGGCCCGATCGAGCAGTTCGAGCTTCTGGTGCGGACCGATGACGTCGGGCGGGCACTTCTCCGGCCGCAGGACACTGAGCGGATTGCGGTCGAAGGTCACGGCCACGACCTGCGCACCGTCGGCCGCCTCGACCCGCGCGCGATCGATCACGGCCCGGTGGCCGGTGTGCACGCCGTCGAACTTGCCGATCGCGACGACCGACGGCCCGAACCCCGCGGGAACCTCGGCCGGATCGCGGAAGACGATCACGACGCCGTCCCACGGTGCCGGATGAGCCACCAGAGGCCCAGGAACGGCAGGACGAGCGGGATGAACACGTACCCGATGCCGTACACCGACCACACCGTCGGGTGCTGGAACAGCGCGGGGAGCGCGAGGCTCAGGGTGCCGACGACCAGCACGCCCACGAGCTCGAAGCCGATGGCCACCCACGCGACGCGGTACCACGCGGGCCGCGCCGAGAAGATCAGCGCGAGCGTGGCGACGATGTAGACCACCGCGGCGAGCGCCGACAGCGTGTACGCGACGGGGGCGTCGTCGAACTCGCGCACGATCTGCACGAACGAGCGGCCGGTGGCGGCGAGCGCCATGATGCCGTAGACGATCACGAGGACCCGGCCGATGCCGGTCATTCCGCGGGTGCGGGCGGGAGTGGTGGATGCCATGACCTTCTCATCCTAGGCGGCCGGGCGCCGCGGCATCCGGTGCCCTCAGGCGAGCTGGATCGTCCAGATGACGTGCATGCGCCACACCATGACGGCGACCGCGAGAGCCACCGCGCCCATGATGACGGTGCTCCACCGGCTGCGCTCGATGAGCGCCCACGCTGCGCCCGCGGGCGGAAGGAGCGCGGCGGAGATCAGGTAGGTCCAGTACTCCAGGAGGCTGCCCGACGGCGGGTTGCCCGCGAACGGCGACACGATCGCGATGACGATCTGCACGATGAGCAGCAGCTCGATGAGCGCGAGCGCCCCGACGGTGAGGTCGGACGGGCGGCGCCCGGCGAGGCCGGCGACGACGGCGATGAGCCCCGCGACGACCGCGACGCCCACCTGCGTGAGTGTGAACCACAGGATCATCCCGCGACCTCCTCGGGCATGTTCATGACGCTCTTCAGCTGACTCCCCCGCCGCTCGACGATCCCGACGAGTCGCCCGTCCGGGTCGATCGCCGCCGCACGCTCCCCCGTGAGGCGTCCTCCGCCCTCGATGCGCTTGCCGTGGCGGAGATCGCGCGCGTCGTCGGCTCCGACCGCGAGGGCGCCGACGACGGTCGCCGCGGCGGTGGCGGGGTTCACGAGCGCGGCCTCGGCGAGGTCGTCGACGGATGCCGCGGATCCGACGTCGAAGGACCCGATGCGGGTGCGGCGGAGTGCGGTGAGATGCCCGCCCACGCCGAGCGCGGCACCGAGGTCGCGCGCGAGTGCGCGGATGTAGGTGCCGCTCGAGCAGTCGACCACGACGTCGAGCGCGATCGTCCCACCCTCGCGTCGCGTCGCGCGCACATCGAACCGCGACACCGTCACGCGGCGGGCCTTCAGTTCAACGGTCTCGCCGGCGCGAGCGAGGTCGTACGCGCGGCGGCCCTGCACCTTGATCGCGGAGACCGTGCTCGGCACCTGCGCGATCTCCCCGGTGAGGTCGGCGATGCCGACGGCGATCGCCTCGTCGGTGACGGCGTCGACGGCCGTGGCATCCGCCCGTCCCGTCTCCGTCCCGTCGGCGTCGTCGCTGTCGGTCGAGACACCGAGGAGGATCGTCGCCTCGTAGGTCTTGTCAGCGCCCACGATGTAGGTGAGCAGGCGCGTCGCGCCCTCGACGCCCAGCACGAGCAGGCCCGTGGCCATCGGGTCGAGTGTCCCCGCGTGCCCGATCTTGCGGGTGCCGAGGGCACGCCGGGCGCGGGCCACGACGTCATGGCTGGTGATGCCTCCGGGCTTGTCGACCAGGAGGATGCCGGCGCGCACCATCAGCAGAAGTCGCCGAACACCTGCACGGGGTGCGCGGGGTCGGAGTTCTCGACGATGACGGATGCCGCGACCCGCGGCCGCGCGGTGCGGACGTACTGCTTCTCGGCATCCGGGAGATCCGGGCGCGGCGCGCCGATCGGCGGGTTCGACTCGAGCCACACCGACCAGTTCCACAGGCCCCGCAGGCCCGAGGCGTGCAGGAAGCGGCCGTCGACGACGAGGACCGCGCGCTCGGGCGCGGGCGTGCTGCCGCCGTCGAACGGCTCGCCCGCACGGAAGGGCGCGACGAGTCGCTCGCGCACGTCGCCGGCGTCGTCGGCGAGGGTCGTGCGGAACACGGCGGTGCCGTCCTCGCCGACAGCCGCGGCGAAACCGTCCGCGAAGGCCGTGGCGGCGGCGGCATCCAGCGCGTCGATCGCCACGACGAGACGTCCGTTGCCCGCGTTCTGACGCAGGAGGTCGCGCAGGCTGCGCTGCAGGGTCTCGACGGGGTTCTCGCTCGACATGCCTCCAGCCTACGGTCGTCCGCCGGTGCGCCCTCGATAAACGCTTCGCCTCGGCAGAAACGCTGCGGCGAGGCGTTTCCGCGGAGGCGGAGCGTTTCCCGGGGCGGGGCCCGCAGCGGCGCGGGACGGCCGCGCGGGCTCATAGGGTGGAGGGATGCCAGGGATCGCCGCGCCGCTCATCGCCTGGTACCGCGACAACGCGCGGGATCTGCCGTGGCGTCGGCCCGGGTTCGGCGCGTGGGGCACGCTCGTGAGCGAGTTCATGCTGCAGCAGACGCCCGTGGCCCGCGTCATCCCGCACCTCGAGGCATGGCTGGGACGGTGGCCCACCCCCACCGACCTCGCCGCCGCCGCCCCCGCGGAGGCCGTGACGCAGTGGGCGAACCTGGGGTATCCGCGGCGCGCACTCTGGCTGCACCGCGCCGCCGTCGAGATCCGCGACCGGCAAGACGGCGTCGTCCCGCGCGACGTCGACGCGCTGCTCGCGCTCACCGGGATCGGCGACTACACCGCTCGCGCCGTCGCGGTGTTCGCGTACGGGGATCGGCATCCGGTCGTCGACACGAACACCCGCCGCGTCCTCGCCCGGGTCGTGGACGGCGTCGCGCAGCCCGGCCCGCCGGGGAAGTCCGACCTCGCCCGCATGACGGCCGAGCTGCCCGCCGACATCGGCGAAGCCGCGATCCTGAACGCCGCCGCGATGGAGCTCGGGGCGATCGTGTGCACCGCGCGGGCGCCGAAGTGCGGCATCTGTCCCCTCGCGGACCGGTGCGCGTGGCGAGCAGCCGGGTATCCGGCATCCGAGGATCGCCGCCGACGCCAAGCGAAGTACGAGGGCAGCGACCGCCAAGCCCGCGGCGCGGTGCTGAAGGTGCTGCGCGAGGCGGCGCCGACTGCGGTCCCGCTCGACGACGTCGTGCCCGACTGGCCCGACCCGGTGCAGCGCGACCTCGCGATCGACTCGCTCATCGCCGACGGACTCGCCGAAGCCGAGGACGGCGCGCTCCTCCTCCCCCGCTAGGCGACCGTCGGCGCCGGTGCGACGACCGGGTCCGGCCCGAGCCGGGCGTCGAGACGGTCCGCCCGGAATTGCCCGGAGAACGCGAGCACCGCGATCACGACCGCGAACACGCCCCACATGACCAGGCCGAGCGGTCCCGCGATCACCGGCGACGGGGTCGCCGAATCCGCGGCGACGACGAGGGCCCCGAGACCGGCCGAGGCGTTGAACGCTCCGTGCGCGAAGACGGCGGGCCAGACGGATGCCGTGCGCAACCGCGTCCACCCGAGCAGGACACCGAACAGCACGCATGCCGCGATCATCATGAGGACGCCGAACGCGTTGGGTTCGAGGAAGTTGTACCCGAGCAGGATCAGCGGGGCGTGCCAGAACCCCCAGAACGCGCCCGAGACGACGAGTGCCGGCCACACGCCGAGCGGTCGGAGCGCCGGCAGGAGGAAGCCCCGCCACCCGAGTTCCTCGCCGAACGCGAACGGTGCGTTGATGATCGCCCCGACCGGGATCGTCGCCAGCTGGACCGCGGCGAGCACCGCCGCCGGCGGGAGCGGGGTCCCGGGCGGGACGCTGGCCTCCAGCGTCTTCTGGAACCCGGAGAACCCGACCGGGTCGAAGGTCGCGAGCCCCAGCGCCCCGACGACGGCGAGCCCGAGCGCGATGAGGAGCGGAGCGGCGACGATGACCGAGACGCAGGTCCAGACCGTCCGCGCGGCCGGGCGCAGCGGCCATATCCCGAGTTCGCGCAGCACCGCTCTGGTACCCCGGCGCCCGTGCGTGCGCCGCTGCACGAGGAGCGCGGCGAGCACACCGAGCGTGGGCGTGAACATCATGGCGGCGGCGACGAGTCCGAGGAACGGATCCGCCAGACCCTGTCCGCGAACCCACAGCGGGAGCGCGACGAGCCACGACAGGGCGACGGAGGTCACCGCGAAGACACCGATGGAGAGCCAGTCCGGGCGAGACGAAGCGGTCATGTCCCGAGCCTAGGAATTCCCGGATGCCACGACCTCCCCCGTACGACGGAGAGTGCCGCCCCTCCGTCAGCCGGAATGACGAACGGCCGGACACGACCCCGAGCGGGGTGGCATCCGGCCGTCGAAGCGGGAGCGTCAGTTGCGCTCGTCGCCCTCGTCTTCGTCCTGGTCGTCCTCGTCGAGGTCGTCGTCCTCGTCGTCGAGCTCGCGCGGCTTGACGTACGGGTCGGCGTCGCCGGCGTACGTCGCACCCGCGGCGAGACCGGCGACCGACTCGTCGCGTTCGCGCGCTTCGCGCAGGAGCGCCGAAATGTGGTCGGCGTTCTCAGGGATCGCGTCGAGGATGAATTCGAGCGTGGGCGTCAGCCGCGTGTTGAGGTTCTTGCCGACCTCGCTGCGCAGCATCCCCGTCGCCGACTTCAGCGCGGCCGCGGTGTCGGCGCGGTGCGCTTCATCGCCCATGACGGTGTAGAACACCGACGCGCGCTGCAGGTCGCCCGTCACTCGGACGTCGGTGATCGTGACGAATCCGAGCCGCGGGTCGCGCAGTCCTCTCTCGAGGCGCTCCGCCAGAACCACGCGGATGCGGTCGGCCACCCGGGCCTGTCGTTCCCCTGCCACTGCCTTCTCCTTCTCTCATACCGCCGCGAGCGATCACGGCGAGCGGGCGTCGAGTTACGGACGCCGCCCCAGCGTAGGGCGGAGGGGGTGTGTGCCTCCACGAGCATCGGGGTAGGGGCCCCGCTCTGCTCGGGGAGGCACACACCCCCGCAGTCCGAAGCGGGAGCCGCGCCCGAAAACGCGACCCCCGCCCGATGTGATCAGCCTCGCGGCTTCTCGACCATTTCGACGGTCTCGATCTCGTCGCCGATCTGGATGTCGTTGTACTTGCCCAGTCCGATACCGGCCTCGAAGTCCGTGCGGACCTCGGTGACGTCGTCCTTGAAGCGGCGGAGCGACTCGATCTGCAGACCGTCGGCCAGCACCACACCGTCGCGGATGACGCGCGCCTTGGCGTTGCGCGTGATCGTGCCCGAGCGAACGATGACACCGGCGATGTTGCCGAACTTCGAGGAGCGGAACACCTCGCGGATCTCGGCGACACCCGACTGCACCTCTTCGAACTCCGGCTTGAGCAGGCCCTTGAGCGACTGCTCGACGTCGTCGATCGCGTTGTAGATGACCGAGTAGAACCGGACGTCCACGCCCTCGCGGGCGGCGCGCTCGCGCGCCTTGGTGTCGGGGCGGACGTTGAAGCCGATCACGATCGCGTTGTCGATCGTGGCCAGGTTGATGTCCGACTCGGTGATCGCACCCACACCGCGGTGGATGATGCGCAGCTGGACGCTGTCGTCGACCTCGATCTTGAGCAGCGACTCCTCGAGCGCCTCGACGGCACCCGAAACGTCACCCTTGATGATGAGGTTGAGCGACTCGACCTTGCCCTCTTCGAGAGCGCGGGTGAAGTCCTCGAGCGAGATGCGCTTGCGGGCCTTGGCCAGCTGGGCGTTGCGCTCGGCGGCCTCGCGCTTCTCGGCGATCTGACGCGCGGTGCGGTCTTCCTCGGTGACGATGAAGACGTCGCCGGCACGCGGGACCGAGTTGAGACCCTGCACCTGCACCGGACGCGAGGGGTAGGCCTCTTCGACCGCATCGCCGTTCTCGTCGATCATCGCGCGGACGCGGCCGTACGCCGTACCCGCGACGATCGCGTCGCCGACGCGCAGCGTTCCGGACTGGATGAGCACCGTGGCCACGGAACCGCGGCCCTTGTCGAGCTTCGCTTCGATCGCGACACCACGCGCCGCCTTGTTCGGGTTGGCCGTCAGGTCGAGACCGGCGTCGGCGGTCAGCAGCACCGCATCCAGGAGCTCCTGGATGTTCGTGCCCTGGCGGGCCGAGACGTCGACGAACATCACGTCGCCGCCGTACTCCTCGGCGACCAGACCGTACTCGGTGAGCTGCTGGCGCACCTTGGCGGGGTTGGCGTCCGGCTTGTCGACCTTGTTCACCGCGACCACGATCGGCACGTTCGCCGCCTGGGCGTGGTTCAGGGCCTCGACCGTCTGGGGCATGATGCCGTCGTCGGCCGCGACCACGAGGATCGCGATGTCGGTCACCTGCGCACCACGGGCACGCATGGCGGTGAACGCCTCGTGACCCGGCGTGTCGATGAAGGTGATGGCGCGCTCGATGCCCTCGTGCTCGGTCCAGACCTGGTAGGCACCGATGTGCTGCGTGATGCCGCCGGCCTCGCCCGCCACGACGTTCGTCTGGCGGATGGCGTCGAGCAGTCGCGTCTTACCGTGGTCGACGTGGCCCATGACGGTGACCACGGGAGGACGGATCTCGAGGTCGTCCTCGCTCTCGGCCTCCAGCTCGGCGTCGAGGTCGAGACCGAAGCCCTCGAGGAGCTCTTTGTCCTCGTCCTCGGGCGAGACCATCTGGATCTTGTAGCCGAGTTCGGCGCCGAGCACCTCGAACGTGGCCTCGTCGAGCGACTCGGTCGCGGTGGCCATCTCGCCCAGGTTGAACAGGATGGTCACGAGCGTGCCGGGCTGCACGGTGTAGCCGCGCAGAGCCTCGAGCTTGTCGGCGAAGTCGGCGATCGACGCGCCACGACGCAGGCGGATGATCTCGCCGTTGCCCTTCGAGACGTTGACGCCGCCGACGACCGGCGCCGACCGCATCTCGAATTCCTGCCGCTTCGCCCGACGCGACTTGCGCTGCTTGGACTTGCCGCCGCCCTTACCGAAGGCACCCGCGGTACCACCGCCGGGGCCGCGGCCACGGCCGCCACCACCGCCGGGACGACCGGCGAAACCGCCGCCACCCGGAGCGCCGGGGGCGCCACCGGGACGCTGGAAGCCGCCGCCGGCACCGCCGGGACGACCGGGACCGCCGGGACGCTGCTGGAACGGAGCGCCGGGACGGCCGCCGCCACCGGGACGACCCGCACCACCCGGGCGCGGAGCGCCGGGACGGGGGGCACCGGGACGCGGAGCCTGGGGACGCGGGATGTTGCCGGGGGTCGGGCGCTGGCCCATGCCCTGCGCCGACGCGAAGGGGTTGTTACCCGGGCGCGGACCCGCGGGACGCTGACCCATGCCCTGCGACGAGGCGAAGGGGTTGTTGCCGGGGCGTGCGCCGCCCGGACGCGGGGGCGCGCTGGGGCCGGGCTTCGGGCCGCCGGGCTTGGGCGCCTGCGACGCGGGGGTCTGCGCCGCGGGAGCCGACGGAGCCGGAGCCGACGAGGCGGGCTTGGCCGGAGCCGCGGGGGTGGATGCCGCCGGAGCAGCCGCCGCCGGGGCGGATGCCGCGGGCGCGGCCGGAGCCGGAGCGCTCTGGGGAGCCGCCGGGCGAGCCGGGCCGGGCGTGGGGCCGGACGGACGGGCACCCGGGGTCGCCGCGGGGCGAGCCGGGCCGGGACGGGCGCCGGGGCGCGCCGCAGCAGCGGCGGGCTTGGCATCCGAGGATCCCGACGCACCCTCCGCCGCGAAGGCGGCGCGGAGCTTACGGGCCACCGGGGGTTCGATGGTCGATGAGGGGCTCTTGACGAACTCGCCGAGCTCCTTGAGCTTCGCAAGCGCGACCTTGCTGTCGACGCCGAGCTCGGAAGCGATCTCGTGCACGCGTGGTTTTGCCACAATTCTCCTGTCTGAGGGCCTACCCCGGACAGGGCAGACCGTTAGTTGCGGACGGGTCTCATTTCGAGCCGTTCACTTCGTGTCCATAGCCGTTCAGCCGTTTCGCTGGAGGGTTGATTCGAAGGTCTGCGTGTCAAGCGGGCCTGACACACGCAATGCTCGTACGAAGGCGCGGCGCGCGAGAGCTTTCCCGACGCACGCGTCCGTCTCGTGCACCCACGCACCCCGTCCCGGCAGAATCGCCCGCTCGTCTCTGACGAGGACCGACCCCTCCGCGACCACGCGCAGGAGCGATGATCGGGGGGCACGTGCGCGGCATCCGACGCACGTTCGTACAGGTTCCATCGTACACCTCGCCGTCGTCCGGACGACGGACGCTCAGTTGTCTTCGAGGATGCTGTCGGGCTGGATGTCGATCTTCGCGCCGGTCAGCTTCGCCGCCAGACGGGCGTTCTGACCTTCCTTGCCGATCGCCAGGGACAGCTGGTAGTCGGGCACCAGGGCGCGGACGGCCTTGGTCGTGGCATCCAGGACGAAGCTCGACGTCACCTTCGCCGGCGACAGCGCGTTCGCGACGAACTTCGGCAGATCGGCGTCGTAGTCGATGATGTCGATCTTCTCGCCGGCCAGCTCCTCGGTCACGGCGCGCACGCGGCGGCCGAGCTCCCCGATGCAGGCGCCCTTGGCGTTGACGGTCGGGTCGTTCGCCTTCACGGCCATCTTCGTGCGGTGTCCGGCCTCGCGGGCGAGCGAGACGATCTCGACGAGGCCCGCCGCGATCTCGGGCACCTCGAGGGCGAAGAGCTTGCGGACCAGGCCGGGGTGGGTGCGCGACACCGTGATCTGCGGACCCTTGTTGCCCTTGGCGACCGACGTCACGTAGACGCGCAGGCGCGAACCGTGCGCGTACGTCTCGCCCGGAACCTGCTCCTCGGGAGGGAGGATCGCCTCGACGGTGCCGAGGTCGACGTGCACCATGCGCGGGTTCGGACCCTGCTGCACGACGCCGGCGACGATGTCGCCTTCCTTGCCCTTGAACTCACCCAGCACGGCGTCGTCGGCGATGTCGCGCAGGCGCTGGCTGATGACCTGCTTCGCGGCGAACGCGGCGATGCGGCCGAAGTCGTCGGGGGCCTGCTCCTCCTCGCCGATCACGGCGCCCTCGTCGTCGAGGACGGGCGTGAAGATGCCGACGTGACCGGTCTTGCGGTCGAGCTCGGCGCGCGCGCCGGCCGGGATCTCGCCGCTGGGAGAGATGTGCTTGGCGTAGGCGGTGAGGATCGCCTGCTCGATGATCCGCGCGAGTTCGTCGAAGGGGATCTCCTTCTCGCGTTCGATCGTCTTCAGAAGTGCGAGATCGATGTCCACAAGACCCTCCGTATTCAGCTCTCGTCGGCACGAACGGCGCCGACAACCCTCCTACGATACCCGGATGCCGGCTCCCCCGCGACCTTCCCCGGCCACGCGCTCGAGCGGATTCGCCGCCAATTTGTCGAGCACACCCCCGTCGACCAGGCGCCGCGCCGCGGTGTCGGGCTTGCGCCGCGCCTGATCGACGACGCACGCGCCGAACTCCGCAGCGAGCGCACCGCGCGGATACGCGGTGAGCACCTCCCGCACGAACTCGCGCGGCAGCGCGTCGGGTCGCGCCCCTGAGATGTCGAGACCGGTCGCGGTCTCGAGCAGGTAGCCCTCGGCATCCATGTCCGGGTCGACGCTCGGCCAGTTGTGCCGCACGATGACGTCCAGCACGCGCTCCCGTCGCGCGCGTTCCCACCCTGCCCCAGCCGTGAGGGCGATGCCGACGTGACCGCCGGCGTGCTCGTAGGACAGCGTGTGGTTGTCGAATTCCGTCACGGTGCCGATGTCGTGCAGCACCGCCGAGACGTAGAGCAGCTCGTGATCGACGCCCGAGATGCCGTCGACGAGCGCGAACGCCTCGGCCCACAGCCAGGACCGCAGCGCGTGCGCGGTGATCGCGGGTGACTGGTACTCCTCGGCGAGCGCGAGAGCGCCGCGGCCGGCGAGGGTGTCGGGGACGCGGATGTCGGCGATGCGCACGGGACCTCCTGGGCTGGGGTTCCCACTCTTCCGCGCTCAGCCACCCAGTACCCGCGCGGGACGGTCACCTTCCGCCGCCTTCCCGCCAACCCGGAACGACGGATGCCACGACCCGGGGGCCGTGGCATCCGGTGCTCAGTTGACCGGAGTGGCGTGCCAGATGCGGTCGAGGTAGTCGCGCATCGCCCGGTCGGAGGAGAAGAAGCCGCTGCGCGCGACGTTGAGGATCGCCGACCGCACCCACGCGTCCTTGTCGGCGTAGGCGAGGTCGACCCGCTCCTGCGCGTCGAGGTACGAGCCGAAGTCGGCGAGCGCCATGAAGCGGTCGTCGTACAGGAGGTTCGAGATGAGGGGCTCGAACACCGTGCGGTCGCCGCCGGAGAACGCGCCCGCCGCGATCAGGTCGATCGCGCGGCGGAGGCGCTCGTCCTCGTGGTAGAAGTCCGCGGGTCGGTAGCCCTCGGCCCACAGCGCTTCGACCTCGGGCTCGCTCATGCCGAACAGGAAGAAGTTGTCGTCGCCCACGAGCTGGCGGATCTCGACGTTCGCGCCGTCGTCCGTGCCGATCGTGAGCGCACCGTTCAGCGCGAGCTTCATGTTGCCCGTGCCGGACGCCTCCTTGCCCGCGAGCGAGATCTGCTCGGACAGGTCGGCCGCCGGGATGATGCTCTCGGCGAGCGTCACGTTGTAGTTCGCGGGGTACAGCACCTTCAGGCGCCCTTGGATGCGCGGGTCGGCGTTGACGACCTCGCCGACGGCGTTGATGAGGTGGATGATGTGCTTCGCCATCGCGTAGCCGGGGGCGGCCTTGGCGCCGAAGAGGAACGTGCGCGGCTGGACGTCCTCGACCGGTACACGACCCGAGACGATGCCGTCGTAGGCACTGACGATGTGCAGGACCTTGAGCGTCTGGCGCTTGTACTCGTGCAGGCGCTTGATCATGACGTCGAGCAGGTGGTCGTCGGCGAGCGTGGAGCCGTCGCGTGCTTCCAGGACCCGGCTGAGGCGTCGCTTGTTCGCCGCCTTGACCGCGGCGAAGCGCTCGCGGAACTCGGGGTCGTCGGCGAACGCCTCGAGACCGCGGAGGCGCTCGAGGTCGACCGTCCACCCGGCGCCGAGGGTCTCGGTGATGAGCTCCGACAGGTCGGGGTTCGCCAGCCGCAGGAAGCGGCGCGGCGTCACACCATTGGTGACGTTGGTGAACTTCTCCGGCCACATGCGCGCGAAGTCCTTCAGCACGTTGTCGCGCAGGAGCTGCGAGTGCAGCTCCGCGACGCCGTTGACCTTCGACCCCGCGACCGTGGCGAGGTACGCCATCCGCACCGAACGGAACGGGTGCTCGCCGATGATCGACATGTCGCGGATGAGCATCTCGTCGTCGCCGAAGCGCTCGCGCACCTCGAGGAGGAACTCGTCGTTGATGCGGTAGATGATCTCCAGGTGGCGCGGGAGCAGACGCCCCAGCAGGTCGACCGACCACACCTCGAGCGCTTCCGGCAGCAGCGTGTGGCACGTGTACGCGAAGCACTTCTGCGTGATCGCCCACGCGGCATCCCATTCCATGTGCTTCTCGTCGACAAGCACGCGCATGAGCTCGGGCACGCCGATCACGGGGTGGGTGTCGTTGAGCTGGAAGATGACGCGATCCGGGAGCTTCTCGAGGTCGAAGCCCTCCGGGAGGACGTTCTCGACGAAGTCGGCGATGGATGCCGCGACGAAGAAGTACTGCTGCTGGAGGCGCAGTTCTTTGCCCTGGGGAGTGGAGTCCTCGGGGTAGAGGACCTTGGAGATGTTCTCGGCGAATGTCTGCGCGCGGACCGACTCGACGTAGTCGCCCGAGTTGAAGGTGTGGAGATCGAAGGCGTTGGTGGCCACCGCGCGCCACAGGCGGAGGGTGTTGACGCGGCCGTTGTGGTAGCCGGGCACCATCATGTTGTACGGCACGGCGAGCACGTTCCAGTCCGGCACCCAGCGGGTGCGCTCCACGCCCTCGTCGTCGTACGTCTCGGTGCGGCCGCCGAACGAGATGGTCTGCGCCGCCTCGGGGTGCGGGAAGTCCCACGGCGAGCCGAGGCGGAGCCACGCGTCGGGCTGCTCGACCTGCTGGCCGTCGGCGAAGGCCTGACGGAAGATGCCGTACTCGTACCGGATGCCGTACCCGATCGTCGGGATGCTCATCGTCGCGAGCGAGTCGATGAAGCACGCGGCGAGGCGGCCGAGACCGCCGTTGCCGAGCCCGGGCTCGATCTCGAGCGCGCGGAGCTCGTCGATGTCGATGCCGCACTGCGCGAGGGCCTCGGTCGCGATGTCGGTCAGGCGCGCGGCGAGGAGGTTGTTGTCGAGCTGGCGCCCGAGCAGGTATTCGGCCGAGAGGTAGCAGACCGTCTTCGACTGCTGACGGCTCTGCTGCGCCTGATCGTCGAGCCAGCGGGCCATCAGGTAGTCGCGGACGGTTCCCGCCAGCGCCAGGTAGCGGTCGTTGTCGTCGGATGCCGACAGCGCCACGCCCTGATCGAAATTGAGGTTCTGCAGGAAGCGGCGGACGAAGCCGTCGACCGACGCCGGAGGCGCCGCCACGGGGGCGAGAGCGAGCGGGTGAGTCGGGCGGAGCTCGGACGCGGAGGAAGAGTTGTCGGGCACGGTTCGACCGTAATCAGAACCGCCCGCATGCGCCAAGAGGCAACGGGATCGACACAGGATCTTCACCCCGCCGCCGCACGTCCGGTCGGTCGCAACCGGACGACGGATCTCAGTCGAGGTCGGGGTTGCGTCCGGTGCGCTCGCCCGTATCGAGCGTCGCGATCCGCGCGTGGTCGTCGGCATCCAGGGTGAAATCGAACACGTCGCCGTTCTCACGGAGACGATCGAGCGACACCGACTTCGGGAACACGACGAGGCCGCGGTCGAGGTGCCACCGGATCACGACCTGCGCCGGCGTCTTGCCGTACCGCGCGGCGATCTCGGCGAGCACCGGCGCGTCGAGCAGGCCGCCCCGGGCCAGGGGCGCCCACGACTCGGTGACGATCCCGTGCTGCGTGTTCCACTCGACGAGCTCGTGCTGCGGGAACCGGGGGTGCAGCTCCACCTGGTCGATCACGGGGAGCACGCCGGTCTCGTCACGCAGACGCTCGATGTGCACGGGCGAGAAGTTGCTCACGCCGATCGAGGTGACGCGACCCTCCTCCCGCAGACGCACCAGGGCGCGCCAGGTGTCGACGTAGCGGTCGGCGCTCGGGATGGGCCAGTGGATGAGGTAGAGATCGACCCGGTCGAGTCCCAGCCGTTCGGCGCTCGCATCGAACGCGCGCAATGTCTCGTCGAACCCCTGGTCGTCGTTCCACACCTTCGTCGTGACGAAGACGTCCTCGCGCGGGAGACCCGACGCCCGGAGTCCCTGCCCGACCTCGCGCTCGTTGCCGTACAGCGCGGCCGTGTCCACGTGCCGATACCCCGCGGCGAGCGCACCGGCCACCAGATCGGCGGTGACCTCGGCCGGCACCTTGTACGTCCCGACCCCGAGCTGCGGAATCGAGGAGCCGTCGGACAGGGGCACGCGGGGCGCTGCGATCATGGCATCCACGCTATCCGGCGTAGGGACGCGACGGCCTCAGCCCTGCAGGCGCGCGAGCGCCTCGGCGACGGGGAGCGTGTCGCGCTCGCCCGTGCGGCGGTCCCAGAGCTCGACCTCGCCGTCCGCGGCACCGCGGCCCACGATGAGGATGCGCGGGATGCCGACGAGCTCGGCGTCGCCGAACTTGACCCCCGGCGAGACCTTCGGGCGGTCGTCGTACAACACGTCGAAGCCGGCGGCCTCGAGCTGCTCGGACACGGACGCCGCGAGGTCGAACGCGACCGCATCGCGGCCGGTCGCGACCACGTGGACGTCGAACGGCGCGACCGACGGAGGCCAGATGAGGCCCTTGTCGTCGTTGTTGAGCTCGGCGATGATCGCGAGGATGCGCGTCACGCCGATGCCGTAGGACCCCATCGTGACCGTCGCGAGCTTGCCGTTCTCGTCGAGCACCTTCAGCCCCAGCGCTTCGGCGTACTTGCGACCGAGCTGGAAGACGTGCCCGATCTCCATGCCGCGCGCCAACTCCACGGGGCCCGACCCGTCGGGGGCGGGGTCGCCGGCGCGCACGGTCGCGGCCTCGACGAAGCCGTCGCCCACGAAGTCGCGGCCCGCGACGAGCGAGTGCACGTGCTTCTGGTCGATGTTGGCACCGGTGATCCACGCGGTGCCGTCGACCACGCGCGGGTCGAGCAGGTACCGGATGCCGGTCGCCGACTCCTCGCCCAGCACGGGGCCCGTAGCCGACCAGGGGCCGATGTAGCCCTTCACGAGGAGGGGGTTCTTTTCGAAGTCGGCCTCGGTTGCGGCCTCGACCTCGGCCGGCGCGAACGCCACCTCGACGCGCTTGTCGTCGATGTCGCGGTCACCGGGGATGCCGACGACGACGATCTCGCGGGTGCCGTCGAGGTGCGTCAGGGCGAGCACGACGTTCTTGAGCGTGTGCGCGGCCGTCCACTCCGCGGCGTCCGCCGTCGCGGGGCCGGCGATACCGGGCGCCGGGGCGTCCAACACCGCGTTGGCGTGGTCGACGAGCGTCGCGATCGTGGGGGTGTTGGGCGAATCGAAGATCACCGGCTCGGGCTGTCCCTCGATCGGCAGCGCCTCGGGCACCTCGGTCGTGAAGGCCTCGACATTCGCGGCGTAGCCGCCGGCCGAGCGCACGAAGGTGTCCTCGCCGATGGGCGTCGGGTGCAGGAACTCCTCCGACTTCGAGCCGCCCATGGCGCCCGCGTCGGCCGCGACGATGACGTACTCGAGCCCGAGACGCTGGAAGATGCGCTCGTACGCGTCGCGCTGCGCCTGGTACGAGGCATCCAGTCCTGCGTCGGTCGCGTCGAACGAGTACGCGTCCTTCATCGTGAACTCGCGGCCGCGCAGGAGGCCCGCGCGGGGCCGTGCCTCGTCGCGGTACTTGTCCTGGATCTGGTAGATCGTCAGCGGCAGGTCCTTGTAGGACGAGTACAGGTCCTTCACCAGGAGCGTGAACATCTCCTCGTGCGTGGGGGCGAGGAGGTAGTCGGCGCCCTTGCGGTCCTGCAGGCGGAACAGCGCGTCGCCGTACTCCTCCCAGCGGCCCGTGACCTCGTAGGGTTCACGGGGCAGCAGCGCCGGGAAGTGCACCTCGAAGGCTCCGGCGTTCGCCATCTCCTCGCGCACAACCGTCTCGATCTTGGCCTTGACCCTCAGCCCCAGCGGGAGCCACGCGAAGATGCCCGGGGCGTTGCGACGGATGTAACCGGCGCGCACGAGCAGGCGGTGGCTCGTGACCTCGGCATCCGAGGGATCTTCGCGGAGCGTACGGAGGAAGTAGTTCGAGAGACGGGTGACCACGATCATCGAGTCTAGAGCGGTGGATGCCACGCGTCCGTCGCAGACCCCCGCTCCTCCGGCGCATCCTAGGGTGAGGGCATGCGTCCCCGCTGGATCGCTCTCCTGAGCGCCTCTGTCGCCGTCCTGGTGGGCGTGATGACGTGGGTGGCGATCGGCGCCGGAGTGAGTGTCGGAAATGCGCTCGGCGGACTCGGGCGCGAACGCGCCGAGGCCTCTCCCGAGTTCGCGGCGACGGACGTCTTCTCGGTCTCGCCCGACGGCAGTCTCACCCCGCGTCCGGACGGCCGGTCGAGCCGGGTCTGGAGCGAGCTCCTGCGTGTGACGACGCCAGAGTTCGCGGCATCCATGATCACGGAGTACCAGACCGGCGACGACCCCGACAGCGACACCCTCGCCTACGTCGCGAGCGCCGACGATCCGACGAAATGGGTGTTCGCGGCGAATCTCGCTTACGACGGCGACCGTGATCTGCTGCTGATGACGCTCATCCACGAGTACGCGCACATGCTGAGCCTCGGCACGGACGACACTGATCCTTCGGCCTTCGACTGCGACACGGAATGGGCCGGAGCGGGATGCCTCCTCCCCGACTCCGACCTGCAGCGCTTCGCCGACCGATTCTGGGCCGGGTACACCGACGCCCCCGCGCGCGACAACGTCGACGCCGACACGGCGTGGGACTTCTACCAGGCGCACGAGGAGGACTTCGTGAGCGACTACGCGGCGACCAACGTCTCCGAGGACTTCGCCGAGACGTTCTCCGCGTATGTGGTGGAGCCGGACGTGGATGCCACCGACTCGGTCGTCGCACGGAAGTTCGCGTTCTTCGACGCGCTGCCGGAATACGCCTCCGCGCGCGATCGCATCCGCGCGGAGTTCGACCTGGACTAAACCACGAACCTCGCAGTATCCCGCCGAGATCGCAGATTCGGCGAGGAATCGTGCGAACTTCGGCGGAATCTGCGAGGTTCGCGCAGCTCAGACCGCGCGTCGCCGCCCCGCGTGCAGCACGGCGCGCACCACGAGCCCGGCCAGCAGCGCCCAGAACGCCGCGCTGACCCCCGCGACCGCGACGCCCGACGCCGCGACGAGGAACGTCACCACGGCGGGTATCCGCTCGCCCGGATCGTCGATCGCCTGCTGGATCGCCGAGCCGAACGCGGCGAACAGCGCCACGCCCGCGACGGCGGGGATCACGCCCGCGGGCGCGAGCAGGACGAGCGCCGCGAAGGCAGATGAGAGCCCGGCGAGCACGAAGTACGAGCCGCCGACCGAAATGCTCGCGAGCCACCGGCGGTTCGGATCGGGATGCGAGTCGGGTCCTGCCGCGATGGCGGCGCTGATGGCTCCGAGGTTGACGGCGTGGCCGCCGGCGGTCGCGGCCAGGGCTGAGCCGAGCCCGGTGACGATCATCGCCGGCCGCCACGGAACGGTGTACCCGAGGCTCCGCATCACGGCGACCCCGGGCACGTTCTGCGATGCCATGGTCACCACGAACAGCGGGATACCGATGCCGACCACCGAGCCGAACGTGAGGGTGGGCATGACGAACTCCACGCGGGGAACGAGAGTCGCCGGGTCCACCTGCGCGCCGGACCGGACGATCCCGATCACGATCACGACCGTCGCGGCCACGAACGCCAGGGGCACGGCCCAGCGCGGTAGCAACCGCGCGGCGACGAGCCACACGACGAGCACCGGCGCCACACCCCACGGGTCCGACAGCAGGCCGGTGAACGGCGCGACGCACAGCGGCAGCAGGACTCCCGCGAGCATCGCCTGCGCGATCGACGGCGGGATGCGGGCGATGAGCGCGCCGAGCGGCGGGAAGAAGCCCGCGAGCAGGATCAGGACCGCCGAGACCAGGAACCCGCCCACGACAGCGGGCCAGCCACCGTCGACGGCGCCGGTGGCGGCGAGCAGCGCGACACCGGGCGTGGACCACGCGATCGTGATCGGCATCCGGTAGCGGGCCCCGACGAAGAGGCATCCGAAGCCGATGACGACGCAGAGGGCCAGCAGACCGCTCGCAGCCTGGTCGGCGGTCGCTCCGACGCCCCGGAGGCCGGTGAGGACGACGGCGAACGTGCTGGTGAACCCGACGAGCGCGGTGATGACACCGGCGACGATCGGACGGATCGCGGACGCGTCGAGGTGGGGGGATGCGGGGGCGGCGGCGGAAGCGGACATACGACTTCCGACGCTATCGGGTCCCGCGCACGCCGAACGCGGGCCACCGCCGCACGGGTGGCCTCGTCAGGCCGTGATGACCTGCGCGGTGCCGGGGGCGGCGTTCGGGCCCATCTCGTCGGCGAGGCGGTTGGCCTCTTCGATGAGCGTCTGGACGATGTCGGCCTCGGGCACGGTCTTGATGACCTGGCCCTTCACGAAGATCTGTCCCTTGCCGTTGCCGGACGCGACACCCAGGTCGGCCTCGCGGGCCTCACCGGGACCGTTGACGACGCAGCCCATGACGGCGACGCGCAGCGGCACCGTCATGTCCTTGAGGCCCTCGGTGACGTTGTCGGCGAGGGTGTAGACGTCGACCTGCGCGCGACCGCACGAGGGGCACGAGACGATCTCGAGCTTGCGCTCGCGGAGGTTCAGCGACTGCAGGATCTGGTGGCCGACCTTGACCTCTTCGGCCGGCGGCGCCGAGAGCGAGACGCGGATGGTGTCACCGATGCCCTCGGAGAGCAGGATGCCGAAGGCGGTGGCGCTCTTGATGGTGCCCTGGAACGCGGGCCCGGCCTCGGTGACACCGAGGTGCAGGGGCCAGTCGCCCCGCTCGGCGAGGAGGCGGTAGGCCTTCACCATGACGATGGGGTCGTTGTGCTTGACCGAGATCTTGAAGTCGTGGAAGTCGTGCTCTTCGAACAGCGAGGCCTCCCACACGGCGCTCTCGACGAGTGCCTCGGGCGTGGCCTTGCCGTACTTCTCGAGCAGGCGCCGGTCGAGCGAGCCGGCGTTGACGCCGATGCGGAGCGAGACTCCCGCGTCCTTCGCGGCCTTGGCGATCGCGCCGACCTGATCGTCGAACTTGCGGATGTTGCCGGGGTTCACACGCACAGCGCCGCACCCGGCGTCGATGGCCTGGAAGACGTACTTCGGCTGGAAGTGGATGTCCGCGATGACCGGGATCTGGCTCTTCTTGGCGATGATGTGCAGCACGTCCGCGTCGTCCTGCGACGGGACGGCGACGCGCACGATCTCGCAACCGGATGCCGTGAGCTCGGCGATCTGCTGCAGCGTGGCGTTGATGTTGGTCGTGGGCGTGGTGGTCATCGACTGGACGCTGACGGGAGCGTCACCGCCGACGAGGACCTTGCCGACGCGGATCTGGCGGGTCTTGCGACGGGGAGCGAGGACCTCCGGCACGCGGGGCATCCCGATGTTCACTGCAGGCACGCCCCCAGCCTACGCCGCCGCACCCGGGCGGGGGCGGAGGGCCGCTCTGTGATAAATTCAGCGCCATGCGCGCGTATACCGGCTGGTGGCCCACCGTCTAGGCGGTGAGCACGCGTGCGACAGACCGCCCTCCCTCGGGATCGGGGCGGTCTTCGTGTTTCCGGCGGCCGCTCCGGACCCTCGATCACTGACGGAAGTACTTCGATGACCGGGCCCGACCCCTCCTCCTTGATCCACGACCTCCTCGCCAGCGACGCGCCCTTCGCGCTGATCGCCCGCGACGACGCGACGGTCGAGGTGCTCACCGGCACCGTCGTCGACGTCGAGCTGCTGGCCGACATCCCGCTCGTCGACGCCGACGGCGCACCGCGCGAGGTGCTGGCACTGGTCCCCTTCCGACAGGTGCGCGAGCGCGGGTTCGTCTGCCACGACGACGGCGCGCCGCTCCGCTGCCTCGTGATCGAGGAACGGATGCCACTCCCCCGCGCCGAGGTCATGGCATCCCTCCCCTCCTCCCCCGTCGCCCTGCAGGACGCCGGATTCGACATCGACGACGAGGCCTATGCCGACATCGTGCGCCGGGTGATCGCGGACGAGATCGGCCGCGGCGAGGGCGCGAACTTCGTCATTCGCCGCGACTTCGTCGCCGGGGTCGACGCCGACCCGCGGGTCGCCGCGCTGACGTGGTTCCGCGCGCTCCTCGAGCACGAGAAGGGCGCGTACTGGACGTTCGCGGTCGTGACGCCCGGGCACGTCGCCGTCGGCGCCAGCCCCGAGGCGCACGTAAGCGCCCGCGACGGCGTCGTCACGATGAACCCCATCTCGGGCACGTTCCGGCACCCGCGGGGCGGCGCCACGGCGGAGACCCTCGCGGAGTTCCTCCGGTCGACCAAGGAGACCGAGGAGCTGTTCATGGTCGTCGACGAGGAGCTCAAGATGATGAGCGCCGTGTGCAGCGACGGCGGCCGCATCACGGGTCCGCACCTCAAAGAGATGTCGCGCCTCACGCACACCGAGTACATGCTGCGCGGCCGCAGCACGCTCGACCCGCGGGACATCCTGCGCGAGACGATGTTCGCACCCACCGTGACCGGTTCCCCGATGCAGAACGCGTGCACGGTGATCGCCCGTCACGAGACGGCGCCACGCGGCTACTACTCCGGCGTCGCCGCCCTGTTCACGCCGAACGGGGCGACCGAGGGCCCCACGCACGACCTCGACGCCCCGATCCTCATCCGCACCGCCTACCTCGTCGACGGCCGCCTGCGCGTTCCGGTCGGCGCGACGCTCGTGCGCCACTCCGACCCGTACGGCGAGGTCGGCGAGACGCACGGCAAGGCCGCCGGTGTGCTCGGCGCGATCGGCGCGATCCCCCGCGATGTGCCTTCGCTCCCTGCCGACGCGGACCCCGACGCGCCGGTGGCCGAGCGCCGCCCGCTCGCCGAGGACCCCGCGATCGCCGAACTGCTGGCATCCCGCAACGAGCGTCTGGCGCCGTTCTGGATGAACCCGCAGGATCCCGATGGCACCGGCCCGTTCGCGGGTCGGACGGCCCTCGTCGTGGATGCCGAGGACCGCTTCACCACGATGCTCGCGCACCAGCTGCGCCACCTCGGTCTCGACGCCCGGATCGTGCACTGGTCCGAGGCGACAGACGCGGACGTGGATGCCGCCGACCTCGTCGTTGCAGGCCCCGGACCGGGCGACCCGCGCGACGACGCCAGCCCCCGGATCGCTGCGATGCGCGCGGTCGTCGCCCGCCGCCGCGACGCGAAGGCTCCGCTCCTCGCCGTGTGCCTGAGCCACCAGATCCTCGCCGATCAAGTGGGGCTCGACCTGGCGCCGCTCGCGCAGCCGCACCAGGGTCTGCAGAAAAGCGTCGATGTGTTCGGCGAGCCCGCGTCCATCGGGTTCTACAACACCTTCACCGCGCGACTCCCCGAGACGCTGCCCCCCGGCGTCGAGATCGCGGCGGACACCGACACCGGCGACGTGTACGCCCTCCGCGGCGAGCGTTTCTCGAGCGTGCAGGGGCACCTCGAGTCGATCCTGTCGCGTGACGGCATGCGCACACTCGAGCGTCTGATCGCCGCCGCCCTCTGACGGCCGGGTGCACAACTCGTGCTCTCCGAGTCGCGTCCGGCCCGAAGTCGCGCGAAACGAGGCCCGCGCAGGAGTTGTGTCGCCGTTACAGCAGCTGCACGGGGTTGAAGACGTCCGCGAGGAACAGGATGCCGCCCATCCCGACGAGCAGGATGACCACGACGAAGGTCACGGGCACGAGCTTGGTGGCATCCACCGGCCGGGCGACCCTGCCGCGGACGCGGGCGAACCAGCGCTTGAGGCCGTCCCACAGCGCGACCACGACGTGCCCGCCGTCCAGCGGCAGAAGCGGGATGAGGTTGAAGACGAACAGGGCGATGTTCAGCGATGCCAGCAGCGCGATGATCGCCTGGACGCGCGCGAGGATCGGCGCATCGATCGCGGCGAACTCCCCGGCGAGGCGGCCGGCGCCCACGACGCTCAGCGGCCCGTTGGGGTCACGCGGCTGGCCGGTGAACAGGTCGATAGCCGTGTTGTAGACGCGCACCGGCAGCTGCGACATGATCTGCGCGACCTGGCCGACCTGCTGGATCGTGGCCTCCGGACCCGCCCAGATGGGCTGCGGCACGAGGGCCGACTGCGGCGCCAGGCCCGCGAAGCCGACGGTCTGATACTCGGGCGAGCCCGCGGCATCCAGGACGGGGTGACCGGTCGCATCCGTCACCGCCCGATTCGAGGTCGCCGGTGTGATCGTCACCGTCTGCTGCGCACCGTCCCGTTCGATGACGACGGGCAGCGCCTTCCCCGGCGAGCGCTGGATGATGGCTGCCGTCTCATCGAACGTCGAGACCGGCGTGCCGTCGACCGAGATGATGACGTCGCCGGGACGGATGCCGGCGGCCGCTGCCGGAGCGACCGGGTCGGCCGCCGTGCAATCCGTACGGTTGTCGCTGGCGGGGATCACGCACTGCGAGACCGACGCCACGGTGGTGGTGCCCGCCGTGATGCCGATCCCGCTCACCGCGATGGCCGACAGCACGAGGGCGAGGATAAGGTTCATCACCGGTCCACCGAGCATGATGATGATCCGCTTCCAGACCGGGAGCTTGTAGAAGACGCGGTCGGTGCCGGCGATCATCGTCTCGGCATTGGCATCCCGGGCGTCCTGGATCATCGTCGCGAACAGGCGCGAGCGGCGCGTCGGCTGCGCGTCGCCCTCGGGGGCGGGCGGGTACATGCCCGACATCGAGATGAATCCGCCGAGGGGCAGGAGCTTGACGCCGTACTCGGTCTCGCCGATGCGGCGCGACCACAGCGTCGGACCGAAGCCGATCATGTACTGCCCGACGCGCACGCCGAAGAGCTTCGCGGGCAGAAGGTGCCCGATCTCGTGCAGGGCGATCGAGACGGCCAGGCCGATCACGAGCACGAGCACGCCGATGAGGAAGGCGATCGCGGTCACCTGCCGACGATACCGCCGCTGTCCTTGGAACCTCCCGTGCGGCGCCGATGCGGGGCCTGTGCGGGGGCGGATGAGACAATGGCAGGGATGCCGATCGACACGCCTTCCCATCTCCCGCCCGTCCTCCGGCCGGAGCACCCGCCGCGCCGCGATCTCTCGGAGCTGGCCCGCCGTTTCGGCGTGCGCAGCATCGGTGACGTCGCGGGCACCGTTCTCACCGGCATCACGCTCGCGACCGCGGATCTCCGCGCCGGCGAGGCGTTCGTCGCGATCCGCGGCGTCAACCGCCACGGCGCGGAGTTCGCCACCACCGCCGCCGAGCGCGGCGCCGTCGCGGTCATCACCGACGAGGCGGGTGCCGAGATCGCCGCGCCGACCGGACTCCCCATCGTCGTGGTCGCCGACCCGCGCGCGCTCCTGGGCGACCTGTCGGCGTGGGTGTACGGCACCGGCCCTGACGACGACCTGCCGCAACTGCTGGCCACGACCGGCACGAACGGCAAGACGAGCGTGTCCCACCTGCTCGAAGGCATCCTGGGGCAGCTCGGGGTCGTCACGGGCCTGTCGTCCACGGCCGAGCGCCACATCGCGGGCGAGGTCATCGTGTCGCGGCTCACGACGCCCGAGGCATCCGAGTTCCACGCGCTGCTCGCCCTCATGCGCGAACGCGGCGTCGAGGCGGTCGCCGTCGAGGTGAGCGCGCAGGCGCTCACGCGGCACCGGGTGGATGGGCTGCTGTTCGACGTCGCAGGTTTCACGAACCTCACGCACGACCACCTCGACGACTACGCCGACATGCGCGAGTACTTCGAGGCGAAGCTCCCGTTGTTCCGCGCGGATCGCTCGCGGCGCGGCGTCGTGTGCCTCGACTCCCCCGCCGGCGCCGAGATCGCGGCCCGCGCCGACATCCCGGTGGTCACGATCGTCGCGCCCGCGATCGCCGCCGATCCGACCGCGGAGGCGGACTGGACCGTCGAGATCGTCGACGAGCGGCAGGACGGCACCGAATTCACGCTGCGCGACCGCGACGGGCGGTCGCTGACGACCGTGGTCCCGGTCATCGGACGCCACATGGCCGCGAACGCCGGTCTCGCGATCGTCATGCTGCTCGAGGCCGGCCACACGTGGGAGGCGCTGACCGCCGCCCTCGACGGCGGCCGCATCGCGGCATCCCTCCCCGGCCGCACGCAGCTGGTCTCGGGCCCGGAAGGTCCCGCGGTGTACGTCGACTTCGGCCACTCCCCCGACGCGTTCGAGAAGACGCTCGCCGCGGTGCGGCGCGTCACCCCCGGCCGCGTCGTCATGCTCTTCGGCGCCGACGGCGACCGCGACGCGACGAAGCGCCACGACATGGGCCGCACCGCCGTCGAGGGCAGCGACATCCTCATCGTCACCGACCACCACCCCCGGCACGAGAATCCGGATGCCATCCGCCAGGTTCTCGTGGAAGGGGCGCGCCGCGCGCGACCCGACGCCGAGATCCACGAGTTCACGCCGCCCGAGCGCGCGATCCTCGAGGCCGTGAAGCTCGTCGGCGAGGGGGACGCGATCCTGTGGGCCGGCCCCGGACACCAGGACTACCGCGACATCCGCGGGGTGCGCACGCCGTACTCGGCCCGGGAGCTCTCGCGCCGCGCCCTGCGCGCCGCCGGCTGGCCCGTGCCCGACCCGCAGTGGCCGGTCCCCTACCCTGCCGACCGCACCCCGTCGTCCGACCCCGAGCGCCCGGTCGACTTCCCGGCCTGAGCCCGGGCGCCTGCTGCCCTTCCATCGGCACGACCTGCTCGTCAGGGCGAGCACAACTCCGGCACGGTCGGTGCCGCGCCCGCGCCCGGGCGCACGAAGCCGGCATCCTGCAGGAGTTGTGCGCGTGCGGCGCGCGGCCGCCGATCCGGGGTGGTCAGAGCGCGGCGATCACCGTGTCGGCCGTGCGGCGCGCCCACGCCTCGGCGTCGGCGAGGGATTCGCGGGTGAGCTCGGCGGGGGCGTCGTGGCGATCCACGACGCGCTCGATGACCTCGACGATGCCGAGGAAGCTCAGCCGCCCCTCGTGGAAGGCATCCACCGCCTGCTCGTTGGCGGCGTTGAACACGGCGGGATAGGTGCCCCCGGCGCCACCGACGCGCTTGGCGAGGGCGACGGACCCGAAGGCCTCCTCGTCGAGCGGCTCGAACGTCCACTGGGTCGCGGCCGTCCAGTCCAGCGGCACCCCGACGCCCGCGATGCGGTGAGGCCAGTCCAGCCCGAGGGAGATCGGCAACCGCATGTCGGGCGGCGAGGCCTGCGCGATCGTCGAGCCGTCGAGGAATTCGACCATCGAGTGCACGATCGACTGCGGGTGCACCACGACGTCGATGCGCTCGTACGGCACGTCGAACAGCAGGTGCGCCTCGATGACCTCGAGTCCCTTGTTCACCAGCGTCGCGGAGTTCGTCGTGACGACGCGCCCCATATCCCACGTCGGGTGCGCAAGCGCCTGGGCGGGCGTGACGTCGCCGAGTTCCGCGCGGGAGCGCCCCCGGAACGGACCCCCGGATGCCGTGAGCACCAGGCGCCGCACCTCTTCGGGTTCGCCCGAGCGCAGCGCCTGCGCGATCGCGGAGTGCTCGGAATCGACCGGGACGATCTGGCCGGGAGCGGCCAGCCGCGTGACGAGGTCGCCCCCGACGATCAGGGACTCCTTGTTCGCCAGGGCGAGCGTGCGGCCCTCCTCGAGCGCCGCGAGGGTCGGGCCGAGCCCGACCGACCCCGTGATGCCGTTGAGCACGACGTCGGCGGGGATGTCGCGCACGAGCCGTACGGCCTCCGCGGCGCCGAGCGCCACCTCGTCGACGCCGAACTCCGCCGCCTGCGCCTCGACGCCCGCGCGGTCGGTACCGGCCGCGAGGCCGACGACCTCGAACCGGTGGGGGTTGGCGCGGATGACGTCGAGCGCCTGCGTGCCGATCGAACCGGTGGAACCGAGGATGACGACGCGACGCATCGGATCAGACTACTGACCGGACGCGTCCGCGTGCTGGACTCCGAGGATGTCGACCACGAACACGAGCGGGGCGTTGGCGGGGATGCTGCCCTGGCCCTTGTCGCCGTAGCCGTCCGAGGCCGGCATGACCACGAGGACCTGCGAACCGACGGTCTGCCCCTCGAGCGCCTTCTTGAAGCCGGGGACGACTCCGGTGGTGGCGAACTCGGCCGGCTGGCCACGCTCCCAGCTGGAGTCGAACACCGTGCCGTCGTCGTACAGCGCGCCGGTGTACTGCACGATGACCTGGTCGCCGGGGTTCACGACGTCGCCGTCGCCCTGGCGGAGGTTGACCACGCGCGTCTCGGTGGGCGCCGGGGCGTCCGGCATCGTGATGGTGGGCGCGCCCTTGTCGTCGAAGGTCACGGTGGGCATGCCCTCGGCCGGGGCGACCTCGGTGCCGTCGGCGCGCGTCGGGAGTTCCTCGAGGGCGTCGGCCACGAGCACGAACGCCGGCGATCCCTCGCCGAGCGCACCGGCGGGGAACGCCGAGACCGTGCGCGAACCGATCGTCGCGCACTCGAGAGCCGCGCCGAAGATCTGCTGCGACGAGATGAGGGTGTCCATGCCGTCGGGCGCCGAGGTCTGGGAGTCCAGCTGAACCTGGCCGGTAGCGGCATCCACCAGCGTGAAGTTGGCACGCAGGACATCGCCGGCGCGCACCTGCTGGCCGGTGCCCTCGATGAGCGTGGAGCGCTCGAGACCGGCGGGGGCGTAGCCGGAGGGCAGGGTGACCTGCACCTTGCCCTTGAAGTCGCCCGACACCTGCACGTCGCCGGACGCCTCGCCCTGGGAGAGGGCGCTCTGGCACGCGCCCGGGTCCGCCGAGCCGCTGGCGTCCGGGGTGGAGCTGTCGGTCGACGAGCCGGTGCACCCCGCCAGCAGCAGGACCGCGGCAGCGGCGACGGACAGGGAAGCGATCGGGCGGAAGCGCACGGCAGACCTCTCGAAGACGATGGGAACCGACCCATCATCCCCCATCCCCCTTTGCCGTCGCTGGGAGCCCCCGACCGGCAACCCCATGCACGGGGGCGCATGCGGCGCACAGTAGCCTCGATGGGTGAGCTCCGACGAACCGGGCGGCACCCCCGCCGTCCCACCGAAGCAGATGGGCGCGGCCTACGGCCTCGGGCGTTTCTTCATCGCCCCGCTCGCCCGCGCCGTCTACCGCCCGCGCGTCGAAGGACGCGACAACGTCCCGCGGACGGGGCCGGTGATCTTCGCGAGCAACCACCTGTCGTTCATCGACTCCATCGCCATCCCGGTCGCCTCGCCCCGGCCGGTGCACTTCCTCGCGAAGTCGGCGTACTTCGAGAAGTGGGCGTCTCGCCAATTCTTCACCGCCATCGGTGCGATCCCGGTCGAGCGCGGCGCGGGTCAAGCGGCGCTGGACGCACTCGACCAGCAGCGCGCACTCCTCGAGGACGGCCGCGCCGTGGCCCTGTATCCCGAGGGCACGCGCTCTCTCGACGGCCGGCTCTACAAGGGCCGCACCGGGGTCGCGTTCCTCGCACTGCAGACCGGAGCCCCGGTCGTTCCCGTCGGCCTCATCGGCACCGACAAGGTCATGCCGGTCGGGGCGAAAGTGCCCACGACGAAAGAACGCATCACCGTGCGGTTCGGCGCACCGCTCGACCTCTCCCCGCACGGCGCCGCGTCCTCCGGCCGTGCGCGCCGCGGTGCGACGGACGAGATCATGGCCGCCATCCACGCCCTCAGCGAGCAGGAACTGGCGAACGCGTACAACGAGGTTCCCGCGCAGACTCCGCTCGAGCGCATCAAGCAGGTCCTGCCGCACGAACGCATCTGAGCGGACGTCCGGCACGTGGCACGCTCCGACGAGGAGGGCCCATAGACCCTTGACGCGACGCGTCCCGGCGAGCATGGTCTGAAGAGGCGGGCCCGAACCCGCCTCAGCCACGACGAGGAGGCACCCGTGAAGAAGTTCGTCAACGACCCGGCCGACGTGCTGGCGGAAGCCCTGCGAGGGATCCACGCCGCTCACCCGGAGCTTCGGATCGACACCGAGAACCGCGTCATCCTGCGCGGTGAACCCACGCGCGAGGGCAAGGTCGCGCTCGTCTCCGGCGGCGGTTCGGGTCACGAGCCGATGCACGGCGGCTTCGTCGGGCGCGGCATGCTCGACGCCGCGGCAGCCGGAGAGGTGTTCACCTCCCCCACTCCCGACCAGGTGCTCGCGGCGACGCAGGCCGTGGATTCCGGCGCGGGCGTGCTGCACATCGTGAAGAACTACACCGGCGACGTGCTGAACTTCGAGATGGCCGCCGAGCTCGCGGCCGCCGAGGGCGTCCGCGTCGAGTCCGTCGTGGTCGCCGACGACGTCGCGGTCCAGGACTCGACGTGGACCGCGGGCCGCCGCGGCACCGGCACCACCGTGATCCTCGAGAAGATCGTCGGCGCCCTCGCCGAGGAGGGGGCCGACCTCGACGCCGTGGCCGCGCTCGCCCGCCGCGTGTCCGAGGCGGGACGTTCGATGGGCGTCGCCCTCACGAGCTGCACGGTTCCCGCTGTCGGCCACCCGACGTTCGAGCTGCCCGACGACGAGATGGAGGTGGGGGTCGGCATCCACGGAGAACCGGGCCGCACCCGCGTCAAGCTCGCCTCCGCGCACGAGATCGCGAAACTCATGGTCGACCCGATCGTCCACGACTTCGGCGAGCCGGTCGGACCCGCGATCGTGCTGCTGTCGGGGCTCGGCGGCACGCCGCTCATCGAGCAGTACCTGCTCTACGGCGAGATCGCGCCGCTCCTCGCGGAGGCCGGGGTCGACGTGCAGCGCGTGCTGATCGGGGACTACATCACGAGCCTCGACATGGCCGGCGCCTCGCTCACCGTGGTCAAAGCCGATGACGAGTTCCTGCGCCTGTGGGACGCACCCGTCGTCACCCCCGGACTCCGGTGGGGCGCATGAGCGACGCCGTCACGACCGACGATCTCGTCGCCTGGATCCGTGCGTTCCGGGATGCCGTACAGGAGCACCGCGATGAGCTCACCGCCCTGGACTCGGCGATCGGCGACGCCGATCACGGCTCGAACATGGCCCGCGGCCTCGATGCCGTCGTCGCCAAGCTCGAGACGCCGCCCGCATCTCCGGCCGAGCTCTTCAAGACGGTCGGTATGACCCTCGTCTCGTCGGTGGGCGGTGCGAGCGGTCCGCTGTACGGGACGTTCTTCCTGCGCATCGGCCCCGCTCTCACCGATCCCGCGGATGCCACCGCGCTCGGTGCCGCCCTCCGGGCCGGGACCGAAGGCGTCGTGGCCCGCGGCAAGGCCGAGCCGGGTGACAAGACGATGGTCGACGCGCAACTCCCCGCCCTCGCGGCGTGGGATGACGCCGTCGCCTCGGGCGCGGATGCGAGGGGCGCCGCAGCGGCCGCGGCCCAGGCCGCCGAGCAGGGCCGGGATGCGACCGCGCCCCTCGTCGCGCGCAAGGGACGCGCGAGCTACCTCGGCGAGCGCAGCGCCGGACACATCGATCCGGGGGCGGCCTCGTCGGCGCTCCTCTTCCGCACGCTGAGCGACACCTTGGCGGCCCGCGGGTGATCGGCATCGTCGCGGTCTCGCACAGCCGCCCGCTCGCCGAGGCCGCGGTCGATCTGGCGCTGAGGATGGGCGGCGACGACCCGCCCGCCGTCCGTGTCGCGGCCGGAGGTCCGGACGGCGACCTCGGAACGGATGCCACGGCGATCGCGGCCGCACTCGACGAGGTCGATTCGGGGGATGGCGTCCTGGTCCTGATGGACCTCGGGTCGGCGCTGTTGAGCGCGGAGATGGCGCTCGAGTTCGCCGCGACCCCCGACCGCGTCGTCCTGAGCCCCGCCCCGTTCGTCGAGGGTCTCGTGAGCGCCGTCGTGACCGCCGCGGGCGGTGCGACGCTCACGGCGGTCGCCGCCGAGGTCGCGGGGGCGGCCGAGGCCAAGCGACGTCAGCTCGGCGACCCTTCGGAGGACGCGCCCGCCCCGGCGCCGACGCCTCCGTCCGAGGACCTCTCGTTCGAGACGACGGTGATCAACCCCTCGGGTCTGCACGCCCGCCCGGCCGCGACGTTCGTCAAGGCGGCTTCGCGCTTCGACGCGGACGTGCAGATCGCGGAGGTGGGGGGCGAGACGCCCCCGGTGTCGGCGCGGAGCCTGCTGGCCCTCATGGCCCTCGGCGTCCGCCAGGGCACGAGAGTCCGGGTGACGGCATCCGGCCCGCAGGCTCAGGACGCGCTGAACGAACTCCGCGCGCTGATCGACGAGGGTTTCGGCGAGGTGTGACGCGGCGTCGTCTGCTCAGCGCGTGACGCTGAGCAGACGACGCGCGAGCGCCTCCTCGACCACGAGCTCGGTGACGAGGCCGGCGGCCAGCGCGCCTCGGAGGGCGGTGAGCTTGGACAGGCTCGACACGACGCAGAACCGGCGCGGGATCCGCCGCACGGTGTCGAGGTCCGGTCCGCTCGAGCGGGCGTTGAGTTCGGGGATGTCCCAGGATCCGTCGACGCGATAGAACACCGTCGCGCAGTCGCCGACGACGCCCTCCCGCTCGATGATCGCGCGATCGCGCTCGTCGAAGTAATCGCCGCTGTAGACATGCGAGGGCACATCGGCGTGCGGCGACCCGAGGCCGAAGACGAAGAGCCCGACCCGCTGCTGGATCTCCAGCACCGACCGCACCGAGCGTTCCCGCCACATCGCCTGCTTGGTCCGCGGGTCGTCGAAGAGGGCGGGCACCGGGAATTGGTGCACCGAGGAGGACCATGCCGCCCCGAGTTTCGACAGGATCTCCCCCGCATACGGGATGCCGGATGTCCGGAGGTTCGCGGCCCCGTTCATCTGCACGATGTGGGTGTCGTGCACGTCCTTCGAGGGCACGTGACGCGCGATGGCGGAGAGGGTCGACCCCCAGGCGATACCGATCGTCATCGACGACTCGATGCGCTCGGCGAGGATGCGCGCCGCGGTGAGGGCGGTGCGCTCGAGCCGCTCGGCCTCGGACGTCCGCGCCGGTGTCGGCACGACGTGCGCGGTGATTCCGAACCGGTCGGCGATGCGCTGGGCCATCTGGCCGCGGGCGTCATCGGGAGGGCTGATCGAGATGGTGACGAGCCCGACGTCGCGCGCGTGCTGAAGCAGCCGCGACACGGAGGACCGCGAGACTCGCATCTCGTGGGCGATGGCATCCATCGTCAGGTCCTGCATGTAGTAGAGCTGCGCGGCACGCAATGCGTCCCGGGAGCGCTCCTCGGTCTGGGTCGTCATGACCGCCCTTTCGTCGAATGCTCATTCTGCACGTTTGTTCAAGGGGCTTGCAACAACGTGCAGGGGCGCGCATTCTTTCAGGCGTACTCCAACGAAAGGTCGCAGTCGACATGTCGTCCCCCGCTTCTTCGCTCCGCGCCGACGTCCAGGCGCTCCGTGACGCCGAAGACCTCGACGTCCTCATCATCGGAGGGGGCATCAACGGCATCGCCACCCTCCGCGACCTCGCCCTCCAGGGCGTGAAGGTCGCGCTCGTCGAGCGCGGTGACTTCGTCTCCGGCGCCTCCTCGGCCTCGAGCCACATGGTGCACGGCGGCATCCGCTACCTCGAGAACGGCGAGTTCCGCCTGGTCAAGGAAGCCGTGACCGAGCGCAACGACCTGCTCAAGACCGCACCCCACTACGTCAAGCCGCTCGAGACGACGATCCCGATCTACAAGACGTTCTCCGGCATCCTGTCCGCTCCGTTCCGTCTGCTGGTCACGCACGGTCGCGGCAAGCCCAACGAGCGCGGCGCGCTGCTGATCAAGGTCGGCCTGATCATGTACGACACCTTCTCGCGCGACGGCGGCACGGTCCCCCGGCACAAGTTCCTCGGCAAGAAGAAGTCCCTCGCCGAGCTCCCCCGCCTGAACCCCGACCTCGCCTACACGGCCACGTACTTCGACGCCTCGATGCACGACCCGGAGCGCATCGCGCTCGACGTACTGCACGACGGCATCGTCGCGGGCGGCGGCCGCACGCAGGCCGTCAACTACGTCTCGGCCGTCGGGGCCGACGAGAACGGCGTCCGCGTGCGCGACGAGGTCTCCGGCGAGGAGTTCTCGGTCAAGGCCAAGGTCATCCTCAACACCTCGGGTCCCTGGACCGACCTCACCAACGGCGCGCTCGGCCTCCAGACGCAGTTCATGGGCGGCACGAAGGGCTCGCACATCGTGCTGGACAACCCCGAGCTGCTCGCCGCCACCGGCGGGCGCGAGATCTTCTTCGAGCACTCCGACGGTCGCATCGTCCTCATCTACCCCCTGAAGGACCGCGTCCTGGTCGGCACCACCGACATCGACGCCGACCCGTCGACCCCGGTCGTCTGCACCGACGACGAGATCGAGTACTTCTTCGACCTCATCGGCCACGTCTTCCCCACCGTGGCCGTGGACCGCTCGCAGATCGTCTACACGTTCTCCGGCATCCGTCCGCTCCCCCGCCACGACGACACCGCGCCCGGGTTCGTCTCGCGCGACTACCGCATCGTCGACGACGAGATCGGCGGCATCCCGGCCATGAGCCTCGTCGGTGGGAAGTGGACCACGTTCCGCGCGCTGGCCGAGCACCTGAGCATGAAGACGCTGCAGAAGCTGCGCCGCCCGCACCGCGTGAGCACCCAGGGCTTGCCCATCGGCGGGGGCAAGGGCTTCCCCGCGTCGCGCGAGGAGCGGCGCCGCTGGGTCGCCGCCCGCACGAATGCTCACTCGGCCGAACTCGTGGATGCCATGCTCGAGCGTTACGGCACGCGCGCCGACGCGATCCTCGCCGTCCTCCCCGCCGAGCCCACCGCTCTCGAGAACGTGCCCGGCTACTACCGCGAAGAGCTGGTCTGGATCGCCGAGAACGAGCAGGTCGTCCACCTGATCGACGTGCTGCTGCGCCGCACGCACCTCGCGTTCGTCGGTGGGATGACCGAGCGCACGCTGCGCGAGGTCGCGGAGGCCGTCGCAGGTCCGCTCGGCTGGGACGCCGCTCGCGTCGACGAGGAGATCGCCGCCGCGACGGAGTCGCTGCGCACCGCGCACCGGGTCGATCTGGCCGAGGCCGGGGTCGCCCGAATCTGAGAGAACGTGCGGGCGCGCCTTCTGTTGCGCGCCCGCGCGGCGGTCATACATTCGGGATACCGAGCCGCATTACGTCCGAGCCGATGGCGGCCGGGTAAAACAGAAAGGTCGATGACGACATGCAAGATGTGAATCTGGGGCTGTACTTCTTCTCCGAGGTGGTCGGCACCGCCATGCTGATCCTGTTGGGTTGCGGTGTGGTCGCCAACGTGGCGCTGGCCAAGACCAAGGGCAATGCCGGCGGATTCCTGCTGGTGAACTGGGGGTGGGGTCTCGCCGTCTTCGCCGGTGTGATCGTGTCCGCCTACTCCGGTGCACAGCTCAACCCCGCCGTCTCCATCGGACTCCTCGTCGCGGGCAAGATCGGCTTCGTCCAGTTCCTCGTGGCCGTCGCCGCCCAGCTGGTCGGTGCCATCGTCGGTGCCGTGCTCGCGTGGGCCTCCTACAAGCAGCACTTCGACGACGAGCCCGACCCCGCCGCCAAGCTGGGCGTGTTCTCCACCGGACCCGCCATCCGCTCGTACGGCTGGAACCTCCTCACCGAGATCATCGCGACCTTCGTCCTGGTGTTCGTGATCTTCGGATTCGCCGACTACGGCGTCGCGGACATCGGTGTCCCGGGAGGCATCGGTGGTCTCGCCGCCGTTCCCGTCGCTCTGCTCGTGGTCGGTATCGGCGCCTCCCTCGGTGGCCCGACCGGTTACGCGATCAACCCCGCGCGTGACCTCGGTCCCCGCATCGCCCACGCGATCCTCCCCATCAAGGGCAAGGGCTCCAGCGACTGGGGCTACGCCTGGGTGCCGGTCGTCGGCCCCCTCGTCGGTGGTCTCCTCGCGGGTCTGCTGGCCCCGGTGCTCCTGCACCTCGCCTCGAAGTGATCCTCCGCGGGGGCGTCGCCACCGGCGCCCCCGCCCCTCTTCTTCTCCTTCCCACAACCTCCACCCACTGACAAAGGAGTCCATCCATGGCCGACTACGTCCTCGCCATCGACCAGGGCACGACCTCGACGCGCGCGATGATCTTCAACAAGTCCGGCGGCGTCGTCTCCGTCGGACAGAAGGAGCACGAGCAGATCTTCCCGAAGGCCGGGTGGGTCGAGCACGACCCCCTCGAGATCTGGCGCAACACCCAGGAAGTGATCGGTCTGGCCCTCAGCCGCGCCGACATCACCCGCCACGACATCGCCGCGGTCGGCATCACCAACCAGCGCGAGACCGCGGTGGTCTGGGACAAGAACACCGGCAAGCCGGTGTACAACGCCATCGTCTGGCAGGACACGCGCACGCAGTCGATCGTCGACCGCCTCGCCGATGGCGACACCGAGCGCTACAAGAGCATCGTGGGCCTGCCCCTCGCGACCTACTTCTCGGGCACCAAGATCGTCTGGATCCTCGAGAACGTCGAGGGTGCGCGCGAGAAGGCGGAAGCCGGCGACCTGCTGTTCGGCACCACCGACACCTGGGTGCTGTGGAACCTCACCGGCGGCATCGACGGCGGCGTGCACGCGACCGATGTCACCAACGCCAGCCGCACGCTCTTCATGGACCTCGAGACGCTCGAATGGCGCGACGACATCCTGGCCGACTTCGGCGTTCCGAAGTCCATGCTCCCCGAGATCCGTTCCTCCTCCGAGGTCTACGGCCAGGTCGAGTCCTCGTCGCTCCTGCGCGAAACCCCGGTGGCCGGCATCCTGGGCGACCAGCAGGCCGCGACCTTCGGTCAGGCGGCGTTCGATCCGGGCGAGAGCAAGAACACGTACGGTACCGGCAACTTCCTCATCTTCCAGACGGGTGAGGAGATCGTCCACTCCAAGAACGGCCTGCTGACGACGCTCGGTTACAAGCTCGGCGACCAGCCCGCCCGCTACGCCCTCGAAGGCTCGATCGCGGTGACCGGTTCGCTCATCCAGTGGCTGCGCGACCAGCTGGGGATCATCTCGTCGGCCCCCGAGGTCGAGGCGCTCGCCAGCTCGGTCGACGACAACGGCGGTGTCTACTTCGTGCCGGCGTTCTCGGGTCTGTTCGCTCCGTACTGGCGTCCGGACGCCCGCGGCGCGATCGTGGGCATGACCCGCTACGTCAACAAGGGCCATATCGCCCGCGCCGCGCTGGAAGCCACGGCCTTCCAGACGCGCGAGGTGCTCGACGCGGTCAACGCCGACTCCGGCGTCGACCTCACCGAGCTCAAGGTCGACGGCGGCATGACCGCCAACGACGCGCTGATGCAGTTCCAGGCCGACATCCTCGGCGTGCCCGTCGTGCGTCCGGTCGTCGCCGAGACCACCGCGCTGGGCGCCGCGTACGCGGCCGGCCTTGCGGTGGGTTTCTGGGACAACCTCGACGACCTCCGCGCCAACTGGCAGGAGGACAAGCGCTGGGAGCCCGACATGGACTCCGACGAGCGCGACCGCGAGCTGCGCCTGTGGAAGAAGGCCGTCACCAAGTCGATGGACTGGGTCGACGACGACGTGCGCTGAGCGCTCCCGTCACAACGGAACCCCGTCGGCCCCGTGCCGGCGGGGTTCCGTCATTCCCGAGGTGTTCGGCGTCCGGATGCCGACGCCTCACCGACCCGGCTTCGGAAAGGCCGCGCGCACGGCATCCGACTGAAGATAGTCCGAGACGCCGATGAGCAGGATCGCGAACAGGATCTGCTCCGTGACGACCCAGAACGGGTACAGGCCCGGGATGGCCGCAAGGATGAGCGCCACCACCGGGAAGATCCGGCTGAAGAGTTGCAGGCGACGGAACGCCCAGTACCAGCCCGCCCGCGCACGCCAGAGGAAGTAGAAGAGCGTCGTGGTGATGGCGAGGACGACGAGGCATCGCATCCAGACGGCGAAACCGACGTCGTCTCCCCCGAGAGTCATCACCGCGGCGACAACGACGGTCGCCACCCCGAGGAGGAAGCCGGCCGCCAGCAGGATCGTCACGGCCATGAAGGCGCGGCGGACACGGGGGTCCTCCGACGGCGGGACACGATGATCGGCCTGACGGCCGCCGGCGAGACGGTCGAGGCGTCGCAGGGCGGGTTCGAGCTGCACATGCTTACCCTACGACCGCGGCAGCGTCAGGCCGCAGTCACCACCGGCTCGTGCCGCACCGGGAAGTTCACGGAGTTCGCGATGAAGCACCATTCGCGGGCCTGCCGGTGCGCGGCGACCGCGGCCTCGATCATCGACTCCTCCGCCACCACGACACGCGGGCGCAGGAGGACGTCGGTGAACGCTCCCCCGCCCTTGCCGTCCTCGACCATGGTCCCGGTCGCCTCGTCGGTGTACGAGACGACCGTCACGCCGGTCGTCACGCACGCGTGCAGGTAGGACAGCAGGTGGCATTCACTGAGGGCGCCGAGCAGGAGCTCTTCCGGGTTCCACTTCCCCGGATCGCCGCGGAACGGCTTGTCGGCCGACGCTTCCAGCAGTGGCTTGCCGTCGACCTCGAGAGAGACGGAGCGGTCGTAGTCGCGGTACCCGCTGGTCCCGGTCCCTCGGTCGCCGGTCCACGTCGCGTGCAAGCGGTACTGGTGCTCTCCGATCATGGTCTCCATCCTGCCCTCTCCCCGGCGCCCGGGCGCGCCAGCGGGCCCGGCGGCGCGCAGACCCGGCGGATACCATGGACGGATGCCTGACACCGCACCGGATGCCGTCGAACTCGCCGTCGTGGAACGCAGCGGATTCATCGAGTCGCGCCACCACGGCGTCGCCGTGGTCCTCTCGCCTGACGGGTCCGAGCATCTCGTTCTCGGCGACCCGGCGGCGCTGTTCCTGCCCCGATCGAGCATGAAGCCCCTGCAAGCCCTGGCGTGCCTCTCCGCGGGCGCCGAGCTGACCGGCGAACGCCTCGCGATCTCCATGGCGAGCCATTCCGGCACGGACCGTCACGTCGAGGTGGCTCGCGGCATCCTGCAGTCCGTCGGGCTCACCGAAGACGACCTCGGGTGCCCGGCCGCGTGGCCGGGTGACCAGAAGACGCGCGACGAGCTCGTTCGCGATCACGGCGGGCCCTCCCCGCTTCGTATGAACTGCTCCGGCAAGCACGCCACGATGCTGCTCACGTGCGTCACGAACGGGTGGCCGACGGCGGGCTACCTCGACCCGCAGCACCCGCTCCAGGTGCACATCCGCGAGGTCATCGAGCGGCTGGTGGGTGAACGCATCACCGCCACCGCGGTCGACGGCTGCGGCGCCCCGGTCTACGCGTTGAGTCTGATCGGACTGGCCCGCGCCATTCAGCGCATCGGGACCGCGTCGGAGCGTTCGCCGTTCGCCCTTCACCGCAGCGCGGGCGCTCTCGTCCGCGCTGTGCGCGAGAACCCGTGGGTCATCGACGGACCGGGCCTGGAGGACGCCGTCGTCATCGAACGGCTCGGCGTCTTCTCGAAGAAGGGTGCCGAGGGTGTGCAGGTCATGACGGCGCCCGACGGCACCACCGTCGCGCTGAAGATGCTCGACGGCTCGAACCGTGCCGCCCACGCCGTCGCCCTGCGCCTGCTCGAGCGAGCGGGTGCACTGGAGTCCGCGGCGGTCGCGGACACCCTGGCGGCTCTCCCGCTGAGCGTTCTCGGCGGCGGCCAGCCCGTCGGCGTCATCCGCGCCGCGGTCTGAAGCCGCCTCGCCGGTCCGCCCCTTTCGAGGACGGACCGGCGAGAAGCTCAGATCCCGCCGTCCACCGAGCGCGGGTACGTGATGGGTTCCTCGGGCACCAGAACCTCGGTGTCTCGGTTGAGACTCTCGCCGCGGAAGAACGCCTTGGCGGCAGGGAACAGGTACCACAGCACCATCAGGACGACGCCGAACGCCAGCGACCCGATACCCAGCACGAACGTCCCGCCCACGCCGAGCAGCTCGGTGTTGCCGTAATCGACCGCGAACATGTCGATCGCCGACTGGATGAACGCGTACGTGAGCATCAGCGCCCCGAGGAGGGGCAGGATGCCGCGGTAGATGAGGTTCCGCGCGGAGGTGAACAGGTCGCGGCGGAAGTACCAGACGCACGCGTAGCCGGTCAGGCCGTAGTAGAAGGCGATCGCGAGCCCGAGGGACGAGATGGAGTCCTGCAGGATGTTGTCGCTGATGAGCGTCATCCCGATGTAGTAGAGACTCGCGACGATACCCATCACGATCGTGGAGAATGACGGCGTCTGGAATCGCGGGTGCACCTCGGCGAACCGCTTCGGCAGCGCCTTGTAGGCGGCCATGGCGAGCGTGCCGCGCGCGGTCGGGAGGATCGTGGTCTGCGTCGACGACACGGCGGACACGATGACCGCCAGGACGAGGAGCCACCCGAACGGTCCGAAGAGCCCGTCCTTGAGCGCCAGGAACACGTCGTCGACGTTGTAGATCGCGCCCTCCTCGCCGACGCCGGCGTACATCATCGCGGCGATCGTCACCGCGACGTAGGTGCCGAGCAGGATCACGGTGGTCAGCAGCGCTGCGCGGCCGGGAATGCGCTTGGGATCCTTCGTCTCCTCGTTGAGGGCGAGACACGTGTCCCAGCCCCAGTAGATGAAGAGCGCCAGCAGCACGGCCTCCGTGAAGCCCTCCCGGTCCTGGAACCCGAAGGGGTTCAGCCACTGAAGGTCGAACGGCGTCGGGTCGGGGGCCGTGCCGTCGAAGAACTTCCAGAGGGCCAGCACGACGAACAGCGCCAGCACGAGGTACTGCAGCCCGAGGAGGATGTTCTGGATCCGCTCGCCGATCTCCACACCCCGGTAGCTGACGTAGGTCATCGCGGCGATGAAGAAGACACCCGTGGCGGTCACCAGCGGCACGTTCTCCGCGAGTGAGCCGTCGCCGATCAGCGTCCAGACATAGATGCCGGCGATCTGCGCGAGGTTCGCCAGGACGACGGTCCCCGCGACGGCGACACCCCAGCCGCCCATCCAGCCGACCCACGGGCCGAACGCCTTGGTCCCCCATGTGAACGTGGTGCCGCAGTCGGGCACCTCGTTGTTCAGCTCGCGGTAGGCGAAGGCGATCAACAGCATCGGGATGAACGCGAGGATGAAGGCGATGGGCGCGGACCCGCCGACGGCCGCGATGACGAAGCCGAGCGTCGCGACGAGTGAGTACACCGGGGCAGTGGATGCCAGGCCGATGACGGTCGAGCCCCAGAGGCCGAGGGTACCTGCGGCGAGGCCTTTGCCGGCCGTCCGTTCGGGTGCGGTGGTCATGTGCTGAACGTAGGAGCAGCGACGCTCCCCGGTCAAGTTCTGCGCCGTCAGGCCCCGCGGCGGGCGACGTCGAGCACGACGATGGTGATGTTGTCGCGGCCCCCGTTTTCCAGCGCGGCGGCCATCATGGCCTCCACCGCTGCGGACGGGTCGGGATTGGCATCCAGGAAATGACGGATGCCGAAATCGGTGAGTTCCTTCGTCAGTCCGTCCGAGCAGATCACGAAGCGGTCGCCGTCGAGCACCTCGAGCCGGAGGTAGTCGGGCTTGACGCTGTCGCTCGGCCCCACCGCGCGGGTGATGACGTTGCCGTACGGGTGGTTCTCGGCCTCTTCCGGACTCAACCGCCCCGCGGCAATGAGTTCCTGGACCACCGAGTGGTCGGTCGTGATCTGCACGATGTCGTCGTCGCGGAGGAGATAGACGCGCGAGTCCCCGATGTTGAGGGTGACCCAGTGCGGCTCGTCGCCCGAGGCCTCGAGGTAGAGGCCGGTCAACGTCGTCCCGGTTCCCTCATCCGTCGTCTCGGGGTGGGAGACGATGTCCTTCACCGCGCGGGCGAGGGCCTTCTCGATGTGTTTGGGCGAGACGGAACCGCCCTCGACCACAGCGCGGAGCCGATCCACCGTGCTCGCACTGGCGATCTCCCCACCGAGGTGACCGCCCATGCCATCAGCGACCACGAACAGGGGGAACTCCGCGAGCACGGCGTCCTGATTGACCTCGCGCCGCTTACCCGTGTCGGTGATCGCCGCCCACGAGAGATCGAGCGCTCCATCCGACAGCGGAACGGTACGCGTGTGCGTGGTCACCTCGGGCACGAACAGATCCTCCGGTTGGCCGACATCTTCGCCGGCGGAACCGCGCGGCCCTGTCATCCTAGTCGACGCGGACACGGTCCTCAGGGATGCCGTGGGCGCGGCGCTGTGGGCAGAGACGACGATGGGCTCCCCGCCGTGCGAGGAGCCCATCGGTGATGTCAGACCTGCGGACCCGCGGGGGGCGGAGGCGTGGGCCCGGCCGGGGGCGCCGGCGGGGGCGGCGTGGTCCCCGCGGCGGGCGGGGCCGGAGGCGGCGTGGAGGGCTGCGCGGGCGGCGCGTACCCGGCGGGTGCGCCGTAGCCGGCCGCGGGGGCCGGAGCGACCTGCTGACCGGGCTGGACGGGGACGCCGTTCCACACCGTCTTGTCGGCGAGGAAGGAGTTCGCCCACGGGGCGGGCGGGATGTTCGGGTTCCACGAGGCCGATCCGAACGCGAGGATGCCGAGCCAGATGATCGTGCCGAGTCCCGGGATAAGCCACAGGAGCAGGTACGGCCAGTCCAATCCGAACTTGAGACCCACACGGTAGCCGATGAGAACTGCCGCGGCGAGGCCGACGAGCCCGAGAAGCCACCCGATCACCGGGATGTTCGTGAGTACGCCGGAGGCGACGGCCACGCCCAGGTAGACCCACGGCGAGAAATCACCCAGCTTCGCGAGGATCAGGGCGTTGTAGACGGGTACCCATGCCCGCCACTTTCCCTCGACGCCGGCCTTCTCGAAGATCTTCATCAGGAGGAAGGACCCGATGACGTATCCCGCGGCCGCCAGGATCAGGACGAGCGGCAGAAGGATGACGAGCAGCGCGAGAACGCCCAGCCCGCTGCCGCCATCGGAGTAGTAGGAGTCACCCATAACATTCCCTTTCCAGGAGAGCGTCCGACGCGCTACGGCGCGCGACGTACGTCTGCCATCGTAGCGAGGCTGAGTGTTCGCTGAAAGGTCCGGCTCAGCGGATCAGACGACCACCTCGACGATGCCCGGCCCGACACTGCGCATCTCGTGGCCGGCAGAGCCGCCCCAGGTGAGGAGATCGTCGACGGAGCCGATCCGTGCGTGCGATCGAGCCAGGCTTCGGGTCAACTCCCCCTTCGCCTTCTTGTTGAAGTGGTTGAGCGCGCGTACGACCCCGTCCGAACCTCGAGAGACGACGCGCGCGTAGACGCCGTCCACGTCGGCGGGCACTGGCCCGAGAGCCGCGTACGCCTCGGAGCGCAGGTCGAGGACGAGGTCCGGACGCGCGTCGCGGATCGCCGCCGTCACGGCATCCGCCCAGATCTTCCGGAGGGAGGGCAGACCGGGTAGGGACGTCGACGCGGCGAGACGATAGGCCGGGATGCCTTCGAGCGCACCAACGGGACCGAACGGCGCGGAGTGGATGAGCACATGCGCGCCCAACCACGCGCGAGCGGGCCCGTCGAGGGTCTCGGCATCCAGCGCGTCGAAAAGGACACCGGTGTAGCGATCCACCGCGGGCAGGGTCGGCGCAGACCGCAGCGCGGCATTGTCGGCCACTTCGTGCCGACGGCGCGCGCTGAGCTTCAGGACACGAGCGGCCGCCTCCGCGTCGGCGCTGAGCGCCACGAGACCGTCCACGACCTGCTCACGAGGAGCGCGAAGGGAGGGAAGCGCGAGCGCGCCGAGGTCGAGCGGCGGGCCGTCGCCGCCCGCACGCTTGGTCTCGGACGGCGGAAGGAGAACGAGCATGAGACTCCGGGAAAAGGACGACGCGCGCCGCCCGGCGAACCGGACGACGCGCGTCGTGAGAAGAAGCGGTCAGGACACGAGCGACGCGTGACCGGCGACGATCGTCAGCTCGCCGCCCGCCATGGACAGGAACCCGTCCTCGGCGTTCGCGAGGGTCTTGCTGCCGTCGACACCCGTGATGCGGACCTCGCCCTGGGCGAGGATCGCGAGCACGGGCTCGTGTCCCTGCATGAAGCCGATCTCGCCCTCGACCGTCTTGGCGACGACGAGCGACGCCTCCCCGGTCCAGACCTCGGCGTCGGCCGAGACGAGGTTCACGCGCAGCGGCATGTCAGCCGTTCTCCTTCTGGATCTGCGCCCACTTGGCCTCAACGTCGGAGATGCCGCCGACGTTGAAGAACGCCTGCTCGGCGACGTGGTCGAAGTCACCCTTGACGATCGCGTCGAACGACTCGATGGTCTCCTTGATCGGGACGGTGGAGCCCTCGACACCGGTGAACTTCTTGGCCATGTAGGTGTTCTGCGAGAGGAACTGCTGGATGCGACGCGCACGCGACACGACGATCTTGTCTTCCTCGGAGAGCTCGTCGACACCGAGGATCGCGATGATCTCCTGCAGTTCCTTGTTCTTCTGGAGGATCTGCTTCACCGACGTGGCCACGCGGTAGTGGTCCGCGCCGATGTAGCGCGGGTCCAGGATGCGGCTCGTCGACGTGAGCGGGTCGATGGCGGGGTACAGACCCTTGGACGCGATCTCACGCGAGAGCTCGGTCGTGGCATCGAGGTGCGCGAACGTGGTCGCCGGAGCCGGGTCGGTGTAGTCGTCGGCGGGGACGTAGATCGCCTGCAGCGAGGTGATCGAGTGACCGCGCGTCGAGGTGATGCGCTCCTGGAGCACACCCATCTCGTCCGCCAGGTTGGGCTGGTAACCCACGGCCGACGGCATGCGGCCGAGAAGCGTGGACACCTCAGAACCCGCCTGCGTGAAGCGGAAGATGTTGTCGATGAACAGCAGCACGTCCTGCTTCTGGACGTCGCGGAAGTACTCCGCCATCGTCAGAGCGGAGAGAGCGACGCGCAGACGCGTCCCCGGCGGCTCGTCCATCTGGCCGAACACGAGGGCCGTCTTGTCGAAGACTCCGGCCTCTTCCATCTCGCCGATGAGGTCGTTGCCCTCACGGGTGCGCTCGCCGACACCGGCGAACACCGAGACACCACCGTGGTCCTGCGCGACGCGCTGGATCATCTCCTGGATGAGGACGGTCTTGCCGACGCCGGCGCCACCGAACAGGCCGATCTTTCCACCCTGCACGTACGGCGTCAGGAGGTCGATCGACTTGATGCCGGTCTCGAACATCTCGGTCTTCGACTCGAGCTGGTCGAAGCTCGGCGCCTTGCGGTGGATGCCCCAGCGCTCGGTGACCTCGATCGTCTCGCCGGGAGCTGCGTTGAGCACCTCGCCGGTGACGTCGAACACCTTGCCCTTGGTCACGTCGCCGACCGGCACCGAGATGGGGCCGCCGGTGTCGCGAACTTCCTGGCCGCGGACGATGCCGTCCGTGGGCTTCAGGGCGATGGCGCGCACGAGGTCGTCGCCGAGGTGCTGAGCGACCTCGAGCGTGATCTCGGTGGAGGTGTCACCGATGGTGATCGTGGTCTTGAGCGCGTTGTAGATCTCGGGGATCGCGTCGTGGGGGAACTCGATGTCCACGACGGGCCCGGTGACACGCGCGACGCGGCCGACGACGGCTGCGTCGGTCTTCTCGGCGGTGAGGCTCATGGCTTCTTCTCTCCTTGGGAACTTACTTGCCGGATGACAGAGCATCGGCGCCGCCGACGATCTCGGCGATCTGCTGCGTGATCTCCGCCTGGCGCGCGTTGTTGCGCAGGCGGGTGTAGTCGGTGATGAGCTTGTCGGCGTTGTCGCTGGCCGACTTCATCGCCTTCTGCGTGGCGGCGTGCTTGGCCGCGGAGGACTGCAGGAGGGCGTTGAAGATGCGGCTCTGCACGTACACCGGCAGGAGCGCATCGAGCACGGTCTCGGCATCGGGCTCGAACTCGTAGAGCGGGTAGACCTCCGCCTGGGCGGGGGCTTCCTCGGCCTCGAGAACTTCGAGCGGCAGGAGACGCACCGACTCGGGCGACTGCGTCATCATGCTGACGAAGCGGTTGTACACCAGGTGGATCTCATCGACGCCGTCGTTGTCGCCACCGGCGCGGTAGGCCTGCAGCACGGCATCCGAGATCTCCTCCGCCGTGGAGAACTGCGGCGTGTCGGTGTCGCCGACCCACTGCGCTGCGCTCGGCATGCGGCGGAACTGGAAGTACCCGACGGCCTTGCGCCCGACGAGGTAGAACACGACCTCTTTGCCCTGCGTGCGAAGCAGCTCGGCCAGCTCGAGGCCCTCGCGGAGGATCTGCGAGTTGAACGCGCCGGCGAGACCGCGGTCGGAGGTGAAGATGACCACGGCGGAGCGGCGGATGTCCGCGCGCTCGGTCGTCAACGGATGGTCGATCGAGGAGTGCGTGGCCACCGCGGAGACGGCACTCGTCACGGCCTTCGCGAAGGGCGATGCCGCGCGCACACGCGCCATCGCCTTCTGGATGCGAGAGGCCGCGATGAGTTCCATCGCCTTCGTGATCTTCTTGGTCGTCTGAGCAGAACTGATCTTCTGCTTATAGACCCGCAGTTGTGCGCCCATGATTTACGTTCTCGTTTCGTCGCTCTTAGCGACGGCCCTTGACGATTCGCTCCTGGTTGACGTCCTCGGCCTCGGCGGCCTCGACCTGCTCGCTGCCCACGACGCTCTGCTCGGCACCGGGCTGGAACTCGAGGAGGAACGCGTCCACCTTCTGCTCGAGCTCGGCGACCGTGTCGTCGCCCAGCGCGTTGGTCTCGCGCAGCGTGTCGAGGACCGTCGAGTTACGGCGCAGGTAGTCCAGCAGCTCGCGCTCGAAGCGGAGCACGTCGGACACCTCGATGGTGTCGAGCTTGCCGTTGGTACCGGCCCAGATCGAGACGACCTGCTCCTCGACCGGGTACGGCGAGTACTGCGGCTGCTTGAGCAGCTCGGTCAGACGCGCACCACGGGCCAGCTGACGACGCGACGCGGCGTCGAGGTCGCTCGCGAACATCGCGAACGCCTCGAGCGAGCGGTACTGCGCCAGCTCGAGCTTCAGCGTGCCCGAGACCTTCTTGATCGACTTGACCTGAGCGTCACCACCGACGCGGGACACCGAGATACCCACGTCGACCGCGGGACGCTGGTTGGCGTTGAAGAGGTCGGACTGCAGGAAGATCTGGCCGTCGGTGATGGAGATCACGTTGGTCGGGATGTACGCCGAGACGTCGTTGGCCTTCGTCTCGATGATGGGCAGACCCGTCATCGAACCGGCACCGAGCTCGTCGGACAGCTTTGCGCAACGCTCGAGCAGACGCGAGTGCAGGTAGAAGACGTCACCGGGGTACGCCTCGCGGCCCGGCGGGCGACGGAGGAGGAGGGACACGGCACGGTAGGCCTCGGCCTGCTTCGACAGGTCGTCGAAGATGATCAGGACGTGCTTGCCGCCGTACATCCAGTGCTGGCCGATGGCCGAGCCCGTGTAGGGCGCGAGGTACTTGAAGCCGGCCGGGTCGGACGCGGGGGCGGCGACGATGGTCGTGTACTCCATGGCACCGGCGTCCTCGAGGGCGCCCTTGACCGACGCGATCGTCGAGCCCTTCTGGCCGATGGCGACGTAGATGCAGCGGACCTGCTTGTTGACGTCGCCCGACTCCCAGTTGGCCTTCTGGTTGATGATCGTGTCGATCGCGATGGCCGTCTTGCCCGTCTGGCGGTCGCCGATGATCAGCTGACGCTGACCGCGGCCGACGGGGATCATCGCGTCGATGGCCTTGATGCCGGTCTGGAGCGGCTCGTGCACGCTCTTGCGCTGCATGACGCCGGGGGCCTGGAGCTCGAGCGCGCGACGGCCCTCGGTCGCGATCTCGCCGAGACCGTCGATCGGGTTGCCGAGCGGGTCGACGACGCGACCCAGGTAGCCGTCTCCGACGCCGACCGAGAGGACCTCGCCGGTCCGGGTGACGCTCTGGCCCTCTTCGATGCCGGAGAACTCGCCGAGCACGACGACACCGATCTCGTGCTCGTCGAGGTTCTGGGCCAGGCCCAGGGTGCCGTTGTCGAAGCGGATGAGTTCGTTCGCCATGACGCCGGGCAGTCCCTCGACGTGAGCGATGCCGTCGGCCGCGTCGACGACGGTGCCGACCTCGGTCGCACCCGCACCCGTCGGCTCGTAGGCGTTGACGAAGTCCTTCAGCGCGTCACGGATGACGTCGGGGCTGATAGAGAGTTCTGCCATTGTCTTCCTTCGTTCGTGGGGCGCGAGCCCCCAGATCTCCACCCGCTCGGGCGGCAAAGTCTTAGCCGGCGATGCGCTGGCGAAGGTCGGCGAGACGTGCGGACACGCTCGCGTCGATGACGTCGTCGGCGACCTGCACACGCAGTCCACCGACCACCGTCGGGTCGATCACGGTGTTCAGGGTGACCGCCGAACCGTAGCGCGCACGGAGCGCGTTCTGGAGGCGCGTCTGCTGCTCGGTACTCAGCGGCGCCGCCGCGTAGACCGTGGCGACGATGCTCGAGCGCTGGTCGGCGACGATGGACTCGGCGCGGCGCAGGAGCGCGCGGACGCGGCGACCGCGCGAGTTCTGCACGAGCGAGGCGACGATCAGCGCCGTGGCGGCGCTGGCGCGGCCGTCGAGCAGCGTGGACACGAGCCCCGCCTTGCCGGACGCATCGCCGAGGCGACCGCCGAGAGCCAGCTCGAGCTCGCCGCTGGAGGCCACCGTGCGCGAGAACTGGAAGAGCTCGCCCTCGATGTCGGCCGACGGGTCGGCGACGGTGGCTGCGCGCACGGCCAGTTCTTCCAGCCCCTCGACGAACTCGTGCGCGTTCGACCAGCGCTGCTCGGCCGCACGACGCAGAAGTGCCACCGTGGTGTCGCGGTAGCCGGACCCGAAGACCGCGGTCACCAGCGCACCACGCGCGTCGGCCGGTGCGGACGAGTCGGAGAGCGCGCCGCTCAGCTGCGCCGATCCGTTCACGGCGCCGACGGCCGCGAAGAGCTCGCGGGCGACGTCGAGGTCGACGCCGGAGGCGGTGGTGAGCGCCTCCGTCGTCGCGGTCCGCGCCTGAGTGGTCGCGCTGCCCATTACTGAGCCGCCTTCTCGGATGCCTCGAGCTCGGCGAGGAAGCGGTCCACCACGGCCTGCGCGCGAACATCGTCGGTCAGGGTCTCCCCGATGACGTTGCCGGCGAGGTCGACGGCCAGCGTCCCCACCTCGGCACGCAGCGACACGAGGGTCGACTGGCGCTCGGCCTCGATCTGCGCGTGCGCGGCGGCGGTGATGCGAGCGGCCTCGGAGGACGCGGCATCCTTCGCCTCGGCGACGATCTTCTTGCCGTCCTCGCGGGCGGCCTCGCGGATCTCACCGGCTTCCTTGCGAGCCTCGGCGAGCTGCGCCGTGTACTGCTCCAGCGCGGCCTCGGCCTCGCGCTGGGCCTCATCGGCCTTGGCGATGTTGCCCTCGATGGCCGCACTGCGCTCGTCGAGCAGCTTCGCCATGCGGGGCAGGGCCACGCGCCACACCACGAAGATGATGATGACGAAGCACACCAGCGACCAGACGATGTCGTACACCGCCGGGATCAGCGGGTTCTCGGCCGCCCCTTCGGCGGGCTCCGCGGCGAGAGTGACAAGAGCGTTCAGCATCCTGTCTCCTTACAGTGAGTCGAGAGCGGCCGGATCAGGTGAAGATGAAGCCGGTCGCGATACCGATGAAGGCGAGCGCCTCGGTGAAGGCGATACCGATGAACATCAGCACCTGCAGACGGCCGGCCAGCTCGGGCTGACGCGCCACACCCTCGATCGTCTTGCCGACGACGATGCCCACGCCGATGGCGGGGCCGATCGCGGCGAGGCCGTAGCCGATCGTGGCGACGTTACCGGTGACCTGGGCGAGAACCGTAGTTGCGTCCACGGGTTTTTTCCTTTCGGTTGGGTGGCTCGGCGTGCGCCGGGCCGCTCAGTGCTCTTCTGCGACCGCGAGCTGGATGTAGACCGCGGTGAGGATCGCGAAGACGTACGCCTGGAGGAAGGCGACGAAGATTTCGAACAGGGTGAAGGCGAGGCCGAAGGCGAGGGAACCGACGCCCAGGGCCGTCCACCAACCACTGAGTTCCACGGCGAAGAACCACGTGGCGGAGAAGAACAGCACGAGCATCAGGTGGCCGACGACCATGTTCATCAGCAGTCGGAGCGTCAGCGTGACCGGGCGGATGATGAAGGTCGACAGGAACTCGAGCGGCACGATGATGATGTACAGCGGCCACGGCACGCCCGACGGGAGCAGCGCGTTCTTGAAGAAGCCGCCGGGGCTCTTCTTGATACCGGCGTAGATGAAGGTGACGTACGCGACGATCGCGAGGATCAGCGGCACCGCGATGACGCTCGTTCCGGCGATGTTCAGGAACGGGATGACACCCGTGATGTTCATGAACAGCACCATGAAGAAGATCGTGGTGAGGATCGGCAGGAAGCGCTTGCCATCCTTGCGGCCGAGGATGTCCTCGGCGATGTTCACACGGACGAAGTCCAGACCCATCTCGACGACGCTCTGGAAGCGACCGGGAACGATCTTCATCCGCCGGGTGCCGACTACGAGCAGGACGACCAGGACCGCGGTCGCGAGGAACTGGACCAGGTTGATGCGGGTGATCTCGAACGGCGCGCCGAACAGGTAGAGCCCCGGGAACGTGATGACCGCGTCGGGGAAGAACTCGTTGATGGAGGGCGGGTGAAACTCAGCACCCGCGGACGCGAAGTTCGTGATCAGGGTCGCAGCTTGAGTGGACAGCGCTGGCTCCAGCTTCGGGGCATCGGTGTGAACCGTTGCGACGATGGTCGGTGAGAGGCACCCGAAGTGCGAGCCTGGAAAGAGTCCCAGTCGCGGGTGGGTACTTCTCCCACCCTATCAAACTCCCGGCTGATCCATGAGTACGAGACCATCGTTCGTCTCGCCGACGGAGTATCGTGCCCCGCTCTCTCCGGCGCCGGGTTATAGGGGGGTCAGCCCCGTCGGTCGCCTTCATCGGGATCCGTCGGGAGCGTCACGTCGCTCGCGCTGGGGACCCGCATCCGCAGGAGGACGACCACGTCGACGGCCAGAGAGGCGACGACACTGACGACCAGAGCGACGTAGAACACCACCGGGTCGACCCATCCCTGGCCCCGGAGGATCACGATGGCGACGATGAAGAGGACGAGCTTGAGCAGCCATCCGCCGAGCACGATGCCGAAGAAGATCGGAACGTAGAGCGGGTCGCCGAACCACCGGTTGGCGATCAGGATGCTGGCTGCTGTCACCGCGAGGAAGATCGCGCTCACCGCAACGCCGCTCAGGGCGCTCGCCAGTCCCCCGCCGCCCGCGACGAGGAACCCCACCACGCCACCGGCGACGAGGAGGACGACTGTGACGATCCCGCCCCAGACGAGAGCCGTCCGCAGGATCGGCGTGCTCGAGAGAGGGCGTCGGGCGGCGGGGGAAGCGGTGCTCATGAGGAGGTCTCCGTGGAAGTGTGCTGCGCGCGGCGACGCAGGCGCAGGATGCGCTGGGAGGGCAGGAACGTGAGGACGAGGCAGGCGACGACTCCGACGGCCCCGAAAACGATGCCGATCGCGTAGTCGCCGGGCCAGCTCTGCTGGGTGCCGATGTACATGAGCAGGAACGACAGGCTCACCACGGCCGTCCACGCGTAGAAGATCAGGACCGCGTCGCGGTCGCTGTGACCCATGTCGAGCATGCGGTGATGCAGGTGCTTCCGGTCGGGAGAGAACGGAGAGCGCCCCGCCCACTGCCGCCGGACGACCGCGAGCCCGAAGTCGAGGAGCGGCAGGAGGACGATCACGACGGGCAGCAGGATGGGGATGAAGGCACCGAGCAGCTGCGATCGGCCGAGCTGCTGGGGGTCGAGCACGGCCGGGTCGAGCTGCCCCGTGATGGCGACCGCGGAGCTCGCCATGAGGAGACCGAGCATGAGCGCTCCGGCATCCCCCATGAAGAGTTTCGCGGGAGTCCAGTTCATCGGCAGGAACCCGAGGCAGGCGCCGATGAGCACCGCCGCGATGAACGAGGCGAGGTTGAAGTACGTACTCGCACCGGTGTCGCGGACGAGGAGATACGAATAGGCGAAGAAGACGCCGTTCGCGATCAGGCATACGCCCGCGACCAGGCCGTTCAGCCCGTCGATGAAGTTCACGGCGTTCATGACCACCACGAGCGCGAACACCGTGAGGAGGAAGCTCGCCCAGCTCGACCCGACGGTGAGGGCACCGATGGGCAGCGACAGGATCTGCAGCTGGCCGAACCAGGCGATGATGCCGGCCGCGATGAACTGGGCGCCGAGCTTGATCATCCAGTCGAGGTCCCACAGGTCGTCGGCGACGCCGACCAGGACGATCAGCAGGACGGCGCCGAGCAGCGAAAGGACGGGGACCGGGTCGGTCCAGAAGATCGCGAAGTAGGGGTTGCGGCTTGACAGCGCGAAGGCGGCGACCACACCGAGGAACATGGCCACGCCGCCGAGGCGCGGCGTGGGGGTGTCGTGCACGTCGCGATCCCGGATGCCGGGATAGAGCTTGAAGCGCAGCGCGAGCTTCCACACCACCCACGACAGCGCGAGAGTCACCGCAGCCGTGAACAGGATGGTGAGGAGGTACTGGGTCACGGACCCGGCGCCTCGGCATCCGGAGCGACGGTCGGCTCTGAGGAGGCGACCTCGGGGGCCGATGCCGTCTCGGGGTCGGGCTCGAGGAGGTCGCCGAGCACCTCGCGCAGGCGGTCCCGCGAGATCGTGCCCTCGCGGAGCACGCGCACCCGCGGCTCGGCACCGCCCACCAGCGTCGTCGCGTCGACGATCGTGGAGGCATAGCCCCACTGGCTGGGCCCGGCGTCGAGGTAGACCGCGACGCTGTCGCCGAGCATGTCGCGGGCCTCGTCGATGCTGACCGCCGCGGGCATGCCCGTGCGGTTGGCACTGGACACCGCGAGCGGCCCCGTCTCCTCGAGCAGTTCGAGCGTGAGGTTCTGCGCGGGCATGCGAACCGCGACGGTGCCGTGCGTGTCGCCGAGATCCCACGACAGCGAGGGCTGTGCGGGGAGGACGATGGTCAGGCCGCCGGGCCAGAAAGCGTGGACGAGGTCGTCCACCGCGGGCGGGACTTCGGCGACGAGGGCGCGGAGCGTGCCGACGCCGGGCACGAGGACGGGCGGCGGCTGCTGGCGGCCGCGGCCCTTCGCCTCGAGGAGGCCCATGACGGCGCGCGCGTTGAACGCGTCTGCGGCGATTCCGTAGACGGTGTCGGTGGGGAGCACGACGAGTTCGCCTCGACCGATCGCCTGGCGCGCGTGGCGCGTCCCGGAGAGCAGCTGCGACTCGTCACGGCAGTCGTAGACGGGTGACATGTCGCGCGACAGTCTACCGACGCCGACGGTGTGCGACGGTCAAGGATGAATCGCGGTCGTCGCGCGATCGCGCGTCGTGAGGTCGGGGTGGGTCGCGGCGGCACGCCATCCGTCGGCGGTGAGGATCTCGCGGATCGCCGCGCCCTGCCACTCGCCGTGCTCGATGACGATCGTCCCGCCCGGGTGCGCGAGGCGGAGTCCGACGCGGCTGAGCACGCGCACGGCATCCAGTCCGTCCGGACCGCCGTAGAGCGCCGCGGGCGGGTCGTAGAGGCGCACCTCGGGATCCCGCGGGATCGCGTCGTCCGGGACGTAGGGGGGATTGGATGCCACGACCGACACGGTCCCGTCCAGCTCCGGGAAGGCGTCGGCGAGGTCGATGAACGCCAGCGTCAGGTTCGTGGCCCCGATCCGCGCGACGTTCTCCTTCGTCCAGATGAAGGCGTCGACGGAGTTCTCGGCGGCGAAGACCCGCGCGTGCGGGACCTCGGTCGCCATCGCGAGGGCGATCGCGCCGCTCCCCGTTCCGAGGTCGACCGCGATCGGAGACGGGGATGCCGAGGACCCCAGGGCGTCGATCGCGAGCTGCGCCACCATCTCGGTCTCGGGACGCGGGACGAAGACGCCGGGTCCGACGGCGAGCTCCATCGAACGGAACGGCGCGCGGCCCGTCAGGTGCTGCAGCGGCTCGCGCGCGCAGCGGCGGTCGACGAGCGGGGCGAGCGCGGCCGCGGCGGCCTCGGGCAGACGATCGCCCCGGATCGCGGCGGCCTGCACTCCCCCGCGCGACGTCGACAGGACGTGGGCGAGGAGGAGTTCGGCATCCACTCGGGGATCGGGGATGCCGGCGGAGGAGAAGCGCGCCGCCGTGTCGCGGAGGACGTCGGCGACGGCGAGCGGGGCGGAGTGTACGGAGTCGGGCATGACGGATCACGAGCCTAGTCGCGCGGCGTCACACACGGCCGCGGGGATCGGCCGCTCACCTAGGATTGTCGCGATCCGACCGACGGCGAAAGGCGAGCCATGCCCGGCATCCACTCCGACATCACTTCCGCGTTCGGCGACACGCCGCTGGTGCGGCTCAACCGTGTCGCGGAGGGCACCGGGGCCCAGATCCTGGCCAAGCTCGAGTTCTACAACCCCGCCTCGAGCGTGAAGGACCGACTCGGCATCGCGATCGTCGATGCGGCCGAGGCCTCCGGCGAGCTGAAGCCGGGCGGCACCCTCGTCGAGTCCACCAGCGGCAACACCGGAATCGCCCTCGCGATGGTCGGCGCGGCGCGCGGGTACAAGGTCATCCTCACGATGCCCGCCTCGATGTCGAAGGAACGTCGCGTGCTGCTCCGGGCCTTCGGCGCAGAGCTCGTTCTCACCGACCCGACCAAGGGCATGTCGTTCGCGGTCGAGGAGGCCAAGCGCATCGTGGCAGAGACGCCCGGTGCCGTGTGGGCGCGGCAGTTCGAGAACGAGGCGAACCCGGCGATCCACCGTAAGACGACCGCCGAAGAGATCCTGCGCGACACCGACGGCAAGGTCGACTACTTCGTCGCCGGCATCGGCACGGGCGGCACCATCACGGGTGTGGGCCAGGTCCTCAAGGAGCGCGTCCCCGGGGTCAAGATCGTCGCGGTCGAGCCGGCCGACTCCCCCATCCTCACCAAGGGTCACCCCGGCCCGCACAAGATCCAGGGCATCGGCCCGAACTTCGTGCCGGCGATCCTGGACCGCGACATCCTCGACGAGGTGATCGACGTCGAGTTCGACGACGCGATCCGTCTCGCGCGCGAGACCGCGGCGAAGGACGGCATCCTGGTCGGCATGTCGTCGGGCGCGGCGATCTGGGCCGCTCTCGAGATCGCGCGCCGCCCCGAGGCCGAGGGCAAGAACATCGTGGTCATCATCCCCTCGTACGGCGAGCGTTACCTCTCCACCGCTCTGTACGAAGACCTGCGCGACAACTGACGTGGGGGTCCTCTCCCGCATCCGCGAGGACGTCGCGGCGGCGAAGTTCCGTGATCCCGCGGCCCGCGGCGGCCTCGAGATCGCGCTGCTCTACCCGGGCCTGCACGCCGTCTGGTCGTACCGCGTGGCGCACCGCCTGTGGGTGCGCGGCTTCCGGTTCCCGGCGCGGGCGCTCTCGCAGGTCACGCGCTGGCTGACCGGCATCGAGATCCACCCCGGCGCGACGATCGGACGCCGTTTCTTCATCGACCACGGTATGGGTGTCGTGGTCGGCGAGACGGCGGAGGTCGGTGACGACGTGATGCTGTACCACGGTGTCACGCTCGGCGGGCGCCAGCGCGAGGGCGGCAAGCGCCACCCCACGCTGCACGACGGGGTCGCGGTGGGTGCGGGGGCCAAGATCCTCGGACCGATCACGATCGGCGCCCACAGCCTCGTCGGCGCGAACGCCGTCGTGACGCGCGATGCGCCACCGGAGAGCGTGCTCGTCGGCGTCCCCGCGAAGGCGCGTCTGCGCCGCGCGAGCGAAGACACCCGCGCGCTGCTGACGGCGCCGGAGTACTGGATCTGAAGCTCCCCGCCGCAGCGCAGCGATGATCGCCGGGTCGCCGTAGGGTCGAAGGATGACGCGCCCGCACGATCTCTCGCTCGTCGCCCAGGTCGCGGCGCTCCGCGAGGGAGCGATCGGCCCGGTCGAGCTGACGTCGCACTATCTGGACCGCATCTCGCGTCTCGCGGAGCTGGGCGCGTTCGCCGAAGTCACGCCGGACGCGGCCCTCGCCCGCGCCGCGTCGCTCGCGGAGGCGGGTCCCGAGGGCTCGCTGTGGGCCGTGCCGTCGGCGGAGAAGGACCTCGTCGCGCGGGCGGACGTCGCGACGCGCTACGGATCACGCGCCCGGGCCGCGCACGTGCCCTCGGTCTCCGACCCGCTGGCGGAGGCGATGGATGCCGCGGGGGCGATCAGCCTCGGGAAGACGAGCACGTCGGAGTTCGGGCTCACCGGCTTCACCGAACCGCTCATCCACGCGCCCGCGCGGGACCCGTGGCGACCCTCCGCGGGCGCGGGCGGCTCGAGCGGCGGTGCCGCCGTCGCCGTGGCGGCGGGACTCCTGCCCGCCGCGGTCGGTTCGGACGGGGGCGGCTCGATCCGCATCCCGTCGGCGACGGTCGGTGTCGTGGGGCTGAAGCCCTCGCGCGGACGGCTGCCGATCGGGTCGGGGTTCGACTCCCCCGACGGGCTGTCGGTCACCGGGCCCATCGCGCGCACCGTCGAGGACGCCGGGCTGCTCCTGGACGCGCTGGTGGGCCTCGCCCCGTTCCCCTACGCCACCGCGGCGCCCGGTCACGGCCCGTTCGTCGAGGCCGCACGGCGACCCGCCGCGGGCCTGCGCATCGGCGTCACGACCGTCTCGCCGTGGGACGACGACGAGAACATCACCCTCGATCCCGATGCCCGGGTCGCGTTCGACACGGCAACCGCCTGGCTGAGCGACGCCGGACACGCCGTGGCCGATGCCGACTGGCATCCGGTCGGCTATCCCGCGCTGTTCCGCGTGCTGTGGCGCGCGAGCGCGGCGCGGATCCCGCTGACCACGCACGACCTCACGCTGGTCGAACCGCTCACCGCGTGGTTGGTGCGGGAGGGGCGCGCCCTCACGGCTCCGGACCTGCTCGGCGGGCTGACCGAAGCCCGGGCGTTCGAGCGGCGCACGATCGCCGACTTCGCCGCCTTCGACGCTGTGCTCACCCCCGCGCTCGCGCAGTCGCCGCGGCCCGTCGGGTGGTACGCGGGGTACGACCCGGAACGCACGTTCGCGATGCAGGTCGAATACGCGCCGTATTCGAGCTTCGTCAACGTCGCGGGGCTCCCCGCGCTGACGCTGCCGGTGACGAGGGATGCCGAGGGACATCCGGTGTCGGTGCAGTTGATCGGCCGCCCCGGCGGCGAGGCGATGCTGCTGGCGCTCGGCGCCGAGCTGGAGGCTCGTCGCGGCCCGCTCCCCCACCCACCGGCCTGGGACGCCTGAGCCCGGCCGGACCCGCACAACTCCTGCGAGCCCCCGCCGAATCACGCAGCGCAGCACCGAAGGCCCCGAGAAGCCGGAGTTGCGGAGCGGCGGCCGGCTCAGCCCTCGGAGAGCGCCGCGAGCCGGGCTTCCTCGTCGGCGGTGATCGCCGACTCGATGATCGGGCCGAGGGCGCCGTCCATGACCTGGTCGAGGTTGTACGCCTTGTACCCGGTGCGGTGATCCGCGATGCGGTTCTCCGGGAAGTTGTACGTGCGGATGCGCTCCGAACGGTCCATGCCGCGGATCTGCGAGCGCCGGGCGTCGGCGGCCTGCGCGTCGCGCTCCTCCTGCTGCTTGGCGAGCAGGCGCGCACGCAGCACGCGCATCCCCGCCTCGCGGTTCTGCAGCTGCGACTTCTCGTTCTGCATCGACACGACGATCCCGGTCGGGAGGTGGGTGATGCGGACGGCCGAGTCGGTGGTGTTCACCGACTGACCACCGGGCCCCGACGAACGGAACACGTCGATCTTGAGGTCGTTGGGGTCGATCGCGACCTCCTCCGGCTCGTCGACCTCGGGGAAGACGAGCACACCCGTCGTCGAGGTGTGGATGCGGCCCTGCGACTCCGTCGCGGGCACGCGCTGCACGCGGTGCACGCCGCCCTCGTACTTCAGGTGCGCCCACACGCCCTGCGCGGGGTCGCTCGAGGAGCCCTTGATCGCGACCTGGACGTCCTTGTACCCGCCGAGGTCGGACTCGTTGCGCTCGAGCAGTTCGGTCTTCCAGCCCATGGATGCCGCGTACTGCAGGTACATCCGCAGGAGATCGGCCGCGAACAGCGCGCTCTCCGCGCCGCCCTCGCCCGCCTTGATCTCCATGATCACGTCGCGGGCGTCGTCCGGGTCGCGCGGGATGAGCAGGCGGCGCAGACGCTCCTGGCTCTCGTCCAGGCGCTGCTCCAGCGCCGGCACCTCCTCGGCGAACGCGTCGTCCTCGCGGGCGAGTTCGCGCGCGGCATCCAGGTCGTCCGACGCCGCCTGCCAGGCCTCGTACGCGTGCACGATCCGATTCAGCTCGGCGTACCGCCGATTGACGCGCTTCGCGCGCGCCGCATCGGCGTGCACCGCCGGGTCGTTGAGCTCGAGCTCGACCTGCCGGTGCTCGTCGATCAGCCCGCGGACGGACTCGAGGATGCCGGAATCCGACACGGCTCAGCGGATGCCGTTGTCGTGCCCGTTGTCTCCGCGCGCGGGAGTCGGGATCGACTTCTGCATCTGGACGAGGAACTCGACGTTGGACTGCGTCTCCTTGAGCTTGCCGAGCACGACCTCGAGGGCCTGCTGCGGGTCGAGACCCGCGAGCGCGCGGCGCAGCTTCCAGGTGATCTTCACCTCGTCGGGCGACAGCAGCATCTCTTCGCGGCGCGTGGACGACGCGTTGACGTCGACCGCCGGGAAGATGCGCTTGTCGGCGAGCTGACGGTTCAGGCGCAGTTCGCTGTTACCGGTGCCCTTGAACTCCTCGAAGATCACGTCGTCCATCTTGGAGCCGGTCTCCACCAGCGCCGTGGCGAGGATCGTGAGCGACCCGCCGTTCTCGATGTTGCGCGCCGCGCCGAAGAAGCGCTTGGGCGGGTACAGCGCCGAGGCGTCGACGCCACCGGTGAGCACGCGACCCGACGTCGGCGCCGACAGGTTGTAGGCGCGGCCGAGGCGCGTGATCGAGTCGAGCAGCACGACCACGTCGCGGCCGAGTTCGACGAGGCGCTTCGCGCGCTCGATGGCGAGCTCGGCGACGGTGGTGTGGTCCTCCGCGGGGCGATCGAACGTCGAGGCGATGACCTCGCCCTTGACCGTCCGCTGCATGTCGGTGACCTCTTCGGGGCGCTCATCGACGAGCACGACCATGAGGTGGACCTCGGGGTTGTTGTGCGCGATGGCGTTGGCGATCTGCTGGAGCACGATCGTCTTGCCGGCCTTCGGGGGCGCGACGATGAGCCCGCGCTGACCCTTGCCGACCGGGGCGACCAGGTCGATGAGACGCTGCGTGAGCTTCTCGGGGGCGGTCTCCATGCGGAGGCGCTCCTGCGGGTAGAGCGGCGTCAGCTTGCCGAACTCGACACGGGCGGCGGCATCCTCGACCGACAGGCCGTTGATCGAGTCGACCTTGACCAGCGCGTTGTACTTCTGGCGGCTGGACTGCTCGCCCTCGCGCGGCTGCTTGATGGAGCCGACGACCGCGTCGCCCTTGCGCAGGTTGTACTTCTTGACCTGGCCGAGCGAGACGTACACGTCGCTCGGGCCGGGCAGGTAACCGGTGGTGCGCACGAACGCGTAGTTGTCGAGCACGTCCAGGACACCCGCGATCGGGATGAGCACGTCGTCCTCGCCGATCTCGCTCTCGAACTCGTCGCCGGTCGTCGCCTGCCCGCCGCGGCGCTTGTTGCGCTGGCGGTTGCGGCTGTTCGTCTGGTTCTGCTGCTGCGCCTGCTGCCCGTTCTGCGCGGGCGCCTCGGCCTCGTCCGACTCGGCGGCGGCCGCGGGAGCAGCGGCCTCGGTGTTCTCGGCGCGGTTGCGGTTGCGGCTGCGCGACCGGCTGCGGCTGCGGCTGCGCGACGGGGTCTCGGCGGACTCCTCGGTGCTCTCACCCTCGGCAGCGGATGCCACGGCCTCGGGGGCGGCGTCGGCGTCGGGGGCGGCGTCGGCCTCGGCGGCGTCGCCGGCTTCGGCGACCTGCTCGGAAAGAGCGGTCTCGGCCGGCGCGTCGGCGGCGGTGGCCTCGTCGGTTGCGGGCGCGTCGGCCGGAGCCTCGGTGACCGGCGCCTCAGCCGCGACGGGGGCCTCAGCCTCCGTGACCACGACGTCGGCGGGCGTCTCGTCGGCGGGTGCGCTCTTCGCGCGGCGCGGCGCACGCTTGCGGGGAGCGCGAGCGGGCTTGGCGGGGGCCTCTTCGTCAGCGGGCGCCTCGGTCGGGGCCGCAGCGGCCTCTTCGGCGGCAGGCTCCACGGCGGGCGCCTCGGCGTCGACGGTCTGCTCAGCAGGAGCGGCGACCGCTTCCTCCGCGGCGGGCTCCCCCGCGGGCGCGGCGTCCTCAGCGGGCGCCTCCTCGGCCGGGGCAGCGGCCTCGGCGGGGGCAGCGTCCTCGGCCGGCGCGTCCTCGGCGGCAGGCGCCTCGGCATCCGGGGTCTCGTCGACCGCGGGCTCCTCCACGGCGGGGGCGTCCTCGCCCTCCGCGTCGACGGGTGTGTCGAACAGCGTGTCGCCGGCGGGAGCGGCGGACTGCTCCTCGGTGGGGATGTCAGCGCCCTCGGGCGCGTCAACGGGCTGGGTCTCGGAGATGGACTCCACGAGTGCTCCTCAGAAATGAAACATGGTCAAATCACGGGTATCGCTGCAGAGCGCAGACGAAGATCACACCAGCGGTTCGGGAGACTGCAGCCGAGACCGGGTTCGCGATTTGTTGCGGATTTCGCAGGTGGTGCAGAGGCTCAGATTCGCGTGCTAAGCGGAACCCTCTGCGCGCTTCACTGTACCACCCTTGACGTCGACGGCGAGCATGAGCGCCTGCCACGGGGTGTCGACGACGGATGCGGTAAGGTCCGCGGCCGCGACACGCTGGCCCGGACCGTCCGCGAGCACCAGGACGCTCGGGCCCGCACCCGATACGACCGCCGCATAGCCCTCGGCGCGGAGTGCCCGCACGAGTCGGTCGGTCTCCGGCATCGCCTGCGCGCGGTAGTTCTGGTGCAGTTTGTCCTCGGTCGCGGCCATCAGCAGCTCGGGGCTCTGGGTCATCGCCGCGATGAGAAGTGCCGAGCGCGAGACGTTGAACACCGCGTCCTCGCGCGGCACCTGCAGCGGCTGCAGGCTCCGGGCGACGGCAGTCGACATCGTGAAGCTCGGGACGAGCACGAGCGGCGAGACACCGCGGTGCACGATGAGCTGCTTGTGCTGGGGGCCGGTGGCATCCATCCACGCGATCGTCAGGCCGCCGAAAAGGCCGGGGGCGACGTTGTCGGGGTGCCCTTCCATCTCGGTCGCGAGGCGCAGCAGGTCGACGTCGCTGAACGCGACCTCGCCCTCGAGCAGGCCCTTCGCCGCCAGGATGCCGGACACCACCGCCGCACCCGAGGAGCCCATCCCCCGCCCGTGCGGGATGACGTTGTGCGCCACCAGTCGCAGGCCGGGCATCTCGCGACCGACCGAGGCGTACGTGTGCGCGATCGCGCGCACGACGAGGTGCGATGCGTCGCGCGGCACGTCGGCCGTGCCCTCGCCGCTCACCTCGATCTCGAGGCGACCGGGCTCCAGGGCCTCGACCGTCAGCTCGTCGTACACGCTGAGCGCGAGCCCCAGGGTGTCGAACCCCGGACCGAGGTTGGCGCTGGTCGCCGGCACACGGACCGCGACGCGACGCCCGAGGGCTGCGGTCACTCGGCCACCGGCTTCAGGTCGAGGACCGAGGCGACCTCGGAGGTGGTCGCGTCGACCACGGTCGGCTCGACCTGGGTGCCGTCGGCCTTGCGCAGCGCCCACTGCGGGTCCTTGAGGCCGTGACCGGTGACGGTCAGGACGACCTTCGCGCCGGCACGGACGACACCCGCCTCCGCCTGCTCGAGGAGCCCCGCGACGCTGATGGCCGAGGCGGGCTCGACGAACACGCCGACCTCGCCCGCGAGGATCTTCTGCGCCGCCAGGATGCGCTCGTCGTCGATCGCGCCGAACCAGCCGTCGGTGGCCGCCCGCGCGTCCAGCGCGAGGTTCCACGACGCGGGGTTGCCGATGCGGATCGCGCTGGCGATCGTCTCGGGGTTCTTCACGACCGCGCCGGTCACGAGCGGGGCGGACCCGGCCGCCTGGAAGCCGAACATGCGCGGCACGCGCGTCGCGACGCCGCGGTCGGCCTCTTCGCGGTACCCGCGCGAGTACGCGGTGTAGTTGCCCGCGTTGCCTACGGGGATGAAGTGGAAGTCGGGGGCGTCGCCCAGCTGCTCGACGACCTCGTACGCCGCCGTCTTCTGGCCCTCGATGCGGTCGGGGTTGACCGAGTTGACCAGGTGCACCGGGTAGTGGTCGGCCAGCTCGCGCGCGATCTCGAGGCAGTCGTCGAAGTTGCCGCGGATCTGGATCAGACGGCCGTTGTGCGCGACGGCCTGGCTGAGCTTGCCCATCGCGATCTTGCCCTCGGGCACGAGGACCGCGGCGGTGATCCCGGCGTGCGCCGCGTAGGCGGCGGCCGAGGCCGAGGTGTTGCCGGTCGACGCGCAGATGACGGCCTTGGCCCCGTGCTCGACGGCGCGCGACAGCGCCACCGTCATGCCGCGGTCCTTGAACGAGCCCGTCGGGTTCATACCCTCGAACTTGACGTAGACGTCGGCACCCGTGCGCCGCGAGAGGGCGGGGGCGGGGATGAGTGGCGTGCCGCCCTCCCCCAGCGTCACGACGGTGGAGGCGTCGGTGACGCCCAGGCGGTCGGCGTACTCGCGGAGGACTCCGCGCCAGACGTGTGCCATGTCAGTTCCCTTCCACGCGCAGTACGGAGACCACGCGCTCGACGACGCCGCTCGCGGCGAGACGCTCGACGGTCTCGCTCAGGTCTTGCTCACGGGCCTGGTGTGTTCCGATGACCAGACGCGCCGAGCCGCCGGCGGCGGGGTTCTCGGCATCCGGTTCGATGGTGGTCTGCTCGACGGTCGCGATCGAGACGCGGCCCTCGCTCAGGATGCCGGCGACCGTGGCGAGCACGCCGGGCTGGTCGTCGACTTCGAGCGTGATCTGGTACCGCGTGATGACGCGTCCGATCGGCACGGTGGGGAGGTTGGCGCGCGTGGATTCGCCGACGCCCACACCCCCGGCGATGTGGCGGCGCGCGGCCGAGACGACATCGCCGAGCACGGCGGAGGCGGTCTGCACGCCGCCCGCCCCGGCGCCGTAGAACATCAGGTCGCCGGCGGCCTCGGCCTGGACGAACACGGCGTTGTTCGCGCCGTGCACGCTCGCGAGCGGGTGCGTGCGCTCGACGAGCGCGGGGTACACGCGCACCGAGATCGACTCGGTGGCCTCGCCGTCGGCGGCGGGGAGCCGCTCGCACACGGCGAGGAGCTTGACGACGTACCCGGCGTGCCGCGCGGACTCGATGATCGCGGCGTCGATCTGCGTGATGCCCTCGCGGTGGACGGCATCCAGCGGAACGGTCGTGTGGAAGGCGAGGCTCGCGAGGATCGCGGCCTTCTGCGCAGCGTCGTAGCCCTCGACGTCGGCCGTGGGGTCGGCTTCGGCGTAGCCGAGCGCCTGCGCCTGCGCGAGGACGTCGCCGAAGTCGGCGCCCTCGGTGTCCATCCGGTCGAGGATGTAGTTCGTCGTGCCGTTGACGATGCCCATGATGCGCACGACGCGATCGCCCGCGAGCGAGTCGCGCAGCGGCCGGATGATCGGGATCGCGCCGGCGGCGGCCGCCTCGTAGTAGACCTCGGCGCCGACCTGGTCGGCGGCCTCGAAGATCTCGGACCCGTGCGTGGCGAGCAGCGCCTTGTTGGCGGTGACGACGTCGGCGCCGGAGTTGATCGCCTGCAGCACCTGCGTGCGCGCGGGTTCGATACCGCCCATGAGCTCGATGACGATGTCGGAGCCGTTGATGAGCGTCTCGGCATCCGTCGTGAACAGCTCGCGGGGCAGCTCTGTGTCGCGCTTTCCGTCCACGTTGCGGACGGCGATGCCCGCCAGTTCGAGGTTCGCGCCGGCACGGTCGGCCAGTTCGGCGCGGTGCTTGAGCAGCAGGTCGGCGACCTGCGAGCCGACGGCACCGGCGCCCAGCAGGGCGACGCGCAGCGTGCGGTAGTCGGTCATTCGGTGTCTCCGTGGGATGGGGTGGGGGAAGCTGATGCCGCGACGCCGACGTCGCGGGAGAGGAGATCCTCGACGGTCTCGCCGCGGACGATCACGCGCGCCTCGCCGTCGCGCACGGCGACGACGGGGGGACGCGGGGTGTAGTTGTAGTTGCTCGCGAGGGAGAAGCAGTAGGCGCCCGTGGCGGGCACCGCGAGCAGGTCACCCGGAGTGATGTCGGCCGGGAGGTACTCGGCATCCACCACGATGTCTCCGGATTCGCAGTGGTGACCGACGACGCGCGACAGCGCGGGGGCGGCGGGACTCGTGCGCGAGACGATCCGCGCGGAGAAGTCGGCGCCGTACAGGGCCGGACGCGCGTTGTCGCTCATGCCGCCGTCGACGCTGACGTAGGTGCGCTCGCGCTCGTCGCCGATCGTGACCTTCTTCACGGTTCCGACCTCGTAGAGCGTCACGCCCGCCTGTCCCACGATGACGCGGCCCGGCTCGCACGCGACGTCGGGCATCGGGATGCCGCGCACCTCGCACTCGTCGGCGATCGCATCGACGATGCCGTCGGCGATCTCCTCGATCGGGCGCGGGTCGTCGACCGACGTGTACGAGATGCCGAAGCCGCCGCCGACGTTGAGGAGCGGGATGTCGCCGCCCGCGAGCAGACCGGCGTGGAGGTCGACGAGGCGCGCCGCCGACTCGCGGAAGCCCGCCGAATCGAAGATCTGAGAGCCGATGTGGGCGTGGAGCCCGACGAAGCACAGACTCGGCAGCTCGCGGATGCGGGCGACCGCGTCCGCTGCCCCCTCGAGCGAGAAGCCGAACTTCTGATCTTCGTGCGCGGTCGCGAGGAACGCGTGCGTCTCCGCGTGGACGCCGGTGCGCACACGCACGAGGACCGACTGCACGGCGCCGCGGCGATCCGCGATCGCGGCGAGACGCTCGATCTCGATGGGGCTGTCGAGCACGACCGAACCGATGCCGACCTCGACCGCCCGCTCGAGTTCGGCGACGCTCTTGTTGTTGCCGTGGAAACCGAGGCGGGCGGGGTCGGCGCCACCGGCGAGGGCGACCTCGAGCTCGCCGCGCGTGCACACGTCGACGGCGAGACCCTCTTCGGTGACCCAGCGGACGACCTCGGTGGAGAGGAACGCCTTGCCCGCGTAGTACACGCGGGAGCGGATGCCATGCCGCTCGGCCGCGGCCCCGAAGGCGTCTCGCGCGCGGCGGGCGTGGGCGCGGACCTCGGCCTCATCGAGCACGTACAGCGGGGTGCCGAAGCGGTCGCGCAGGTCGAACACGCTCACCCCGGCGATCTCGACGGAGCCGTCGTCGACGCGGTGCGCGGAGGTCGGCCAGACGGAGGCGACGAGCTCGTTCGCTTCGGCCGGGGCGGTGAGCCACTCGGGCACGAGCGCGGAGTGCGAGGCGGACACGGAGGAACCAATCGGGTTTTGCGGCGACGCGACGGCCGCGGATCACGGCTCCTGCCGTCGCGGTGCGTCACGCGACAGACAGTCCTTGCAGTCTAGGGCACGGCATATGCCGCCCCCGTCCCACGCCCGGGCCGCAGCGTCCAGCGGATCCGCTCGGCTGGTGAAGCAGGGGGTGAACCACCCGGCCGGATCCCGTCTCGCGCCGAAAGGGCAGCGGATGCCACACCCCGCGGCGCCTACCGTGAACCGGTGCCGAGCCCGTCCCCTTCCCCCGTCCTCGTCGTCGATGCCCTCGGCGTCCATATCGGCATCGAGCTCGGGGGCCTCGACGACGCGGACCGGAATGCGGTGCGTGCGGCATGGACGGGTGCGCTCGCGGACGAGAACGCCGAGCCGCGCGCGACCGTGACGCCCACGGCATCCCTCGGTCCCGGACCGATGCTCGCCGCCCTCTCAAGCGCCGTCACGCTCAGCGCCATCAACGAACGCCGGGGCGACCTGTGGATGCTGCACGCCGCCGGGGTCGCGGGGAGCGACGGAGCGGTCGTGGTGCTCGTCGGTCCCTCGGGCGCCGGGAAGACGACCGCCATCCGCCACCTCGCGGCCCGGGCCGGATATGTCTCGGACGAAACGATCGCCCTGGATGCCACCGGAGCGGTGCTGCCCTACCGGAAGCCGCTGTCGGTCATCACCGACGGCGTCGCGCACAAGGTGCAGCACTCCCCCGTCGACCTCGGCCTGGGTGAGCTGCCGACGGCACCCCTCCGGCTCGCGCGCATCGTTCTGCTCGACCGGCGCAGCGAACCGACGCCCGCACGCCTGCTGCCGGTGCCCACCTCGGAGGCGATCGCCGAGCTGGCCGGGCAGTCCAGCGCCCTCGCGCAGCTCCCCGGCGCGGTCCGCACGATGGCGGGCCTCATCGCGCAGACGGGCGGCGTCGTGCGCGCCGAGTACGCCGAGGCCGAGGATCTCGCGATGCTCGTCCGCGGCCTGTCCGACGCCGGGGCGCCCACGACGGTTCCCTCGGTCGTGACGCCCCCAGCGACCCGTCGTGCACCGGAGGACACCGCGGGGCCCCGCTACGAACGCACGGAGACTGTGGACTGGTCGCCGCTCCCCGACGGCACCCTCGCGGTGCTCACGGCGAACGCCGACGGGAGCGGCATCCTGCGTGTGCTCGCCGGCGTCGCGCCGGCGCTGTGGGAGGCCGCCGACGGCGTCTCCCGCGATGCGCTGGTGGCCGACGTGGACGCGCGGTTCGACTGCCCGGATCCGGGTCTGGTGACCGACACCACCCTCGCGTCACTCGTCGACGCGGGACTGCTCCGGGTGGCCGGCTGATCGCGTCAGCCGCACGTGCCGTTCTGCTGCAGCGCCGGGTCGCTGAGAATGCGCCCGTCGATGTCGAGCGTCGCCACCACGTCCTGGCCCTGGACGCTCACCGCGTTCAGGGTGAGACCGGCCGGCAGCCGGTCGGCGATGCACAGGCTCCACGTCTGGAGCGCCGCGTCGGCCGCACCCCCGAGCTGACCGCGGAGGGTGTCGGCATCCACGCGGTTCCCGCCGAGCTCGAACGACGTCGGCGTGAGCGTGAGGTCGCCGTCGGACGCGCCGGGGGTGACGGAGATCCCCACCGGGATCGGGATGCCGAACACCGAGAACTGCGTCGACAGCGTCAGGTCGGGGGCGGCCGTGCCCACGGTGTCGGACGGGAAGTTCGGGATCTGCGACAGGAGCGCGCGCAGCTGGTCGGGGTCGAGGCGCACGGAGGCCGATCCCCCGGCCGCGGGAGCGTTGCCCGCCACGGGGACGTCCTCGAGGTCGACACGGACGTCGCCCGTCAGCGGTCCGAGCGAGACGTCGGGTGCGGAGACCGCCACCTGGTCGAGGCGCCCCGTCAGGAGTTGGGGCAGCACCAGACCCGGGACCTGGACGTCGACCTGCTGATCGGCGGGAAGCCCCACCTGCTGCACGACGAGCGAGCGCACCGTGTTCGCCACGGCAGAACGGGCGATCGCCTCGGCAGCCACGAGAAGCCCCGCGATCACGACGACGACGATGGCGACGATCGCGATCGTGCGTCCGGTCCGGCGTCGGGGACGCGAGGCATCCGTCATCGTTACATGCGCTCCGGAGCACTCACGCCGAGAAGCGCGAGGCCGTTGCGCAGCACCTGACCGGTCGCGTCGTTGAGCCAGAGCCGCGTGCGGTGCACCGGCTCGACCGGGGCGTCGCCGAGCGGGATGACACGGCAGTTGTCGTACCAGCGGTGGTACAGACCCGCGAGCTCTTCGAGGTAGCGGGCGACGCGGTGGGGCTCACGCACCTCCGCGGCGTAGGCGACGACCCGCGGGTACTCCTGCAGGGCGCCGAGCAGAGCCGACTCCGTCTCGTGGTCGAGCAGCTCGGGGGCGAACTCCGACCGGTCGACGCCCGAATCGGCCGCGTTGCGGGCGACATTGTGCGTACGCGCGTGGGCGTACTGCACGTAGAACACGGGGTTGTCGTTCGTCCGCTTCTGCAGGATCTCGGGGTCGAGCGTCAGCGGCGAGTCAGCGGGGTACCGTGCGAGCGAATAGCGGAGCGCGTCCGTGCCGAGCCACTCCTGCAAATCGTCGAGCTCGATGATGTTGCCGGCGCGCTTGGACAGCTTCGCGCCGTTGATCGACACGAGCTGGCCGATCAGCACCTCGATTTCCTTCTCGGGGTCGTCACCAGCAGCACCGGCGAGCGCCTTCAGACGGTGCACGTACCCGTGGTGGTCGGCGCCGAGGAGGTAGATCTTGTGCGCGAAACCGCGGTCGCCCTTGTTGAGGTAGTACGCGGCATCCGCGGCGAAGTAGGTGTACTCGCCGTTCGAGCGGCGGATGACCCGGTCCTTGTCGTCGCCGAAGTCGGTGGTGCGCACCCAGACGGCACCCTCGTCGTCGAAGACGTGGCCCTGCTCGCGCAGACGGTCGACGGCCTCGTCGACGAGGCTCGGCCGACCGTCGACGTGCGCGTGAAGCGTGCGCTCGGAGAACCAGACGTCGAAGTGGACGTTGAACCGCTCGAGCGAGGCCTGGATCTCGCCCAGCTGGAATCCGTAGGCCAGTTCGGTCGCCACCGCGATCTGCTCGGCGCGGTCGAGTTCGCGGATGTCCGCGCGCGCGGCCGCCACCCGGTCGGCGAGGTCGGCGATGTACGCGCCGCCGTACCCGTCGTCGGGGGTGGGCTCGCCGCGGAGCGCCGCGACGACCGAGCGGCCGAAGCGCTCCATCTGCGCGCCGGCGTCGTTGATGTAGAACTCGCGGACGAGCGTGGCGCCGCTCGCGAGCAGCACCCGGGCGATCGCGTCGCCGAGGGCCGCCCACCGCGTGTGACCGATGTGGAGCGGACCCGTGGGGTTCGCGCTCACGAACTCGAGGTTGATCGTGTTGCCGCGCTGGGAATCGTTCGTCCCGAACGCCGCACCCTGCTCGACGATCGTCTTCGCCAGGGCGCCGGCGGCAGCGGCATCCAGTCGGATGTTGATGAACCCGGGGCCGGCCACCTCGACGCTCGCGATGCCGTCGACGTTCTCGAGGCCCGCGGCGATCTCGGCCGCGAACTCGCGCGGGTTCGCCCCGACCACCTTCGACAGTTTCAGCGCGGCGTTGGACGCCCAGTCGCCGTGGTCGCGGTTCTTCGGCCGCTCGAGCGGGAGGTCGACGGCAGTGAGCCCGGCGGACGACCCTTCGCGTCGCGCCTCGGCGAGCGGGGCGATGACGGCGAGCAGGGCGGCGGAGAGGGCTGCGGGATCCATAACCCTGCAATTCTAGGTGAGGCGCTCGCGGCTCCCGGCTCAGCCGATCTGCACCAGGGATTCGTGGTCGTCGGGGGACATGGCATCCGGGGTCTCGTCCTCTAGGACCGCATCGACGTACATCCGCTCGAGGCCGACGTACCCGCCGTGGTAGCTGAGGAAGGCGCAGTCGGCGGCGTCGCGACCCGTGGCGATGCGCACGAGCGAACGGCGGTCGGACAGCCGCGTCGCGTCGATGACGTACCAGGCGCCGTCGAGGTACGCCTCGGCGACGGCGTGGAAGTCCATGGGCTCGAGCCCCGGCGCGAAGCACGCGGCGTAGCGCGCGGGCATGTCCATGGCGCGCAGCAGCGCGATAACGACGTGCGCGTAGTCGCGGCACACGCCCTGACCGGTCATCAGGGTCGTGACGGCGCTGTCGGTGCCGAGGCTCAGCCCCGGGGTGTACGTGACGCTGGATGCCACGAACGACGACACCGCGGCGATGAGCTCCGCCCCCGCAAGACCGCGGAACTGGCGGCGGGCCTGCGCGAACACCTCGTCCGACTGGCAGTAGCGGCTCGGGCGGAGGTAGGTGATCGTCTCCAGGTCGCTCGTGTGCACGGTCGGAGAGGCACCGGCGACCACGGCCTCGTAACGGACGGAGAGTGGGCCCTGCTCGCCGGAGAGACGGTGCAGACGGCTGCCGGACTGGTCCACGATCTCGGTCGGGGTGTACACGCGGTCGCCGCGGGAGAACGTCAGATGCTCGCTCGCCAGGGGCACCCCCTGGGCGGCGGTGATCTGGAAGATGAGGTCGACGGACGACCCCAGATCGAGGTCGAGTTCAGCGGTCACTCGGCGCGGCACCGGGCCATCCTCGCACGGCGCAAGGGGGCCGGGGCGCGCTTCGCTCATCCGTCTTTCTTGCCCGGGCCGCCCGGGCCCGTGGAGTCGTCCTTGCCGCCCTTGCCACCGCCGCCTTTGCCCGGGTTTCCGGGGCCCTTGTCGTCGTTCTGCGGGGGCTGTTGCTGCTGCGACGGACCCTCGTCGACGACGGTGTCCTGCGCCGGCTCGGGTGTGTCGGCGACCGTCGGCTCGGGGGTCTGCACGGTCGTGGGCTCGGGGTTCGGCGTGAGCGACGCCAGATCCGCGCGGACGGTCGCGATGCGCGACAGGATCGCGGCGGCTTCGTCGGGAGAGATCGTGCCCGCATCGCGCTCAGCCACGACATCGGCCTCGAGCTGGTCGAGCGTCGCCGACGCAGAGGCGTAGTCGCCGCCGGAGGCCTGGCTCGCGAGCGTCTGCACCGTCCCCTGCCACGCCGTCGCCTCCGGCGCGGGCGGCGTGCAGCCGGCGAGCGCGACGACGGCGGCGAGCGCCACGACGGGCACGCCGATCCACCGGCGCCTCACGGGCCGACCTCCTTCCAGAGGTCGTTCACGTGCTGATCGAGGGGTGCGGGAAGCGAGGGCAGCCCCGGATCGGAGGCGGCTGTCGGGGCGTTGAGCGCGACAGCGGCGGTGATTCCCCCCGCAGCCAGCAGAACGGCGAGAACGGATGCCACGATCACGGCGGTCCGGCGGTTCGGCCGCCGCGGCGCATCGGGAACCGGGGCCAGGACGCGCGTGCGCGTGACGGCATCGGACGGCGGGCCGTCGACGAGCGCCGCGGCGCCGAGGGGCGTCGGCGGCAGTGGCTCGCCGGGCAGGGCACGGAACTCCGCGCCGAGGGAGGCGGCATCCGGTCTCTCCGCCGGATCGATGGCGGTCATGCGGGCGAGAAGCGTCCGCCAGGGTCCGGGCAGGTGATCGGGGATCTCGGGCGGCGACACGAGTCGCGCGGCCAGCGCTTCGTGCGGCGTCCGCCCGCCGAAGGCGCGGCGACCGGTGAGCGCTTCGAGCAGGACGAGACCGAGCGCGTAGACGTCGCTCGCCGGGGCGGCCGGCATCCCCCGCGCCTGCTCGGGGCTGAGGTATGCCGCTGTCCCCACGACGGTGTCCGCTCGGGTGACGCGCGTCGCGCCGACGAGTGCGGCGATGCCGAAGTCCGCGAGGGTCGCTCGTGTGCGCTCCCCGGTGTGCGCGGGCGGGCGCAGCAAGATGTTGGATGGCTTCACGTCGCGATGGACGATGCCCCGCGCGTGGACGACGGACAGCGCCTCGGCGATCTCGCGGCCGTACCGGGCCGCATCGGCCGGGGTGACGGTCCCGCGTGCGATCACGTCGCCGAGCGTCGGCCCCGCGATGAGTTCCATCGCGAGGTAGGTCGGCGGGCTCGAGAGTTTCGCGTCGTAAAGGGTGACGAGCGAGGGATGCGAGAGGGAGGCGAGCAACCGGATCTCGGAACGTACGCGCGCCATGTCCGACGGGTCCGCACCGTCGCCCGTCATGACCTTCAGGGCGACGGTGCGGCCGAGCTGTGTGTCCACGGCCTCGTATACGCGGGCGTATCCGCCCGTGCCGAGCACCCGCCCGAGACGGTAACGCCCGTCGAAGAGGTCGACGACAGGCGTGTCGGCCGGTTGAGTCGTGTCGGTGTCGGTCATTCGCGTCCTGGGATCGGGGAAGCCCCCGACGGGGTCAAACGAGGTCGTCGTTCGACGAGCGCGTGGTGGACCGAGTGACCTGCGCGCCGCCCACCCCTTCGGTGCGGGTCACGGTGTCGATCTGCCGACGGCGGACGAGGAGCACGAGTCCGATGATGAAGACGATCACGCCGGCACCGATCATGATGTAGCCGATCGTGGTGAAGTCGACGAAGTCGTTGGGAAGGTCGACGGCGAACGCGAGGATGGCGCCGATGACGATCAGCGCGATTCCGGCTCCGATGCTCATTACAGGTCCTTTCGGGAGGGTGGGTTCAGGATGACACTCACCGCGCGAGTCGGCCCAAGGTCTTGACAACCGCGCCCGGGCGGTCGTCGGTCCGGCGCCCGCCACCTGTCGCTTTTCGTACGGACGCGCCTCGCCGGGCCGAGAAACGAACGGGCGGCTCGCAACGAGCGGGGAACCAGACAGGTCGGGCGTACAGTCGCGAGCATGTGGACCGTACTCATCATTCTGCTCATTGCGTGGGCGGTGCTCTCGATCGTGGGGTTCGCGTTCCAGGGATTGCTCTGGTTGGGGATCATCGGGATCGTTCTGTTCGTCGGCACGCTGATCTTCGGCCTGGTGCGTCGCAGCGTCGCGCGACGCGCTTCCTAGCCCCACCGCCCCCGGAGCCGTCGGCCGCCACTCACGGCCGCCCCCGTCTGTCAATGGTCGTGCGCTCGGCCCCCGCGAGGGCGTCTGCTGCGCCCATGACCGTCGACACCCCGGCTCCGAGCCGGAACAGCATCCCCGCCCACCTCTGCGCGGAGCAGCACCGATCGTCTCGGCGTACTGACGGGAGCGCGATGTTCCCGACACCCGGCTCGGACCGTTCGCGTCCTAGGCCATCGTCGTCCGCTACATCAACCGTGTCGGCCTGGGCGAACGTGACGTGTTCACGTGCCCGCTCGTCGACCAGCACGGGCGCCCGCCGATGACCGGCGCGGGAGCCGCCTGAGGTTCGAGCGACCCGGCCGGCGATCGCACGAGAAAGGGGCCGCGGGTCTGAACGACCCGCGACCCCTCGTCCCTACTGGTGCCCCCGACAGGAATCGAACCTGCGACCTTTGGTACCGGAAACCAACGCTCTATCCCCTGAGCTACGGAGGCGGACGCTCAAGGTTAGCATCGCGGCACCGCCGCTCCCGACCCCGGCGGGAGCGAGGCGGAGCGGCCTCACTCCTCGCCGATGACTCCGATGCCGGTCGCCTGATGGTCGGCGTTCGGGTCATCGCCGGACGGCGCTTTGGACTGCTCGTCGACGTCGTTCGTCTGGCTGGGCGCCACCGTCTGGTCGTCGCCGAGGTCCTCGGCGTCGTCAGCCGGGGCGTTGTCCTGCGGATCGCTCATGGTCATCCCTTCCGTTGCGTGACCCCAGCCTTGCAGCGCGAGGCGACCCGGCGGAGAGGCTTGACGACCGCCGCGTCAGCGCGCTCGACCGACCCACCCGCGCAGCCGCGCACCGAGAGGTCGTGTGAGCGAGACGGTGCGACCGTGGGTCGCGACGGTGAGCCGATCGCCGTACCTCACCACGTCACCCCGGACGTAGGCGGCCCCGACCGCGACATATGTCCGCAGCAGCATGAAGGCTTCGTCGCGCGTGGAGGTCGCGTCGTCCAGCCGCGCGCGGTGCCCGGTGTCCACCCGCACCGAAAACCACCGCGTGCCGGGAGTGGAGACGATCGCCCACCGCTCCCCCGTCGACAGGCGGACGAACGCGTCGCCGTCCGACAGGCCCGTCTCCGACGGGAGGTCGGGATACTCCCCGACGAGTTCCTCGAGAGCGGCCAGCGCCTCGGCAGCCGTGACGAAATCCTCACGCCCCGCGCTGAGTCCGCCCCACTCGAACTTCCGCTCACCGGTCATGGCTGCCCCAGCAGGTCGCGCAGCCATGCTTCGCCGACCACGGGGATGCCGTAATCCCGGGCCTTCCGCGCCTTGCCCGACAGCGAATCGGGGTCTGCCGCGACGACCACGGCGACGCGCTTGGTCACGTCGGCTTTGGGCACGTATCCCGCAGCCCGGAGATCGTCTTCCCACTCCGACCGCACCCGGGACATGTCCCCGGTGAGCACGATCTCGTCGCCGGGCGCGAGCGCGAATCCCTGCAGCACGACAGCGGGCGATGAGGTCAGCCGCACGTCGCGTGTGGACAGCACCTCATCACGGAGAGCGTCCGGGATGTCGAGGAGAGCGGCGACCAGCTCGAGATCGCCCGCCTCGTCCTTGGTCAGGATGCCATCGGCCCACGCCGCGTGCCCGAGGGCGATGAAGTATTCCCGGTGCAGCCGAAGCGCGGTGTCCCGGCCGATGCCGGTCCGGTCGGCGAGTGCCACCAGCTCGGCCTTCTCGTGCTCCGACAGGTATCTGTCGATCAGGCAGCGGTCGATGAGTGCGAGGTACTGCGCCTGCTCTTCGGTGTCGGAGACATCCGGGATCCGCACGACGATCCGTTCAAGGAAACTGACCGCCGTCGCCGCGGTGGACCCTCGCGCGAGCCACTGAGCGCGTGGCGCCGTCAGTTCGGGGAGCACCGGAGCAGCCGCGAGCATCTCCGACCATTCCGAGCCGGGGGAACTGGCGAGGAAGGCTTCCAGGAGACGCGCAGTCGCGAGCGCGTCGACCGAGGCGCGGTGCGCCCCGTCGAGGGGGATGCCGAAAGCGTCGCAGCAGTCCGCGAGGCTCAGACCACCGCCCAGATGCCGACGGGCGAGCAGCATCGTGCACGCCGACACCCACGGGTCTCCGCGCCAGTAGTCGAGGCGGTCCAGTTCGGCATCCAGGAATCGCAGATCGAACGACGCGTTATGAGCGACGATGACGCGGCCGGAGAGGAGCTCGATCAGCTGCGCCGCCACCTCCTCGAAGATCGGCGCGCCGAGGATGTCCTTCGCGGCGATGCCGTGGATCCGCTGCGGTCCGAGATCACGCCGCGGGTTGATGAGCGTGTCCCACTGCCCGGTGACGATGCCATCCGGATCGACGTGCACGACGGCGACCTCGACGGCACGGTGGTGATATTCCGGCAGCAGACCCGTCGTCTCGAAGTCGATGACAGCGAAACCGGGGCCTGCGACGGGCGCGGGAGCTAACCACATGCGCCGAGCGTAACGCGCGCGTCGGACCTGGGCTCGCTCGCGATCATCCCGATCGTGAACACCGTCTTCCTCGTCAAGGTCGCGGGCTACTCGGGCTGGATGACGCTGCTCTACCTCATCCCGATCGTCGGCCTGATCTTCCACATCATCGTGTCGATCCGGGTCGGTCGCGCCTTCGGCCACGGCGGGTTCTTCTCGTTCTTCCTGCTCGTGGTGTTCTGGGTCATCGGCTACCTGATCCTCGCCTTCAGCGACGACCGGTACCGCCCCGAGCGCATCTGATCAGGCGGCGGCGGCCCTCTCGCGAGCCGAGGCGCGCAGCCCCGCCGCGATCCGCGCGGCGCGCGCGACCGTCAGACCCGGCGCGTAGCAGCGCATGAGGGCCAGTCCGATGGCGGGAAGCTGCGCCGGGTCGGGGTACACCATCCACATCGGCGCGAAGTCCGGCTGGAACTTCTTCTTGAAGTTCGCCAGCGACCGGAACCCGTACGCGGGTTCGAGCAGCACGCTCAGCTGACCGAGGAAGCGCTCCACGGCATCCGGTTCGACCTCCGATGCGTCGCGATGGAAGGCGAGCGGCGAACCCGACAGGCTCAGGACGGTGCAGCCTTCCGCTCGGAGCCGCTCGACGACGGCGCCGATGACGAACTCCATGACGCCGTTCATCGCGTCGTGGCGGCGGCGCATGACGTCCAGGGCGTATCCCTGAACCCCGGATGCCGCGTGCACGGGGATCCAGCTCGTCACCGCCACGACCCGCCCCTGCACGTCGCGCGCGATCATCAGGCGAACGGCGGGGTCCGTCATCTGCTCCACGCCGCCGAGCGTGAATTCCATCTCGGGAATGGTCTTGTCCGCGACCCACGCCTCCGAGATCTCACGGATCTGTGCGCGATCACGGAACGACAGCTCCGCCCACGTGGTCCACTCCGCGCGCACGCTCTCTCGCGCGGCGCGGTGGGTCGCCGTGCGCACGTCCTGCCGCTTCTTGCCGGCGGGCGTCCACGTGGCGGGGTCGAGTCGCGCTTCCTCGGCGACCTGCGTGCTGCTCCAGCCGAGTCCGTCGAGCGCGGCGTTCTCGGCGTCGTCGACGCTGTAGAAGACCGGCGTCCAGCCGCGTTCACCGCAGAAGTCCACGAATGCCCGCGCGACGCTCGGATCGAACCGGTCGCGCCCGAAAGCGCCACCCAGGGTCACCGCGATGCGTCCGCGGACGCGGTACGCGATCGCCGCGTCGACGTCCGGCGCGAACCAGTAGGCGTTGCCGGTCCAGGTCGTCATGAACGACAGCGCTCCGCCGCCGCCGCGCTCGAGGACGGCGCGTGCCCGCGCGCGGTCCCCGGAGTGCGCGGCCGATCCCGGGCTCAGGACGAACCGGATGGAGGCGATGACGCACACGGTCCAGAAGATCGCCGAGGGAAGGTACCAGAGCGCCTGCGCCCACCCCGTCGTCGGAACGAAGGCGATCGACTCGGTGGGGAGGAGCGAGGGCGGGAGAAGCCTCAACAGGGTGGCGCGGAAGATCGCCGCGGGCCCGGGCTCGGGGCTGAAGTGGTGCGAGAAGGCCATGGTCCCCACGAACGCCGTCACCAGGGCTCCGACGCCCGCGAAACCGACGGTCCCGAGGAACAGGGACCGCGCACCGGGTGCGGATCCGACCCGCGCTGCGCGCCGGAACACGAAGAGCGTCACGGCGACGGCGAGCGGGACGAGCGCGCCCACCGCCACCCCGACCAGGATCTGCCACACCGCGGAGGCGGCATCCGCATCCCGCGTGACGGCGAGCGTCGCGAGGGTGTCGGGCTCGGTCACGGCGAAGACGTACACCATGCCCACGAACACGAGCAGGTTCACCGCGATCGCGATGCCGAGCGCGCCGCGGCGCCCGCGCAGGATGCCCCAGGATGCCACGAGCAGCACCGCCAGCGGGAGGGCGGCGATCCAGCCCGCGGACGCCTGCAGCGGACCCGTCGTCCAGCCACCGGCGGGGCACGCGAGCAGTTCCGACCCGGCCACGCAGACACGCCCGTCCACGACGATGAGCGGGTCGTAGGACAGCCAGCCGTACACCGACAGCAGACCGGCGCCGCTCCCCCACATCGTGGCGATCAGCGGGCCGACGGCCGTCACCGCGGTGAGGGCCGCCAGCAGGACGCGCGTCTCGTGATGGGAGCTGCGGTGGACCCGCAGCGTCACGGGCCGGCCGCCCAGGACGACGCCGAGCGCGAGACCGACCGGGAGCGCGATCAGCGTGTAGAGGTCGCTGGCGGATGCCGAGTAGAGGAAGAGCGTCACCGCGATCACGGCGCTGGCCCACCGTACCCGGCGTCGCCACAGCGCACCGACGAACCCGCTCGCGGTCATCGCGACGACCAGCAGCGCGGCGACCGGCGGAGCACCCGTGAACACCTCGGAGTTCAGCGGCAGACCGGGGAGGAAGGCGCTCTCGACGGCACCGATCACCAACCCCGCCACGGAGGTCGTCAGTCCACCGGCGAGGTAGGCGACGAGCAGGCGACCGGATCCGATGACCCGTTCGGCGAGACCGCCGACGACGAGGACAGCGAGGATGACGACCGGAAGCAGCGCGGGACGGTCGACCGTGAAGATGCTCCGTGCCAGTTCGCGGAGGTCGAACGGCCCATCGCCGACGAGCACCGCCCCGCGGAACTGCACGAGACTCACCAGCAGGATGGCGGCCGCGAGGGCGACGGTGGTCCGTGGCATCCACCTCCGCTCTCGGGAGGAGCGCGACGCGAGGACGGGCGCGGAGTCCGTCCGCGGGTGCGCGGGCGCCTCGGCGCGGGGTGGGGCGGGAGTGACGGCGGTCGGCGGCATGAGGGCTCCGATGGGGTGAGCGTCGATCGCGGGAATCGATCCGACGACTCATCGTCCCTGTCACGCCGGGCGGACGTCATCCACCCTCGGGTGTATCCGACCCCGCTGAGCGGCGGGGGCCGGTCGACGGGAGACTCAGGAGGAGCGGAAGACCTCGACGGCCTCGGGACGGTCGGTCGAGGCGGCGATGAGAGCGACGACGCCGAGGCCCAGCGTGGGGGCGAGCAGGCCGATCCTCCCGATCGCGCCCGCGGCGACCATCACGCTCTGGTCCGCACCCGCCGCACCCAGGGCGGTCAACACGCCCTGGATCAGCACGGCGCAGCCGACGCTGATTCCGAGCGCCCACATCGGCGCCCACCGCCAGCGCGCGGGAACCGCGCCGAGCCGGGCGATCTGCGTCGCCGCGATCACGCCGGCCGCGATGGACACAACCGATGCACTCAGCGACAAAGCGAAGGCCGTCCACGCGGTGGAGTCGTCCGCCGACACCACCCGCGGCGAGGCCACGTTGTAGGCGAGGTTCACGACGAGCGGAGCGAACGCAAGGACGACGAGAGCGGACACCCCGAGCGGCCGTCGAGCCACGACGCTCGCCGCGCGGCTGAACCCGAACGCGAACACCAGGATGCCGAGTGCCCACGACACGTCGATCACCAGCTGCATCGCGTACCCCGGACCGATCACCTGCGCTCCGCCGAGGGTGAGGAGACCGCAGACCCCCAGCAGGATGCCCCCGACACGCCACGTCACGCTTCGCTTCCCCATGGCCCCACTCTACGAAAGGGCCGTCGCTCGTGTCAGGCTTGCGTCGGCTGGTCGAAATCCCAGTCGACCGGCTCGTCCTCTTCGTCGGATGCCGGCTCCACCAGGCGGAGCGACGAACGCGGGAAGAGACGGTGGTTGCGCAGATCCTCGGCGGACTTCGCGAAGTCGGGCTCCTCGCCCGACCACTCCACCGGCGCGGAGAGCACGTCGTTTCCGACGCCGATCACGAGTTCCGCCTGCGCGACCTTCTTGTCCTCGGTGACGATGGGGATGCTGACGGCCTCCGCCTGCCCCTCCTTCGCCACCGCGGCGGTCAATTCGACGAGCGACGTCGCGACGTCATCGGTGGTGATCACGGTTTCTCCGGCATACGTCACGCATCTCATGCCTCCAGCGTCGCCCGTCCGGCGGGACAGGAGGGGGCGGCTTGCGCGGGCCTGACCGGTGGGATACGCGTTCTTCAGTCGCGCCGCTGCGCGGACCGGAACATGCGGGCATCCAATTCGAACCATACGGCGCGCACGGTTTCGAACTCGGCGAACCGTTCGGGCGCCGGTTCGTCGAGACTCAGGCGATAGCCGCGCGGCAGGTCATCCACATGCTGTCCGTCGCGCGGGCCGCCGACGAGCACGTAGATCACGGCGACGCGTGGGATCCCGCGTCGACGGCCACGCCGTCGACAGCATCACTCATCCGGTGGAGGAAGTTCACGACGACGTCGGACTCTTCCGGCGACATGTCGATCACGGCGGCCAGCATGCGGTCGTGCATGTTGCCGAGGGTCTGACGGACCTCCGCGTGGGCGCGGTCGGTCGCCTGGACGAAGATGCTGCGGCGGTCGTCGGGGTTCGCCACGCGCGTGATGTGACCCGAGCGCTCCAGCCGATCGAGGATGGCGGTCGTGGACGCCGTCGAGAGCCCCAGATGACGCGTGAGCTCACCCGGCCGCACCTGTCGATTCGGCTCGCGCAGCAGGTAGCGCAGAACGAGGAGTTCGTTCTCCCCCATCGACATCGACTCACGCGTGCGACGACGCATCGCAAGCTCTGCCGCCCGATAGACGCGAAGGGCCTCGAGGACGGCCTTGGTGCGGACGCGCCGATCGGCCGGCTCTTCGCCGTACCAGTAGGTGTCCGCCTCGCGAGATTCGCCGGGAGCGAGGCTCGGCGACACCGCACGCATGTCTGTCATGGTGGTGGCCCCTTGCTCTCGATCCCCCGATCATACAACGAAACAAATAGTTCGACAAACTAGTTACTAAGCGAGTATGTTCTTCATGCAGCTAAAGCAACGAAGGGAGTTTCTCGTGGGTCACCTCTACTACGGCACCACGCCGGAACCTGTCCGCATCCCGGACCGCCTCCTCGCGCACATCAAGGTGGTCGTCGCGACCAAACTCCGTCGCGGCGAGAGTTTCACGATCAGCTGGACGCACGTCGACGGCACCCCCGGTCGCTCCACCCTGTGGCTGCAGCCCGCGATCCCCCTCCGATTCGTCTTCGAGAGCGCGGAGCCGGAGCAGCTCCACTCCCCGACGCTGAAGGACATGGCCGACATGGCCAACTCCTCCGCGGGCCTCATCGTGGCGCTCGACATCGAGATCCCCTCCGCGACCGCTCCCGCACGCACCTCCACGTCGGCGCCTCGGCGCACGACCCTCCGATCGGCGGCGTGACGTGTCCATCTCGACGACGGCGGCCTCGCTCGTCCCCCTCGCGGCCCCGCGCGTCCTGTGGGCCAAGGTTGATTCCGGCTTCTGGGTGGCGCACCGTGGCGGCGAGTACTACGGCTGCGTCGACAGCGTGACCGGAGGCTTCGTCGCGCGCGACGCGCACGGCGTTCCGATCGGCCGCTACGACACTCTCGAGAAGGCCAAGGGCTCGCTCCGCTCGACCGAGGACCCGGCGGATGCCGAACGGCGGCGTCGCACCGAACGGGCGACCGTCGTGCTGGCCACCGCGGCCGGCAGTGCCGCCCTCGCGTTCGCCTTGACCGCCGGCGCGCTCGCGCCGTACCTGTGAGCGCCGCCCCGATCGTCGACCTCCGCGACGAGGCCGACGACCTGGAGGATGCCGCCCGCGTGGAGTTCGCGGAACGCGACGGCGTCGCCCCGATCTGACCGCACCACCCCCTGGACAGCGCTCGGACGGTGTGGAACCGTCGCCCGCGTCGCCATGATCGGCGCTCGACGAAGGGATCCCCATGACCGACCACACCGCATCCGACCGCCCCGACGACGGCGCGGCTCCCGACCCGGACTCGAACGGCGCGGGGTCGGAGTCGCCCGACGAGGGCGCCGCCGCGCAGCAGGACGCCGACGAATCCGCCGACACCGACGCGTCGCCGGGCGGCGAGATCGGCTGACCGAGCGTCCGCTCGGCCGTGCGCGTGCGCGCCGCACGGCCGAGCGCGGATCAGACCGGCGCGAGTTGGTCCGGGCGCGGGCTGAGATCCGGACGCAGGCGCGTGCCGAACTCGTGCCGCAGAGCGCTGAGCGCGGCCTGCCACCCCGCGAGACCGTGGACTCCCGGACCGGGACTCGTCGACGCCGAGCACAGGTAGATGCCCGGCAGCGGCGTGCGCCACGGGTCCGGGCTGTACACCGGACGGCCGACGAGCTGCGCGAGAGACGGCGCCCCGGCCGAGATGTCACCCCCGGGGAAGTTCGTGTTCCAGGTCGCGATGTCCGTGGCCGTCCGCGACGACGTGGCGAGGATCGTGTCCCGGAATCCCGGGGCGAACCGTTCGATCTGTGCGATCACGGCCTCTTCCCGGTCCACGCTGCTCCCGGCGGGAACATGGGTGTAGGCCCACAGCACATGGCGCCCCTCGGGCGCGCGCGTGGCGTCGAAGAGCGACGGCTGCGAGACGAGCACGTACGGAGCGTCCGGGAGCTCGCCCCGCACGACCGCGTTCTCGGCGGCGGCGATCTCGGCGCGGCTCCCGCCGACGTGCACCGTACCCGACCGCGCGACGTCCGGATCGGCCCACGGCACCGGGGCGGACAACGCGAAGTCGATCTTCGCCACCCCGCCGCCGTAGCGGAAGCGTTCCATCGCGCGGCGGTAGGCCCGCGGCATCCGGTCTCCCACCAGTCCGACGAGCGTACGAGGAGTGACGTCGAGGAGGATGGCGCGCGCCGGAGGCAGCTGACGCAGGTCCGCGACGTCGACGCCGGTGTGCACGACACCCCCGTGCGCGCGGAGGTCGGCGATCATGGCGTCGGCGATCGACTGACTGCCGCCGACGGGGATCGGCCAGCCGCGCGCGTGGGCGTAGGTCGCGAGCACGAGACCCGCTCCCGCGGCGGCGAGACCGGGCTGCCTGAGGATCGAATGCGCCGAGATCCCCGTGATCATCGACGGGGCGACGTCTTCGCGGAATCGCGCGTTCCACCACGGTCCGCCCTGTTCGAGGGACCGGATGCCGAAGAAGAACGCCGCGAGCGGGTCGCCGGGGAGGCGGAGCAGCGCGTTGCCGGTGAAGTCCGCGACTCCGCGGACGTGCGACACCAGCGGCTTCATGAGGCGCTCGTAGGCTGCCCCGTCGCGTCCGATGGCCTCCGCCGCGCGCTCGAGATCGCGGTATCCCAGCCCGGCGCGACCCCCGTCGAGCGGGTGGGCGAACGAGACCTCCGGGAGGACGAACGGCACGCGCCGGTCGAGCCCGAACTCGCGGAAGAACCAGGACTCCAGCGCCAGGGGGTGCACGGCAGACCCCAGATCGTGACGGAACCCCGGGAGGGTGAGCTCCCCCGTCGCGGCGGCGCCGCCGAGTGAGGTCTGGCGCTCGTACAGCGCGACGGAGAGCCCGGCGCGCGCGAGGGTGACCGCCGCCGCGAGGCCGTTGGGCCCCGAGCCGACGATGATCGCGTCGTAGCGTTCGCTCATCGCTGGATCGGCTCCTTCTCCGCGGTCGAGGCCTGTCCGATCGCCGCCGCGCCACCGGTCGTCCCCGGCGCCCCGCCCTCGGCGAGGTACGCGAGGCGGTGCAGCGTCTCGGCGTTGCGCCACCGGGTGATTGCGTCGAAGACGACGTCGGGAAGGAGCTTCGTCGGGCCGGTCACGGGCTCCTCCTGGAGACGAACGACGCATCCTTCGCCCCGGCGCTTGACGTCGATCGCCACGCGCGCAATGCCGATCGGGCCCCCGTGCGGTTCGAGGACGGCTCGGCGCGGCGGATCCCACACGCGCAGGACCGTCGTGTCGTTCACGAGCACGGGCCACGAGCCGAAGGAGTGGTGCAGCTCCGCGCCCTCGCTCGGCCACTCGTCCGCCACGTCCCGCATGCGCGATGCCCCGACCACCCACAGCGGGTAGAGCCAGCCGTTCGCCAGCACGTCGAAGACGGCCTCGGGCGAGCAGTGGAACAGGCGGACGTTGCGCGCCATCCGAAACACCTCCGGGTCGCCGGGCGGGGAAGCACGGCCGGGGCCCGGACTCCCGACCGGATGCCGACCACGTTACGGGCGCGGGCACCGCCGGGTCACGGTGGTTGCGTGGGCGCACGCGGACCGTTAGGTGCTCACGCGGCCGCGGGGAGCACGACCCACGCCCGCGTGCCGCCCGCGGGCGACTCGTCCAGTCCGATGTGACCGCCGTGCGCCTGTGCGATGCGCCGGCAGGTGGCCAGCCCGATGCCGATGCCCTGCACCTCGGCGTCGTGTCCGCGCTGCATCGGTTCGAACATCCGATCGCGCAGCGCCGGGTCCACCGCGTCACCGTTGTCGTCGACGAGGAGGCGCCACCCATCGGGCATCTCCTGGACGGTCACGAAGACCCGCGGCGTGCGGCCGGCCGCCACCGTGAACTTCACGGCGTTCGCGATGAGGTTCTGCAGCAGCACGCGCAGGAGCGTGTCGTCCGCGCGGACGAACATCGAGGCATCCACGATCACTTCTGCGCCGGCGCCCACCACGGCGCCATCGAGGTCCTCGAGCACCTCGTCGACGATCTCACCCACGTCGACTCGGGTGAAGCGGGGGCGGGCGCCGCCCACGCGGGCGAAGTCGAGCAGGTCGGTGACCATGGACGTCATGCGCGCGGCCGCGGACTCGGCGCGAGCGAGGGAGCGCGCGGCGCGCGGGGCGTCGATCATCTCGGGACTGTCGGCGGCGAGCTCGAGGAACCCCGACAGGGCCGTCAGGGGGTTCCGGAGGTCGTGGCTCACCTGGGCGGCGAACTGCTCGAGCTGCGAATTGGACTCCGCGAGATCGCGCGTCAACCGGCGCAGCTCGAGCACGTCGATCACCTGGTGGGCGAGGAGATCGAGCGCGCGGGCGCTGGCATCCGAGAGCTGTCCGACCTCGTCGTCGAAGACGCACAGCGTGCCGATCGCGACGCCCGACGGCGTGATGAGCGGGCTGGAGGCGTAGAACCGGACGGACGCGATGACCCCGGTGACGAAGGCGTGGTCGCGGAAGCGCGCGTCCTCGCGCGCATCGGACACGACCACGCGTCGAGGATCGACGAGGACCGCGGCGCACATCGAGTCCTCGAGGGAACAGGATGCCGCCTGCACGCCGACGGCCGCGACCTGGTGTTGTGCGCGGTCGTCGATGATGTTGATGACCGCGGTGGAGACGCCGCACACGGTCGCCGCGAGCTCCACGAGGCCCTGCAGATCGGGTTCGGGGAGCGCCCCGACGATGCGGTACTGGTCGATGGCTTCGCGGCGCGTCACCTCGTGAGCTGTGGACACGGCACTCCCTCGCGTTTGTCCCCCCGACGAGCCTAACGGCAGTACGGTTACACCCTCCGGCCGTCGATCGGTAGGCCCTCGCGGTGCGCTCGCCCGCCGCGGACGCTGGAGGCATGACTCTCCCCACCCCGGAACCCCTGGACCCGCCCACCGCTCCCGACGCCCCCGTCACTCCGGACGAGCCGTCGCCCGGCATCCCCGCCGAACCGCTCGCTCCGACTCCCGACGAGCCGACCGTCCCCCTGCCGCCCGAGCCCTCCCCCGACCCATCCGGTGCTCACGAGGTCGACGGCCCGACCGGGAGCGCAGAGCCCGAGGCGGACAACGCCGCCGAACAGGACATGGTGGATGCCATCGACCCGGGCGGCCGTCCGGACTGACGTGCCGGAACGCGAAAGGGCGGGCGCATCAGCGCCCGCCCTTTCGTCATGTCCGCGCGATCAGGGGTTGCCGCGCGTCCAGAGCAGGAGGATCGCCACGGCCTGGAGGACGAGGCATCCCACCAGGATCGCCGTCCGCCGCCGGGGCGTGGACGACCAGCGATCGTCGGCCAGGATCGGGGCCATCGGCATGAGCAGACGGAACGTGCTCTGCTGCGGCAGGAACACGGCGAAGATGTACACGCCGTAGCTGAAGATGTACGAAACCACGATCAGACCGAGGCGGCGAACGGGGCGCGACCACATCAGCGCGACGAAGGCGACGAGAAGGGCGATCACCAGGATGATGCCCACGACACCGAGGTGCGTGCCCGCCTGACGGAACCACGGGGTGAAGGGGACGAAGCCGTCGTTGCCGACGTAGTCGAGCCACCAGCCCAACTCGGTGCGGATGTACGCGTTCTTCGTGCCCGTGACTTCCTGCGCGATGTGGCTCCACGACAGACCCGCGACCGCGATCGTCAGACCCGCGGCCATGAGCGACGCCCACTCGCGCACGGGGAACGGGTCGACGCGGCGGCGGAAGAACCGCACGAGGAACAGGATGCCGAGCGCGAGACCGAGCGCGAGGACGCCGGGGCGCGTGTACGCGGCGACCAGTCCGAGCGGCAGGATCCAGAGGTACTTGCGCTTGATCGCGAGGAGCATGCCGCTGAAGACCAGCAGCATGAACAGGCCCTCGCTGTAGCCCAGGACGAACAGGAACGACATGGGGGCGAAGGAGAAGAAGACCACCGACCACCAGGCGGCGCGCGGCTTGGTCACGGTGCGGAGCAGCACGAACAGCACCCACGTCGCACCGAGGCCCGCCGCGAGGCTGATGAGCACCGCGACCGGCTGCCACCCGAGACCCGTCGCGCCGGAGAGGAAGCGCACGAGGTAGGGGAAGACGGGGAGGAACGCCCAGTTGTTGGGCAGGATGTCGCCCGAGACGTTCATCGGCAGCGACATGGGGTAGCCCTGCGCCGCGATCTGACCGTAGCGATCGGCATCCCACCCGGTGAGGTAGTCGAAGAACGTGCCGAGGCGCTCACCGTCCGGGCCGAAGCCCCAGCGGGCGGCCTTGGCGATCGAGTAGAAGCCCCAGAGCAGACCGAAGTTCACGGTGCGGGCGATGGCCCACAGCAGCAGCACACGCGTGAAGGAACCGCGTTCGATGGGCTGCACGCCCTGCGGAGCCCGCAGCACGTCTTCGCCGTACTGTCGCAGCGCGCGGGCGAAACGCGAGTCGAGGAGACGGCGCCCGCGATCGCGCAGCGGCGCGAGGCGATCGTCGGTGGGGGCCGGTCGGACCGTGGGGACCAGCTCGCTCGGCGGTGCGCTCACTCGGAACCTTTCACACAGGGAGGAAGAAGTGGGCTGCTGACGACGGTGTCCGGCCCGGACAAGTGCATTGGCCCAAATCGTACCGGATGCCGTCAACCCGTCTTCCCGGTTGACATTCAGGAAATGGCCTGGTCAGTGGCCCCGCGGCACCGTCGTGTCGGGCCTCACAGGAGGAACGGCGAGGGCGAGCCGGGGTTGTGCGCGTGCACCAGCACACCGAAGACCACGGCGTCGAACAGCAGGTGCACGGTCACGATGTAGCCGAGCGAACGGGTGCGCAGGAAGAGGAAGCCCTGGACCAGGGCGAACGGGATCGTGAGCACCGGCCCCCACGCCTGGTATCCCAGCTCCCACAGGAACGACACGAACACGACCGCCTGCAGCACGTTCGCGGTGAGGTCGGGGAGGTGCCGGCGCAGCAGAACGAACACGGTGCAGACGAAGAAGAGCTCATCCCAGATGCCGACCGCGCCGACCCCGACGAACAGCCGGCCGATGAGCGACGGGGTGTCGACCACGGGCCAGTTCGTGTACACACCCGAGGTGACGAAGTAGAACGGCAGGATCAGCCAGCCGAGGATCAGCACTCCCCCGAGCCACGCCCACTGCCACCAGGTCCAGCGGCCCCCACCGCGCCAGGGGAAGCGGATCGCGCGGTCGCGGAACACGAACCGCGACACCATGTAGGGCAGGACGACCGCGCCGCCGAGGCCGAGGGTGAACCGCACGAACGCGGCGTCGTCGAGTTCGGCCTTCAGCGGGATGAGGCTCACCACGAACTGGCCGAGCGCGATGAGGAACACGTCGCGCGCGACGCTCGGCCGGGGCGTGACATCACGGTCCGGCACGATCGGCGTCCCCGCGCGTCGGTCGACGAGGACAGCGGATGCCACGGCCACCGCCAGCACGATCCAGCCGAGCCACACGATCTGGGCGACGAACAGCACGGGCGCCGCGAGACACACGAGCGCCGCCGGCACAAGCGCGGGCGTCCACGGGCCGTGGACGCGCTCGGGCGGGACGGCGTGCGCAGTCACGGCGCGAGACGCGTGTACGTGAGGTCGCGGATGTCGCGGCCGACCCGAATCCCCTTGCGCTCGAAAGCGGTCAGGACACGGCCGTCGAAGCGGTCCGCCCACTCCCCCGCGAATGCGCGCTCGAAGTCGGGCGCGGCATCGAGGACCGCGCGCATCTGATCGGCGTAATCCTGCCAGTCGGTGGCGAGCCGGAGCGTTCCGCCCGGCCGCAGCGCCTGGGCCGCGATGCGGGCGAACTCGGGCGCGACGAGGCGGCGCTTGGTGTGCTTCTTCTTGTGCCACGGATCGGGGAAGAAGACCCACAGCTCGTCGACGGAGGCCGCCGGGAGCAGGTGCTCGAGCACCTCGGGGGCGTTCGCCTCGACGAGCCGCAGGTTGCGGACGCCCGCGCGATCGGCATCCAGCATCGTGCGTGCGAGACCGGCCGAGAACACCTCCACGGCGAGGAAATCCATGTCGGGACGCGATGACGCGGCCGCGACGATCTGGTGGCCCTGGCCCGAGCCGATCTCCACGATGAGAGGAGCCCGGCGCCCGTAGACCTTGGCGGGGTCGACGGCCGAACCCGGCCGGACGCTGGTGGCGGCGGCATCCCGTTCCACCGGCAGGAGGTAGAACGGCGAGAGCTCGGCCCACGCGCGGTCCTGCGCCTCGGACATGCGGCCGCTGCGGCGGACGAACGACACCGGGCGGTCGCGGTACACGGGCGTCTCCATGGCATCCAGGGTAGGCGAGGCCTCGTCGGGCCCGCCCTGTCCGTCGCGCGACTGCTCGCGGGGCTTGCGGCCGCTCACGGGACGGTCACGAAGTCGATGAGTTCCTCGACCCGGCCGAGCAGCGCCGGTTCGAGGTCGCGGAACGTCGTCACGCACGACAGGATGTGCTGCCACGCCCGGGCGAGGTCGGCCTGTTCCTCCGCGGGCCAGCCGAGCGCGCGGCACACCCCTACCTTCCACTCGATGTCGCGCGGCACCTGCGGCCACGCCGCGATCCCCAGGGCTCGAGGTGTGACGCACTGCCACACGTCCACGAACGGGTGCCCGACGATGCGGACGTGGGCGCCGTGTCGCCCCCGCGCGATCTTCTCGGCGATCCGCGATTCCTTGGAGTTCGGCACGAGGTGGTCCACGAGCACGCCGTACCGACGTTCGGCCGTCGGGGGCTCGGCATCCAGGGTCTGCTCGAGGAGGTCGACGCCCTCGAGGAATTCGACCACGACGCCCTCGGCGCGCAGGTCCGCGCCCCAGACCTTCTCGACGAGCTCGGCGTCGTGCTTGCCCTCGACGAAGATGCGGCTCGCGCGCGCGGTGCGGGCACGCTGGTCCGAGGCGGCGAACGACCCGGACGCCGTCCGGGTGCGTCCCTTCGGCGCCGCCGCGGGCGCGACCAGCACGACCGGCTCGCCGTCGACGAGGAAGCCGCCGCCCAGCGGGAAGAGCCGACGCTTGCCGAGGCGGTCCTCCAGCTCGACGTGCATGCCCTCGAGGCGGGTCACCGCGCCGCAGAATCCGTCGCCGGCGACCTCGACGACGAGATCGACGGATGCCGGGACCTCGGCGGCCTTCTTGCGACCGGCGTCGCGCCAGCCGCGCGCGAGCACGTCGGTGCCGTAACGATCGTCCATGGGGGTACCTCCGAACGCCCGAGCCTATGCGCCGCGCGCGTGCGCTCAGGGCGGACGCGCCGAGCCTTCCTCCATGTCCGGGGCCCTTTATAGAGTGGGGGCCTCAGCGCTGAAGGGGAATGCATGCGAAAGCCGAAGACGGCTGCGATCATGGCGGGTCTGGTGATCGCGGCGGCGTCCGTCCTCGGTCTGGCCGCACCGGCATGGGCCGTGCCGCCGCCCCCGCTCGGGTCCAGCTACGTCCTCGACCAGGCCGACGTGCTGACCAACGGTCAGGAGGCGCAGGTGCAGTCCCGGATGCTCCGCCTCTCGGAGCAGACCGGACTCGACCTGTGGGTCGTCTTCGTCGACGACTTCACCGAGCCGACGGCCGCGGCGGACTGGGCGAACGAGACGGCGAACCACAACAACCTCGGTCCTCACCAGTACCTGCTGGCGGTGTCCGTCCAGGGGCGCGCGTACTACCTGTCGGGGAACGTGGATGCAGGAGCCCTCACCGCGGACCAGCTCACCGCCATCGAGCAGGAACGCGTCCAACCGGCCCTGTCGGCCGGGGACTACGCCGGTGCCGCGGAGGCGGCGGCGACGGGGATCACCGCGGCCGCCCAGGCCACGAAGCCGACGCCGCCCACTCCGGCCGGCAGCGGACCCGATGTCGCGCTGATCGCGCTCGTGGTGTTCCTCGTGCTGGCGCTGGGCGGTGGGCTGCTGTGGCTGTTCCTCCGCCGCCGCCGCGCCACCGCGAAGACGGCCCCGGCCGAAAGCACCGACGACCTCGCGCGGCGCGCCGGCTCCGCGCTCGTCGCAACGGACGACGCCCTCAAGACGAGCGAGCAGGAGCTCGGATTCGCGCGCGCCCAGTTCGGCGACGCGGCCGCCGCCCCGTACGCCGAGGCGCTCGCCCAGGCGAAGGCCGATCTCGACCGCGCCTTCACGATCCAGCAGCAGCTCGACGACGACGTCCCCGAGACCGAGGACCAGCGGCGCGCCGGATACACCGAGATCCTCCGCCTGTGCGGCTCGGCGGACGAAGCCCTGGATGCCAAGGCCGCCGCGTTCGACGAGCTTCGTGCCCTGGAGGCCGATGCCCCGGCCGCGCTGGCGCGGGCGCGGGAGCGGCAGACCGCGGCGACGGCCGCCCTCGAGGGAGCCGCGATCGCTCTGGCGACCCTCGGCGAGAGGTACACCGACGACGCCCTGGGAACGATCGCCGACAACCCGAGCCAGGCACGGGCGCGCCTCGACGTGGCGACGCAGCAGTTCGCCGCCGCCGATCAGGCCATAGCCGCGGGCTCGACGGGTGAGGCCGCGGTCGCCATCCGCACGGGTGAGGCCGCCGTCGCCCAGGCGGAAGTGCTCGAGAAGGCCATTCCGTCGCTCGCGAACGATCTGTCGGCCGCCGAGCAGCGCGCAGCCGATCTGATCGCCGAGATCGAGGGCGATCTCGCTGCCGCCGCGGCCCTCCCCGACGCGGACGGCCGCATCGCCGGCGCGGTCGCGACCGCACGGGCGCAGCTGGACGCCGGTCGTGCGGCGCTCACCCCGCCCCGGACGGCTCCGCTCCAGGCGCTGGCCGCGCTCGAACAGGGCAACACCGCGATCGACGCGGTGCTCGGTGCCGCGCGCGACGAGGCGGAGCGGCGTCAGCGCGCGCAGTCGCAGCTCGACGGCGTCCTCGTGCAGGCCCGGGCACAGGTGTCCGCCACCGAGGACTTCATCTCCGCGCGTCGCGGCGCCGTCGGGCCGACTGCGCGGACGCGGCTGGCCGAGGCCGGCGCCGCGCTCGTGCAGGCCGAGCAGTTGCGTGCCGCCGACCCCGCGGCCGCGCTGCAGTCGGCCCAGCGCGCCGCGACCCTGGCCGGGCAGGCCGCGTCGCTGGCGCAGAACGACGTCGGCGCGTTCGGCGGCGGAAGCGGCGGAGGGGGAGGCGACATGATGGGCGCCATCCTCGGCGGCATCGCCGTCAACGCGCTCCTCGGCGGATCGCGATCGCGCGGAGGCTTCGGCGGGGGCGGGCTGGGCGGTCTGGGCGGAATGCTCGGTGGCGGCGGCTTCAGTGGCGGCGGCGGCGGATCGCGCGGGCGCTCGGGCGGCTTCTCGTCCGGCGGCTCACGCTCCCGCGCGGGAGGAGGTCGCTTCTGAAGCTCCTCCCCCGACCTCCCCGGGTCGTCACAGAAAACTCGTAGAAACCGGCACCAGACTCGACAGGGTCGCCTCAGGAAGGAAATCCCGCATGGCCAAGCAGTCCATCTTCGGTCGGATCTCGACCCTCGTCCGCGCGAACATCAATGCGCTCCTCGACCAGGCCGAGGACCCGCAGAAGATGCTCGATCAGCTCGTTCGCGACTACTCCAACTCGATCGCCGACGCCGAGTCCGCGATCGCCGAGACCATCGGCAATCTGCGCCTGCTCGAGCGCGATCACCAGGAAGACGTCCAGGCCGCCGCGGAGTGGGGCAACAAGGCGCTCGCCGCGAGCCGCAAGGGCGACGAACTGCGCGCCGCCGGCAACGCGAGCGAGGCCGACAAGTTCGACAACCTCGCCAAGATCGCGCTGCAGCGTCAGATCACCGCCGAGACCGAGGCCAAGGCCGCCGAGCCCACGATCGCGTCGCAGACCGAGGTCGTCGACAAGCTCAAGGACGGCCTCAACGGCATGAAGACCAAGCTCGAGCAGCTGAAGTCGAAGCGCAGCGAGCTGCTCGCCCGCGCCAAGGTCGCCGAGGCCCAGAACAAGGTCCACGATGCGGTGAAGTCGATCGACGTCCTGGACCCGACGAGCGAACTCGGGCGTTTCGAGGACAAGATCCGCCGCGAGGAGGCCCTCGCGGCCGGCAAGCAGGAACTGGCCGCGTCCAGCATCGACGCGCAGTTCAACGCCCTCGAGGACGTGGGCGAGCTCACCGAGGTCGAGGCGCGTCTGGCCGCGCTGAAGACCGGCGGTCCGCAGCGCGCCGCGATCGACGCTCCCAGCACCGACATCTGATCCGGGAGCGCACCGCCGTCCGGCGGTGCGCTCCTCCCTTCCTCTGGACAGGCAGGCCATGACGCGTTTCGTGATCGCCCCGCAGTGGCAGGGCTCGTCGTCCGCGCGCGCGATGCAGTTGATCGACGGGGCCGAAGCCATCGCCGGCGACCTGCCGCGCGCCGCGACGACCTTCCTGGAGGCCCCGCGGGAGGCCGGCGATTCCCAGGGGAGCGGCATCCACCGCCTCAGCGCCGTCGTGCGCATGCGCGAGCGCATCGAGGATGCGGTCCGCGTGAGCGACGAGCCCGTCGTGACGATCGGGGGCGACTGCGGCGTCGCGCTGGGCGCGGTCTCGGCGGTCGCGGGTGACGACCTCGCCCTCGTCTGGATCGACGCGCATCCCGACCTGAACGTCGCCGAGTCCTCCCCCAGCGGCGCCTTCACCGGAATGGTGCTGCGGAGCATCCTCGGTGAGGGCGAGCCGGTCGTCCGCCTCACCCCCGGCATCGAACCGAGCCGTGTCGTGCTCGCCGGCACCCGAGCCTGGGATGCCGAGGAGGAACGCTTCGTCGAGGAGCACGGCATCCGCACGGTCGGCGTGAGAGATCTCGCCGACCCCGAAGCGCTGGCCGAGGCCGTCGCCGCGACGGGCGCTTCCCGTGTCTTCGTGCACATCGACCTCGACGTCCTGGACCCGTCGGAGATCGCGGGCGTCGCGAGCCCCGTCCCCTTCGGTGTCACGGCGGTCGAGATCGTGGCATCCCTCCGCCGTCTCCGCGAGCGGGTGCCCCTCGCCGGCGCCACGATCACGGAGTTCTTCCCGTCGTCACCCGCCGCGGCGGTCGACGACCTCGGCACGATCCTCCGGCTGATCGGCGCTCTCGCGTGAGCCCGATCCCCCACCCGCCCGCCGGCTGGCGCGAACGCGCCGACCGCGCCGTCGCCCGGGGCCGCCGTTTCGACCGCTTCATCCCCTCGATGCTGCTGGACTCCCCCGTCAGCCGCGTCGGGTTCTGGTACGGGCGCACGGTCGGCTGGGTCTGGGGCTCGATGTGGAGCACCGGGCGCATCGAGCGCCGCAACGGCCTCTGGGTCTTCCGCGGGCTTCCGTCGTGGGCGTTCCCGCGCGGCGGGGTGTGCGTCGGCGACTGCTTCCTGACCGGTGACGTGCCGCCGAGCGACGCCGTCCTCGGACACGAGGCCGTGCACGCGCGCCAGTGGCGCCGCTACGGCTTCCTCATGCCGCTGCTGTACTTCCTCGCGGGGCGGGATCCGCTGCGCAACCGCTTCGAGATCGAAGCCGGGCTGGTCGAGGGGAACTACGTCCCGCGCGGAGCGTGAGACGTGGCGCGCGCGTCGCGGCGCAGGGCCTCAGCGGGCGGTGGCGAGACCGAAACGCGCCGGCGTGTGGATCGCAGCCGCGTCGACGCCGTGGCGCGACGTCAGATCGTCGACGATCTCGGCCGTTCCGAGGAACCCGCCGGTGAGGAAGATGCGGGTGGCGTCGTCGTCGCAGCACAGCATCTCGCCGGCCCACCCCGAAACGGCCCGCGTGAGAGCCTGACCGGGAGCGCACGCCCGACCCGTGCCGGGAGCCCCGGCACGTCGCGAACGGTCGAGCCAGGTCACCGTCATCCGCGCCGGCGCCGCGATCGTGGTGATCCACGACGCGTCGGGAACCTCCACGAAGATGCGGCCGGTCGAGCAGATCGGCAGCGTCGCGAGGAGCGCCTCCATCTCGGCGAGCGACGTCTCGTCGGCCGTGATGAGGTGCTGCACGCGCGTGTGGCGCGAGGAGCGGCAGGCGGCGGCGTTGTGCTCGGCGGAGGTGGACATGATGGCGTCCACTATACCCGCGATGAAGGGTTGCCTAACCTGTGTAGAGCCCTTGGGCGCGGGTCCGTCACTCGACGAGCGCGGCTCGCAGGCGGTCGAGTTCGACCTCGGTCAGACCGTGCGCCCGCAGGAAGTCGGCGGGCGAACCGTACCTCGCGTCCAGGCGCTCCAGCAGCGCCCGCATGACGGGAGCCGGAGAGCGGGTGGCGAGCTCCTCGGCGTGCCGGATCTCGGGATGCAGCGACCGGATGCCGGCGACCACCCGGCGATTGCGTTCGGCGGGGAGGAGCCCCTCGGTGCGGGCGTAGTCCTCCACCACGGCGTCCCGGTCCACCCCCGCCGCGGCGAGCGCGATCGCGACCGTGACGCCCGTGCGGTCCTTGCCGACGGTGCAGTGAATGAGCACGGGCTGCGCTCCCGCGATCTGGCGCACGGCGTCGACGATGCGATCCGCGGAACCCTCGACGAGCTCGTCGTACAGCTCTCCCAGGCTCACGTCCCGCTCGAAGAACGACTCGACCGACCCCAGGAACAGGGGAACCCGCCGAACCTCGACGTCGAGGCCGTCGAGCCGGCTGGGCTCCCACCGGACCTCGTCGTCATCACGAAGGTCGACGATGCGCCGCAGGCCGAGGCCGTCGAGCGTGCGCAGACCGGCGTCGTCGACCCGCACGAGGTTGCCGGAGCGGTAGAGCACCCCCGAGCGCGTGCGCCCCGCGCCGGCGGGAAGTCCGCCGACGTCGCGGAAGTTCAGCGCACCCGAGACGAGCGACGTCACGCGGTCCCCCCGTGTTCGTGCGCCACCGGCGACGGCGCGGCACCGGCGCCCGCGCGCGGCGGTACCGGGTACCGCCCCGCGATCGCGACCCGGTTGAAGGCGTTGATGGCGACGAGGATCCAGCTGAGCGCCACGTACTCGGCTTCGCTCAGGATGCCGCCCGCCCGGTCGTACACCTCGTCGGGGATGCCGTCCTCGTGGATGAACGTGAACGACTCGGTGAGCTCGAGCGCCGCGCGCTCCCGCTCGTCGAACACCCCCGACTCGCGCCAGGTCGCGATCTGCGCGATGGTGTCGGCATCCACCCCCGCCGCGACCGCCCCGTCCACGTGGACGCGGACGCAGTAGGCGCAGCCGTTGAGCTGCGACGCGTGGATCTGCACGATCTCGCGGAGCCGCGCGTCGATGCCCGCGGCGGCCGCGACACCCCCGACCGCCTTCGAGAACGACCGCAGCGCGGCGTACGCCTCGGGAGCCTTCTTCGACAGGTGCACGCGTCGTTCCTCGCTCATGCGGACAGCCTAGGGCGGTCCTCGGACGCCGGGCGGGGCGGCATCCGAATCCCGGAGGGTCCCGTGTGTCCGTCGGAGTCCGCCCGCTGGCGACCGGCGGAACCGGGTGGAAGGCTGGGCGGCATGCCCGAGACCGACGAGTTCTCCTTCCTCCCCGCCCAGGCCGCCGGCGCCGGCGTCGATGTGCCGCGCGTCGCCCGGGTGAGCCTCACGCTGCCGGACGGACGCACCCTCAGCGGGCTGCGCTGGGGCGACGCCCCGCCGGTCGCGACGTTCCTCCACGGCGCGGGACTCAACGCGCACACGTGGGACACGACGCTGCTCCACCTGGGCGTGCCGGCCCTCGCGCTCGACCTCGCGGGGCACGGCGACTCGTCGTGGCGCGAGGATGCCGCCTATGTCGGCCGGGTGCTCGCGCCCGATATCGCTGCCGCGCTCGAAGCCTGGACGGACCGTCCGCAGGTCGTCGTGGGGCAGTCGCTGGGCGGCCTCACGGCCGCGGCCCTGGCGGCATCCCGTCCGGATCTCGTCGCCCAGGTCGTGATCGTCGACATCACGCCCGGCATCGATCCCAGCGGCGGCCCGGCCCAGCTGCGCGCCTTCTTCGCCGGCCCCACCGACTGGGCCACGCGCGAGGAACTCGTCGAGAAGGCACTCTCGTTCGGTCTCGGCGGCGCGCGCGAGGCCGCCGAACGCGGCGTCTTCCTGAACACCCGCGTGCGCCCGGACGGGCGTGTGGAGTGGAAGCACCACTTCGCCCACCTGGCCGCGGCGGCCGCGGCGAGCGGCGCCGACCTCGGAACCCCGGATGCCGTGCGGGCGGTGCTCGCGTCGACCGGCTGGGACGACATCGAGGCGGTCCGCGCCCCGATCCTCTTCGTCCGCGGCGAGCGCGGCTTCGTCACGGCGGAGGACGCCGATGAACTCGTCCGGCGGGCGCAGGCTGCGGAAGTCCGGACGGTGGCGACCGGACACAACGTCCAGGAGGAGGACCCCACAGGCCTCGCGGCGCTCGTGCTCGAACGGCTCGAGCGCGCCTGAGAGCGCGTCGCGAAAGGTCACACGGGCGCCCGGAGCAACGGGTGAAAGTAGGCTGGATCCACCCCACCCCACGGCTCCACAGCACTCGGATGCCGTGGGTCTTGCGAAAGGACACTCCCGCAATGCTGCGCCGTACCGCTCTCGCCACGAGCGCGCTCCTGATCGGAGCACTCCTGCTGACGTCCTGCACCGGGACCACGTCCCAGCCCACGGCGACGGGCGTCCCCGACCCGAACGCCACCCTTACCGTCCGGTTGTCGCTGGAACCGTCGAACCTCGACATCCGCCACACCAGCGGCGCCGCGCTCGACCAGGCGCTCGTCGACAACGTCTACCAGGGCCTCGTGACCCGCAACGGCGACGACGGCAACGCCATCGTCCCCGAGCTCGCGACGGACTGGAAGGTGTCCTCCGACGGCCTCACCTACACCTTCACCCTGCGTCCGGGCGTGACCTTCCACGACGGCAGCGCGCTGACCGCCGATGACGTCGTCACGTCGCTCCAGACCGCGAAGGACGACGCGTCGGTCCAGAGCAGCGGCGACCTCGCCGGTGTCGCCTCCATCACGTCGACCGATCCGACGACGGTCGTCATCACGCTCGCGCAGCCCGACATCAACTTCCTCTTCGCGCTCACCGGCCGGGCCGGGCTGATCTTCAAGAGCAACGACACCACCAACTTCGAGACCTCGACGAACGGCACCGGGCCCTTCTCGGTCTCGTCGTGGAACACCGGTCAGAGCCTGACGCTCACCCGCAACGACGCCTACTGGGGCGAGAAGGCGGGCGTCGCCGAGGTCGTGCTCGACTACATCCCCGACCAGAGCGCCGCCATCAACGCGGCCGTCAGCGGCGACGTCGACGCGGCCCTCGAGATCGACCCCGAACTGAAGAGCCAGCTCGACGGAGCGGCAGGCTTCCACATCGAGTCGGGCCTCACCACCGACAAGGGCACGCTCGCCTTCAACAATGCGCGCGCACCCCTCAACGACCAGCGCGTGCGCGAAGCGCTGCGCCTCTCGATCGACCACCAGGCGCTCATCGACACGCTCGGCTCCGGCCAGACGCTGTACGGCCCGATCCCGCCGCTCGACCCGGGCTACGAGGACCTCTCCGGCAGCATCTCGTACAACCCCGACCGGGCCCGTCAACTCCTCGCCGAAGCCGGCGCCTCGAACCTCTCGCTGACGCTGACGATCCCGAGCGTCTACCCGGGCACGATCGCGACGTTTTTGGTGTCGTCGTTCGCGGACGTCGGCGTCAAGCTCGAGGTGAAGTCGGTCGACTTCCCCACGTGGCTCAAGGACGTCTACACCAACCACGACTACGACCTGAGCTTCGTGCGCCACGTCGAGGCCCGCGACTTCGGCAACTTCGCCAACCCGTCGTACTACTTCGGCTACGACAACCCGAAGGTGCAGAGTCTGTACGCGCAGGCCCTCGCCACCACCGACGAACAGCAGTCGTCCGACTACCTGGCGGAGGCCGCGCGCATCGTGTCCGACGAGGATGCCGCGGACTGGCTGTTCCTCTCGGCCCCGCTGACCGCGGTGGCCGACAACGTCGCGAACTTCCCGAAGAACTCCCTCAACGTGCGTCTGCCGCTGGCGGGTGTGACGGTCTCGTCGGAGTGACCCGTTACGCGCTGACACGGCTGGGCCTGCTCGTTCTGGGCCTGGCCGTGTCGAGCGTGCTGATCTTCCTGTCGCTGCGGGTCCTGCCCGGCGATGTCGCGCTGCTCCTCGGCGGGACGCAGGCGACGCCCGAGCAGATCGCCGCGCTGCGCGAGAACCTCGGGCTCACGCTGCCGCTCTGGCAGCAGTACGGCGACTGGATCGGCGGGGTGCTGCGCGGAGACCTGGGCACGTCGCTGATCACGGGCGTCTCGGTGGGTTCTGAACTCGCCGACAAGGCGCAGGTCACCGTCCCGCTGGCCGCGATGTCGCTCACGGTGGCCCTCGTGGTGGGTCTCCCCTTCGGCGTGCTGTCGGCGCTGCGCCGCGGTCGCGCGGACGGCACCGCGCTCAGCGTCGGGGCGCAGGCGCTGGCCGCGGTCCCGGTGGTCTGGGCCGGCATGATGCTCGTGGTCGTCTTCGCCGTGTGGCTCGGGTGGCTGCCGCCGCAGGGCTTCCCGCGCTCGGGGTGGCACGATCCGGCGGCGGCGTTCCGCGCGCTCGTCCTCCCGGCCGTCACGATCGGCGTGGTCGAGGGCGCGATGCTGCTGCGATTCGTCCGCAGCGCGACGCTGCAGGCGATGGGTCAGGACTACGTCCGCACCGCGGCCGCGAAGGGACTCACGCGCACGCGCGCCCTGCTGTCGCACGGCCTCCCCAACGTCGGTCTGTCCGTCGTGACCGTCCTCGGCCTGCAGATCGCGGGCATCATCGTGGGCGCGGTCGTGATCGAGCAGCTGTTCACGCTCCCCGGGATCGGGCGGATGCTCGTGGCCGACGTCGCGGCTCGGGATCTCCCGAAGGTCCAGGGCGAACTGCTCGCCCTCACCGGCTTCGTCCTCGTGGTGGGTTTCCTGGTCGACCTCGTGCACCGTCTACTCGACCCCCGTCAGCGGGAGGCCGCATGAAGACGCTGCGTCGGCTGTGGGGCATCGGCACGGGACGGTTCGGCATCCTGGTCGTCGCCGTCATCCTGCTCACCGCGATCGTGTCGCTCGTGTGGACCCCGTTCGATCCCGGGACCGTCGACGCGCGCGCCCGCTGGACCGATCCGTCCTGGCCGCACGTCCTCGGGACTGACGGCAGCGGACGCGACCTCCTGAGCCTGCTCATGGCGGGTGCCCGCACGACCGTGGTGGTCGCGGTGGGCGCCGGGGTCGTGGCATCCCTCCTCGGTCTCGCTCTCGCAGCCCTCGGCGCTCTCACGGCGCGGTGGGTGCGGGAGAGCGTGGCCGTGCTCGTCGACATCCTCGTCGCGTTCCCCGTGCTGATCATCGCGATGATGATCACCGCCGTCTGGGGCGGATCGCTCGCGGTGGTGATCTGGTCGGTGGGCATCGGGTTCGGCGTGAACATCGCGCGCGTGACGCGGCCGGAGCTGCGCCGTGTACTGCAGAGCGACTTCGTGCTGGCCGGGCGCGCGAGCGGGCTCAGCCCCGCGCAGAACCTCGTCCGGCATCTGCTCCCGAACGTCGCGCCGGTGTTCATCGTGCAGTTGTCGTGGGGCATGGCCGTCGCGGTGCTCGCGGAGGCCGGCCTGTCCTACCTCGGCTTCGGCGCGCCGATCACCCAACCGTCGTGGGGCGTGCTGCTGAGCGACCTCCAGTCCTACATCTCGGTCCACCCACTGACGGTGGTCTGGCCCGGCCTCGCGATCACCTTCACGGTGCTCGGCCTGAACCTGCTCGGCGACGCGCTGCGCGAGGCCGCCGATCCGACCCTCTCCGACCGGACGCCGCAGGCCCGGACCCACGTCCCGGGGGTGGTCGCGTGAGCCTCGAGGTGGCGGACCTGCACATCGAGATCGGGGGTCGTGCGGTCGTCGACGGCGTGAGTTTCACCGTCCCGGACGGCGCCCGGGTCGGACTCATCGGCGAATCTGGGTCCGGCAAGTCCCTGACGGCCCTCGCGGTGCTGGGCCTGCTCCCGGATGCCGCGACCGCCACGGGAAGCGTCCGCTGGAACGGCCGCGAGATCCTCGGGCTCCCCGACCGCGAGCTCGCGCGGCTGCGCGGCGACGACATCGGCATCGTCTTCCAGGAGCCGCGCACGGCCCTGAACCCCATCCGCACCGTCGGGCGTCAGATCGGCGAGTCGATCCGGATCCACGAGGGTCTCTCGCGGCGCGAGGCGCTCCGCCGCGCCGTCGCGGAGGCCGAACGCGTCGCGCTCCCCGACCCCGCGCGGATCGTGGCGCGCTACCCGCACCAGCTCTCCGGCGGCCAGCGCCAGCGCGTGGCGATCGCGATGGCCCTCGCGTGCCGTCCCCGGCTGCTCATCGCCGACGAGCCGACCACCGCGCTCGACGTGACGATCCAGGCCGGCATCCTGTCGCTCCTGCGTTCTCTGGTTCAGGATGCCGGGATGTCGCTGGTCTTCATCACGCACGACCTCGCGGTCCTCGCGCAGGTCGCGACCCACGCCGTCGTGCTCGAGCACGGGCGCGTCGTCGAGGAGGGCGCGGTGGCGGAGCTGCTGCGCTCCCCCGCGTCGCCGGTCACGCGCGCGCTCCTGCGGGATGCGACCGCGACGCTGTGGCATCCGGAGATCCGACGCGACGAGGAGGGCGCACCGTGAGCGACGTGATCGTGCACGCCCGGGGCCTGTCCCGGACGTATCTGACCCCCCGCACGCGCGGATTCGGCCGCGCCGAACGCACCGCCGGCCTGCAGGATGTGGATCTCTCGGTCCGCGCAGGCTCGGCGGTCGGGATCATCGGCGAATCAGGGTCGGGCAAGTCCACCCTCGTGCGCCTGCTGCTCGGGCTGGACATCCCCACGGGGGGCACCGTCGAGGTGGAGGGACGCCCCGTCGACGCCCGCGGCTCGGCGCGGTCGCTGCACTGGCTGCGGCGGAGCACCGGGATCGTGTTCCAGGACCCGTACGCCTCGCTCGACCCGCGCATGAGCGTCGGCCGCATCGTCGGGGAGCCGCTGTGGGCGCTCGGCATCGAGGGTGACCGACGGGCCCGCGTGCGCGAGGTGCTGGAGCAGGTCGGTCTGGACCGGGATGCCGCGGACCGTTTCCCGCATCAGTTCTCGGGCGGCCAGCGCCAGCGCATCGCCCTGGCCCGCGCGATCGTGCACCGCCCGCGCATCCTCGTCGGCGACGAGCCGCTGTCAGCCCTCGACGTCACGGTGCGCGCGCAGATCCTGCGGCTCCTCGCCGACCTGCGCGCCGAGCAGCAGCTGACGCTCGTGCTCGTCTCGCACGACATCGGCGTCGTGCAGAACGTGTGCGACGAGGTCGTCGTGATGAAGGACGGCCGGATCGTCGAGCAGGGACCGACCGAGAAGGTCCTCCTGCAGCCCCAGGCGGCCTACACGCGGCAGCTCCTCGCGTCGGTGCCCACGCTCCCCGCCTGAGGGCTCCGCACGAGTTCTCCACAAGGGATGCCACGTGTCGGTGGCCCGCGTTAGCCTCGCCGCATGACCCCCGGCATCGTTCCCCCCTTCCTCCTCGATCGGCTCGCGACGACCGACGATCCGCGCCTCGCGCGGGCCGCGGCCGCGGCGCGGAAGACCCTCACCGTCCCGCGTCCCGCGCGCCCCGTCCGCACACGGCTGCGCCTGTCCATCGACGAGGGGGCGCTCGTTGCCGAGACCGTGCCCGCGCCCGATCGCGTGATCTCGGATGCCGCGAACACGGAGCGGCTGCCCGGACGACGCGTCCGCACCGAGGACGATGGCCCCACCGGTGACCGATCGGTCGACGAGGCGTACGACGGACTCGGCGCGACGTTCGACTTCTTCTGGGACGCGTTCGCGCGCGACGGCATCGACGGCGCGGGCGGATCACTGCTGGCGACCGTGCACTTCGGCGACGACTACGACAACGCGTTCTGGAACGGCGAGCGCATGGTGTTCGGCGACGGCGACGGTGACGTGTTCACCGGCTTCACGCGGTCGCTCAGCGTGATAGCCCACGAGCTCGGACACGGCGTGACCGAGGCCGCCGGCGGCCTGGAGTACCAGGGGCAGTCGGGCGCGCTGAACGAGTCGCTCTCCGACGTGTTCGGCGCCCTCGCGGAACAGCACGCGCTCGGGCAGACCGCCGACGAAGCCACGTGGCTCATCGGGGCCGGTATCTTCGCCGAGGACGTGCAGGGCACGGCCTTGCGCTCGATGTCCGCCCCCGGCACCGCGTACGACGACGACGACGTGCTCGGCAAGGACCCGCAGCCCGGGCACATGCGCGACTACGTCGAGACCTCCGACGACAACGGCGGCGTCCACATCAACTCCGGCATCCCCAATCGCGCGTTCTTCCTCGTGGCGAGCCGGCTCGGTGGCAACGCGTGGGAGCGGGCCGGGTCCATCTGGTACCGGACGCTGACCTCCGGGTCGCTGTCCCCCGCCACCGACTTCGCAGGCTTCGCGGCGGCCACGCTCGCGACAGCGACCGCGGAGTACGGTGGAACCTCGGAGGAGGTCGACGCCGTCCGCGCCGCGTGGGCCGAGGTGGGCGTCACGAAGGATGCCAGAGCCTGACACGAGCGACGACCGAATGGTCATCGTCGTCGTGCGCTCGGGCGGCATCGCCGGTCTGTCGAAGCAGTGGCGGACCGAACCCGCACCCGATCACCGACCGCACTGGCGGCGGCTCGTCGAGAGCTGCCCGTGGGACGCCGTCCCCGCGGCATCCCCGGGCGCCGACCGCTACCAGTGGCGCATCGAAGTCGACGAGGGCGACGCTGCGACACGCCGGGCGCAACTGAGCGACGGGCAGGTGGAGGGACCGTGGCGGGTGCTCGTCGACGAGGTCCGTCAGTCCGCGACGCCGAAAAGGGGCGGTCGCTGACCCGCCCTCAGCCGAACAGCTTCCGGCGCTTCTTCTTCGACGGGATGCTCTTCTGGAGGTAGACGACGCCCAGCCACCGGCCGAACTTGAAGCCGACGCGTCCCATCCGGCCGACCTCGGTGAACCCGAGCTTCTCGTGCAGGGCGATCGACGCCTCCGCGCCCTTGTCGCTGATGGCCGCGACCATCTCGCGGATCCCCTTCTCGGCGCACGCGTCGATCAGGGCTTCCAGCAGCGCGCGTCCGAGCCCCTTACCGGATGCCGCCTGGCCCAGGTAGATCGAGTTCTCGACCGTGTACCGGTACGCCGACTTCGACTGCCACGGCTGCACCAGCGCGTAGCCGAGGATCTGTCCGCTCGGCGCCTCGGCGACGAGGAACGGCAGGTCGATCTGCTTCAGCTTGTCGAACTTCTCGCGCCACCGGGCGATCGACCAGGGCTTCTCGTCGAACGTCACGACCGAGTTGCGGACGTAGTAGTTGTAGATCTCGCGGATGTCGGGGATGTCGCCCTCGGTGGCCGGGCGGATCACGTACGAGAACGGTCGCTCCGGCTCCGGTGCACGACGTAGGTGCGCCGGCAGCCTCCGCCGACTCTTCTCGTACTCCTCTTCCAGCACGCGAGCCACTCTACGGGGGCACCGGTTTCGCGCGGGTAACCCCGCGGATCGCGGATCCGCGCGTCAGGAGGGGAGGCTCCAGTCCACGGGTGCGGCTCCCTGCTCCTCGAGCAGCGCGTTCACCCGCGAGAACGGCCGGGAACCGAAGAACCCGCGGCTGGCCGAGAGCGGCGACGGGTGCGCGGAGGACACGATCGCGGTGTCGCCGAGCAACGGCGTGAGGTTCGCGGCATCCCTCCCCCACAGCACGGCGACGAGCGGCGCGTCCCGCGCGACCAGGCTGCGGATCGCGTGCTCGGTGACGCGTTCCCAGCCCCACCCGCGGTGGGATGCCGGCGCCCCGGGGGCGACGGTGAGGACCTTGTTCAGCAGCATCACGCCCTGCCCGGCCCACGCCGACAGGTCGCCGTGCGGCGCGGGAGGAATGCCGAGGTCGTCCGACAGCTCGCGGTAGATGTTCGACAGGCTGCGGGGCAGCGGCCGCACGTGCGGGTCCACGGCGAAGGACAGACCGATCGGATGCCCCGGTGTCGGATACGGATCCTGCCCGACGATGAGCACGCGAACGGCGTCGATCGGGGTCCGGAACGCCCGCAGCACGAGGTCGCCGGCCGGCAGGTACGGCTTCCCCTCGGCGCGCAGTCGCGCCCCGATGTCGGCGATGTCGCCCGCCACCGGCGAGAGCGGCTCGACCCACGAGGAGTCGATGAGGCCCGCGTCCGCGAGCTCGGCGAGAGACTTCGCCGTCACGCCGCGTCTTCCTCGTGCACCGACCCCTGGAACGACCACGGGAAGTCGATCCAGAGCGACGTGTCCTTCCACGCGTAGTCGGGCGTGATGATGGTGGTCGGCTTCGTGTAGATGACGGCCGAGCGAGCCTCGGCGCCCTGGGCGTTGAGGAGCTTCACGGCGAGGTCGAGCGTGCGACCGCTGTCGGCGACGTCGTCGACGAGCAGGACGCGGCGTCCCGCGAGGTAGGACAGGTCGAGGGCGGGCGGCAGCACCTCGGGGGCATCGAGGACCGTGCCGATGCCGGTGTAGAACTCCACGTTGAGGGCGCCGCAGTTCTTGACGCCGAGACCGTAGGCGATGGCACCGCCGGGCAGCAGTCCGCCGCGCGCGATCGCGACCACCACCTCGGGGTGGAAGCCGTCGGCGACGATCGCCCGGGAGATGTCGCGCGTCGCCACCCCGAAGTCGTCCCAGGTCAGTCGCTCGCGCTCGTCGGTCGTCGTCTCCGCCACGCGGATCCCCTCTCTTCGTGTGCCTTTCACCCTAGGGTGTCCCCCGCGCGGTGCTAGCCTCGCGCCATGTCGCGCGTCTCCGGCGCGGTCGGTCGGGTGCGCGGGTCCGCGCTCGGGGTGACCGCGGGCCTCATCGGGTGGTTCGTGCTGGTCGAGCTCGCCAGCGGCATCCTGCAGGGGTACTACGTGCCCCTCCTCCCCGACATCGTCGTGCACCTCGGCATCCGGGATGCCGACGTCAACTGGTTCGAGGCGGCGCAGTTGCTGCTCTCGGCGCTGGTGCTCCCCGTGCTGGCGAAACTCGGCGACGTGTTCGGGCACAAGCGCATCCTGCTGATCTCCGCGCTCGCGACGGCGGCGGCGAGCTGGTGGCTGGTGTTCGCCGACACGTTCCCGACGTTCCTCGCCGCGTGGGCGCTGCAGGGCTTCTACGTCGTGTGGCTGCCGCTGGAGATCGCGCTGATCTTCGACCGCGGCCGGCGGCAGAGCCGCGGCGTGTCCCAGACGCGCCGCGCCGCGGGACTCCTCGTCGTGGGTCTCCAGGTCGGCGCGATCGCGGGTGCCCTCGCCGCCGGGCGCCTCTTCGCGGCCACGGGCGGCAACCTGCGGCTGGCGCTGATGATCCCGGCGATCGCCGTCACGCTGGTGTCGCTCGTGATCTGGCTCGGCGTGCCCGAGTCGGAGCGGATGCCGGGTACCCGGCGCCTCGACGTCGGCGGGTTCGTGCTCCTCGCCGCCGCCCTGCTGTGTCTCACGGGCGCGCTGTCGTTCGTGCGGCTTCCCGCCGGTCCCGGTCCCGCGGTGATCGTTCCTCTCCTCGTCGTCGGAGCGGTGCTGCTCGTCGTGTTCGTCCGGTTCGAGCTGCGACGCGACGACCCGGCCGTCGACATCCGCGTGCTCCGGCGCCCCGAGATGTGGCCGGTGCAGGCGACGTCGTTCCTCGTCGGCATCAGTCTCCTGGGCGCCCAGGGTCCGCTCGCGACGTACGCCGGCACCGACCGATCGCTCGGCTACGGACTCGGATTGGATGCCACCGACCGCTCGAACGTGATCGGCGTGTACCTGGTCTCGCTGATCATCGGCGCGATCGTGTTCGCCGTCACCTCGCGCCGCGCCAGTCCCCGCGTGGTGCTGATCGGGGCCGCGGCCCTGGTCGGCCTGGGCTACGTGCTCCTCCTCCCCCTCCACACCGAGCTGTGGGAGGTGCTGCTGTGCCTCGCGATCGCCGGCCTCGGCTCGGGCGCGCTGGTCGCGGCCATGCCGGCGGCGGCCGCAGCCGCAGCTCCGCGCGGGCAGACGGGCGTGGCATCCGCCCTCACCAACACCACCAAGACCATCGGCGGCACCATGTCGTCGGCGGTGTTCGGGGTGGTGCTCGAGGGGGGAGCGGGTGCGGCCGTCGCGGCGACCGCCGCCCCGCTCGCGGGTTACATCACCGTGTGGACGATCTGCGCGGCGGGCGGGTTCCTGGCCGCCGTCCTGCTGTTCTTCGTCCCCAAGGTCGCGTTCGCCGACGCTCCCGAGGCCGTGGCCGGCGAGGTGCGCTGAGCGTCAGCGCACCCGCAGCGGCCCGCGCGCGAGAAGGTGCTGCGCGGACTGGGCCACCGGCCGCACGGTCACGAGGTCGAGGTTGACGTGACCCGGAGCGTCGAGCGCGTAGGCGATGACGTCGGCGACGTCCTCCGCCACGAGCGGCGCCTCGACTCCTTCGTACAGCTTGTCGGCCCCCTCCTGGTCGCCCCCGAGGCGGTTGAGGGTGAACTCCTCGGTGCGCACCATGCCGGGCGCGATCTCGATCACGCGCAGCGGCTCGCCGTTGAGCTCCTGCCGCAGGGCCGCCACGAGCATGTGCTCTCCGGCCTTCGCCGCGTTGTAGCCCGCACCACCGGGGTAGGCGGTCTGCGCGGCGGTCGACGTGACGAACAGCAGGTCGGCGTGCCCCTCGCTCTCGGCCGCGCGACGCAGGAGCGGGAGGAGGGATGCCACGAGCCGCTGCGACGACAGGACGTTGGCCTCGAACATCCAGCGCCACTGCTCGGGATCGCCGTCCTCGACGCGGTCGGTGCCGCGGGCGCCACCGGCGACGTGGACGAGCGCGTCGACGCCGCCCGTCTCCTCCAGCCACCCGGCGAGGGTCGCGACGGCGTCGCCGTCGGTGAGGTCGGCGACGTGCGCGACGACGCCCGTCTCGGCCTCCAGCGCCGCCAGCCGCTCCGCGCGCCGGGCCACGCCGACCACGTCCCAGCCGCGCGCCCGCAACTCGCGGGCGGTCGCCTCGCCGATCCCCGAACTGGCCCCGGTCACCACAGCACGTCTCGTCATGGCATCCACGCTACCGGCGGCCGATGACACGGGTCGCGCGCTCACGTTACGGCCCGTGTCCCGCCTGTTGTCTCGCTGATCCGGGGTGCCTACGCTCGCTGGAGGCCGTGACATCCGTCGCGGTCCCCGAAGATTTGAGGAGCAGCCGTGTCGGCACCCGAGAACTGGCGTTTCGAGACCAAGCAGATCCACACCGGCGCACAGCCCGACCCCGTGACCAAGGCCCGGGCGACGCCGATCTACCAGACCACGTCGTACGTGTTCGACAACGCCGACCACGCCGCGAACCTGTTCGCGCTGGCGGAGTTCGGCAACATCTACACGCGCATCCAGAACCCCACGCAGGACGTCGTCGAGCAGCGCATCGCCGCGCTGGAGGGGGGCACCGGCGCCCTCCTGGTCGCGAGCGGCCAGGCGGCGGAGACGTTCGCGGTCCTGAACATCGCGCAGGCGGGCGACCACATCGTCTCGTCGAGCTCGATCTACGGCGGCACGTACAACCTGTTCAAGTACACCCTCGCCAAGCTCGGCATCGAGACGACGTTCGTCGAGAACCAGGACGACCCCGAGGCGTGGCGCGCGGCGGTCCGCCCGAACACGAAGCTCTTCTTCGCCGAGACCATCGGCAACCCGAAGATCAACGTGCTCGACATCCGCACGGTCGCCGACGTCGCGCACGAGAGCGGCGTGCCGCTCATCGTCGACAACACGATCGCGACGCCGTACCTCATCCGTCCGTTCGAGCACGGTGCCGACATCGTCATCCACTCGGCCACGAAGTTCATCGGCGGACACGGCACGACCATCGGCGGCGTCATCGTCGACGGTGGAAAGTTCGCGTGGTCGCAGAACGTCGAGAAGTTCCCCGGCCTCACCGAGCCCGACCCGTCGTACCACGGCGCGTCGTACACGACGGCCGTGGGCGACGGTCTCGCGTACATCATCAAGGCGCGCGTGCAGCTGCTGCGCGACCTGGGTGCCGCCATCTCGCCGAACAGCGCGTGGCTGCTCATCCAGGGCCTCGAGACGCTGTCGCTGCGCATCGAGCGCCACGTGCAGAACGCGCAGGAGATCGCCGAGTGGCTCGAGGCGCACGACGACGTCGCGAGCGTGAACTACTCGGGCCTGCCCACCTCGCCCTGGTATGCGGCCGCGAACAACTACGCCCCCAAGGGCGTCGGCGCGGTGCTGTCGTTCGAGCTCAAGGGCGGCGTCGAGGCCGGGCGCGAGTTCGTGAACTCGCTGACGCTGTTCAGCCACCTCGCCAACATCGGCGACGTGCGCTCGCTCGTCATCCACCCCGCCTCGACGACGCACTCGCAGCTCACCCCCGAGCAGCAGCTCACGTCGGGCGTCACGCCCGGCCTCGTGCGCCTGTCCGTGGGCCTGGAGAACATCGACGACCTCAAGGCCGACCTCGACCAGGCCCTCGCCGCCGCGCGGCGCCTGTCCGAGGCCGCCCGCGCCTGAGCCGCGCTCCCTTCGACGCCCCGCCCCGGTCCGCCGGGTCGGGGCGTCGTCGCGTCCGCCTCGCGACCACGGGCGTGAGGGGTCAATATCTGTCGCTTCCGAGTGCCGGAAGCGACAGATATTGACCCCTCGCGCGGGCTCGCGCGGGCTCGCGCGGGCACGCGCGACGTCAGAGGCGCTGCCGCGGGCGGAGGCTGCCGAGACCGCCGTCGACCCCCAGCACCTGGCCCGTGATCCACGCGTTGGCGGGGTCGAGGAGGAACTCCACGGCCCGGGCGACGTCGTCGGGCTCGCCGAGCCGGCCGAGCGGGTGCATCGCCTCGGAGACCTTCCGCGACGTCTCGCTCGCGGTGAGGCCCTCGGTCAGCCGCGTCTGCACGAGGCCGGGGGCGACGGCGTTGATCCGCAGCCCCTGGCTCGCATAGCTCGCCGCGGCCGAGAGCGTCAGGCCGATCACCCCGGCCTTCGCGGCGGCGATCGCGTCGTGATTCGCGAGGCCCGCGAGCGCCGCGGCCGACGACGTCAGCACCACGGAACCGCCGCCGCGCATCCGCTTCCCGGCCGCGCGCACCGCCGCGAACGCCGTCGTCAGCGACGCGGCGACGATGCCGTCGTACTGCTCGCGCGAGGTCAAGTGGGCCGGCTTGAGCAGCATCGACCCCGCGAAGACCGCGATGCCGTCGAGCTCGCCCGCCTCGGCGACGGTGCGGTCGACGGCGTCGAAGTCGGTGGCATCCAGGATCACGTCCGGCTCGATCACCGACGAGTCCCGGGCGGTCGTGATCACACGATGGCCCGCGTCGCGCAGGCGTCGGGCCGTTGCCCCGCCGATGTCGCTCGAGGCCGCGATGAGGAGGAAGTTCGCCATGCCTCGATCATGCCGACAGGGCGCGCCGCGAACCGGGGCTGGACAAGCGCGTAACAGTCGCTTCGCGGGCGATGCGACCCGGGAGAATGGATGCCATGGACTGGCAGATCTCCGAAGACACGGTGCCGTCGGCGCCGATCACGGAGGCCGACGCCCGGTCCCTCCTCGGCCGGCCGCCGGCGACCGGCGCGTGGCGCGACGGCGACCCGGTCGGTGATCGGCGCTTCGCGGCATTCGGCGAGTTCCGGACCGAGAACGGCGAGCGCCTGCCCGGCTTCCGCCTGGCCTACGAGACGTGGGGCGAGCTCTCCCCCGCCCGCGACAACGCGGTCCTGGTGCTCCACGCACTGACCGGCGACAGCCACGTCCGCGGTTCCGCGGGTCCCGGGCACCCCACCGCCGGGTGGTGGAGCGACCTCGTCGGGCCGGGCGCCGCGATCGACACCGATCGCTGGTTCGTGATCGCCCCGAACATGCTGGGTGGATGCCAGGGCTCGACCGGACCGGCGAGCATCGCGCCCGACGGCTACGAGTGGGCCGCGCGGTTTCCGTATCTGACGATCCGCGACCAGGTGAGCGCCCAGGCGCTGCTGGCGGACGCCCTCGGGATCGATCGCTGGGCCGCGGTCATCGGCGGATCCATGGGCGGCATGCACGCCCTGGAATGGGCCGTCGGACACCCCGACCGGGTCGAGCGCGCCGCGATCCTCTCCTCCCCGCCGGTCACGACCGCCGACCAGATCGCCCTCAACACGGTGCAGGCCGACACGATCCGGATGGACCCGCGCTTCGCGGGCGGGGCGTTCTACGACGCCGCCGACGGCGACGGCCCGCACCGCGGGCTCGCCCTCGCCCGCCGCATGGCGATGCTGAGCTACCGCAGCCCCACCGAGCTCAACCAGCGGTTCCAGCGGTCGTGGCAGTCGGGTGTGAGTCCGCTCGGGCACGGCGGGCGCTTCGCGGTGGAGTCGTACCTCGACTTCCACGGCAACAAATTCACCCGCCGCTTCGACGCCAACAGCTACCTCACGCTCGCCGAAGCCATGAACTCCCACGACGTGGGGCGCGATCGGGACGGCGTCGAGGACGCCCTGCGCCGTGTCACGGCCACAACGCTGGTGCTCGGGGTCGACACCGACCGGCTGTTTCCCGTCGACGGACAGCATCGCATCGCCCGCGGCATCCGGAACACCCTCGACGGGGATCAGGCGGTCGTCCTCACGAGCGACTTCGGCCACGACGGCTTCCTCATCGAGACCGCCGCCGTCGACCACCACCTGCGGCGGCTGTTCTCCGCCTGATCCGGATGCCGATGCCCGAGGCGCCGCACCCGCCGCCGCGTCGCGCGCAGCGGGGTCGACCACATCGGTTGAGTGTCCAGAACACGCGGACGCGAGCCCGCGGCATCCGCGTGTCCTGGACACCGAAACCTCGGCGCCGCGCCCAGAACGCGGCCTGCGACCTCGGGGTCAGCCCTGCGTCGGGATGGAGCCGGTGATCGCCGTGGTCGCGGCCTCGGCCGCCGGCATCCGGTGTCCGGGGTGACGACCGCTGCGGTCCTCCACGCGGTACGAGATGAGCGCGACCACGAGGCCCGCGAGCGCCAGCGCCGCGCCCACCCAGGCGGGGGCGACGAGGCCGAGACCGGCGGCGATGACGAGGCCGCCGAGGAACGCGCCCAGGCTGTTGCCGATGTTGAGCGAGGAGTGGTTGAGCGCCGCCGCGATGGACTGGTTGTCTTCCGCGACGTCCATGAGCCGGGTCTGGATCGCGGGACTGAGCGCCGAGCCGCAGAACGCGACGAGGAACGCGAACGCCACGAGGCTCACGATCCACCCCGCGGTCAGGGCGAGCCCGATGGATGCCACGGCGAGGGACACGAGACCCACGCGGAGCCAGAACCGGAGGTCTTTGTCGGCCAGGCTGCCGCCGACGACGTTCCCCGCCGTCATCCCGAGCCCGACGATCACGAGGACCAGCGACACGACCCACTCGGGTTGCCCCGCGACATCGGTGACCATGGGTGCGATGTAGCTGTACATCGCGAAGAATCCGCCGAACCCGATGGCGCCGATGCCCAGCGCGAACCAGACCTGGCCGAGGCGGAACACCCGCAGCTCGTCGCGGAGTCGGCGTCCCGGCATCCCGGGATGGGCGGGCACGAAGAGGGCGATGCTGAGCGTCGCGAGCAGGAAGATGCCGGCCACGACGGCGAAGGCCGCGCGCCACCCGACCTGCTGGCCGAGCAGCGTACCCAGAGGCACACCGACGACGTTCGCGATCGTGAGGCCGGTGAGCACGAACGCGACGCCCTTGGCACGGTTGCCGGGGCCGAGGGCGTCGGCCGCGACGAGCGCGCCGATGCCGAAGTAGGCGCCGTGCGGGAGTCCGGCGAGGAACCGGGATGCCGCGACCAGCTCGAACGTCGGGGCGATGACGGTCAGCAGGGTGAAGAAGGCGAGGGCGGCGGCGAGCACGATCATCACGCGGTGCCGCGGGAACCGGGCCACCGACCCCGCGATCGTCGGCGCACCGACGACCACGCCGAGCGCGTACAGCGACACGAGCCAGCCCGCTTGCGCGATGGCGTCGTCGGGCGAGGCGGCCCAGGCGGAGGGGAGAAGGTCGCGCGCGATGTTGGGCAGGAGGCCCATCACGACGAACTCCGTCATGCCGATACCGAAACTGCCGATGGCGAGAGAAAGGAGCGCCCGCGTCGCCGCACCCTTCGAGGTCGTCGAAGAGGTCACTCCGCGATGCTAGCGGCCCGCCCCGGGCCGTGTCGAATCGATTCGGCGCGCCGCGCCCGCGCCGCCTCAGCGCCGCGCCCTACGGGCAGCATGGGCACATAAACGCTCCCGCTCGGCATAAACGACCGGAGAGAGCGTTTATGCCGAGCGGGAGCGTTTATCGAGGGATGCCGGCGCGCAACGCCGCACCCGAAACGCCGCCCCGGCACGGACACCCCGGCCACGCACGCCCCGGCCACGGACGCCGCGGCACCGACACCGCGGGCGGCGGGCGGCGTTTCAGGACGCGTCGTCGATCGCGCGCTCGAGGCGCTCGATCTTCCCGTCGATCTCGCCGGTGCGGCCGGTGCGGATGTCGGCCTTCAGCACGAGCGAGACGCGGGAGCCGTAGGGCAGCACGGCATCCGTCGCGCGCTTGACGACGTCGAACACCTCGTCCCACTCCCCCTCGATCTCGGTGAACATCGAGGTCGTGCGGTGCGGCAGCCCCGACGCACGTACGACGGACACCGCCGCGGCGACGGCATCGTGCACGGATCCGTCGGGGTTCTCCGCCGAGACGGCACCGACTCCGGACGGGGCGACAGAGAACGCGATGAGCATGGTCCGAGCCTAGGTCGCGGAGACCCGCGCGGGAACCGAGCGCCGCCCGATGACCCACTCGCGCAGATCCTTGGGGCGCGCGACGCGACCGGTGCGGACGCGCACGACGCGCACGATCGCCCACACCATCAGCACGACGCCCAGGAGGTTCCGCAGCTCGAGCAGGAACACGGGGAACGGCGCGGGGTTGGTCGCCATGAGCCCGTCGTACACGAGCGGGTAGACCCACTGGGTGACCCCGGCGATCGCGAGGGTGAGCGCGGCGAATCCGTACCACCGGCGGCGGTCGAGCATCAGGCCCAGCACCACCGGCGGGAAGAGCCACACGTAGTACTGCGGCGAGCCCACCTTGTTCAGGGCGATGAACGCCGTGACGAGGGCCAGCGCGAGCGGCGGGAAGACGCTTAGGAACGTCGCGCCGAGCCACATCCTGCGCGCGCCCACGACCAGCACGGCGAGCATCACGAGCAGCATGATCGGCGTCATGGCCGCGATGACGATGTCGGAGAAGGGCCCCGAGACCTGGAAGGTGAGGACCGTGCCGTCGTAGTAGACCTGCGACCCCGGGACGTAGAACGACGCCAGGAACATGTACAGCCCGCCGACCGGTGCCTCCATCTGGATGCCGCGCGAGGTCTGGTCCCCCACGAAACCGAAGACGTACGGGGCGCCGCCGAGGGCCACGACGGGGATGATCGTCGCGAGCGACACCGCGACCGCTCCCCACACGAGCGCGAGGCGCCGGCGGATGGCGACGAACCCGGCGGCCAGGATCGCCGCGGGCCACACCTTCATCCAGATCGCGATGGAGAGGAGGACGGATGCCACGAACGGCCGCCGCACCAGCCAGATGCTGCCGAGGATCGCGAACGGAACCGTGATCCCGTCGATGCGGTACAGGCCGACGGGGCCGATGAGCAGGATCGCGGCGAGCCAGAACACCGCAGCGATGACGCGGCCGCGCGAGCGCCCCGAGCCGACGAGGACGACGAAGGCGACGAGGTTCGCGAGCGACACGGTGATCGCCCACGCCTGCGTGTAGCCGGTCGCCCAGGCGAACACCCACGCGAAGGTCATCGGCAGGAACGCGAGCTGCGGATAGATCCACTTCTCGGTGATGCCGGGCCATTCCCACCCGATCGACCGCGTGCACGACGTGACGTCGATACCGCCGAAGAGGGCGCAGCGCGACCACGGTTCGTACACCAGATACACGTCGCCCATGGGCTCGTTGGGCTGTTGGAAGCCCAGAATCCCCACCGTGACGTGGACGGCGACGAACGCCAGCAACAGAACGACGACACGCCTCACCACCGGATCATCCTAAGCGGGCGTCCCTGAACGCCCCGGACGAGCGGATGCCGTCGACCGCCCGCGCATGCGGCGTCCCGGGCATCGCGGCGGGCAACCGTTATGGGATCGAGTCCCTCAGTCCGCGTCGAGCAGGCCGGCGACCACCCCCGGCAGCGCCTCCGCGACGTCGAGCGCCGTGATCGGCCCGCCGGCCCCGCCCCGGCCCGCGGCCGCGACGCTTCCCGCCGTGCCGTGCAGCCACGCCGCGGTCGCCGCGCAGGCCGCGAGGTCGTCGAGCGAGGTCCGACCCGCGGCGCTCGCCCCCGCCGCCACGGCCCCCAGGACGCCGCCGAGCACGTCGCCCGTGCCGGCGGTCGCGAGCCACGGCGTGCCCGTCGCGATGCGCCGCACCCACCCGCCCGGCGCGGCCACGATCGTCACGGCCCCCTTCGACAGCACGACCCCGCGCAGCGCGTCCGCCGTCTCCGCGGCCGCCCGTTCCCGCGCGTCGTCGTCCTCGGCCGCCTCGGGGTCGAGACCGAGCGCCGCACGGAGCCGGGCCAACTCCCGCGCGTGCGGTGTCACGATGACAGGTGCCGAGGCGGCGGGCGCGAGGTCGAGCGCCCCGGCATCCGTCACCACGGGCACGTTCCCGGACAGGATGCCGCGGAGCGCCGCCGTCTCCTCGGCATCGCGCTCGGTGGCATCCGTGCCCGATCCGATGACCCACGCCTGCACCAGGCCGTCCGCGGTCACGGTCTCCGGCCGCCGCTGCAGGACGAGGTCCTGCGCCCGCGCGGGACCGATGTACCGCACCATGCCGGTGCCGGTGCGCCAGGCGGCTTCGACGCCGAGCACCGCCGCTCCCGGGTACCGCGTCGAGCCCGTGCGGAGCCCGACGACGCCGCGGGAATACTTGTCGTCGGCGTCCGTTGGCCTTCGAAGTGTGCGGGCCGCATCGCGCCCGGTCCAGTCCCTCGCCGTCATGGCGTCACCCTAGAACGAGAGAGGCCGACGTGAGCACCCTCTTCACTCCCCTGACCATCCGCGGTATCGAGACGCGCAACCGCCTGTGGGTCTCGCCGATGTGCCAGTACAGCGCCGTCGACGGCATCCCGAACGACTGGCACCACGTGCACCTCGCGCAGTTCGCCGCCGGAGGCGCCGGGCTCGTCATCGCCGAGGCCACCGCGGTCTCGCCCGAGGGCCGCATCTCCCCCGACGACGTCGGTCTGTGGAACGACGCGCAGGTCGATGCCTGGACGCCGATCGTCGCCGCGATCCGTGCGCGCGGTGCGGTCGCGGGCGTGCAGCTCGGTCACGCGGGACGCAAGGCGTCGACCACGTCGCCGCTGACCGGCGGCCGCGGATCCGTGCCCGTCGAGGACGGCGGCTGGGAGACCGTCGCCCCCTCGGCGATCGCCTACCCCGGCTTCGCCGAGCCGCGGGAGCTCGACGCCGCGGGCATCGAGAAGGTCGTCACCGATTTTGCGGATGCCGCTCGCCGCGCCGTCGCGGCCGGCTTCGAGGTCCTCGAGGTGCACGCCGCCCACGGCTACCTGCTGCACCAGTTCCTCTCGCCGCTCAGCAACCACCGCGACGACGAGTACGGCGGATCCTTCGACGGACGCGTGCGCCTCCTCGAGCGGGTCACCGCCGGGTGCGCGCGGCCGCGCCCGACGCGGCGGTGTTCGTCCGGTTCTCCGGGACGGATGCCGCGGACGGCGGCTGGGACATCGACGACACCGTCCGCGCGGCCGAGCGTGTCGCCGCCGCGGGCGCCGACCTCGTGGACATCTCCAGCGGCGGACTCGTGCCGCACCAGAGCATCCAGCCCGGCCCGGGGTATCAGGTGCCGCTGGCGGAGAAGGTGCGCCGTGAGACCGGCATCCTCGTGGCCGCGGTCGGCATGATCGACGACGCGCACCTCGCGGAGTCGGTCGTCGCCGAGGGCCGCGCCGACGCGGTGCTCTCCGCCCGCGAGTGGCTGCGCGACCCGCACTACGCGCTCCGCGCGGCAGTCGAGCTCGGCGCCGACCTCCCCGCCCCGGCCCAGTATCTGCGCGCCTACTGAGCACGGGAACTCAGCGATCCGCACATCCTCCGTCGCGACCCGCCACCGGGCGCTGAGGATGGGCGGATCGCTGACGTTACGCGAAGGACCCCGGATGCCACTCCCCGACGTCAGGCGTAGCGGCGGCGGGCCGTGGCATCCTGAACCTCGCCCACGAGCTCCTCGATGACGTCCTCCAGGAAGAGCACGGCGCGCACCTCGCCGCTCTCGTCGCGGACCTGCGCGAGGTGCCGACCCGACCGCCGCATGAGGGCGAGTGCGTCCTCGAGGTCGGTCGTCTCGAGCACCGACACCATGTGGTGGATGCGCTTGGCCGGGATGGGCCGCGCCATGCGGGCCTCGTCCTCCGGGCCCTCGGCGACGCGGAGGACGTCCTTGAGGTGGACGTATCCGGTCGGGTGTCCGTGCGGATCGACGATCACGTAGCGCGAGTACCCGTGCAGGGCGACGGCCCGTTCGATCTCGGCGGGCGTCGTCGTCTCGGGGAGCGTGACGAGGTCGGCCATCGGCACCGCGATGTCGGCGGCCTTCTTCTCCGTGAACTCCACGACCGCGGTGACCGTCCCCGCCGCGTCGTCCAGGACGCCCTCGCGACGCGACTGGTTCACGATCGTCGCGACCTCGTCGAGCGTGTAAGTCGAGGTCGCCTCGTCCTTCGGCTCGACGCGGAACAGCCGCACGATGTGGTTCGCCGTCCAGTTCAGCGCGACGATGATCGGGTAGAACGCCTTCGACACCGCCACGAGCGGCGGAGCGAGCATCAGCACGGCTCGGTCGGGCAGCGAGAACGCGAGGTTCTTCGGCACCATCTCGCCGAACACCACGTGCAGGTATGACACCAGCAGCAGCGCGACGACGAAGCCCGCGACGTCGACGGCGGCCTCGGAGAGCCCCGTCAGCCCCAGCGGCTCGGCGATGAGGTGGTGGATCGCCGGCTCTGAGACGTTCAGGATCAGCAGCGAGCAGATCGTGATGCCGAGCTGACACGTCGCGAGCATGAGGGTTGCGTGCTCCATGGCGTAGAGCGCGGTCTTGGCGGAGCGCGAACCGCGTTCGGCGAGGGGTTCGACCTGCGATCGGCGCGCCGAGATGACGGCGAACTCCGACCCGACGAAGAAGGCATTGGCGGCGAGGAGCACCACCAGCCAGGCGATTCCGGCCCAATCGCTCATCGCTGGTCACCTCCCTTGGCGGCGCGCACGAGGTCGTCGACGTTCTCCTCGACGGGCGCGGGGGTGAACTGCACGCGGTCGACGCGGCGACCGTCCATGCGCTGCACGGTCAGGAGGCCCTCCTCGATCTCGACGGTGTCGCCGGCTTTCGGAATGCGCTCGAGCTCGGCCATGAGGAATCCGCCCACGGTGTCGTAGACGTCGCCCTCGGGCACGCGCACCCCGGCGCGGTCGAGGAGCTCGTCCGGGCGCAGGTCGCCGGGGAAGGTGAGGGATGCCGCGGTGCGCACCACCCCCGCGCGCGAGCGGTCGTGCTCGTCCAGCACCTCGCCGACGATCTCCTCGACGAGGTCCTCCAGCGTCACGACGCCCGCCGTGCCGCCGTACTCATCGACGACGATCGCCATCTGGTAGCCGCGGGTGCGGAGTTCGGTCACGAGGGTGTCGAGATGCACGGTCTCGGGGACGCGGAGCGGCTCGGTCGCGAGCGCGGCGACGGGGACGTCGGCGCGGCGATCACGCGGGACGCCGACCGCCGCCTTGAGGTGCACGACGCCGATGATGTCGTCCATCGACTCGTCGTAGACGGGGAAGCGGCTGTGGCCGGTGCGCCGCGCGAGCTGGATGACGGCATCCGTCGGCTCCCCCGCGGCGAGCGCGTGGACACTCGGGCGCGGGGTCATGACGTCGGCCGCGCTCAGCCGGGCGAAGGTGAGGCTGCGGTCGAGGAGCGACGCGGTGTCCTTCTCGAGCATGCCGGCGCTCGCGGAGCGCCGGACGAGGCTCGACAGCTCCTCGGCCGTGCGCGCGCCGGAGAGCTCCTCCTTGGGTTCGACGCCCACCGCGCGCAGCACGCCGTTGGCGCTGCCGTTGAGCACGGCGACCGCCGGCCGGCAGATCATCGTGAAGGCGACCTGGAACGGCATCACGAGCTTGGCGGCCCGGATCGGGACGGCGAGCGCGAAGTTCTTCGGAACGAGCTCGCCGAGGATCATCGACAGCACTGTGGCGATCCCGATGCCGAGCACGGCGGAGACGGGTGTGACGACGGCCTCCGGGATCGCCCACGAGAGGAAGACCGGACGCAGGAGGTTCGAGATCGCCGGCTCCATCGTGTAACCGGTGAGGAGCGTCGTCAGCGTGATGCCCAACTGCGCGCTGGAGAGGTGGGTCGACGTGATCCGCAGCGCGTCGATCGTGAGCGACAGGCGGGACTCCCCCGCCTCGCGTCGCGCCTCCAGATCCGCGCGATCGAGGTTGACCAGCGCGAACTCACTCGCGACGAAGAGGCCCGTGCCCACCGTGAGAAGCAGCCCCACGCCCAACATGACGTAATCCATCACGCGTCACCCCCGCTCGCAGCGGGAGAGGGTCGTCGGGGCTCGGGTCTACAACTGGGAGGGTCGTCCATCGTGCCCACGATTCTAGGGCCTCCCGGTGACGACGGCACCGGGAGATCGGCATCCGCTCACCCCCTCCAGGATGGAGTCATGGATGCCACTCCCCCCGCGCAGCAGCGCGCGGCCGCCGCGGAGGACGCGGTGCTCGCCGCGTACGTGCACAGGTACGGGCCGGTCGCCTGGGCCCACGCCTCCACCGCGGGCGACGGGGCGCGGACGTGGCACTACTGGTGGCACGCGCATCTCGTGCACGCGCTGGCCGAGGCCGAGCGGCACCGCCCGTCGGCTCGCCGGCGCCGACTGATCGGCGACCTGCTCCGCGGCGTCACGCTGCGCACCGCCGGCACCTGGATCAGCCCGTTCTACGACGACATCGCGTGGATGGGACTCGCGCTCGCCGAGACGCGCCCGCGCGGTCACGCGCGCGCCCGCATCGCCCGGATCCTCGCGCGCGCCTACGATCCCGCGGTCGGGGCGCTCCCCTGGCGCACCCGCAGCGTCCTCTACAACGCCCCCGCGAACGGGCCGGCGGCGATGGTGCTCGCCCCCAGCCGCCACCGATCGCTGGCCGCGCAGCTGAGCGCCTGGATCGCGAGAACGCTCGACGATCCCGACACGGGTCTCGTGCGCGACGGCGTCGAGCACGGCACGGTCCGGCCCGACCTCTGGACGTACAACCAGGGCGTCGCGATCGGCGCCGCCCTCGCGCTCGACGACCGCCCGCGCACCGTGGCCGTGCTGGACGCGGTCGATCGATGGTGCGCGGCGGACGACGGCCTGTTCCCCGCGGCAGGGGGCGGGGACGGCGGACTGTTCGCCGGCATCCTCGCCCGGTACGTGGGCCTCGCCGCGTCGCACCTGGACGGGGTGGATGCCGATCGCGCCCGGTGTCTCGTGCGGCGCAACGCCGACGCGTTGTGGGCGATGCGCCGGGACGGTCGGTTCCCGGCGGACCCGCGGCGCGAGGCGCGAGGCGAGGGCGACGACCTCGACCTCTCGGTCCAGCTCGGCGCGTGGATCACGCTCGAGGCCGACGTCACGGCCTCGGCGGCCCTCACCAGCTGACCGGCAGGGCCTTGCCCTCCTCGTATCCGGCGGCCGACTGCAGTCCCACGCGAGCCCGCTCGTGGAAGTCCGCCACGGTCGCGGCGCCGGCATATGTGAACGACGAACGCACACCCGACGTGATCATGTCGAGCAGGTCCTCGACTCCCGGGCGCTGCGGGTCGAGGTAGATGCGCGACGACGAGATGCCCTCGGCGAACAGCTCCTTGCGGGCCCGCTCGAAGGCATCCAGTCCCTGGAAACGCCCCTGGACGGCCTTGGTGGATGCCATCCCCCACGACTCTTTGAACGTCCGGCCGTCCTCGTCGGTGCGCAGCAGCCCCGGCGACTCGATCGTGCCGGCGAACCACGACCCGATCATCACGGACGCGGCGCCCGCGGCGAGCGCGAGCGCGACGTCGCGCGGATAGCGGACGCCGCCGTCGGCCCACACGTGGGCTCCGACCGCGCGGGCGGCCTCGGCCGTCTCGAGCACGGCGGAGAACTGGGGGCGCCCGACGGCGGTCATCATGCGCGTGGTGCACATCGCGCCCGGCCCGACGCCGACCTTGAGGATCGACGCGCCCGCGTCCGTGAGATCGCGCACGCCGTCCGCGGTGACGATGTTGCCCGCGGCGATCGGGATGCCGAGGTCCAGCGCCGCGACCTCGCGCAGCGCCCGCAGCATCTGCTCCTGGTGGCCGTGCGCGGTGTCGACCACGAGGACGTCGACGCCGGCCGCCGCGAGCGCGCGCGCCTTTCCGGCCACGTCGCCGTTGATCCCCACGGCGGCTGCCACGATGAGCCGCCCGTCGGCGTCGACGGCGGGGCGGTACACCGAGTCGCGCAGTGCGCTCCGCGCCGAGAGCGTCCCGACGATGCGGTCGCCATCGACGACGGGGACGATGTCCGCCGAACCGACCAGCTCGAACACCTCGTGGGGGTCGCCGATCCGCTCGACCTCGACCGGCGGGGCGTCGGTGCGGGCGATGTCGCCGAGGGTCGCGTCCGGGAGCGCGGTGGCCAGGCGCGGAGCCGGGACGATGCCGCGGTAGCCGTCGAGCGGGATCGTGCCGCCCTCGCGCTGATCGGCCACCACGATCCCCCGCCCGGGCACGGCGGGGAGCACGCGGCGGGCTTCGGCGACCGTGGCCGACGGCGGGAACACGAGGGCGGCGTCCCACGCCACGGGCTGCGCCTTGACCCACTCCACCGCCTCGACCAACCGCGGCAGCGCCAGATCCTGCGGAAGCACGCCGAGGCCGCCGCGACGCGCCAGGGTCGCCGCGAGACGGGGCCCCGTGACCGAGTTCATGTTGGCGGACACCAGCGGAAGGGTCGCGCCGCTCCCGTCGCCCGGCGCGAGGTCGACGCTCAAGCGGCTGCCCACCTCGGAATGACGCGGGACCAGGAAAACATCCGAATAGGTCAGGTCGACGTCGGGCTGTGCACCGGAGAACTCCATGGCATCCACCTCATCACATCCATCGATGCCGCGACCCGGGAAGGGGCGGGAATACTCGGCTAGGCTGGAGAGAGTGCGCAACGAGGATCACTGCGTGCATCCACACGAATCTTCATCGAGGAAAGCAGGCGATCGACTGTGTCGAGCCAGGTGACGGGCGTCGGTACTTCGAGCGAGGGCGAGTTCGGCGCGAACGAGTGGCTCGTGGACGAGCTCTACGAACAGTTCAAAGTCGACAAGCACTCCGTGGACAAGGCCTGGTGGCCGATTCTGGAGGCGTACCATCCGGTCGTCGACGGAGCCGGCGACGCCGCCGCAGCGCCCCCGTCCCCGCCTACGGCGGCGCCGGCCGAACCGAAGCCCGTGACCGCACCCATCCCGGTGGTCGGTCAGGCTCCCGTGGCGCGCACCACGGCCAAGCCGGCAAAGCCGCAGCCGATCCCCGCGCAGGCCCCCAACGCCGCGCCGTCGGCGAATGCGGAGAGCACCGAGGAAGACCGCGTCACCGTCCTCAAGGGGATGCCGAAGGCTCTCGCGAGCAACATGGACGACTCGCTCACGGTCCCCACCGCGACCAGCGTCCGGACGATCCCGGCCAAGCTGATGATCGACAACCGCATCGTCATCAACAACCACATGTCGCGGACGCGCGGCGGCAAGGTCAGCTTCACGCACCTCATCGGGTGGGCGCTCATCCAGGCGCTCAAGGAGTTCCCGAGCCAGAACGTCTACTACGCCGAGATCGACGGCAAGCCCTCGGTCGTGGCCCCAGCTCACATCAACCTCGGCATCGCGATCGACATGCCCAAGCCGGACGGCACGCGAGCACTGCTGGTGCCCAGCATCAAGCGCGCCGACACGCTGACGTTCGGTGAGTTCCTCGCCTCCTACGAAGACCTCGTCCGTCGCGCGCGCTCCAACAAGCTCACGCCCGGCGACTTCCAGGGCACGACCATCTCGCTGACGAACCCGGGCGGCATCGGCACCGTCCACTCGGTCCCCCGCCTCATGCGCGGCCAGGGCGCGATCATCGGCGCGGGCGCGCTCGAGTACCCCGCCGAGTTCCAGGGCGCGAGCGAGCGGACGCTGAACGAGCTGGCGATCGGCAAGACGATCACCCTCACCAGCACCTACGACCACCGCGTGATCCAGGGCGCCGGCTCGGGCGAATTCCTGAAGAAGGTGCACGAGCTTCTCATCGGGCAGCGCGGTTTCTACGACGACATCTTCGCGGCGCTGCGCATCCCGTACGCGCCGATCCACTGGGCCGCCGACATCAGCGTCGACCTGTCCGAGCGCATCGACAAGAGCGCCCGCGTCCAGGAGCTCATCAACTCCTTCCGCGTCCGCGGCCACCTCATGGCCGACATCGACCCGCTCGAGTACGTGCAGCGCACGCACCCCGACCTCGAGATCGAGTCGCACGGGCTGACGTTCTGGGACCTCGACCGCGAGTTCGTCACCGGCGGCCTCGGCAACAAGCGCGTGGCGAAGCTCCGCGACATCCTCGGCGTGCTCCGCGACTCCTACTGCCGCACGCTCGGCGTCGAGTACATGCACATCCAGGACCCGGTGCAGCGTCAGTGGTTCCAGAGCAACGTCGAGGTGAAGTACACCAAGCCCGGCCACGACGAGCAGCTGCGCATCCTGTCGAAGCTCAACCAGGCCGAGGCCTTCGAGACGTTCCTGCAGACGAAGTTCGTCGGCCAGAAGCGCTTCAGCCTCGAGGGCGGCGAGTCGCTCATCCCGCTGCTCGACCAGATCCTCCAGGGCGCGGCATCCGCCGGCCTCGACGGCGCCGCGATCGGCATGGCCCACCGCGGACGCCTCAACGTGCTCACCAACATCGCCGGCAAGACCTACGGCCAGGTGTTCCGCGAATTCGAGGGCGCCGTCGCCGTGGGCAGCAAGCGCGGCTCGGGCGACGTGAAGTACCACCTCGGTACCGAGGGCACGTTCGTGGGCGACTCCGGTGCGGAGCTCCCCGTGTACCTCGCCGCGAACCCGTCGCACCTCGAGACCGTCGACGGTGTGCTCGAGGGCATCGTGCGCGCCAAGCAGGACCGGAAGCCGATCGGCACCTTCTCCTGGCTGCCGATCCTGGTCCACGGTGACGCGGCCTTCGCCGGCCAGGGCGTCGTCGTCGAGACGCTGCAGATGTCCCAGCTGCGCGGGTACCGCACCGGCGGCACGATCCACGTCGTGGTCAACAACCAGGTCGGCTTCACGACCACCCCGACCGACGCCCGCAGCTCGGTGTACGCGACCGATGTCGCCAAGACCATCCAGGCCCCGATCCTGCACGTCAACGGCGACGACCCCGAGGCCGTCGTGCGCGCCGCCGACCTGGCGTTCCTCTACCGCGAGGAGTTCCACCGCGACATCGTCATCGACCTCGTCTGCTACCGCCGCCGCGGTCACAACGAGGGCGACGACCCCTCGATGACGCAGCCGCTGATGACGAACCTCATCGAGGCGAAGCGCTCGGTGCGCCGTCTGTACACGGAATCGCTCGTCGGACGCGGTGACATCACCGAGGACGAGTACGAGCAGGCCAAGCAGGACTTCCAGAACCGTCTGGAAGTCGCCTTCGCCGACACCCACGCGGCCGAGACCGGGGCCACCCCGGTCGTCTCGACCGACGCGGCGGACGACGTCGTCGTCGTCGGGGCGCCCGAGACCACGGGTGTGTCGCGCGAGGTCGTGCACCACATCGGCGACGCGTTCGTGAACAAGCCGGACGGCTTCACGGTGCACAACAAGCTCCAGCAGTTGCTCGAGAAGCGTCTCGACATGAGCCGCAACGGCGGGATCGACTGGGCCTTCGGCGAGCTGCTCGCCTTCGGTTCGGTGCTGATGGAGGGCACGCCCGTGCGTCTCGCCGGTCAGGACTCCCGTCGCGGCACCTTCGTGCAGCGCCACGCGGTGCTCCACGACCGCAACAACGGTCAGGAATGGCTGCCGCTGGCGAACCTCAGCGAGAACCAGGGCCGCTTCTGGGTGTACGACTCCCTGCTGAGCGAATACGCCGCGATGGCGTTCGAGTACGGCTACTCGGTCGAGCGCGCGGACGCCCTCGTGCTGTGGGAGGCCCAGTTCGGCGACTTCGCCAACGGCGCCCAGTCGGTCATCGACGAGTTCATCTCGTCGGCCGATCAGAAGTGGGCGCAGCAGTCGAGCGTCGTGCTGCTGCTCCCCCACGGCTACGAGGGTCAGGGTCCCGACCACTCGTCCGCCCGCATCGAGCGCTACCTGCAGATGTGCGCGCAGGACAACATGATCGTCGCCCGCCCGTCGACCCCGGCGTCGTACTTCCACCTGCTGCGCCGCCAGGCGTACCAGCGCCCCCGTCGCCCGCTCATCGTGTTCACGCCGAAGGCCATGCTGCGTCTGCGCGGCGCGACGAGCCCGGTCGAGGATTTCCTCGAGGGACGCTTCGAGCCGGTGTTGGACGACGACCGCGGCATCGACCGCGGCGCCGTCAAGCGCGTGCTCCTGCACGCCGGCAAGATCCACTGGGACCTGCGCGCCGAGCTCGACAAGAACCCCAACCCCGAGATCGCCCTGGTGCGCCTCGAGCAGTACTACCCGGCTCCGGTCGAAGAGCTGAACCGGGTGCTCGAGACCTACCCGAACGCCGAGCTCCTGTGGGTTCAGGACGAGCCCGAGAACCAGGGCGCCTGGCCGTTCATCGCGCTCGAGGTCGCCGATCAGCTCGGTGGGCGCGGCATCCGCGTGATCTCCCGCGCAGCCGCCGCCTCGACGGCCACCGGATCGCCGAAGGTGCACGCGAACGAGCACGCCGCCATCATGAAGGCCGCGCTCTCGCTCTGACCCCGAAGGACGCAGGGGCTCGGTCGTGATGACCGGGCCCTTCGTCGTTCTCCGAACGACCGACGGCGAAAAGCGATCGAGCTCCGGACTCAGGATGCCGGCGCGGCGAGGCCGAGTGTGGAGGCCAGGGCGGGAATCGCGAAGGTGAGGCTCTTGTCGAGCGCCTCGCCCGTGTGACCGGCTCCATCGACGATGTGGGTCAGGACGCTGAACCCGGCCGCCTGCGCCGCCTGGGAGTTCGCGAGCTGCCCCGGACCGTACGTGGTGTCGAGGCTCCCCCAGGTGAAGATGGCGGTGTGCCCGGCGTAGCTGCCGGCGGGAGCCGCGGCCATGATCACCGAGGGCTTGTTCGCCTGGAAGGCACCGGCGTCGCCGCCGTAGACCTCCGCGACGGTCCGCTCGACGTGCTCGGATCCGGGGAACTCGTTCCCCATCACGTCGAGCAGGTTGCCCCAGGTCCCGGGGTACTTCGTGCCGTAGAGGGCAGCGCAGGAACCGCCGTTGGAGAAGCCGCCGATCGTCCAATACCGGTGATCCGTGACGATGTTGAGGTTCTTCTCGGCCCACTGGGGCACCAGCTGATTGATGTAGGTCGCAACGGCACCGTACTTCGCCGAGTCGACGCACGTGGGGTCTCGGTCGGGGGCCGTGAGCTGGTCGACCACGATCGCGATCGGGGCGAGCCCCTCGTGCTTCGCCGCGAACGCATCGAGCGCCTTGGCCAGGGCGGTGGGGTCCGGCGATCCGGGTTGCCCCATCATGAACACCAGGAGGGGCAGCGCCGGGGGGTTCGGCACCTGGGCCGCCGGCGGAAGGTAGAGTGACGCGTCTCGCGCGGAATACTGTCCCGTCGGGATCTTCGTGCTGCCCGTGAGGGCGCTCACCGACCCCTTCTCCGGCATGCTGGCCGGGGGCGCCCACGTCCGATAGAGCGTCGCGGGATCGTTCGCCGTGGCATCGCGCTGCGGGAGGGTCGCGGGATCGAGAGCTTGCACGCCCAGGATCGCGGCGAGGTTGTGCGTCACCCCGTAGGAGGCGTTCACGCCCAGCGCCGCCGCGAACAGCGCGGCGAGGACCGTCACGACACCGACGATCCGACGCCCCCAGGGTCGGAGGCACACCCCGACGACACCCACGGCCACGGCTCCGACGCCTCCCGCTGCCCAGACGGCGGCATGGACGGGGAGCAGACCGTCGAAGACCCCTCGGCCCTCCAGCACGTGCACCACGATGTACGTGAGGAGTGCCGCGGTCACCGCGATGAGGAGCGTGCCCAGGAGGCGGCGCGGCGGCCACAGCAGAATCGCCAGGACACCGACGACGGCGACCACGACGGTGACGAGGAGCAGCGGCGAGTCGATCAGCTCGAACGACAGGACGAACCGGTTCACCGGCGCCCTCCCCACGCGCTCTTCGCGAGGGCGACGATCTCACGACGCGAGGCGTCCGGCAGGTACGCGCGACCCACCGCCGCGCCGATCGCCGGCAGGTCGAGCGGATCCCGGTAGGCCAGGGTCAGCTCGCGGTAGCGCGGACGGAACTTGCCCTTGAAGCGGAAGAGGGAGGCGAAGCCGTACGCGGGCTCCAGCACCTCCGCGAGCCACCGCAGGAGAGCACGGAGAGGCGCCGGATCGGCGTCGCGGAGCGCCTCGGGCGACTCGGCCAGGGGGGCGCCGGAAAGGCTGAGCACCCCCGCCCCCTCCTCCTGCAGCTGCAGCGCGGCCTTCGCGATGAGGAACTCCATCATGCCGTTGGGGCCGTCGGTCCGACGCCGCATGAAATCGAGCGTCCACCCCGTGATGGCACCGTCGGTCCAGCTCGGCATCCAGCTCGTGACCGCCTCGATGCGTCCCTCGGGTCCGACCGCCAGGAGCAGGCGGACATCGAGGTCGCGCAATTCGTCGAGCGAGCCGAGGGTGAAGCCCATCTCCGGAAGAGCCCGGTCGGCGACCCACTCCTCGTCGATCGCGATGACCTGTGAGGCCTGCGAGACGGTGAGGTCGTGCCAGCGCGTCCACACCGCGGTGTAGCCCTCCCGCTCCGCGCGAGTGAGCGGTTGACGCACCTTCTGCCACGCCTTCCCAGCGAAGGTCAGTCCGGGCAGGTCCATCACCGTCTCCACCCCGACGGGTACGTTGCGCCAGCCGAGGGCGTCGAGGTCGGCGGCCGTGTCCTCGTGCACACTGTAGAAGGCGGGCGTCCAGCCGTGCTCGACGCAGAAGTCGGAGAACGTCCGCAGCGTCTCCGACCGACGGCCCTCCGGCACGAGCGGGTCCCCGACGGCGAGGGCGACGTCGCCCACGAGCCGGTACGCCACCGCGCACTCGCGGTCATCGGAGTACCAGTGCAGGTTGCCGGCCCACGTTCCCAGGAACCCGAGGGTGTCGCTGCCGCGTTGCAGCAGCTCCCGATAGAGACGCGTGTCGCCGGGATCGGGACGCTGGATCCGCCGGAACAACCAGAGGACGGCGGCGATGACGATGACCCAGAACAGCACGCCCACCCACTGGTACGCGAACAGCGCCGGTCCGTGGTGCGGGAACGTCGCGACCCCGGCGGGGTTCGTGTACGCGGGTGGGAGGAAGCGCCGCAGCGTCAGGAGGACGAGGTCGGGAACGGACGGGTCACGGTCGAAGGACCGGCGCCCGAGCTCCTCGATGGCGAAGAACGTGGACGCGCACGCGACGAAGGCGACGCCGATGACGACGGCAACGGTGCGTGCCGCGCCGCGCGTCGCGAGCACCGGGAATTTGCGCCGCTGCAAGACAAGCACGATCGCCAGCACCAACGGGATCACGACCGTGGCGAGGGCCCACAGCACGTACTCCGCACCGCTGCCGTCGACCCATGGGTCGATACGCAGACGGCCGTTTATCAGCGAGATGACGGGGATGACGGCGGATGCCACGAGCGTGAGCACCGCGAGGATCAGCGCCGCGCGGCGTCCGAGCCGCAGCCCCCATGCCGCGACGAGCATGAGGACGAGCGGGGTGACGGCCAACAACGCCGGGCCGAGCCCGCGGGTCATCAGCAGCGCCACCTGCTCGTCGCACACCGACGAGGACATGCGACCGCACCGCGACAGCAGTTCATCGTCGTACTGGGTGTACGCATCCACGACCAGCGAGAGCGGGCCGCGACCGCCGCCGCTGATGAGGGCGACCAGCGGGCCGCTTCCCACGACCGCGACGACGAGCGCGAGCAGCGTCCGCGTCTCGCGGGTCGAGCCGCGATGCCAGGCGCGTCTCTCCCGGCCGCGGGCGAGGATCTCACCCACGACGAGACCGATGAGCGCGGCGCTGAGGCGGTACCAGGAGTCCGCGTCCCCGGCGTACAGCGCGAAGAGGGCGAGCGCGGCGAAACCGACGAGGCGCACCCGGCGGCGCCACAGCGTCGATGCGAAGGCCGAAGCGGCCATCACGACGCCCGCGATCGGCGTCGTCGGGTCGAGGACGGGCACCTCGGCGGCGATCACCGGGCGCAGGTCGGTCACCGCCCACGCCGCCGCGTGCAGTCCGATCCCGGTGAGCAGACCCGCGAGCCCGAGCACGGCCAGGAGGACCGCGGTCCGCCGCGACCCCAGCAGCCGCTCGGCATAAGCGAGCATCGTGACCGCCAGCACGGCCGACACCACGGCGTCGATGGTCGAGTCCGGGATCACGAGGGCGGTGAGGAGCGTCCACCACCTCCCCGCCGCGAACGTCGCGAGGGGTCCGGCGCCCCAGATGGACGCGTCCTCTCCCCAGAGCGACTCCGTGAGCGCGGCCGAAGTGAGGATGATCACCACGAAGGCGAACGAGACCGGGTGGGTTCGGACGTACCGCCCCGCCGCGCGGAGGAATGCGCCCGAACGCTCCCGGGTACGCCGACCGCGCCGGGAAACGGCGGGAGGGGCAGGGGCGTCGGACATCGGGGGGATGTTACTCGGGGACTCTATGGGTGATTCTCAGTACCAGATGTCGAGGAGCGGCGTCGCCGCGGGGGCGAATGCCGCGTCGATCGCGGCCAGATCGTCGCCCGCACCGCGCACCAGCCCGGCGATGGCGAGTTCGGTCGCCCGGACGCCCCCGAGGAGGAGCGACGACAGCGACCCGACCGGCATCCACACCTCAGGCTCCCCATCGGTGCGCTCGACCGAGGCCTCCCCGTCCGCACCGATGCGGACCCGCCACGCTCCGTCGGCGATGCCCAGCCCGTCCTCGACGCCGATCACCAGATCGAGCGGGCCGGAATAGGCACGGGATGCCAGCGCCCCGGGCACGTCGAGGATACGGAGCCAGTGGTGGTCGGTGAGGGTGGCCGTGACCGCGCGCCGATCGGACACCATCCACTGCACAGGCGGCACCGCGGGCTGGAGCTCCGCGGTCACCTTGCCGACCAGGTCGTGCTCGAGGGCGAAGCGCCAGAGGGCGGCGAGGGCCTCGTCACCGTCGGCGAAGAGCGCGCGGATCTGCAGCTCGTGCTCGGTGTACTGCTCGCGCTCGGCGATCGTGTAGACGAGGACACCCCGCTCGACCCCGGCGGTATCGGTGTAGGCCACGGCCCGGACCTTCTTGGCATCCGGAGCCTCCGGGGTCAGGCCCGCGATCCCGCGCCAGCGCCCGTCCCAGCCGGGCACCGCACCCGGGCGCTGCACGCGGATGCGTTCGTGCACGGCGGCCAGACGCGCGGTCAGACTCTCACGCGGGACGAAATCGAGACGCCCGGGCGCCACCGGACCCGTCCAGCGCACGCGGCGGGTGTCGACGGTCACGTCCGAGGCCCAGGCGGCCGGCGAGAACCCCCACCGCCCGTAGATCGTGGCCTCCGTGACGGTGAGTCCGGCCAGCGCGTATCCGGCGGCCGCGGCCGCCCGCAGTTCGCCGGTGAGCATCGCCGTGGCGATGCCGCGGCGGCGATGCGTGGGCGCGACCGTGACGGCGCTGATCGACCACAGCGGGATCGTCCGGCCGGGCGACACCGTCAGCTCGCTCACCCACGAGTCGACCGTGGCCACGGGAGCGTCCGGCTGGTCGCCCGCACGGTCGTACACACCGATGAGGCGACGGCCGCGCAGGCCCTCTCGGGAGTTCTCGACCTGCTCCTTCGTCGGCTCCTCCCCGAGGAAGCCTCGGGCGACCGAGGAGAGAAACGCGGGAAACCTGTCTCCCTCGATGTCGACGAGGGCGTACTCCAGACCGGTGGCGGCGAGCGCCGCGGTCGATTCGGCGTCGAGAGGGGGCGTCGTGTTCTGCGCGGAGGCCATCACCCCAGCCTACGGATCACCGCCCTCGCGCGGGGAGTTCGCGGGGTCAGTGCGAGGCCTGCAGCGACCGCAGTCGCGCCAGCACCTGATCGCGCAGCTCGTCCGGGGCCGTCTCCTTGCACGCGCGGGCGACGACGTCGGTCAGGGTCCGTGCCACGAGCGCTTCGTTCTGGCATTCGGGGCAGTTCTCGAGGTGCTCGCGGATGTCGTTGTGCTCCGTCTTGCACACCTCGTTGCGGAGGTACTCCTCCAGATCACGCCGTGCCTTGTCGCAGCCGCAGTCGCTCATTTCTTCACTCCCGTCGCGGCCTGGATGCCGCGCTCCTTCGCGTAGTCCGACAGCAGGTCACGCAGCAACCGCCTGCCGCGGTGCAGGCGGCTCATGACCGTGCCGATCGGGGTCTTCATGATGTCGGCGATCTCCTGGTAAGCGAAGCCCTCGACGTCCGCGAGGTACACCGCCAACCGGAAATCTTCGGGGATCGACTGCAGCGCGTCCTTCACGATGGATGCCGGCATGTGGTCGATCGCTTCGGCCTCGGCCGAACGGGCACTCGTGGCCGTCGTCGACTCGGCGCCGCCGAGCTGCCAGTCCTCGAGGTCGTCGATGGCGCTCTGGTACGGCTCGCGCTGCTTCTTGCGGTACGTGTTGATGTACGTGTTCGTCAGGATCCGGTAGAGCCACGCCTTGAGGTTGGTGCCCTGCGTGAAGCTCGACCAGGAGCCGAAGGCCTTCACGAAGGTCTCCTGCACGAGGTCGGCCGCGTCGGCCGGGTTCCGGGTCATGCGCATCGCCGCCGCGTACAGCTGATCCATGAAGGGCAGTGCCTGCTCTTCGAACTGTGCGCGGGGCTCCGCGTCGAGCGGACCCGTGGGTGCCTTGTCGTCCATCGACGGCAAGTCTACGTCGGGCGTGTCTTCGGCCCACCTCAGGGCTGAACCCAGAGCCGGACGTTCGAGAAGTGCGGTCACGTGTCATCCCCTTTCAGTAGGGTAGAAACCGATGAGCGACCACGGGTATTCCCCCCTTTCCCCGACCGCCGCGCCGCGCGGGGAGTGGCGTGCGCCCGTCGCCGACGGCGGGGTGGATGCCACGGTCACGGTGCCGGGGTCGAAGTCGCTGACCAACCGCGAGCTCGTCCTGGCCGCGCTGGCCGACGGTCCGGGCGTGCTGCACGCGCCGCTCCACTCCGACGACTCGGCGCGCATGATCGACGCGCTCCGCACGCTCGGCGTCGAGATCGAGGAGATCGACGAGGGATCCCCGTTCGGCCCCGACCTCCGTGTGACCCCACCGTCGAGCTTTACGGGAGGCACGACCGTCGATTGCGGTCAGGCCGGGACCGTGATGCGTTTCGTCACCCCGGTCGCCGGTCTCGCGCGCGGCGACGTGTACGTCACGGCCCACGAGAGCGCCCTGCACCGCCCGATGGGCGCCATGGTGTCGGCACTGCGCGACGTCGGCGTGGACATCGACGCGGGCGGCGGGTGGACACTCCCCTTCACCGTTCGCGGCCACGGGCACGTACGCGGCGGCGAGGTCGAGATCGACGCGAGCCAGTCGAGCCAGTTCGTCTCGGGGCTCCTCCTCAGCGCTCCCCGCTTCGACGTCGGACTGCACCTGCGCCACGTCGGTTCGCGACTCCCGAGCGTGCCCCACATCGACATGACGGTCGAGGCCCTCGCGCACCGCGGCGTCCACGTCGAACGCCCCGCGGTCGGCGAGTGGATCGTGCCGGCCGGCCCGATCCGCGCGAAGGACGTCGCCATCGAGCCCGACCTGTCCAACGCCGCCCCGTTCCTGGCCGCGGCGATGGTGACCGGCGGATCGGTGTCCGTCACCGGCTGGCCCGCGCACAGCACGCAGCCCGGTGCGCTGCTCCCCGAGATCCTCGGCGAGATGGGTGCGCGCGTGAGCCGCCGCGGCGGCACGCTCACCGTCACCGCCGGCGACGCCATCGTGGGCGCCGAGCTCGACCTCTCGGCGGCCGGTGAACTGGCCCCGACGATCTTCGGCCTGGCCGCCTTCGCCGACGGCCCGACGACGCTGCACGGCATCGGCCACATCCGCGGGCACGAGACCGACCGCATCGCCGCTCTCGTCGGAAACCTCCGCGGGATCGGCGGCGAGGCGCACGAGCTCGAGGACGGCATCCGGATCGTCCCCGCGCCGCTGCGCGGCGGCGAGTGGAAGGCCCACCACGACCACCGCATGGCCACGACCGGGGCCCTCATCGGTCTGCGCGTCCCCGGCATCGTCATCGACGACATCGGCACGACCGCGAAGACCCTGCCGCAGTTCGCGGCCCTCTGGCAGACGATGCTGGGCACGGATGCCTCGGACTGACGCGTGAGCTGGCTCGACGACGCAGCCGATGACGACGACGACCTCGAATTCGACGAGTCGTCGGTCCGGGTCCGCCCGAACCCGAAGGCGAACCGCCCGCGCACCAAGCGCCGCCCGGCCCATGCCGACGCGCAGATCGCCCGGGTGCTGGGCGTCGACCGCGGCCGGTACACGGTCCTCGTCGACGAGGACGGCCCCGACGAGCGACGTGTCCTCGCGACCCGCGCGCGGGAGCTCCGCAAGCAGCCGATCGTCAACGGCGACCGTGCGCGTGTCGTGGGCGATCTCTCCGGCGCCGAGGGCACGCTCGGCCGCATCGTCGGCATCGAGGAGCGGACGTCGCTCCTTCGGCGCAGCGCCGACGACACCGACCAGGTCGAGCGCGTCATCGTCGCCAACGCCGACCAGATGCTCATCGTCGTGGCCGCGGCCGACCCGGAACCGCGCGAACGCCTCGTCGACCGCTATCTCGTCGCGGCGCTGGATGCCGGCATCCGTCCGATGCTCGTCGTGACCAAGACCGATCTGTCGGATCCGAGCGAGTTCCTCTCGCACTTCGAGGGCGTCGACCTCCGCGTGTTCACGAGCGGGCGGGAGGACATGCCGCTCGAGCGGATCGGCGAAGCCCTCGCGGGCCACTCGACCGTCTTCGTCGGCCATTCCGGCGTCGGCAAGTCGACGCTCGTGAACGCCCTGACGGGATCCGAGCGCGCCACCGGCCACGTCAACGAGGTCACCGGCCGCGGTCGTCACACCTCGTCGTCGGCGGTCTCGCTGCGCTACCGCGGTCCGGCCGGGTCCGGGTGGGTCATCGACACCCCCGGCGTCCGCTCCTTCGGTCTCGGGCACGTCGACCCCGCGAACGTCCTCGCCGCGTTCACCGACCTCGCCGAGGTCGCGGAGGAGTGCCCGCGCGGCTGCACCCACCTCCCGGACGCCCCGGATTGCGCGATCGTCGAGGCCGTGGCATCCGGTCGCCTCGGCCCGGGGGCGGCGGCCCGCCTCGATTCGCTGCAACGACTTCTTACGACGTTCCGATCCATCGAGCGTTCTAGGCTGGAGGGGTGACGACTCTCGAAGCCGGCCAGGCCGCTCCCGATTTCACCCTGCTCGACCAGGACGAGCACCCCGTCTCGCTCAGCGACTTCCGCGGTCGCCGCGTGATCGTGTACTTCTACCCCGCGGCGCAGACGCCCGGGTGCACGACGCAGGCGTGCGACTTCCGCGACAGCCTCTCCTCGCTCCAGGGCGCCGGATACACCGTCCTCGGCGTTTCACGCGACACCCCGGAGAAGCTGCGCGCGTTCCGCGACAGCGACGGCCTGACGTTCCCGCTGCTGAGCGACCCCGACCACGCCGTCCACGAGGCCTACGGCGCGTGGGGTGAGAAGCAGAACTACGGCAAGACGATCACCGGCGTGCTGCGCTCGACCTTCGTGATCGACGAAGACGGCCGCATCGTCGAGGCGCAGTACAACGTCAAGGCCACCGGCCACGTCGCACGCCTGCGCAAGACGCTCGGCCTCGCCACCGCCTGACCCCGGGCGCGGCGTTCGGCCGCACCGGGGTCGGTCCCGAACGGACACAACGCAGGAGATCTGCGCACATCAACAGGCGCATCCGCGCTGACGCGGCGGACGGCGGGCGGTAATCCTTCGTCGTGTCCGCTCCGGGCGTCGCTCAACCCGCGAGCGCGGGGCGGGGCGCCGCGGGTCAGGCGTCGTCGCGGCGCCGCGGGGACGCGGCACGCACGGCGAGGATCAGCAGCGCGAGGCCGACGAGCGCGGGCACCGCGATGAGCAGGGCCACGCCGGGCGCGGCCCACTCCCCCGTCAGCGCGCCGATCGCGACCGACAGGATCAGCAGCTGCGTCACGATGCCGCCCGACCGGCCGGTCGAGACGTCCCGCGCGGTCGCGACGGCGAAGGCGCCGATCGCCGCGGCGCCGATGACGGTGAGCACGATGAGTGCGAGCGAGCTGACCACCGAGTCGGTGTCGCCCCCGATGAGGGCCACGACCTGCCACCCGGCGAGCGCCAGCACGCCAATCGCTTCGAGCCCGAGGACGAGCGCGGCCAGAAGACGAACCGGCATGACCCGCGATCCTTCCCGACGAGTGTTTCCCCAGCGTTGCAACCTGGAAACCTGCCGGTTACCTCTTGATCGGCCGGAAGTGCTGTGGGAGCATGGAAAAAGCCGTGTGCTCCCACAGCGACGTGGGGCGAGCAATCGCTCGCGTATCCCACCAGGGTACCGGACCCGAACCCCGGTGCCCGCCATCCGAAATTTTTCCGCAACAAGGAGCACCCCTATGGATTGGCGCGACAAAGCAGCCTGCCTGACCGTCGACCCCGAACTGTTCTTCCCCGTCGGCAACACCGGCCCCGCGGTCGACCAGATCGAGAAGGCCAAGTCGGTCTGCGCGCGCTGCACCGTCACAGAGGTCTGCCTGCAGTACGCCCTCGAGTCCGGCCAGGACTCGGGCGTGTGGGGCGGCCTCTCCGAGGACGAGCGCCGCGCGCTCAAGCGCCGCGCCGCGCGCGCCCGCCGCGCCTCCTGACGCCACGTCGCCGAGAAGCCCGCCCCTCCCGGGGCGGGCTTCTTCGATTTCCGGGCCCGCTCGCGCTCGCTCCGCAATCCGCGCTCGCTCCGCAATCCGCGCCGGGTCAGCGATCCGCGCCGGGTCAGCGCGAAACTACCGCGAGCGGCTGAGGTTGCGCGGATCACGGAGGTTGCGCCGGGCGCGGCTCCGGGCGCCGGGCGGCGCAACCTCAGTGATCCGCCCTGAATCAGCCCGCGCGTGCGGAAGGCTACGGAGGTAGCGCGGATCGCGGAGGTTGCGCCGGGTCAGGTGTTGGCGCGGTCGATGTACCGCAGGGGGATCTCGATGGTCACCTCGGTGCCGTTCCCCATGAGCGTGTGCCAGTCGATGGTGCCGCCGAGCTCGCCCTGGATCAGGGTGCGCACGATCTGCGTGCCGAGGCCTCGGCCCACCTGTCCCTCGGGCAGCCCCACGCCCGTGTCGCGCACGCGCACCTCGAGCATCTCGTCGCCGCGCTCGGCGGAGATCTCGACGTCGCCCTCCTGACCCGCGAGGCCGTGCTCGACGGCGTTGGTCACGAGCTCGGTGAGCGCCAGCGCGAGGGGCGTCGCGTACTCGCTCGGGAGCGTGCCGAACCGCCCCGTGCTGCGCGTCCGCGCGCGGGTGTTGGGCGCGGCCGCGACTTCCGCGACGAGCTTGAGCACGCGGGCGAACACGTCGTCGAAGTCGACGTTCTGCGCGAGGCCCTCCGACAGGGTGTCGTGGACCACCGCGATCGCCGACACGCGCCGCATGGCCTGGGTCAAGGCATCCCGCGCTTCGTCCGAGTGCGTCCGTCGCGCCTGGATGCGGAGGAGGGATGCCACGGTCTGGAGGTTGTTCTTGACGCGGTGGTGGATCTCGCGGATCGTCGCGTCCTTGGTGATGAGCTCCTGCTCCTGGTGCCGGATCTCGGTCACGTCGCGGCTCAGCACGATCGCGCCGATGCGCGTGCCGCGGTCGCGGAGCGGGATCGTGCGCAGCGACACCTGCACGCCGCGCGCCTCGATGTCGGCGCGCCATGGGGCCCGACCGGTGACGACGATCGGCAGGGACTCGTCGACGTCCTGGCGCTTCGCCGGGAGGATACGCTCGGTGACCTCGGCGAGGGACTCGCCCTCGAGCTCGTCGTCGAAGCCCATGCGGTTGAACGCCGAGAGCGCGTTGGGGCTGGCGAACGTCGTGATGCCGTCGACGTCGAGGCGGATGAGGCCGTCCGACGCGCGGGGGGCACCGCGACGGGGTGAGGTCGGTGCCTTGAGGTCGGGGAACTCACCCGAGGCGATCATGCCGAACAGGTCGTCCGCGCAGTCGTTGAAGGTGATCTGCTGCCGTGAGGGAGTGCGGGTCTCACCGAGGTTGGTGTGGCGGGTCAGAACACCCACGGTCGTGACGGGGTGCCCCTCGCGCGAGAGTTCGCGGACGATGGGCACCGCGCGCACGCGCGTCGGCGTCTCCTCGAACCAGTCCGGGGATGCCGAGTCGACGATGCGTCCGCTCTGGAACGCCTCGCGCACCTGGGTGCGCCACTGCGGACGCACGCGATCACCGACGATGTCGCGGTAGAACAGGGTCGCCGCTCCCCCGGGTCGGGTGTGCGCCACGGCGACGAACGAGTCGTCGGGCGTGGGCACCCAGATCACGATGTCGGCGAACGCGAGGTCGGCGAGAAGCTGGCCGTCACCGGCGAGTCGGTGCAGCCACTCGACGTCGGCTTCGCTGGAGCGGCCCTGGGCGTAGACGAGTTCGCTGAGTGTCGACACCCTCTCACCCTAAGCCGCGCGGGGCGTCGCGCCGGGCCGGTTGGCGTGGCGGGTGAAGTACGAGGGTGAAATGGTCGCCCCGGCAACTCGGGGGACATAATGATCGCGTGCCCGAGGCGCCGTCACCCCCTGACCGGTTCGCGTCCCCGGAATCCGTCGCCCGGATGCTGGGGATAGAGGTACCGGGCGTGCTATCGCTGGTGGGTGAGGGACGCATCCGGGGGGTGCGCGTCGGGCCGGGGCAGGAGTGGCGCATCGAGCTCGACAGCGTCGAGGATTATCTCGATGACCAGGCGGAAAACGTCCGCCGCACCGCACTCTGGGAGCAGTCGCAGGCCGCCAGCTTCCCGGAGTTGTGGGGTCACGGCGACGTGCGGCACCCCGACTGACCACCGCCCGCGTTTCACCCGCGACTCGCGTGATCTGCGAGCTTCCGCACGGTTGGTTTCACCGGCCGCCTCCGTCCTACCGTCGTGCCACTGTCCCCGGCACCACGAGACACGGAAGTTTCCCCCCGCTATGCCTGCTCCCCTCCCCCGTGGTTCGACGTCCCGAACCGCCGTTCGATCCGACGCCTTCTTCGCGCCCCAGCGCACCTCGTCGGACGAGCTCCCCTCCGCAGAAGTCTTCATCCGCAACGTCGTGCGCGGGGTGCTCGAGGTCTTCGCCGGGGTTCGCGAGGCCGAGCAGCTCGCGCGATGGACCACCGAGGACGTCTATCGGGCGATCGTCGTCCGCGCCGGTCTGGCCGCGCGGGCACGGAGCGCGCGACGCATGGCGGCACCGCGGGACGTGCACGAGATCCGCTCGGTGCACCTCTTCTCGCCCGTGGACGGCGTCTTCGAGGCCACGGTGATCGCCTCGGCGCGCACGAGAACACGGGCGATCGCCCTCCGCATCGAGGGGCTCGACGGTCGCTGGCGCGTCACCGCCCTCGCGCTGCTCTGAGAGCGCTCAGGGCCGCCAGGACGCGAGGAAGTTGCCCAGACGCTCGATGGCATCCGAGATCACGCGAGCCTCCGGGAGCGTCACGATGCGCACGTGGTCGGTCGCGGGCCAGTTGAAGCCCGAGCCCTGCACGAGCAGCACGTGCTCGGCGACGAGGAAGTCACGCACGAACGCCGCGTCGTCGGGGATCTCGTACACCTCGGGGTCGAATCGGGGGAACGCATACAGCGCACCCCGCGGCAGCACGCACGACACCCCGGGAATCGCCTCGAGGCCCTTCCACGCGGCATCCCGCTGCTCGTGCAGCCGCCCGGACGGCGCGATGAGTCCGTTGATGGACTGCACCCCCGACAGCGCCGCCTGCACCGCGAACTGCGCCGGCACGTTGGGGCACAGACGCGTGGATGCCAGGAGGTTGATGCCCTGCAGGAACCCCTCGGCGTGGTCCTGCGGCCCGGTGATGACGAGCCACCCCGACCGGTACCCCGCGACGCGGTACGTCTTCGACAGGCCGTTGAAGGTCAGGCAGAGCAGATCCGGGGCCACGGTCGCCATCGGGATGTGCACGGCGTCGTCGAACAGGATGCGGTCGTAGATCTCGTCCGACAGCAGCAGCAACGAGTGCTCGCGGGCGATGTCGGCGATGCCCTCGAGGATCTCGCGCGAGTAGACCGCACCCGTCGGGTTGTTCGGGTTGATCACGACGATGGCCTTGGTGCGCGGAGTGACCTTGGACCGGATGTCCTCCAGGTCGGGCTGCCACTCGCGCGACTCGTCGCACAGGTAGTGCACGGGCGTACCGCCGCCGAGGCTCGTCATCGCCGTCCACAGCGGGTAGTCGGGCGCCGGGATCAGCACCTCGTCGCCCTCGTCGAGAAGGGCCTGCATCGTCATCGTGATCAGTTCGGACACGCCGTTGCCGAGGTACACGTGGTCGGGGTCGACGTGCGGGAAGCCGGGCTCCTGCTCGTACCGCGACACGATCGCGCGACGGGCGGACAGGATGCCACGGCTGTCGCTGTAGCCGTGGGCGTGCGGCACCGACGCGATCATGTCGCGCACGATCTGGTGCGGAGCCTCGAAGCCGAAGATGGCCGGGTTGCCGGTGTTGAGCTTGAGGATCGAGTGCCCCTCGGCCTCGAGTCGATCGGCCTCGACGAGGGCCTCCCCGCGGATCTCGTAGAGGACATCCTTCAGCTTCGACGACTGATCGAGGGGGCGCAGCGGGCTCATCAGGTCAGGATATCCCCGCGCGGATCCGGCCAATCGACCACGCGTGGCCTCCCCGGACGCACGGATGCCGTGCCCCCGCGAGGCGGCGGGGGCACGGCATCCAGGAGACGGGTTACTTCTTCTTGCCTGCGGCGCGACGATCCGCGCGGTTGTTCGCGGCGGGCTCGGGAGCGTCCGTGCGCTGGCCGAACGCGCCACGGGCGCCGGTCGGCGCGGCCGGGGCCGCGGGCGCCTGCGCCTGGCCCGCCTGGCGCAGACGGTTGGTCGCCGCCTGCTGCACCTGACCGCGGTCGTTGCGGACCTCGACCTCGCCGGCGTCGTTCGCGGCGGAGTACTCCAGGCGCTGACCCTCGACGGCGGCCGGGGCGAGCCCCTTGGCCTCGACCTGGGCCCCCTCGACGCCGTCGCCCTTCCGGACCTCGACTTCGAGGTTGTAGAGGAAGCCGGCCGACTCCTCCTTGATCTGCCCCATCATCGACTGGAACATCTGGTAGCCCTCGCGCTGGTACTCGATGAGCGGGTCGCGCTGGGCCATGGCACGCAGGCCGATGCCGTCCTTGAGGTAGTCCATCTCGTAGAGGTGCTCGCGCCAGCGGCGGTCGAGCACCTGCAGCACCACGCGGCGCTCGAGCTCTCGGAGCGCCGGGGCACCGAGCGCCTCCTCGCGGGCCTCGTAGGCGATGCGGGCGTCGGAGATGATCTCGCGCTTCAGCCCCTCGGGGGTGATGCGGCCCTTGTTGCCGCCCGCCTCGGCCACGACCTCGTCGATCGTGACGCTCACCGGGTACAGGGTCTTCAGCTCGGTCCACAGCGCGTCGAAGTCCCACGACTCGGTGTGACCGCTGCTGGTGTGGTCGTCGATGATCGCGGTGATGGCATCCTCGATGAAATGCTGCACGCGGTCGGCGATATCGTCGCCCTGCAGCATGTGGCGGCGGTCGGCGTAGATCGCCTCGCGCTGGCGGTTGAGGACGTCGTCGTACTTGAGGACGTTCTTGCGCATCTCGGCGTTGCGCGCCTCGACCTGTGACTGGGCGCTCTTGATCGCGCGCGAGACGAGACCGGACTCGATCGCGACGTCGTCGGGGAAGTTCGTGCGGGACAGGATCGCCTCCGCGGCTCCGGACTGGAACAGACGCATGAGGTCGTCGGTGAGCGACAGGTAGAACCGGCTCTCACCCGGGTCGCCCTGACGGCCCGAACGACCGCGCAGCTGATTGTCGATGCGACGCGACTCGTGGCGCTCGGTACCGAGCACGTACAGGCCGCCGGCCTCGGTGACCTTGGCGGCCTCCTCGGCGACCGTGTCGCGGACCGCCTGGTAGACAGAGTCCCACTCCGCCTCGTAGGCGTCCGGCGTCTCGACCGGGTCGAGACCCTTCGCCTTCATCTCCGACACCGCGAGGAACTCGGCGTTGCCGCCGAGCATGATGTCGGTGCCGCGGCCGGCCATGTTCGTGGCGACCGTGACGGCGCCGAGGCGACCCGCGCGGGCGACGATCTCGGCCTCGCGCGCGTGGTTCTTGGCGTTCAGGACCTCGTGGCGGATGCCCTTCTTCGACAGCAGCCGTGAGAGGTACTCGCTCTTCTCGACGCTCGTCGTGCCGACGAGGACCGGCTGGCCCTTCTCGTGACGCTCGGCGATGTCCTCCACGACCTGCGCGAACTTCGCCGTCTCGTTCTTGTAGACGAGGTCGGGCTGGTCCTTGCGGATCATCGGCTTGTTCGTCGGGATGGGGACCACGCCGAGCTTGTAGGTCGACATGAACTCCGCCGCCTCGGTCTCGGCCGTACCGGTCATGCCGGAGAGCTTCTCGTAGAGGCGGAAGTAGTTCTGCAGCGTGACCGTGGCGAGGGTCTGGTTCTCGGCCTTGACCGGGACGCCCTCCTTCGCCTCGATCGCCTGGTGGATGCCTTCGTTGTACCGGCGTCCGACGAGGATGCGGCCTGTGTGCTCGTCGACGATCATGACCTCGTCGTTCATGACGACGTAGTCGGTGTCGCGCTTGAAGAGCGCTATCGCCTTGATGGAGTTGTTGAGGAACGAGATGAGCGGCGTGTTGGCCGACTCGTACAGGTTGTCGATGCCGAGGTAGTCCTCGACCTTCTCGATACCGGGCTCGAGCACGCCGATCGTGCGCTTCTTCTCGTCGACCTCGTAGTCGACGCCGGCCTCGAGCGTGCGCGCGAGATTCGCGAACTCGGTGAACCAGCGGTTGGCCTCCCCCGACGCGGGGCCGGAGATGATGAGCGGCGTACGCGCCTCGTCGATGAGGATCGAGTCGACCTCGTCGACGATGGCGAAGAAGTGACCGCGCTGCACGAGGTCTTCCTTGCGCCAGGCCATGTTGTCGCGCAGGTAGTCGAAACCGAATTCGTTGTTCGTGCCGTAGCTGATGTCGGCCTCGTACTGCTCGCGGCGCACGTCGGGCGTCTGCCCCGAGACCACGGTGCCCGTGGTCATGCCGAGCGCGCGATACACGCGGCCCATGAGCTCGGACTGGTAGCTCGCGAGGAAGTCGTTGACCGTGATGACGTGGACGCCCTTGCCCGCGATCGCGTTGAGATAGGCGGGCAGGGCCGCGGTCAGGGTCTTGCCCTCACCGGTCTTCATCTCGGCGATGTTGCCGAGATGAAGGGCCGCGCCGCCCATGATCTGCACGTCGTACGGACGCTGGCCGAGCGTACGCTTGGCCGCCTCGCGAACGGCGGCGAAGGCCTCCGGCATCAGCTGATCGAGCGTCTCGCCGGCCTCGTACCGGGCGCGCAGCTCGACGGTCTCGTTGCGCAGCTCTTCGTCGGTGAGCTGCTCGTAGTCCTCCTCGAGGGCACCGGTCGCCTTCACGACGCCCTGCAGTCGGCGGAGGATGCGCCCCTCTCCGGCGCGCAGCAGTTTCTCGAGCGGATTGGCCACGAAGCATCTCCATCTATCGGGTGCGGCGCCCTCGTGGACGCCGGCCTGCGCACAGGCATACACGGTCATGTTATCCGTGTTATCGGTTCGTGACCTGCGAGCCTGCTGGCTTTCGTTCTCGCTCCTCGCGCCCGTAGCGAACACCCGGCCCGCTCCGAAGTGCCCGGCCTAGGATCGAGCCATGGCCGGTTTCTGGGGTAAGAGGAAGCGCGAAGAGCAGGATGCCGCGGATGCCGATCTCGCGCGTCGCGCGGAGCTCGCCATCGTCGCCGCGGACGAACGCGTCCGCCTGACCTCCGACGAACTCGACTTCGCGCGCGCCGAGCTGGGCGACAAGGCCACGGAGGACCTCGCCGCAGCCCTGGACTCGGTGAAGGTGCACCTGGCCGAGGCGTTCCAGCTCCACCAGCTGAACCACGACGAGATCCCCGACACCAAGGACGAGCTGCGCACGCGCAACGCGCGCATCATCCAGCTCTCCCAGTGGGCGGAGGATCTCCTCGAGGAGCGCACGCTCGTGCTGCAGCCGAAGATCGACGCGGTGCGTCGCGCTCCCGAGACGCTCGCTCGGGTGCGCGCCGACCGCGATCGTCTCGCCGAACGGGTGCCGCACGCGCGCGAGATCGTCGACCGACTCGCGCAGCGTTACAGCCCCTCCGCGCTCCAGCAGGTCGCCGGAAACCCCGACGAGGTCCAGCAGCTGCTCGACTTCGCCGTCCACACCGCCGGAGTGTCCGAGCGCCGCCGCGAAGCCGGTCAGCGCGAGCAGGCGTCCGTGGCGCTCGAAGCGGCGACCGAGGCGGTCCGTCGGGCGGAATCGCTCCTGGATGCCGTGGACACCTTCGAGATCGAGGCCCTCCGTGCCGAATCCACTCTGGCGGCGGTGATCGACGATTCACGCGGCGACCTGGTCGAAGCGCGGCGCGGCCCGCAGACGCCGGCGGTGCTCCAGGCGATGGCGAGCCTCGAACGCGAACTCCACGCGCTCCCCGCCTCGGGCGCCCGCACGGACCCGTTCAGCGCCCTCTCGTCCCTCCGTCAGGCCAACGCCGACCTCGACCTCGCCCGGGAGCGCGCGGCCCGGCCGGTGCCCTCGCAGGAGCAGGTCGAGCACGCGATCGACGACGCGGACCGTCAGCTCGCGGTGGCCCGCGGCCTCATCACCGGCCACCGCGGCTGGATCGGCGCCGACGCGCGCACGCGCTTCGTCGAGGCCGAGCGCCTGCGCGCGGGACTCCCCCTCGGTCCGATCCCGGAGGAGCAGCGCGAGGTCGTGCTGGCCACCGCGCGGCGCGCCGGGGGCCTGGCATCCGAGTCCCTGCAGCTGGCGCAGCGCGACATCGAGCAGTCCCGCCCCGACGACTGGGGCGGCAACGGCTATGGCCAGGGCGGCTATGGGCGCGGCGGCGGCATGGGTGGCGGGAACATGGTCGGGGGCATGCTCGGCGGCCTCGTGATCGGCTCGCTGCTCGGCGACATCTTCGACGGCTGAGCGCGTCACCGACAGCACACGAGGCCCCGTCCGGATGGACGGGGCCCCGTGTTCTCGTTCATGGCTCAGGACGCGACCGCGACCTCCGGCGGGGCCTGCGTGCCCAGCGCGATGACACCGTAGTCCCAGCCCTTACGGCGATAGACGACGCTCGGGTGGTCGGAGCGCGCGTCGATGAACAGGAAGAAGTCGTGGCCGACCAGCTCCATGCGGTCGACGGCGTCCTCGACCGTCATCCACTCGGCGTCGAACTCCTTCTGTCGGATGACGACGGGGCAGTACTCCTCTTCTTCGGCGGCCTCCGCCTGCACGGGAATGGATCCCGTCGCGACGGCGCGCAGCACGTCGACGGACGCGGGCTCGAGGTCGATGCCGGCCAGTTCACCGGTGCCCTTCTCGAACTTGGCACCACGCGGGTGGTTTCGGGCGTCCACACGCTTCTGCTTCGCGCGGCGTATCTGCTCCGAGATCTTGTCGACGGCCAGGTCCAGAGCGGCGAACTTATCGGTATCCGTCGCTTCCGCCCGGACCACGGGACCCTTCCCGTGGAGGGTGAGCTCGACGGTGTCGTCCTCCATCCGGCCGTTGCGATAGGAGCGATGCGTCACCTTGACCTCGAGCGCGTTCGCGCGGGGCGCGAGGTGCTCGATCCGGCTGACCTTCTCTTCGACCACCGAGCGGAATCGGTCGGTGATACCGACCCCCACGCCGACGATGCTGGTGTCCATCCGTGACCTCCTTGTTCCGGGTTCCGCCCGGTCTAAGGGCGGAACAGCCGTCGCCTTCAGTCATCCCCACGGTAGTCGCGTCGACACCTCCCTGTCACGTCTCAATCACCTCCGATTCACGTGTGGATCCGCTGCGTCGCGGCGTGCGCGCGAGAGCGACGGCGGTCACCTCGCTCGCTCCCGCGGCACGGAGCGCCGAGACGGCGGCGCCGAGCGTCGCGCCGGTGGTGAGCACGTCGTCCACGACCACGATGGGACCCGGGGGCAGCGCGCGCACCGCGAAGGCACCGGCCACGTTCGCCTGACGGGCGGCCCGCCCGAGACCACGCTGATCCGCCGCCGTGCGGGTGAGTCGGAGCAGCGGGACGTCGTGCGCGCCCGCGCGTCGGACGAGCAGATCCACGGGCCGGTAGCCCCGCCGACGGTCCCCCGCGCGGGAGGGCGGCACCGTCGTCACCGTCGCGCCGGACGGTGCCGCGCGCACGGCCTCGGCTAGCGCGGGCGCGAGGGCACGGCCCAGCCCCGTGCGTCCGTCGGCCTTCAGCGCGCGGATCATCCGGGCCACGACACCGTCGAACTCGAGGGCGGTGACGACCTCCGTGCCGGGGAGGAGAACGTCACGCCGTACCCTCGGCGCCAGGCCGGCGCGGCATCGCTCGCACACGTCGACATCCAGCTCGCCGCAGCCCGCGCACGCGACGGGGAGCCAGAACGCCGACGCCTCGATCGCCGCGGCGCGGACGCCGGTCGCGAGAGCGGGAAGGAGAGAGGAGGGCATGGCGACAGGATGCCGCGCGAGCGCCCGGCCGCGATGGGGGACGGATGCCATCCGTGGACGGATCCCCGAATCCGCCACCTGGGGAGGAGGGGTCAGGACGTGGTGCCCTGCTGAACCGCGAGGACCCGGATGTCGCTCGCGACGAGCGTCCAGGAGCTGCCGCGACGGCTGAACAGGCGTCCTGTGGCATCCAGGATCCGAACGCTTGCGCTGCCACCCGCGATCGCCTTCGCGTCCTCGGGCACCGGACCGACCGTGCCGCGGCCGCCGACGTTCAGTTCGTCCAGATGCCCGGTCCCGTCCACCGTGGTCAGCACCCCGACGGTCGCGTCGTCCAGCCAGGCGAGGTCGAAGGCGCCCGGCTCCGAGAACGACAGCACGTGGGGCGCGCCGAGGCTCACTCCGGTACCTTCGCGAACGATCCCGGCGAGCCACACCTCGCGCACCCCCGCCACCGTGACGACGGCGGCGACACGCGTGCCGTCGCGCGAGATCTGGAATGCGACGACCTCGGAGGCATCCGGCCACGCATTCCCGATCTCGCGCGGCACGCCCTGGGGCGAGAAGGCCCGCAGCTGCGAGGGGGCGGAGCGCGGGACGCTCCAGATCTCTCCGTTCGAATCGATCGAGGGCGCCAGGAGCCCGGGCCGGTCGTCGAGCAGGAACGTCCCGCCATCGGCGAGCGCGCTCGCGACGGTGCCCTGCTGCGTGAGGACGGCCGCGAGGCTGCGGTCGGCCTCGAGCTCGATGCTCGCGGGCGCGAGGGACTCCACGGCTCCCGAGAGTACGGGGATCGCCTCGACGGCGTCGCCGCCCAACACCCCGAACTTCCCGTCGGAGTTCAGGACGGCCGGTGACGGGTCGACGCGGGTGACCTTGACGGGGAGCTCGGTCGCGGCGATCGGGGTCCCGTCGACCGTCATCTGGACGTCGCTGATTCCCGCGGTAGCGAGGCTGCGCGCCAACTGCGTCTGCATCCGGTCGAGCGTCGTCCGGTCCAGCCCGAGGGCCGCCTGCGGCAGCTGGACCTGGGCGACTCCACTGGTGGACAGGGTCACCGAACGCCCCACGAGCGAGAGCCCGTCGGGGAACGCGTTCTTGACCGCGCCGTCGAGCCACGCGCTGGGCTTCCCGTCCACGAGCGCGGTCGTCACGCGGCTCGCGACCAGGGGCCGCGGGAACCAGCGGACGTCGGGGACGATGTAGCTCCAGGAGGGGTCGAAATACGCCACGGATGCCGCCTGGTAGACGGTGGGGAACACCTCCTCGTACAGCACGACACCGTCCGGCGCGGACGTGATGCGCCACTGGTCGTTGACACGGGCGAGGGTGAACGGGAGGGCCTCGGTGGCCCCGCCGACCGACGGGGAGTAGGCGCCGTTGGCATCCACTCCGGCGATCGTGGACAGCGCCACCGTGACCGAGGTGCCGTCGGCCCCCGCGGTGGCCCGGCGGTCCGCGAGGCGGTCGATCGTGACGCGCGCCCGCGGGTCCCAGGACGTTCCGGGGGCCAGGAACATCTTCGCCGTCGCCCAGTCGTCGGCCGGACCCGACCCGGCGCGAAGGAACCCCTCGACGATTTCGGCCGGGGATGCACCGTCCTGCGGACCATCGGGGACGAAGGCGAACGCCTGCGAGTCGTCGGCCTGCGGGCCGCGACCGGGATTGACGTAGCCCGTCGTGGGCAGGCCGGTGCACGCGGAGAGCACCAGCACGAGAAGCAGGCTCAGGCCCGCGAACGCGCGCTTCACGAGGACGCCCTCCCCTGCCGACCGAGCGAGATGGGCTGTGTCAGACCGAGCGCCTCGAGGGCCCCACCCTGTTCGTCGTCGGGCACGAGCGGCAGCGGCGACCCGCCGAGCGGGCGTCCGTCGCGCGGCAGGGTGAGCAGGAAGTTGGAGCCGTGGCCGAGTTCGGACCATACCGACAGCGAGCCGCCGTGCAGGCGCGCATCGCCGAGCGCGATCGAGAGCCCGAGCCCGGTCCCGCCGATCGTCCGCACACGCGACGGATCCGCGCGCCAGAACCGGTCGAACACGCGCTCCACGTCCTCCGGCCGCATGCCCAGACCGAAGTCGCGGACGCTGAGGGCAACGGCATCGCGGTCGCTGTCGACGGTCACCACGATCGGGCGTCCCTCTCCGTGCTCGATGGCGTTGCCGAGCAGGTTGCGGACGATCCGCCGCACGCGTCGCCCGTCCATGTCGATGGGGGTGTACCCGCCCGGGGCGACCAGACGGACGTCGCTGCCGTGCTGGTGCGCGAGCTGCTCCATCGAGGCGATGACGTCCTCGGCGAGGTGGGCCATGCTCGTCGGCTCCCACTCGAGCTGCACCGATCCGGCGTCGTACCGGCTGATCTCCAGCAGGTCGGTCAGGAGGAGCTCGAACCGCTGCACCTGGGCGTGGAGCAGCTCCGCGGCGCGCGCGGTGGTCGGATCGAACTCCGACCGCTGGTCGTTGATCATGTCGGCGGCGAGGCGGATCGTCGTCAACGGCGTGCGGAGCTCGTGCGAGACGTCGGAGACGAATCTCTGCTGCACGAGGGAGAGGTCGGCGAGTTCCTTGATCTGCGCCTCGATACTGTCGGCCATCGCGTTGAACGACCGGTTGAGCGTGGCCAGTTCGTCCTCGCCGCGCACGGGAAGCCGGACTCCCAGATCGCCCGCCGCGAGCTTCGCGCTGGTCTCCGCGGCATCCGCGATCGGGGTGGTCACCGAGCGCAGCACGACCCAGGCGATCGCACCGATGAGCACCACGAGCACGAGGCCGACCACCCACAGCAGCACCTGCACGAACGCGAGGGTCTGAGCGGCGCTGGTGAGGTCGTACCCCATGTAGAGCTCGTAGTAGTCGACACCGTCCTGCGCCGGGAACCGGAGCTGATGACCGACCAGGATGCCGGGCACCTCGCGGCCCGTGTCGGACGGCAGCGCCACGGACTGCCACCACTGCAGATCCGGGTTGGACTGCACCTGCGTCCGCAGCGCGTCCGTGACGATCCGCGAGTCGAACGACGGCGAGATGAAGGGCTGCGGCGCGAGCGGCGACGGCGGGCCGATGCGGTAGAGCGCGATGAGGTCGCTCGAGGACTGCTGCGACAAGCGCGTGGCGATCCCGTTCATCAGGGTCTGCGCCGCGGCCGGGTCGGTGGAGTCCACCGCCGCGTCGAGCGTCGCCTGCGCGGCGGCGGTGGCGCGCTGCGCCTCCAGGAGCACCTGATCCTTGCGCGCGGTGAACAGCTCGTTCTGGATGACGAGCGCCATCGCCACGCACGTGACGAGGATGGTCGCGGCGGTGAGCGAGACGGCGATCACGATGGTGCGGAACCGCAGCGAACGCCGCCACAGGGTCGCCACCCGGTCGCGCACGCGGCGCCAGTCGGTCCGCCGCCCGACCCGGGAGACGGGGAGCGTGCGCACCGCGCCGGTCATGAGGACCTCAAGCCACCACGCCGGCGCGATAGCCGACCCCGCGCACGGTGGTCACGATGCGGGGGTTGTCCGGATCGGCTTCGATCTTCGCCCGGAGGCGCTGCACGTGGACGTTCACCAGACGCGTGTCGGCCTTGTAGTGGTAGCCCCACACCTGCTCGAGGAGCATCTCGCGGGAGAACACCTGCTGCGGCTTCTCCGCCAAGGCGACGAGGAGTTCGAACTCGAGCGGGGTGAGGGCGATCGGGCTGTCGCCCCGTCGGACCTCGTGCGCGGCGACATCGACGACGAGGTCGCCGATGCGCAGCGTCTCATCGACGGGGGCCTGCGTGGGACGCAGCCGCGTCCGGATGCGGGCGACGAGCTCCTTCGGGTTGAACGGCTTGACGATGTAGTCGTCGGCGCCCGACTCCAGGCCCTTCACGACGTCCGCGGTGTCGGTGCGGGCGGTGAGCATGATGATCGGGATGCCGGATTCCGCGCGCACGCGCGTGCAGATCTCGATCCCATCGACGCCCGGCAGCATGAGGTCGAGCAGGATCAGGTCGGGACGCTCGCTGCGCCACGCGTCGACCGCCTGCGCACCGTCCGCGCAGAACACCGTCTCGAATCCCTCGGTGCGCAGCACGATGCCGATCATCTCGGCCAGCGCGGTGTCGTCGTCGACAACCAGAATCCGTGAAGTCATCGGGTGTACGTCTTCCGTCTCGGCCCCATTCGGAAACGGGCAATGCGCCACGGGTGGGGCGCATCACCCCCGAGCGTAGTCGACGCGTGCGGGATGAGGCCGAGCGTGTCGGGGGTGTGTGACACGATGAACGCGAAGCCGATGCCGAGGAGGCCGCCATCGTGACCGCGTACCCCGCCTGGACTCCGGCTTCCCGCGCCGGAATCGTGCCTCTCCACCCCTACGGCTTCGGGACGATCCTCGGACGCTCGTTCGTGGCCCTGCGCCACAACCCCCGTGTGCTGCTGGGCTTCGCCCTGGTGGTCCAGACCGTCGGGTACGTCGCCGTCACCGTGGCCATCGCGGCCGTGGGGGTCGCGAGCTTCTCGCGGCTGGCCACGCTCGTCCAGGGCAGCGAGGAGTTCGACGCCGTCATGGTCGGGTCGATCGCCCTGACCGGCCTCACCGCCCTCGTGCTCGGGGCGCTCGCCGGCGCCCTCGGCATCCTGGTCCAGGCCGTCGTCGTCAGCGAGGTCGCCTCGGCGGTCGTCGCTGAGAAGCCGACGTTGCGCGATGCGTGGCTCCGAGTCCGGCCGGTGTTCCTCGGTCTGATCGGCTACGCCCTCCTCGTGCTGCTGGCCTGGGTGGTGGTGGTCGCGGTGCTCGGGGGGATCGCGGTGCTCCTCGGCCTGGCGGTGCTGCCCCTGGGCATCGTGCTGGGCATCCTGTTCGCCCTCGGACTCATCCCCCTCAGCGCGTGGATCTCGACCAAGCTGTTCCTCGTCCCGTCGGTGATGATCCTCGAGGGCGTCGGAGTCCGCCGCGGGATCGTCCGTTCGTGGGTGCTGACGCGGCGCCGGTTCTGGTCGACGTTCGGCGTGCTCGCCATCATCTCGCTCGCGTTCGGGTTCGTCGCGCAGGTGATCTCGCTGCCCCTGAGCCTGCTGTCCAGCGGACTCACCGTGATCGTCGCTCCCACCGGCGCGGACGAGGTGAGCACGCTCATTTCCTACGTCGTCCTTCAACTCGTCGGACAGATCGGCATCCTGCTCGTGCAGTGCATCGCCGTGGTCGTGCAGTCGACATCCGCCGTCCTGGTGTACGTCGATGCCCGCATGCGTGTCGAAGGGCTCGACCACGACCTGGCGGCGTACGTCGAGGCGCGGGATGCCGGGCGCACGGGGCTCGTCGACCCCTACCGGGTCGGTGTCGGCCGGACGTGGGCACCGGCGCCCCCGTGGGGCGCTCCGCCCGTCGCGTGGCCCGCGCCGGGCGGCGGACCGGCCCCGACCGCGCCCGGGTGGCCCGCACCCTCCCCCGGGGAGCCCTACGCCGGGCAGCCCTCCGCTGCGCCACAGCCGATGCCGCAGCCCGCGTCGCCGCAGCCCGCCGCGCCGCAGCCGCCGCCGCCGGTGGGGCCGGCACCGGCGGTACCGCCGTCCGACCCGACGTCCTGGGCCGCTCCGGCTCCGCAGCCGCCGGCGCCGCCGGCGGGGCCGGCACCGGCGGTACCGCCGTCCGACCCGACGTCCTGGGCCGCTCCGGGTGGCCCGCCCCGCGAGCCGTGATCTCCGTCCTCTGGCCGAGGCCCGGCTCCACTCCGCTCCTCCCCGACCCCGACGAGGCCCGGGAGTGGGCCCAGCGCGAGCTCACCGACCCCGTGTACCGTGCCGCGGAGCCGACGGCGTTCGACCGCGCGGCGCAGGCGGTCCGCGACTTCCTGGAGAGCCTGTTCTCCGCCCCCGTGTCGGGTGATTGGGGGCCCTGGGCGTTCGTGGTGCTCGCGGTGCTGGTGGTGGCCGCGATCGTCGTCGGCGTGCTGATCTGGGGACGACCGCGCAGCACCGTGCGCGCCACACCGGCCGCCCGAGCGCTGTTCGACGACGACGACGGACGCTCGGCCGTCGAGCTGAGGGCGGACGCCGCCGCGGCCGCCGGGCGTGGGACCTGGGACGACGCCATCGTGCTGCGCTTCCGCGCCTTCGCCCGGGGACTCACCGAACGCGGGATCGTCGATCCCCCACCGGGCGCCACGGCGCGCGCGTTCGCCCGTTCGGCCGCCGAGACCCTCCCGGTCCTCGGCATCCCGGCCGCGGAGGGCGCCGCCGCGTTCGACGACGTCCGGTACCTCGGACGGCCCGGCACCGCGGAGAGCTACGACCAGATCGTTCGCCTCGACGAGACCGCCGTGCGCGCGCGAGTCTCCTCGGAAGCGGCGGTCGCCCCGTGACCGCGCTCGCCGCCACACCGACCCGGCGCCGGGTCCGCGTCGGTGCCGGATGGATCGGTCTCGTCGCCGCCCTCGCGGTCGTGGCCCTCATCGGAACCGTGCTCGTGTTCGGCGGCTGGACGCCGCGCGACGCCCTGGACCCGGAATCGCCCGCCCCCGATGGCACTCGTGCCCTGGTCCGGGTGCTCGAGCAGCAAGGCGTCCAGGTCGTCGTCGCACGGGATCGCGAGGCCGCGGAACGCGCGCTCGCGGCCGCGCCCGCGACCCTCGTGCTGCGCGATGCGCCGATGCTCTCCGATGAGGCCCTCCGGCGGCTGCGCACGCAGGCCCGCGACGTCGTGCTCATCGATCCGCGCTCCCGCAGCCTCGACGTCATGCTGAACGGCTCCGCCCTGGGCGGGGTCGTCGACGAGCAGACGGTCGACCCCGCGTGCGAGATACCGGCCGCGAGCGGCGCGGGACCGGCCCGCGTCGGCGAGCTGTACCTGCCAGGCCCGGGCGTAGCGGGGTGCTATCCCGGCGACGACGGCTTCGGCGTGCTCGTCGCGAACGAGGGAGCCGACGAGGGAGCGACCGACGGAGACGGCACGGTGGCGGCGCTCGACGGCCTCTCCGTCGTCACCAACCGCACGCTGCCGCTCGACGGGAACGCCGCGCTCGCGATCGGCCTCCTCGGCCGCTCGCCGACCGTGGTCTGGTACGTCCCGTCGCCGGCCGACGCCGACACGGGAGCCGCCGCCCCCACACTCGGCGACCTCACGCCTCCGTGGGTGACGCCGGCGATGGTGCTGCTCCTGCTCGCGGGCCTCACGGCCGCCGTGTGGCGGGGGCGCCGCTTCGGACCCCTCGTCGCCGAGCGCCTCCCGGTCACCGTGCGCGCGACCGAGACGACCGAGGGGCGCGCCCGCCTCTACGCGGCGTCCCACGACGCCGCCCACGCCCTCGGCGAGGTACGGGCGGCCACGCACCGACGCCTCGTCCGCCTCCTGGGCCTCTCCCCCCGCACGACCCCCGAGCACCTCGCGGACGCCGTGGCCGAGCGGCTCGGCGCGGATCGAGCGGTGGTGCGCGGCATCCTGATCGACGATCTCCCCCGCACCGACCGCGACCTCGTCGCGGCGAGCGATCGCCTGCGCGACCTCGAGACGAGCGTCCGCGCGACCCTTCCCACGGAAAGGACCCCCCGATGACCGACAGTCCTCTCGGCGCCCCCGACTCCACGGCCCCGGCCGCCCCGGCGAGCGCCGCTCCGCGACCCGACGGCGACGACGCGGCCCTGCGGCAGGCGATGCACCGGGTCCGCACCGAGGTCGGCAAGGCCGTCGTCGGGCAGGACGGCACGATCACCGGGCTGCTCATCGCCCTCCTCGCCCGCGGCCACCTGCTGCTCGAGGGTGTGCCGGGCGTGGCGAAGACGCTGCTGGTGCGGTCGTTCAGCCGCGCGCTCGGTCTCGACACGCGCCGCGTGCAGTTCACCCCCGACCTGATGCCCGGCGACGTGACCGGATCGCTGGTCTACGACGCCCGGTCGGGCGAGTTCGAGTTCCGGGCGGGCCCGGTGTTCACCCACGTGCTGCTCGCCGACGAGATCAACCGCACGCCGCCGAAGACGCAGGCCGCGCTCCTGGAGGCGATGGAGGAGCGTCAGGTGTCCTCCGACGGCGTGAGCCGCCCGCTTCCCGACCCGTTCCTCGTCGCCGCGACGCAGAATCCCGTCGAGCACGAGGGGACCTACACGCTGCCCGAGGCGCAGCTCGACCGCTTCCTGCTCAAGCTCGTGGTCGATCTCCCCGGGCGCGACGCCGAGGTCGACGTCCTCCGCCGTCACGCGGGCGGGTTCGACCCCCGTCGTCTCGGCGAGGCCGGAGTGGATGCCGTCATCACACCGGCCGAGATCCTCGCGGCGCAGCGCGCCGCGGCGTCCGTCGCCGTCGCCGACGACGTGCTCGGGTACGTGGTCGACCTGGCTCGCGCGACGCGCCAGAGCCCGTCCGTTCTGCTCGGGGTGAGCCCCCGGGCGTCGACGGGGCTGCTGGCCGCGGCGAAGGCCTGGGCGTGGCTCGGCGGCTACCCCGCCATCACCCCCGACCATGTGCAGACGATGCTCGTCCCGGTATGGCGTCACCGGATCCGCCTGCGGACGGAAGCCGAGATCGAAGGCGTCTCGGTGGATGCCGTTCTCACCTCGGTCCTGCAGCAGACCCGCGTCCCGCTCTGATGTACGTCACCGGCCGTTCGGCCCTGCTCGTCGCGCTGGGGGTCGTCCCGGTGATCCTCTTCACGGCGGCCGGGGCGGAGCCGTGGAGCGTGGTGGGCGGATGGGTGCTGCTGTGCGCGGGACTCGCCGCGGCCGACGTGATCCTCGCTGCGAACGCCCGAAGCCTCGAGGTCACACGGGTCCTGCCCGAACGGGCGCTGCGGGATGTGCCCCTCGCCGGCGAGCTGCGGGTGCGCAACCTCGGGCGCCGCACGCTCCGGGCGCAGGTGCGCGACGCCTGGCAGCCGACGGCGGGTGCACCGTCGGAGCGCCTGCAGCTCACCGTTCCTCCCGGCGAGCGCCGCGGGACCGCGCTGTCGCTCCTGCCGCGGCGACGCGGCGAACTTCGCAGCGATTTCGTCGTCGTGCGGTCGGCGGGTCCGCTGGGTCTGGCCGGGCGTCAAGCGAAGCTCCCCGTTCCCGCGCGGCTGCGCGTGCTGCCGCCGTTCACCTCGCGACGGCATCTTCCGTCGCGGCTCGCGCGGCTGCGCGAACTCGACGGCAACACGACGCTGCAGATGCGCGGACAGGGCACGGAGTTCGACAGCCTGCGCGAGTACGTCCGCGGCGACGACGTCCGCTCGATCGACTGGCGCGCGACGGCGCGCGCGGGCGCGACGATGCTGCGGACCTGGCGCCCGGAGCGCGACCGGCACGTCGTCATCGTGATCGACACCGGCCGCACGGCGGCCGCGCGCGTGGGCGACGGCGCTCGGCTCGATGCGGCGATGGAGGCCGCCCTCCTGCTCGCCGCGCTCGCGGCCCGCGCGGGTGACCACGTGCATCTCCTCATGTTCGACCGTGTCACGCGGGCACGCGTCACGCGCGTCGAGGGCGCGCAGCTCCTTCCCGCGCTTGTGGATGCCATGGCGCCCGTCGACCCGCAGCTCATCGACACCGACTGGGATGCCGCCCTCGCCGAGGTGCGCGGCTTCACTCAGCGTCCCGCTTTGGTGGTGCTGCTGACCGCGGCCGATGATCCCGAGGCCGCGCGGGCGTTCCTCGCGTCGCTCCCCGCCGTCGCCGCGCGGTCGCGCCTGCTCGTGGCCACGGCCACCGACGGTCCGGGCGAGACCCCGGAGCGCGACGACGCCACCGCCGTCTACGCCGCCGCCGCCATCGATCGCGCGCGGGCCGACGCCGATCGCGTGCGCGCGGCCGTCGAGCGCGCGGGCGGTGACGCGGTCTCCGCCTCCGCCGACGACCTGCCACCGCTCGTGGCGGACCGCTACCTCGCGCTGAAAGCCGCCGGGCGGCTGTAGCGGCTCCCCCTCACGGCCGCGGGGCACGGCATCCCTCCGCCCATCGAGCACGGCCGTTGCGCCGCGACGGATCACAGGCATCCCAGGCGTAGCACACAGCCGACCATGCATCCCGTCGCATACGTCGCGGCTTATCCTGGGGGGTACCCTTTCCAGCCGCCGGCGTGTCCCTCCGCGCACGGTTCGGCCGTCTACGCACAGGATGCGGGAGCTCTCTTGCCAGGAAACGCCACCACCCGCTTCGACGATGTGGCCCTCGTGTCGGTGGCGAGCGTGCTGCCCAGCCGCGTGACCACGTCCGACGACATCGAGGAGCGTCTGGCTCCCGCGCTGTCGCGTCTGAAGCTCAAGCCCGGACTCCTCCGACGGGTCGCGGGAGTGGTGGAACGCCGGAACTGGGCCGAGGGCGAGTCGTCCGACGAGGCGACGATCGCGGCCGGCAAGCAAGCACTCGCCGAGGCGGGCGTCGACCCGAGCGAGATCGGGCTCATCATCAACACCTCGGTGACGCGCAAGCACCTCGAGCCGTCGGTCGCGGTGCGTCTGCACCACGGGCTCGGGCTGCCGAGCTCCGCCATCAACTTCGACGTCGCCAACGCCTGCCTGGGGTTCATCAACGGAATGAGCCTCGCGGCGGGCATGATCCAGTCGGGCCAGGTCAAGTACGCCCTCATCGTCAACGGCGAGGATGCCGACGAGATCCAGGTCAACACGATCAACCGGCTGGTCCGTGAAGACCTCGACCGCGACGCGTTCATGCAGGAGTTCGCCTCCCTGACCCTCGGTTCCGGCGCGGCGGCCGCCGTGCTCGGTCGCGCGAGCGACCACCCGGAGGGGCACCGCATCGTGGGCGGCGTGACCCGGGCGGCGACGCAGTTCTACGACCTGTGCGTCGGGAGCGTCGACGGCATGTTCACGGACGCGAAGGCGCTGCTCAAGGGCGGTCTCGATCTCGTCGTCTCGGCGTGGAAGGAAGCCCGCGGCGAGTTCTCGTGGACGGGCATGGACCGCTACATCACCCACCAGGTCTCATCCGTGCACACCTCCGCGATCGTGCGCGCCGCGAAGCTCGACCGCGGCCGGGTCCCGGTCACGTACCCCCGCCTGGGGAACGTCGGCCCCGCCTCCATCCCCATCACCCTGGCCGACGAGCAGAAGACCCTGCGTCGCGGCGACCGCGTCCTGCTGATGGGAGTGGGCTCCGGGCTGAACACCGGGATGCTGGAGCTGGCCTGGTGACGATCACGGACCTGTCCGCGACTCTTCCCCCGGCGGGCCTCCCCGGTCTCGACCCCGCCCTCTCCCGCCTCGTCGAGGTCGACGGCGCCGACGCGGATGCCGGTCACCGGCGCACGTGGCACCTGCTGGACACCGGTGCGGCTCTGACCGAACGCGGCCTCACCCCCGTCGGGACGATCGTCGCCGTGCACGGCAACCCGACGTGGTCCTACCTCTGGCGCGCGCTCGTGAACGCGTCCCTCGCCCGGGCCGAGGCGGGCGCTCCCGTGTGGCGCGTCGTCGCGGTGGACCAGCTCGAGATGGGCTTCTCCGAGCGCACCGACCTGCGCCGGACGCTCGCGCAGCGCATCACCGACCTCGGCGGCCTCGTCGACGCGCTCGGCATCCGGGATCCGATCGTGACGCTCGGGCACGACTGGGGTGGCCCGATCTCGCTCGGCTGGGCCGTTGCGCACCGCGAGCGGTTGGCCGCCGTCATCGCGCTCAACACCGCCGTGCACCACGCCGAAGACGCTCCGCTGCCGTTCCCGCTGCGGGTCGCGACGGCGCGCGGCGTGCTCGCCGCGGGGACGACGGGGACGACCGCGTTCCTCGACACGACGCTCGCCCTCGCCGACCTCGACCCCGCCGTGCGCGCAGCGTTCCGCGCTCCGTACGGCACGGCCGCGCGCCGGCGCGGGATCGGTGGGTTCGTCGCCGACATCCCCGCGACCGCCGCGGACGAGAGCACCCCGGCGCTGCGGAGCCTGTCGGCCGGCCTGCGCGAGCTCGACGTGCCTGCCCTGCTGCTGCGCGGCCCGAAGGACCCGGTGTTCCTCGAAGCGCACCTCGACGACCTGGTCGACCGGCTGCCGCACGCCGACGTGCACCGCTTCGAAGGCGCGGGTCACCTGATGGCCGAGGAACGTCCGTACGCCGACGCGGTGCTCGACTGGCTCGCCGCCCAGAGCGCTCCGGATGCCGGCACCCCGGCGCCCGCGGACGACACCCCCGCCCCCGCACCCCTGTGGGACGCCCTCACCCGCCGCCGCGACGACGACGACGTCGCGGTGATCGACATGGCCGGGCGCCGCGGCGGCGCCGGGCTGCGGGTGAGCTGGCGGCAGCTCGCCGCCCGTGTCGACGAGCTCGCCGCGGGACTCGACGTCCTCGGCGTTCGCGCCGGCGATCGCGTCTCCCTCCTCGTCCCCCCGGGGCCCACGCTCACCGCGGTGCTGTACGCGTTGCTGCGCATCGGCGCGGTCGTCGTCGTGGCCGACCGGGGTCTCGGCATCCGGGGACTGTCCCGTGCCGTGCGCGGCGCCGTGCCCGACGTGGTCATCGGCGAGGTCGCGGGACTCGCCGCCGCGCGCGCCCTCGGCTGGCCCGGCCGACGCCTGTCGGCGACCGCGCTCCCTGCCGCCACGATGCGCGCCCTCGGGGTCGAGGCGACCCTGGCCGACGTCGCGCGCGCGGGCCGCGGTCGCCCCCTGCCCGCACCGCCCGCCGCGGACGCCGACGCGGCGATCCTCTTCACGTCGGGGTCGACGGGACCGGCGAAGGGCGTCGTCTACACGCACCGCCAGCTGTCGTCGCTGCGGGACGCCCTCGCGGAGCACTTCGCCGTCGGACCCGACACGGGCCTGGTCACCGGCTTCGCCCCGTTCGCCCTCCTCGGCCCCGCGCTCGGCACCCGCTCGGCCACCCCCGACATGGATGTGTCGGCGCCCCGCACGCTGACGGCGGCCGCGGTGGCCGCCGCGGTGCGCGCGTCGGACGCCCGGATCGTCTTCCTCTCCCCCGCCGCGGTGCGCAACGTCGTTGCGACCGCTGCGGAGCTGAGCGACGGCGACCGCGCCGCCCTGGCCCGCGTCGGCACCTTCCTCTCGACCGGAGCCCCGGTCGGCACGCCGCTCCTGCAGCGGGCCCAACAGCTCATGCCGAACGCGACCGCCCACACGCCCTACGGCATGACCGAGTGCCTGCTCGTCGCGGACGTCACGCTGCCGGAGATCGTGGATGCCGCGGCCTCCGGCGATCGCGGCGTGTGCGTGGGTGTCCCGATCGGCCGCGGCCGGGTGCGCATCGCTCCCCTCGACGCCGACGGCCGCGCCACGGGCATCCCCACGACCGACGCCGGGGTCACCGGCGAGGTCGTGATCAGCGCGCCGCATCTCAAGCGCGGCTACTTCCGGCTGCACCTCACCGACCGCGAGGCGACCCGCGACCTGGGTGACCTCCGCGGCCGCTGGCATCGCACCGGCGATGTGGGGCATCTCGACGCGGCCGGACGCCTGTGGATCGAGGGACGCCTCCCCCATGTGATCGCCACCGCGAATGGCCCGGTGACTCCGGTCGGCATCGAGCAGGACGTCGAGTCCGTGCCGGGCGTCGTCCGTGCCGCCGCCGTCGGCGTAGGACCGGTCGGCCGGCAGGTCGTCGCCGTCGTGGTCGAACGTGCCCCGGGCGTGCGGCGCGCGGGCGTGGCATCCGCGGGTCTGACCGAGGTCGTGCGCGCCGCGACCGCGCAGCCGATCGCGGCCGTGCTGGTCGTGCCGACGCTCCCCACCGACATCCGGCACAACTCCAAGATCGACCGCTCCCGCCTCGCGGCGTGGGCGGAGCGCGTGCTGGCCGGCGAGAAGCCGACGGCGCCGTGAGGGTCCTCGCCACCGGGGCGTCCGGGTTCCTCGGGCGCGCGGTCGTGCGCTGTCTTCAGGACGCCGGGCACACCGTCCGGACGCTGCAGCGCCGCCCGTCGGGCGTTCCCGGCGCCGAGGACCGCCTCGGCTCGGTGACCGACCCGGCCGCCACGGCCGCCGCCGTCGAGGGCGTCGACGCGATCGTCCACCTCGCGGCGAAGGTGTCGCTCGCCGGGGATCCGTCGGAATTCCGTGCCGTCAACGTCGAGGGCACGCGAACGCTCCTCGACGCCGCCGCCGCGGCCGGGGTCACGCGCATCGTGCACGTCTCGTCGCCGTCCGTCGCGCACGCCGGCCACGCGCTGGCCGGGGTGGGGGCCGAGCCGGCCGACCCCGTCGGCGCCCGCGGAGAGTACGCCCGCACGAAGGCCGAGGCCGAACTCCTCGCGCTCTCCCGCGCCGGGGACACGGCATCCCTCGTCGCGATCCGACCGCACCTCGTGTGGGGGCCGGGCGACACGCAGCTCATCGCCCGTGTGGTGGACCGCGCCCGCCGCGGGCGGCTGCCGCTGCTGAACGGTGGCACGGCCCTCATCGACTCGACGTACGTCGACAATGCCGCGTCCGGGATCGTGGCCGCCCTCGCGCGCGTCGACGAGGTCAGCGGACGCGCGTACGTGCTCACGAACGGCGAACCGCGCCCGGTCGGCGACCTGCTCGCGGGGATATGCCGCGCCTCGGGCGTGCGGCCGCCGCGGTTCAGCGTGCCCGCCGCGCTCGCGCGTGCCGCGGGCGGGCTCGTCGAGCGGGTCTGGGCCGTGCGGCCGGGCACCGACGAACCGCCGATGACGCGCTTCCTCGCCGAACAGCTCTCCACCGCGCACTGGTTCGACCAGACCGAGATCCGCCGCGACCTGCGCTGGACGCCCGCCGTCTCGATCGACGAGGGCCTGCGCCGCCTCTCCCGCGCCTAGCTCCCGGCATCCACCGCTGTGGCCGGCCACCGCGCCTGCACAACTCCGGCAGAAGCCGCACCCCGCCCCACCCGCCGGGCCGCCCGGGGCCACACGGCAGGAGTTGTGCGGGCTCCTCCCTCGCGGCCGCCGCGCCTGCACAACTCCTGCAGAAGCCGACGGCCGACGGCGCCCGTCGGCGTCAGCGACACATCTGCAAGAGGTGTGCGCCAGCCCCGAGACGACAGAAGGCCCGCCCCATACGGGACGGGCCTTCCGGATGCCGGGGCTCAGACCAGGTCGAACCGGTCGAGCTCGGTCACCTTGCGCCACGCGGCGACGAAGTCGCGCACGAACTTCTCCTTCGCGTCGTCGGAGGCGTAGACCTCGGCGATCGCGCGGAGCTCCGAGTTCGAGCCGAAGACGAGGTCGACGCGCGTGCCGATGCCGACCGTCTCGCCCGAGCCGTCCTTCGTACCCTGGAACGCGTGCTTGCCGGCATCCAACGGCTTCCACGTCGTCCCGAGGTCGAGGAGGTTCACGAACACGTCGTTCGTGAGCGCGCCGGGGGTCGCGGTGAACACGCCCCAGTCCGAGCCGTCCCAGTTCGCGCCGATCGCGCGAAGGCCCCCGACGAGCACCGTCGTCTCCGGCGCCGTGAGCGTCAGCAGGTTGGCCTTGTCGAGGAGCAGGTACTCGGCGGGCAGACGCGCCTCCCGCGACGCGTAGTTGCGGAAGCCGTCGGCCACCGGCTCGAGCCAACGGAACGAGTCGACGTCGGTCTGCTCCTGCGTCGCGTCGGTGCGGCCGGGGGTGAACGGTACCTCCACCTCGACGCCACCCGCACGCGCGGCCTGCTCGACACCGGCGTTGCCGGCGAGCACGATGAGGTCGGCGATCGAGACCTTCTTGCCGTCCGCCGCCTGCGCGTCGAACTCGGCCTTGACGTTCTCGAGGACCGAGAGCACGGATGCCAGCTGCTCAGGGTTGTTGACCGTCCAGCTCTTCTGCGGCTCGAGGCGGATGCGCGCACCGTTGATGCCGCCGCGCTTGTCGCTGCCGCGGAAGGTCGAGGCGGCGGCCCACGTCGTGGTGACGAGCTGCTGCACGGACAGTCCGCTGTCGAGGATTCGCTGCTTCAGCGCCGCGGCGTCGGCCGCGTCGATGAGCGGGTGGTCGACCGCGGGTACGGGGTCCTGCCAGTCGAGCACCTCGGCCGGAACCTCGGAGCCGAGGTACCGGACACGCGGTCCCATGTCGCGGTGAGTGAGCTTGAACCACGCGCGGGCGAAGGCATCCTGGAATGCCGCCGGGTCCTCGGCGAAGCGACGCGAGATCTTCTCGTACGCCGGATCGACGCGGAGCGCCAGGTCGCTCGTGAGCATGCGGGGCTCGCGGCGACCCTCGGAGTGGGCGAGCGGGACCATGTCGGCACCGCCGCCGTTCTTCGGGCGCCACTGGTGGGCACCGGCGGGGCTCTGGAAGAGCTCCCACTCGTAGGCGAACAGGATGTGGAAGAACTCGTTGTCCCAGCGGGTCGGGTGGTACGTCCACGTGACCTCGAGTCCGCTCGAGATCGTGTCGTCGCCCTTACCGGAGCCGAAGTCGCTCTTCCAACCGAAGCCCTGGTCCTCGATGTCGGCGGCCTCGGGGTTGGGGCCGACGTGGCTGTCGCTGGCGGCGCCGTGGGTCTTTCCGAACGTGTGACCACCGGCGATGAGCGCGACGGTCTCCTCGTCGTTCATGGCCATGCGCCCGAACGTCTCGCGGATGTCGTGCGCCGACAGCTGCGGGTCGGGGGTGCCGTTGGGGCCCTCGGGGTTGACGTAGATGAGACCCATCTGCACGGCCGCGAGCGGCTTCTCGAGGTCGCGGTTGCCGGTGTAGCGCTCGTCACCGAGCCACGTGGTCTCGGGGCCCCAGTACACGTCGTCGTCCGGCTCCCAGACGTCGGCGCGGCCGCCGGCGAAGCCGAACGTCGGGAAGCCCATGTCCTCCAGCGCGACGTTTCCGGCAAGGATCATCAGGTCGGCCCAGGAGATCGCCTGGCCGTACTTCTTCTTGATCGGCCACAGAAGGCGGCGGGCCTTGTCGAGGTTGACGTTGTCGGGCCAGCTGTTCAGCGGTGCGAACCGCTGCATGCCGGCGCCCGCGCCGCCACGGCCGTCGGTCACGCGGTAGGTTCCGGCGCTGTGCCACGCCATGCGGATGATCAGCGGGCCGTAGTGACCGAAGTCGGCGGGCCACCACTCCTGCGAGGTGGTGAGCGCCGCCTGGATGTCCTTCTTGACGGCGGCGAGGTCGAGAGCCTCGAACGCGGCCTTGTAGTCGAATCCCGCGTCGAGCGGGTCGCGCTTCTCGTTGTTCTTCGCGAGGATCTTCACGTTCAGGCTGTCGGGCCACCACACGCGGTTCGCCGACCCGCGGGTCGGGTGGGGCAGCGCACCGGCCGGCTCGCTGTCGGCGGGGGCCTCGCCCACCGGCAGTCGGTTGTCGTCGGGGGCGGCGCCGTCGTGGAAGACGGGGCACCCGTTCAGAGCGTCGCTCATCGGGATCCTCTCGGTTTTTCGGCTTCGGACGTCGCTCGACAGTCGGGACACACGCCCCAGAACGTCACCTCGGCGGTCTCGATGAGGAAACCGCTGCCCTCGGGCACGTGCAGACACGGGGCTTCCCCCACGACGCAGTCCACGTCGTCGACCCGGCCGCAACCGGTGCAGACGACGTGGTGGTGGTTGTCCCCGACCCGCAGCTCGAACATGCCGGGGTGTCCGGCCGGTTCGATGCGCCGCGCCAACCCCGCGTCGGCGAAGTCGCCGAGGGCGTTGTACACCGACTGCATGCTGGTGCCCGGGAGCGTGTCCCGGATCGTGTCGAAGACGTCGTCGGCGGTGGCGTGCGGGCGGGAGCGCAGGGCTCCCAGAACCGCGACGCGTGTCGCGGTGACCCTCAGCCCCGCGCCGCGCAGGAGCGCGTCCGCGGTGGCATCCGTCCGATCGTCGAGCATGCTCCCACCCTACGTATTTTTGAGTGAATCAAAAATGACGCGCCGGAGAAGAATCCGGATCGTGGATGCCTCAGCCCGAGGTCAGCGTGGGAGTCCCGCCCTCGTACTCCGTCACGTCCCCCGTCTCCCCCGCCCGCACGGCCCGATGTCCGAGCACGAGCATGTACGAGAGGAACAGCGCCAGCGCGGCCGCTCCGATCGCCACCTTGACCTGCCACGGCAACGTCGACGGGGTCACGAACCCCTCGACGAGTCCGGAGAGCCCGATCGCGAACACGAGCCCCACCGCGACCGTCGCGAGCGCGCGCCCCTCGGCGGCGAGCGCCGCGGCGCGCGTGCGACGGCCCGGAGCGATCCACGCCCAGAAGATGTGGAGCCCGGCCGCGCCGGCGACGAAGATCGCCGTGAGCTCGAGCAGACCGTGCGGCAGGATGAACTGGAAGAACACGTCCCCGCGATCGAACGCGAGCATGATCGCCGCCGACGAACCCACCCCGATGGCGTTCTGCATCATCACCATGAGCGGCCACACACCCGTGACGCCGAACAAGACGCACTGCGCGGCGATCCAGGCGTTGTTCGTCCACACCGTGCCCGCGAAGATCGCATTGGGGTTCTCGCGGTAGTACTGCACGAACTGCTGATCGGCGTAGTTCTGCAGCTGGCTCCGGGCGCCCAGCGCCGCGACGGCCTGCGGATCCGACGAGATCCACACGGCGACGAGCGTGGCCACCACGACGAACGAGACGGCGATGGCGAGGGTCGTCCATCGCACGCGGTACAGCGCCGCCGGCAACTGCCGCAGGAAGAACCGCGGCGCCTGGCGCAGCACGTTCTCACGGACGCCCGTGAGGCGCAGCCGGGTGCGGGCGAGCAGGATCGACACGTAGTCGCCCTGCGGGGTGCGCCCGGCCGAGGTCTTGATGTCGGCGAGGTCCGCCGAGGCGGCGCGATACCGGGTGACGAGTTCGTCGACCTCGGGCCCGGTCAGCCGACGGGTCCGCCCCAGTTCGTCGAGCCGCGCCCACTCCTCGCGCCGGGCAGCCGTGAGGGCGTCGAGGTCCATGTGGTCAACTGTACGCATGGCATCCACTCCGGTTCCGGGTCCGGGCGCTGCGTACGTCCACGCGGCGGAGGACGAGACGCTCACGGGCGAGGCGGTCGCACTCGACATCCAGCCGCTCGGCTTCTTCCTGCGGGCGGTCGGATGCCTCATCGACATGGTCGCGGGCATCGTGCTGCTGGTCGCGGGCTCACTGTTCCTCACCGCGCTCGTCGCGAGCGGCACGATCCCCGACAGCGCCCTCCGCATCGGCGTCATCGTGCTGATCGTCGCCGTGATGGTCGTCATCCCGACCGCCGTGGAGACGCTCACGCGCGGGCGCAGTCTCGGTCGCTGGGCGATCGGCGGCCGGATCGTCCGCCTTGACGGCGGGGCGGTGGGCTTTCGTCAGGCACTGATTCGGGCGCTCGTCGGCGTGCTCGAACTCTGGTTCACGCTCGGCGGCATCGCCGCGATCGTCGGGATGTTCACCCCGCGCGCCCAGCGCCTGGGCGACCTCCTGGCCGGAACGGCATCCGAGCGGACGCGTACCCGCCCGCTGCCACCCTCGGCGCCCGGGCTCCCGCCGGGCCTGGAGGCGTGGGCGGCGGTCGCCGACGTCTCACGGCTTCCCGACCGCCTGGCCGCGCGGATGGCGCAGTTCGTCCGCGGCGCCGATGCCCTCGAGCCGGCCGCCCGCGCGCGCGTGGCCGCGGGACTGGCGGACGCGGTGGCGCCGCACGTCTCGCCGCTCCCCGCGGTCGATCCCGAGACGCTGGTGCGGGCGGTGGCGGTCGTCCGCCGCGACCGCGAGTACCGCGCCCTGATGCTCGAGAACGCGCGCGCCGCCGCCCTGACCCCGCCCGCGTGAGTCGCCGTGGCCGAGCGTCCGCGCCGGGCTCAGGCGCGCAGGGTCTCGTGCCGCACGACGACCCAGCCGCGCGGGACCGACAAGCGGTCGGCGTGCAGCGCGCACAGGTCGTGGGCGTGCGGATCCCCGGCTCGGCCGAGCGGGCCGAGGGCGGCCATCTGGTCGCCGTAGTCGTAGGTGAGGGTGCTCATCGCCTCGCGGGCGCATCCCACCTTCGAGCAGAGTCTGTCGCGCATCGCCGGTCAGCCTAGGCCGACGCGGCGCCGGCTCGGCGACGCCGCGCCGCGGCGCGCCCGAGCGACGCCGGGGGCCGAACCGGGGAGCGTCGAGCCACACGGCGAACGTAGGATGGCACGCATGCGTCGTCGTACCCGTGAAGCCCGTCCGGTCGCGCGACCCTCGCGCCACGGACGACACGGTCGCGAGAACCGCAGCCCCGTCGTGCGGCCCCCGCTGCCGCCCCTGGACACGCGCGTCGAGCGGTTCGACATCGCCGTCAGCACGGCGGCGGAGTTCCTCCGGTCCGCGTGGACCGACCTGCGCGACGTGTCGTTCGAGATCGGCATCATGCCGCCCGCAGCCTCCGGCGCGATCCCCCGCTGGCAGGTGCTGCGTGAGCAGAAGCGCATCATCCTCTACCGCGTGCCGATCGAGCGCCTCGGCCACCCCCACGTCGACGACGACTTCCACCGCCGCATGATGATCGAGGGCGCCGTCTTCCGGGCGGCCGCCGAGTACCTCGACCGCGATCCGTGGGACCTCGGCCCGGAGCGCTTCCGCTTCTGACGCCGCGTCGGTCCCGCCTCACGGGAGGATCGCGCATCGCCGCCGCCGGGTGCCTCCGCCTCACGGGAGAATCGCGTGGGTCCGCCCGGCCGGGCGGTTCCGCCTCACGGCAGGATCGTGAGCGTCCCTGCTGCCGCGTCGGCGGGCCACAGCGGATACCCCGCCAACGCCCCGGGCGCCGAGTACGACATCGCGGCGTACACCGGGCGATCCGGCGCCAGCTCGTACACACCGGCCGTCACCGGGACGGCCACCGAGCCACCGGCGGGCACCGACACCGTGACCGGATCCCCG
>NZ_LQQP01000017.1 GCF_001619615.1 Microbacterium sp. T32
GCGGGCACCGACACCGTGACCGGATCCCCGCCGCTCTGCGGGGTGAGGGTGACGGATGCCGCGCCGGAGGCGGCATCCGCGGCGATCACGAGCGAGCCGCCCGCCCCCGGAGCGACCGCGATGAGCGAGGGTGCGGAGAACTCGGGCGCCGCGGCGTACCACGCGAAGTCCGCGCCCTCGCCGAACCCGGTGGTGGACCACGCCCCGCCCACGACCGGCTGGGTCGCGGTGATCGAGACCGTGTACGCCCCCGCAGCCAGGTCGGACAGGTTCAGCGAGGTCGGCGTGCCCGCCGGGAGCTCGATGGTGCGGGGGTCTCCGACCGGGGCATCCCCGCCGACGGGGGTGATGGTCACCGTCGCCGACGCCTCGGCGCCGGGCGAGAGCAGACGCAGCACCGTTCCGGCATCCCCCTGTCCGGGGGCGAGGACCTGGATGCCGGGAATCACGAGCGACGTGGACGCCTGCGCGAGCGGGGCGGCCTGATCGCTGCCGCCCGGAAGGAGCGTTCGGGTGAGACTCGCTTGCAGGTACGCCTGCACGGGGGCTCCGGTGGCGACGATGCGGACGACCGGACTCGCCTCGCCGAGCAGCAGACCGGCGAGCGGTACGACGCGTTGACCTCGGGCCGGCACGACGAGTCCGGCACCCGACGGCGGCGTGGAGACGCCGTTCGCGCCATAGACGGAGAGCTGCACCGTCGCCGCGACGTCACCCGGGTTCGCGAGCACGACGAGATCGTTGGCGCCGGTCGTGGACGCACCGGCAACCAACCACGACTCCGCGAGCGGGGGGCGGCACGCCGACGCGCTGAAACCCGTGAGGTCGGTCGAGGAGACGGTCGCCGAACCGGCGGCCGCGAAGGGGGTCGCGGCGCGATCCTTCGGCGCCGCGCGGAACACCGTGGCATCCCCCGATCCGTCACCGGTCGCACCGGTGGCCCGGGAGACCTCCGCCCCGGCGGCATCGGGCCCGGAGACGATCGTCGGCGTCGCGGCGACGGTGACCCCACCGGCGGACTCGGCGGCGCGTCCGAGCGCGAACACGGGACCGGCGCACGCCAGGACGGTGTCGGACGGCGCCGGGTCGACCTGGACGCGCACGGGCTCGGCGACCAAGCGCGGCCACGGAGCGGCGATCCCGGCGACCGCGCCCACGACGACGGCCGCGGCGACGGCGCTCCCTGCCACGACGCGGGCACTGGTGGTGGCCCAGCGGACCAGGCGACGATCGCTCATCGAGTACCTCCCTGGACGGGTCCGACGGTACGCGGGGTCCGCCGCGCGACGCGGCGCGAGGCGGCGGTCGGGATCGCGAGGAGAAGTGCCACGAGCAGGACACCGATGGACGCGCCCGTCACGAGTCGCTGCAGCGCGAGCTGGTGGTCGTCAAGCGCCGCGCGGGGCTGCACGTCCGCGGTGACGCGCCAGAGGTCGCCGCGCGCGGTCGCGCCGACGCCGTCGAGGGTGTTGCGCTGGTCGAGCGAGGTGGCCGCGGTCAGGCGCGCCCCGCGGATGACGTCGTCCTCTCCCCCGGGTCCGGACTCGAGCAGCACGAACCGGATCCCGCGTGCCGCGAGACCGGCGACGGCGTCTTCGGACGACGGCGTGACGAGGTCGGCGGCGAGCGTGGCCAACTCCTGGTCGGCCGGTCGCGCCCACGTCCGCGTGGCCTCGACCGTGCTCTGGCCGCTCAGGGTCGCACTGCCGCCCCACACGACGTCCACGCGCAGACCGTCGGCGCGCGGGTCCAGCACGATCGTGCCGACCGATGTCGACCCGCGTCCCTCCGCCGCGACGAAGGCGGGGAGCGTCGAGACCGGGCCGTTCGTGAGCACGGCGCGGGGCGTCTCGGAGGTCATGGCCGTCAGGGACGGGGCCACGGCGACCGCCAGCGCGGCAAGCGTCACCATCGCCCCGATCGGGCGGAGGACGCGCACGCGCTCGACGATCCCCGCGTCGAGCGCGAGGACCGCCGCGCCCACCACGCCCAGCCACGCGAGGCTGAGGCCCGACCCGGGCCACAGCGGCACGGGGGTCGCGTGGTCGAACGAGACCGCGACTCCGACCGCCGCGAAGGCCGTCGCGAGGCCCGTCGCGGCGATGAGGAGCAGTCCGGTGGCGGTGAGCCAGCGCGGGGTGAGGACGGCCAGCACCGCGAGCACGGCGAGCGGTGCCACGAGCAGCGGAATCCACCACACCGGGCCGCCGGTGAGGGCTCCCCACCCGCCGGGGTCGGACGTGGGGAAGCCTGCGGCGAGCAGCGCCCGGCCGAGCGGATCCGCGGTCGCCTCGTCGCCCGCGAACGGCACGCCGGGGTCGGCCAGCAGACCCCACGGGTTACCGAGCCGCACCTGCGTCCAGATGAGCGGCGCGAACACGACGATGGACGGGACGAGCAGCCAGATGACGCGGGCGATCCCGCGCGGGGCGACGAGGGCCACGACGACCAGCGCGGCCGACCACAGCACCACCACGGCCGGAGCGAGCGAGGGAGCACAGGCCAGCACACCGACGAGAAGAATGGATGCCGCTCCCGCGGGCGCCCACGAACGATGTGCCACGCTCGCGGCGAAGAACAGCCACGGCAGCAGCAGGTGCAGCAGCAGTGGGGCCGGGCGCCCCTCGACGATCGCCGCGAGGAACGTGGGCGCGAGCGCCCAGGCCACCGCCGCCGTGATACGCAGCAGCGACGACTCGGTGACGCGCGTCGCGGCGAACCACCCGCCCAGCACCGCCAGCGGCAACGCGAGGATCCAGAGCACCACGATCGCGCGGGACGGTTCGGCCGGCGACAGCGAGCCGATGAGGGCGAGGAGGGCGGAGAACGGATCCGCGGGCCCGACGACGTCCAGACCGAGAGGACGCGCACCCCACGCCGCGTCCTGCCACAGCTGCGTGAGGCTGGCGCGCAGCGGGGCGAGGCCGCCGCCGCCGAGCACCGGCCAGGCCAGCAACGGGGCGAAGAGCAGAGCGGACACCGCAAGCGCCCCGAGCACGGCCCACGCGCCACCGCCGACGAAGAACTTCAGCTCGGTGCGCACCGGCGCGTCGCTCTCCGCGGCGTCGGTCTCCCAGCGCAGGCGCATCTCCGCGCGCGAGACCCGCAGCGGCGCGATGCGCGACCAGCCGACCGTCCGCACCGTGCGGATACGCCGCCGCGCACGGGCCACCGCGGCCACCCGGGCCATGACGAGCAGCGTCGCACCCCACTCCGGCACCACCTTGTGAGGGACCTTGCCCACGAGGTGCGCGATGGTGCGCCACAGCGCGACAGGGAGGAACGACAGCCAGTGCAGCAGGACGGCCGGGGCGGGCGCGTAGGCGAGACGCCGGTGGAGCTGGGCGGTGCGTTCGGCGAACGCGCGGCGCCGGGCCCGCTTGCGCCCGCGCGCCATCGCGGCGACGCCGTCGCCTGCCACCGCGACGCGGGCCGCGGGCACCAGCGATACGCGATCGCCCGCGAGGCGCGCACGCACCGAGAGGTCGAGGCCCTCGTCCGCGCCCCCGAGCGCCGGGTCCAGTCCGCCGAAGGCGCGCCAGGATTCGCGGCGGATCAGCATGCCGCGGACGTCCGCCCCGAGCACATCGGCATCGCCGTCGCGCTGCCCCTGGTCGAGTTCCCCCGCGGCGAGTTCCACCGCACGGCCGTACCGGGTCATGCTGACGCCGAGCGAGACGATCTCCGACGGGTCGTCCCACGCCACGAGCTTCGGAGCGGCGATGGCCAGTGACGACGAGAGTTCGAGCGCACCGGCCAGCCGCAGAAGGGCCTCGGGGTCGGGCGCGGTGTCCTGGGCGAGGAGCCACACGGCATCCCCCGTCAGGCGCGGGGTGGCGAGCGCGGTGGCGGCCGCGAAGGTCGTCCCGGCGGATGCCGTGATGACGCCCTCCGCCCCCGAACCGGCGGCGAGCTGCGTCAGGGCGGGGTCGTTTCCGCACAGCACGATGGTGAGCGCGTCCACCGGGCGCGTCTGAGCGGCCAGCGCTTCGAGGGTGCGCGTGAGGTGGGGGGCGGCGGGGATACGTCCTTCGGGGCGGACCACGAGGACGGCGTGTACACGGGCGGGCATGGCGTGGTCAGCCTAGGCGGGCTCCTCCACGATCCGAGACGCCGCGCCGATCCGCCGCCGATCGTTCAGGAAGCGGATTCCGGATGCCGCGTGTCAGGCGCGGCGCTTGAGCTTCCGGCGCTCGCGCTCGCTGAGGCCGCCCCAGATCCCGAAGCGCTCATCGTTCTGGAGCGCGTATTCGAGGCACTCGGACCGCACGTCGCACGAGGTGCAGATGCGCTTGGCATCCCGCGTCGATCCGCCCTTCTCCGGGAAGAAGGCCTCGGGGTCGGTCTGCGAGCACAGCGCGTCGGTCTGCCACGCGAGGGTGTTCTCCTCCGGCGCGTCGATGTCACGACGGACACCCGGGACTCCCAGGTCGACCGGATCGACGAACCAGTTGTCCGGGACACCGGACCGGTACTGCGATGTCGCCATCTCGTCCTCCCCCTCGTTCGATCCCCTGCCGCTGGCGCGTACCAGTAATTACACCCGTGTCATTCCGATTGGTCAAGTCGCGGATCGTAAACCCTCAAGGGCGAGGTGAACCTTCACGCCGCGTCGTCGGCGTGTCGCGCTTCAGTTCCCCGGCTGGGCGACGAAGACCTCGCCGCCGACGATCGACACGGGGGACTCGTCCGGCGTGAGGAGCGCGGCGTGCCCCGGCTGGAGCTCCACGCGGGCGCCCGAGGCGCCCGTCACCACGGGATCCCCCGCGACCGCGAGCGCGAGCGAGATCCCGTTCAACGCGACCTCCCCCTGCTCGTTCACGTGCGCGAGGGCGAAATCCGGGATGCCGGGGGCGAAGAGTTCCACGCCGTCCCCCGCCGGGCGGGGCGGGAGGAAGGGCGGAGCCGCCGGGCGGAAGTCGACCAGCGCGAGCAGCTCCGCGACGTCGATGTGCTTGGGGGTGAGACCGCCGCGCAGGACGTTGTCGCTCGCGGCCATGATCTCCACCCCGAGTCCTGCCACGTAGGCGTGCAGGACACCGGCCGGAACGAAGATCGCCTCTCCGCGCCGCAGCTCGACGAGGTTCATGAGGAGCGCGACGACGGTGCCCGGGTCGCCCGGGTAGGCCGCCGACAGCGTGCGGGTCAGCTCGAGCTCGGCGGCGAACTCCTCGGATTCCGCGGATGCCGCGGCCCCCACGATCTGCTGGATCTCGGTCGCGTCGGCCTCGCCGAGGACCCACCCGATCGCCGAGCGCAGAGCAACGGCGGAGTCGGCGGCATCCAGGTGTCCGCGGAGGGCGCGGACGCCCTCGGCGTCTCCGAGGGCCGCGACGAGTCGCCGCGTGGCGGCGAGATCCCGCAGCCCGGCGAGAGCGGTGAAGGTGTCGCTGAGGGCGACGATCACCTCGGGCTTGTGGTTGTCGTCCTTGTAGTTGCGGTTGGCGGCGTCGCGCGGGAGGCCCGCGGCCTCCTCGCGGGCGAACCCCTCGACGGCCTGATCCTTGGACGGATGCACCTGGATCGACAGCGGCGCGCCCGCGGCGAGCAGCTTCAGGAGGTACGGCAGCCGCGTCGGCACGCCCGTGGCATCCGCGTGGGCGGGAAGCCACTCGTCGAGAGTGCGGTCCGACCCGTCGTGCAGGAGAGCGGGCGAACCCGGGTGGTCGCCGAACCACACCTCCGCCTCGGGGGCGCCCGACGGTGCCCGCCCCTCGAGGTCCGCGATGAGCGTCCGACTCCCCCAGGCGTAGTCACGGGGCGTGTTCGAGATCTCCACCAGCACGGGTGCCAGCCTAGCGCCGCACCCCTGGGCGCCCGGGAGGCCGGACGGTAGCCTGGGCTGACCATGGCGATGTACACGAGTCACCCGGTTTCGGCGCTGCCGACCGCGCCTCCGCGGGAGACCACGGGGCACCTGCTCCTCCGGGCGTGGTGCGTGTTCGTACTGGTGCTCGTCCTCGGCGGGATCGCCGTGATCGACGCGATCGGCCCCACCGCCACCGGCGTCGTCGCGGTCGCGTCCGCGATCGTCTCCGCCGCGGTCTGGGCGGTCGTCCGGCCGCCGATCGCGCTGCGGCGCCTGCCGTTCCTGGCCTTCGGCTACGTCGCGTGGGCCGGGCTCTCGATCCTCTGGAGCGCCTGGCCCGCGGCATCCGTCCTCACGTGGTTGCTCCTCGCGGCCACCACTTTCCAGGCCCTCTTCGTGGGCGCGGTCCTCACGTGGCGCGATGTCGTGGGGGCGGTGGCCTCCGCCGCGAAGTGGGTCGTCGCCGCCTCGCTGGTGTTCGAGCTCGCCGTGGCCCTCTTCGTGCGGGGGCCCCTCCTCCCCGGTTTCGTCCGGGCGGCGGGCGATGAGGACCCGATCGCGTTCTGGTCGGGCGGCAACCTCTTCGCCGGCGGGCCCCTGCGCGGGATCTTCGGCAAGCCCGACCTGCTGGGCGCCGTGATGCTCGTCGCGATCATCGTGTTCGCGATCCGCTTCGCGGCCCACGCGCCTCGCCGGACACTGCTGTGGGGCTGGACGGCCATCGCGGCGTTCCTGTTCGTGCGGGCCGCGTCGATCACCGCCGTCGTTGCGGCGGCGTTCGTCGTGCTGGTCCTGGCCACGGTGCTCGTCATGCGCACCGCCCGACGCCCCGGCGAGCGCACCCGGTGGTACGCGCTGTACGCGTTCCTCGGCATCGGGGGCGGCGCGGCGCTGTGGTTCGCCCGCGACGCCATCTTCGGTGCCCTGGGGCGCGGGGCCGATCTGACCGGGCGGGAAGGAGTCTGGGCCGACGTGCTCGCCCGGGCCGATCAGCATCCGTTCCTCGGCTGGGGGTTCTCGACCCCGTGGATCGCCTCCGAGCCGCTCATCGACGGCTGGATCGTGGATCGCGGGCAGACCGTCGTGCAGGCGCACAGTATGTGGCTCGATGCCTACTTCCAGCTCGGCGGCGTCGGTGTCGTGCTCCTCGCGCTCGTCTTCCTCGCGTACGTGTGGCGGTCCTGGTTCTTCGCGGTGGATCGGCCGCGCTGGGATCTCCGCGCCGATCGCCCCTACTCTCCGCTCACCCTGCTGCCGACCCTCATCGGCGCGCTCCTGGTGGTGCAGGGCCTGACCGACTCCGCACCCCTCCTGCTCTGGGGGTGGACGTTCGTCGTCCTCTTCGGCGCGAAGATCAAGCAGTCCCCGCTCATCGGCGTCGGCCCTGCCGAGCAGAGCATCGCGATCGAGCGCGGCGAACTCCTGCAGTCGGGGTCCTGAACCGCCGACGCCGAGCCGTCGTCGGCGCTCAGAGCCCGTTCGAGACCGCCGGGTAGACTGCGGGCTGGCCTCGACGGCCCGCGCCTTCGACGAAAGATCTCTTCGTGACGTACACCCTGCAGAACGCGGTGCTCCCGCTCGACCGCGATCCGGACCTCCTCCCCCTGTATGTCGATCCCGAGACCTGGTCCACGATCGACGAGGAGCCGGTCCGCGTCACCAACGTGGCGCAGTTGAGCAACGTCCTGGACCGCCACCGCGCCCGCATCGTCGCCGGTCGCCGCGTGTCCTTCGGCACCTACTTCAATGCTTTCCCCGCGTCCTACTGGCAGCACTGGACCGCCGTCCGCGACGTGCGCCTGACCGTCCGCACCTCCGGGGATGCCACGATCCTGGTCTATCGCTCGAACGGAGGCGGGACCCGGCAGCGCATCGAGACACGCGAGGTCCGCGGGGAGGCGACGACCTCGTTCGACCTGGTACTCGACCAGTACAGCGACGGCGGATGGATCTGGTTCGACGTCGCCGCCGATCGCACGGACGCGGTCTTCGAGGGCGCCGAGTGGACCACGGAGCAGGAGCCCGTGCGCGCGGGCAAGGCCAGCATCGGCATCACGACCTACAACAAGCCCGACTACTGCGTCGCGACGTTGAACGCCCTCGCCGACGCCCCCGACGTGCTCGACGTCGTCGATCGCGTGTTCCTCATCGACCAGGGCACCGATGTGGTGACCGACCAGGCCGGCTACCCCGCGGTGGCGGAGCGCCTCGGCGAGACCCTGCAGATCGTGCGCCAGCCCAACCTCGGCGGATCGGGCGGCTTCGCCCGGGCCATGGTCGAGACCCTCCAACGCCCCGAGAGCGACTTCGTCCAGCTCCTCGACGACGACGTCCGCATCGAGCCCGAGTCGATCCGCCGGTCGGTCGTGTTCGGCCGCTACACGTCGGTCCCCACCATCGTGGGCGCCCACATGTTCGACCTGCTCGACCGCCCCAAGCTCCACGCCTGGGCCGAGGTCGTCGACGACCAGCCGTTCATGTGGCGAGCCCTGTTCCAGGAGCGCCTCCCCCACGATTTCAGCGTCGCGAACCTGCGCCAGTCGCCGATCCTGCATATGCGCCTCGACGCCGACTACAACGGCTGGTGGATGTGCCTCATCCCGACCAGCATCCTGCGCGAGATCGGCCTGTCGCTCCCGGCGTTCATCAAGTGGGACGACGCCGAGTTCTGCGTCCGGGCACGGGATGCCGGCTACCCGACGGTGTCGATGCCGGGCGTGGCGCTGTGGCACGTGTCATGGGTGGGCAAGGACGACTCGATCGACTGGCAGGCCTACTTCCACGCGCGCAACCGCATCGTCGCCGCCCTGCTCCACTCCCGCTCGCCGCTCGGTGGGACGCTGATCCGCCACAGCCGACGGGTCGACCTGAAGCACCTCATGATGATGCAGTACTACCCGGTGGAGCTGCGGCATCGGGCGATCCGCGACGTGCTGTCGGGCCCCGCGCACATGCGGGAGACGCTCGCGACGGCGATGCCCGAGGCTCGCCTCATCGCCCAGAAGCACCCCGAGACGCGGATCCACAAGGACTCGGGGGTGCCGCTCCGGTCCCGCCGGGGGCGCCAGGTGTTCAAGCGTCTGAAGAAGAACGAGTTCGACAGCCCGACCGGCCTCGCCCTGCGCACGTTCACGGCGCGCACGCTGCTCTCGCACTGGTTCCATACCCCGCGGCCCGAGAACCTGGCGGAGCCCGAGGTGGAGTTCGGCAAGGGCGATGCCCATTGGTGGCGCGTCCCGCTGTACGACAGCGCCCTCGTGAGCGCCGCCGACGGCTCCGGCAAGAACATCTACACGCGCGACCGTGCGCGATTCCGCCGCATGCTGCTGGACAGCGTCCGCCTGCACCGCCGACTCCGGCGGGAGTGGCCGCGACTGTCACAGGCGTACCGCGATGCCCTGCCGGACCTCACGTCCGAGGCGCAGTGGCGCGCGACGTTCGAGGAGCGTGTGTGAGCGTGGCACCCTTCGACCCCTCGACCGCGACCATCGTCGTGGTCACCTACAACCGCACCCCGCTGCTGACCCGGCTGCTCGAGAGCATCGAGCGCATGTCCCCCGCCCCCGGGCACCTCGTGATCATCGACAACGCGTCGACGGATGACACCACCGAGGTCGTCGAGTCCTTCCGCGACCGGCTCCCCACCGACCTCGTGTACCGGCGCCTGGAGACCAACACGGGCGGCTCGGGAGGTTTCAGCGAGGGGATGCGCGTCGCGTACGAGCTCGGTTCGGAATGGATCTGGCTCATGGACGACGACGTCGAGGTCATCTCCGACGGCCTCGCGCGCATGGGACGGTGGACTCCGCGGTTCCGCAGCATCCAGGGCCGTCGGTACGACTACGACGGCAGCGAGTTCTACTGGCAGTACCGGGTCGCCGAGCCGCTGGCGATCCCGATCCCCTTCGCTCCGGCCGCGTTCGATTCCTCAGGCTTCAAGCCGATGAACTCCGGATGCTTCGAGGGCATGTTCATCCATCGTGACGTCGTCGCGAAGATCGGCCTGCCCGACCCGCGGTTCTTCATCTACTGGGACGACCAGCTGTACGGCTGGCTCGCGTCCCGCGTGACCGACTCGGTCATCGTGAACGAGTTCGTCCTGCGCCGCACGCGCGAGATCAAGCAGTGGGACATGGGCATCCGGCATATGAACGCCTCAAGCGACGCCTACCGGTACTACATCATGCGCAACCGCGCGTACCTCGCGAAGTACTACCGCGCGCTCGGGGTCTACCGGCCGCTCGCGTTCTCGGCCGGTACCGCGCTGACGTTCGTGAAGGAGCTCATCCGTCTCGTCGTCGTCGAGCGCAAGCTCCGCGGCACGAGCCATCTGTTCCGTGGACTCCGCGATGGGCGGACGATCTCGCGTGACACCTCGTGGCGTCCGATGCCGCCGCTGGAGCCCGCTCAGCCCGTCGTCTGACCACCGTTCGTTGCGCCTCACGGGTCGATGACCGGGGCGTGGGTGCGTTCTCAGCCCAGACGGGCCGGCAGCTGCTCGGCGAGCGACGGTGCCAGCGTCGTCGCGTACGTGCGGGACAGGTGGTTGTCGTCGCGGTAGACGACGACGTTGCCGATGATCCCCGGGCAGAAGTCCTCGGGACAGATCCAGGGAGTGAGGTCGATCATCCGCACGCCCGGTCCGGCGAGACGTGCCGCCGGGTTGGATTCCGCCAGCGAGCTCGACTGCGGAACGGCGCAGTCGATCGGGTTCTCGGAATTCACGACGCACCCGAACATGTCGAAGGAGAACCGTGCGTTGTCACGCACCGCGAACACGTCGATCCCGGCATCCGTCATCCGCTCCACGAACCGATCGATGCCGGGGCGGAGGGCTTCGTCGTCCTCACCGGGGTTCGAACGGGTGACGACCGTCATCACCGCGGCGGGGGCGAGCTGTTCCGCGTGAGAGATCGCCGCTTCGCGCCAATCCGGGCAGGAGGGGTCCATGCCTGGTTCGTCGACTCCCATCGAGCACCCGCCCTTGATGAGGAAAACGACCCCCCATCCTCTCTCCGCGGCGACGGGGAGGAGCGCGCCGGTCGCCTGCTGCGCGTGCGAATCGCCGATCACCACGACCGTCTGGCCGGCGCGCTGAGTCCCCCGGGCCTCGGAGCAGGTACCCCGGAGGATGTCGTCCTGCACGGCCCGAACGCCCGAGCACTCCTGGTCCAGCTGCACCCATTCGTCCTCGAGCTGGGTGGGGAGCGGCAGGAGAGCGGCGTCGGCCGACGGCTGCGGCAGCGTGGGGTCGCGGAGCACCGCGGCACCGGGGTTGTCGAGCAGGGCCCGGGCCTGCACCTCACGGTCCTGGATCGCACTCGCCACCTGCCACCCCGCCAGCGGCGTCACCACGACGGCGGTCGTGACCGCCAGCACGGCGAGCGGGATGAGCGGCGAGGAATCGGACCGCCGCCACGCCCGAACGGGGGCGTCGACCACCGCGGTGAGTCCGCGCGCCAGGACCAGAGAGACGGCGATGACCAGCGCACCCCCGGTCAGACCGGCATTCGATCGGCCCGTGACCACCAGCAGGGTGATCAACAACGGCCAGTGCACGAGATAAAGGCTGTAGGCGTCGCGTCCGAGCATCCCGAATGCGCGGGATGCCAGGAACCTCGCGGGTCCGACGGGCTGCGCGCCCGAGCCCGACAGCACCACGGCGGCGGCGCACAGAACGGGCCACAGCGCGAGGAATCCGGGGAAGCCGCCCTGGACGTCCACCACCATCCCCAGGGCGAGCAGTCCCGCGAGACCGGCCCAGCCCACCACCGCGCGGACCCGGTCACCCAGCCGGACGTACGGCAGGGCGACCACGAGGAGGGACCCGGCGGCGAACTCCCACAGGCGCGCCCCGGTGTCGAAGTACGCGCTCCGCTGGTCGGCTGCGGTGATCAGGACGGAATACGTGAAGGAGACGAGGAAGACGGCACCGAACGCGACGCCGACGACACGGTCGGCCGCCCATCCCCGTCGGCGGACGAGGAGCTGGCAGACGGCGAGGATCGCGACCCAGAGCACGAAGGCCTGGCCCTGCACCGACAGCGACCAGAAGTGCTGCAGCGGACTCGGCGTCTCGGACCGCGCGTAGTAGTCGACCGCATCGGCCGCGAGGACGCGGTTCTGCACGTAGAAGAGCGACGCCCACGTCTGCTCCCAGACGAAGTTCCAGATCGTCGGGGGATACACGGTGCGGACGAGGGCGAGCACCGCGAGCAGAGTCACCGCCGCCGCCGGCAGGAGCCGCCGGAACATCCCCAGGAGGTGCCGCACCGGCCGTACGGGGTTCGGGCCGTCCATGCGGCGCAGGAAGCCGCGGGTCAGGAAGAACGCGGACAGCATCAGGAACACGTCCACGCCGCCGGACACGCGCCCGAACCACACGTGATACGTCACCACGAGCAGGACGGCGACCGCGCGCAGCCCGTCGATATCGGGCCGATACGCCCAGCGCCCATCGCCGGGCCCGCTGCCCTGTGCCAGTGGGGTCGAGACGAGGGGTGCGGTCGTCACGCCAGCTGGTTGTTCCACATGGAGAGGGCGGACCCGATGGCCATGTGCATGTCGAGGTATTGGTAGGTGCCGAGGCGCCCACCGAAGAACACGTCCTGCTCGCCCTTCGCCAGCTCGCGATACGCCAACAGGCCCGCGCGGTCGTCCGCGGTGTTGACCGGGTAGTAGGGCTCGTCCGCGCGCGTGGCGAACCGCGAGTACTCACGCACCACGACCGTCTTGTCGGCCGGGTAGCGGTCCGCGCGCTCCGGGTGGAAGTGCTTGAACTCGTGGATGCGGGTGTAGGGAACGTCGGCGTCGGCGTAGTTCATGACGCTCGTGCCCTGGAAGTCGCCGATCGGCAGGACCTCCTGCTCGAAGTCGAGGGTGCGCCACGACAGCTCGCCCTCCGCGTAGTCGAAGTAGCGGTCGACGGGACCCGTGTAGACGACGGGGACCTGCCCGACCGTCGCCTTCTTGTTCAGCGGCTGGGACTCGTCGAAGTAATCCGTCGACAACTTCACCTCGATGTTCGGGTGGTCCGCCATACGCTCCAGCCACGCCGTGTACCCGTCGACGGGGAGGCCCTCCCACGTGTCGTTGAAGTACCGGTTGTCGTAGGTGTAGCGGACGGGCAGGCGCGAGATCACCTCGGCCGGCAGGTCTTTCGGATCCGTCTGCCACTGCTTCGCCGTGTAGTCGCGGATGAACGCCTCGTACAGCGGCCGCCCGATCAGGGCGATCCCCTTCTCCTCGAGGTTCGCGGCATCCTTCGCGTCGAACTCGCCCGCGAGTTCGTGCACGAGCGCCTTCGCCTGGTCGGGCGTGTACGCCGCCTGGAAGAACTGGTTGATCGTGCCGAGGTTGATCGGGAGCGGGTACACCACGCCCTTGTGGGTCGTGTAGACGCGGTGGACGTACGACGTGAACGCGGTGAAGCGGTTGACGTACTCCCACACCGACGGGTTGGACGTGTGGAAGAGGTGCGCACCGTACTGGTGCACCTCGATGCCCGTCTCGGGCTCGTTCGCGGAGTAGGCGTTGCCGCCGATGTGGTGGCGGCGGTCGATGACCGTCACCTTCCGGCCCGCGGCGGCCGCGCGCTCCGCAATCGTGAGACCGAAGAAGCCCGAGCCGACGATGAGAAGATCCATGAAGAAGAAGCGGCTTTCGTATCGGGGGCAGGGCGGAAGCCCTCGGGAAACGTCGCTCGATACTACCCGGCGCGTCTGAGGCGACGCTGGCGGTGCTCAGCGGCCGCGCAGTGACCGTCGGATACGATGGCGTGTCGTAAAGGCGGCGGACGGAGACGAAATCGCATGGGTGACTGGATGAGTGCGATTCCGTCGTACCTCGTCGTCGTCGCCGTCCTGATCGTCCCGGGCGCTGCCGTCGTCATCGCGGGGTGGGGGTTCCGCAACCCGCAGCGCTTGCTCCTGGCACCGGCTCTGTCCGCCACCATCGCGGCGGCCGCGGCAGCCGTGGCGCCGCTCCTCGGTCTTCGATGGAACCTGCTGCCCCTCGCGGCGTTGACGATCGTCGTGGTCGGAATCGCACTGCTGCTCCGCCGCTTCGCCGGCCCCGACGCGGCGGCACCGCGCGGGACCGGGCTGGTCGCCCTCGGCGCGCTTGCGGTGACCGCAGCGGTCACCACGGTCCTGTTCGCCCGTGCTTTCGGGTCCGCCGACAACATCGCGCAGCGCTTCGACAACATCGTCCATCTGAACGCGATCGCCTTCGCGCTGCAGAACGGCAGCGCATCACCGTTCCAGATCGGCGCGACCTCGGACATCGGGTTCTATCCGAATGCCTGGCACGCCCTCACCACGCTGGGAGCGGAACTCACCGGCGCGTCGGTTCCCGTGGCCGTGAACGCGGCGAACCTCGCCATCGTGTCGATCCTGTGGCCCGCGTCCACGATGGCGCTGGCCGGAGCGTTCTTCGCCCAACGGCGCACGGCGTACGTGGTGTCCGCCGCACTGTCGACCGGGTTCGGCGCCTTCCCTGCCCTGTTCTTCAACTGGGGCGTCCTCTATCCCAACCTCGTCGGATACGCGATGGTCCCCGCGGCGCTGGCGGCAGTGGTCACCTCGCTCGACGATCGAGGCGCCCCCCGGCTCGTCCGGTCCGCACTTCTCGTCGCGCTTCTCGCCGGGGGCACGTTCCTCGGGCACCCGAACGCTTTCCTGAGCGTTCTCTTCTTCGCCGCCGCGGTGGTCGTCACGACGTTCGCCTCGCGAGCCATCAGCGAACGCAGTCGCCGTGCGATGCTCTCCCTCGTGATCGCCGTCGCCGGGTTCGCCGTGGTCCTGACTGCGACGGTGGCGGTGTTCCGAACGGGTGCCGAGCACTCCGGATGGGCGCCCTGGCAGAACCTCGCGCAGTCGCTCGGCGAGGGGCTGTCCGTCTCCCCGCGCGGATACCCGCCCACGGTCGTCGTCTTCGTGCTCCTGCTGATCGGCTTCGCCGCGGTCGCCCGTCGCCCGCGCCTCCTGCCGATCCTGACTCCGTTCGCGGTGGCCGTCGCGCTCTTCGCGATCTCGTCGGGACTCCGCATCGACCACCCTCTGCGGCAGATCCTGACCAACCCCTGGTACAACGATTCCAACCGACTTGCCGCGCTGCTACCGCTCGTCGCCATCCCCGTCGCGACGCTCGGCGCGATCGCGCTCGTCGATCTTGCTCGCCGCTGGGGACGTGATCGCCGCCCTCGATGGGTCGCCTTCGCCACCGTCGCCGTCGGCACGATCGCGATCTTCTCCGTCGCCGTCGGGCCCAACGTCCGGGTCGCACTGGGACAGGTGAACGAGGCGTACGCGTACACCGACGATTCGCTGATCCTCTCCACCGACGAACACGCGCTGCTCGAACGACTCGACGACGAGACGCCGCCGGACGCGCTCATCGCCGGCAGCCCGCGCACCGGGACATCGCTGGCGCTCGCCCTCGCGGACCGGCAGGTCGCGCAGAAGCACGTCTTCGGCTCGCCTTCGCCGGAGCTGGTCTTCCTCAATCTCCACCTTCGCGATATCGACAGCGACCCGACCGTCTGCCGATACGTCGACGACCTGGGCGTCGACTACGTGCTCGACTTCGGCCGCCAGGACGTCATCGACCCCGCCGGCGCCGTGGCCTACGACGGCATCCAGGACCTCACGCCCGGGCAGCACCTCGTGCTCGTCGACTCGCAGGGCCCGAACGCGCGGCTCTTCCGCATCGAAGGGTGCTGACCGTGGACCACCGAGCGACCGTCGCGGTCGCGTACGACTGCCTGTTCCCGTACTCGACGGGCGGGGGCGAGCGACAGTACCGCGCGTTCGCCGAGGAGCTCGGTGCGCAGGGATTCGACGTCGACTATCTCACCGCCGTCCAATGGGACGGGACGGTGCCCCGGGAAGAAGGGTTCCGGATCGTGCCCGTGAGCGGGCGGCTCACCCTCTACTCGTCCGACGGGGTTCGACGCATCCCCGCCGCACTCACCTACGCGGCCGGGCTGTTCCGAGCGCTCCGCCGACGCCGGCGCCGGTACGACGCGGTCATCGTGAGCGGCCTACCGATCTTCAACGTCTTCGCGGCACGGCTGGCGCTGCTCGGCACGCGCACGCGGCTCGTCGTGGACTATCTCGAGGTGTGGCACCGCCGCCAGTGGGTGGAGTACTCGGGCGCGCTCACCGGGAACATCGCCTGGCTGCTCCAGCGAGCGGCGATCGCCGTCACTCCCCTGGCCACCTGCCATTCCCAGCTCAGCGCCACCCGCCTGCGCCGCGAGGGCCTGCGGCGTCCGCCACTGGTGAGCCCGGGGCTGATCGACGGTGCCGTCGAGACGGCGCCGACGGCGTCGGCATCCCGCCCTCCGTACGTCCTCTATGCGGGACGCCACATCCCCGACAAGCGCGTCGAGGCGCTGCCCGCCGCGGTGGCCGAGGCGCGGGCGACGATCCCCGACCTCCGGCTCGTGGTGCTCGGCTCGGGCCCCAGCACCGACCGGATCCGCGCCGAGGTGGAGCGCGTGGGCGGCGGGGAGTGGACCGACTTCCCCGGATTCGTGGCTGACGCCGACCTGGATTCCCTCATGCACCAGGCGCTCGCCCTGGCGAACCCCTCACGCCGCGAGGGGTACGGGCTCGTCGTGGTCGAGGCCAACGCGCACGGCACCCCCGTCGTGCTCGTCGCCGACGAAGGCAACGCCGCCACCGAACTCATCGACGACGGCGTCAACGGCGTCGTCGCCCCCACCACTTCGCCCACCGACCTCGCCCGAGCGATTCGAGCCGTCGCCGACGGCGGCGACGACCTGCGCCGCTCCGCCCGTGCCTGGTACGACGACGCCGTGGGCACCCGCACCATCCGACGCACCGTGGAAGGGATCGTCTCGGCGCTGCAGCTGCCGACCGGTTCCGCCCCGCGGAAGACGAAAGAAGACACGCCGTGACCACTCCCTCCCCCGTCGACGCCGTCGAGCTGACGATCCTCATGCCGTGCCTCAACGAGGCCGAGACCCTCGAGGTGTGCATCCGCAAGGCGCAGGGCTTCCTCGATCGCAGCGGCATCCGCGGCGAGGTCCTCATCTCCGACAACGGCAGCACGGACGGATCGCAGGCGATCGCCGAGCGCCTCGGCGCCCGCGTCTCGCACGCCCCGCGCCGCGGCTACGGCGCCGCGCTGATCAACGGCATCGACCAGGCTCGCGGCGAGTACGTGATCATGGCGGATGCCGACGACAGCTACGACTTCGAGCACCTCGAGCCGTTCGTCGACCGCCTCCGCGCGGGCGCGGACCTCGTCATGGGGAACCGCTTCCGCGGCGGGATCGAGCCGGGCGCCATGCCCCCCCTGCACAAGTACCTCGGCAACCCCGTGCTGTCGTTCATCGGTGAGCTGTTCTTCCGTCCCGGCATCCGCGACTTCCACTGCGGTCTCCGCGGCTTCAACCGTTCGCGCATCCGAGAACTCGACCTGCAGACCACCGGCATGGAGTTCGCCTCCGAGATGGTTGTGCGCGCCTCCCTCGCGCGCTACCGCATCGAGGAGGTGCCGACGACGCTCAAGAAGGACGGGCGGTCGCGTCCGCCGCACCTGCGCAGCTGGCACGACGGCTGGCGCCACCTGCGGTTCCTGCTGCTCTTCGCGCCGCGCTGGCTGTTCGTGTACCCGGGGCTCGTGGCGTTCTTCCTGGGCGCGATCGCGGTCGGAGTCCTCTCCTTCGGCGGGGTCAACATCGGGGGCGTCGGCTTCGACGTGACGACGATGGTGTACGCCAGCGCGCTGTGCGTGATCGGTTTCCAATCGCTGCTGTTCTTCTGGCTGACCAAGCTCTACGCGACGCAGGAGGGCTTCCTCCCCGCGAGCGAGAGATACCGCCGCATCGTGGCGAACTGGTCGGCCGAGCGCGGACTGCTCATCGGCCTCGGGCTGTTCCTGCTCGGCGTGATCATCGGCATCGTCCAGGTCGCGGTCTGGGGCAGCCTCGATTTCGGCGCGCAGAACGCGGCCCAGGCCGTCCGTATCGCGGTTCCCAGCGCCCTCCTGATCATCCTGGGGTTCCAGACCGTCATGATGAGCTTCTTCTCCGGCGTGCTCACCACGCCGCGGCGTGAGCAGCGCCCCGAAGCCGTCATCGAGAGCTGATGGCCGCCCGCCACGTCCTCGTCGACCTCCTCGGATTCACCGGCTCCCGGGGCGGCACCGAGACGTATGTCCGCGAGCTGCTGCCCCGCGTGGACGCCCTGCTGCCGGACGTGCGCTTCGCCGCGATCACCGGACGGACGGGGACCGCACGCGTCGGCGCGTTCTTCCCCGGCCGCGTGCACACCGTGCGCGCGGTGGGCGCGGACCCCGCGACGTGGGCCCTGGGTGCCGTGGCGGCGACCGACGCGATCGCCCGCCGCAATCGCGCTGATCTCGTGTGGGCGCCCGCGAACTTCGGTCCCGTCCTGCGCGGGGTCCCGCGCGTGGTCACCGTGCACGACGCGATCTACGACGAGGTGCCGGGCGGCCTCGCCGACCGCGCGCAGCGCGCGGTGACCTCGTGGCTCATGCGCCGCTCGGCGCGCACGGCGGATCGTGTCCTGACGGTGTCGCACTCCGCCGCGGAGAGCATTCGGCGGAACCTCGGCGTGGACCCCGCCCGCATCACCGTCGTCCACAACGGCAGCACGGCGCCGCGACCGGTCCCCGACCCGGCGGGGGTCCTGGCATCCCTCCCCCTCCCCTCGGGACGGCCCATCGTCCTCAGCGTCGGAAACCGGATGCCGCACAAGAACTTCCCCGGCCTGCTCGCCGCCGTCGCGGCCCTGCCTCGGTCCGAGCGCCCCGTGACGGTGATCGCCGGGTCGCGCCTGCCGGATCCGCTCGGCGACGAGGTCGCGCGACTCGGCCTCGAGCGCGACGTCGTGCTGCCCGGTTGGGTCAGCGACGACCAACTGGAGGCGCTCTTCCAGATCGCCGACCTCTACGTCTGCCCCTCCCTCGTCGAGGGGTTCGGTCTCCCCGTCGTCGACGCTCTCCGGCGTTCGGTCCCGGTCCTCGCCAACGACGTCCCCGTCCTGCGGGAGGTCGGCGGCGACGCCGCCCGGTACGCCGACGCGACGGATGCCACCGCCTTCGGCGCCGCCATCGCCGCGGCGCTTTCGAGCCCCCCGGATGCCGCCACCCGGGCGCAGGCGCGCGACTGGGCGTCGGGATTCACGTGGGACGAGGCCGCGGAGGCAACGGCTGCCGAGCTCGACCGCGTGCTGCGGTCGGGAGGACGACGGTGAGCGCCGCCCCCTCCCTCCACCGGCGCCTGCTGGGCTTCATGCTCCTGCCGGTCGTCGCGGCGCTGTCGCCGATCATCGCGCTGCCCGTCGTCACGCGGAACGCGGGCAGCGCCGGCTGGGGAAGCGCGATCTCCGGAGAGAACATCGGGACCTTCATCGCGATCGCGATCGGCTGGGGATGGACCACCATCGGCCCCGCCCTCATCTCGCTCGCGGCGGACGACGACGAACGCGCGCGGATCTACCGTGAGTCGCTGACGATCCGTCTGCTGATCTCGTTGATCGCCCTCCCCGCCCTCGTGGTGATCTGCTGGCTGATTGCCTCCCCGGGATACGAATGGCTCACCGTCCTGATGGGCGCCCAGGGGGCGCTCATCTCGCTGTCGTTCACGTGGTTCAGCGCCGGGGTGGGCGACCCGCGCACGATCGTGATCCTGGATGCCGTGCCCCGACTGCTCGCGAACCTCGCGGCCGCCGGACTCGTCCTGGTGACGGGGATCGTCGTGCTGTACCCCCTCGCGGGAATCCTGGTCACGGTCGTCAGTACGGCGATCTTCTCGGTGCGCCTCCTCCGACGGCATCCCGGGCCCTGGCCCGGTCGTCGGGACCTGCCACGATTGTTCAGGAGCACCCTCCCCGTGGCGCTCAACGACGCCGGGTTGAGCGGGTACTCGAGCGTTCCCGCGCCGGTGGTCAATGTCACCGCCTCGCACGCCGCGTCCGCGGGCTACGCCAGCTCGGACAAGCTGCTCAAGCTCGGCCAGTTCATCCCGATGACGCTCGCGAACGCCCTGCAGAGCTGGATCGGCGAGGCCCACGGATCCCACCGCGGACGCCGCATGGGCGTCGCGCTCCTGATCGCGACGGGCATCGGTCTCCTCGGCTGGGCGGGCCTGGCCCTGGTCGGTCCGTGGTTCACCGAGTTCTACTTCGGAGCGGATGCCGCGGCCCCGTTCGACGTCCTGCTCGCCACCGGCGTCGTGTTCTTCTTCTTCTCCGTGCGCACCATCGTCGCGCGGCTCATTCTTTTCCCCGCGGGACAGGCGGGCGCGGTCATGCGCACCACGCTGATCGCCACGGCGATCGGCATCCCGCTGATGATCGTGCTCGCACTCGCGTGGGGCCCGGTGGGTGCGGCCGTCGGGTACGCGTTCACCGAGGGTGCCGCCACCGTACTCCTCTCCCGCCGCTGCTTCCGCGTGCTCCGCGACCTGCGCCACGCTCCGGCGGAGGCTCCCGCATGACCACCGCCAGGTCGGTGTCCCCGGACACCGGCGAGAAAGGACGACCCGTGAAGGTCGCGATCAACGGACGATTCCTGCTCGCCGCGTACGGCGGAGTGCTCCGCTGCGCCACGGAGATCACGGAGCGCCTCGCGCGCATGCGCGACGACATCGTCCTGCTCGTCCCCCCGGGCGCCGTCGACCGCGTGCCCGAGGGCGTCCCGTTCGAGGTCGTCGGGCGCTCCAGCGGGCCGATCTGGGAGCAGATCGAACTCCCCCTCTGGCTGCGTCGACACGGCACCCCGCTCCTGGTGAACCCCGCGAACATCGCGCCCTTCGCCTACCGGCGCCAGATCTCGATCCAGCACGACATCGCCCCCGCGCTGCGCCCGCAGGACTTCACGTTCCTGTTCCGCGTGCAGTGGCACCTGTCGGTGCGGTGGGGCATGCTCCGCCGCGGACAGTCCCTCGTCACCAGCAGCCGCGCGTCCCGGGAGGAGATCGCCGCGCAGTTCGGCGTCGATCCGCAGCGGATCGAGGTCGTCCACCTCGGCGCCGACACGCTCCCGCTCCCCGGTGGCGAACCGGCCGCCGCGGAGGAGCGGGCGGTCTTCGTCACGTTCGGCCGGCACGGCGCCGCCAAGAACGCGCGGGCGGCCATCGACGCGCTGGCGGAGCTGCCCGCCGACGCGCCGATCGACGTGGAGTTCGTCGGCAAGCTGGACCCCGAACTCGCGCCCTACGCGGCCGCGCGGGGCATCGCCCCCGAGCGCATCCGCTGGCGCGGCATGGTCAGCGACGAGGAGCTCGCCGACGCCTTCTACCGCGCCACGGCCTTCGTGTGGCCCTCCCTGCACGAGGGCTTCGGCCTGCCGCCGCTCGAGGCCCAACGGCTCGGCGCCCCGGTCCTGGCATCCGACATCCCGATCAACCGCGAGATCCTCGGCGACTCCGCCCGGTACTTCCCGGCGACGGATGCCGCAGCCCTGGCATCCCTCTTCGTCGAGGTCTCCGATGATCCCGGCCTGCGGGCGGAGCTGTCGCGCCGGAGCCGCGTGAACGCGGAGGGCTTCACGTGGCAGCGGGCGGCCGATCGGTGGAACGCCCTGATCGACGCGCGTCTGGGCTGATTCCGCGTCGCCGGGCTCGGCGGGGCAGAATCGAAGGGTGAACATCGGCTTCGTCGTGACGACCCTGGGGCGCCTCGACCCCCTCCGTGCCCTCCTCACATCGTTGGACGGTCAGCTCCGGGACGGCGACCACGTGGTCCTCGTCGCGCAGGGAGCGCAGGACGACGTGGCGTCCCTGGCGGCCGAGTTCGCCGCGCGCGGCGTTCCGGTGACCGCGACCACCTCGGGCCGCGGCGCCTCGCTCGGTCGCAACACCGGGGTCGCGGCCCTCCCCGCCGGTGAGGCGGTCGTCACCTTCCCGAACGACAACACCACGTACCCGCCGGGCACGGTCGACGCGCTGCACGCCGCCGTCGACGACTCCGCCTTCCTCGCCGGGGGCTTCACGTCCTGGGACGAGCGCGGGCCGAAGACGACGCTCCCGGGTCCGGGCACGCCGCTCGACAAGTACAACGTGTGGGCCGTGATCGAGATGGGCATCCTGATGCGTCGCTCCCTCTTCGACGCCGTCGGCGGCTTCGACGAGAACCTCGGCCCGGGGTCCGCGACCCCGTGGCAGGTGGCCGAGGGCACGGATCTGCTGCTGCGGGCGATGGCGCACGAGCCGCGCCTGCTGAAGGAGTTCCGCTGGCTCCCCGCGGACGTGCACGTCGACGGCATCTCCACCGGGTTCGGCCTGTCGGATGCCGAGCGCCGGCGGAAGCTCCGTGCCTACGGACGCGGGACCGGACGCGCCTTCGCCGTGCACGGATACCCGATGTGGTGGCGCGCGGCCTTCGTCGGCGCAGGGCTCTTGTACGGCGTGCGCAACCCGAAGCCCATCACCGTGGCAGACGGCTGGCCGATGTTCCTCGGCCGACTGGAGGGAACCCTCGGGCGCACGTTCGGTCAGGCGCGCATGGTGTCGACGACCCGCTGAGGCCGGGCGCTCGGGAGCCCGCTGGTAGGCTACGGAAGTGTCTTCGAGAGTTCTGATCACCGGCGGTGCCGGCTTCATCGGGTCCCATCTTTCCGAGCGTCTGCTCGACGAGGGCCACGAGGTCATCTGCGTCGACAACTTCTTCACCGGGTCGCGCCGCAACGTCGAGCACCTCTTCGCGAACCCGCGCTTCGAGCTGATGCGCCACGACGTGACGTTCCCGCTCTACGTCGAGGTCGACCAGATCTACAACCTCGCCTGCCCCGCCTCCCCCGTGCACTACCAGCACGACCCGGTGCAGACCACCAAGACGAGCGTCATGGGCGCGATCAACATGCTGGGCCTGGCCAAGCGCCTGCGCGTGCCGATCCTGCAGGCCTCGACGTCCGAGGTGTACGGCGACCCCGCCGTGCACCCGCAGACCGAGGACTACTGGGGCAACGTCAACCCCATCGGCACCCGGTCCTGCTACGACGAGGGCAAGCGCGCTGCCGAGACGCTGTTCTTCGACTACCGGCGCCAGCACGACCTCTCCATCAAGGTCATCCGCATCTTCAACACGTACGGCCCGCGCATGCACCCCAACGACGGACGCGTGGTGTCGAACTTCATCGTCCAGGCGCTCCGTGGCGAGCCGATCACGATCTACGGTGACGGATCCCAGACGCGCTCGTTCTGCTTCGTCGACGATCTCGTCGACGGCATGGTGCGCCTCATGAACACGGGCCACGACGTGACCGGCCCCGTCAACGTCGGGAACCCGGGCGAGTTCACGATGCTCGAGCTGGCCAACGCGGTCCTCGAGATCACGGGCAGCTCGTCCACCATCGAGCACCGTCCCCTCCCCCAGGACGACCCGAAGCAGCGGCAGCCCAACATCGATCTGGCCCGCCGCGAGCTCGGCTGGGAGCCCACGATCGCGCTCCGCCAGGGCCTCGAGCAGACGATCGACTACTTCCGCAGCGTGCTGTCCGACTGACGGTCCGCGTCGCCGCTGGGCCGCGCGACTCGCGCTCGTCGCCGCGGCGTAGCCGTCGGACGGCGCACGTGGGGCCGGGGACGCTTCCTCGCACCCCTGCCCGGCGACCCCGCCCGGCAGCGAGGGTACCCTCTCAGGCGACGGCGTCGTCGGAACGCGATTCCTGACTCACCGTAGCGATCGCGTGCACCATACCCGACTGACGGAACTCGCTCGGGACGAAGAACATAGTCCCCTGGAACAACAGCGACCACGGGGTGTCCCACGCGTCGGCGATCTCACAGTTGATGAAGTATTGCCCGCCCGCGAGAGGCAATGAAGCGATCTCGTACCGGACGGTCGTGGATCCCGCTTGCGCCGGCTGGTGTGTGACGCCCATGCGCCGTGTCCCCGTGCCGAACACCTGCTGGCCTTGGGGCGTCTCGATGCTGATGCTCGAGTTCCACTCGCCCACGGACGCCCCGAACTCGACGTCCAGTTCGACGGACACAGCGGCACCCGACTGGATCGTCTCAGCGATGTTGCCGTGCGAGTCCAGGACTCGCACCGCCTTGACCTTGGCGGGAGCAGCCGTGACTGCCTTGATGACGCCGCTCTCCGCAGCGTCTTCTTCCGCGCGCACCTCGCGGCGCCGTCCCTCGAGTATCTCGCGATGGATTTTCGTCGCCTCGCCGACGGACCCGGTGAATGCCACTTCGCCGTGGCTGAGCACCACCGCCACGTCGCAGACCTCCGCGACCTGCTCGGGCGAGTGCGAGACCAGGATAATGGTGCGCCCCTCACGCTGGAATTGACGGATCTTGTCCATGCACTTGCGTTGGAAGACCTCGTCACCGACGGCGAGCACCTCGTCGACGAGGAGGATGTCCGGGTCCGTGTGGATGGCCACGGAGAAGGCCAGACGCACATACATACCGGAGGAGTAGAACTTCACCTGAGTGTCGATGAATTCGCTGATCTCCGAGAAGGCGACGATGCTGTCGAAGCGTGCGTCCGTCTCTTCTCTCGACATTCCGAGGATGGCCGCGTTCAGGTAGATGTTGTCGCGGCCCGTCAGGTCGGGGTGGAATCCCGCACCGAGTTCGAGCAGCGCGGCCAAACGTCCGCGACGGAGGATCCGACCCTCGCTGGGATCGATGATCCCGCCGATGAGCTTGAGCAACGTGCTCTTTCCCGAGCCGTTACTCCCCATCAGGCCGATGGAGCTCCCGGCGCGGATGGCGAAAGACACCTCCTTGAGCGCATCGAAGCGCTCTTCGTGCACGCGACCCTGCCGACCGAGGGTGACGACGCGCTCCTTGAGGGAGTTGTCCTTCCGAATGGTGAACGACTTCGAGACTCGATCGACCACCACCACCTCGGGCAGTTCTGTCGATGTGACGTTGTCCGTGCTCATAATCAAAGCTCCTGCGCGAAATTGCCCTGGAGGCGGGCGAACACCCGCTGACACACCCACAGCAGCAGGACGCCCACCAGGCCCGCGATGGCCATGCGCATCGCCATGTTCGGGGGGAAATCGTTGGGGGTCGCCGCCGTCCAGAATGCCCGGTGGAAACCGAGGACTGCCAACGTGAGCGGGTTATTGGTGTAGACCTCGAGGAGCCACGCGGGGAGGTTGTAGCGGGTCATCACGTCGTTCACCATGTTCCAGCCGTAAACGATGGGAGCCGCCCACAGCGACAGCATCAGCACGATCTGCGTCAGATACTGCACGTCCCGCAAGTAGACATTGAGCGCCGAGAGGAGGATGCCGAACGACCCCGCGAAGAGCACGACCAAGAGAATCGACGGAACGGCGTACAGCACCTCCCATCCGAGCGGAGGCGCTCCGAGAACGAAACACGCGACGATGAGGACGATCAGCTGCACACCCGATGTGAAGAGCGCCGAGCCGACGCTCGCGAGCGGAAAGATCTCGCGTGGGACGTAGACCTTCTTGACCAGTCCGCTGTTCGCCACGATCGAGCCTGTCGACGCCGACAGCGTCTCGGAGTAGAGCGCGTAGATCGTCAAGCCCGAGAAGACGTAGATGGCGAAGTCGGGTAGCCCGCGAGCGGCTCCGAGGATCTGCCCCATGACCAGGTAGTAGACACCGAGCTGGACGATGGGGTTGATGAGTGTCCAGAGCAGGCCCAGCGCACTGTCCTTGTAGCGGGCCTTGATGTCGCGTCGGACGAGCAGTGCGAGCAACTGACGGTGGGAGAAGACCGCACGGAACGAGCTCCATGTGCCGAGGAACGATGTCCCGCCGCCGCCCGTCTGGAGGAGGGGTTCGCGAGAGAGCCGCTCGAAGCGCGCCGTGGCACTGTCCGTCAAAGTGATACTCAGGCTTTCGGTCACTCGGGATGTGAAGAGCCATCAGTATACGGTCGCACTCTGATAGGCCCCCGAGCACCGCGGCGGGAGCCGTTCGCCGCACCTTCACCCGTGTGCACCGGTCGTGGTCCGGACGAATCGATGTGACAAGATCGCCGTGTGAAAGGCATCATTCTCGCCGGCGGCTCAGGGACGCGGCTGCATCCGATCACGCTCGGAGTCTCCAAGCAGCTCATCCCGGTCTACGACAAGCCGATGGTCTACTACCCGCTCTCGACGCTCATCCTCGCCGGGATCCGAGACATTCTCGTCATCACGACCCCGCACGACGCCCCCTTCTTCGAGCGGCTGCTCGGAGACGGAAGCCGGTTCGGAGTCAGTCTGACGTTCGCCCAACAGCCTGCCCCCGACGGTTTGGCGCAGGCATTCACGATCGGCGCCGACTTCATCGGCGGAGACAAGGTCGCCCTCGTCCTCGGCGACAACCTCCTCTACGGACCGGGCCTCGGTTCACAGCTCAAGCGTTTCGAGGACGTCGACGGCGGAGCGATCTTCGCCTATTGGGTCGCTGAGCCGAGCGCGTACGGGGTCGTCGAGTTCGACCCCTCCGGTCGTGTCCTGTCCCTCGAGGAGAAGCCGGCCCACCCGAAGAGCAACTACGCGGTCCCGGGTCTCTACTTCTACGACAACGACGTCGTCGAGATCGCCAAGGGCCTCGCTCCGTCGGCGCGCGGTGAGTACGAGATCACTGACGTCAACCGCGCGTACCTCGAGTCCGGCAAGCTTCTCGTCGAAGTCCTCCCCCGAGGCACAGCCTGGCTCGACACGGGCACTTTCGACCAGATGACCGACGCGGGCGACTACGTCCGCACGATGGAACGACGCACCGGCATGCGCATCGGCGTGCCCGAAGAGGTCGCCTGGCGCCAGGGATTCCTGACGGACGACGAGTTGCGCCAACGTGCGGAGCCCCTGGTCAAGTCGGGGTACGGCGCGTACCTCCTCGATGTACTGAAACGAGGTCGATGAAATGGATCTGCTCGTCACCGGCGGCGCCGGCTTCATCGGATCCAATTTCGTTCACCACGTCATCTCCCACACGGACCACCGGGTGACGGTGCTCGACAAGCTCACCTACGCAGGGAATCGTGCTTCCCTAGCGGCCCTACCCACCGACCGTGTGGCCTTCGTCGAGGGCGACATCGCCGACGCGGCGCTCGTCGACCGGCTGGTCTCCGAATCGGATGCCGTCGTTCACTACGCCGCCGAGTCACACAACGACAACTCGCTGCACGACCCGCGGCCGTTCCTCGACACGAACATCGTCGGGACCTACACGCTGCTGGAAGCGGCGCGAAGGCACGACCGCCGGTTCCACCACATCTCCACGGACGAGGTATACGGCGACCTGGCTCTCGATGACCCCGCCCGTTTCACGGAAAGCACTCCCTACAACCCGTCGTCGCCGTATTCCTCGACCAAGGCAGGATCGGACCTCCTCGTGCGCGCGTGGGTCCGGTCGTTCGGCGTCAGGGCCACGATCTCCAACTGCTCCAACAACTACGGGCCGTATCAGCACGTCGAGAAGTTCATCCCCCGGCAGATCACGAATGTGATCCGCGGTATACGTCCGAAGCTCTACGGCGCAGGCGAGAACGTCCGCGATTGGATTCACGCCGACGACCACTCCTCTGCCGTCCTCACCATTCTGGATAGGGGCGAGATCGGCGAGACATATCTCATCGGAGCGGACGGGGAGAGGAACAACAAGGAGGTCGTGGAGCTGATCCTGCAGATCATGGGACAGCCGATCGACGCCTATGACCATGTCGCAGACCGCGCGGGCCACGACCTGCGGTACGCGATCGACTCGACGAAGTTGCGCACGGAACTCGGTTGGGCACCGTCCTACGGCGATTTCGAGTCGGGGATCGCCGCGACGATCCAGTGGTATCGCGACAACGAGGAATGGTGGGCGCCCGCGAAAGACGGGACGGAAGCCTTCTACGCGAGCAAGGGACAGTGATGGCGGCCGAGTTCGGAAAGCGCCTTGCCCTCACGCCCACCCCCATCCCCGGCCTGATCGTCGTCGACCTCCCGGTCCACGGGGATCGTCGCGGATGGTTCAAGGAGAACTGGCAGCGCGAGAAGCTGGGAGCCCTCGGCCTGGCCGACTTCGGCCCGGTCCAGAACAACATCTCGTTCAACGATGCGGCGGGCACGACGCGCGGCATACACGCCGAGCCGTGGGACAAGTGGGTCTCCGTCGCTACCGGCAGGATCTTCGGCGCTTGGGTCGACCTGCGCGAAGGTTCGACCTTCGGCACTGTGTTCACCGCGGAGATCGACCCCTCTCGCGCCATCTTCGTGCCACGCGGGGTCGGCAACGCCTATCAAACCCTCGAGCCCGACACCGCCTACACGTATCTGGTCAACGACCACTGGTCGCCCGACGCCGAATACTCCTTCCTCAATCTCGCCGACGAGACCGTTGCGATCCCATGGCCCGTGCCCCTCTCGGAGGCGGAGATCTCGGACAAGGATCGCCACCACCCACGGTTGACCGAGGCAGTTCCGGTGACCCCGCGGAAGGTTCTCGTCGTCGGCGCCGGTGGACAGGTGGGACGAGCGCTGCGAGCCGAGTACGCCGGTGATCAGTCCATCGAGTTCACGACTCGTGCGGAGCTGGATCTGACGATGCCCTTCTCCGACTCGCGACGGTGGCGGGACTACGGCACGATCATCAACGCCTCGGCGTACACGGACGTCGATGGAGCCGAGAAGCCCGAAGGTCGCGTCGCCGCGTGGGCTGCCAACGTCACCGGAACCGCCGCGCTCGCGAAGGTCGCGGCCGAGAACAACATCACGCTGGTACACATCTCGAGTGATTACGTGTTCGACGGGTCGATCGACCGCGGGTACACCGAGGATGACGCCGTTTCTCCGTTGAGCGTCTACGGGCAGACCAAGGCCGCCGGCGACGCGGTCGTCTCGACCGTACCCCGGCACTACATCATCCGGACGTCCTGGGTGATCGGCGAGGGCGCCAACTTCGTCCGAACCATGGTCGCTCTCGCCGAACGCGGAGTGGACCCGCGGGTCGTGGACGACCAGATCGGTCGGCTCACCTTCACTTCAGACATCGCCCGCGGCATCCGGCATCTGCTCACCACGGGCGCGGAGTACGGCGTCTACAACCTGACGGGCTCCGGACGACCTCAATCGTGGGCTGAGGTCGCGCGCGCGGTTTTCGCACTCACGGGGCACGACCCCTCGCGGATCACGCCGGTCTCGACCGAAGAGTATTTCGCGGCGGCGGCGGCCGCCGTCGCGCCCCGTCCGCGCAACAGTGTCCTAGAGCTTGGCAAGATTGAGGCCACCGGATTCCGTCCTACGGCGACCGCCGACTCCCTGGCGCGTCTCCTCTCGAGCTGAGAGCCTGCAGGCCTCTTCGCTCCCGACACGTAGGCGGTCGGGGCACAAACCCATTCATTCCTTGGAGATCCTCAATGACAACTCCCCGCCGCGCACTGGTCACAGGCATCACGGGCCAGGACGGAGGGCACCTTGCCGAGCTTCTGCACG
>NZ_LQQP01000018.1 GCF_001619615.1 Microbacterium sp. T32
CCCCGCCGAAGAGACGCCCGCCCCCGCCGAAGAGGCCGCGCCCGCCGAGCAAGAGGCGCCCGCCGGTCTGGGCGAACAGCCCGCGGCCCCCGCCGCGTCGGGCGACGCGACCGAGGTCAAGCTCCCCGAGCTCGGCGAGAGCGTCACCGAGGGCACCATCACCCGGTGGCTCAAGGCCGTCGGCGACGACGTCGCGGTCGACGAGCCGCTCCTCGAGATCTCGACCGACAAGGTCGACACCGAGATCCCCTCGCCCGTCGCGGGCACCCTGCAGGAGATCCTCGTCCAGGAGGATGAGACGGTCGCCGTCGGTTCCGCACTTGCCCGCATCGGCAGCGGAGCGGCCGCCCCCGCGCAGGCGCAGCCCGCCCCGGCCATCGAGCCCGAGCCGATCCAGCAGCCCCAGCCGTCCGAGGTGCAGGAGCAGCCCGCCGCCCCCGCCGCGGAAGAGAAGCCCGCCGAACAGCCCGCCGCTTCGGCGCCGCAGGCCGCCGCTCCGGCGTCCGCCCCGGCCGCCGCGCCGACCTCGAGCGGTGACGAGGTCACCTACGTCACGCCGCTCGTGCGTCGCCTCGCCCAGCAGCAGGGCGTCGATCTCTCGACCGTCAGCGGTAGCGGCGTCGGGGGTCGCATCCGCAAGGAGGACGTCCTCAAGGCTGCCGAGGCCGCGAAGGCGGCTCCGGCCGCGTCCGCTGCTCCGGCCGCCGCTGCCGCGGCTCCCGCCGCGCCGGTCGAGGTCTCGCCGCTGCGTGGCACGACGCAGAAGATGACGCGTCTGCGCAAGGTCATCGCGGAGCGCGCCGTCGCGTCGATGCAGGCCACGGCGCAGCTGACCACCGTGGTCGAGGTCGACGTGACCAAGGTCGCGGCTCTGCGCGACCGTGTGAAGGGCGAGTTCCAGCAGAAGACGGGCGACAAGCTGTCGTTCCTCCCCTTCTTCGCCCTCGCCGCCGTCGAGGCGCTGAAGACGTACCCGATCATCAACTCCACGGTCGAGGGCGACGAGATCGTCTACCCGGCTCACGAGAACGTCTCGATCGCGGTCGACACCGAGCGCGGACTCCTGACGCCCGTCGTCAAGGACGCGGGCGAGAAGAACATCGCCCAGCTCGCGCGCGAGATCGCCGATCTGGCGGCTCGTACCCGCGACAACAAGCTGAAGCCCGACGAGCTCGCCGGCGGCACGTTCACGCTCACCAACACCGGTTCGCGCGGCGCGCTGTTCGACACCCCGATCGTTTTCCTGCCGCAGTCAGCCATCCTCGGCCTCGGTGCGGTCGTGAAGAAGCCCGGCGTGGTCTCGGTCGATGGCAAGGACGCGATCTCGGTCCGCTCGTACGTCTACCTTGCGCTGTCGTACGACCACCGCATCATCGATGGTGCGGATGCCGCCCGTTTCCTCGGTGCGGTCAAGGCTCGCCTCGAGGCCGCGGCCTTCGAGGGCGACCTCGGGATCTGATCCCCGCCGACACCGGCTCATGATGGCTGGTCCGCAACGTCTCTGACGGAGCGGACCAGCCATCGGTCTTTTCCCCGGACGAGGGTGACGTACTGACCCCGCTCCCCCTCCGTGAGTCGGACGACGGCGAGCCCCCCGAAGTCGTCGATCACGTCGAGTCGGGCGTGTCGTGGATCCAGCGGCGCGGGCTCCGCAGGATCGGCCGAAGCTTCGCGAAGCGGAGCCGCGCACACGTCGTCGGTGCAGGCCGCGAGCGAGGACAGCACGGTGGATGCCGCGGACGCGAGGTCCCCGGAAGCCGTCTCGGACGAGCCGCCCGGTGGAGTCACCGAGGCTTGGTGAGATCCCGGCTCTCCGCCATCGCTCGAGTCCGTGGCGGGTTCCGCCGGCACCGCAGTGCTCAGGGAGCCTTCCGCTGCGGGAGTGACATGAGACGACACAGCTCCGTCCTGCTCGCCGTCGCCCGCCCCCGCCCCCGACGTCTCCACGCCGGACTCCTCGGCAGCCGCAGGCTCGCGCGACGGCCCAGCAGCTACCGGCTCCCCCGACGGCGCGGTCACCGTCATCGCGGCCACCAGAACGACCACGGCGGCGCCGACCCCCGCGAACAGCACCCGCGGCCGCACGCGCCGGAGGGCGGCACGCACCGCCGCGAGAAACGGCGGGAGCTCGGCATCCGTTCCGCTGACGTTCGGCGGCGGCGCATCGTCGGGCACGGCCGGGCTCAGCGGTCCGAGGACGATCGGCTGCGGCTCGATGACGGAGAGCAGACGCCGTTCGAGCGTGTCCCACGTCGGTGGCGGGTCGGTGAGCAGGGCGTCACGTAGGCGAGCGAACCCGGGGCGGACGTCGAGCGGCACGAGCGACGTCAGGTCGTTCAGTACGGCGACGCTCGCTTCGAGGACGTCGTCGCCGCCGGGGTCGTCGACCAGCAGCGGGCGTCCCTCGGCGGTGATCCGCCACTGCGCTCCCGCGGCGCGCGAGGGAGCCGCCGCACACCCGCGGACGACCGCGACCGCGAGAGTCGCAGCCTCCCCCGCGGTCAGCGGGAGCGCGCTCCGTCGACGTCGGCGGAGGTAGCCGATGACGGTGTCGATCGTGGTGTCGAGCGGAACGGGATGCATGTCCCGATGCTCGCCGACCGGGAACCACGCTGTCGGAGCGGAACCACGGTTCCGTGGAGGAATCCGAAATCCGCTCGGGTGGGGAGGAGCGGTCCCGGGGGCGAAGATAGAATCGAACGCATGGCCGCTCGCACCTCCACCCCCGAGAAGCGCCCGGGATTCTTCTCCCAGCTGCGCACCTTGTACACCTTCACGCAGAAGGAGTACCGCTGGCTCCCGTTCGCGCTGGCCGGAATCGTGCTCGTGGGCATCGGCCTCGGCGTGCTCGTCGGGTTCCTCATCCCGCCGCTCGCCGCCTGGAGCGTGGTCCTGTGGGGTGTCACGGGTCTGCTCGCCGGCATCCTCGCCGGAATGATCACCATGACGCGCCTGTCGACGAAGGCCATGTACCGGCAGATCGACGGCATGCCCGGCGCCACCGGCCACGTGCTCACGTCGTCGCTCGGCCGCAATTGGCAAGCCTCGGAGACGCCGATCGGCGTGAACCCGCGGACGCAGGATGCCGTCTACCGTGCCATCGGCCGGGGCGGCGTCGTGCTGGTCGGTGAGGGCTCCCGCGCGCGTCTGTCCCGCCTCGTGAACGAGGAGCGCGCACGTGTCCAGCGTGTGGCCGCGGGCGTTCCCGTGACCGTGCTGTACGTCGGCCACGGTGAGGGCGACGTCGAGATCAAGAACCTCGCGTCGGCCATCAAGGCGCTGCCGAAGAAGGTCGACCGCACGACGCAGGCCGCGGTCATCAAGCGCGTGGCATCCGTCTCTCCGGGACTGTCGTCGCTGCCGATCCCGAAGGGCGTCGACCCGACCAAGATGCGCGCGCCGCGCCCCCGCTGATCCTCGACGAACGACCCCGCTCCGGCGGGGTCGTTCTCGTTTCAGCGTCGGACGAGAACCGTCCCGACCGCCTTGTCGTGCAACCCGCGCTGATCGGCATCCCACACGACCGCGGGAATGATCAGACCCAGCAGCAGGGTGCGGACGACCGGGCGCCACACCCCGACCCATCCGCCGGATGCCAGCTCCAGACGCATGCCCAGCAGTCGGTGCCCGGGGCTTCCCCCGATCAGCGGGATGAAGACGATCTGCACGAGGAAGAAGATGAGGTTCGTCGCGATCGGGTTCGCGAACGGCACACCGGTCACCGGATCGGGCGAGGAGAAGAACGCGTAGCCGATGAGACCGGCGCACGCGACGTCGACGAGCAGGGCCGCGATCCGGCGGCCGGGACGGGCGATCGAGCCACGGCCCTCGCGGGGAAGGCCGAGTCGCTGGCCCGGGTAAGCGTTGTCTGCGGCGGCGGTCACCCCCTCAGCGTAATCGGGCTCGTGTAACACGCCCGAAACATCCGAGATATCGCAGAGACACCGGTTCTGGATAGGGTCGGGGAGGCTGGCCGAGGCCTACCGATCCCGAATGTTCTACCTCTGGAGTCTTCATGTTCAAAGATTCGTCCGAGGTGCTCAAGTTCATCCAGGACGAGGACGTCAAGTTCCTCGACATCCGTTTCACGGACCTTCCTGGCGTGCAGCAGCACTTCAACATCCCCGCGTCGACCGTCGACGAGGAGTTCTTCACCGTCGGACAGCTGTTCGATGGCTCGTCGATCCGCGGGTTCGCGAACATCCACGAGTCGGACATGCAGCTCATCCCCGACGTGACGACGGCGTACCTCGACCCGTTCCGCGAGGCGAAGACGCTCATCATGGTCTTCGACATCTACAACCCGCGCAACGGTGAGATCTACTCGAAGGACCCGCGTCAGGTCGCCAAGAAGGCCGAGAAGTACCTCGCCTCCACCGGCATCGCCGACACCGCCTTCTTCGCTCCCGAGGCCGAGTTCTACATCTTCGACGACGTCCGCTACGAGGTGAAGCAGAACGCCAGCTTCTACTCCGTGGACTCGGAAGAGGGCGCCTGGAACACCGGTCGCGTGGAAGAGGGCGGAAACCTCGCCAACAAGACCCCCTACAAGGGTGGCTACTTCCCCGTCTCGCCCGTCGACAAGCAGGCCGACCTCCGCGACGACATCAGCCTCAAGCTGATTGACGCCGGCCTCATCCTCGAGCGCGCTCACCACGAGGTGGGCACGGGTGGTCAGGCCGAGATCAACTACCGCTTCGACACGATGGTGCACGCGGCCGACGACATCCTGAAGTTCAAGTACATCGTCAAGAACACGGCGCTCGAGTGGGGCAAGGTCGCGACCTTCATGCCGAAGCCCCTCTTCGGTGACAACGGTTCGGGTATGCACACGCACCAGTCGCTGTGGAACGACGGCAAGCCGCTGTTCTACGACGAGGCCGGCTACGGCGGGCTCTCCGACATCGCGCGCTGGTACATCGGTGGCATCCTGGCCCACGCGCCCGCCGTGCTCGCCTTCACCAACCCGACCCTCAACAGCTACCACCGTCTGGTGAAGGGCTTCGAGGCTCCGGTCAACCTGGTGTACTCGGCCGGTAACCGCTCCGCGGCCATCCGTATCCCGATCACGGGCACGAACCCCAAGGCCAAGCGCATCGAGTTCCGCGCGCCGGACGCCTCGGGCAACCCGTACCTCGCGTTCGCCGCGCAGCTGATGGCCGGCATCGACGGCATCAAGAACCGCATCGAGCCGCACGAGCCCGTCGACAAGGACCTGTACGAGCTTCCCGCCGAGGAGGCGAAGAACATTCCTCAGGTTCCGAACTCGCTGCTCGACTCGCTCGAGGCTCTGCGCGCCGACCACGAGTTCCTGCTCGCCGGTGGCGTCTTCACGCAGGAGCTCATCGACACCTGGATCGAGTACAAGATCGAGAACGAGATCCAGCCGCTGGCCCAGCGCCCGCACCCCTTCGAGTACGAGCTGTACTTCGGCGTCTGATCTCCGGATCATCCACGACGAAGCCCGTCCCCGCCGTTTCGCGGGGGCGGGCTTCGTCGTTGTGCAGGGAACATAGACGGTCCGGACGGCGAGCGGCAGCCTCTGGTAAACGCCACGGGGATTCGGCATCCTGAATCGGTCGAGAGGGGCCGGCGTGAGGAATCTTCGGAGCGGGTGGAGGCGTGCATCGTTGGCCGTGATGATCTCGGCCTCCGTGGCACTGACGCTCACGGCGTGCGGCGAGGGGGCGGCCGAGCCCGGGTCCGAGCAGGCGTTCGCGGACGCCCGGGCGGTGAATCTCGAGTTCAAGGCCACTGTCGCCACCGTGCAGAAAGAGGTCTTCGACGGGGAATGGCGCGTCGGCGCTTACGGAGATACGCCTGAAGCCTGCGGGGAGGGCTACCAGTTCTCGTTACGACGCGAGCTTCCGAAGGGTTTCTCGTTCGACGGTCAAGGCCCGCAGCGGATGGAGGAACTCCGCTCGTGGTTGTCCGAGAACGGGTGGCAGCTCGCGCCGACGCAGACGTACGGCGAGGGGATCGAGAACATCGTGATCATCGCGGGCAAACCGGACGCGAAGGTGTCGCGTCTGGACGTCGACATGGTTCCGGCGAATCCGGCCGAGGGCACGATCGACGTGCTGGAACTGCGCGCGACATCCACATGCGAACCCGGAGATGCCGCCGCGCTCCTCGACCAGCTGCGCGGCCCGCTCACGGTGGTACCGGACGACCACGGCATCCCGGATCTGGAGAGTCCGGATGCCCCTCCCCTGTTCGATCGCTTCGACGAGGGCTGAGCCGGTTCAGGATGCCGAGCGCGCGGCGCGCTTCTGCTCCTGGAACGCGCGGATCGCCTCGTAGCGGTCCGCTGATCGGGCCTGGCGCTTCGCCGCCTCGACTTCGCGCGTCTTGGGCGGAGCCGTCGTGACGAGATCGTCCAGCATCCGGCGGGTGGCCGCGGCGATCTCCTCGACGGCGCGATCGAACACTTCCTGATTCGCACGGGAGGGCTTCGTCGTTCCGATGATCTTGCGGACGAACTGCAGCGCCGCGTCGTGGCACTCGTCGTCGGACGCGGGCGGCTCGAAGTTGTGGAGCGGCACGATGTTGCGGCACATGCCGACAGGCTAGGCCGCTCCCCCGCGACGGGAAAGACCCCGCGTTCCCGGCATCCGCACAGCGGACGTGTCGGTGGGGTCGGGAAGGATGGATGCCATGACCTCCCCCTACGCGTCGCGTCCGTGGCTGAGCTCGTACGCCGAAGGCGTGCCCCACGAGATCGACGAGCCCTCGCAGACGCTGCCCGAGATGATCGCGGATTCGGTGCACCGCTACGGCAAGAGCGTCGCGCTGGAGTTCTTCGGCGCGCAGACGACCTACCGCGAGCTGGGCGACCAGATCGCACGCGCGGCCGAGGGGCTGCGCCGTCTCGGGGTGAAGGCGGGCGACCGTGTCGCGCTCGTGCTGCCGAACTGTCCGCAGCACGTGGTCGCGTTCTACGCCGCGCTGCGGCTCGGCGCGATCGTGATCGAGCACAACCCGCTCTACACCGCGCGTGAGCTGCGGCACCAGTTCGAGGATCACGGCGCAAAGTTCGCGATCGTCTGGGACAAGGTGGCCGACCTGGTCGCCGACTTCCCGTCCGACCTGGCGCTCGAGCACATCGTCAGCGTCGACATCACGCGGGCGATGCCTTTCGGTACGCGCCTGGCGCTCCGGCTGCCGGTGAAGAAGGCGCGGGAGTCGCGCGCGCAGCTCACCGCTACGCCGACGTCCAAGCGCCCGAAGCCGTGGGACGCGCTGCTGACCCACGGAAAGCTGTCGCGGAAGCACCACGGCCCGCTTCTCGGCGACATCGCGCTCCTGCAGTACACCAGCGGCACGACCGGAAACCCCAAGGGTGCGGTCCTCACGCACCGCAACCTCCGCGCGAACGCGATGCAGGGGCGCGCATGGGTGCCGGGGCTCCACGACGGCGAGGAGACGTTCTACGGCGTGCTCCCCCTGTTCCACGCGTACGGGCTGACGCTGTGCCTGACGTTCGCGATGAGCATCGGCGCGAAGCTCGTGCTGTTCCCGAAGTACGACCTCGACCTCGTGGCATCCGCTGTCCCGAAGAGCTCGCCGACGTTCCTGCCGGCCGTTCCCCCGATCTACGACCAGCTCGCGCGCGCCGCCGCCCGCGGCACGCTCGACCTCTCGACGGTCCGGTTCGCGATCTCGGGCGCGATGAGCCTTCCGGTCGCCACCGTCGACCGCTGGGAGGCGGCCACGGGTGGTCTGCTGGTCGAGGGTTACGGAATGACCGAGTCGTCGCCGGTCGCGCTCGGCAACCCGATCGGCCCGTCGCGGCGCCCGGGCACGGTGGGCGTGCCGTTCCCGAGCACCGACATCCGGGTGGTCGACCCGTCCGACCCCGAGAAGGACCTTCCGCTCGGCGAGCCCGGGGAGCTGCTCCTGCGCGGACCACAGGTGTTCGAGGGGTACTGGAACCGTCCGGCCGACACGGCCGCGACGCTCCTCGACGGCGGCTGGCTGCGCACCGGCGACATCGCCTCGGTCTCGGCCGACGGCTTCGTCACGATCGTTGACCGGCTGAAGGAGATCATCATCACCGGCGGCTTCAACGTCTCGCCCAGCGAGGTGGAGGACGTGCTGGTGTCGCACCCCGACATCGAGGGCGCCGCGGTCGTCGCGCTCCCGAAGCCGCGTGGCGGAGAAGACGTCGCCGCCGCGATCGTCGTGCGCGACGGCGTGCAGATCGAACCCGAGGCGATCCGCGACTACTGCAAGTCGCGTCTCGCTGCCTACAAGGTCCCGCGGCGCGTGGTCGTCGTCGACGACCTGCCACGGTCGCTCATCGGCAAGGTGCTGCGTCGCGAGGTGCGGGAGCGACTGCTGGGGTCGTGAGTCACCCGTAGAAGAGCTTCTCGAACACGCGGCGGGCCCGCCGCGTGGCGCCGAGGTAATCCTCTTCGACCTGGGTGGCCGAGTGGGGCGGGTACTCGAGGATCCGTCCGATCCCGTCGAGGCGTGCGCGGTCCGCGGGCAGCACGTCGCTCGTCTGCCCCGACAGCAGCGTATTGGCCGACCGCAGGCGGCTCGCCAGATGCCAGGATGCCGCGAGCTTCTCCGCCGCGTCCGGAGCGATGAGGCCCGCGTCCACCGCTGCACGCAACGCGTCCAACGTCGACGTAGTGCGCAGCGCCGGGACCGCCCGAGCGTGCTGCAGCTGAAGGATCTGCACGAGCCACTCGACGTCACTGATCGACCCGGGGCCGAGCTTCAGGTGGCGCGCGGGGTCGGCGCCCTGCGGGAGCCGTTCGTTCTCGACGCGGGCCTTGATCCGGCGGATCTCGCGGAGCCCGTTCGGGTCGGCGGTCGCGGGGTACCGCACGTCGTCGGCGAGGGCGATGAAGTCGGCGATGAGCTTCACGCTCCCCGCGACACCACGGGCGCGCAGCAGCGCCTGGGCCTCCCACGACAGCGACCACCGGCGGTAGTACTCCGCGTACGCGTCGAGTGAGCGCGCGAGGGGACCGCTACGGCCCTCCGGGCGCAGATCGGCGTCGAGGTCGAGGGGAAGCCGGTGGTCCTCGGAGTGCTCGCGCAGACCGGCCACGATCTTCAGCGCGAGGCTGCTCGCGCGCTGCGGGTCGACGCCGTTCGCGCGATAGACGTACATCACATCGGCATCCGACCCGAATCCAATCTCGCGGCCGCCGAAGCGTCCCATGGCGATGATCGAGAAATCGAGGGCGTCGTCCTCCGGCGGCACGACCTCGCGGCGCACCGCGCGGAGGGTGGCCTGGATCGTGACCTCGGTGATCGTCGTGAGAGCGTCCGACAGTTCTTCGAGCGACACGACCTCGAGCACCGCGGCCATGGCGATGCGGAGCATCTCCCGACGTCGGAGCGCCCGCACCGACCGCATGGCGCCCTCGATGTCGTCCCAGCGCGTCTGAATCGCGCGAGCCTCCTCCTGCAGCGCGGCGCCGGAGCGCGGACGCAGCAGTGCGTCGTCGTCGAGCCACGCGACCGACTCGGGGATCCACTCCATCAGCTCGCCGATGTAGCGCGAGCCCGACAGCACGCGGGTGAGGCTTTCGGCGGCGCCGGCCGAGTCGCGCAGCATCCGCAGGAACCACGGGGTGTTGCCGAGCCGCTCGCTGATCCGGCGGAACACGAGCAGGCCGTAGTCCGGGTCGACGCCGTCGGCGAACCACCGGATCATGATCGGCATGAGGTGCCGCTGGATGGTCGCCTTGCGGCTCAGGCCGCTGGTGAGCGCCGCGATGTGCCGCAGCGCACCGGCCGGATCGCGGAAGCCGATCGCCGCGAGACGGTCGCGCGCCTGCTCGGTCGAGAGCGAACGCTCGCCCTCGGGCAGCGCGGCGACCGCGGACAGCAGCGGCCGGTAGAACAGGCGGACGTGGATGTCACGGACCTCGCGCTTGATGCTCTCCCACGCGGCCTGCACGCCCGCGGCGGAATCCGCGAGTCGGGTGGCGCGCGCGAGGACGCGGAGGTCGTCCTCCTTCTCGGGTAGCAGGGCCGTGCGGCGCAGGCCGCGGAGCTGCAAGCGATGCTCGATGAGACGCAGGAGGCGGTAGTCGCGGCCGAAGGCCTCGGCTTCGCTGCGGCCGATGTACCCCTCAGCGACGAGCGCGTCGAGGGCCTCGAGCGTCCCGCGCTGACGGATGCGGTCGTCGGTGAGTCCGTGGACGAGCTGCAGCAGCTGCACGGTGAACTCGACATCCCGGATGCCACCGGGCCCGAGCTTCACCTGTCGGTTGATCTCGGCCGCGGGGATGTGCTCGGTGACGCGCTCGCGCATGCGCTGAACGCCCTCGACGAAGTTCTCGCGCGCGGCGCTGTGCCACACCAGTGGCTGCACGGCCGCGATGTACTCGGCGCCGAGGGCCGGGTCGCCGGCGATCGCGCGGGCCTTCAGCAGCGCCTGGAACTCCCAGCTCTTCGCCCACCGGGCGTAGTACTGCTCGTGGGCGCCGAGGCTGCGGACGAGCGCCCCCTGCTTCCCTTCGGGGCGCAGGTTCGGGTCGACCTCCCACAGCGGCGGCTCGATCTCGGGACCGGAGATGCCGCGCATCGTCTGCACCGCGAGGCGGGTGCCGATGTCGATCGCGCGTGCCTCGGACACGACCTCTTCGTCCGCGGTGCCGCCGACGAAGATGACGTCCACGTCGCTGACGTAGTTGAGCTCGCGCGCCCCGGTCTTGCCCATCGCGATGATGGCGAAGCGCGTCGCGGCGACCTGTTCACGCGGGAACGTCCCGGGTCCGGTGCCGGACACGCGCGATCGCGCGACCGCCAACGATGCCTCGAGCGCGGCCCCCGCGAGGTCGGCGAGGGCCGCGGACACGATGTCGATCGCCGCGGCCGAATCCTCCTGGCCGAGGTCGTACGCCGCGATCCTCGCGAGCAGACGGCGGTATCGCACGCGCAGCGCCACCCACGCGGCATCCGTCCCCTCGGCGGCGAAGCCGTCCTCTTCACCGACGGATGCCAACAACTCGGCGCGCATGGACGGCTCGTCGGGCACGGTCAGACCCGCGCCGGCGAGGTGCGCGATCTCGTCCGGATGCCGGAGGTAGAACTCCGCGAAACCGTCGGACGCCCCCACGATGTCCCACAGTGCGCGCCACGTGCCCGCGTCGGCGGCCGCGGCCCGGACGGCAGCGGCATCCCGTCGCGCGATCTGCACGAGCGCCGAAAGCGCCCGATCCGGATCGGCGACGCGGTGCGCCAGGTCCATGGCATCCGCCCGCTCGGTACCCGTGAGCTGTTCGAGCTCACCCAAGCCCGCATCGGCCTCCGCGAGACGCGAGAAGCCGGTGCGGGCCAGGGCGGTGAGCGCCGTCGATCGATCGCCCGAGATCACCACGGCGAGGTCAGAGCGCCTCGAGGTTGCTCTGCAGCTCGAAGGGCGTGACCTGCGCGCGGTACTGCTGCCACTCGCGACGCTTGTTCAGGAGCACGTACTTGAAGACCTGCTCCCCCAGTGTTTCGGCGACGAGCTCGGACTCCTCCAGGTACCCGAGTGCGTGGTCGAGGCTCGCCGGGAGCGGTGCGTAGCCGAGCGCGCGACGCTCGGCGTCGGACAGCGACCACACGTTGTCCTCCGCCTCGGGCGGCAGCTCGTACTCCTCCTCGATGCCCTTGAGGCCGGCCGCGAGCATGAGCGCGTACGACAGGTAGGGGTTCGCGGCGGAGTCGAGCGCACGGTACTCGACCCGCGTCGACTGGCCCTTGTTCGGCTTGTACAGCGGAACGCGCACGAGCGCGGAGCGGTTGTTGTGACCCCAGCAGATGAAGCTCGGGGCTTCGTCGCCGCCCCACAGGCGCTTGTACGAGTTGACGAACTGGTTCGTGACGGCCGAGATCTCGTTCGCGTGCCGGAGCAGGCCGGCGATGAAGTGGCGGCCCACCTTCGACAGCTGGTACTGGCCGCCCTCTTCGTAGAACGCGTTCATGTCGCCCTCGAACAGCGACATGTGGGTGTGCATCCCGCTGCCCGGCTGGCCGCTGAGCGGCTTCGGCATGAACGTCGCGTACACGCCCTGCTCGATCGCGACCTCCTTCACGACCGTGCGGAAGGTCATGATGTTGTCGGCCGTGGTGAGCGCGTCGGCGTAGCGGAGGTCGATCTCGTTCTGGCCGGGGCCGCCCTCGTGGTGGCTGAATTCGACGGAGATCCCGAGGTCTTCCAGCATCCGCACCGAGCGACGACGGAAGTCGTGCGCCGTGCCGCCGGGGACGTTGTCGAAGTAGCCTGCGGAGTCGACGGGCTCCGGGCGTCCGTCGGGGCCGAGCTGCGACGACTTCAGCAGGTAGAACTCGATCTCGGGGTGCGTGTAGAACGTGAACCCGGCGTCGGCGGCCTTGGCGAGCGTGCGCTTGAGCACGTGTCGCGGGTCGGCGACCGCGGGCTGGCCGTCGGGCGTGGTGATGTCGCAGAACATGCGCGCCGTGGGGTCGATCTCGCCGCGCCACGGGAGGATCTGGAACGTCGTGGGGTCGGGGTGCGCCAGCAGGTCGGACTCGTACGATCGCGTCAGGCCCTCGATGGCGGAGCCGTCGAAGCCCAGGCCTTCGCTGAACGCCCCTTCCACTTCGGCCGGGGCGATCGCCACCGACTTCAGGGTTCCGACCACGTCGGTGAACCACAGGCGCACGAACTTCACGCCGCGTTCCTCGATCGTCCGCAGGACGAAATCGCGCTGCTTGTCCATCGTCATCCTCGTTTCGATCGGGCGGGGTCAGCGGCCGGAGCCGGATCCCCAGTCGGAGTCGCGGGCCTCGTCCTCGGCCCACTTCTTCGAACGTTCCTGCAGCAGCTGGGGCGCACGCGCCGCTTCCTCCGCGGTGTCGAAGGGACCCGCGCGATCGACCGCCGGCGACTCGTACCCCTGCTCGACCTGGCCGGTCTCGAGGTTGTACCAGTACTTCTTGTTGTCGTCGCTCACGATCGCTCCTTGCGTGGGTCTGGCTCCGTAGCGGACGTCTGACGGGCGCTCCCCCGATCCTACTGATCCGGGCCCCCCGCCTGGCTAGGCTGGAGGGCATGGCAACGAATGCGTCGCGTGCGGTCGGAGTGGACATCGGTGGAACCGGGATCAAGGCGGGAATCGTCGACCTGGATGCCGGTGAGCTCATCAGCGATCGGGTGAAGGTCTCCACCCCGAAGGGCGCGGAGCCCGCCGACGTCCTCGAGGCGGTGAAGGAGGTCCTCCAGACCCTCGAAGCCCCGGACGAGTTGCCGCTCGGCGTCGCGTTCCCCGCGATCGTGAAGAACGGCAAGACGCTCTCCGCCGCGAACGTCTCGTCGTCGTGGATCGGCTTCGAGGCCGAGAAGTTCTTCGAGCACGGCCTCTCGCGTGACATCCATTTCGCCAATGACGCCGACGTCGCCGGCATCGCCGAGGTCCGCTACGGCGCCGCGAAGGGCGTGAACGGCCTCGTGATCCTCACGACGCTCGGCACGGGCATCGGCTCCGCGATGATCTACGACGGCGTCCTCATCCCGAACAGCGAGCTCGGTCACCTCCAGCGTGCCGAGCACAAGAAGGATGCCGAGGGCTACGCCGCCTACTCCGCGATGGAGCGCGACGAACTGTCGTGGGAGAAGTGGGCGAAGCGTCTGCAGTGGTACTACGACTACGTCGAGTTCCTCTTCAGCCCCGACCTGATCGTCGTCGGCGGCGGGGTCTCGAAGCACTCCGAGGAGTTCCTGCCGATGCTGAAACTGCGGGCCCCGATCGTCCCGGCCAAGCACCGCAACAACGCGGGCATCATCGGCGCGGCGTCGCTGGCCGTCCCCGTCGTCGAGGCCCTTCCCGCGGTCAAGTAACCCTCCCTTGCCCGACTGGGTCGCGGTCGTTCTCGCCGTCCTCGGCGCGCTCGTCCTCGTCTGGGTGGCGCTGATCGTCGCGCTCGTCGCACAGCACCGCCGACTCGGCCGCGAGCTGGACTGGCGCGAGATCCTGCGGCTCATCCCCGACGTCGTACGGCTCGTCCGGCGGCTCGCCGCCGACCCGTCGGTGCCGTGGGGAACGCGGATCTGGCTGGGTGCGCTGCTGGTGTACCTGCTGCTGCCGATCGACCTGGTGCCGGACTTCCTGCCGGTGATCGGCGTGCTCGACGATGCGCTGATCGCCGCGCTCGTGCTGCGCTACGTGATCCGGCACGCCGGACGCGATGCCGTCGCCCGCCACTGGCCCGGCACGACCGCGGGGCTGGAGGGGATGTTGGCGCTGATCGGGCTGGGAGCGTCCGACGGTTGACGGGCCAGAGGGGCTCACCTTCGCGCCGACTTCGACCGGGGCCGGGAGCTGCGTGGAGGCCTCTCCTTCTCTGCGGGCACTTGCCGGAATAAGAACAGTTCTGTTCGTATTGCGAAGCGTCTGCAAATTTTATCTGCAAAGACTGACGATTCTGTGGTTCGGTTGCCGCAACGCATGAGGACTGCTTTCGTCCCCCCGAAGATCGTGGCCCGTGCCGATCTTGGGGGGATCATATGGCTGCGCGCCGTCGTCTTTCGCTTGTATCTCTTGCCGGCCTTGCGCTTGTCGTTCCTCTCGCGGTGGCGATGCCCGCACAGGCAGCAGCAGCACAGTCTGTCTCCCAGGATCCACCGGATGAGGAGTGGGTGGCGTCGGAGAAGCAGCGCGAGCACGTACCGAGTGAGCAGGTCAGCGAGGACCCGTGGACGCCCCCGGACATAGGTGGAGCGGAGACGGCGCCCCAGATGCGGGCTCAAGCAGCCGCTCCCATCGTGAATGCGCCGGGGCCGGGTGTCTTACCGTTCTACACATTCCAGGATTTCCAGGTTTCTGATCGCGCCGTCATTCGAGTGAACGTCGCCAACGGCAACATGTTCTTCGCCGCGACCGATGTCAGCCTTTCCGGGCCGGGTCAGGCCCTTCAACTGGACCGTTACTACAACAGCCTCACCGGGTCGCAGACGACCGAGGGAGCGTTCGCGTTGGGATGGGGATCATCGCTCGCACCTTTCGATGTCGGACTCTATCTATCCACGGCAGGCTCGGCCGTGGTTTATCTCCCCGGTGGGGCATCTGCAACCTTCGTGAAGAGCGGAACGGCGTGGTCGGGTCCGGCGGGGCTCAATGCGACCCTGTCCGAGGACCCGGCGAGTACGGTGGGTCGCTATGTCCTGACGTATAACCGCACAGGAGAGCGGTTGTCTTTCGATACGTCCGGGACCCTTCGGGGTCACACCGACCGCAACGGTGTCGGCATGAGGATCGATGCGGGCAGCCGCATATTGGAGGCTGCCACCCATACGGCTTCCGGTCGGAACGTGCAATTCACCTACGGCTTCGGCTCGCTCATCGAGCGAGCAACAGATTCGTCCGGCAGAACTCTCGACTACGGTCATACGGAGAACGGCTATCTCGCCTCATCCCCTGACGGGATGGCCTACGGATATCAGGGTTACGGGCTACTCAATTCGCTCTCCCTCGGTGGCGTCACCCACCAGATCGCCTACGACAACTCGAAACGTGCGACCTCGGTCACTGTGAAGAAATCCGGTGAGCCGGACAGGGTCACCCGTTTCGCCTACAATTCGGGCGCCACGGTCGTCACCGACCCAGAAGGACGCACGGCCACATACACCTACGACAGCATGGGCCGCGTGACCACCACGAGTGACGGGCTGAACCGCAGCAGGTCACAGCAGTGGACGGCCAATAGCGACATAGGCCAGAGCACCGACGCGATCGGGACGGGCACGACGACCTACACCTACGACACGTCGGGCAACCGGACGGGAACGAAGCTTCCGACGGGCGCCGCCTCGTCGGCCCTCTTCGCAACCGGGGTGAATTGCTCTGCTCCGAACACCGGAACGGCGTTCCAGCCCAAGTGCTCGACTGACGATGCGGGGAACAAGAAGCAATATCAGTACGACGCGGCGGGCAACCTCACCAAGCAGAGTGACACGTCAACGTCCACCCCGGTGACGGAGTTCGAGAAAACATACGGCGGGTGCGGCGCGGCAGCCGGTCAGGTCTGCACCACCAAAGACGGAAACGGCAACGTGACGTCCTACAGCTACAACGCGAGAGGCGATCTCACCAAGGTGACTCCGCCCTCCCCGCAGGGGACGACCTCCTACACCTACGACTCGGCTGGTCGGGTGCAGACCGTGACGGATGGAAATGGGGACGTCACGAAGTACCAATACGACAAGTTCGATCGTGTCCTCACGACCACGTACGACGACGGCTCCACAGTGCGCAGCAGTTACAACGCCAGCGGCACGGAGCGCAGTAAAACGGACTCGGCCGGCGGCTCGACGACCTACGAGTACAACGCTCAGAACCGTGTGACGAAGCAAACCGGTCCATCCTCCGGCCTGACTCAGACCTATTCATACGACAAGGCCGGCAACGTTCTGACGTTCACCGACGCCGCCGGAACAACCACCTACTCCTACGACGCCGCCAATCAACTGACAAGGCTTCAGGAACCAGGTGGCGCCTGCCCGACGAGCGGTAAGCCGGCGGCGAACTCTGGGTGCGTCACGTTCGCATACGACCAGAACGGTCGCGAAACGGTGCGTACGACACCGGGCGCGGCGACGACCACGACCACCCGGGATCTCTCCGGCCGACCGACGCGCATCACGGCGAAGACGGGCTCGGGTGCGACGGCGGTCGACATCGGGTACACGTACACGGCTCCCGGCGGCTCGAGCGACCGGGCGAACGTGCAGGCACGCACGTCCTACGCCGAACAAGGTCTGGCCGCCGGCACCGTGACAAGCTACACCTACGACTCCCGCAATCGCCTCACTCGTGCAGCCGAACAGGCGGGCACGTCACTAGGGGCGTCCTGGTCATACCGTTACGACAGGAACGGCAACCGCACCCAACAAGTGCGAAACATCGCCGGCAGTCCAGAGACCATCAGCTACACGTACGACGCGGCCAACCGTCTCACTTCGGCATCAGGCCAGAACGCGGCCTGGAGGACAGCCGCAGCGGCCCCAGCAGCAACCTTCACCTACGATGCAGCCGGCAACCAGACCTACAACGGCCTCATGAACATCACGGTGACCTACGGCGTACGCGGCGAAGCGACAAGTACCAACGGAACGAAACTGGACTACTTCGGGCCGGGCAACACCGACCGCATCAGCACGGGGAGCCGCACCTTCACCTCGGGTGCCCTGGGACTGAACAGCTCGGCCAATGGCAGCAGCACCCAGAGCTACACGCGCACGTCAGAAGGCGCCAGTGTGGGCTTCAAGGCTCAGAACCGGTGGTACTACGTGCAAGACCACCTCGGCTCGGTCGTCGGGATCATGTCCGCCACCGGCAGCTACAGCGGCGGCTACTCGTACACCCCCTACGGGGAGGCCCGCTTCACCGGTAACACCGCCGCTGTGACTACCAACCCTCTCCGCTACATTTCGGGCTATCACGATGGAAACGGCGTCTACAAACTCGGCGCCCGCTACTACGACACCAGCCTCGGTCGGTTCACCCAGATGGACCCCAGTGGGCAGGAGAAGAACGCGTACTCCTATGCCGCGAGTAATCCCTGCAACTTCTCCGATCCCACGGGGTACCTATATGAAGACGGCTGGAATTGGGGCCAAAGCACGCTTGTGGCAGCTGCAACCGGCGTGGCCAGTGCGGGAGTCGGGTGCCTCTCCGGAGCCGTCGCGGGTGCGACCGCGGCCGGAGCCGGTGCTGCACCCGGGTGCGCAATTGGGGCAATGACGGGCTTCATCTCGGGTGTGGTCACCGGCTTCGTGGGTGACGCCGTCACCCAGGCGTTCTAGGAGCAACTGAGATGGCAAACACTCCCGGCCGGTCCGTGCTGTGGAAGTTCTGGATCGTAGGCGGCTTTCTGACGGCAGCCGTTGGCTTTCTGGTCCTGGCGCTATTCCTTCTCGATGCTGGGCGCCAGGTCGTTCCGGGGGTGCTGGGAGCATTATTCGTCGTGATTGGCCTCATCGCGGCTATCATCGGCTGGACGAAGTCAATGTCACGCTGAGAGGTTCACTCTCGACGCCGACGGCGAAGTTCCCGCGATTTCCTGAGTCGTTTTGACTGGCTACGTCGAGTTGCTCTTCGGCCCTGGCCTGATCGTCGTCGGCGGCGGGCTGGCCGTGCTGTGGGTGGCGCTGATCGTCGTGCTCGTCGTTCAGCATCGCCGTCGCGGGCGTGAGCTGGACTGGCGCGAGACCCTGCGGCTGATCCCCGATGTCGTCCGGCTCGTCGGTCGGTTGGCCGCCGACCCGTCGGTGGCGACGGGCACACGCATCTGGCTCGGCGCGCTCCTCGTCTACCTGCTGCTGCCGGTCGACCGGGTGCCAGATTTCCTTCCAGTGTTCGGCGTGCTCGACGATGCTCTGACCGCCGCGCTCGTGCTGCGCCAAAGGATCCGGCAGGCCGGTCGTGATGCCGTCGCCCGCTACTGGCCCGGCACGACCGCGGGGCTGAAGGGAATGTTGCGTTGATCGGCCTCGGAGGGGACGAGTGCGGGCGCTGAGGAGAGGACTTCGCCAGGATGGGTGCCGCGCGGGGACCCTCTGCCCTAATGTCAGCACTGATCGTGTGCACGACACAGAGGGGGAAATCGTGAGCAATGACTACAGCGGAGTCGCCGCAGGACTCGGATTCGGCGTGCTGCTGGTCGGGATCATCGTCTACGTCGGGATCCTGGCGCTCGCTATCTGGATCGGATACCTCATCATGCGGACGGCCGTGAAGAACGGCATCCTCCGCGCCGATGAGGAGCGCGCCCGGCGCGGCTACGGAGGGCGCGGGATGCTGCCGCCCGAGCCGCCGACGGGCTACGGTCCCGGCCCCGGAGTGTGAAAGGCACTCTCCGAGTAGCTGCCGCCGGGGTGGCTCTTGCATCGTTCCACCTGAAACGGTCATCACGAAGGCCGCTGCCTGGGGCCTCGCCGCTGTCATCGCCGGAACGTATTTCGGGTTCCTCGCGGCGACGGCGAACGCGATCGTGAGTTGTCAGGAGTAGGGATGCGTCGACTTCTCGTGTGGGTCCTGATCGTCAGCGCGGTGCTCTTCACCGGCGCCGTTGTGGTGGCGGCGCTCTCGGGCGCGGCGACCACGCCCCTTGCGATACTGGGGGCGGTGTCGATCGGCGGACTCGTCCTGGTCATGCTTCTCGTGCGCCCGAGAAGGCGAGACGAATAGTGGCCAGGGCTTGAGGCGCGAATGGGCCGGCCTGTACGCCGGGTTCTGTCCGGGGGCGTGAGCCCCGTGGACGGTCATCTCTCTCGGCGACACGTTGCCGTGCCGCTCCAGCGGCCTACCCGGGGACTCGGCGAGCCGCGTCGTCATCCCCTGTCTGGCCTTGCTCCGGACGAGGTTTACCTCGCGGGTCGTGTCACCACGACCCCGGTGGTCTCTTACACCACCCTTTCACCCTTACCCGCGCCGTGAAGCGCGGGCGGTCTGCTCTCTGTGGCACTGTCTCGCGGATTGCTCCGGGTGGGTGTTACCCACCGTCCTGCCCTGTGGAGCCCGGACGTTCCTCGGCACGGGCGAACCCGTGACGCGACCGTCCAGCCGACCCATTCGCACCGTCGAGTCTACGCGGGAGGTTCAGCCCTTCTCGGCCGTCTCACCGATCCGCAGGTCGAGGGGGAAGTCGATCGGGAACGTCCCGAACAGCAGCCGACCCGCCGATGCCGCAGACTCCCGCACCGCATCGGCGACGGCATCGGCGTGCTCGACGGGGGTGTGCACGACGATCTCGTCGTGCAGGAAGAACGCCAGGTGCGGCACCCGTGCGAACGCGGGGCCGGACGCGGGCGCGGAGCGGGTGGCATCCACGGGGTCGAGGGCGGACAGGCGGGTGCGCAGGTCGGCGAGCCACGCGAGGGCCCACTCGGCGGCGGTGCCCTGCACGACGAAGTTGCGGGTGAAGCGGCCGCGATCGCGGGCGGCGCGGCGGGCGCGGGTCTCGTCGACTCCGGATGCCTCGGCGTCGCTGGCCCGCGATTGCACGGCGCGCCACAGCTCGCCGGCGGGCGGTGAGGTGCGGCCGAGCCACGTCTGCACCCGTCCGCCCTCCTCGCCGACGCGCGCGGCATCGTCGACGAGCGCCATCGCCCGCGGGAACGTGCGTCGCAGCCGCGGAACCAAACGCCCGCTCTCGCCGCTCGTCGCGCCGTACATGGCCCCGAGCATCGCGACCTTGGCCTGGGCGCGGGTGCCGACGGCTCCGGCATCCACGATTCCGGCGTAGAGATCGCGGCCGGACGCCGCCTCCGCCAAGGCCGTGTCGCGGGCCATCGCGGCGAGCACGCGCGGCTCGAGCTGCGCGACGTCGGCGGTCACCAGGGTCCAGCCGGGGTCGGCGCGGACGGCGGTGCGCAGCTGCCGCGGAATCTGGAGTGCTCCCCCGCCCGACGACGCCCAGCGTCCGGTGACGACGCCGGCGGGGACATAGACCGGGCGGAAGCGGGAGTCGTGGATCCACTCCGCCATCCACGCCCAGCCGTTCGCGGTGTAGAGCCGCATGAGCTTCTTGTACGCGATGAGCGGGGCGACGGCGGGGTGGTCGTGCTCGGCGAGCTCCCACCGGTTCGTCGACTCGACGAAGAGTCCCGCGCGGTGGAGCGCGCGCAGCAGACGCGGCTGCGAGTCGAGCGACACGGATGGGTCCCCGAGCGCATCACGCACCGCGGTCGCGGCCCGCTCGACCCGCGTCGGCAGTCCGCCCGCGACGCGGGTGCCGAGCTGTTCCTCGAGCAGTCGCTCGTGCGTCTCGACGCTCCACGGGAGTCCCGCGGCGTGCAGTTCCGCGGCGATCAGGGCTCCGGCCGACTCGGCCGCGGCGAGCAGGCGCAGCGCCCCGGGCGTGCGGGCCGACGCGATCGCGGCGCGCTGCCGGCGGTACTCGGCGGCTGCGGCCTCGACGTCGTCGGGCGGGCCGGTGCTCGCGGCGCCGAGGGAGAAGAGCGTGTCGGTGTCGTCGGACGCCGAGGCCGTGGCATCCCATTCCGGGTGACCGCGCAGATCGTGATCGTCGACGACGGCTTCGGCATCGCGGAGGAACGCGTGCACGAGCCGCAGGTCCCACGCGCGCGCGACCCGGACCCCGGATGCCAGCACCGAGGCGTACCAGGAGGGCGTGTCGCTCCACACCCACCGCAGGTCTCCCCCGGCTTCGCGCTCGCGGATCGCGGCGGGCAGGTCATCGCGCGCGACGGTGACGGTGCGGACGACGGAGCCTTCGGCATCCAGGTCGCTCAGGGCGATGGTTCCGGATGCCGTGCGCCCGACGACGACCTCAGTCGACGAGGACGCCAGGGCGGGTCACCGCGATTCTTCGGTGCGGACGAGGATCGCGCCGCACTCGGGGCAGAACACGACCTCGTCGGTCTGGGCGCGGCGGACCTCGGCCAGGTCGCTCGGCGGGAGGACCATGCGGCACGCCTCGCACGCGCCGGCGCGCAGGAGCCCGGCGCCGTTGCCACGGGCGGCCAGACGCTCGTACAGGGCGAGGAGGTCGGACGGCACGCCACCCGCCACGGCTTCGCGGTCGCGACGGGCGGCTTCGAGCCGGTCGGTGGCTTCGGCGACGACCCGCTTCGCCTCGGCGCTGAGCTCGGCGCCCTGCGCGTTGGTCTCGGCGATGATCGCCTCCTGCTCGGCGACGGCCGCGTCGGCCGCCTCGAGCTGCTCCATCAGGGCGATCTCGGCGTCTTCGAGGTCGCTCTTGCGGCGCGCGAGCGAGGCGAGCTCGGCCTCGAAGCCCTGCGCCTGCTTGGCGTTGGTGGCGGCGGCGAGCCGCTCGGCATCGCGCTTCACGCGCGCGTCGACGACCGCGACGTCGGACTCGACGCGGGCCAGCTCGGCCTTGAGGTCGTCGCGCACGTTCGCGCGGTTGCCCAGCTCTTGAGTAAGCGACGACCGCTGCGCGATGAGCTCGCGCACCTTCGCGGCCTGCGGCGGGTTGCCCTTGACGTGCTCGTCGCGGCGGATGCGGGCGTCGAGGTCGGCGAGATCGAGCAGTTTGCGCTGGTCGGCGGGGTCGGCGTTCACGGAGTCCACGCTACCCCGGGGGTGCGACAGCGGTGTTCCGGATAGCGTGGAGGTTCCCCGTGGAGAGGATGTCGGTGTGAATCCGCTCGCAGCGCTGATCGGTCTCGTCTTCGTGGCGATGGGGCTTCTCGCCTATACAGGCCGATGGAAGGGCTGGATCCGGTTCCGCCGCGGGTTCGGGAGCACGATCGGGTTCGCCTGGCTGTGGTTCGGAGCCGCGACCACAACGGCCTCGCTGGCCGTCGCGGTCTCCTCGCTGCGGCCGGTGTTCTTCGTGCTCGTGGCACTGGCTGCGGCGCTGCTCGCGATCACGGTCGTCGCAATGTTCTGGCTTCCGCGCGCGCTTCTGCCGTCCTGGTACCTCGAGCTGCGCGACGGCTCCGGCCGCCGACCTCGATAGACTCGAGGCATCCAGGGCCTTTAGCTCAGCTGGTAGAGCGCCACGTTTACACCGTGGATGTCGTCGGTTCGATCCCGGCAGGGCCCACTCCATACATGCGTGGCCGATGATGGCCTGTCCGGCAGACTCGCGGCATGAGCGACCGCGCAGCCTCTCCTCCCCCGGAGCCTCTCACCTGGCGGCAGCTGTGCGCCGTGATCGGATGGATCGTGCTGGCCGGTTCCGTCCTCGGCGCCGCGGTCTTCGTCGGCGACACCTTCCGGGCTGGGATCGGTGCGGCGCTCAACGCGGAAACCGAACCCCCGCCGAACTCGGGTGCGTGGTGGATTCTGCTGGGCGCGGCCGCGTCCTTCGTCCTCGCCATTGTGGGCCGGCGGTGGGTTCTGCTCACACTGTCCGCGCTGTTGCTTCTCGTTGCTCTCGTCCTCACGCAGGGGCGGGCGGGGGCGTGATCACCCGCGCGCCCGAACGTTCACCCGCGATTGCGTTCCGCGGCTTGCGCGTCTGGGGCCGCCTGCCAGGGTGGATGCCATGCCCTCCCTGATCCAGCAACGGTTCGCGATCGACCGCATCCGCGTCCGCGCCCTCTGGATCATCGCGGGGAGCGCCAGTCTGCTCGCGATGAACGGCGTGCTGGCTCTCAGTGGGTCGTTCAGCCTGTTCTCAGCGTTCTCACTCGTGGTCTGGACCACTGGCGTGGCGTCCGGCATCGCGGAGTTGCTTCGCTTCCGGCGAGCGATCCGCGAGTTCGAAGCGGAGCACGGGCCGGGCTCCGGGCGACAGGACTAAGGAAGGACCAGCGGACCCGTGCTCCTGGGTCCGATTGCGGGACTCTCCGGAGCGCGCCGGCACTACGCGGCAACGGCCGCACCCACGCGCCAGGCCCCACTCGAACCTCAGTTCAGAATGTTCACGCTCCGCGCGATGACCAGCGCCAGCAGGACGAACCCCGAGATGGCCTGCACCATCATGAACAGCTTCGCGCGGACGCTCAGGGGCATCACGTCGGTGGGGCTGAACGCCATGGCGTTGGATGCCGAGAAGTACAGGTAGTCGATGTATCCGGGCGCCCAGTCCGCGGTGTTGGACGACCGACGCTTCACTTCGCTCACGGCATCCCCGTCGGAATCCTGCGGGAACTGGAAGTCGGCCGGCTGCAACTGACCGCGGGGATCGCGTCGGCGGGCGACGGGCCCCCCGCGGTCCATCTCCCAATAGACGGCGCCGTAGCCGATGACGTTGATCGCCCACACCTGCGCCGCGCCGAGCAGCGTCACGGCGCCGTTGCCCTGTCCGTCGAGCAACTGGCGGACGAGAAGCACGAACGCGACCTGGTTCGCCAGAAGAAGGATCGACACGAAGGCGAGGGCGAACGCGCGCCCCACGCGCGAATCACGGTCGAAGCGGGTCGGGTGAGCGATGACCATCGCGATCGTGCACAGCAGGCTCGCGCCCACGACGACGTACCGCAGTTCGCCGGAGATGTCGCTCGGCAGCACGGCGTACAACACGGTTCCCAGCGCCAAGAAGATCAGCACAGGCCAGCGGTGCTCCGGCCGGGTGCGGAATTCCGCGGATTCCTTCGACGTCACGCGCTCAGGCTAGACCGCACCGACTCCCCCGCCGGGAGCATCGCGTTGGCGTCGGAAACATCGGATGCCTCGCCGCCGAGGCATCCATTCCCCGTCGCCCGGGTATGCGCATCCGTCGGGGTCGCGACTGACTAGGCTGGACGACGGTGAATTGTGCGGAGCAGACAAGGGTTGCCGCACGAGTATGGCGATTCTCTGGCATGACCTGCCAGACGACGAAAGGTCTTCCGTGACTGTTCACGATCAGGATCCGTATTCGCAGGGGCCGCAGGACAGCGACCCGGAAGAGACCGCGGAATGGCAGGAATCCCTGCACCAGCTGGTCCAGGCGAAGGGCCCCGGCCGCGGGCGCGAGATCATGCTGAGCCTGCTCAAGGGCTCGAAGGATCTGCACCTCGGCGTTCCGATGGTGCCGACCACCGACTACATCAACACGATCGCGCAGTCGAACGAGCCGGAGTTCCCCGGTGACGAAGAGCTCGAGCGTCGCTACCGCAAGTGGATCCGCTGGAACGCTGCGGTCACCGTCCACCGCGCGCAGCGTCCCGGCATCGGCGTCGGTGGCCACATCTCGACCTATGCGTCGTCGGCCGCCTTGTACGAGGTCGGCTTCAACCACTTCTTCCGCGGCCTCGACGACCCGTCCGGCGGCGACCAGATCTTCATCCAGGGCCACGCCTCCCCCGGCACGTACGCCCGCGCCTTCCTCGAGGGCCGCCTGACCGAGGCGCAGCTCGACGGCTTCCGCCAGGAGAAGTCGGCCGCGCCGAACGGCATCCCGTCGTACCCGCACCCCCGTCTCATGCCGGAGTTCTGGCAGTTCCCGACGGTGTCGATGGGTCTCGGTCCGATCAACGCCATCTACCAGGCGATGTCGAACAAGTACCTCAGCAACCGCGGCATCAAGGACGTCGGCGACTCGCACGTCTGGGCCTACCTCGGCGACGGCGAGATGGACGAGGTCGAGAGCCGCGGCCAGCTCCAGGTCGCCGCGAACGAGGGTCTCGACAACCTGACATTCATCGTCAACTGCAACCTGCAGCGCCTCGACGGCCCGGTGCGCGGTAACGGCAAGATCATCCAGGAGCTCGAGAGCTTCTTCCGCGGTGCCGGCTGGAACGTCATCAAGGTGGTCTGGGGTCGCGAGTGGGACGACCTGCTCGCCCGCGACACCGAGGGCGCACTGCTCAACCTCATGAACTCGACGCCCGACGGCGACTACCAGACGTACAAGGCCGAGAACGGCGCGTACGTCCGCGAGCACTTCTTCGGTCGCGACCCGCGCGCGCTCGAGCTGGTCAAGGACTACACCGACGAGCAGATCTGGGGCCTCAAGCGCGGTGGTCACGACTACCGCAAGGTCTTCGCGGCGTTCAAGGCGGCCAAGGAGCACAAGGGCCAGCCGACCGTCATCCTCGCCAAGACCATCAAGGGCTACGGCCTCGGCCCCCACTTCGAGGGTCGTAACGCCACGCACCAGATGAAGAAGCTGACGCTGGACGACCTCAAGGCCTTCCGCGACGCGATGGACATCCCGGTGTCCGACGCGCAGCTGGAAGAGAACCCGTACCAGCCGCCGTACTACAACCCCGGCGAGAACGACGAGACCATCAAGTACATGCTCGAGCGTCGTCGCGCGCTCGGCGGCTTCCTGCCCGAGCGCCGCACCACGCACGTGGGTCTCGAGCTCCCCGGCGACCAGGCGTACGCGCTGCCGAAGAAGGGCTCGGGCACGCAGGGAGTCGCCACGACGATGGCGTTCGTCCGCCTGCTCAAGGACCTGCTCCGGGTCAAGGGCTTCGGTCACCGCATCGTGCCGATCATCCCCGACGAGGCCCGCACCTTCGGCATGGATGCCTACTTCCCGACGGCGAAGATCTACAACCCCAAGGGTCAGCACTACACGTCGGTCGACCGCGAACTGCTCCTGGCCTACAAGGAGAGCCCCGAGGGTCAGATCATCCACGTCGGTATCAACGAGGCGGGCGCCCTCGCGGCGTTCACCGCGGCCGGTACGTCGTACGCCACGCACGGCGAGCCGCTGATCCCGGTCTACGTCTTCTACTCGATGTTCGGCTTCCAGCGCACGGGCGACGCCCAGTGGGCGGCCGGCGACCAGATGGCGCGCGGCTTCATCATCGGCGCGACCGCCGGGCGCACCACGCTGACGGGCGAGGGCCTGCAGCACGCCGACGGACACTCGCAGCTGCTGGCATCCACGAACCCCGCCACGGTGTCGTACGACCCCGCGTACGGGTACGAGATCGCGCACATCGTGCGCTCGGGCATCGAGCGCATGTACGGCGGCGAGCACCCCGACCCGAACGTCATGTACTACATCACGGTCTACAACGAGCCGCTGGTGCAGCCGGCCGAGCCCGAGGGCGTCGACGTGGACGGTATCGTCCGCGGCATCCACCGCGTCTCGGTCGGCGAGGGCGAGGGCCCGCGTGCCCAGCTCCTCGCGTCGGGCGTCGGTGTGCCGTGGGCGTACGAGGCCCAGCGTCTGCTCAAGGACGACTGGGGCGTCGTGGCCGACGTGTGGTCGGTGACCTCGTGGACCGAGCTCCGCCGCGACGGCCTCGCCGCCGATGAGCACAACTACCTGCACCCCGATGAGGAGCCCCGCACGGCCTACCTCACGGAGAAGCTTCGGGATGCCGAGGGCCCGGTGGTCGCGGTCAGCGACTGGATGCACGCCGTCCAGGACCAGATCCGCCAGTGGGTGCCGCAGCGCTACCTGACGCTCGGTGCCGACGGGTTCGGGTTCTCCGACACCCGCGCCGCGGCCCGTCGCTTCTTCAAGATCGACGGCCCGTCGCTCGTCGTCCGCACCCTCCAGGGTCTCGCGGACGAGGGCAAGGTCGACCGCGCCGTGGTCGGCCAGGCCATCGAGAAGTACCGCCTGTACGACGTCAACGCCGGTACGAGCGGGAACGCCGGCGGCGAGGCCTGATCCGCGTGACCGATCGCGCGGCCGTCGACGGTTCGGGAGGGAGCGGGAACACCGTCCCCTCCCGGGCCGCCGAGGAGAAGGCCGAGACCCTGGCGTGGCTGCGCCGGATCTCGGGCGACCTCGCGACCGCGACGATCCAGCGCCTCGAAGAGACACTGCCCTGGTACGCCGAGATGCCGCCGGCCCGCCGCTCCGCGGTCGGGCTGGTGGCACAGGCGGGCATCACGTCGTTCCTGCAGTGGTTCGAGGAGCCCGCCTCCACCCCCGCGATCGCGGCCGACATCTTCGCCGCAGCCCCGCGTGAGCTGCTGCGGAGCGTCAGCCTGACTCAGACCCTGCAGCTCGTCCGCGTCACCGTCGAGGTCATGGAGGAGCGCGTCGCGGGACGCAGCGAACGCGTGCGCGAGGCGATGCTGTCGTACTCGCGCGAGGTCGCCTTCGCCGCGGCCGACGTCTACGCGCGCGCCGCCGAGGCCCGCGGCCTGTGGGACGCGCGGCTGGAAGCCCTCGTCGTGGACTCGATCCTCACCGGCGAAGCGGACGACGAACTCCCCAGCCGCATCGCCGCCCTCGGGTGGCACGGCCACGGCGAGGTCGCGGTGCTCGTGGGCACGACTCCCCCGCAGCTCGACGTCGACCACGTCCGCCGCACCTCGCGCAAGCTGGGCGTCGACGTGCTCATCGGCGTGCAGGGTTCTCGGCTCGTGCTCGTCGTGGGCCGCGCGGATCTTCCGGTCCGCGGCCGCGAGGACGCCACCGAGCTGCCGTTCACCGAGATCGCGAAGCGCCTCGAGCCGAGCTTCGGTTCCGGACACCTCGTCCTCGGCCCCGCCGTCGCCGCCCTCGTCGACGCCGGGCAGAGCGCCCGCGCCGCCCTCGCCGGGTTCGCCGTTGCGCGCGCGTGGCGGCACGCCCCGCGTCCGGTCGAGGCGGACGACCTGCTCCCCGAGCGCGCTCTCGCCGGTGACGCCGTGGCCAAGCAGACGCTCGTGGAGCGCGTGTACCGCCCGCTCCACGCCCACAGCGCCGACCTGGTCGCGACGCTGTGGAGCTACCTCGACAACGGCCGCTCGCTCGAAGCGACGGCGCGCGAGCTGTACGTCCACCCCAACACCGTGCGGTACCGCTTGAAGCGCGTATCCGAGGTGATCGGGTGGGATGCCACCGGCCCCCGCGAGGCGCTGATCCTGCAGACGGCCCTGATCCTCGGATCGATCGGAACGGATGCCACGCGCCGACGCGGAACGGGTGTTCGGCGCGCCACGCTCCCCCGCTGATGCACGGCGCGCACAAAGACACGCCGATTTTCTGTGCCGATATCTCCAGAACGGCCCGCCGGATCCTTGGCAGGATGGGACGGTGATCATCGCCGTCTTCCCCGGGCAGGGTTCCCAGACCCCCGGGTTCCTCTCGCCGTGGCTCGAGATCGACGGGACGCGTGAGCGTCTGGCCGAGGCTTCCGAGCACGCCGGCGTCGACCTCCTCGCCGCCGGCACCGAATGGGATGCCGACCGGATCCGCGACACGAGCGTCGCGCAGCCGCTGATCGTGGCCGCGAGCCTGCTGTCGTGGGGCGTTCTGCGCGACCGCGCCGGCCAAGGCGCCGACGGTGTCGCGGGCCACTCGGTCGGCGAATTCGCCGCGCTGGCGGCATCCGGTGTCCTGTCCGAGGCAGACGCGCTGCGTCTCGTCGGGATCCGCGGTCGCGCGATGGCCGAGGCCGCCGCGATGGTCGAGACGGGCATGAGCGCCGTCGTCGGCGGCGACGAGCAGACGGTGCTCGACCGGCTCGCCGAGCTGGGTCTGACGCCCGCCAACTACAACGGCGGCGGCCAGATCGTCGCGGCGGGTGAGCTGTCGGCCCTCGCCGAGCTCGCGGCCGAGGCGCCGCGCGGATCGCGCGTCATCCCGCTCCAGGTGGCCGGTGCCTTCCACACGCGCTTCATGGAGCCCGCCGTCGAGACGCTCCGCGCCGCCGCGGCCGACGTCACCGTCTCCGCGCCGCAGACCACGCTGTGGACCAACTCGGACGGTTCCGTCGTCGAAGACGGTCGTCGCGCCGTCGACCTCGTCGTCTCGCAGGTCGCCTCGCCCGTGCGCTGGGACCGGAACATGGCGTCCTTCGCCGAGCACGGCGTGACCGGCATCATCGAACTCGCGCCCGCCGGTGCCCTCACGGGCCTGGCCAAGCGCGCGCTGCGCGGCACCCCGACCGTCGCAGTCAAGACCCCGGACGACCTCGACGCGGCCGTCGCACTCCTGAAGGGAGAGCAGGCATGAGCACCCCCGTCCTCCGTCAGCTCCAGGGCCCGGCCCACACCCGCATCTACTCGTACGGCGCCGCCCGCGGCGAGAACTTCGTCCCCAATGACGACCTCGTCGGTCCGATCGACTCGAGCGACGAGTGGATCCGCCAGCGCACCGGCATCGTCACGCGCGTCCGCGCCAACAAGGAGACGGATGCCATCGACCTCGCCGCCGCGGCCGCGGCCGAGGCCGTCGAGAAGTCCGGTGTCGCCCCGAGCGACATCGACGCCGTGATCGTCGCGACGATCAGCAACCCCAAGCAGACGCCGTCGGCTTCGGCCATCGTCGCCGACCGCATCGGCGCCAACCCGGCGGCCGCGTACGACGTCAACGCGGCCTGCGCGGGCTTCGCGTACGGCGTCGCGCAGGCGGACGCCCTGATCCGCGGCGGTCTCGCGACGCACGTCGTCGTCGTGGGTGCCGAGAAGCTCAGCGACGTCGTCGACCCGACCGACCGCAGCATCTCGTTCCTGCTCGGCGACGGCGCGGGCGCTGTGGTCGTGGGCCCGAGCGACACCCCCGGCATCGGCCCGACCATCTGGGGCTCCGACGGCTCGAAGGCCGACGCGGTGGGCATGAACCACACGCTGACCGAGTTCCGCGACGGTGTGGCCCCGTGGCCGACGCTCCGCCAGGAGGGTCCCACCGTGTTCCGGTGGGCCGTCTGGGAGATGGTCAAGGTCGCCCGACAGGCCATCGAGGCCGCCGGCATCCAGCCCTGCGACCTGGCGGCGTTCGTGCCGCACCAGGCCAACATGCGCATCATCGACGAGTTCGCGAAGCAGCTGGGGCTGCCCGAGACCGTCGTGATCGGCCGCGACATCGAGACCACCGGGAACACCTCGGCGGCGTCGATCCCGCTGGCCACCCACCGACTGCTCGAGGAGCACCCCGAGCTCAGCGGCGGCCTCGCGCTGCAGATCGGCTTCGGCGCCGGTCTGGTGTTCGGCGCGCAGGTCGTCGTGCTTCCCTGACGCAGCGTCCTCGAACTCTAGACTGATCGGGGCCCGGACGACTCCCCGGGCCGCCCCCAACAACAGGAGAAATCATGGCATTCACCAACGACGAGGTTCTCGCCGGCCTGGCCGAGCTCATCACCGACGAGACCGGCATCTCGGCCGACGAGGTCGCGCTGGAGAAGTCCTTCACGGACGACCTCGACATCGACTCGATCTCGATGATGACGATCGTCGTCAACGCCGAGGAGAAGTTCGGCGTCACCATCCCCGACGACGAGGTCAAGAACCTCAAGACCGTCGGCGACGCTGTCACGTTCATCACGTCGAACCAGTCCTGACCCTCCCGGTGGGGGCCACGGCCCCCACCGGTCACGACCCCTCCGGCCGCACCAAGGATCACACCATGAGCACATCCCGCATCGTCGTCACCGGTATCGGTGCCACCTCGCCCATCGGTGGCACGGCACCCGAGAGCTGGGACGCCCTGCTTTCCGGTGCGTCGGGCGCGCGCACCCTCGAGCACGAGTGGGTCGAGCAGTACCAGCTGCCCGTCACGTTCGCCGCGGAAGCGCTCGTGCGGCCCGAGACGGTGCTCGGGCGTCCCGTCGCCAAGCGCCTCGACCCCTCCTCGCAGCTCGCGATGGTGGCGGCGAAGGAGGCGTGGGAAGACGCGGGCAGCCCCGACATCGACCCCGATCGCCTCGGTGTCGACTTCGCCACCGGCATCGGCGGCGTGTGGACGCTCCTGGATGCCTGGGACACCCTGCGCGAGAAGGGCCCGCGTCGGGTCATGCCGATGACGGTCCCGATGCTCATGCCCAACGCCGCGGCCGGCAACCTGTCGCTGCACTTCAACGCCCGCGCGTTCGCCCGCACCGTGGCGTCGGCGTGCGCGTCGAGCACCGAATCGATCGTCAACGCGGTGCAGCACATCCGCGACGGCCTGGCCGACGTGGTGATCGCCGGCGGCACCGAGTCGGCGATCCACCCGATCACGATCGCGTCCTTCGCCTCCATGCAGGCGCTCTCCAAGCGCAACGACTCCCCCGAGACCGCGTCGCGTCCCGGCAGCATCGACCGCGACGGCTTCGTCATGGGCGAGGGCGCGGGCGTGCTGATCCTCGAGACCGAGGAGCACGCGAAGGCTCGCGGCGCCAAGATCTACGCCACGATCGTGGGCGGCGGCGTCACCGCCGACTCGTACCACATCACCGCCAACGACCCCGAGGGCCGCGGTGCCGCCCGCGCGGTGCGCATGGCGCTGGAGATGGCGGGAGCGTCGCCCGACGACGTCACCCACATCAACGCCCACGCGACCTCCACCCCCGTCGGCGACCCGAACGAGTACCAGGCGCTGCGCGCGGTCTTCGGCGACCGCGTCGACGAGATCCCCGTGTCGGCGACGAAGGCATCCACGGGTCACCTCCTCGGCGGCACCGGCGCCCTCGAAGCGATCTTCACGGTGCTGGCGCTGAAGAACCGCGTCGCGCCGCCCACCATCAACCTCACCGAGCAGGACCCCGAGGTGCCGTTCGCCATCTCCGGCTCGCCGGTCGAGCTCGGCTCGGGCGACCAGCTGGCCATCAGCAACTCGTTCGGCTTCGGCGGCCACAACGCCGTCGTCGCGATCGCCTCCGTCTGATCACAGCCGAACGCCCCCGGCATCCCCCGACTGCGGCGGGATGACGGGGGCGTTCGGTTCGTCGTCGGGAGGGAGATACGCGATCCCGGTGCCGGGAAGCGGTCACCGGCCTCCGGTAGTGGCGCCTCCCCCACCCGACGTCTGTCAGCCGACCTTGTGCAACCAGACGATGTGCTGGTTGTCGCCGGCGTGGCGGAACGGCTCGAGCTCCTCGTCCCAGGCGGAGCCCAGGGCGACGTCGAGCTCGCGCTGCAGTTCGAAGGGATCCCCGGCCGCGACGTCCATCGCGTAGCGCACGCGGTCCTCGCCGATGACGACGTTGCCGGCCGAATCGGTCTGGGCATAGTGGATGCCGAGCCCCGGGGTGTGCATCCAGCGGCCGCCGTCGCTGCGTGGCGTGGGATCCTCGCTCACCTCGAAGCGGAGGTGCTCCCAACCGCGGATGGCGCTCGCGAGGGCGGCGCCTGTTCCGACCGGGCCCTCCCAGTAGAACTCGGCCCGGCGGCTGCCGGCGAGCACCGGCTGGTCGGACCAGTCGAAGTTGACCGCACGGCCGAGTGCGCGTCCCGCCGCCCACTCCAGGTGGGGGCACAACGCGCGCGGCGCCGAGTGGATGAGGATCACTCCGCGCGAAGACGTGGTCGCCATGGTCTCTCCTTCGTCAGGTACGTCTTCCCCTACGACCTGCGCGAGAGCGGTGGCGGCTGTTCGGTTGTCTCGGTCATTATCGCCGCTTCATAACGAAATCACAACACTGTGATTCTGCCGGTCACGGGCCGAACCACAGCTTCCAGTAGAGCGCGAAATTGCGGTTGCCGTAGGAGGAGCAGCCGTCGCCCTTGTCCCACCGGGCGGCGATCGCCGCGGGGTTCGGCTGGTACGGCGTGTAGTTGTACAGCGCGGCGGTGGCATGATTGCGGATCTCGATGTCGCTGCCGCCGCACGCCGGGTCGGGCGAGTACGCGATGTAGTGAGTGCCGGGCTGGCGCATGAACGCCGACGCCCGGTAGGCCTTGAGGTCGGTCGCGCCCTGCGCGACCTGCGCGGCGAAGCCCGCCTGGCCGGGGTCGCACGCGGCGTCGTCGGGGCAGCGCGCGCCCATCGCGGCGCCGAGCGCCTCGGGCGACGGAGCACGGGCGATCCGCCCCGACACGAGGCTCTGCTCCTTCTGCAGAGTCACGAGCAGCACCTTCGCCGAGATGCCGCACGCGCGCTGCACGCGGTCGATGATCTGCGCCGCCGTGAGGTTGCCGCCGTCGTAGGCCGCGCAGACCGTCTCCCCCGTGTCCTGCGACACGATCGCGTCGCGGGCGGGGAGGTCGGCGCGCAGGACGTTGAGACACGCGTCGTTCTCGCAGACGCCGATCTGGTCGTCGAGGAAACGTTGGATCTCGTCGGCATCCATCGCGTTGCCGTCGTAGAACGCGGCGTCGTCGATGAGGAAGCCGGGGTCGAACCCGGTGAGGTCGACCGTGGCCTTGCGCGCCGCGACGTTCCAGTCGGAGTTCCACGCGGCGACGAGGTGCACGAGCGGGACGGTGGCGGCGACGACGAGCCCGAGGACGAGGGCGGCGAGGATGCCGACGGTCCAGCGTCGCCGGCGGAGTTGGCGGACGCGGGCCGGGCTGCGCTTCGGGCGTCGGGCTGCGGGTCGGGCGGAGGTGCGGGCGACGGACCGCGCTTGCGGGTTCGACGGAGACGTGGCGCGGGCGCCTCGGTTCCCTCGCGTCGCCATACGACGATCGTGCCGCACCGCGCTGACCACGTGCTGGACGCGGTCGGCGCGGCGCGGCGTCGTTCAGCTCCCGTTCGCCGCGGGCGGTGTGGCTCCGGGGGTGGGGGCTTGACCGGGCGTGGGCGCCTGGCCCGGGCTGGGCGGCGTGGGGGCCGTGCCGTCGGCGGAAGGGGTCGGCGGAGTCGGGGCGCTGCCGTCGGCGGGCGGGGC
>NZ_LQQP01000019.1 GCF_001619615.1 Microbacterium sp. T32
GTTCAGTCGCGCCGGTCACGACGCGATGGCGATCGGGGCCATCACAGGGGAAGGGATGCTGTTCCTCCGCAACCCCGACGGGATCAGTCACCACCCCGACGAGGCCGTGTCCGCCGCCGATGTTGCGGCGGGGATCCGGGCACTCGCCGAGGCGGTGCTGGGGGTGGGGGCGGAGCGGGACTAGCTCCTGATCAGCAGGGCACGACCGTGCTGTACGTGATGTACGTGTGCCAGTGGTAGTCGTAGTACGGCTGGACGACGGCACCCGTCACATTGGAAGTGAGCTTGCTGTTGTTGAGGTAGAGGTCACCGTTGGGGGCTAGGAAGCTCCACTGGCCGACCGGCGTGGACCCGACAGGAACGTTGGTCTGCTTCCCGCCTCCACCGCCGTTGCCGTCGTACGTGAACGCGCCTGCCGACGTCGTGTAGGCCACGTAGTTGTGCCAGACGTTGCCGCCATTGGGATCGAAGTAGGGCTGCGCTACGGCTGCCGTCACTCCGCTCGCGACTTTCTTGTTTCCGACGTAGAGATCGCCATTCTGCGCGAGGAACGACGCGTATCCGACGGCTGTCGAACCACCGGGAACGTTGGTTTGAGTCCCGGTGGAACCGTTGTACCAGTCGTAGACATATGCGCCGGAGGCAGTCGTGTACGAGATCAGCGTGTGCCAGTTGTAGTCGTAATACGGCTGAGCGACCGCGCTTGTGACGTTCGAGGCCAGCCGGCTGTTGTTGAGGTAGAGGTCACCGTTGGGCGCGAGAAACGTGATCTGACCGACAGGCTTGGAACCAGCGGGAACATTGGACTGCTTGCTGTTGCCGCCGCCATTGCCGTCGTAGAAGTACGCGCCGGACGACGAGACGTAGGTGACGTAGTTGTGCCAGACGTTGCCGCCGTTGGGATCGAAGTACGGCTGTGCCACAGCCGCGCTGACACCCGTCGCGACGCGGACGTTGCTCACCCAGAGGTCGCCGTTGTTCGTGAGAAAGGCTTCCTGGCCGACCGGTGTCGAGCCCGCGGGTACGTTCGCCAACTTGCTGTTGCTGCCGCTGTACCAGTCGTAGAAGTAGGCACCGCCGGTGGAGGGGACGGGTGCAGTGACACTCGCGGTGACGGTCGTAGCGCTTGCGGCGGTCGCCGATGCGGTCGCGGCGCCTCCGGTTGCCGGGACGGTGATCGCCGGCAGACTCACCTTCCCTGCGCTGTCAGTGACGCCGGTGTAGCTCGTCGAGCCGCCGGTGAATGTGTAGCTGCCGCTGAGAGCGACCGTGACGCTGATGCCCGCGGTGGGGACTCCGCCGACCGTCGCCGTCAGGTACGTGCCAGTGATCGTGCTGCACGCAGTGCCTGTGTACGTCGTCTTGTCGAAGGCGAGGACGGGGACATTGGACGCCGCGGCCGCAACTGGCGCGATGCTCGCGGCGGCGATGGCGGGCACCGACCAGGCGGCACCGGCGAGGATGGTTCGACGAGACGGAGCGGGGAGCAGGCTGGAACTGCGATCACTTTCGGGAGACATAAGGATGCCTTTCGGGTTCGGGTCTCGCCAGCATCGATATCCACGCCCGACAGGGCCAAGGCGCAGTTGTCGTCGGCGAGCGGGGTGACGACAACTGCGGCATCCACCGCCCCGAAGGAGGGAAAGAGCGAACACGCGGGTGAAGAATCGCGCTGCCGGTCGAGGGCGGACGCGCCGCGCTCCGACGCTGGGGAGGACCCGCCGAGATCGGAGCCCCCATGACCCAGACGCTGCGCGCCGAGGGCCCGGCGGTACACGAATGGTTCGGTCAGCGCGGTCTTCGCAGCGCGCGGGTGACCGATGGGCCGATGATCCTCATCGTCGACGAGATCGACCTCTCGCCCCTGATCGTGCGGCGGTTGTGGCACACGCCGCTCCTGCTCACGCCGTCGGCCGCCACCGCTGCGGGGGAGGGGGCTACCCTCGCGCTTCAGGCCGAAGGCCCGGCCCACCTCGTCTTCGGCGACGGACGGATCGTCGACACCGACGCCGGCGCGGCCCTTGGATACCCGCACTCACGGTGGGTGTCCTCGTCGTCCGAAGCCCCGACGGCCCGCATCGAGATCGTGTCGCGGCACCTCCCTCTCGCCGACCCGACCCTGCTCCCCGGGGCCGACGACGGGCCGGTGTGGCGGGCATTGGCATCCACGGTCAACGCGATTTTGAACAGCGACCCGCCCGTGACGCCGCGGACGAGAGCGCCCCTGCAGCGCGCGATCGAGAGTCTTTGCGTAGCCCTGATCGCCGATCGTCCTGACGGGTCGAGGCGCGCGGAGGCGCCTCGGTCTGCCCACGCGACGTACGACACCGCGCTCGCGCTCATCGACGAGAACGCGGCGAGCCCCGACTTCACGGTCGACGAACTGGCGCGTCAGCTGAGGGTCTCGCGTCAATACCTCGCACGGGTGTTCGCGCGCCGCGGTTCGACACCGCGCAATGCGCTCCGGGCCCGACGGCTCGACCTCGCGGACGCTCTCCTGGCGACGGGCGTGACGCTCTCCGACGCCGTCGACGGCTCCGGCTTCGCGTCCGCACGGGCCTTGTCGCGAGCGCGGCGCGAGCGCGACGGTCAGCTCATCGAATTCTGACAGCGGGCGTCGTTCTCAGAGAACTGATGAGGCTCCGCCCGCGCATTGCGGTGGGGATGCGACGGCGCTGAACCGTCCACAGATCGCTCATTGGCCCGCGACGCCCCACCCCGCGGCCGGAAGAATCGACGCATGACCGAAGCGCCTGGCATCCTGCACCTGCTCGCCTTCGCCGCGGAACCAGGCGGCGGCAACCCCGCCGGAGTGGTCCTGGATGCCACGGCCCTCGACGAGTCCGACATGCTGCGGATCGCCGCTGACCTGGGGTACCCCGAGACGGCGTACGTGACGGCCCGCGACGGGGAGCGGCTGCGAGTGCGCTACTTCTCGCCCGAGGCCGAGGTGCCGTTCTGCGGACACGCGACGATAGCGACGGCGGTTGCCCTCGCCGAGGCGGAGGGGCCGGGGGAATTCGTGTTCGAGACGTCCGCGGGCGACGTCCGGGTGTCGGCGCGCGAGGACGACGGCCGGATCGCCGCGGGATTCACGAGCGTTCCGACGGTTGTCCGTGACTTCGCGGACTGCGCGTCGCTGCTCGCACTGCTGGGACTCGACGCCGACGACCTCGACCCGCGGATGCCGCTCGCCGAAGCGTTCGCGGGGAACTGGCATCCGGTGGTCGCCGTCCGCACGATCGAGCGGTTCGATGGATTCGGGTACGACCCGGCCGCGCTGCGCGTGCTGATGGATGAGCGCGGCTGGACGGGTACCGTCACGGTGGTGCACGTGCCCGGGGACGTCGCGGACGGCGCTATCGTCGAGGCGCGCAACCTGTTCCCCGTCGGCGACATCAGCGAGGATCCGGCCACGGGGTCGGCGGCCGCCGCGCTCGGCGCCTACCTGCGCGACCGTGTCGGAATTCCGACGCCGTTCCACGTGACGGTGCACCAGGGGCGGCACATCGGCCGCCCGAGCGTCCTCGAGGTGGACGCGCCGCCGGTGGGTGGCATCCACGTGTCCGGGACGGCCGTGCCGCTGGAGGGACAGGTCTGATGTCCCACTTCGTGCTGATTTAGGCCTGAGGACCTGCACAAACTGGGACACGCCCGGGCGGGTGGGCGGCGACGACTGGCGCTGCGGCGACGGCTACCCACCTGATGTCCCACTTCGTGCAGGTTCGCGCCCGCAAAATCGCACAAAGTGGGACATGCCTGGTGGGCGGCGGCGACGACTGGCGATGCGGCGACGGCTACCCGCCTGATGTCCCACTTCGTGCAGGTTCGCGCCCGCAAAATCGCACAAAGTGGGACATGCAACGCCTCGCCCGCCCGTGACGCCTCACCGCGCGCGGCGCCGCGCGACGCAGCACCCCCCTCACTCCCCGCCGGCGAGCCTCCACACGCGATCGCGGGAGAACGGCAGCTCGTAGCCGCGGCGACCGAGGGCCCGCGAGACCGCGTTGCCGATCGCGGCGCCCACGGGGTTGTACGGCGATTCGCTCATCGACTTCGCGCCGAACGGGCCGAGGGTGTCGTCGGTCTCGGCGAAGTACACCTCGGTGTCGGGCACGTCGGCGAACTGCGGCACGCGATACGTGCGGAACACGGGGTTCTGCACCACGCCGTCCTCGAGCATCACCTCTTCGTACAGCGCGCCGCCGAGGGCCTGCGCGGCACCGCCCTCGATCTGCCCGCGGCACTGCTCCGGGTTGATCACGACGCCGGCGTCCGCGGTCTGGATCGAGTGCAGCACCCTCACCGTCCCCGTCTCGGGGTCGACGGCCACCCGCACGGCGTGCACGTTGAACGCGAGCGAGCGGAAGTCGCCGAACTCCGCCCCGTCGGCCGTGAGCCCGTGCTCGTCGCGCATCGTCGCGGGGGCGGCATCCACGATCCGGTCCCACGGAACCAGCTCGTCGCCAGCGAGGATTCCGGATGCCACGACCTCGGCGGAGTCGGCATCCCCTCCGGCCAGCTCCACGGCGATGTCGACCATGCGCCGCCGCAGCACCGAGCACGCGACGTGCAGCGCCTTCCCCGCCACGGTGGTGCCGGCGGAGGCGAAGGCGCCGGTGTCGTGGCGGACGGCGTCGGTGTCGGCGGCCCAGAGTTCCAGGCGGTCGTGCGGCACGTCGAGGACGGTCGCGGCGATCTGCCGGTGCACCGTGGAGGTGCCGTTGCCGAACTCGGCGGTGCCGACGCGCAGCAGGAAGGTGCCGTCGCGCCGCAGGGTCGCCGTCGTGTGCGCGATGTGCCCGCGCGGCGCCATCGTCGCGATCATCGCGGCGGCCATGCCTTCGCCGACAGCCCAGCCGGTGGGAGCCTCGACGCCGTTGCCGCGCCGCAGCGCGTCCTGCGCGAGATCGAGGCACTGGTCGAGGCCGTAACTGCCCCAGATCAGGTCTTCCTCGTACTTCTCGTCCTCGTCGGGGTGAAGCGGGTCGCCCTCCTTCACCGCGTTGATCCGGCGGAGGTCGAACGGGTCGATCCCCAGCTCCTCGGCGAGAGCGTCCATCGCCGACTCGACCGCGAACACGACCTGCCCGAGGCCGTACCCGCGGAACGCCCCCGAGGGCGGGTTGTTCGTGTAGACCGCCTCCGCGTCGATCCACTTCGTCGGCACCCGGTACAGCGTCGTCGATTCGGCGCACGAGTGGAACAGCACGCCGATCGCGTGGTTTCCGTATGCGCCGGTGTCGCTGAGGACGTCGAGCTTCATCGCGGTCAGACGCCCGTCGGCACCCGCTCCCAGCGTGGTGCGCACGCGCATCGGATGCCGGAGCGAAGCCCGCACGAACTGGTCGGTGCGCGAGAACTCGTACGCCACCGGGCGGCCGAGCTTCAGCACGGCGAGGGCGGTGAGGTCCTCCGTGAATAGCTCCTGCTTGCCGCCGAAGCCGCCGCCGACCCGGTTCGCGAGGACGCGGATGCGATCCCGCTCGAGGCCGAAGATGTGCGCGAGCTCGTTGCGCGCGAGGAACGGCACCTGGGTCGATGAGCGGATGACGAGGCGCCCGTCCTCGTCGAGCCACCCGACCGCACCGTGGGTCTCCATCGCCGCGTGCGTGACGCGCGACGAGCGCCATTCGCCCGTGACGGTGACGGGGCTCGCGGCGAGGGCCGCGTCGATGTCGCCGCCGTGGCCGGTGTGGAAGCCGGCGACGACGTTGCGTCCGGCCTCCATCACCCGCTCGTCGGGCGTGCGGTCGGGGTGCAGCAGCGGAGCCCCGGGCCGTCGTGCCGCCTCGGGGTCGAAGACGGCGGGGAGCAGTTCGTACTGGACGCGGACGGCGCGGCAGCCGGCATCCGCGGCCTCCGCCGTCTCGGCGACGACCGCCGCGATCCGCTGGCCCACGTGGCGGACGACGTCGTCGAGCATCCGCGTGTCGTCGGGATCGTCGGTGCGGTGTTCGTGGCGGCCCGTGGAGTAGCGGGTGTCAGGCACGTCGAGGTGGGTGAAGACGGCGACGACGCCCGGCAGCGCCAGCGCGGCGGTCGTGTCGATCGAGGTGATCCGCGCGTGCGCGTGGGGTGAGGTGACGACGCGCAGCACGAGCGGCGGGCCGCCCGGAACGGGCTCGTCGAAGGTGAAGGGCTCCTTGCCCTGCACGATGCGGCGGGCGGCCTCAGGGGCGATCGAGGTGCCGACGCGACCCTCGGTGGGAGTCGCGGGCCCGGTCTCGCGCACGGGGCCGAGCACGGACTCGCGGATCGCCTCGCGGATCGGGCGATATCCCGTGCAACGGCACAGGTTTCCCTTCATGCGGCGGTCGAGGTCGTCGAGATCGTGCTCGCAGAGCGTGGATGCCGTGACGCTCATGCCCGGGGTGCAGAAACCGCACTGGAACCCGAATCCGGATGCCAGAGCCTCCTGCACCGGGTGGAGCTCGTCACCCGGGGCGAGGCCCGCGGCCGTCGTGATCGAACGCCCCTCGAGGCGCACCGCGGGAACGATGCACGAATGCGTCGGCTCGCCGTCCAGCAGGACCGAGCACGCGCCGCAGTCACCCGCGTCGCAACCCTTCTTCACCTCGACATGCCCGGTCTCGCGCAGCAGCGTACGCGCGCACTGACCGGGCCGCGGGTCGACCTCGACGGCGGACCCGTTGACCTGGAACTTCACTCGGTGTCCTCCTGCTGGACCATGCCGACTCGGCTTCGCGTGCTCACGCGGCACCCTCGTGCGCCTCGCGGGCGAACCCCGCGCGCAACCGCTCGGCGAGCACGACGCTCACCCCGCGCCGCCAGTCGGCGCTCCCGAGTGGATCGGTGTAGAAATCGGTCGCGGATGCCACGGCATCCCGTAGCTCTCCGGCTCCCGGGATCCGCGCGAATCGCAGCACCCGCGGTCGACGGACCGCCGCCGTCACGACGAAGACGGACGACCCGCCGGGGTCGACGCGGGCCGTCACCACGGCGCCGGAGCGCCCGAGCTCGGCCAGCGCGATCTTCTGCAGCGCCACGCGTGAGGTCAGCGCTGTCAGCGGGATGTCGAGCGCGCGGAGCACCTCGCCCGGCGCGAGCGAGGTCGCGGCGTTGTCGACGACGAGCTCGGCGACGGCGATCCGGCGCTCGCCGCCGTCGGGCGTCCACACCAGGGCGGTGGCATCCAGGGTCGAGAGGAAGGCGATCATGGCGCCGGCCGCGAAGGCGCGGCAGACGTTTCCGCCGACGGTGGCGGTGTTCCAGATCTTGAACGACGCCAGCAGCGCGTCGGCGGCGGGGCGGGCGAGCGCGAGCGACGTCCACTCGGCGGGTGCTTCGCGTTCGACCCACGCGAGCAGCCGCGCGATGGTGCACGTCGCGCCGATGCGGAGGCCGTCGTCGGTGATCTCCAGGTCGGGCCAGCCAAGGGTGGTGAGGTCGACGAATCCCGTCGTCTCGGGCTGCAGCTCGCTCATGAGCCATGTCCCGCCGGCCATGACGACTTCGCCCGGAGCGAGCGCGAGATCCGCCCGGGTGCGCGCGGCGCGGTAAGAGGTGACGGAGGTGATGTCCACGCGTCAGCCCGCCAGGATCTCGCCCGACCACGCCCCATCGTCGAGTCGGTAGTGCTGCCGCGTGCTCTGCCCGGCGGGGTCGCCGCGCCAGAACGTCAGGGTGAGCGGGCGCAGCCGGAAGCCGACCCAGCGCTGCGGCGGGTCGAGGACGGGGTGAGTCGCATCGAACTCGGCCCACACGCGCCGGCGTTCCTCGGCCGGGAGCTGGGCGTTGTCGAGCGTGTTCATCCACGCGAGCAGCTGCAGATACCGCGACCGCTGCGCGTACACGGCGGCGGCCTCGCGGGCACTCACCCGCTCGACGATCCCGCGGACGACGAGCTGCCGACCCACCTCGGGCCACGCGACCGCCATCGCCGCGACCGGGTTGGCCGCGATCTCGGTGACCTTCGCGCTGGCGGCGTCGGTGTGGAAGTACAGGCCCGTGGCATCCCGGTCGCTCACCAGGACGTGACGCAGCGACGGGAGTCCGTCGCGGCCGATCGTGGACAGGGCCGCGAGGGGACGCAGTTCGCTGTCGTGCTCGGGGAGCCACTGGACCATCAGCGCGACGGGATCGGCGACGAGGGTGTCGGTCCCGTCGATGTCGGAGCCGAACGTGGTATCTGCGGTGATCATGCCCACCTCCGGTTTGTGCAGTGTCACCGCCGAGCGTAGGGACCGTGCGTTTCAGCGATGTTGCCGCCATGAACATTCGCGGAAACACGCGGTCGGTACAGTCCGGAGCGGGGGCCGCGGGCCCCGGATCGGAGGCCCCCCGTGACCCTGCTGCCCCTGCTCGACACGTGCCCGAAGCGCATGGAGTACGGTCCGTGCGGCGGCGTCGGCTTCGACGGATCGTGCGAGATCGACGCCGAGCACACGTGCGCCTTCCTCCCGCGCGGGACGGTGCCGTGGACCGGCGTCGACCGCGTCTCGGCACCGGATCCCGGCCCCCGCACGGCCGCCGCCACGGAGACCCTGGCCTCGCTCGGCACGCGCCCGTGGGTCGTGGCCGACCTCCCCGCGCGCCCGTTGAGCGTGGCATCCATCGACTCCTGCGCGGCGGTCCTGGCGGGAGAAGTGGATGCCGTCCTCGCCGGCGACGCGGGAACGGCCCGGGTCCAGTTCCCTCCGGCGTACCGGGCGCACCTGCTGCAGCGTGCGGGGCTGCGGGTATGGACCGGCCTGAACATGCGCGACCGCAACCGAGTGGCGATCGAGGGGGAGCTGGCCGCCCTGGCCGTCGAGGGGGTGGCCGGGGTGCACTGCGTGACCGGCGACCACACCCGCACGGGGCACCGGCCCGATGCCGCACCCGTGTTCGACCTCGACTCGACCGAGGCCGCCGCCCTCGCGCGCGCCGCGGGGCACGTCGTGTCGGTCGCGGCCTCGCCCGCCGCGCCGCCGGTGGAGCGCCGGGCCGCGCGGCTGCGCGAGAAGCTGCGCGCCGGCGCCGACGTCTGCTTCGTGAACCACGCCGGCGGAGCGGAGCCGGTGCGGAGGTTCATCGACGAGGTGGCCGCCCCGGTGCGGTTCATCCCGTGCGTACCGGTGGTCGTGGATCACGCCTCCGCCGACGTGCTCGAGTCGTTCACGACGCTCGTGCTGCCGGACGGGTTCCTGTCGCGGGTGCGTTCGGCCCGCGACCCGCGCGCGGAGGGCATCGCGCTCGCCGTCGCGCTCGCCGAGGAACTGCTCGCGCTGCCGGGGGTGGTGGGCGTGAACCTCTCGGGCGGCCGCGACGGCGGCGAGGAGTCCTTCGCCGAGGCCCAGGCGGAGATCGCCCGGCGCCTGCGCTGACGCGGGCGGGGCCGGGCGGTCGCGGCCGGGGGTGGGGGTGCGGCCCGGGGTGGTGGCATCCGGGTTGCAGATCTCCTGCGTTGTGTCCTGGCGGGGTGGGTGGATGCCGCCGGGGCGGGGGATCTGCCGGGGTTGTGCGGACGCGTCAGGCCGGAGTGCGGACGGCGGCGAAGCGGTTCACCCGGCGATGCGCGAAACCGAGCCGTTCGTAGGCCGCGATGGCGCCGACGTTCGTCGCGGCGGCGTGCATCATGGCGCGATCTCCGCGCTGCTGGATGTGGAACGCGACATCGAGCACCAGGCGCGACGCGAGCCCTTGGCGGCGATGGTCTTCGTCCACGGCGACCGCGCTGATCTCGGTCCACCCCGTCGGATGTAGGCGCTCGCCCGCCATCGCGACAAGGCGCCCTCCGCGCCGGATGCCGATGTACCGACCCAGCTCGTGGGTGCGCGGACGGAAGGGTCCGGGCTGGTTCCGCTCGACGATCGCCATCATCTCGGCCGCGTCGTCGGCGTCCAGTTCGATGGCCTCGTCGAACGGCCGCGGCTGCAGCACGGCGGTCTCGACGAGCTGAACGCCCTCGCCGCCGCCGAGGAACTCCCACTCCGCGGGCAGCTCGCCCTCGTAGCCCGAGAGGCCCACCTCGGTGCCGGGACCCACGAGGTCGCGCAGCGCGTCCCACACGGAGGGGTCGTCCCACGTGCGGACGGCGACGAACGGAGCGACGTCCTCGGGGTACCGGCGCACCAGGTCGCCGCCGATCGCGAAATGCGCGTGCGGGCCGGCCAGCGAGTGCCAGGCGGCGTTGTCGAGGACGGCGGCGGGGTCGTCGGCGGTCGCGGCGGCGGGAGAAGCGGGGGTGGCCGAGGTCATGGCATCCGTTCGGGGTCGAGTACCCGATATGCAACGTCGGGGTCGACGGCGCATTCCCGCCCGACCTCACGGCCGCGGGCGGATCGCGACGTCGGCGGCGACGGCAACGAGGTGACCGCCCTTGCGCTCCGCGCGCACCACGGTGCGGGGGTCGGCGTCGCGCTCGAGCATCCGCCACGGATGGGCGTCGATGTCGGCGCCGCCGGTCGCGCACGCCAGCAGAGCGAGCGGCGTGAACACACGCCAGGGTCCGTGCGGACGCTGCATGTCCACCACGGCCGCGCGTCCGCCCGGACGTAGGGCGGACACAGCCCGCGCCCACGCCGCCTCTCGCTCGCCGAACACGCTCAACGCGTAGGTCGACAGCACGGCATCCGCACCGCGTCCGTCGGTGCGATCGCGGATCTCAGCCGGGTCCAGGGCAGCGGCATCCGCCTCGACGAGATCGACGCGGTCGCTCCACCCGGCGGCGCTCACCCGGCGCCGGGCCATGTCGAGCATGTCGGGGCTGCGGTCGACGCCGATCACTCGCCCGCGCGGTCCGACGGCGGTGAGCAGCGCCGCGAAGTTCAAGCCGGTGCCGCAGCCGAGATCGAGCACGACGTCGCCGGGGCGAGGGTGCAGCAGCGCGATCCCGGCCTCGCGCCCCGCGCGGTACACCCACCGTTCGCCCGAGAGCACGTCGTACCAGCGGGCTCCGAGCCCATAGCGCCGCAGCGGTGCCGCCATCGAGCCACCCCCTTCCCGACCACCCTAGGCTTCGGACATGACCGTGCCGACGCGCCGTGCCCGCCCGCTCACCTCCGCCGAAGCCGGCCGTACCCGGTGGGACCTGGTCGTGATCGGCGCCGGCAGCGCCGGTCTCGTCGGTGCGAAGACCGCCGCGATCCTGGGTGCGAAGGTGTTGCTGATCGAGGCCGACGGGTTCGGCGGCGAGTGCCTCTACACGGGGTGCGTGCCCTCGAAAGCGCTGATCGCGGCGGCGACGGCGGCGCACGACGCGCGCGACGCCGCCCGGCTGGGGGTGCACGTCGCCGATGTTCGGGTCGACTTCGCCGCCGTGATGGCCCACGTCCGGCACGCGATCCATGAGATCGAGCCCGTCGACTCGCCCGAGGCGCTCGCCGAGGCGGGCGTCTTCACGCTGCGCGGCCGTGCCCGCTTCGACGGTCCGCGCTCGCTGCGCGTCGAGGGGGTCGGCATCCGCTTCCGCGACGCCCTCGTGGCGACGGGGAGTTCCCCCGTGCTGCCGGAGGGCATCGATCCGGATGCCGTCCTGACCAACGAGACCGTGTGGGATCTGACCGCGCTGCCCGAGCGCCTGCTCGTGCTCGGCGGGGGAGCCATCGGGTGCGAGATCGCGCAGGCAATGGCGCGTCTGGGTAGCCGCGTGACCCTCGTCCATCGTGGCGAGCGCCTGCTGTCCAAGGAGGATCCGGATGCCGCGGCGATCGTGCTCGCGGCGCTGCGCGCGGACGGCGTCGACGTGCGCCTGGGCGCCACCCTGGTCGACGCGGACACCGGCGACGAGACCGTGACGGCGCGTCTCAGCGACGGCACGACCGTCACGGCCGACCGCGTGCTCGCCGCGCTCGGACGCCGGGTGGACACCACGGGCCTGGGGCTCGATGTCGCCGGGGTCCGCCGCGATGACGGCGGCGCGATCGCGGTCGACGCGACCCTGGCCACCAGCAATCCGCGCGTCCGCGCGGCGGGTGACGCGACCCCGCTGCCGCGGTTCACGCACACCGCCGGCATGTTCGGCAGCGTCGCGGCGACGAACGCCGTGCTCGGCCTTTCGCGGCGCGCGGGCGTCGACGTCGTGCCGCGGGTGACCTTCACGTCCCCCGAGGTCGCGGCCGTGGGCGTCTCGCCCGCCGAGGCCGCCGCGCGCGGGATGCGCGTGGTGGAGTCTCGCCACGCCGACCTGGACCGCGCGATCGCCGAGGGGCAGACCGACGGCTTCACCCGTCTCGTGGTCGACCGGAAGGGGCGCCTGACCGGAGCCGTCATCGTCGGTCCCCGCGCGGGGGAGTCGCTCGGCGAGCTGTCGACGGCGGTCGCTCTGGGGCTGAAGGTCGGTGCGCTGGCGGGCGCGATGCACGCGTACCCGACGTACTCGGACGCCGGCTGGAACGCCGCTGTCCGCGATGCCCAGGGGGCTCTGCGCCATGGGCTCGTCGCTGCGGCGATTCGGCTGTTGCGGGCGATCCGTCGCCGTCGGGGCTGAAGGGCCCGCCGGTGCGGCGAGCCGGATCAGCGCAGCAGCCGGTACCCGGCGACGATCCGCTGCACCGCGCTCACGGCCACGAACAGGCTCCACACCAGGGCGATCTGCCACGCCCAGAACGGCAGGATCAGCCAGAGCGTGTGGACGGCGATCGTCTCGGTGCCCTCCGCGATGCGACCGAGGAACGACAGCGACCGTCCGTCGTCGACCTGTCGACCGGTGCGCTCGGCGATCGAGGAGAACGCCAGGAACGCCGTCCCGTTGACGTAGTACGTCAGCAGGACGAGGAGGAACGGCCACCACGGCGCGTCGAACGCCGCGGATGCGCCCCACGCCACCCCGAACACTCCGGCGCCGTAGACGACGAAGTCGGCGGCGATGTCGAGGAACCCGCCGGCCTCGCTGTCGTTCCCCCGGCCGTGCGCGCGACGGCGGCGGGCGAGGGTGCCGTCGAGACCGTCCGCGACGCGGGACACGAGCCAGAGCGCCACCGCGGCCGCCCACCATTGCGCGGCCGCCGCACCGGCCGAGGCGAGCCCCAGGACGAGCCCGGCCACGGTCAGGCGGTCGGGGGTGATGAACGGTCGGTCCAGCGTGGCGGCGACGGCCTCGAGCGGAGTGGACAGTGCCGCGCGCAGAGAGCGGTCAAGCATCGGTGGCATCCCCGGTCCGACGACGGCGCACCAGGATGCCGGCCACCACGCCGCCGATCAGGAGCACGCCGACGACGCTCAGCGCCACCCAGAACCACGGGCCCAGCTCCCACCCGAAGGCGCCGAGCGCGACGTAGGCGGCGGAGCCCGGGATGATGCCCACCGCGGTCCCGATCGCGTAGTCGCGTCGGCGCACGGACGTCAGGCCCGCGCCGTAGTTGATGAGCGTGAAGGGGATCACGGGAACGAGCCGGGCGCCGAGCACGGCGGGCAGACCGCGGCGTCCGATCGCGGCATCCAATCGGGCCACCCGCGCACCGGTGAAGCGTTCGACGGCCTCGCGCCCGAGCGCCCGACCGAGGGCGAAGGATGCCGCCGCGCCCAGCAGCGCGCCGACGTAGACCATGGCGAACGCCACCGGAAAACCCCAGACCAGACCCGCCGCGATGCCGAGGACGTTCTTGGGCGCCGGACTCAGGGTCAGCGCGGCGTACAGCAGCGTGAAGAGCACGACGCCGAGCGCTCCGACCTGACCGGACCAGGCGCGGATCTGCTCGACGTCGTGCGGGACGAGCAGAAATCCAACCGATGCGACCGCGGCAACGAACAGACCGAGAAGCACCAACCGGATCACGGGTCGGCGAGCGGAGCCCTGCGGACGCGTGGCGGTGTCGTCAAGCTCCATCGATTCCTTCCGGTCCCCCATACCCTAAGTCCGCACGCGACCGACCGGCCGCGCGATCGTCCAAGGAGTGCCATGACCATCCCCCGACGCCGACACCGACGCCGCCGTCCGACCCTCGCGGTGGCCACCGCGACGGTGTCGCTCCTCGCCCTCGCCGGGTGCGCGGCGCCGGATACCGCTTCGCCCGAGGCCTACACCGAGTGGGACCAGGTGCTCCAGGACGCGCGCGGGCAGACGGTGCAGCTGTGGATGTACGGCGGTGATGACCAGGGGAACGCGTACGTCGACGACGTGCTCGCCCCCGCCGTGGCGGAGTACGGCGTGACGCTCGAGCGCGTCCCCGTGACGGACACACGGGACGCGCTGAACCGCGTCTTCACCGAACTCCAGGCCGGACGCGACGACGGGTCGGTCGACCTCGTGTGGGTGAACGGCGACAACTTCCGCACGGGCAAGGAAGCCGGCGCCTGGCGGTGCGATTGGACGGGTCTGCTCCCGTCCATGGCGAACACCGACCCGAACGATCCCCTGCTGCAGTCCGACTTCGGCACGCCGGTGGACGGCTGCGAGGCACCGTGGCACAAGGCGCAGTTCACGCTGGTCTACGACGCCGCCGCGGTGCCCGACCCGCCGACGACGTTGGCCGGGGTGCTGGACTGGGCCGCCGCCCACCCGGGCCGCTTCACCTACCCGGCGCCGCCGGACTTCACCGGCTCCGTCTTCGTGCGCGAGGTGCTCGCCAGCGTGTCCGGCGGAGCCGACGCGGTGCCGACCGCCTTCTCGCAGGATGCCTATGATAAGCTGACGCCCGCGCTGTGGGACCGGCTCGCGGCGCTGGCGCCGAACCCGTGGCGCGGTGGGGACACCTACCCCGCGAACGAGTCCGAGCTCGGCCAGCTCTTCGCCGACCGGCAGATCGACATGACGATGACGTACGGGCCGGCGACGCTCACCGGACTCGTGGCCGACGGAACGTACCCCGCCGACACGCGCGTGCTCACGCTCGAGGACGGCACGGTCGGCAACGCCAGCTTCCTCGGTCTCCCCGTGAACTCGGACGCCGCCGCCGGGGCCATGGTCGTGGCCGACGTCGCGCTCTCGGCGGAGCAGCAGGCCAAGAAGGCGGAGCCCGACGTGTGGGGCCAGTTCCCCGTCCTCGATCTGGGCGCCCTCTCGGCCGAGGACCGTGCCCTGTTCGACGCGCTCCCGTCGTCACCGGTCGTCCCGTCGTACGACGTGCTCTCCCGCAACGCACACGGTGAGCTCGCCGCCGAGTGGGTGCCCGCGCTCGACGACGGCTGGCGGCAGAACGTGCTCTCGCGGTGACCTGGGTCCCGGTCGCCGGGCGCGCCGGCACCGCACGAGAGCGCGTGCGGGGGGCACTGTTCGTGCTCCCCGCCGTCGCCCTCGCGGTGTTCGTCCTGGGCGGGGGCATCCGCGCGACGGTGCTGCAGGCGCTCGGCCTGCTGCCGGTCGTCGGCCACCCCCGGTTCGGGATCGAGGCGTTCACCGCGCGGCCGGGCGAGATCGCCGCGGCGATCGCCGTCTCGGTGAGCGTGGCCGCCGTCGCCACCGTCATCGCGGTGGTCGTCGGCACCACGGCGGCCACGGTCATCGTGTCCCATCGGCGAAGCAGCCGTATCGTCGAGGCGCTCAGCGCTCTGACGGTGACCATCCCGCACCTCATCGCGGCGGCCACCATCGGCCTTCTCCTGTCCGACGCGGGCGTGCTGCCCCGACTGCTCGGCATCCCATCGGAATCGTGGGCGCCGTGGGTCGGTGGCCCGCTGTGGGGGGCGGCGATCGCGGAGCTGGCGTGGAAGGAGTCCGCGTTCCTCGCGCTCATCGTCACCGGCACGCTCGCGACCCGCATCCGCACCTACGACGAGACCGCGGCCTTGCTCGGTGCGGGGCGGGCGCGGCGGTTCCGTCACGTCCTCCTTCCGCTGACGGCGCCCACGATCCTCATCGGCGCGGCGATCAGCTTCGTCTACGCGCTGGGCTCGTACGAGGTGCTCTGGCTGCTCGGACGGACATCGCCCGAACCGCTCCCGGTCCTCGCGGTGCGGCTGTTCCAGGGCGTCTCGCTCGACTCCCGGCCCCAGGCCGCGGCGGTCGCGCTCGTGACGTGCGTGATCGCCCTGGTGGCGGTCGCCGGCACCTTCGCCGCCCTGCGCAGATCGGCGGCGTGGCGATGAGCGGCGACACCAACACCCTCACCCGGTCGCGCGGAGCCGGCCGTGTCGTGCGGTGGGCGCTGGCGCTCGCGCTGTGCGTGTGGTTCGCCCTCCCGCTGCTCCCGCTCGTGCTGTGGTCCTTCGCCGAGTCGTGGACCTTCCCCGACCCGTTCCCCTCCGCGTTCGGCGGACGCTCGGTCTCTGCTGCCGTCGTCTTCGGGGCCGTCCCGGCCTTCGGGCGCTCGCTCGTGCTCGGACTCGTCGTCGCGGTCCTCGCGACCGCGATCGGGACGCTCGCCGCCCGCGCCTTGACCTTCGGTGCGGTGCCCGGCGCACGACTCGTCTCGGCGCTCCTCCTCGCCCCCGTCGCGCTCCCGCCCTTTGCCGCGGTGCTCGGCGTCAACGTCGTGCTGCTGCGCGCGCACATCCCGTCGGTCATCGGGGTGGCCCTCGTGCTCACGGTCATGGCGCTGCCCTACACGGCCTTCGTGATGCGCACCGCTTACGGCGCCTACGACCCCTCGTACGAGGAAGAGGCGCGCCTTCTCGGCGCCGGCCGGCTGCAGGTCTTGCGGCGCGTGCACCTGCCGATGATGGCACCCGCGCTCGCGCGTGCGGCGTTCCTCGCCTTCCTGGTGGCCTGGAGCGACTACATCGTGACGCTCATCGTCGGAGGGGGCGAGCTGGTGACGCTGCCCCTGGTCGTGGCCTCCGCCGCGGCGGGACTCGGCAACGATGCCGCGGTCGCCGTGATGTCCCTCGCGGCCGTCGTTCCCCCCATCGTCCTGCTCACCGGCGTCCTCGCCGTCGGGCGGGGACGCCGCGGACGCCGTCGGCCGCGCCGCCCCGGAAGACCGGTCGCTCCGCCCTCCCTCGAGCCGGTACCCGACCGGCGGCACGCTCGAACCGAAGAACCGACCAAGGAGGTGGTCGTGTGAGCGCCGATCTCGCTCTCGTCGGCCTGTCCAAGACCTACGCCGCCTCGCCGATCCCGGCGGTGGACGACCTGTCGCTGGAGGTGCGCGCCGGCACGTGCACCGCGGTCCTCGGCCCCAGCGGCTCGGGCAAATCCACACTGTTGCGCCTCGTGGCCGGCCTCGAGACCCCCGAGCGCGGTTCCGTCTCGATCGACGGACGGGATGTGGCCGAGGTGGCCGCTGAACGCCGGGGTGTCGGCATGGTCTTCCAACGGCCGCTGCTGTTCCCGCACCTCTCGGTGCTCGACAACGTCGCGTTCTCGGACCGGGTGGCCGGGATGCCGCGCGCCCGGGCGCGTGAGCGCGCCGCAGAATACCTCGAGACCGTGCGCCTGGGTGGATACGGTCGCCGTCGCGTCGAAGAGCTCTCCGGCGGCCAGGAACAGCGCGTGGCTATCGCGCGGGCGCTCGCCGCGGAGCCGTCGGTGCTGCTGCTCGACGAGCCCTTCAGTGCCCTCGACCCGTCGCTGCGCACCGACATGCACGACCTCCTCGAGGCGGTACGTGGAGCGTTCTCGCCGACCATCCTCCTCGTCACGCACGACCGGGACGAGGCGGCGCGGGTGGCCGACCGCATCGCGCTCATGGAGAACGGTCGACTGCTGCACGAGGGCACGGTCGCCGAGGCCTACCGTCGCCCGCGGACCCTCCGCGCGGCACAGCTCATGGGCGGGCGCAACGCCGTCCCGGGGCACGTGCGGGATGGCGTGCACGTCAGCGCCCTCGGAGAAGTAGCCGTGCCCGACGCGGTGGACGGTGCCGGGACCCTCGTCTTCCGGCAGGAGGACGTCCGGGTCGACGCTCCCGCGCGCGAGGAGACGTCGCTGCGAACGACCGGCACCGTCGAGACGCTCCGGCCGCTCGGTGCGCGCGGGGAGATCGGCATCCGTGCCGCCGGTGTGCTGCTGCACGCCGAGGTTCCGTCGACGTCCGGATTGCGTCCGGGCGAAGACGTCGAGGTGTCGGTGCCGTACGCCCTCGTCCACGTCGTGCCGAGCTGACCGGCGCCGAGCCGGTCATCGAGGCGCGCAGCCGCGGATCAGCGCGCGCCGCCGCCCGTCTCCCGCACCGCCGTCAGCCCCGAGGGGCGGGCCGTCACGGTGGCGCCGGGCCGCACCGTCGGCAGGGGGAGGATGCGACGCAGCTCGACGTTCTCGATCGGGTCCAGCACAGAGTGCTGCACGCAGGCCGGCACCAGGCGCCCGTCCTCCGGGTGCGACATGGCGTACATGCACGATCCCAGTCGCTCCTGCGTCTCCCGGAGCAGCGGGTCGTCGGCGACCACGCCCTCTTCCATGAGCTTCCACGCGGGGGCGACCTGCTCGGCATCCATGAAGTTGTGGATGACGAAGGTCTTGAACGAGACCTTCTTCTTCCGCGCCGCACGCAGGACGCGGCCGATACCGCCCGCTCGTCGGACGACGCGGCTCATGAGCCCGATCAGCGGGGGGATGTCGCCGGGGTGGGATGCCACGGCCCGCACGACCTTGATCGCGAGGATGTGCTTCGGGATGCCACCGAAGATCATGCCGCCGAAGTGCTCCAGGAAACGGTCGCGTGCGGCGATGTCCTTCGGGTCCTCCGGGTCGAGCAGCGGCGCAAAGGTTCCCGCGACGCGGACGCCGACGGTCGATCGGTTGCAGCGCGGATCGCCGAACTGGGTCGCCTGCCAGGGCAGCTTCTGTCCTGCACCGGCCTCGATCTTCTCCCACACCGCGTCGATCGTGACCTCGCCGAAGTCTTCGCGCCAGCGGCGGTCGTCGCCGATGAATGCCGCTGGCTGGAACGACATCATGTCGAACGGCATCTCGAGCACGTCGCGCGTCACCTGCTCGACCTCCGCGACGTTCGACGGCGTAACCGTCATGTTGTGCGCGAGGTAGCTGCTCACGCCGTGATCGCGCTTGAGGTCGACGAACATGCTCGCGAACTTCTCGCGGAACGGGTTCAGCTCCGCCTCGCTGTGGGGGCGCACGGCTCCGCGCCGACCGCGCATGAGCGAGTCGAAATGCGCGGCGAAGGAGACCTTGTCGAAGCGCGGCTTGCCATCGGCGTCGAGGACGACGTCCAGCAGGTAGTCGTAGTCGAAGTCGCCGTGCGTCATCGACATCGGCTCGCGGCCGACCGCGCGCATGGCCAGCAGGGAGCGCGCGTGGTCCTCGGCGCTGAGCAGGCTCACTTCGCCGCCGATGAGCTGGGCGTGGGCGCGGGGACCGCGTACCTGGCGCAGGTAGTTCATCTGTCGCGCGACGTTGTCGACCGTGTGGTCCCCGTCGATGCGCACCTTGTTCGCATCGGCCGAGTGATAGCACGGCGAGCACGTCAGGTTGCACTTGGGGAACACGCCGTGCGTGCCCTCGCAGCCGACGGCGCAGCGCCCGAGCAGCTGGTTCGAGGTCTTGGCGTGTTCGGGCAGCTCCGCCCACCGCAGGTCCAGCGCGCGCCGGGTCTCGGGGTGGATGGGCCGGGTGTCCAGCTCGAACTGCCGGAGGGCCGTGGCAAGTCGCATGTCGTCCTTTCGTGGCGTCATCGCACTCAGGAGGTCTTCGTCGCATCGACGCCATCGGATTGCGTCGGGTTCCATCCTGCCGACCCGAGGAGCCGACGGCGAGGGGTGGCATCCCGGATCAGTGCATGATCATGCCGCCGGTGACGTTGATCGCCTGCCCGGTGAGGTAGCCGCCCGCGGGGGAGGCGAGGAAGTGGGTGACGCCGGCGACGTCCTCCGGGATGCCGAGCCGGCCGAGTGGAGATTTCGCGCTCCACGCCGCGATGTCGGCTTCCGACCGCGTGTCGGCGCCCATGTCGGTGAGCACGTAGCCCGGACACACCGCATTGACGGTGACGCCGTGGCATCCCCACTCCTGCGCCCCGGCGCGCGTGAGCGCGACGACCGCGGCCTTCGACGCGGCGTAGTGTCCCTCGCCACCGCCGCCGTGCTTCGCGGCCATGCTCGCGATGTTGACGATCGAGCCCCGGCGCGCCTCGAGCATCACGGGGGCGACGGCCTGCATCGTGACGAGCGTCGCGCGGGCGTTGATGTCGAGGACGCGATCCCAATCGTCGACGGTGATGTCGAGGAGCGACGCGTGCTGGAAGATCCCGGCGCAGTTCACGAGCACGTCGATGCCGCCGAGGGCCGCGATCGCCTCGCCGACCGCACGGCGCGTGTCGAGCGGATCGAGCAGATCGACCGGGAAGAAGGATGCCGATTCCCCCGCGGGTGCGCGCCTGTCGAGCACCGCGACCGCAGCGCCGTCGGCCACGAAGCGCTCCACGATCGCGGCGCCGATGCCGCCCGAACCTCCGGTCACGATGACGCGCTGGGACATGGCACTCCTCACTCGGGCGTCGGGGGCGCCCGTGGGCGTCACCGTACGCCCGAGCGCGAACGGTGACGCGACGCGGGTGTTTCGACGGCGTAACGCTCTTGCGCTCCGCGTCTGCGGGGTACGGCGCGGGTCGTACGCTCGCTCTCGCGGCGCCCGCCTCGCGACCGAGTGTCCAAGACACACCGCATCGACACGGCCGCCAACGGCGTGTCTTGGACGCTCGATCGACCCGACCCTTCCTGAGGAGTACCGTGACCGACACCGTCCACCCCGCGATCACCGACCCGGACGTGCGCGCGCATCTCGCGCGGCTCGCGGCACGCGCGGGCACGATCCCCTCCGGAGCGACGGATGCCGAGGGCGACGACGCCACGCGGATCGCCGAGCTCCGCGCGAACCCGTCGTGGGTGCGGCTCCCCGACGACGACGTGATCGAGTCGATCGACACCGCGGACGGCGACCTCGCGCTGCGCCTGTACCGTCCGCGCGCCGGGCACCGCGGAACGCTCGTGTTCGCCCACGGCGGGGGATGGGTCGCGGGCGACCTCGACAACAACGACGCGCTGTGCCGCGCGCTCGCCGCGGCCACCGGCGCACAGGTGCTCAGCGTCGACTACCGGCTCGCGCCAGAGCATCCGTTCCCCGCCGGCCTCGACGACCTCGACCGGGCCCTGCGCTTCGCCGCGACCGGAGCCGGAGGGCTCGTCGACCCGACGCTCCTCGGCGTCGCCGGACACAGCGCCGGGGGCAACCTCGCCGCCGCGCTGGCGTTGCGCTCGCGCGAGGGCCGGGCTCCTGGCATCCGGGTCCAGGTTCTGCTCTGCCCCGTGCTCGACGCCCCCGACCTCGACCGCCCGAGCTACCGAGCCCACACCGAGAACCTGCCCCTGACCGCGAAAGGCATGCAGTGGTACTGGGGGCTGTATCTCGGCGGAACGTCCGGAGCGGGGGCGGATGGCTCGGCGCCTCCGCCCGCCACGGGGGCCGCTCCGGATGCCACGGTCCCGGTGCCCATCGAGGCGGCGCCGGTGCGCGCGCCGGAGCTCGCCGGTTCGGCTCCGGCCGTGATCGTCGCGGCGGGCGTCGACCCGCTCTCCGACGAAGCCAGCGAGTACGCCGAGCGGTTGGCGGCATCCGGAACTCCCGTCGAGTTCGTGCGGCGAGAGGGCGTGCCGCACCTGTTCCTCGTGTTCCCGTCGACCCCCGCGCGCGACGAGGTGCTGGCGGCCGTCGGCCCGGCGGTGCGCGCGGCGTTCGCCTGAGCTGCGGCGCGCGGCGTCGCCCGCACCGTGTCCCACTTTGTGCGATTGGAGGGGTCCTGAGTCGCACATTTCGGGACATGGAAGGGGAGGATGCGGGTCGGACGGTGCGGCTGCCTGCGTCGGACGCCGTGTGTCCCACTTTGTGCGATCGAAGGAGCGCTAAGTCGCACATTTTGGGACACGGTGATGCGGCCGGTGCTCGCGGTCCACCGGAGCCGGCCGGCGTCAGCCACACCGTGTCCGACTTTGTGCAGTCGAGGGGGCGTTGGGCCGCACATTTTGGGACACGGACCCCGCAAACGCCCCGCCGCATACTCGGAACACCGCGGAAACACGCGATTGTTACCGTCATCAACATGTCGCTTCTGGTCACGAATGCACGGCTCATCACGGTCCCGGCGGGTACCGACGACCCCGGCTACATCGAGCGCGGATACATGCTCGTCGAGGACGGACGCATCGCCGCGATCGGCGCCGGCGACCCCGATCCCGGGCTCACGGCCGACGAGATCCTCGACGTCGACGGCAAGTTCGTCGCCCCCGGCTTCGTGTCGAGCCACAGCCACCTGTTCACCAGCGGCTCGCGCGGGCTCGGCGTCGACCAGACGCTCTACGGCTGGTGCACGTCGATGTTCAGCGTGCTCAACAACGCCTCGCCCGACCAGATCTACTGGGCGACGCTGCACGGCTCGCTCGACTTCCTGGCCAACGGCGTGACCACCGCCTACAACTTCACCGACCCGCTCCTGCCGTGGGAGCCGATGGTCGACGGCAAGCGCGCCGACGGCGGCGGTGTCCTGCGCGATCACGCGTGGCACACCCGGCAGGCGGATGGATGCCACGACGCGGGGCTCCGCTTCGTCGACTCCATCGCGCTCGATGCGACCGTCGGCACCGACGACGAGATCTTCGCCCGGTTCGAGGCATCCCTCGATCACGTCCTGGCGATGGACCCGGACATCGCGCTCGGCGCCTCGATCATGGGGCAGGTGCAGTGGTCGACGAGGCCCGATGCCGCCGAGATCGAGGTCGCGGTGATGGACCGCTTCGGCGTCACCAACCAGGCGCATTTCCTCGAGACGTACGAGGCGATCGAGCACCAGCAGACGAAGTTCCAGCTGTACAAGAACGCGGGAGCTCTGCGCCCGGGCATGATGTTCGGGCACTTCATCCAGACGACGCCGGAGATCATCGCGGATGCCGCCGCCGGCGGCGCGAGCATGTCGTGGCAGCCGGCATCCAACGGGCGTCTAGCGTCCGGGATCGCGCACGTGCCCGAGATGCTCGACCTCGGCATGAAGGTCGGCATGGGCCTCGACGACCAGGCCTGTACCGACGTCGCCGACCCGTGGCAGAACATGCGCATGGGCATGTTCATGCAGCGCGCCCGCACGCACGACCCGCTGTCGATGATGCCCGAGCGGGTGCTGCGCCTCCACACCCTCGGCGGCGCCGAGATCATGGGCGTCGACGACCGCGTGGGCAGCCTCGAGGTGGGGAAGTTCGCCGACTTCGTCGTCGTCGACCCGCGGCTGCCGGACATCGGTCCGCTGTGGAACCCGGTGCGCAGCTACGTGCTCGCGTGCGGACTCCGCAACCTGAAGCAGGTGTACGTCGGCGGCACGCTCGTGAACGAGAACGGCGTGTCGACCAATCCGCTCGCCGCGGAGGCGTCGCACGTGCTGCACACGCAGCTGCCCGCGCTGGCGGACGAGTTCGGCGTCATCCTGTAGGTCGTACCGGGAGAGATGCTCCCGGCCGGAACGCTCGAGCTCCATCCCGCCAACGGACACGTGTCTGCGCTGCGCCATCTGCGATGCGTTGTAACCAACCGGTGATCGCCCGGTAGCCGATGTGTCGGCAGCCTTGTGAAGCGTGATCGACGTGCGATAAACAAAGCGAAGGGGAGCTCGCGACCGCTCGCTACCGATGCGGCGGGTGAAGCACGTGCGTTCCGTTCCTGGGGGAGACGACATGCCGCACTATCCGCGCACCCGTGTGCGCTCCTGGTTCGCCGCGACAGCCATCGCGGGGATGATCCTGATCGGCGCCGCGGTGGCGAGTCCCGCGTCAGCGGCCTCGACGCCGAGCCCCACTCCGGCCCCGACCGTCACCCCGAAAGCGAGCCCTTCTCCGACGGCGACGGGTGCTCCCTCGCCGACGCCGTCACCCTCGGCGAGCCCGACGCCTTCACCCGCGGCGACCGCGTCGCCCACCCCCTCGACACCGCCCACCGAGAGCCCCGTTGCGCCCGCTGCGCGGGCAGCAGCGGCGACCGGGTCGATCTCCGGTCAGGTGACCCTTCCCGCAGGAGTCGCGTCGTCGGCCGTCAGGGTCGAACTCCGGGAGGTCGGGTCTTCGGAGCGGATCCCCGCCGTGCTCGCCGGGCCGGTGGGAGGTGTATTGGCCTACACGGCCTCCGGCCTCGCCGCCGCGAGCTACACCGTCCGGGTGTATTCCGCGAACGAGTCCGGTGCTCCCCTTGCGCCCGAATGGTGGCAGAACGCCGTCACGGCTGCCGATGCCACGCCCGTCACGATCGCTGCGGGCGAGGACCGTTCGGGCATCGACTTCGCGCCGCAGAAGCTCGCCACGATCAGGGGGACCGTCACGACACCGCCCGGTGTCTCGCGCACCGTCGTCAAGGTCACCGCTGTCCCCCTGACGGTCGGCGGCCGGAGCGTCAGCGTTCAAGCTGCGTCCGACGGGAGCTTCACCCTGCCTACCCTGACGCCGGGTGACTACCAGGTCTCGTTCACCGACAACTTCGGACGTGTCGCGACGCAGTGGTGGAACAACGCCGCCGTCGCCGCCGACGCGGCGACGATCCGGCTCGGCTCGGGAACCGCGCGGACGGGCGTGGATGCCGCACTGCTCGCCCCGGCATCCATTTCGGGAACTGTCGCCATTCCGAGTTGGGTCGATCGGTCCGCGGGGACCATCACCGTGGACGTGCTCCGTGTCGGTACTCCGGACAGCCTGTACGCCCGCACCACGGTGAGCATGGCCTCGCTGACGTACTCCGTCGGCGGCCTCCCCCCGGGTTCGTACAAGCTGCGTTTCGGTTCGACCGGGCTCCCCGTGCAGACGCAGTGGTGGAAGGGCGCGAAGGGTCCGGCTGACGCGACGGCGGTGGTTGTCGCCGCGGGTCAGAAGGTGACGGTGAACCCGACGCTCGGGGAAGCGCCCTACGCGGCCATCTCCGGTACCGTGACGCTTCCCTCGGGAACGTCGTTCGCGGATGGAACGGTGACGGCGCAGTTCATTTCCGCGTCGTCGGGCGCTGTGGTCCGTGAGGAGAAGGTGAACTCCGACGGGACGTACATCGCGCGACTCCTCGACCCGGGCGTGTATCGCGTCAAGATCGTGGCCCAAGGGGTGCGGGTCTTCCCGACGTGGTGGACCAAGTCGTACGGCGAGTACACCGACATCACGCTCGCCGCGAACCAGAAGTTCACCGGAGTCGACGTCGCCCCCGTCCCGTTCTCCGCGATCTCCGGACGCGTGCGGCTTCCGGAAGGGGTCTCCTACCGCGACGGCTACGTCGTCGTCGACGTGTACTCGAAGTACAACCAGATCGTGGCGACGGCGATCGTGACACCCGGGGGGACCTACGTCGTGGACGGGCTGCGTGCCGACACCGGGTACTACCTGCGGTTCTCGTCGCCGAACCTGCCGGTCCGCGCCGAGTACTACGACAATGCGACCTCCACCATCACGGCGAAGAGGTTGAATCTCGGGGTCGGTCAGACGCTCACCGACATCACCGCGAAGCTCGGAGCCTTGACGACGACGAACCTCGCACGGGTGAGCTGACTCCGGGATCCCCTCGCGTCAGCGCCGCCCCACCCGCAGCACCGCTTCCCCCGCGACGGCGATCGCCGCGGCACACGCCAGTGCCACGGCGAGCGTCACGAGCGCGGTCGCGGGGCCCGTGGCATCCAGGGCGGACCCGGCGATCACCCCGCCGATCGGGACGCCGAGCGACATCGCCGCGGTCGGGTAGGCGAGCGTTTCGGTCACGCGTCCTTCGGGAGCGCGGGCGGATGCTACGAGGATCCCCGAGATCATGACGGGCGACATCAGCAGCCCGAGCAGCAGGATCGCGACGAACAGCACCGGGGTGAGCCCCTGGGTGAGGGGGAGCGCGAGGGCGGCGACCGCCGCCGCCGCGGCGAATCCGATGAACCGGGCGATCGGCGACAGCTTCCACGCGCGGGCGCCGGTGATCACCGAGCCCACCGCGATCGCGAGCGCCAGCGCGCTGAACGCGGGGCCGGCGAGCCACGGACGTCCGCCGACCTCCGCCCACCCGACGAGCGTGACGTCGAACGCCCCGAACACGCCGCCCAGCGCGATGCACGCGAGCGCCACGGGAACGACCCCGGCGGGCGGCCACACGAAGCGGGCGCGGCCCGTCGCCCGGGTCGTATCGGGTTGCGTCGCGCGCTGCGACGCCAGCCACACGCCCCCGATCACCCCGAGCGCGAGTGAGCCGAGCATCGCGACTGCGGGGTTGATCGCGGCGGCGACCGCGGTGATCGCCGGCGGCCCGGAGATGAACACCATCTGGTCGCCGATCGTCTCCAGCGCGAGCGCGTGGGTCCGCTGCGACTCCGGTGCGAGCACCGTCCACCGCGCGCGCACCGCCGACGTCAGGTCGGGCGTGGATGCACCCGTCGCGAACGCCGCGACGAGCCACGTCCAGAACGGCGCGGCCGTCAGCACCAGGGCGAGCAGAGCGGATGCCGCGAGCACGAGGCATCCGAGCGAGATCAGGATCACACGGGCCTGGCCGTGCCGGTCCATGCGCGACGACCACAGGGGTGCCGCGACCGCCATGCCGCCGACGAGCGGCGCGACGACGATCCCCGCCGACCCGAAGCTGCCGGTCGCCGCCGACACCAGCAGGATGATCCCGAGCGACAGCGTCGCGCGGGGAATCGGGCCAGGATGCCGGCCGCCACGAACGTCCGCGCCCCCGGGAGCCGCAGCACCTGCCCGTAGGCGCGCACGCCGGTGGCTTCGGCCGCGGCGGTCACGCGGCGCCCCCCTGCCGCCCACAACTCCGGCGGATCTGTGGATGCCGGTGGGTCCGGCTGGCCGAGACCCGGTTCTGCAGAAGTTGCGCGGTGTGGTGTCGCGGGGGTGTCGGCCGGGCACAACTCCGGCGGATCTGTGGATGCCGGTGGGTCCGGCCGGCCGAGACCCGGTTCTGCAGAAGTTGCGCGGTGTGGTGCCGCGGGGGTGTCGGCCCGGCACAACTCCGGCGGATCTGTGGATGCCGGTGGGTCCGGCCGGCCGAGACCCGGTTCTGCAGGAGTTGCGCGGTGTGGTGCCGCGGGGGCGTCGGCCGGGCACAACTCCGGCAATTCCCCGCCGCCGTGCCCCGCGGCGACCGAAACCCGACATTCCGCAGGCGTTGTGCAGGCAGCCCGCGCAGCGCGCTCACGCGGTGTAGTCGAATCGGCTGATCTCCTCGAGCGCCTCGACGACGAACGACACGCTGTCCTCGAACAGTTCGGCGCCGTGGGCGGCGTTCGCGCCGGTGGGGTCGCCGAGCACGCCCGTGGGACCGAAGTCGTTCGAGAGCCAGCCGAAGGTCACGGGCTTGCCGTTGAAACCGATGTGCCGGAAGTCGCCGATGTGCGCGGGGACGGTGGCCTCGAACTTCGTGGCATCCACGAGCTCGGGCCGCAGGTGCATGATCATGCTCGTCTCGCCGTGTCCGGCGTGGATGCCCGTGCCGTGCTCGTCGGGACCGCCGTCGGTGCCGCTGAAGGACGGCACGCGCGCGGCGGGCATGAAGAACGTGCGCAGGCCGAAGCGGCGGCGCAGCTCGCGGTTCGCGACGTTGAGCAGCGCGACGTTGCCGCCGTGCCCGTTGAGGAACACGAGGGTGCGGGCGCGCGTGGTCAGGAGCGACCGGCCGATGTCGACGATGGTCTGCATCATCGTCTCGGGCGTGAGCCACAGCGTGCCCGGTGCCCACGAATGCTCGTCGGACTTCGTGACCGACAGCGTCGGCAACTGCCACACGTCGATGCCCTGGGCCGCGGCGCGCGCGACGGCGGCCGTGGCGGAGGCCTCGGCGACGATGGCATCCGTCGCCAGGGGAAGGTGCGGACCGTGATGCTCGATCGCGCCCGTGGGCAGCACGATGATCGACGTGTCGGTGAGGGCTTCGGCGGCGGCGGGGCCGCTCAGTTCGGCGAGCAGGCGGCTCATGAGATGATCGCTCCCTTGCGTGCACCCGAGTAGTCGGGGTTGAGCTTGCCGGGGTTCAGCAGCCCGTTCGGGTCGGTGGTCTTGGCGAGCGCGGCGGTCTGCTCGACGTTGAAGTCGACGTTCCACTGGTGCGGGTTGTGCACGCCCACGCCGATCGCGTTGAGGTCGGCGATCCCGCGGTACACGTCCTCCTCGCTGACGTAGGGGGCGGCGAGCATGCCGATGGGGAACGCCTTCGTCGACTCGATGTGGAGCTTCGCGCCGGCGAACACGGCCTCGACGGCGTCGATGTCCTCGGCGAGCGGAGCGCCCGAGACCTCGAGGTGGAACACCTCATGCGGCTGGCTCTTCTGGTACCACTCGATCGGGTGGTTGTAGCTGAGCATCGACAGGCGGATGCTGGCCTGCGGCCCCTCGCGCACCGCCTCGACGCGGCCGCCCGCGCCCTCCACGATCGCGGTGACGGTGTCGATGAGCGACGCGTCGATGATCGCGCGCAGGCTCGACCGGCCCTCCGGGATGGCCTCGTCGGTGGGGAGGGATGCCGAGATCTCGGGCCCGTCGCCGGACACGAGGCGCGGAGTCGGGTCGAGGTTGCCGATGGTCTGCAGCACCGACAGGGTGCCGGAGAAGTCGGGGAAGCTCGCCCACAGTCCGCGCCACTCGCGCAGCGGCTCGAGCCGGACGGTGGCGCGCACGATGACGCCGGCCGTGCCGTAGTTGTGCACGTACTTCTGGGCTTCGTCGCCCTCGACGTGGACGATGTCGGCGCTGCCGTCGGCGTGCACGACGTCGAGTGCGGCGACGAAGCCGCGGTCGTTCGAGCCGTGCTCGATGGACCCGGTGCCTCCGGAGCCGCCGGAGAGGAAGCCGCCGAGGGTGGACTGCGCGGTCGAGGGGTACATCCACAGCGCCTGCCCGGCGGCCCACGCCGCCTGCTCGAGCAGGACCATCGGGGTTCCGGCCTCGGCGGTGATGAATCCGTCGCCGACCTCGATGATCGCCTTGGCGCGGGTGGTGTCGATGACGAGGCCGCCCTGCATCGGGATGGCCTGGCCGTAGTTGCCGGTGCCCTTGCCGCGCACGGTGACGGGCACACCGTGCCGCGCGGCGGCGGCGACCGCGATCGCGATCTGCTCGGCATCCGCCGGGAACACGACGAGGTCGGCGAGGCCGAGGGGGAGCTTGGCGGCGATGATCGGCGACATCGGCGACCCGTCGACGCTGGCGCGCTCGCGCACGCGCGGTTCGGTGCTGACGGCGGCGGGGCCGAGCAGGTCGAGCAGGTCGTCCTCGAGGGAGAGGACGCGGGTGGCGGTGTCGCTCATGGGTGTCTCCGGGTGACGCGAGTGGGTGGATGCCAGGTGTCGGGGCCGCGGTCGGGTCGCGGCGAGGGTGGGGGTGGAGCGGACCCGACACGGCCCGGCCCGCGCGAGGCGGACCGGGCCGGTTCGATCAGAACGAGATCGAGGTGTCGATGAACTCGTTCGTGTACAGGTCCTTCGCGGTGTAGCCGGCCGCGGGCGGGGTGCCGAGGTCGGTGTAGACCTTGCTGGCCTTGTCGAAGAAGTCCGCGAAGCGGGCGTCGTCGAAGTTGCCGTAGGTCGAGTCGGGGCCGTTGCCGACCAGGCCGAGGTCGACCTGCGTCTTGACCGAGTAGTCCGCCACGCCCTGCGTGTAGGTCCAGCCGGTGTTGTACTCGTCGACGAGCTTCAGGATGAGGTCGTTCGCGGCCTTCGGGTCCTTGTAGTACGCGACGCCGGCCTTCTGCAGGACGGGGACGAGCTTCGTGAGGCAGGGGCTCAGCTTGTCGAAGTCGGCGGCCTTCACCGACATCGACGACTGGTAGGTCTGCCATCCGGAGTCGTGGATCAGCGCGAACTTCACCGGCTTGCCCCAGGCCGAGACCTCGTTCTGGTAGACGTACGGCTCAGCGGACGCGAAGCCCTGCTGCATGTCCTTGCCGCCGGCGGCGACGAAGTTCGACGGCGTGCCGTCGTACGAGCCGTCGAGGATGTCGGGGCTGGCCAGGCCGGCGCTCTTGAGGTACTCGATGTACGCCGAGCCGTCGAAGTAGCGCCACACGCCCTTGTTCGCCTCGAGGGCGGGCTTGACGTCCTGGATCGTCTTGACGTTCGGGTACGTCTCGGGGTCCCACATCACCATGGTCGGGCTGATGTCCAGCGGCGCCATGACGGCCTTGGTGGGCGTCGTGCCGGAGAGCTGGATGGCCTCGTCGGTGCTGACGTAGCCGAGGGTGATCTTGTCGTCCTGGTACATCTGGGCCGACACGGTCTGGAAGCCGATCGCGGGGCCACCGGCACGGATCTCGAGGTTCACGCCGGTGTACTCGCCGTCCACCTTGAGCGGGCCTGTGACCGCCTTGGTGTTGGCGTCGATCGTGTAGTCGTCCTTGATCATCTCGTAGAGGTGACCGTGCTCGGCCTCCGGGTTCCAGTCGGTCTGGACGACGATCGTCGCGGGGCAGTCGGCCGACAGGTCGACGGAGCCGACCGTGAGGTCGGTGCTTGCGGGCGCCGCCTGGTCCGCGGCGCTCCCGGCGCACGAGGTGAGCGTGAGGGCGATCGCGAACGCGCCGGTGACGGCGGTCCCGCGAAGGAGGGTGCTGCGCTTCATGCTGTTTCGCTTTCTGTGACGGGTGGAACTCTCGGGTACGGAGGTGGTGCGGGAGGGGTCGGATGCCACGGCCGCGGGCACGCCCGAGGGCGCGGTGCCGTGGCATCCGGTGTCTGTGCGAAGGGTCGGTGCGGTGCGGGCGGGCCCGCGGGGGTCAGCGTGCTGCTTCGTACCAGCGGCCGACGGCGACCTTCGACAGCCAGCCGAAGAAGGCGAAGATGACCACGCCGAGGAGGCACGCCGCGAGGATCGAGGCGAACAGCTCGGCGCTCTGCAGGCGCGACTGGTAGTTGGAGATGAGCGAGCCGATGCCCGGTTCGCCGCGGCGGAAGAAGTAGTCGCCGACGATCGCGCCGATGACCGAGAGGCCCGCCGAGGTGCGCATGCCGACGAAGATCGAGGGGAGCGCGGCGGGGAGCGTGAGCTTGGTGAGCACCGTCCACTTGTTGGCCTTCTGGAGGCGGAACAGCTCGCGCTGCGACTTGTCCACCGACTGCAGACCGAACAGGGTGTTCGACACCATCGGGAACAGGGCGATCAGGATGCAGACGATCACGCGGGCCGTGAACTCGTAACCGAACCAGAAGCCGACCAGCGGCACGAGGGCGAGGATCGGGATGCACTGCAGGATCACCGCGTAGGCGTACGTGCTGCGCTCGACCCAGCGGGCCAGCGACATCGCGATGGCCCAGCCGATGCCGAGGATCATCGCGACCAGGAGGCCGGTGAGGGCGACGCCGGTGGTGCGGAACAGCGCGGTCCAGATGTCGACGCTGACCTGCGGATCGAAGAAGCCCTTCGTGAACATCTCGTGCGGCATCGGCAGGAGGAAGCCCTTGCCGGTCGCGGTGAGGATGCCCGCGATCAGATACCAGATGCCCACGAGCACGGCCAGCACGCCGAGCGGCGGGGCCGCCAGGATCAGCGCGCGCGCGACCCTGCTGCGACCGCGCGGGACCGTGGGGGCCGTGTCGCTCGTCGGGGCGGGGGTGGATGCCGTGGGCTCCGACGTCTCGGAGACGACCGGCTCTGCAGAGGTGGTGCTCATGAGTGTCCTTCCCGGAGGGCGTGGGAGACCTCGCCGACGAGCTTGGCGAACTCGCCCGTGTAGCGGATCTCGGGGTCGCGAGGCATGTCGAAGGGGACCTCGAACGTGTCGACGAGGTGGCCGGGGCGACCGGACATGACGACGACCTTGGTGGAGAGGTAGACCGCTTCGGAGACCGAGTGCGTGATGAAGAGGCCGCCGAACTTCTGCTCGACGAAGATCTTCAGCAGCTCGTCGTTCAGGCGTTCGCGCGTGATTTCGTCGAGGGCGCCGAACGGCTCGTCGAAGAGGAAGAGCTCCGGGTCCAGGGTGAGCGAGCGGGCGAGGGACGCGCGCATCTTCATGCCGCCCGACATCTGCTTGGGCAGGTGCTTCTCGAAGCCGTTGAGGCCGACCAGGTCGATCGCCCACTTCGCCTTCGGGGTGCGGATGCGCTTGGGCTGCCAGTTGAGCTCGGCGAGCAGTTCGACGTTCGACTGCACGTCGCGCCAGGGCAGGAGCGTGGCGTCCTGGAAGACGTACCCGATCCGGTCGGTGTTGACCGTCGCGGTGCCTTCGCTCGCGGACTCGAGGCCCGAGGCGATGCGCAGCAGGGTCGACTTGCCGCAGCCCGAGGGGCCGACGACGCTGACGAACTCGCCGCGCTGGACGACGAGGTCGACGCCCGAGAGAGCGGTGGTGCCGTTGGGGAACGTCATGGCGACGTTCCGGAAGTCCAGCAGCGGCGCCGCGGGGTCCGCGAGCGTGGCTGCCGGGGAGGGGGAGGCGAGGGTCACGAAACGCTCACTTTCCGGTCGGGACGAGGGTCGGAAGCGCCGGTGCGGGTGCGTCGGCGAGGGGTGTGGGGGCGGGGAGCGCGGTCTGCGTCGACACCGTCGTGCGGCTGACGACGCGTCCGCGGTACAGCACGACGCGGTCGGCGGAGGCGAACGCGACGGCTTCGCCGAGCGAGGCGGCGCGGATCCCGACGAGGTCGGCGCGGGCGCCAGGGATCGGCCCGGCGACCGGCAGGCCCATGACGTCCCGCGCGCCGGAGGTCACGGCATCCATCGCCTCCTCAGGGGCGAGGTGCCCCGCGGCGACGAGCAGGGACGCGGTCTCGAGGTGATCGCAGCGCCCCACGGGATTGAAGGGGTCGCGCACGTTGTCGGCGCCCGCCGCGACGCGGACGCCGGCGGCCTTGAGGCGGCCGATCGGCGCGATTCCGCGGGGCACGGCGTGGTCGGCATCCCATCCCTGCAGGTACAGGTTGGTGATCGGGAGGGCGATGATGCCGATGTCGGCGACGCGCACGTCCTCCGCCAGGGAGGTGAGGTCTTCGGTCGGCATCATGCTGAGCCGCACGCAGTGACCCGCCGACCGGGGGCGGTGCCAGCCGGTGACGGACCGGGCGTAGGCGGCGAGTGTGTCCGCACCGGCGAGGCTCTCGTCGGTGTGCAGGTCCAGGCCGACGTCGCGGCGCCGGGCGATCGCGATGAGGCGGTCGAGGTCGGCGATCGGGTCGTCCGCGAGGTGCGGCGCCCCGCCGACCAGGTCGATGCCCGCGTCGAGCGCGGCGTCGAACACCGCGTCGGGCACGGTCGGTCCGCCGAGCGCGACGAGTTCGATGTCCATGACGCCGCGCAGTTCCTCGCGCAGCCGCACCAGGGCTCGAACGCCGATCAGCGCGTCGTCGCCGTGGAGCAGGTCGACGTGCGTCCGGACGGCGGTGATCCCGGATGCCAGCATCCGCACCGCCGTGGAGCGGGCGCGGTCGAGCGTCTCGTCCTCGTCGAGATTCTGGGCGAAGGCCTGCCAGCTCTCGATCGCGCGCACGAGGTCGCCGAACGGGGGCTGGATGGCATCCCAGGACTGGGACTTGTCGAGGTGCCCGTGCGGCTCCGCGCCGGCCGCCGTGACGACGTAGCCGGTGAGGTCGAGGATCTCGCCGTCGGTCTCGGGCAGCGGGGTCCCGGCCGGCACCACCGCGACCACCGTGTCGCCGTCGATCGCGATGTCCACGAGCGCACCGGACGCCAGTCGCGCGTTGCGGATCTCGCTGATCGAGACGGGTGGAGCGGCGGACACGAGGACCTCCGAAGAGTGAGGGAAGGGATGCCACATCGTCGAGGCGGTGCCGTCGGGAGCGGCGAGCCAGTGTTGGTGTGACCAACATCCGGGCTGTTTCCGATGCTAGGAACCGGTCGTTTCCGCCGTATTTCCCGCTCGTGACCCTCGTGACAAACCTGCCGCGCCGCGGCACGACCTCAGTGATCCGCGCACCCTCAGCGGCATCCCGACGTCGGCGGCTGAGTTTGTGCGGATCGCTGAGGGAAGGCCGGGGCGCCGGGCGCGCTCCGTGATTCGCACAACCTCAGTGATTCGCGCAACGTCAGCGGCATCCCGTCGTCGGCGGCTGAGCTTGTGCGGATCGCTGACCGACGAGAAGGGGCGGATGCCGGAACTCCGCGCCCCGGTCCCCGCCGCGTCAGAGTTCGAGCGTGATGCGCGGGCAGGCGGCGCGCGAGACGCACACCATCATCGTGCGGTTCGCCTCCTGCTCCTCCGGCGACAGCACCGAGTCGCGGTGCTCCACATCGCCGTCGATCACGGGCACTTCGCACGTTCCGCACGTGCCCACGCGGCAGCTCGAGGGGACGACGGCGCCGTACTCCTCGACCACCTCGAGGATCGACTTCTCCGGCGGGACCACGACCGTGAGCCCCGACATCATGAGGTCGACCTCGAACGGCTCGGTCCACACCGGCGGGCCCAGGACCTTCGCCTCGAACCGTTCGACGTGGAGGCTCCCGCGCGGCCAGCCCGACATCGTGGCATCCAGGGATTCGAGCAGGCGGGCGGGACCGCACGCGTAGACGACGGTCCGGGATGCCGGGGTGCCCAGGCGCGCGTCGAGATCGAGGCGGGTGCCCTCGTCGGCGGCGAACACCTCGACGCGGTCGCCGTAGCTCTCGACGAGCTCGTCGACGAAGGACATCGTGCGCCGCGACCGGCCCGCGTACAGCAGGGTCCACGCGGCGCCCGCGGCGTCAGCGGCCTCGATCATCGGGACGATCGGCGTGATGCCGATACCGCCGGCGACGAAGACGTAGGAGCGGCCGGCGGTGGGGGCGAAGAGGAAGTGGTTCGCGGGGCCCCGGACGCGGAGCGCCGTGCCGGGGTGGGCATTCTCGTGCAGCCACACCGAGCCCTCGCGTTCGCGCAGCACGCCGATCCGCCACGTGCCGCGCTCGCTCGGCGATCCGCACAGCGAGTACTGGCGCTCGACCCCGCCCGGCAGCACGACGTCGATGTGCGCGCCCGGCGACCAGTGCGGCAGCACGCCGCCGGGCCGCTCGAGGTCGAGAACGATCACACCGTCGGCCGCCTCGCGCCGCTCGCGCACGACCGCCTCGAACGTCAGACCGCCGCTCATGTGTCTCCTTCGCCGGGGTCGGGGGCGCCGTGCACCAGTTCCTTCACGATGAGCAGCCGGTACGGCGCCCCGCCGGGCGAGTGCCAGCGGTGCGGTGTGCCCGATCGGCAGTACACCGAGTCGCCGACCGCGAGCGTCGTCTCGCCGAACGGGCCGAGCGAGATCACGATCGAGCCCTCGAGCACGGTGAGGAACTCGTCCTCCTCGTGGACGTAGTGATCGCCCGGTTCGGGGTTCGCGCCCGTGAACTCCATGGGCTCGAAGCGCCGCGGACCCTCGGCGAGCATGCGCGCGCTGCCCTCGGCGTACGGCCCGACGAGCCCCTCGTTCGCGCGCACGAACGTCGGGTGCGCGCTCTCGTCGGGGCGCGGCGGCTCGGACGCGGCGATGAGCTCGACGCGGCTCGTGCCCAGCGCGCGCGCGAGCCGTTCGAGGCTCGCCATGCTGGGGCGGGCGAGGCCGCGCTCGAGCTGGCTGAGGAACGGATGCGACAGCGCCGCCGCCTCGGCCAGCTGCGTCAGCGTGAGCCCGCGCGCTTTGCGCAGGCCGCGCAGATGAGCCCCGAGACGTTCGTCGCCCGTGGAGCCGGTGGCGGGATCGTCGGTGGGGATCGCGGGAACCATGGTGGTCATCGTCCCACCCTCTCGAACAATCGCGCGGTGATCTCGCGCTCGTCGGCGGAGACGAGGCATCCATCGTCCACGACGACACGTCCGGCGACCACGACCGTGCGCGGGCGACGGCCGGGCGCGGCCCACAGCAGCCCCGCGACGCGATCGGCGACGCCCGCGTCGGCGACCCCCGACTCGTCCCACAGACACAGGTCGGCGGCGGACCCGGGCGTCAGTCGGCCGAGTTCGGGGCGCCCGAGCCCGTCGGCCGATCCTGCGGTCGCCATCGCCAGGACGGTGGATGCCGCCAGCTGCGGCCCCACGAGCGCCGAGACCTGCATCGCGAGACGGGCATCGGCGAGCAGGTGCCCGGCGTCGTTGCTGCCGCCGCCGCTCGTTCCGAGCCCGACCGGGATGCCGGCGTCCCGGAGCTTCGCGACCGGCGCGACGCCCCAGCCCATCGGCACGTCGCAGCCGGGCGCGTGCGTCGCCGTGACCCCGGCCGCCGCGAGCCGGGCGATCTCGTCGTCGGTGACCCCGCACAGGTGGGCGAGGGTGACGTCGGGGGCCAGCCAGCCCCAGTCCTCGAGCAGGTCGAGCGGACGGCGGCCGTAGCGGTCGAGCGCGATCTCGACGTCGACGACCTCGTTCGCCTGCGTGCGGCGGCGAAGGCCGCGACGTTCGGCGACCTCGGCGAGCAGGGCGAACGTCTCGCGTGGATCGCTGTGCACGCCCGCGGGTCCCACGGCGACCTGCAGCATCCCGTCGGCGGTGACGCCGCCCGGCTGCCCGTCGACGAGCGCGGCGGCGATCGCCTCGGCCGACGCCGCGGCCTCCTGCGGGTCGTCGCGTGCGGCGCCCCGCACGAACACGAGGCGCGCGCCGAGGGCGGCGGCCGCCCCCGCGGCGGCGCGGGCCATCCCGACCGTGTCGGCACCCGACGGCCAGGTGAGGTGGTGGTCGGCGACCGTCGTCACGCCGCTGAGCAGCGCCTCGGCGAGTCCCGCGCGCGCGGCGATCCCGGTCAGTTCGGGGTCGACACCGGCCGCGGCGTACGCGCCCGCCATCGCGGGCAGCCAGTCGCGCATCGGGATGCCACGCGTGCCCGGCAGCGTCCGGAACGCCGTCTGCAGCAGGTGGTGGTGGGCGTTGACGAGGCCGGGGGTGACGACGCATCCGCTCGCATCGATCACGGTCGCGTCGGCGGGGGCGGGGGTGTCGACGACGACGCCGTCCACGGTCACGACGTCTCCGGTGCGGACGCGGCCTTCGGCCTCGACCACCGCGACGGCGTCGCGGATGACGAGCGCCGTCATCCGGCGATCACCGGCGTCGGCACGGCGCACCCGGGTGCGGCGGCGCCCGCGTGGAGGGGGCCGTCGGTCGCGCTCAGCGGGAGCGCGCTCGCGCCGCGTCGAGCCGCGACGATCTCGGCGATCACCGAGAGGGCCGTCTCCTCCGGGGTCTCCGCCCCGAGGTCGAGGCCGAGGGGGGAGTGCAGCCGGCCGAGCTCGGCATCCGTCACCCCCGCCTGTGTCAGGAGGGCCGCGCGGCGCGCGACGGTCGCCCGCGACCCCATCGCGCCGACGAACCCGACCGGGAGGCGCAGCGCCGTCCGGATCGCCGGCACGTCGAGGCGTTCGTCGTGGGTCAGGACGCAGACGGCCGTGCGCTCGTCGGGGTCCTCGAGCGAGGCGAGGTACTCGTGCGGAGAGGCGATGACGAGGTCGGATGCCTCGGGGAAGCGCTCGCGCGTCACGAGCAGCGCCCACGCGTCGCACACCGTCACCGCGAAGCCGGCCGCCGCCCCCACACGGCAGAGGGCGGCCGCGTGTTCGCCCGCGCCGAGCACGATGAGGCGGGGGCGGGAGCGCCGTCGCAGTTCGAGGGTCGTGCCGTCGCCCAGGTCGAGGTCGATCGCGCTCTCGCGTCCGGCAGCCGCGCGCTGCAGCGCGGCGCGGACTCGCGGGTCGGCGCCGTCGATCGGGTAGGCCACGACTTCGATCGCACCCCCGCACGCGAGGCCGGCGGTGACGATCGCATCGTCCGGACCGGCGAAACCGAAGCTCCCGCGCCGCACCTCGCCCGTGCGGAGCGCGTCGAGGCCGAGCATCACGGAGTCGCCCTCGACGCAACCGCCGGACAGCGATCCGATGACCCGCGCGTCGCTGGTCACGGCGAGCGTGGCGCCCACTCCGCGGGGGGCGCTCCGGATGACGCGGGTGACCGTGACGGCCGCGACGGGCGTCCCCGCCTCCAGCAGGGGGAGCAAGTCGGCGGCCAGTTCGAGCATGCTGGCGACGGTATCCGCGCCGTGTTTCGCGCACGCTACGCTGTCGTGACCATGCTCCCCGAGGCCGCTCCCGACACCCTCGCGGACCGCCCGGCGGGGCTCGTTCTCGCCGCCGGAGCCGGTCGTCGCTTCGGCGGTCCGAAGGCCCTCGCGCGCGATCCCGACGGCGTTCCGTGGGTCGAGAAGGCGGTCCGGGCGTTGCGCGACGGGGGCTGCGACCCGGTCGTCGTGGTGCTGGGGGCTGCCGCCGACGAGGCGGAGCACCTCGTCCCTGCGGGTGCCATCGCGGTGCGCGCCGGAGCCTGGAGCGAGGGTGTCTCGTCGTCGTTGCGCGCGGGTCTGGATGCCGTGGCATCCCTGCCCGCGGCCTCTGTCGCCGTCGTCCCGGTCGACAACCCGGGTCTGCCCGCGGCGGCCGTCGCCCGGCTGGTCGCGCGCTCTGCTCCCGACGCGCTCGCGTTCGCGACCTACCGCGGCCTGCCGGGGCACCCCGTCCTGATCGGGAGGTCGCACTGGTCGGCCGTGGCCTCCGGGGTCAGGGGCGACGTCGGTGCGCGTCCGTACCTTCGCGCGCACGGCGCCGAGGCGATCGAGTGCGGCGACCTGTGGTCGGGGGCCGACATCGACGTCCGCTGACGTGCCCCGCTGCGCAGTGGCATCCGGGATCTGCGGGCGTCTCTGAGAAGCGAAGGTCGCCCGGACGTTCCAGCTGCGCGGGAGCAGCCTTCGCGGGGCGGAGACCGCCGTTCTGGGCACAGGGGCACTCGAGGACGGATATTCGTCGCTGAACGCTCTGGTCGAGGGCGCGATCAGGTGATCAGGTCGGTGTCGATCTCGTTGATCTTCATAAGGAGCCCGTCAGCGGTGCGTAGTTGCAGTTGTCGGCCGAATCCTTCGTCCGTGACCGGCGATGCGATTTCAACGCCGGCCGCCCTGGCTCGCGTAGCGATGTTTTCGAGGGCTTCGTGTGATTGGAAGTTGAGCTCGACGTCCCCTTCGCCCTGTTCAGGGTTGGCGGGATGCGCCAGGAGGCCCACCTCCGCACCGCCGACGCTCAGCTGTACCCAGTCGCCGTCTCGGCTGCCTTGAAGCACATGCGCTCCCAGAACCTCCAAAGCGGTCACCGCGGAGGCCATGTCTTCGACGTGGACCATCGGTTGAAGGATGATCCGGGGCGCTGCGTTCATGCTGGTCTTTCCTTTCAGGTAGGCAGTGAAAACTTGGGCGACCAGGTCTGAGAGGGAGATCTGCTCATCGATGGAGCGATGCTTGATGTCGCGTACCAGGCCAGGATCAAGGCTCACGTTGAACTGTTGTTTCACCTCCGCAGCATGGCACCTAGAAACCTAGGTGTCTAGGTCGATCCTCGACGACCGGACGTCTGATGGTTGAGAAACGATCACGGCTCCCTTTGCGCTGGAGCGCGTCTTCTCAACATCCGTCGTGGCGTGCGACCCCAGCTCAACGATGCTGCGTTCCGATCCGGGGCGGGTCTTCGCGGCATCCGTTACGCGTTCGTTGCATTTCGTCGCGCCCGGGACTCTGGACAAATGCGCACGCCCGGGGATATGTTCACGGAGCCGTCATAATTGACGACGGCACCAGGAAGCCGGGACGAGGACGTACCCGATCCGACGCCGGGGAGGGCGCCGGGTGCGACCACGGGGGTCCCTGCAGTTCAGAGAGGAACGCAGATCACAATGCTGAAGAAAATCCTGACCGGTGCGGCCATCGCGGCTCTCGCCGTGGGTCTCGGAGCGTGTAGCTCCACGCGGCCCGCCGATGGCGGCGGAGACGCTGCCGGGGGCGGCAGCGGCGACTGCAACGTCGGCATCGCGATGCCGACCCGCAGCCTCGAGCGCTGGATCAACGACGGGGAGCAGCTCCAGAAGAAGCTCCAGGACGCCGGTTGCACCGTCGACCTGCAGTACGCCGACAACAAGACCGACCAGCAGATCAGCCAGATCCAGAACCAGATCTCGGGTGGCGCGAAGATCCTCGTGATCGCCGCCATCGACGGTTCGACGCTCGGCCCGGTGCTGCAGGAGGCCAAGGCCCAGAACGCGACCGTCATCGCGTACGACCGCCTCATCAACGGCAGCGAGAACGTCGACTACTACGCCACGTTCGACAACTACAAGGTGGGCACCCTGCAGGGTCAGTTCATCGAGAAGCAGCTCGGCCTGAAGGACGGCAAGGGTCCCTTCAACCTCGAGCCCTTCGCCGGCAGCCCCGACGACAACAACGCGAAGTTCTTCTTCGCCGGCGCGTGGGATGTCCTGAAGCCGTACGTCGACAAGGGTCAGCTCGTCGTTCCGAGCGGCAAGTCGCCCGCCAACGACGACGCGTGGGCCAGCATCGGCATCCAGGGCTGGGCGTCCGACAAGGCTCAGGCCGAGATGGACAACCGCCTCTCGTCGTTCTACGGCGACGGCAAGAAGGTCAACGTCGTCCTGTCGCCCAACGACAGCCTCGCCATCGGTATCGAGGCATCCCTGAAGTCGGCCGGCTACACCGCCGGTGCGGACTACCCGATCATCACGGGTCAGGATGCCGACAAGGCCAACGTCAAGGCGATCCTCGAGGGTCTGCAGGCGATGACGGTCTGGAAGGACACCCGCGCCCTGGGTGACCGCGTCTTCCAGATGATCCAGGAGATCAAGGACGGCAAGACCGTCGAGGTCAACGACACCAAGACCTACGACAACGGCAAGAAGGTCGTCCCGTCGTACCTGCTGACGCCTGAGGTCGTCGTCAAGGACGACGTGCAGTCCAAGCTCATCGACTCGGGCTTCCTGAAGGCCTCCGACGTCGGGCTCTGATCCGCAACTGCGGCGGGGCGGGTTCGCCCGCCCAGCCGCTCTCTCTGTCGCCCAC